>CAWCFH010000007.1:0-330000 GCA_963794885.1 uncultured Actinomycetota bacterium
GATCGCCAGGGTGAGCATGTACGCGTTGTCGCGACCGGTGTAGGTCGGCGATCCGCCCGACGCCGCGCCCGCCTGGACGAGCCCGAGCACCGGGTCGCCACCCTGGCCGCCGTTGCTGCCGTTGTTCACCTGGAAGTTGCCGGCGCTCTCGGTGAAGCCGAGCTTGTAGTACTCGTCGTGGATCCGGTTGTGTTGGTAGAAGAGGTTCGTCGCGGCCGCGTTGAGGTCATCGGCGTAGGACGGCGGGACGGTGCCACCCTTCGTCGCCGCCCACTGGTTGGTGTAGTCGTAGCTGAAGTCACCGGTCGGAGCGATCGGACGCGGGCCTTGGTCGACCGGCCCTTCGAAGTTCGACCAGTTCGCGTACGTCGACGCGTTGTTGCCGAAGTAGTGATGCCGGTGCCGGCCAGGCCGGTCGGGTCGACGTAGCCGCTCGGCGATTCGGGCGTCGCGCCGAACGACACGACGTGTGCGGTGCCGCCCTTCGGGGCGCCGGGTAGTTGTCGTAGACCTTGCCCTGCGGCGTGGTCGGATCGGTCGGGTCCGACTCGTGTGCGACGACCGAGGCGCGGAACAGGATCGCGCCGGTGGACGCGTTCACGAGCGTGTCCCAGCCTGGTCGAGGCTCTTGATGAAGAAGACGTGGTAGGCGGCGACCCGGCCGGGACGCGGTGCCGAAGATCGCCTGCTTCACGTAGCTGGATCCGGCGAACGGACCGCGCGCGAAGGTCGTGTAGCCCGCGACGGTGCCCGTCTTGTGCGGGGTGAACGCGACGCCCTTGGCGAGCTTGCCGGCGACTGCCGACAGGGCAGCGGCCGGGCTCGACGTCCACGAGCCGTGCACCGTCGTGCCAGGAGTGGGGTTGCCGGTGTAGGCCAGGATCCGGCCGTCCTTGGTCACGGCGACGTTGAGGCGCCGCCCTGGACGCTCTCGATCCCGGCGTAGGTCTCGGCGAAGGTGATGGTGTGCGTGCCGGTGCCGGGCAGCACGTGGTCGCGATCGACGGTGAGGCCGCGACCTGCGCCTTGGTGAGGCTGAATGCGGCAGCATGGCTACTCAGCCAGCCCCGGGCAACGCCGACTGCAGTTCCCGCGGTCGGACCAGTCAGTAGGACGTGCTCCCGCACACGACCGCAGCGTGCCGAACCTGCTGTCCCACGTCGCCGGCGCCCGGCCCGGACGCCGCGAGCAGGCTTCGCACGGCGTTGCTGGTGGCGGCATCTGGGAAGACGGCCGAGGTGACGGCGCGCGAGTCGAAGGTCGACGACAGCGGCGCGGCCTGGTCACCGAGCAGTCCACCCAGCAGCACGGGGCCGGCTGTCGCGACGAGCGACGGCCGGCGGGGATCAGACCGCCGCGGTGCCCGCGGCGAGCAGGACGGTCGCGGTCGCGGCAGCGACGACCGTCGAGGGATTCGGGGCACGGCAGGCTCTCCTGAGTCGTCGCTGGGTGAACGCTGTACGGATTGCATCGTACCCAACGACACGCGGAGAACTCGGTTACGCCGGCTCGCAAGCCGCCTTGCAAGGTCGATAGCCCGACCTTGCACGGCCAGATGACTACTTGCTCGGCTGCGGCACCGAGCAGTGCACCTTGGGGTTGACCCCGACGTAGTTGAGCGGGCCGGCGAGATCGTGACCGCGATCGTCGCGAACGACGCGCAGTTCGACTTGGCACTTCCGTAGTAGCCGCGCTGACCGGCGGCGATCGCGCCGATGATGAGCCAGACGATCACGAGAATCCCTACGATTTGGGCGATCCCACTCCGGCGGCGGTAGTCACTTCGCATCGTCATGCCGAAGGTCTACCCGGACCTTCGGACCTAAGCCACCATCCGGACATCACGGATGGTGAGCAGCGTGCGCAGCGCCGCCAACCACACCAGGCACGCGCCGAGCATGTGCACGGCGACCAGCAGTGGCGGGACGTGCAAGAAGTACTGGGTGTAGCCGATAACGCCCTGTGCGAGCACGACGCCGAGCAGCACGGAGGCGGCGCGACGCACCACCCCGGTTCGCACCCAGCGCGTACGTCAGGGCAACCAGGCCGACCGTCAGCCCGACCAGCACCATCACCAGATCGGCGTGCAACTGGGCACCGAGGCGACCTGCAGTCCGGTGCGATGCACCTTCCCGCTGGCGTCCTTGTCGCCGGCGTGCGGACCGCTGCCGGTCACCACCGTGCCGACGGCGAGCGTCGCGGCGGTGACGGCCAGCGTGGCCCAGGTGAGCCACAACGCACCCGCCGGCGGGCGCACCGGTGGCCGGGATGCCTCGCAGCCGCCACCAGAGGACGAAGGTGACGGCCAAGATCGCCATCGACAGCAAGAAGTGCAGCGCGACGAGCCAGGGATTGAGATGCGTGAGCACGGTGAGGCCGCCGAGCACCGCCTGGGCGGGGATGCCCAGCGCGGCAACGGTCGCGAGCGCCCGCTCGCGGACCAGCGCCATCGCGACCAGCCAGGTCGCCACCGCGACGACCGCCAGCACGAAGGTCAGTTGCCGGTTGGTGAACTCGATCAGGCCGTGGATCGCGTACTGCTTGGTCGGCGTCAGCGACGAGTCGGTGCACTTGGGCCAGGTCGGGCAGCCGAGCCCGGAATCGGTCAACCGCACCGCGCCGCCGGTGACGACGATGACGACATTCGAAACGACCGACGCCAACGCGAGCCCGCGCAACCAGGCCGGCGTCTGCATGCGCTCCGGCAACCAGCGCACCGGCGAGGGCGTGCGCACCGGTGTCGCTACTCCCACTTGAACCACCGCGCAGCGGCCGGCAGCGCGAGCGCCGCCCACACCAGCAGGGTCGCCAGGTCGTGCAGCGGGGCGGCCACGCCGTCCTCGAGCACCCGATGCAGGCCGTCGGACAGGGCTGCGGACGGTAGGTATTGCAGCACCTGCGCGACGCCGTGCGGGTACTTGGAAAGCGGGATCGCGATGCCGCCGGCGAACAGCAGGACGAGCCAGACCAGGTTGGCCGCGGCCAGGGTCACCTCGGCGCGCACCGCACCCGCGAGCAGCAATCCGAGCCCGCCGAACGCGGCCGTGCCGAGGGCGACGAGCAGCACCACGAACAGCGGGTCGCCGTGCGGGTGCCAAGCGAGTGCGAAGCCGAGCGCACAGATCAGCAGAACCTGCACGACCTCGAGCAGCAACACCGACAGCGTCTTGCCGCCAACCAGCACTGACCGCGGCAAGGCGGTGGCGCCCAGCCGTTTGAGCACGGCGTACTTCCGCTCGAACCCGGTGCCGATGGCCAGCCCGGTGAAGGCTGCGGACATCACCGCCAGCGCGATCATGCTCGGCACGACGAAGTCGATCCGGCGATCGACGCCGAGGTTGTAGAGCAGCGGCAGGTTGAAGAAGAAGAGCAGCAGGAGCGGAATGATCAGCGTCAGCCCGACCTGCTCGAGATTGCGCAGCTGCAGCCGGAACTCCATCGACGTCTGCGCACCGAGCATCCTCGCCCGCGGGGCGGCGCCAGGAGCAGGGACGAACGAGGTCACGCTCCGTAGCTCCCGTCCGGTCACGTCGAGGAACACGTCTTCGAGGCTGCGCCGTTCGACGGCGAGCTGCTCGGCCAGCACGCCCTGCGTCGCGCACCATGCGGTGAGGGTCGCCAGCAGCTGCGGGTTCACCTCGCCGCTGACCAGGTAGTGACCGGCATCCGGTTCGGTCGCGGTCGTTCCTGCGGGCAGCGCGGTCACCAGCGACTCCAGGTGCAATCCCGGCGTCGCCCGGAACCGGATCTGCCCCTCGGCGCCGGCCCGGGTGAGCTCGGCCGGCGTGCCCTGCGCCACGATCCGTCCCGAATCCATCACGATCACGGTGTCGGCGAGTTGCTCGGCCTCGTCCAGGAAATGGGTCGTCAGTACGACGCTGACACCGTCGGCACGCAGCTGGCGGATGAGTTCCCAGGTGACCCGGCGGGCCTGCGGATCCATGCCGGCGGTCGGCTCGTCCAGGAAGACGAGTTCGGGACGGCCGACCAGCGCGAGGGCGAGGGAAAGCCGTTGCTGCTGGCCGCCGGACAGTCGCTTGACCGGTGTCGAGGCAACATCGCTGAGTCCGACCAGGTCGAGCAACTCGGCAGGATCGGCGGGCGTCGCCGCGTAGGCCGCGAACAGGCGCAGCAACTCGATGGCCTTGGCTTCGCGGTAGCCACCGACGCCGTCCTGGAGCATGACACCGACCCGCGGCCGCAGCTGTGCCGAATCCGGCGGCAGGCCGAGCACCCGCACCGTCCCGCTGTCGGCAGACCGGAAGCCTTCGCAGATCTCGATCGTGGTCGTCTTGCCGGCGCCGTTCGGGCCGAGCAGGGCCAGCAGCGTGCCCCGCTCGACGGTCAGGGTGAGCCCATCGACGGCGCGCCGCGTGCCGTAGGTCTTGACGAGGCCATGGACCTCGACGGCGGCAGCGGCGGACACCCCGTCAGTCTAGGAAGCATGGGGTGTGCGGCGGCGCTCACACCTCTCGCGAGGACCCGGCGAAGGAATCGACGTACTCCTGGTCGCACAGTTTCTGAACCGCGACCCGGACGATGTCGGTGATCTCGCGCAGCACCCGGGCACTGCGCTCCTCACCGGCCCGGTCGCCGAAGTACAGCGGCGCGCCGAAATGCACCGCCACCGGGGCGCGGTGCCAGCGGCGCTCGCCGGGCGGCAGCACCTCGCGCGTCCCGACGAGACCCACCGGGACAACCGGCGCCCCGCTACGCAAGGCGACTCGCGCGACGCCGGTCCGGAACTTGTACAACCGACCGTCAGGGGAGCGGGTGCCCTCGGGGAAGATCCCCAGGGCACGGCCTTCGCGCAGTACGTCCACACCGATGTCGATGACGCTCGCGGCGGCCCGCGTATCGGCCCGCTCGACAGGTACGTGGCCGCAGCTGCGGAAGAACCACGCCATCGCCCGCCCCTGCACTCCCGGGGTCGTGAAGTACTCGGCCTTGGCGAAATAGGCGACCTGCCGCCGGGCGGCCAGCGGGGTGAAGATCTCGTCGGCGAAGGAGATGTGGTTGGCGGCCAGGATCACCGGACCTTCACGCGGGACGAACTCGGCGCCGGTGACCTCCGGGCGATAGATCACGCGCAGCGCGGGAGCCAGGGTCAGCTCGAGCGTCCGGTACAGCACACGCGCAACCTACCCGTCCGCGTAACAAAGCCCGGTTTGCACCCGCCGTGGCCGCTATATGGCGCCACGCGGCCCATATAGCGGCCGCGCTGGGTGCAAACCAGTCGGGACGGGCCGACTCGGCGAGGATCACGCCCCCCGTTGCGGCGGTTGCCGGGGAAATACGTCATACTGGTGTTGTGAAATTCGGTGCTGCCACTGACGACCGGACCCGCGATGCGGTCGCCCGGCTCGTTCTGGAGCGCGGCCCGCAGAGCGCGGCGGCGCTGGCCGAGCGTCTCGGGCTCTCGCCCGCCGGCGTGCGACGGCACCTCGACGCCCTGGTTGCCGACGGGCTGCTTGCCGAATGCGACCCCCGTCCCGCTCCGAACCGGGGACGAGGCCGCCCGGCCCGCGTGTATGCCCTGACCGATACCGGACGGGCCGCATTCCCGCACGCTTACGACGACCTGGCGACCACCGCACTGCGCTACCTGCGCGAGACCGGCGGAGAGGCGGCTGTGACCGCATTCGCCGAGCATCGCGCGGCAACCCTGGCCGATTCGCTTCGTCCTAACATCGACCGCACGGCATCGTCCGCGTCGCGGGCCGACGCGCTTGCCGAGTCGCTGTCGGCCAATGGCTACGCTGCGACTACCGAGGACGCCGCGAACGGCATCCAGGTCTGCCAGCACCACTGCCCGGTAGCGCACGTAGCCGCCGAGTTCCCCGAACTGTGCGAGGCCGAGACGCGCGCGTTCGCTGAGGTGCTCGGCACCTACGTCCAACGACTGGCCACGATCGCCCACGGCGACGGGGTCTGCACCACGCATGTTCCAACGCACGCCACCACCCGATCCGGGAGGCAGTAACCATATGACGACCACCCCAGAGCGCGTTCTCACTCAGGACGAGCAGATCGATGCGATCGGCCGCTACGGCTTCGGCTGGGCCGACTCCGACGTCGCGGGTGCCGCCGCGCAGCGCGGTTTGTCCGAGGCTGTCGTCCGCGACATCTCTGACAAGAAGAGCGAGCCCGACTGGATGCTCCAGCGGCGCATCAAGGCGCTGTCGATCTTCGACAAGAAGCCGATGCCGAACTGGGGTTCCGACCTGTCCGGGATCGACTTCGACAACATCAAATACTTCGTCCGGTCGACCGAGAAGCAGGCCACCAGCTGGGACGACCTGCCCGCGGACATCAAGAACACCTACGACAAGCTCGGCATCCCGGAGGCCGAGAAGCAGCGCCTCGTGTCCGGCATCGCTGCGCAGTACGAGTCCGAGGTGGTCTATCACAAGATCAACGAGGAGCTCGAGCGTCAGGGCGTCATCTTCCTCGACACCGACACCGCGCTGAAGGAGTACCCCGAGCTGTTCGAGGAGTACTTCGGTTCGGTCATCCCGTCCGGCGACAACAAGTTCGCCGCCCTGAACACCGCGGTGTGGTCGGGCGGTTCGTTCATCTACGTGCCGAAGGGCGTGCACGTCGAGATCCCGCTGCAGGCCTACTTCCGGATCAACACCGAGAACATGGGCCAGTTCGAGCGCACGCTGATCATCGTCGACGAGGACGCCTACGTGCACTACGTCGAGGGCTGCACCGCGCCGATCTACAGCTCCGACTCGCTGCACTCGGCCGTCGTCGAGATCATCGTGAAGAAGGGCGGCCGGTGCCGCTACACGACCATCCAGAACTGGTCGAACAACGTCTACAACCTCGTCACCAAGCGCGCAAAGGCCGAAGCCGGCGCGACGATGGAGTGGGTCGACGGCAACATCGGCTCCAAGGTGACGATGAAGTACCCAGCCGTCTGGCTGACCGGTGAGTACGCCAAGGGCGAGGTGCTCTCGATCGCCTTTGCAGGCGAGGGCCAGCACCAGGACGCCGGCGCGAAGATGCTGCACCTGGCGCCGCACACCTCATCGACGATCATCTCGAAGTCGGTCGCTCGCGGCGGCGGACGCACGTCCTACCGCGGCCTCGTGCAGGTGAACAAGGGTGCGCACCACAGCCGGTCCACGGTGAAGTGCGATGCCCTGCTCGTCGACGACATCAGCCGCTCCGACACCTACCCGTACGTCGACGTCCGTGAGGACGACGTGTCGATGGGCCACGAGGCGACGGTGTCGAAGGTCAGCGAGAACCAGCTGTTCTACCTGATGAGCCGCGGGCTTTCCGAAGACGAAGCGATGGCGATGATCGTGCGTGGCTTCGTCGAGCCGATCGCCCGCGAGCTGCCGATGGAATACGCCCTCGAGCTGAACCGCCTCATCGAACTCCAGATGGAAGGCGCTGTCGGTTAAGCCCCACCAAGTTTCGCAACTCGAAAACTTGGCGTGGACCCCGAAAGGCAAAGATGACCGCTGTACTCAAGCCGACCGGCAGCGCGCCGGAACGATTCACCTCGCGCGATCCGGCCGACTTCCCCGTTCCCAACAGGTCGCAGGAGGACTGGCGGTTCAGCCCGCTGGCCCGCATCCGCGAGTTCTTCGAGCCGTTCGAACCGGACGGCGTGATCGAAGGCGACGAACGCGTGCCGGACGGCGCGCACGTCGACCTCGTCGACCCGAAGACGCTCGACGCGTTCGGCACCGCGCTCACGCCGGCCGACCGGGTCAGCGCGCTCGCGATGGCAACGTGACGCGCGGGCTGCACGTGCGTGTCGACGCCGGTGCGGAGCTGTCCGAGCCGATCGTGCTGTTCCGCAAGGGCATCAGCGGCCGCTCGTACACCCATCACGTCGTCGAGGTCGGCGCCAATGCCAAGGCCACGCTGGTCATCGACCATCGCGGCTTGATCCGCGTCGCCGCCAACATCGAGTTCATCGTCGGCGACGGTGCCTCACTGCGGGGTGGTCGCGGTGAACAGCGCCGACGAAGGCTCCGTGCAGCTCTCCTCCTATGCCGCGCTGGTCGGACGTGACGCGCACCTACCGGCACGTCAACATCACCCTCGGCGGTTCGGTCGTGCGGATCGTTCCGACGGTGCGCTATGCCGGACCGGGCGGGCGCGCCGAGATGCTCGGCGTGAGCTTTGCCGGCGAGGGCCAGCACTTCGAGAGCCGGCTGTTCGTCGACCATTCCGAGCCGAACTGCACGTCGAACGTGCTGTACAAGAACGCGTTGCTCGGCGAGTCGGCGCGCACGGTGTGGATCGGCGACGTTCGCATCCGGCCGTCCGCGACCGGCACCGACACCTACGAGATGAACCGCAACCTGCTGCTGTCCGACGGCGCCCGCGCCGACTCCGTCCCCAACCTCGAGATCGAGACCGGCGACATCGCCGGAGCCGGCCACGCCAGCGCGACGGGACGATTCGACGACCTGCAGCTGTTCTACCTGCAGTCGCGCGGAATCCCGGAGGACGAGGCGCGCCGCCTGGTCGTCCGAGGGTTCTTCGCAGACGTCGTCGAGCGCATCGGCGTGCCCGATATCGAGCACCAGATCATGACCGCTATCGAAGCCCGGCTGGGCTTCACCCAGGAGAACGACTGATATGGCAACACTGGAGATCCGCGACCTGCACGTGACGGTGGGGGAGGGCGACGAGAAGACCGAGATCCTCAAGGGCGTCGACCTGACCGTGTCATCGGGCCAGACGCACGCCATCATGGGCCCGAACGGTTCAGGCAAGTCGACGCTCGCCTATTCCGTCGCCGGGCACCCGAAGTACACGGTGACGTCCGGTTCGGTCACGCTCGACGGCGAAGACGTGCTGGCGATGACCGTCGACGCGCGTGCCCGCGCCGGGCTGTTCCTCGCGATGCAGTACCCCGTCGAGGTGCCCGGCGTGTCGGTGTCGAACTTCCTGCGTACCGCGGCGACCGCGGTGCGCGGCGAGGCGCCCAAGCTGCGCACCTGGATCAAAGAGGTCAACGCCTCGATGGAGGCCCTCGACATCGACAAGGCCTTCGCCGAGCGTTCGGTCAACGAGGGCTTCTCCGGCGGCGAGAAGAAGCGCCACGAGATCCTGCAGCTCGAACTGCTCAAGCCGAAGATCGCGATCCTGGACGAGACGGATTCCGGCCTCGACGTCGACGCGCTGCGCGTCGTCAGCGAGGGCGTGAACCGGGTCCGCGAGACCGGCGTGGGCACCCTGCTGATCACGCACTACACGCGGATCCTGCGCTACATCAAGCCCGACTTCGTGCACGTGTTCTTCGACGGACGCATCGTCGAGTCCGGCGGTGCCGAGCTCGCCGAGCAGCTCGAGGCCGAGGGCTACACCCGCTTCGGTGTGAACGAGACGCCAGCGCAGCTGCCGCGTGAGCACTGCGCGACGCACGGCGAAGGAGAGGTGGCCATGAGTTTCGATGTCGAGGCGGTCCGCAAGGACTTCCCGATTCTCGCCCGCGAGGTGCACGGCGTGCCCTCGTCTACCTTGACTCGGCCAACAGCGCGCAGAAGCCGCAGGTCGTGATCGACTCCGAGGCCGACCTGTACGCGAATCACTACGCCAACGTCGCGCGGGCCGTGCACACCCTCGGCAGCGAGGTCACGCACGCCTACGAGGGTGCGCGCGACAAGGTCGCCGAATTCCTCAACGCACCCTCGCCGCGAAGAGATCATCTTCACCCGCAATATCACCGAGGCACTCAACCTGCTCGCGTACTCGTTCTCGAACGCGACCACGTTCCCCGGCGCGGAGCGGTTCCGGCTCGGCCCCGGTGACGAGATCGTGGTGACCGAGATGGAACACCACAGCAACATCGTCCCGTGGCAGCAGCTCGCGCTGCGTACCGGCGCGACGTTCCGCTGGATCCCGATCGACGAGGACGGACGGCTCGTCGAGTCGGCCATCGACGAGGTCATCAACGAGCGCACCAAGGTCGTCTCGTTCGCCTACCAGTCCAACGCGCTCGGCACGATCAATCCGGTTCGCCGCATCGCTGACCGGGCGCGTTCGGTCGGGGCACTGTCGATCGTCGACGCCGCCCAGGCGGCTCCGCACCTTCCCCTCGACGTCCAGGAAGTCGGCGCTGACTTCCTCGCGTTCACCGGGCACAAGCTCTACGGCCCGACCGGCGTCGGTGTGCTGTGGGGCCGCTACGAACTGCTCGCCGAGCTCCCGCCGTTCCTCGGTGGCGGCGAGATGATCGAGACGGTGGCGATGGAAGGTTCCACCTTCGCCGCTCCGCCGCACCGCTTCGAAGCCGGCACGCCGATGATCGCCCAGGCGGTCGCGCTCGGCACGGCGGTCGACTACGTCACCGGGTTGGGCATCGAGAACATCCGCGAGCACGAGAAGGAACTCACCGCCTACGCGCTCGACGGCCTGCAGTCGATCGCCGACCTGCGCATCATCGGGCCGTCCACGACGGTCGACCGCGGCGCGACGATCTCGTTCACGCTCAAGGGCATCCACCCGCACGACGTGGCCCAGCTGCTCGACGAGCAGGGGATCGCGGTGCGTGCCGGCCACCACTGTGCCCGACCGGTGTGCGTTCGTTACGGAATACCGGCGACGACGCGAGTGTCATTCGGTGTGTACACCACGATGGAAGAAGTCGACGCACTCATAGCCGGCGTCCGCAAGGTGCAGGAGATCTTCTCATGAGGGACCGGACGAAAGAGTGGCCAACGCTTCGCGGGGCCACCTGCCAAAGGGCGGTGCGCTCATGAGAACCGGAGTAAACACTGGCCAGCGCTTCGCGGGGCCAAGTACCAAAGGAGGCTTTCGCTCGTGAGTCTCTCGATGGACACCCTTTACCAGCAGATCATTCTTGACCACTACAAGAACCCGCACCATCGTGGCGTCCTGGATCCGTTCGACGCCGAGGTGCACCACGTCAACCCGACCTGCGGTGACGAGGTGACCCTGCGCGTGAACCTGAAAGACGGAACCGTCGCCGAAATCGGTTGGGAAGGCGAAGGCTGCTCGATCAGCCAGGCGTCGACATCAGTGATGAGCGACCTCGTCGTGGGCAAACCGATCGACGAGGCGATGGCATTGCAGCAGAAATTCCTCGAACTGATGCAGTCGCGCGGTAATGCCGAGCTGACCGACGAAGACGAGGAAGAGCTCGAGGACGCCGTGGCGTTCGAGGGCGTGTCGAAGTACCCCGCGCGCGTGAAGTGCGCACTGCTGGGCTGGATGGCGATGAAGAGCGCCGTAGCCGAAGCCGGCTGGAACTCTGAGGAGACCGCATCATGACCGCACCAACCTTGCCCTCGCGCGACGAGATCGACGAGGCGATGCGCGATGTCGTCGATCCGGAACTGGGGATCAATGTCGTCGACCTCGGCCTGGTGTACGACGCCCGAGTCGATGCCGGAGAGTCGGGCAATGTCATCACCATCGACATGACCCTGACCTCGGCCGCGTGCCCGCTCACCGACGTGATCGAGGACCAGGCCCAGGCCGCACTGACCGGCGGCCCGAAACCCTCGCGGCCGAGATCAAGATCAACTGGGTATGGCTGCCGCCGTGGGGCCCCGACAAGATCACCGACGACGGCCGCGAGCAACTGCGCGCCCTCGGCTTCAACGTCTGACCGCTGACGGGCAAGATCGGGTTATGCCCGATCCCACGCCCGGCGCACGCGCCGACATCGACGCCGATCTGTTCGGCTACCGCAGCCTGCTCGACGACGACGAGCGCGCGCTCCTGGACCGGTTGCGCGGGTGGCTGCGCAGCGACCTCGCGCCCGTCGCCGATCAGCAATGGTCGGCGGCAGAGTTCCCGCACGAACTGCTTCCCGCCTTCGCTGACCTCAACGTCATCGGGCTGCCGTACGACCTGCCCGGCACCCCGACCGAGGGACGGCTGCTCGCCGGCTTCGTCAGTCTCGAGATCTCGCGAATCGACTCGTCCTTCGCATCGTTCTACGGCGTGCACAGCGGCCTGGCGATGGGCAGCATCTACTACTGCGGCTCGGACGAGCAGAAACAACGCTGGCTGCCCGCGATGCGCAAGCTGGAGAAGATCGGCGCCTTCGGGTTGACCGAGCCACACGGCGGATCCGACGTAGCCGGCGGCCTCGAGACGACGGCCCAACGCGACGGCGACGGCTGGATCCTCAACGGCGCGAAACGCTGGATCGGCAACGGCACCTTCGCCGACCTCGTCGTGATCTGGGCACGCGACGTCGACGACGAGTCGGTGAAGGGTTTCGTCGTCGAGAAGGGGACGGCTGGCTTCACCGCGACCAAGATGGAGGGCAAGCTCGCGCTGCGCACGGTGCAGAACGCTGACCTTGTCCTCACCGACGTGCGGGTCCACGACGACAACCGGCTGCAGAACGCCAATTCGTTCAAGGACACGAACACCGTGCTGCGACATACCCGCGGCGGCGTTGCCTGGAGCTCGGTCGGGGCGATGATGGCTGTTTACGAGGTTGCCGTGCAGTACGCGCACGACCGCGTGCAGTTCGGCCGTCCGATCGGTGGGTTCCAGCTCGTCCAGGACCTGCTTGCACGGATGCTCGGCAACATCACCGCGTCGCTCGCCCTCGCCGTACGCGTTGCGCAACTACAGGACGACGGGATCTTCCGCGACGAGCAGGGCGCGCTGGCCAAGTCGTACTGCACCAGCCGGCTTCGCGAGACGGTCGGCTGGGCTCGCGAGATCCTCGGCGGAAACGGCATCCTGCTCGACTACGGCGTCGCCCGGTATTTCAACGACGCCGAAGCGCTGTACTCGTTCGAGGGCACTCGCGAGATCAATTCACTGATCGTCGGGCGCTCGATCACCGGAATCAGCGCCTTCACCTAGCCGTCAACGCTGCGCTACCTCAGCGTGGTTTGAGCTTGAACGACACCCCTGGGTGCGTCGAATCGGCGGTCACCGTTACCGGCGAACTCAAACAATGTTGGCGATATCCAACGGTGCCGTCGGTGCCTTTCGCGTGCTTTGCGGTAACGCACACCCGCTGGGCACCAGGCTGGATCGAACGGATCGTGAACGTGCCGTCCGCTCCGCTGGCCGAGCCGGCACCCGGAGTGAAGTTGAAATTCCACGGGACCGACGGAGTCGCGAAGTCGTCGGCCGCCGAACCGGTGACGCGTATGCGGGCACCGCGAATGGGATTGCCGTGCGCGTCGGTGACTGTTCCGGAAATCGCTCCGCCGTGTTGCAGGGTCAGCTTCACCGGGTTGACGGCGCTCTTGTGCACGGTGACATCGAACGTGTCACCGGTGCACGCGTCGGCGTAGCCGGTGGGCGCATCGTTGGCCGTCGTCGCCGCCCAGTACGCGGACACACAGACCGCATATGTCCCGGGGTGCAGCCCGTCGAGGCGCACGGTTCCGTCCGAGTACGTGTTTGCGCTTGCGCGGACCTCGACCTTGGTGGCGTCGTTGAATACCGGCTCCGTCACACACGAAAAGGCTTGGTCGGCGCACGGCTTCAACACCACCGCGTCGATGCCGGGCACTGGCCGTCCTTGGGTGTCATGCACCTCCACCCGAATCGAGCCGGCAGCGGCGAAGGTCATCACCCGCTTCGTGACTTCGTGGATGGCCGTCTGTACCAAGTGCTGCTGGGTGCACCGGGTGTCGGACGCTCCGTCAGAATTGGTTTCGCCGAACAACGGATCGCTCGTCACGCAGACGAAGTACGTGCCGGCCGGCAGCCCGCTCTCGAGGAATTCCCCGTGCGCGTTCGTGTAGCCGAATCCGAAGATATTCGAATGGCCGTCAGTGGGCTGGATGTCGACCTCGGCGTACCGCACCGGCGCGCCGTCGGCGCGCACCGCGGCAATCGAAATCGCGCTTGCCGCCTTCAGCTGGAAGTCGATCCCGTCCTGCGTCTTGCCCGCTCGGAAACTGATCTTCTGACCGTGCTCGAAGCAATGCCCCAACGCCCCTGTCGGCACGCTGCGCACCGCGGCGCCCGTCGCATCGATACACACCCGCAACGGTCCACTGCCCACGCCCCGAGCCACGTAATGACCCGTCGCGTCGGTGAAAGCGACGTAGTCGCCTTCGTTTCGGTTGGGCTCGATCACCACGGCCGCGTGGACGACCGGTCTGCCATCCGGACCGCTGACAACGCCCTCGAAGGCCGCGCCCACCGGCAACGTGACGTCGGCGCGCGTCAACTGCCCGCTGGTTACCGCGACATCCTTCTTGCGGCATCCGGACGCCGCACCCGTGCCGGTCATGACGGCCTGCGTCGTGTCCACACAGATTCGGTACCGGCCGGGAGCGAGCCCGGCGCCCTCATAGGTTCCGTCGGAATTGCTGAACAGCCACTCGGCCGTTGTTCGCTTCCCAATTGGAGTTACATAAATCTGCGCGTCGCCGACCACGTGCCCGTCAGCGTCTCGGATGGTGCCGGCGATGCTTCCTCCGCCAGCCGGATCGACGCCGGCCAACGCATCATCGGGCATCGCCTCGGTCGCTCCGGGCGCAACTGCCTCAGGCGACGACAAGCAACCGGCGGCGTATTGAGTGGCGCCCGAACGTTCGGTCGGGTCGAAGCACACCACGAACGAGTCGCTCGACACCCCCCTGATCTCGTAGCTTCCGTCGGCGGCGGTCGGGTCGCCCTCGTAATCGGGGAACGGGAAGATCTCACCGCCGGAGTCGGTGAACAGATAGGTGGGCGGGTAGATAAGTTCGGGTAGGACGCCCGCGACTGGATCGCCCTGCGCGTCAGTCACCTTGCCGACAACGACTCCACCTGGCGGCAAGGCGATCTTGGACTGAGTGTGCTGCGCCGAATGCACCCGAACCTGCTGTGCGCTCGCGTCGTATCCCGTCGCATCAGAGTCGCCGCCTGTCGCGTTCGGACCGAAGGCACCGATGTCATATCCGCTCGGCGGCAACCTGAACGAATAGCCGCCGGACGAACTCGACGTCGTCTCGAAATCGGCACCACTGGACAGGTCGAAGGCAAAGACCGACGCGCCGGCAAGGGCGTCTCCGACGTCGTCGGTGACCGTTCCGCTGACCGTGCCGCTCGCCGGCGGGTTAGCAGCAGTCGCGAAGGTTGTCATCCGGCGCCTTGACGTCAGGCCGGTCTCGCCGCGCGTCCACACGGCAACGGAATAGGTCGTGCCCTTCGCGAGACGGTGCAACGTCACCGACGTCGCATTCGGCCGACGCAGCCCGGCGCCCTTGCCCGCCGACGGGCTTTTCGGCGCGGCCGGCCCCTCTGCGTATCGCACGATCAGGCGACGGAATGGCGTCGCCGGATTCGTCCACTCAACCGACACGTTCGTGCCGACGTCGTACGTCTTCACGGCGATGACCGGCGCGGGCGCCGTGCGTGCACGGACCGCGCGTGGCTGCGCAGCATTGCCATGCGTATCCATGGCGAAGAGGGCAAAGCTGTACTGAGTGCCGGGGACTAGGCGCTTGACAACAAGGCGGTGGCGTGGCGACGAAACCGTCGCGACCTGCTTGCCTCGCGACGGCGCGGACGGAGCGACAGCGCCCCGTGCCATCCGGATCACCGTCCGATCGCTCGTGACGTGCCAGCGGAGCGCGATTCGGGTCGACGAAAGCGAATTCGCGGTCGCAGAGGTGACTCGGGCAGGCGATGTCGTGGGCGTTCCGCTGGCCGTTTCGCTGGGTGCGGACGTCAGCCCGAGCATTACCAGCGAAGCGACCGCGAGCACGAGGGAGCGGCGGCGCATGGGTTCTCCAAGATCGAAACAGGCCCGCGCACCGTAACCGAAGATCGCCGGAAAATGAAACTCGCGATCCAGTCGCCGCTACCGGGCGGCTCGCCGCCGCCCCAGGAGCCAGTACCCGACCGACCCGATCGTGTTGACCCCGCTCGCCACCCGCCAGAACGTCTTGTTCCCACGGATCTGGTCGGCCGGGCGGGTTCGCAGGTCTCGCCAGGTGAGTCGCGCGACCGTGAGGTGCACCGCGACAATGGCTATCAGGACGGCCTTGTTCGGCTTCTTCTTCGCTGGCATAAGTGCCTCCTCGCCGTGCCGGGCCGACTCTAGTCGGGACGGGATACGGAATTCTTCCGACGCGGCACACCCCCTCAGGTCCATAGCGTGCCGAGCATGAGAACACCGGCCTTGATCGCACACGCACTGGTCACGTCGCAGCCGCGCCGCTCCCGGGCGCGCCGGCGCAAGTCGCACACGAAGAACTCATAGCCCTTCGCCCGGTATCATTGGCGCCATGTCTCCCTTGGCCGTTTAGCGGGCGGGCCGTCTCCACGCCACCCGTCTGTCCAAAGCCAGGGAGAATCCAATGATCACCGCAACTGACCTCGAGCTGCGCGCTGGAGCGCGCATCCTGCTCGAGCCCGTCACGCTGCGCGTCGGCAACGGCGACCGGATCGGGCTGGTCGGCCGCAATGGGGCCGGCAAGACGACCACCATGCGCGTGCTCGCCGGCGAAGGCCAACCGCATTCCGGCAAGCTCGACGTCAAGGGGATGGTCGGCTACCTGCCGCAGGATCCGCGCACCGGCGATCTCGATGTCACCGCCCGCGACCGCGTGCTCTCGGCCCGTGGTCTCGACGTGCTCGTGACCGATATCGCCAAGGTGCAGATCGCGCTCGCCGAGACGCCCGATGACACCTCGCTCGTGCGCAAGTACGGCAACCTCGAGGAGCGGTTCACCGCGCTCGGCGGTTACGCGGCCGAGAGCGAGGCGGCGCGGATCTGCGCGAACCTCGGCCTGCCGGACCGCGTGCTCGTCCAGCCGCTGCGCACGCTGTCCGGCGGGCAGCGGCGCCGGGTCGAGCTGGCCAGGATCCTGTTCGCGGACTCGGCCGGCGAGCCGACCACGCTGCTGCTCGACGAACCGACCAACCACCTCGACGCCGACTCGATCACCTGGCTGCGTGACTTCCTGCGCCAGCACAACGGCGGGCTCATCGTCGTCAGCCACGATGTCGGCCTGCTCGACGCCGTGGTCAACAAGGTCTGGTACCTCGACGCCAACCGCACGACCGTCGATGTCTACAACCTCGGCTGGAAGACCTACCTGCAGCAGCGCGAAACCGACGAACGCCGCCGGCACCGCGAGCGCGCGAACGCCGAGCGCAAGATCGAGTCGCTGCGCACCCAGGCGGACAAGATGCGCGCCAAGGCCACCAAGGCACGGGCCGCACAGCAGATGCTGCGCCGAGCCGACGCCCTCGCGGCGGGCATGGCCGAGGAGCGGGTGCACGACAAGGTGGCTCGGTTGCGCTTCCCAGCACCGGCGCCCTGTGGACGGACCCCGCTGACCGCGGAGGGATTGTCGAAGTCCTACGGCTCGCTCGAGGTCTTCACCGACGTCGATCTCGCGGTCGACCGCGGCGCCCGTGTCGTGGTCCTCGGCCTCAACGGCGCAGGCAAGACGACGCTGCTGCGCCTGCTGTCCGGACTGGAACCGCCCGACACCGGCGAGGTCGTCCCCGGTCACGGACTGCGACTGGGCTATTACGCGCAGGAGCACGAGACCCTGGATCACGACCGCACGATCCTCGAGAACATGCGCACGTCGGCATCGACGGTCGGTCGCACCGATCTCTCCGACACCGACCTGCGCAAGATCCTCGGCGCGTTCCTGTTCACCGGCGACGATGTCGAGAAGCCGGCGGGCGTGCTGTCCGGCGGTGAGAAGACCCGGCTCGCACTGGCGATGCTGGTGACCAGTGCGGCCAACGTGCTGCTGCTGGACGAGCCGACGAACAACCTCGATCCGGTCAGCCGCGGGCAGGTGCTCGATGCGCTGCGCACCTACGCGGGCGCGATCATTCTGGTGACACACGACGAGGGTGCGGTCGAGGCGTTGGCTCCGGAAAAGGTGATTCTTTTGCCCGACGGGATCGAGGACTCATGGAGTCCCGATCTTGCGGATTTGATCGCCCTCGCGTAGATCGGTACGGGCTGTCCAACGTCATTTTCCTGGCACGCAATAGCCGAATCAACTGGACGATATGTACCGGTTTATCCGGGCTGGAAATGCTCTTCGGGCCGACCGGCACGCATTGCCCAAGTCGATCTTGCACGCCGGTTGGCGTTGCGCTTTCATTCGGCTTCGTCAGCAGTTTGCGAGCGCAGCGGGGGCTGGGATCGCACCGAACAGAGAGTGCGGAGGAAACATGGCAACGGCAGTGCTGAAAAAGGGTGCGCGCATCACCGGCAACGACCGGAACAAGCTCGCCACCGACCTGAAGAAGCAGTACGACAAGGGCAAGAGCATCCGTGAGCTCGCCGAGGCGCACGGCCGCTCGTACGGCTTCGTCCATCGCGTATTGTCCGAGTCCGGGACAACTCTGCGTGGGCGCGGCGGCGCGACCCGCACCAAGTCGAAGAGGAAGTAACTCTGAGCGCGACCAAACCTTCAGCGACACAGCTCGACGTCCCGGCCGAAGCCGGGTTCACCGCAACTGTCGCCGGCGAGGTCGCCACCATCACCCTCGACCGTCCAGACAAGCTCAACGCTCAGACCCCGCATACCTGGACGGGCCTGTCGAAGGTAGCTAGCGAATTACCGGGCACGGTGCGTGTTGTCGTGCTGCGCGGTCGAGGCCGCTCGTTCTCAGCGGGCCTCGACCGCGCCATGTTCGGACCCGACGGCGTCGACGGCGCGCCGGGAATCGTTGCGCTCACGGCCATGTCGCAGCAGCGACGCGAGCGCGCACATCGCCGCGTGGCAGGGTGCGTTCGACTGGATGTCACGCCCTGGTCTGATCAGCATCGCCGCCGTGCAAGGGCACGCGATCGGGGCTGGGTTCCAACTGGCGCTGGGCGCCGACATCCGGATCCTCACCGACGATGCCACCTTCACGATGGCTGAACCGAAGCTCGGTCTCGTCCCTGATCTCGGCGGCACGAAACGGCTCGTCGACCTTGTCGGCTATTCCAGAGCGGTCGAGATCTGCTTGACCGGACGAGGCGTCAAAGCCGACGAAGCACTCCGCATCGGGCTGGCATCACATGTGGTGCCGGCCGGCGAGCTGGACGCGGCCGTCGATCACACCGTGGCCGCGCTGATCGCGGTGAACCGCGACGCGGCCGCGGAAACCAAGGCACTTCTGCTCGGGGCCGCGACCCGCACCCAGGACGAGCAACAATTGGCCGAGCGCGAGGCGCAGTACCGCCGGTTGCGATCTCTGGTCGGGCTCGACGCCGAGGATTGAGTTGTCGTAGGGAAGACCTACCGTGGGCGCAGCGTTGCGTCGGGCGGGGGTGAGGTCATGTCGTCGATGCATGCGTATGCGTGGCGGTCGATGCCGCGCAGCCGAAACGACGCCGGCCGCAAGGTGCCGCCGGGCACCTGGCGGCGCATCATGCGCTTCGCCGCGCCTTACCGCAGTGCGCTGATCGTCTTTCTGGTGGTGGTCGTCGCCGACGCGTTGATCGGCGTGATCACGCCCGTCCTGGCCGGCCGGGTTGTCAACGACATCACCGCGCACGTCGCGGCGCACGTCGTCATCTGGATCGCCGTCGTCATCGCAGGGCTCGCCGTCATCGATGCGGGGTTCTCGTTCGCGCAACGCTGGTATTCGGCGCGCATCGGTGAGGGCCTCATCTATGACATGCGCACGGCGGTGTTCACTCACATCCAGCGCATGCCGCTCGCCTTCTTCACCCGAACGCAAACGGGGGCGTTGGTCAGCCGGCTCAACAACGACGTCCTCGGCGCGCAGCAGGCGTTCACCTCGACGCTGTCCGGGTTGGTGTCGAACGTCGTCAGCCTCGCCCTCACAGCGGGTGTCATGTTCAGCCTGTCCTGGCAGATCACCGCGCTTTCGTTGGTGATGCTGCCGGTGTTCGTCCTCCCTGCGCGCCGGATCGGTGCTCGCCTGCAGGACATCACCCGCGAGTCCTACAACCTCAATGCATCGATGAACGCGACGATGACCGAGCGCTTCAACGTCGCAGGCGCGCTGCTGGTCAAGCTCTTCGGACGCACCGCCGATGAGGCCGAGTCGTTCCGCTCGCGGGCCGCCCGCGTGCGCGACATCGGCGTGATGTCGGCGATGTACGGGCGCGCCTTCTTCGTGGCGCTCACGCTCGTCGCCGCGCTCGCCCAGGCGCTGGTCTACGGTCTCGGCGGCTACTACGCGATCACCGGCCAGCTCTCGGCCGGCACCGTGGTGACACTTGCGCTGCTGCTCACCCGGCTCTACGGCCCGCTCACCGCATTGTCGAACGCGCGGGTCGACATCATGAGCGCGCTGGTCAGCTTCGACCGGGTCTTCGAGGTGCTCGACCTGCAGCCGATGATCGACGACGCGCCGGATGCGGTCGAGCTGCCGAAGGACTCGCGCACGATCGAGTTCGACGACGTCCACTTCTCCTACCCGACGGCGAGCGAGGTGTCGTTGGCATCGCTCGAGGATGTCGCGGTACTCGACTCGACCAGCTCGCAAGAGGTGCTGCACGGCGTCTCGTTCCGCGCCGAACCCGGACAGATGATCGCGCTGGTCGGCCCTTCGGGCGCCGGCAAGACGACGATCAGCCAGCTCGTCCCGCGCATCTACGACGTGCGCTCCGGTGCAGTGCGGATCGGCGGGCACGACGTTCGGGCGGTGACCCAGGCGTCCCTCCGCGACCGGATCGGCGTGGTCAGCCAGGAAGCGCACATGTTCCACGACTCGATCCGCAACAACCTGCGCTACGCGGCACCGGCGGCGTCGGATGCCGAACTGCTCGCGGCGATCGACGCAGCCCAGATCGGCGAGCTTGTCGCGTCACTGCCCGACGGCCTCGACACCGTGGTGGGCGATCGCGGCTACCGGCTCTCCGGGGGCGAGAAGGCTCGCCTGGCCATCGCCCGATTGCTGCTCAAGCAGCCCGAGATCGTGATCCTCGACGAGGCGACGGCGCACCTGGACAGCGAGAGCGAGGTCGCCGTGCAGGAGGCGCTGGCTAGGGCCTTGGCCGGCCGAACCTCGCTGGTGATCGCGCACCGGCTCTCTACGGTGCTCAACGCCGACCAGGTCGTCGTGCTCGACAGCGGGCAGATCGTCGAGATGGGCACGCACGCCGAGCTCATCGCGGCAAACGGCCTGTACGCCGAGCTGTACCGCACCCAGTTCGAGCGGCAAGCGCTCGGCGCAGTCTGACCCGCTCAGCGTGCGACGAGCATCCGACCCCGAAGCGGGTCGGCGATGAGCTCGGCGAAGGCGACTTCGGCAGCGCCGAGCAGCGCTGAATCCTCGCCGAGGCCGGGCTTGCAGAGCAGCACCGTCTCGCCGGGGGCGTCAAGCACGTAGTTGTCCAGCGCAGCCTCGACGTCGGAGCGGGCGGCGTCGAGGACGTCGGCGAACGACCCGCCGAGCAACACACGCTCCGGGTTCAGCATGTTCACCAGGCCGGCGATCGCCCGGCCGAGCGACGCGGCGACTGTGCGCACCGCCTCTACCGAGCGAGACTGCCCGTCGTGCGCTGCTCGGAACACCAGGTTCGCATCGTCGTTGCCGCGACGGCGGCGCCCGGCGAGGCTGAGCAGCGCGCTGTCGCCGACGTAGGTTTCGAGACAGCCTCGCTTGCCGCAGTGACATTTCGGGCCGGACTGGTCGATCACGTTGTGACCGATCTCGCCGGCGTGCCCGTCATGGCCGCGCACGGGCGCGCCGTTGACGATGATGCCTGCGCCGACACCAGTACGCCCGATCAAGAACACCGCATCGTCGCATCCGCGTGCGTTGCCGCGGGTGTGTTCGGCGAGCATCGCGAGGTCGGCGTCGTTGCCGACGACGACGGGTAGGTGCGGTGAGGCATGTTCGGCCAGGATCGCGCCGAAGGGGGAGTCGCGCCAGCCGAGGTTCGGCGCAAGCCCGACCGTGCCGTTGTGCCGGTCGACCGTGCCCGGCACGCTGACGCCGATGCACACCGGCTCGCCGGTGAGGTTGCCCAGCTCGCGCAGCCGTGGCACCGAATCCAGGATCAGGCCGGCCACGAGCTCCGGCGTGGCCCGATCCGCGGACGGGATCGTGATCACGTGCCGGGCGAGCAGGGTGCCGCCCAGGCCGACTGCCGCAATCGTCAGGTGCGTCACATCGACGTCGGCGGCTACCACGAACGGCCCGCGTGGATGCGGACCGACTACGTGCGACGGGCGTCCGGCCCGGGTCCCGCCGCTGGGCACCGACTCCTCGACCAGGCCCAGCTCAACCAGATCTGCGACCAGTGCGCCGATCGTCGATCTCGACAGCCCGAGCCGTGACGTCAGCTCCGCGCGAGTGAGTGCCCCATCGCGATGCACCTGACCCAAGATCAGCGACAGGTTGTGTCGCCGCATAGCGTCCGGGCGAGCGGCTGGCGCAGCCACAACGAAGCCTTCGGCCACGCGTCAGCCGAGACCGGTCGCACCAGCACGGCGACGCGACAGCGCGTCGACGGCCGCGGCAAGCATCAGCGCGAGCCCGGTCGCGATGAACTGGATGGACGAGCTGTTGGTGCCTTGCACCAGGTTCGCCAGGCCGTTGTAGATAACCTCGACCACTGCGCCACCGATCACGGCATCGATGACCCGGCCACGACCACCGAACAGGCTGGTGCCGCCGATTACGGCCGCACCGACTGCGAGCAGCAGGGTGTTGCCGCCGTAGTTCTGCACGCTCACACCGGATACGTTCGAGCCGATCATGATTCCGCCGATGGCCGACATGAAACCGCAAATGACGAACACCGAGATGCGGATCCGGTCGACGGCGATTCCGGCGCGGCGCGCGGCCTCCTCGTTGCCGCCGACGGCGTAGAGGTGCCGGCCGTACCGCGTGCGCCCCAGCACGAACGTCCATACGACGACCAGCACGAGCAGCACCGGGACGACCCACGGCACGCCTTCGACAGCGGGCGGCTTGACCAGTTCGATCTTGCCGTTGACGTTCGTCGGAATCGGCGTCTGGTGCAGTGCGCGGTTCTTGCTGAGCAGGAAGATCATGATGAACGCGAGCGCGGCGAGCACGAGCACCTTCGCCCCGGCGACACCGAGCGGTTCAGCGGCCAGGCCGCGACGAATGCGCGAGAGCCGGGCCGACAACCGCGCGCCCGCGTAGCCGAGCACGACGACCGCACCGAGTGCCCAGCCCAGCCACAACGGCATCTGGGAGTTCGCGAACGCCAGTACGACCTTGTCGTTCAACGAGAGGTCGCCGGTCTGGCCCTTGCCGTTGTTGACGATATAGAGCATCACGCCCTGGAAGGCGAGGAAGAACGCCAGGGTGACCACGAAAGAGGGGATGCGCACCTTGGCCCGCAGCCAGCCGATGATCAAACCGATGATCAAGCCGGTGACCAGGGCAGCCGGGATCGTGATTTCCCAGCCGTAGTTGTACCCGACCATGAGCCGGCCCATCACGGCGGCCGAGACACCAGCC
The DNA here is from genome assembly GCA_963794885.1 of uncultured Actinomycetota bacterium. GTDB lineage: Bacteria > Actinomycetota > Actinomycetes > Mycobacteriales > Jatrophihabitantaceae > RYN-133. Next base: position 23,353 of record CAWCFH010000007.1, read on the forward strand.
GTGTACCCGGCGGCAAGGTCGATCTCGCCGAGCAGCAGGACGAACACCAGGCCCATCGCGATGAAGATGGTGGCGCTGCCCTCGGTGAACATGTTGCCGAGATTGAACAGGCTGTGGAACGAGGGTTGGGCGAGCGAGAAGATGCCTGCGAGCACGATCAGGCCCGACACTGCCGGCAGTGAGCCCATCTCTCCGCCGCGAACCCGCTGCCAGTAGTTGTGGATGTAGTCGGCAGTGGTACCGCCAACGGGAGCGGTGCTCGCGAGGGTGGCGAGTTCCGCGTGCTCGGTGTCGAGGTCTTCAGGCTCGGCCGGCGCCTTGTCCAGGCTCGTCATGCCGATGCTCCGTTCGGGGTGGCCGAGGCCAGCTCGCCGCTGCCGCCGGTAGTGATGAGCTCGACCAACTGCTGCTGGTTCACCTCGGAACGCTGCACCTGGGCCGCCATCTTGCCGAGATAGAGCACTGCGATCCGGTCGGCGACCTGCAACACCTCGGCCATGTTGTGCGAGATCAGGACGACCGCCAGTCCGCGATCTGCCAGGCGGCGTACCAGGGCGAGCACCTGGGCCGTCTGCGCGACACCAAGCGCCGCGGTCGGCTCGTCGAGGATGACGACCTTGGAGTTCCAGAGCACCGCCTTCGCGATGGCGACGGTCTGCCGCTGGCCGCCGGAGAGGCTGGCCACCCGCTGCCGAACCGACTTCACCGTGCGCACCGACAGCGACGCCAGCGTCTCACCCGCGGCCTTTTCCATCGAGCTCTCGTCGAGCACGACGCCTTGGACCCGCTCCCGGCCGAGGAACATGTTCTGGACGATGTCGAGGTTGTCGCACAGCGCCAGGTCCTGGTAGACGATCTCGATCCCGAGCACGCTCGCGTCGCGGGGCGTGTGCACGTGTACTGGATTGCCTTCGAAGAAGTAGTCGCCCGAGTCGATGGTGTACGTGCCACTGACGCACTTCACCATCGTGGACTTGCCCGCCCCGTTGTCACCGACGAGCGCGGTGACCTCGCCGGGGTAGGCGGCGAAGTCGACGTTCTTGAGCACGTCCACCGGACCGAAGCTCTTGTTGATGTGCCGGAGTTCGAGGATCGGCTGATCTGACACCGTGACTATCCCTTCCACGATCAATCAGTACGCAATGCGAGAGATCAATGCAGAAAGGTGGCCGCCGCCGCTCAAGGCAGGCGGCGGCCACCTCGTTCCGGTGTTACTTAACTCCTGCAGCCTTGCACTTGGCGACGTAGCTGCCGGTGCACACGCTGCTCTTCGGCGTGTACTGGTCGTTGATCGGCTGCGCGACGTTCGCCTTCGTCACTGCGATCGGCGTCGCCAGGATCGACGGCACCTTCTTGTGCGTCATCGGGTCGGTGACGGTCGCGTTCGTCGCCGGCGTGCCGCCGGTGAGCAACTGCGCGATCGCCTTGATCGCCGGGTCAGCCTCGGCTGCGGACGGCTTGTAGATCGTGAAGCACTGGTTGCCATCCATGATCTGCTGCAGACCGCCGGCCGTCGCGTCCTGACCGGACACCGCGACCTTGCCATTGAGGTGCTGGCGCTTGAGGTCGGTGATGACCGCACCCGCCATCGTGTCGTTCGCGACCATGACCGCCTTGATGTTCGGGTTCTTGGCGAGCATCGCGTTGAAGACACGACCCGCAGTCGGGCCGTCCCAGTTACCGGTCTGGTCAGCGACCTTCGTCCAACCCGGCTGCTTCGACAGCACGCTGTTGTAACCCTGCGCGAACAAGACCGCGTTGTTGTCGGTCGGAGCGCCATCGACCTCGGCGTACTGCACCGACTTCTGGCCCTTGACCTGCGGGCACTGGGTGAGCGTCGTGCCCTGGACCACGCCGACCTTCACGTTGTCGAACGACACGTAAAGCGCTGCGCCACCGCCCGGGGTAAGCCGGTCGTAGTCGATCGGGATGACGCCGGCCTTCGCCGCCGCCTGCTCGATCGCCGCGCCCGACGCCTGGTTCAGGTCGACGATCATAAGTGCCTTGACGCCGGCCGACTCCATCTGCTGAGCGATGGTCTTCATCTTCTGCGGGTCGCCGTTGGCATTCTGGATGTCGCAGTTGAGGTTGTACTTGGTGCAGTCAGCCTTCAGCGCGGTCGGGTCGGCGGTGACCCAGCGCGGCGAGGAGGTCGTGTCGGGAAGGATGATGCCGACCTTCGCGCCCTTGCCATCGATCGTGCCCGTGCCGGAGCTGGTGCTGGCTGTCGACGCCGGCGGCGTCGAGCCCGTAGCCGGGGTTGTGGCCGCTGGCGGCGTCGAACCGGCAGGCGGGGTCGAGGTCCCACCGCTGTTGCCGCTCGAGCTACAGGCGGCGAGCGCGAGTGCCGCGGCGACCCCCACCGCCGCGACGGGCCAAGTGCTTCTGCGCATGCAGTCACGCCTTTCGGTTGTGGGCTGCCGTGCCGGCTGGCACGAGATCTCAGCCCGTCGAATGTTGTGCGCGCGAACTTATCCGATGATTCACCGGTCAAGCACTACCCGACACCAACTCGTTACCTGATCAGGGCGCCGGAGGTAACAAAGAGGACTTAGCCGCGCGCGCCCAGGACATGCTCGAGCGCCAACTGGTTGAGCCGCACGAAGCCGTATCCGCGTTCGCCGGCGGTGTCCGGATCGAATTCTGTGAAGCTGGCCGGATCGGCACGAAGGTCGGCAAGCGTCTCGCCCGGATCGAGCGTGGGCTGCACCAGGGACGCCACGCCGGCGGTCTCCAGCGCCTGCTGTACCTCCGGGTCGGCGCGGTAGGCCACGGCACGTTCCCGAAGCAGCAAATACGTCGCCATGTTCGCGGCGGCCGAGTCCCAGACACCGGTCATGTTCTCGGTGCGCGAGGGCTTGTAGTCGAAATGCCGGGGCCCCTCGTAGGCCTGACCGCCGCCGGAACCGTGCTCGAGCAGGTCGACCAGGAAGAACGCGTTGAGCAGGTCGCCGTGACCGAACACGAGGTCTTGGTCGTACTTGATGCTGCGCTGGCCGTTCAGATCGAGGTGGAAGAGCTTGCCGGCCCACATCGCTTGCGCGATGCCGGCAACGTAGTTCAAGCCCGCCATCTGCTCGTGGCCGACTTCTGGATTGACCCCCACCATGTCCGAATGGTCGAGTTCGGCGATGAAGGCGAGCGCGTGGCCGACCGTGGGCAGCAAGATGTCGCCGCGTGGCTCGTTGGGCTTCGGCTCGATCGCGAATCGGATCCCGTAACCCTGGTCGAGGACGTACTGCGCAAGGGTGTCGATTCCCTCCCGATACCGGTCGAGGGCAGCGCGGATGTCCTTGGCGCCGTCGTACTCGGCACCCTCGCGACCGCCCCAGAACACGTAGGTGTGCGCGCCGAGCTCAGCTGCCAGGTCGAGGTTGCGCGCGACCTTCGCCAGCGCGTACCGGCGCACCGAGCGGTCGTTGCTGGTGAAGCCGCCGTCCTTGAACACCGGATGGGTGAACAAGTTCGTGGTCATCATCGGCACGATCATGCCGGTTTCGGCCAGGGCGTCCTTGAACCGCGAGATGTGCTTGTCGCGCTCGCTGTCCGACGACCCGAACGGGATCAAGTCGTCGTCGTGGAACGTGACGCCGCACGCGCCGAGCTCGGCCAGCCGGTGCACCGACTCGACGGGGTCAACCGGTGCGCGGGTCGCGTCGCCGAATGGATCGCGGCCTTGCCAGCCCACGGTCCACAAGCCGAAGGTGAACCGATCGTCCTTGGTCGGTGTGGGAGCCATCCGCGCCGTCCTCTCGCATTTGTAGTTCGGCCGAACATATGCGGTGACCTTGCTCGCGTCAATGCGCGGCTGTGTCCAGGTGCGCGCTGTCAGACTGTCGCGGTGACGGCGTGGCTGCATCGGACGCTTTGGCGCAACCCGTGGCTTACCGCCGTGCTTGTCGTCGGCCTCGCGGTGCGGGCCGTTCTCATCCCGATCACCCATGGCCAGGATTTCGTCGTGTGGGACGCGGCGAGCGCGGCCACGTTGCACGGGACGGACATCTACGCGCACCATCCCGCCTACCCCGGCGGGCCCTACGCCTATTTCCCGGTGTTCGTGTACGTCGAGTTGCCGTTCCAATGGCTCGCCCAGCACACGGTGCTGAGCTTCCTCGTGCTGGGCAAGCTGCCGATGGTCGTCGCCGACCTTGCCTGCGCCGCGCTGATCGGTGCCGAGTGTCGCCGCCGCGGCGCCACCGAACTCGCCGTGGCGCTCAGCGCCGCGCTGTACTTCCTCAACCCGCTCGTCCTCTACAACAGCGCGTACTACGGACGGTTCGACTCGCTCGGTCTGGCGCTGCTCTTGGCCGCATACCGCGCCGCGGCGGTAGCCGGCGAGGATCGGAACCGACGCTGGGCCGGCTCGATCTGGTACGGGCTCGCAGTGGCCGCGAAGACGTTCCCGGGCTTCGTGCTGCCGTGGTTGCTTCGCTGGAACCCGCTCGGGCGGTGGCGGGTGGTCGTGTCGACGATCGCGGTGCTGGTCGTGGTCTGCCTTCCGTACGTCACCTCGTTGCATCCGCTGATCCACGACATCGTGTATTACGACGTGACCAAGACGCCGCAGGGGTTGACCTGGCAGTACCTGCTGAACAGCCCGCTCGGATACGACGCCGCGAAGCAGGTCAGCTACTGCGTCCTGATCGCGTTCGTCGCGGGAGCGCTCTGGTTCACCCGCGAGCGCGACTGCGCCCGTTACACCGCGCTGACACTGGTGCTGTTCATCCTCTGCAGCAAGGTCGTCCTCGAGCAGTACCTGACCTGGCCGATGCCGTGGCTGGCAGTGCTGACCGTCCTGGCCGTCGATCGCGCGCGCATCACTGCGGTCGCAATGCTCGTGGTGCTGACCGTGGTCGGCATGGTCGACAACGAGTCGTGGCATCCGTTCGGGCGGTCGTCATGGCCGCTCGTCGCGCTGCTCACGGTGAGCTGCGCCGCGTACCTCGTCGTGGAATCACGCCGCGGCCGCGAGGTCAGAGCGGGCCAGCTCAGAGCAGGGAACGCAGCACGTACTGCATGATCCCGCCGTGCCGGTAGTACTCGGCCTCACCGGGAGTGTCGATGCGCACGCGCGCGTCGAACTCGGTGTCACCCGCCTTGACCTTGACCGTGCGCGGGGTCGATCCGCCGTTGAGCTCTTCGATGCCGGTGATGTCGAAGGTCTCCTCGCCGGACAGGCCGAGCGACTCAGCCGTCTCGCCGTCGGGGAACTGCAACGGCAGCACGCCCATCCCGATCAGGTTCGACCGGTGGATGCGCTCGTAGGACTCGGCGATCACCGCGCGGACTCCGAGCAGCGCGGTGCCCTTGGCCGCCCAGTCACGTGACGAACCCGAGCCGTACTCCTTGCCGGCCAGGATCACCAGCGGCGTGCCCTCGGACATGTAGTGCTCGGACGCCTCGTAGATCGAGGTGACTTCGCCGTCCTGGGTGAAGTCGCGCGTCACGCCGCCTTCGGTGCCGGGCGCGAGCTCGTTGCGCAGCCGGATGTTGGCGAACGTGCCGCGGATCATCACCTCGTGGTTGCCGCGGCGCGAGCCGTAGGAGTTGAAGTCCTTGCGGTCGACGCCGTGCTCGGACAGGTACTTGCCGGCGGGGGAGTCGGCCTTGATCGAACCGGCCGGGCTGATGTGGTCGGTCGTGACCGAGTCGCCGAGCTTGGCCAGCACCCGCGCGCCACTGATGTCGGTGACGTCGGAGGGCTCGCGGTCCATGCCGTCGAAGTACGGCGGCTTGCGCACGTAGGTCGACTGCTCGTCCCACTCGAAGGTGTCGCCGTCGGGCGTGGACAGCCCCTGCCAACGCTCGTCGCCGGCGAAAACGTCGGCGTAGTCCTTCGTGTACATCTCGCTGGCGATGGCCCGGTCGATCACCTCTTCGATCTCGGCGGGCGTGGGCCAGATGTCGCGCAGGTAGACGGGGTTGCCGTCGGTGTCGTCACCCAGCGAGTCGTTGAGCAGGTCGACGTCCATCGAACCGGCCAGCGCGTACGCAACGACGAGCGGCGGCGAGGCCAGGTAGTTCATCTTCACGTCGGGGTTGATGCGTCCCTCGAAGTTGCGGTTGCCCGACAGCACGGCGGTTGCGGCGAGGTCGCCCTCGTTCACCGCGGCCGACACCTCGTCGATGATCGGGCCGGAGTTGCCGATGCAGGTCGTACAGCCGTACCCGACGAGGTTGAACCCGAGCTTGTCGAGGTACGGCGTGAGCTCGGCGCGGTCGTAGTAGTCGGTGACGACCTTCGACCCGGGCGCGAGCGAGGTCTTGACCCACGGCTTGCGGCTCAAGCCCTTCTCGACGGCCTTCTTCGCGAGCAGAGCCGCACCCACCATGACCGACGGGTTCGAGGTGTTGGTGCACGAGGTGATCGCGGCAATGACCACGGCGCCGTGGTCGAGCACGGCCTTGCTGCCATCGGCGAACGTCATCGGGATCGGGTTGGACGTGCGTCCCGACGCGCCCGTGGCGCACGACGGCGCGGGGGCCGCCTCATGCTCGCCGGGAGCGGCCGGGTCGGATGCCGGGAACGACTCGTCGACCGCTTCGTCCACCCCGTTCTGGACCGACTCGACGTAGGAACCGAGCGCCTCGCGGAACATCGGCTTGGCCGACTTCAGCGGCACGCGGTCCTGCGGGCGCTTCGGGCCGGCCAGTGACGGCTCGACCGTGGACAGGTCGAGCTCGAGGGTCTCGGAGAACTGCGGCTCGGTGTCCGGGTCGTGCCACAAGCCGTTGTCCTTCGCATAGGTCTCGACCAGGGCGATCTGGTCGTCCTTGCGGCCGGTGAAGCGCAGGTACCGCAGCGTCTCTTCGTCGATCGGGAAGATCGCACAGGTCGAGCCGTACTCCGGGCTCATGTTGCCGATGGTCGCGCGGTTGGCCAGCGGGACGGCGCCGACACCGGTGCCGTAGAACTCGACGAACTTGCCGACCACGCCGTGCTTGCGCAGCATCTCGGTGATCGTGAGCACGAGGTCGGTGGCCGTCGAGCCGTCCGGCATCTCGCCGACGAGCTTGAACCCGACCACGCGGGGGATGAGCATGCTGACCGGCTGGCCGAGCATCGCGGCCTCGGCCTCGATGCCGCCGACCCCCCAACCGAGCACGCCGAGGCCGTTGACCATCGTGGTGTGCGAGTCGGTGCCGACCAGGGTGTCGGGGTAGGCCATCCCGTTGCGGGCGAAGACGACCCGTGCGAGGTACTCGATGTTGACCTGGTGCACGATGCCGGTGCCGGGCGGGACGACCTTGAACTCGTCGAACGCGGTCTGGCCCCAGCGCAGGAATTGGTAGCGCTCGACGTTGCGCTCGTACTCGAGCTCGACGTTGCGCTCGAACGAGTCCGGCGTGCCGAACAGGTCGGCGATCACCGAGTGGTCGATCACGAGCTCGGCCGGAGCGAGCGGGTTGATCTTGGTGGCGTCGCCGCCGAGCTCGACGACCGCCTCGCGCATGGTGGCCAGGTCGACCACGGCGGGCACGCCGGTGAAGTCCTGCATCACGACGCGGGCCGGGGTGAACTGGATCTCGGTGTCGGGCTCCGCGCTCGGATCCCACTTCGAAATGGCCTCGATCTGGGCTGACGTGACGTTCTTGCCGTCTTCGGTACGCAGCAGGTTCTCGAGGAGCACCTTGAGGCTGAACGGCAGCCGGTCCACCCCGTCCACCGCGTCGAGCCGGAAGATGTCGAAGCTCTCGTCGCCGACGGTGAGCGAGGCACGGGATCCGAAGCTGTTCTTGCTCTCTGCTGGCACAGGGGGCTCCCCACGAGTGAGAAAAAGTGTCTTGACGTCAAGATACCACCGGCCGGTGGGCCCGGTTTGCACCCGCCGTGGTCGCTATATGCCCGCTCTCGGGCGATATAGCGACCTTATTGGGTGCAATCGACTGCCTGTTCTGCGGTTTTTGTGACTCATGGTGCGCCTGATTCACGAGTGGCTGCTGGCGTATCTGGGGCAGAAATGGCACTCTGAGCACTGAAGTGCACCAAGTGACTCGCCCAGCAGTACGACGCAACACCCGGCTCCACCCGCCAGCGACCAACCGCACCCCCCGCAAAAGGCCGCCTGTCGAGAGGCTCGTTGACGTGCTCGTGACCCTCCGCCGTCGCCGCGCACACGCCCTACTCGTGCTGGTGCTGACCCTCGCGTTGGTCGCCACCTTGATCGGCGCCCCCGGCCGTGCCGCGAGCGCGGCGCTGGCCGACGGCAAGCCGCCGCCGAACCCGACCAACGGGCAGATCAACAGCGCCAAGCAGCAGAAGGCGGCCCTGGCCGCAGAGGTCGGCCGGCTCGGTGCCGAGGTCGTCCAGATGCAGACGCAGATCAACCAGCTCAAGGCCAACGCCGAGCTGGCCGAGCAGAAGTACGTCTACGCGCTGTCCAAGTTGCAGCAGGCCCAGGCGGCGTCGGTGGTCGCCAAGCAGGCGGTCACTGCGGCTGACGCCCGGGTAGCGGCCGCGCAGCGGCAGTACGACAGCTTCGTCTCGGCGACGTACATGAGCGGGGACATCGGTGGGACGACCGGCGCCATGCTCACCGCCGAGGACCCGAACGTGGTGCTCCAACAGAGCGCGCTCGAGCAGTACGAGTCCGACCACCAGCTCGACGCGATCGGCAACCTGAAGAGTGCAACCGTCGCTCGGTCGAACGCCGACGCCGCTGCCCGCAAGGCCGTGCTCGACCAGCAGGCCGCGACCGCCGCCGCGGACAAGGCGAAGAAGGACGCGATTGACGCGCTGCAATCGGCCAAGGTGCAGGAGCAGCGCCTGCGCGTCACGCTCGCGGCGAACCAGCGCTCCCTGAGCCAGGCCCAGGCGGAACTGGCAACGCTGAATCACCAGCGCGCGGCCTACATCAAGTACAAGCGGCACCAGGCGGCGCTGCGGCGCGCGCGCATCGCCGCGCGGCGGGCGGCAGCAGCAGCGGCTCGTGCCGCGGCGGCGGCTGCGGCAGCGGCGCAAGCCCGAGCCGCGCGCAGGGCGGCCCGGCGGGCCGCCCATCACCCCGAGGGCGGCGGCTCCACGCCGATCCCCGGTGGTGGTGGCGGCGGGGGAAACCCGGTGCCGCATCCGTCCGGCGGGCAGTGGTCGCAGGCCGCGGCCAACGCTGCCGTCGCCCGCGCCAAGCACTATCTCGGCTGGATGTACTCCTGGGCCGGCGGCAACGCGAGCGGTCCGACGTATGGCGTGTGCGCCGGCGACGGCGCGTGGAACGACTGCCACGTGCTCGGCTTCGACTGCTCGGGCCTGTCCCTGTACGCATGGGCGCCGTCGATCAGCCTGCCGCACTACGCAGCCTCGCAGTACTACGCAGCGGGCAGCATCCACCCGAGCGTCGGATCGCTGCGTCCCGGCGACCTGACGTTCTGGAGTGCGAACGGGACGGTCGGCGGCATCCACCACGTGGCGATCTACATCGGCGGCGGCAACGTCATCCAAGCGCCACAGAGTGGGTCGCCCATCCAGATCACCCCGCTCAACCAGGTCGACTGGGGCTACTTCGGCGCGACCCGTCCACTCACCTGAGGCTCGTACCCGAGGTCCAATGCCGCAGGCGCGGATGTGCGTCCTGCGTGCAGCGGTGCCCAGGTAGCGTGACGGAATGACCTTCGCCGTGCCTCCGGAGCAGGTGCTTCGCGACGCATTCGGACGGGTCGCCACCGACCTGCGCATCTCGCTCACCGATCGGTGCTCGCTGCGCTGTACCTATTGCATGCCCGCCGAAGGGCTGGACTGGCTCACCCGCACCGATCGGCTGTCCGACGACGAAATCGTGCGGTTGGCAGCGGTATTCGTCGATCTCGGCGTGACCAGCGTGCGGCTGACCGGCGGCGAGCCGCTCGTCCACCGCTCCGTGGTCGACGTGGTCGGCCGGCTAGCCGAAGTTGCAGCCGCGTCCCGAGCTGTCCCTGACGACGAACGGGATCAGCCTCGACCGGTTCGCGGCGCCCCTGCTGGCGGCCGGGCTCGACCGCGTCAACATCTCCGTCGACACGCTTGACCGGGCACGCTTCACCGAGCTCACCCGGCGCGACCGGCTCGCCGACGTGCTCGACGGCGTCGCTGCGGCCGCGGCCGCCGGCCTGCGCCCGGTGAAGATCAACACGGTGCTGATGCGGGACTCGAATCTTGCCGAGGCGCCCGAGTTGCTGGCGTGGGCGCTGCGGTCGGGCTACCAGCTGCGCTTCATCGAGCACATGCCGCTCGACGCCGATCACATCTGGTCTCGGACGACGATGGTGACCGCCGCGGAGATTCTCGAACTGCTCGACCAGCATTTCGTCCTCGAGCCGCGCGGACACCACGGCAACGCGCCGGCCGAGGAGTTCGACGTGCTGGACGGCCCGGACCGCGACTCGTGGGACACCGGCGTGCCGGCCAGCGTCGGCATCATCGCTTCGGTGACCCGGCCGTTCTGCCGCGACTGCGACCGGCTGCGCCTCACGGCCGACGGACAGCTGCGCACGTGCCTGTTCGCCCACGGCGAGACCGATCTGCGTGGACCCCTCCGCGCCGGCGCCTCCGACGCCGAACTGCAGCGAGCTGATCCGCACCGCCGTCGCCGGCAAGCAGGCCGGGCACGGCATCGACGCCGCCGACTTCGTCCAGCCGGCGCGCACGATGTCAGCCATCGGCGGCTAACGCACTGTCGATAGGGACCGTGCGGTCCAGCAAGAAACTGCTCGGTCGCGCGAGGAAGTCGGCCAGCTGGTCGGCGTGGTCGGCGCACGCCAGCCAGTGCTTGACGCGGGCGGCGTCGTGCAGCTTGGGGTTTCGCCAGTGCAGGTCGATCGATGCGGCGGCGCGGCAGCCCTTCGCCGAGCAGCGCGGCCGCTCGTCGTCCTGATCCGACACCCACGCAACCTACAGCCGCGTCCCGTACCGTGAAGCGCAGCTACGGCCACGCACCGGAAGGACCACTACGTGAGCGCGCCCGAGAACGTCTCCACCCCCGCCGCCGACGCCGGCGCGCTCGAACGGGTCATGTTCGAGATCAAGCGGGTCATCGTCGGTCAGGAGCGGATGGTCGAGCGGATGCTCGTCAGCCTGCTCGCGCGCGGGCACTGCCTGCTCGAGGGCGTGCCGGGCGTGGCGAAGACGCTCGCGGTCGAGACGCTTGCGCGCACCGTCAACGGGTCCTTCTCGCGGATGCAGTTCACGCCCGACCTCGTGCCGTCCGACATCGTCGGCACGCGCATCTACCGGCCCGGCAGCGAGCGGTTCGAGACCGAACTCGGCCCGGTGATGGCCAACTTCGTGCTGACCGACGAGATCAACCGCGCGCCGGCCAAGGTGCAGTCGGCGCTGCTGGAGGTGATGGCCGAAGGGCACGTCACGATCGGCGGCGAGCGCTTCGACGTGCCGCGCCCGTTCCTCGTGCTGGCCACCCAGAACCCGATCGAGTCCGAGGGCGTGTACCCGCTGCCCGAAGCACAGCGCGACCGCTTCCTCATGAAGATCAACGTCGACTACCCGACGGCTGCTGAGGAGCGCGAGATCGTTTACCGGATGGGTGTCGAACCGCCCAGCGCCAACCCGGTGATCAGCACCGACGAGCTGCAGCGCCTGCAGGTCACCGCCGGACGAGTCTTCGTGCACCACGCGATCGTCGACTACGTCGTACGGGTCGTCGTCGCGACCCGGCACCCGGCCGAGCACGGCATGCCCGACGTCGCGCAGTGGGTTTCCTACGGCGCGAGCCCGCGAGCCAGCCTCGGCCTGATCGCCGCGGCCCGCGCGATGGCGCTGCTGCGCGGTCGCGACTACGTGCTGCCCCAAGACGTTCTCGACGTGGCGGCGGACGTGCTCGCACACCGGCTGGTGCTCAGCTATGACGCGGTGGCCGACAGCATTCCGTCCGTCCACGCGGTGCGCCGTGTGCTGCAGACCGTGCCGCTGCCGCAGGTCGCGCCGCGCCAGCGAGCGAACGGGCCGCTCGAGGTCCGTCCCGGTACCCCGACACAGCAGCCACTCGTGTACGGCCAGGCCGCGCCGCCGCAGCAGAACCCCTGGGGTGAACGTTCCGCGTGACGTCCCCGGTCCCGACTGACCACGGGCCGACGCTCGATCTCCGTGCGTCGGAGGCGTTGCTCCGCCGTCTCGAGCTGACGGTGCGCAACCGGTTGGACGGGCTGTTGCAGGGCAACTACCTCGGGCTGATCCCCGGCCCGGGCAGCGAGGCGGGGGAGTCGCGGCAGTACGTGCCCGGCGACGATGTACGGCGGATGGACTGGCCGGTGACCGCCCGCACCACCGTGCCGCACGTGCGGCGCACGATCGCCGATCGCGAGCTCGAGACCTGGATCGTCGTCGACCTGTCGCCGAGCATGGATTTCGGCACCGGGCTGACCGAGAAGCGCGAGCTCGTGCTGGCGGCGATGACCGCCGTCGTGCATCTGACGGTCCGCGGTGGCAACCGCGTGGGCGCGGTCGTGAGCAACGGCCGCGAAATGTATCGGGTGCCGGCGCTGGGCGGACGCAACCACGCGCGCTACCTGCTTCGCCGCATCGCCGCGACCCGGCGGGTCGAGTCGAGCGGCGGCCCGGACCTGGTCGCGATGCTCGAGTCGTTGCGCCGCCCGCCGCGCCGCCGCGGCATGGTCGCCGTGGTCTCGGACTTCCTCGACACCGTGCCAGACCCGGCCGAAGGGACGGCGCTGCGCTGGGAGCGACCGCTGCGTGCCCTGTCCGAGCGCCATCAGCTGCTCGGCATCGAGGTGCTCGATCCGCGCGAGCTGGAACTGCCCGCAGCCGGTCTGGTGACCTTCGTCGATCCCGAGACCGGACGTGAGCTCGAGGTGCAGACCAACTCGGCCAGCGTGCGGCGGAACTATGCGAACGCGGCCCGCGCTCAACGAGATCGGATCGCGACGGCGCTGCGCCACGCCGGCGCCGGCCAGCTGCAATTGCGCACCGACCGTGACTGGATCAACGACGTCGTGCGCTTCGTCATCGCCCGGCGCAAGTTCGCCGGCCCGACCAACGCACAATCGGCACAAGGACTCCGCTGATGCATTTCCTCTCGCCGGCCTGGTTGCTGCTGCTGATCGTGGTGGCCGCGTTGCTCGCCGCCTACGTCGTCGTGCAGCTACGCCGCAAGAAGTACGTCGCCCGGTTCAGCAACGTCGAGCTGCTCGGCAGCGTCGCACCGCGCCGGCCCGGCTGGCGACGTCACCTGACGTTCGCCTTCCTGCTCATCGGCCTGACCGTGCTGTCGGTCGGTGTGGCTCGCCCGTCGACACAGGTGAAGGTGCCCCGCGACCGGGCGACGGTGATGCTCGACATCGACGTCTCGCTGTCGATGGAGGCGACCGACGTGCTGCCCACGCCGGCTCCAGGCGGCGCAGAAGGCCGGCAAGCAGTTCGCCGGCCTGCTGCCGGCACGCATCAACCTCGGCCTGATCAGCTTCGCGAGCAGCGCCAACGTCCTCGTCCCGCCGACGATCAACCGGCAACCGGTGAAGAAGGCGATCGACGGACTGCGGCTCGCCCAGCGCACCGCGATCGGCGAAGCGATCTTCAGCTCGATCGACGCGATCCGCGTCTTCTCCAAGGCCACCACGGCGCACGGCGACAAACAGCCGCCCGCGCGGATCGTCCTGCTCAGCGACGGATCGAACACCTGGGGACGGCCGTTGAGCAGCGCGATCGCGGCCGCGCGCGCGGCGCACATCCCGATCTCGACGATCGCGTTCGGCACGCCCAACGGAACGGTCCAAGGCGAGAACGGCGTCGCGATCCCGGTGCCGGCCGACGACAGCGCGCTGAGCCAGATCGCGCAACAGACCGGCGGGACGTTCCACACGGCCACGTCGGTACAAGAACTCGAGGCGGTCTACAAGGACATCGGCTCGCAGATCGGCTACACCACCCGCAATCACGACGTGAGCTGGCGTTACCTCGTCACCGGCCTGATGTTCATGCTTGCCGCGGCGGCTGCCTCGATGCTGTGGGCGGGCCGCCTCGTCTGATCGATCAGACCTGCGGATCGAGGACGAGCTTGCCGGTCGAGCTGCGATCGAGCAACGCGCGATGCGCGTCGGCGGCCTGCGCGAGCGGGTAGGTCGCCGCCGATCACCGGTCGCAGCGAACCGTCAGCGATCGAGGCCATCAGATCGGTCACCGCAGCGGCGAGCAACTCGGGTCGTTGCACGATGTGCACCAGCCAGAACCCGATGACGGCCTGGCTGCGCGCCATCAGCGGCGCGCGCGTCGATCGGCGAGGGCGGTGTGCGCGAGGCCATCCCGAACACGGCCAGCCGGCCCAGCGGAGCGAGCGCGGCGAGGCTGCCGTCGAACACGCTGCCGCCGGTCATCTCGAGCACCACGTCGACCTTGTTGCCGCCGTTGGCCTCGCGCAGTGCGGCGTTCATGTCCTCGGCGGTCGAGTCGACGGCGACGTCGGCGCCCAGGTCGAGGGTGAGCTGGCGCTTCTCCTCCGACGACGCGGTCGCGATCACCCGGCCGGCACCCCATCGCTTGGCCAGCTGGATCGCGATCGTCCCGACCCCGCCGGCGCCGGCGTGGACGACGACCGTCTCGCCCTCCTGCATGTGGGTGGACGTGCGCAGCAGGTGCCATGCCGTCGCGCCCTGCACGAGCGTGGTCAGCGCGGCGCCGTCGGCCACCTCGTCCGGGATGGGGAACAGCTGGCGCGGGTCGGCGGCGACCTTCTCGGCGTAGCCGCCGCTGCCCAGCAGCCCGAGCAGCCGCGTGCCGTCAGGGCCGCGCAGCGACGACCTCGCCGCCGGGAATCATCGGCAAGCGTCTGCTTGGCCAGGTAGGAGTCCTCGGTCTGCGTGCGTGTCGGCGTAGTTGACGCCGGTCGCGAGGACGTCGAACACCTGTTGGCCGTCGGACGGGACGGGATCGGCGATCTCGCTGACGACGAGCGTCTCGGGTCCGCCGAACTCGGTGAGCTGGATGGCGCGCATGCCTGCCGACCGTACCCGCGGGTAGCGGCGTGCGCGACGACGGGCCGTCGCAATCGACTAGCGTCAATGAGGTGACGTCGACGGAGAATCGAAGGACGCACCGTGCTCGTGACCGGCGGCAACCGCGGGATCGGGCTGGCTATCGCCCGCGCATTCGCTGCCAACGGCGACAAGGTGGCGATCACCCATCGCGGCAGCGGCGCGCCCGACGGCCTGTTCGGCGTGCAGTGCGACGTGAC
The DNA here is from genome assembly GCA_963794885.1 of uncultured Actinomycetota bacterium. Taxonomy (GTDB): domain Bacteria; phylum Actinomycetota; class Actinomycetes; order Mycobacteriales; family Jatrophihabitantaceae; genus RYN-133. The sequence goes on from CAWCFH010000007.1 coordinate 38,526, forward strand.
GTCGCAGAGCGATGTCGACGCCGCGTTCACGCGCCGTCGAGGCCGAGCTCGGACCGGTCGAGATCCTGGTCGCGAATGCCGGCATCACCGACGACACGTTGCTGCTGCGCATGACCGAGGAGTCGTTCCAGCGCGTGATCGACGCCAACCTCACCGGCGCGTACCGGGTCGCGCAGCGCGCGGCCAAGGGCATGCTGCGCCAGCGCAAGGGGCGGCTGATCTTCATCTCGTCGGTCGTCGCCCTGGTCGGCTCGCCGGGGCAGGTCAACTACGCAGCGAGCAAGGCCGGCCTGATCGGCATGGCCCGCTCCATCGCGCGCGAACTCGGTTCACGCTCGATCACCGCGAACGTCATCGCGCCGGGGTTCATCGAGACCGACATGACGGCGTCGCTGGGCGAGGCGCGCGAGAAGGAGATTCTCGCGATCCGTTCCGCTCGGCCGGTACGGCAGCGCGGAGGAGGTGGCCGGCGCTGCGCTCTACCTGGCGTCGCCCGCCGGCGCGTACGTGTCCGGAGTGGTGCTGCCCGTCGACGGCGGACTCGGAATGGGGATCTGACACGTGAGCGAGCGAAACATAGGCATCGCCCCGCGCTGTTGGCATCACGAGCGAAGCGAGGACTGACATGGGACTGCTCGACGGCAAGCGGCTGCTGATCACCGGCGTCATCACCGAGGCGTCGATCGCCTTCTCGGTGGCGCGGCTGGCGCAGCAGGAGGGCGCCCAGGTCGTGCTCACCGGCTTCGGCCGGATGTCGCTCGTGAAGCGCGTTGCCGCCAAGTTGCCCGAGCCGGCTCCGGTGGTCGAGCTTGACGTGTCGAGCCAGGAAGACCTCGACGCGCTGGCCGATCGCGTGCGCGAGCACGTCGACGGTGTCGACGGCGTGCTGCACTCGATCGGGTTCGCCCCGGCGTCCTGCCTCGGCGGCGACTTCCTCGCCACCCCGTGGGACGACGTTGCGACCGCGGTTCAGGTCTCGGCGTTCTCGCTCAAATCCCTTGCCGTCGCGACCCTTCCGCTGTTCGGCGACAGCGGCGGATCACTGGTCGGGATGACCTTCGACGCCCGGTTCGCGTGGCCGGCCTACGACTGGATGGGAGTGGCGAAGGCCGGCCTCGAGTCGACGTCGCGCTACCTGGCCCGCGAGCTCGGCCCGAAGGCGATCCGCGTCAACGTCGTCGCGGCCGGACCGATCCGGACGATGGCGGCGAAGAGCATCCCCGGCTTCGCGCAGTTCGAAGACGCGTGGGACGACCGCGCACCGCTCGGTTGGAACAACGAGGACGCAACGCCCGTCGCGCGCAGCGTCCTGGCTTTGATGTCCGACTGGTTCCCGGCGACGACGGGCGAGATGATTCACGTCGACGGCGGTTTCCACGCGATGGGGGTGTAAGTAGGTGGCGTCCTTCGACGCACTGTTGCTCCTCTCGTTCGGTGGTCCGGAGGGACCCGACGACGTCATGCCCTTCCTGCGCAATGTCACTCGCGGGCGGGGAATCCCCGAAGCGCGGCTCGACGAGGTCGCCGAGCACTACCTCCGGTTCGGCGGCATCTCGCCGATCAACGCGCAGAACCGCGCCCTGATCCGCGCGCTCGACGTCGAGTTCACAGCGAACGGGCTGCGAGCTGCCGATCTACTGGGGCAACCGCAACTGGAAGCCGTACGTCGCCGACGCCGTGCGCGCGATGCGCGACAACCACGTCAAGCGCGCCCTGGTGTTCGCCACCAGCGCGACATCGTCGTTCTCGGGATGCCGCCAGTACCGAAACGACATGAAGCAGGCGCGGTTCGTCGCCGGCGACGGCGCCCCGGAGCTGACGAAGCTGCGGCACTACTTCGATCATCCCGGCTTCATCGCGGCCAACGTCGACCATGTACGCGCACGCGCTGTCGGCGCTGCCCGCACACCTGCGCGATGACGCCCGGCTGGTCTTCACCGCCCACTCGATCCCCGAGGCGATGAACGCGTCGTCCGGGCCGGCCGCCGACGGGCTTTACCGCAACGAACAACTCGAGACAGCGCGGCTGGTGAGCGCTGTCGTCCGCGGCGAGGGCGCATCCTTCGACCTCGTGTGGCAGTCACGGTCCGGGCCGCCGCAGGTGCCATGGCTCGAGCCGGACATCAACGACCACCTCAAATCCCTTGCCGGACAAGGTGTTCGTGCCGTCGTCGTTTGCCCGACCGGTTTCGTGTCCGACCATGTCGAGGTGATCTGGGATCTTGACACCGAGGCCCGCGAGACCGCTGCGTCGCTCGGACTCGAGTTCGCCCGAGCTGCAACTGCGGGCACACATCCCGGATTCGTCACCGCCATCCGCGAGATCGTCCAGGAGCAGACTGACGGGGCCGAGCCCGAAGACGTTGGGCAGCCTTGGGCTGTGCGGCATCGACTGCCCCGAAGGCTGCTGCCCGTCGCCGCGCCGTGCCGCGACACCGTAGTAGTCAGGTGGCGCTGCGCTCGCTCTCCAGACGCAGTTCGGTGGTGAAACCGACCGGGTCGTCCTGGGCGCAGGTGCCGAGCCGGCCGACGCGCAGCAGTTCGCGCCATTCCTCGACACTCCAGTTGGCGGGCTCGGTCGACGCGATGAAGTCCTCGAGCAGGCCGACGAACCGGCCCGGGTCGGTGCGGAACGGGAAGTGCCCCTCCTCGGGGAAGATCTCGAGCCGGCTGCCGGGCATCGCGGCGTGCGCGCGACGGGCGTGATCGACCGGCAGCACGCTGTCGCGCCCGCCCCACATCAGCATGGTGGGCATCGCGGCCGCGAGGTAACTGCGATCGAGCATGGTCACGACCTGACCGCGCCAGTCGACGACCGAGCGCAACGTTCGGACGAACGCCGACCGGGCCGTGTAGTCGGGTAACGCGTCGACCACGCGACGCAGGTCAAGCGCGTCGAGGCCAACCCCGGTGTTCATGTGCCGGAGCGCACCGATGGCGGCGTTCACCGCGAATCGCGCAAGCGGCAACCGCAGTGCAGAGAGCCCTGCGTGCGCGCCCGGCAGCGTGATCGCACGCAGTACGGGTGACACGCGGTGGCCAGCGCCTCCTGAGGACACCAGGACGAGCCGCTCGGTCTTCTCCGGGTACTGGTAGGCGAACTGCATCGCCACCCCGCCGCCGAGCGAGTGCCCGACGAGGGTGACCTTGTCGATGCCGAGCACGGCGAGCAGATCACGCATCCCGTTCGCGTACGCGGCAACCGAGTAGTCGGCCCGCGGCTTGTCCGATGCACCGTGTCCGAGCAGGTCGGGCGCGATCACGAGGTGCTCGCGCGCGAGCAGCGGGATCACCTGCTCCCAAGCGCGCGAGCTGTCACCGATGCCATGGATGAGCAGCAGCGGCGGCCCTTCACCGGCGATTCGGAACGCTCGGCGATATCCGTGCACAAGTCGCGTGCGTAAGCACACCTTCGGCTCATCCTCGAGCCATCGCGAGTTCACGTCGTGAGCGATGCGAAGGGCCACGCGGCTAACCTAGAACCCGTTGCTGTCCGCCGGGTGACAGCTGCGTTACGAGTGGACTTCGGAGCCCGCGTTGTAGCCGGCCAGTCGCGCCCGTCGCACAGCCGTTGCCAAGGGGCGCAGAGCGCCGTCGCGCGCGCTCATGCCGAACCGATCGACGGCGCCGCCCTCAGGGTCTTCTGCCGCGATATCCAGGACGGCCTGCAACCGCTCGGCCTGGGCCAGCAAGGCGATCGCTCGGGGCGGGAAGCCGGGCGGCACGTTCAAGTGCTCGCCGGCGCGGCGGGCGTCGCGCAGCGCGTCGGCGATGTCGGCCGAGCCGCCGGCCACATCGGCGGCCATGAGTGCCGACGCCGTCTCACGGATTGCGCTGGCCAGCTCGAACTGGATGTCAGCGAGCTGCACGTAGTCGGTCGCGGGCGACTCGATGACGAAGGCTTGCCACACGACCGTGGGTGGCGCGCTGCTCGGGTAGTACTCGGTCACTTCAGGAACGATCCCGAGGCTGCCACCGCACGCCGCCTCGCCGGCTTCGAGGGCGGCAGCGCGGAACTCGGCCGGGCCGGGTACGCCGCGCACATCACCGGGCACCGGTAGCACGAGCCGCACAGCGGTCGCTTCCCGCCGCCACATGGCCAGCACATCGCGCAGCGGCACGAGGTCGAGCCCCAACCCGCTCACCTGGTGCGGTGCGTCGTCGAGGGTGACCGCGTCGACCACCTCGTCGGGGCCGATCTCGCCCTGGAACCAGGCAGCAGTCCATGCTGCAAGCGGGCCAGAACGCAGGCGGGTCACGGCAGTGAGGCTAATCGGCCGCTTTCGTCGGCAGCCCACGCGCCCAGCAGCCCGCGGTAGTGCGCGATGAAGTGGTCGTGCTCGTGCGCAGGGAAGGTCGAACGCACGGTGTCGACGAGCAACCTGTCGAAGTCCGGGCCCTTGACCCACTCGAGAACGACCTCGTCCAGATTGCTCAGCCGGCTCGCGCAGAAGTCCTGGTAGCGCTCCACATCGAAGTACGCGTCGGCCAGCGCGCGGTACTCGGCGAGCTTCTCTGCATAGCTCAGGTCGGTACGGTCGGCGATGTCGAAGTAGCGCCGGGTGTCGAGGTCGAAGCGCGGTCGTCGGCCGGTGGCGGTGCAGAAGACCGACCACTTGACGAGCGCCTTCATCGCCCACGGGAAGTAGTAGTGCAGGCTGGTGAGCGCGACATCCGGGCAGGCGTTGGCGTAGTCGATCGGGTACACCACGCCGTCCTTGATCAGCGTCTCGCAGGAGTTGAACTCCCAGCGGAAGAACGCGTTGACCAACCGCCCGATGGTCACCGCTTCGTCGCCGGTCGCCGCGTCGAGGAAGCCATGGCTGACGGAGTAGCGCGCGTGCATAGGTTGGTCGGGATCGAAGTTCATCACCATCGTCTCCGCGCCGATGGAAAGACTGCGGGCGAACACGTCGTAGCCTGCGACCGCGCGCTGTAGGTGCATCAATCGCTGACCGGATTCGTCATAGGCCCGGTGGAGGTCGGCGCTGTTGCGAAGCTGGCTCACGCCGACCCAGGCGCCGCCGTCGTAGGGCTTCATGAACATCGGGTAGCCGATCTTGTCGGCGATCGCGTCCAGATCGAACGGCTGGTTGTATCGCGCGGCGGTGTAGGCGTACTTCGCGTTCTCCGGCGGGTTCTTGTACGGGACGAGAACGGTGTCGGGCACGTTCAGGCCGAGCCGCATCATCGCGCAGTACGCGGCATGCTTCTCCATGCTCTGAAAGGTGAACGGGCTGTTGAGCAGGTACACGTCGTCGACGAGCGCGACCTTCTTCAGCCACTCGCGCGGGTGGTAGTACCAGTACGCCAGCCGGTCGATGACCAGGTCATGCCGTGGTTTCGCGCGCAGGTCGAACGGCTCGATCGTGACGCGCTCGACCGCGAACCGATGTTCCTCACCCGCGCCGTCGGTGACCGCGCCAAGACGGTGGACGATCGACTCGAACGCGGTCGGCCAATCCTCTTCGGTGCCGAGCAACAGCCCGATCAGGTGGTCGGACATCCATCCTCCTAACAGAACCGCGGCAGGTGGTGCCGCAGTTGCGCGCGCCACGACGGCCAGTCGTGCGGAACGTCAAAGCCCCAGAGGTCGAGCTCGTGCCGAATTCCCTTACGCGCCAGCAGATCGGCCAAGGCCCGGGTACTGGGCAACGCTCCGGTCGGGTCCACTTCCCACGCGCCCTGGCCGACGACGAGCAGCAGGCTGACACGTTCGCGCAGCCACTCGAGATGGCCACCGTCGAGATTCGCGACGTAGGCCATCGGGTTGTTGAAGTAGGTCGCGTCGCCGTGCTCGCCCCACGCGCGCCACGTCGTCGGGTCGTAGTTCCCGGAGAATCCGATCGCGAGCGGGAAGACATGCGCATGCTTCAACGCGATGTTCACCGCGTGATACGCGCCGAGGCTGCACCCGAGCGTGGCGATCTCCATCACGCCGCCGCAGTCGCCGGCGATCCACGGGGCGACCGTTCCGCAGATCCACGCCTCGTACTCCTCGTGGCGGCGTGCGCGCTCCTCGACCGGCACCGAGAGGTCCGACCAGGTGTAGCCGTCAGCGCTGTCGACGCAGTACAGCTTCACCCGCCCGGCCTCGATGAGATCGGCGACAGCGTCGACCATGCCGTTGTTCTCGAAGTCCCAGGCCCGCCCCTGCTCTGACGGGAAGACCAACACCGGACGGCCGAAGTGCCCGTACGCGATCAGCGACGCGACACCCAGCTCGACGTGGTCACGCCGCATGGGCCGCCGCCACCGAGCTGATCAGGTCGGTCAGGTGTGGGTGCAACGCATCGCGCCATGCCGTGTAGTTGTGCGTGTCACGCATCGCTGAGATCTGCACGGGGTATCCGAGCCGAGCCAGAGTTTCGGCCATCCGCTGATTGTTCGCGAGGTTCTCCTCGGGCACGCCGCACGTCATCACCGTCGGTACCGGGCCAGCATCGGTCTCGGCCTCGTGCACAGAGGTGACGAAGCTGGTCACCGCGTCCCAACCGGAGAACTCTGATTCCTGCGCGTCGAGGTCCGCGGTGAAGAAGCTGCCGGACTGCAGGAGCAGGCCGTCGAAGGGTTTGTCGTGTCCGCGGTGTGCGTGCAGCATCGCGAGCGCGCCGAGGCTCACGCCCACGCCGATGCGCGCGGTAGCTGCTGGCAGCGCGGGGAGCACTACGTCGACGAGCGTCGCCGCGTAGTCAGGGTTGGCCGAGTACCACGCGTTGCGCTCGCCGGGATCGAGCAGCGCCGCACGAAGCGGGGGCAGGGTGCCCGCAGCGATCGCCGCCGCCAGGTAGTGCGTGAAGCCGCCGAGCTGCGCGAACTCCGGACCGTCATGGACGACGAGCAACGGCGCCGGCCCCTCCAGTCCAGCGGGTGTCCAGACGCTGCCGGTGACCGCGCCGTCCAGCAGCGGGGCGGCGATCTCGAACGGCTCGTCGGTGCTGTCGACGGTGGGTCCTTCGAGCCAGGCCGGCGGCAGGTATCCGGGGAAGAAGAGCTCTGACTTTTCGCCGAAGGCACCCGGCGCCCGCCGTGCGTTCGCCGGGTCGAGGACGGTGTAACGCCGGCCGTTGTCGTCCTCCACCTCGAACAGGTACTCCATCCGGTCGACCGGCGGGCGGGGCAGCCGCAGCCACCATTCGGTTCGCTCGCGCGCCAAGGCGAGTTCGCTCAGGCCCAGATCCTGGACAAGGCGGACTGCGCTCAGCCGCCGGTGCCGGTCGGCCAGCACGAAGGTCACACCGTCGTCGTCGACGGCAGCTGGGGTGTGGGCCACGTAGTGAACCTATCCGCGGGCGCGCCTGTCGTACCACCGACGGTCGGCCGCCTAGCGTCGGACGGCGTGCGTTATGAGTCCGATGTCCTTGGCCTGCCCGCCTCTCGCCGGCCTGCGGTCGCCGAAGTCCCGGCCGAGCCCGATCTGGTCGTAGAGACCGCCGACGGCCGGTTCTGCGGCGCCGTCGTCGGCGTGGGCCGAGCGGTGGACAGCGGCGAGAGGCGGGACACCGTAGTGCTGGAGGACCGACACGGGAAGCGCCGCGAGTTTCCGATGCTGCCCGCTGCGTTTCTGCTCGACGGCCGGCCGGTGACCCTCGTCCGGCCAGCGGTGCAGGCCAAACCGGTGGGACGGAAGAAGACCGCGTCCGGCTCGTACGCGGTCAGCAATGCATCAGCGCGCGTCGCGCGGGCCAGCAGGATCTGGGTCGAAGGGGTACACGACGCCGCGCTGGTGGAGCGAATCTGGGGCGACGACCTGCGCGTCGAAGGCATCGTCGTTGAACCGCTGGGCGGCATTGACGACCTGGCATCGCACGTGCGTGAGTTCCGGCCCGGCCCGCAACGACGCGTCGGTGTGCTGGTCGACCACCTGGTCGCCGGAAGCAAGGAGACCCGAATCGCCGCCGAGGTGCGCAACTCGACGCATGTCCTCGTCACCGGCCACCCGTATGTGGACGTGTGGCAGGCGGTCAAACCCACTGCGCTGGGTATCGCGGCGTGGCCGGTTGTGCCGCGCGGCACCGACTGGAAGGCCGGCATCTGCGCTGCGCTCGGCGTCAGCGAGCCGCGCGAGATGTGGCGGCGAGTGCTGGCGAGCGTCAACAGCTTCGCCGATGTCGAGGTGCCCTTGCTCCGCGCGGTCGAAGAGTTGATTGACTTCGTGACCCTCTCGTAACCGTCTGCAGCCGCCGGGTCGTGGGAATTCACCACGGTAGTGCCACTATGGGCCCATGCCCGCGTGGTTGGTGTGGTTGATCGTCGCCGGACTCTTCGCCGGCGGCGAAGCCGCGTCGGGAACATTCGTGCTGCTGATGATGTCTGGCGGTGCTCTTGGCGGTGCCGTCGCCGCAGCAGTCGGTGGTCCGCTGCTCGTGCAGCTCATCGTCGCCATTGCGATGACGCTCGCCCTGCTGTGGCTGGTCCGTCCGATCGCAGTCCGCCACCTCAACCCTGGGCCGGCAGCGATCACCGGCTCGGAGGCGCTGGTCGGGCGCGAGGCGGTCGTGCTGAGTGCGGTGACTCGCGACGGCGGCCGGGTGCGGCTCAACGGTGCCGAGTGGTCGGCGCGGTCGCGCGACCCGGCGCAAGAACTACCAGCGGGCACCCGGGTGTCGGTGGTAGCGATCGACGGTGCGACCGCGGTGGTGTGGCAGGACCCGTTCGGCTGAGCGAAACACCCCTAGAGAGGATCGGCTCCATATGAACGCAGGTGTCATTGCCGCGATCGTTGTGGCGGTCGTGGTGCTGCTCGTCATCATCAGGATGGTGCGCATCGTGCCCCAGGCACGCGCTGCCGTCGTCGAGCGTCTCGGCCGATACGTCCGCACCCAGGGCCCAGGGTTGACCATCCTGCTGCCGTTCGTCGACCGGATGCGGCCGCTGATCGATCTGCGCGAGCAAGTGGTCAGCTTCCCGCCGCAGCCGGTCATCACGTCGGACAACCTCACCGTCGGGGTCGACTCGGTCATCTACTTCCAGGTCACCGATCCGCGCGCTGCGACCTACGAGATCCAGAACTACATCCAGGCCGTCGAACAGCTCACCATCACCACGCTGCGCAACGTGATCGGATCGCTGAACCTCGAGCAGGCGCTGACCAGCCGCGACTCGATCAACACGCAGTTGCGTGGCGTCCTCGACGAGGCGACCGGGCCCTGGGGCATTCGGGTCGCGCGCGTCGAGATCAAGGCGATCGACCCACCGCCGTCCATCCAGGACGCGATGGAGCAGCAGATGCGCGCAGACCGGAACAAGCGCGCGATCATCCTCACTGCGGAGGGCCAACGGGAGTCGGCGATCAAGACCGCAGAGGGACAGAAAGCCGCACAGATTCTCGCGGCCGAGGGACAGAAGCAATCGGCCATCCTGGCCGCAGAGGCAGAGCGGCAGTCGCGCATCTTGCGCGCAGAGGGTGACCGCGCTGCCCGCTATCTGACCGCGCAGGGCCAGGCCAAGGCGATCGAAACGACGTTCGGGGCGATCCACGCCGCCAAGCCCGACCCGGCGCTGCTCGCGTACCAGTACCTGCAGACCCTGCCGCAGATTGCGCAGGGCGATGCCAACAAGATGTGGATCGTGCCGAGCGAGTTCAGCAAGGCATTGGACGGACTGTCCCGGCTAGCCGGCGGCGGGGACGACGACGACAAGCCGTCGTGGCTGAACCAGACCGGAACCGACCCGGCCGCGGGCGAAACGCTCGACACCTCGGACTGGTTCGAGTCGAACGTGACACCGGCCTCGCAGCAGCCCGAAGCGGTCAACCTGCGAGCCTCCGACGACGATCCTGACTCGATCGAGGCACGCTCGCTGCTGCCCGACGGCCCGGGTGACTCACCGATGCCGCCGGTACCGCCGCTGTCCAAGGCGATCGAGGAGGCCTCGACCACCCCCGACCCGCCGCCGGCGCAGCCGTAACCTGCGGCTCTAGAACATCGTCGCGTTCCACGGACGCATCGCGGTGCCGAACATCGCATCGGCACGCGCCAACGCACCCGCGGTGAGTTCGTCGATGCCACCGGCGACCGACAGCTCGCGCAGCGAGTGGCCGCCGAGGTAGGTGGATGCCAGCGCGCGCTGCGGCAGTCGGAGATCTGGCGAGTCGGACGTGCGCGTGCACGTCGCCCCGTCGGCGTTCGCGTCGAGCGCGAACCGTCCTGCCGCGTACCCGCCGAGATCCTCGTCGACGATCTCGAACACGACCCGTCCCGGAACCGCGTACCCGCGTGCCGACAGCGCCGCGGGAACGTCGAGCAGGCGAACCCAGGTGTGGTCGCCGCAGTAGTCCTGCTTGAGCGCACGCCCGTCGGTGAGCAGCCAGCGCACCGGCTCGTCGACCGCACGACCATGCATCTTGACCTCGCCGATCACGTCGAGCGATGCGAGGTAGGACCACAGGTTGCGGTATGCGGTGTCGGTTCCGGCGACGAACTCGAGTACCCGGACTTCGCCGAATTCGCCGTTCAGCTCGAAGTCGCGGGTCACCTTCCAGGCGAGGAAGCCGTCCGGCTCGCCATCGGTCTCGTGCAGGATCCAGGTGCCTTGCCCACTCGTCATCCGCTCGTAGCCGTCGACCCCGAGCCGACGCGACCACCAGTCACCGGGCCGGTCGACCTGGCCCGCCCAGCGCCGTCGGGCGTTGTCGAAGATCCCGGCGGCGTGCTTGCTGAGGTCCTCGGGCTCGATCTGGCGCAGCGTGCCGGCCGGGTCGGGACGGACCGTCGCGCCATCGCGCCGGGTGAACAGTGTGTAATCGGCGCCGCGGGTTGCCGGCGCGTAGCCGAAGCGTCCGTAGATCGGCCACTCGGCCGCGATCAGGATCGCGACCTGGTCGCCGCGGTCGACGGCCTGCTGCAACGACTGCGTGATCATCTTGGTGAGCAGGCCTTGCCGACGGTGCGTCGCCGCCACGGTCACCGCGGTGAGCGCGTCGGCGCTCACGTCGACCGTGGCGCCGGGTGCGCCCGGCACGGTCAGCGTCCGCGGGTCGGTGGCGAGGGTCGCCACCCAGCGGCCACGATCCTGGACGCCCCAGGTGCGGTCGGCGAGCCAGTCCCGGCGCCATCGCTCGACCTGGCGGCGGAAGTCGTCGTCCCAGGGCGAGCCGAGCAGGGTGGTGAACAGCGCGGCCATCCAGGGTTCGCATTCCTCGACCGGTACCGGGTTCACGAGCTCCATGGCGCAGACGATGCCAGCGCTGAGGTCGCACGTCACGCCAATAAGGCGGTCAGATCCAGCTGATGTGCGGAGCGAGGTAGACGTAGCCGACGAAGCTGAACGCGTCGAGCAGCGTGTGCGCGACCACCAACGGCAGCACGCGGCGGGTGCGCTGGAACCACCAGCCGAAGATCAGGCCCATGACGAAGTTCCCGGCGAACCCGCCGATGCCCTGGTACAGGTGGTAGCTGCCACGCAGCAGCGCCGAAGCACCGAGCGCGCGCTGGTCGGTCCAGCCGATCTGACGAAGCCGGGTGAGCATGAACCCGACCACGACGACCTCTTCGGCCAGGCCGTTCTGGAACGCCGACGCGAGCAGGTACGGAATGCGGTACCAGACGTCGGGGAAACTGACGACGTCCAGCGACGCGTTCACCCCGGCCTGGTGTGCCGCGTAGACCAGCGCCAGGCCGGGAATGCCGATGAGTGCGAGGAAGCCGACGCCTTGCGGGATCTCGCGGCGCCAGCGCCGCAGATCGAAACCGATGCCGAACCCCGACCCTCCCGCGCGGGCCAGCAGCACGAGCGCAAGCAACGGGGGAGCCAGACCGTGCATGAGGTCGGCGAGGTCGTCGAGGAGATCCAGCCACGGGTAGGTGGTGTTCGTGCCGCTGACCACCGTCGTAGTGGTGGCGCCGATACCGCCGCGCACCGTCCATTCGGCGCGTACGAACGAGAGCAGTGCGTAGATGCCCGACATCCCGAGCGAAACGCCGAGCACGGTGAGCAGTTCGAGGCCGTAGTGCTCGCGTGGCGGCTTCGACGGCTCCGGCAATGCCGGAACGCGGGTGTCCAGCAGGTCAGGCGGAGCGTCGATGCTGATCGTTTTTCCCTCGATCGGCTCGCCCACAGCGCAATTGTGCCGGACGGAGGTTAGGCAGTCCCTAATCGCGCGCGCACGTCGTTGCAGGCAGCGCAGGTTTCCTCGGGTATGACGCCGAGGCGCATCAGGTACCCGAAGATCGTGCAGCCGATGCAGATGGCAAAGACCGATTCGAGGATCGCCGCCACAAGGATCATCGCGAGCAGCACCTGTGCGGCGCCGATGAGGCCGAAACCGACGCCGAGCACGGCGGCCGAGATCGACAAGGTCGCGCCGATCGCCTGGGCGAACCGCTTCGGCGGGCCGGGCACCGGGCGGGCCGCGCCGAGGCGCGGGGCGACTACGCGGGTAGCCAGCTGCCCGAGCGGGCTGAGCTTCGGCCCGGTCGCGACACGGGCCAGGAATCCGTAGCCGAGCGGGACGGTCAGCCAGATCCACCCGTCCGGCCCCGCGAGGGTAAGCACGAGCGTCAGCACACAGATGAGGGCGACGCCGGCTGCGACCGTGCGTGCCGCCTTCTCGTTGACCGGGTTGGGGAAGCCGAACACGCGGTCAACTCTACGGATCGAGTGGGAATTCAGCGCGGCGAGAGGACGAGCGTCTGCGCCGTTGCGCCGACCGGGCCCCGTAGATCCGAGATCGTGGCCCGGGCCAGTGCCGAGCCGTGCGCGCCGAGCATGGTCCGGGCGTCGACCAGTACCCACTCGCCCTCGACCGGGCGGGACAGGTGCACGTCCAGATCGATGTTGACGAACGACCAGACGCTCCAGTCCAACTCCGCTGAGAGACCGCTGGCCGAGTCGCCGACCAGGGCGACCCGCTGCAGGCCGGTCAGCGGCTCGCCCGCGATGAGCTCGCGGCCCGGTCGTGCCCACACCACTCCCGGACCGGGGGTGTGCAGCGAACCCGAGATCGCCTGCCATTCGATGGACGCTCCGTAGGGGAATTCGGCGCCGATGCCGGGCAACCCGTGCGGTGGCGCATCGGGTGCTGGCAGCGGCGCGGCGATCGCAGCCGTATCGAGGTCGCGTACCAGCCAGATCCGGCCCTGCAGGCAGGTCCGGCCCCCGCCGGAAAGGGTGACCGCGACCAGAACCGCGGTGCGAGCGACGCGCACTATGTGAGCCTCGACCTCCACCTCAGCCACCGGCACCGGTCCGACGAACTCGACTGCGAGCCGCATCGCGTGCAGATCGTCGCGCTGTGCCGACTCCGCCGCGGCACGCTCCGCGGCGCGGACCAGCAACGCGCTGGGCGGCCCGCCATGCTGAAGACCGGCGGCCCACGGACCCCCCGTTGCCGGATCAGCGGAGTACCGGCCTCCGAACGAATGTTCCTCGACGGTCGCGAAATAAGCACTGGGCACTCACAGCAAGTTACTTGTGCCTGTTGCACCGATCATGGCGGGCATGGATTACACTGTTTGGAGAAGGGGCGAGCGGCACATCCCTCCCGTGCCGCCGCCCCTTCCTCATGCCCACAGCATGTGCTGAGCAGGCTTCCAGTGCGCCGCAGATCACGTCTGCGCAGCGAATCCGAAACTCGTCTGGCTACGAAGAGATCAGGGAATAGATCTCCGAGTGGAGGGCATACGGACGTGACTCGACGCAGGATCGCGGTGGTGGGCAGCGGCGTTGCCGGACTGACCGCCGCTCATGTACTGCAAGGCGCCGCCGACGTCACGCTGTTCGAGTCCGGCGATCGGCTGGGCGGTCACGCGGACACCCACGAGGTCTCGGCGTCCGGACGGATGCTGTCGATCGACACCGGCTTCATCGTCCACAACCGTCGCACCTATCCGACGTTGTTGCGGTTGTTCGACGAGCTCGGCGTGACGACCCAAGAGTCGGACATGAGCATGTCCATCTCATGCGGTGGGTGCGGTCTCGAGTATGCCGGTGGACGAGGGCTGTCCGGCTTGCTGCCCTCCGGTCGGGCGATCAGCAACCCGCGTTACCTGCGGATGCTGACCGAGGTCGTTCGGTTCCACCGGCGCGCACGGGCCTTGCTCGCCAGCGACGACGACGCGTGCACACTGAGCGAGTTCATCAAGCGGCACCACTTCTCCACGTACTTCGTCGGCCACTTCGTGACCCCGCTCGTTGCCGCGGTGTGGTCGACCGCACCAACCCGCGCCGGTGACTACCCGGCGCGGTATCTGTTCTCGTTCCTGCAGAACCACGGGATGTTGCAGGTCACCGGATCACCGTCGTGGTACACCGTCGTCGGCGGCTCGGCACGCTACGTCGAACGGGTGGCAAAGGGATTGACCACCGTGCAGACCTCGACCCCGGTACGCGCGCTCGCCCGCGTAGAGCGCGGCGTCGAGATCCGTACCGACGACGACCGCGTCGAGCAGTTCGACGGTGCGGTGGTAGCCACCCACCCGCACCAGGCGTTGAGGCTGCTGAGCGACCCAACCGCACTGCAGCGTGATCTGCTCGGGGCGCTCGACTACACGCTGAACCCGACCGTGTTGCACACCGATACGACCGTGCTGCCACATGCTGCTCGTGCGCAGGCGTCGTGGAACTATGCGATGCCCTCGTGCCACGCGCTGCCGACCGCCGTGCAGCTCAGCTACAACATGAACCGGTTGCAGCGTCTCGACGAGATCGGCGCCGACCGTACCTACGTCGTCACGCTCAACGGTGGCGACCGCATCGACCCGGCAACCGTCATCGATCGCATGCAGTACGAGCACCCGGTCTATACGAGCAACTCGGTGGCCGCACGCGCACGGCTGCCCGAGCTCAACGACGATGTCGTGGCGTTTGCCGGCGCCTACCAAGGGTGGGGATTCCACGAGGACGGCGCGCGCTCGGGCGTCGACGCCGCAGCGAGCCTCGGTGTCGTCTGGTGAGCGAGCGTGCAAGCGAACAAATGGCCGGCCGAATCTATGAGGTAGACATCGCGCACGTGCGCTCCGAACCGGTGCGGCACGATGTTCGGCACCGCAGCTATCAGTGGTTCGTCGATCTGGACGACCTGCCGCAATTGCCGCGCGGCCTGCGCTGGCTGGCCCGGTTCACCTCCGCCGACCACGTCGGTGACCCCGCCCGCACGCTTCGCCAGAACATCGACTCGTACCTGGCTGACAACGGGATCGATCTGCACGGCGGGCAGATCACGATGCTCGCCAATGCTCGCAGCATCGGCTACGTCTTCAACCCGCTTTCACTGTTCTGGTGTCACGATCGGTCAGGCCGGGTCGTCTGTGTGGTCGCCGAGGTGCACAACACCTACGGACAGCGACATCGTTACCTGTTGCGTACCGATGAGAGCGGGCGGGCCGACACCGAGAAACACTTCTACGTCTCGCCGTTCTATCCCGTCGACGGTTACTACCGGATGAGCCTGCCCGAGCCGACCGACCGCCTCGCGATCACCGTCACGCTGCATCGGCCCGACCAGAAGCCGTTCACCGCGTCCGTGCGCGGTGTCGCCATCGAGGCAAACACCGGCACCATCATTGCCACCGCACTGCGCCACCCGCTCGAAACATGGGTCGTCCGCACGCTCATCACGGCACACGGCATTCGCTTGTGGCGCAAGGGATTGCCGGTACAGCCACGCCCATCACACTCGTCGCACCCGGAGGTTCCCGTGTCCAAGTCCGTCGCCGGCCGGCTGGCCGAACTGTTGCGTGACGTCGCCGGTCTCGAACTCCCCGTCCGGCTGCGTGCGTGGGACGGCAGCGAAGCAGGGCCGGCGGATGCGCCCGTCGCTCGTGATCCGTTCGCGGCGCGCGTTGCGTCGCATGCTCTGGGCACCGGGCGAGCTCGGCCTCGCCCGCGCGTTCGTAACTGGCGACATCGATGTTGAGGGCGACCTGGCCGATGGGTTCCGGCGCGCCTGGCAACTCGCGCGGTCAAGGCCGACCACCGGCATTTCACTGAGCCCGCGCGCGCGGATCAAGGCAGCCGGCGCTGCGGTGCGCCTCGGCGCGATCGGACCACCGCCGCGCCCACCGGTAACCGAGGCCCGACTGACCGGCCGGCTGCACACGAAACTGCGTGATCGGGCTGCCATCGCGCACCACTACGACCTGTCCAACGACTTCTACGCAATGTTGCTCGACGAAACGATGGCGTACTCGTCGGCGTATTTCACCGAGCCGGACATGGCCCTCGCCGACGCGCAGCGGGCCAAACTCGACATGATCTGCCGCAAGCTCGAGTTGAAGCCCGGGATGCGCCTGCTCGATGTCGGTTGCGGCTGGGGCTCGCTCATCCTGCATGCGGCCGAGCACTTCGACGTCCGGGTCACTGGCGTTACCCTGTCGGCACAACAACGCGATTTCATCGCCAAACGCGTCGCCGACCGCGGCCTCACCGATCGCGTGGAGGTGCGTCTGCAGGATTATCGAGAACTTGCCGACTCCGGCGAGCAATTCGACGCCGTCAGCTCTATCGAGATGGGTGAGCACGTCGGCGAAGGCCAGTATCCGATTTATGCCGGCATCCTCAACAAGATGCTCAGACCGGGCGGCCGGTTGCTGCTGCAGCAGATGTCTCGTCACGAGGGAACGGCACCCGGTGGTGGCGCGTTCATCGAGGCCTACATCGCGCCGGACATGTACATGCGGCCGATGTCGCAGACCGTGGCGCATCTTGAGCGGGCCGGCTTCGAGATGCTCGATGTGCAAGGGATGCGCGAGCATTACGTGCAGACCGTCCAGCACTGGATCGACACGCTCGAGCACCGGTGGACCGAGTTCGTCGCGCTCGTCGGCGAAGAGGTCGCGCGGGTGTGGCGGCTTTATCTCGTCGGCGGCGCGCTGAGCTTCGACGAGGGACGGATGGGCGTCGACCAGTTCCTCGCCGTCAAGCCAGCACCGTGAAACGACAGGTTCGGCTGTGAGCTATGACTGGTCGGCGTTCTGGACCTCGGTCGCGTGGTCGTCGGTAGCCGTCGCCGCCGTTCTGGTCGTTACCTTCGTGGCCGCCAAGCTTGCGGGCCGGCACAACGTGATCGACACAGCTTGGGGTCTGCTCTTCTGCGCGGTAGCGGTAGTCACGTTCGCCGTTTCCAGCGGGCACGGCGACGACCTGCGCCGGTGGCTGCTTCTCGTCCTGCCGCTGGTCTGGGGACTGCGCCTCGCGCAGCACGTCGGCCGCCGCTCGCTAGGCAAGGGCGAAGACCCGCGCTACGACCAACTGCTGGCCAAAGCCAAGGGCAACCGCGACCTGTACGCGTTACGTTCGGTGTACTTGCTGCAGGGAATTCTCGCGCTGGTCATCTCGGCGCCGATCCTGGTCGGTGGGTCCGAAGCGCCGGCTGTCGGAGTTGTCGGCTGGCTCGGCGTCGCAGTGTGGGCAATCGGCGTGTTCTTCGAAGGTGTCGGCGACGCGCAGATGGAGCGCTGGCGTGCCGACCCGGCGCATAAAGGTCAGGTCATCGACGTCGGGCTCTGGCGCTACACGCGCCACCCGAACTACTTCGGCGACGCGTGCGTCTGGTGGGGGATCTTCCTCGTGTCAGCCGAGCGTTGGCCTGGTGTCGTGACCATCCTCGCGCCGATCCTCATGACGTTGCTGCTGACCAAGGGCTCCGGTGCCCGCATCCTCGAGAAGCACATGTCGCAGCGGGCCGGGTGGAGTGAATACGCGGCGCGCACCAGCGGGTTCTTCCCGCTGCCACCGAAGAAGCGCCCTCACGCGTAGTCGCCACGAAGCACGCTGGTCCCGCTGTAGTCGTACGAGCTGGCGTCGACCGGCTGCACGCTGACCTCGATGTCGGTGAACCGCTTCAGAAGATCCGGTGGCACTGTCAATGCGGCCATCCCGTTCGCACCGAGCCAGCCGACCGGCTGCATCCGGGTGCGGGCGGCGTTGGTCAGCCACACCTCGTAGCGCTTGCCGTTGAGTTGCGGCAAGCCAGCCGCATCGATGCGCATCTGATCGCCGGGGGCCATCGTTGCGGTGGCCGCGGTGCTGCCCTGGTCGAACGCGGTGAGGCGGACCGTACGGGTCTGCGCACCAGGGCTGTGCGTGCTTGCGAGGTAGATCGCGCTCGCGCCGCCGCCGACCGCGACGACTGCGGCCGCTGCGACCAGGAGATGGCGGGTCTGGAACCGGCGCGGCGCCTTGCGTGGCTTGGCGGCTTCTTTGCGCACCTGGGCAAAGACGGCCGAAAGATCGGGGAGGTTTGCCTCGCTCACCGAAGCCGCCGTCTCGACCTCGGGTTCAGCCTCGTCGTCATCACGCTCGTCGAAGAGGTCGCTGACCAGCCCGGAGACGATCTCGGGGGCGAAGCGTGCGGCGGAGGTGAGCGACGCATGGGCGACAACCGCTGACACCAGCTCCTGCTGGCAGTCGACGCAGGTGCGCAGATGTGCGGCCGCGGTCAATACCTCGTCGCGGGTGGCCTCGCCCGTGAGCAGGCGAGGCACGTCATTGGCGATGTGCGCGCTCATCGTGGGGTACCTCGCGTGCTCTCGAGTAGGCCGGCCATGCGTTGCAGTCCGCGCGAGGTGCGCGTTTTGACCGTGCCGAGGGGGATGTCCAGAGCGAGAGCGATCTCGCTCTGTGTGTATTGCTCGAAGTAGGCCAGCTCGATCACCTTGCGCTGGGGCACCGGCAGCTGATCGAGCGCGGTCCGCACCTCGTCGGCCCAGACCAGTCGCTCGGCGACCTCACGTCCGTCGTCTCCGACGATCTCGCGCATCGAGTCCAACGGTACGACCACGTCGCGCCGCTTGCGCAGGTGGTCGATCGCGCGCTTGCGGGCGATGCCGAGTACCCACCCGCGCAGTGACAGTGTCGGGTCATAACGATCGTGCACCCGCCAGACCTCGTAGAAGACGCGTTGCAGGACGTCCTCGATGTCGGTGTGCGGCACGTACCGCGACAGGTAGGAGGCGACGAGCGGCCCGAGGGTGCGATAGCACTCCTCGAGTGCCTCCGGGTCACCGTTGTTCAGCCGGAGGCCGATCTCGTCCAGGGCAGGCTCCACAATGACGACTTCGTACCCAGTGCCGGGATCGGTTTCAACCTGGTGCGGCGTGAAGTGGGCGCTTAGCCCGACTTGTCCTCATCTTGCCGGCATGTAAGAGTCACACGTCACCTCGCTGTCCTACCTGCCGCGCCGCTGGCGGGTAGCTCAATCGGCCCGGCCTGTGCGACACCCTGGGTGGCGCAGGCCGGGCCGTCCAACTGCCCGGAACGGTCGACTACCGCTTTTCCAGCGGGACGAAGGCCCGCTCAGCGGGACCGGTGTAGAGCTGGCGGGGCCGACCGATCTTGGTCTGCGGGTCGTTGATCATCTCGCGCCACTGGGCGATCCAGCCGGGCAGCCGGCCGATCGCGAACAGCACGGTGAACATCTTCGTCGGGAAGCCCATCGCGCGGTAGAGCAGGCCGGTGTAGAAGTCGACGTTCGGGTAGAGCTTGCGCTCGACGAAGAAGTCGTCGGCAAGCGCGACTCCTTCCAGTTCCATCGCGATGTCGAGCAGATCGTCACGCTTGCCCAGCGACGAGAGCACCTCGTCGGCGGCATCCTTGACGATGGCCGCGCGCGGGTCGTAGTTCTTGTAGACCCGGTGGCCGAAGCCCATCAGCTTGACGCCCTTCTCCTTCTTCTTCACCCGCTCGACGAAGGCGGTCACGTCGCCGCCGTCAGCACGGATCTTCTCGAGCATCTCGAGCACTGATTGGTTCGCACCACCGTGCAGCGGGCCGAACAGCGCGTTGATTCCTGCTGAGACCGACGCGAACAGGTTGGCCTGCGACGACCCGACCAGGCGCACGGTTGAGGTCGAGCAGTTCTGCTCATGATCGGCATGCAGGATGAAGAGCAGATCGAGTGCGCGCACGACTGCGGGATCGGCCTCGTACGGCTCGGCCGGGAAACCGAAAGTCATTCGGAGGAAGTTCTCCACCAAGCCGAGCGAGTTGTCCGGGTACAGGAACGGCTGGCCCACCGACTTCTTGTAGGCGTAGGCGGCGATCGTCGGCAGCTTGGCGAGCAGGCGGATTGTGGAGAGCTCGACATCGGTCTCGTCGAACGGGTCCAGCGCGTCTTGGTAGAACGTCGAAAGTGCCGACACCGCTGATGACAGCACCGGCATCGGATGGGCGTCGCGCGGGAAGCCATCGAAGAACCGCTTCAGATCCTCGTGCAGCAATGTGTGCCGACGGATGCGCTCTTCGAACGCGTCCAATTCGTCGCTGGTCGGGAGCTCGCCGTAGATGAGCAGATAGCTCGTCTCGAGGAACGTCGACTCCTTGGCGAGCTGGTCGATCGGGTAGCCGCGATAGCGCAGGATCCCGGCGTCGCCGTCGATGTAGGTGATCTCAGACGAGCACGATGCGGTATTGGCGAAGCCCGGGTCGAACGTGACCATCCCTGTGCTCGCAAGCAGCTTGCTGATGTTGGCGCCCTTCGCACCCTCGGTGACGTCGGCGACGTCCAGGTCGAGCGTTTCACCGTCAGGCGTGCCGAACGTTGCTGACATAGCGGTCTCCTCGTCGGTTGAGCAGTTCAGTGCCCCGGACCCCGGTCGGGGTCGGCGAGGTTCTGCAACCGCACCTGTCCTTCTGCTACTACCCGGTCGGCACCATCCCTGACCGTCACTCGCCACACTTGCTGGCTGCGGCCGCGATGCACCGGCAACGCCGTCGCCGTCAACTCGCCTTCGGTGACCGCGCGGTAGAAGTCGGTCGAGTTGCTGACACCGACGACCCGCCCGCGGTCGCCGAACCAGATTGCCGCGCCGACGCTGGCCGATGACTCCACAGCAGTGCAATAGGTGCCGCCGTGCACGATCCCGTACGGCTGGGAGATCTCGGGACGCACCGTCCAGCGCATGACGACCCGGTCGCCGCTGGCCTCGACGATCTTTATGCCGAGATGGGTGTCGAGGCCGGGCATCGACGGCGGCAGCGCGGATAAGTCGAGTTCGGCCACACTACGAACCTAGGCCACCGCCCGTTTTCCGGACACCGGGCGGTAGTGCCGGAGTGACGAGGGGAATGCTGGAGCCATGCTCGGACTGCCCGATTCGGTGACGGCCTGCCTCTTCGACCTGGACGGTGTGTTGACCGACACCGCATCGGTGCACCGCAAGGCGTGGAAGCAGGCATTCGATCCGCTGCTCGCCGAGCACAACCAGCCGGAGTTCACCGACGACGACTACAACGCTCACGTCGACGGCAAGCCGCGCTCCGACGGGGTGCGCGACTTCCTGCATTCGCGCGGTATCGACCTGCCTGAAGGCAACGACGACGACCCGCCTGATGCCAACACTGTGAACGGCGTAGGTAGTCGCAAGAACGCGCTACTGCTCAAAGCAATTCACAACGACGGCGTGAAGGTGTTCGAGGATGCGCGGAAGTATCTTGAAGCCGCGCGCGACGCGGGACTCAAGCGTTTCGTCGTGTCGTCGAGTGCCAACACCAAGGACGTCCTGCATGTCACTGGGCTCGAGAAGTTCATAGAAGGACGGGTCGACGGCGTGACCATCAAACAGAAGCAGCTGCAGGGCAAGCCGGCACCCGATTCGTTCCTCGAGGGCGCCCGGCTCGCCGGCGTGGAGCCGGAACAGGCGGCCGTGTTCGAGGATGCCCTCTCGGGAGTCCAGGCGGGTCGAGACGGCAAGTTCGGCTACGTGGTCGGCGTCAATCGGCTCGATGAGGCGCACGCCAACGGACTGAAGAAGAACGGCGCATCAGTTGTCGTCGACAAGCTCACGGATTTGTTGTGAGCGACGCTTGCGGAGCGAGCCAGGCGTTCGTGAGCGACGCTTGCGGAGCGAACCAGGTGTTCGTGAGCGACGCTTGCGGGGCCGGCCGATGAGCACGAAGCATTCCGACCGGTATCCGGTCGAGCCTTGGGAGCTTCGCGAGGTCGGGCTCGACCTGCACGACCTGGCACGCTCGGAGTCGCTGTTCGCCCTCTCGAACGGTCACATCGGGGTACGCGGCACGCTGGACGAAGGCGATCCGCACGCGCTACCCGGGACCTATTTGAACTCCTTCTACGAGACCCGGCCGCTGCCCTACGCCGAGGCGGGCTACGGGTTCCCGGAAACGGGGCAGTCGATCGTCAACGTCACCGACGGCAAGGTGATCCGGCTGCTCGTCGATGACGAGCCGTTCGATCTGCGCTACGGCGAGATCCTGCACCACGATCGCGTGCTCAACTTGCGCACCGGCATCCTCAGCCGCGTTGTCGAATGGCTCTCGCCGTCCGACCAGGTGGTCCGGCTGCGATCGCACCGGCTCGTGTCATTGACCCAGCGATCGATCATGGCGATCAAGTGGGAGGTCGAGGCGGTCGGCGATCCGGCGCGCGTGGTCGTCCAGTCCGAACTGATCGCCAACGAGTTCGTCCCACCGCAGTCGAATGATCCGCGCGTCGCCGCGATCATGGAACGTCCCCTGGAGCCGCTGCAGCACGGCGGGGAGGGTACGCGGGCTTGGCTGATCCACCAGACCAAGTCCAGCAAGCTGCGGATGGCCGCGGCAATGGACCATGTCATCGAGGCGCCGGACGGGCACGCCTACGAACTGACCGTTACCGAAGACAACGCACGGCTCACCACGGGTTGCCGGCTGGAGAAGGGGCAGCGGCTGGCTCTGACGAAATTCGTCAGCTACGGCTGGTCGAGCCAACGCTCCATGCGCGCCCTGAGCGACCAGACCGGCGCCGCCCTCGTCTCGGCAAGGCACGCCGGATGGGACGCGCTCGCCGAGGAACAACGCAATGCGCTGGACCTGTTCTGGGACTGCTCCGACGTCGAGATCGAGGGCGCACCCGCAATCCAGCAGGCCGTGCGCTTCGCCCTGTTCCACACGCTGCAGTCCGGGTTGCGCGCTGAACAGCGCGCAATTCCCGCAAAGGGCCTGACCGGCCCCGGCTACGACGGGCACGCGTTCTGGGACACCGAGACGTTCGTGCTGCCGGTGCTCATCGCCACGTCGCCCAACGCGGCACGAGACGCGCTGCGCTGGCGATGGTCGACGCTGGACCTGGCTCGCGAGCGCGCCGAAACGCTGCACCTGCGTGGTGCGGTCTTCCCGTGGCGAACGATCCGCGGGCAGGAAACGTCCGGCTACTGGCCTGCCGGGACCGCTGCCATGCACCTCAACGCGGACATCGCGCTCGCGGTGCAGCGGTACGTCGAGTGGACGCAGGACGAGGAGTTCGAGCAGAAGCACGGGCTCGCCATCCTTGTCGAGACCGCCCGCCTGTGGATCTCGCTGGGCTATCACGGCGACGACGGCAAGTTCCACATCGACGGGGTCACCGGTCCGGACGAGTACAGCGCCATCGTCCGCGACAACACGTTCACCAATCTGTCCGCCGCGCGAAACCTCGCCGCCGCGGCAGAGGCCGCGCAGCGCTGGCCGGCGGCCGCCGATGGTCTCGAGGTGACGCGTACCGAGATCAGCGCATGGCGCGCGGCAGCCGACGCGATCGCGCTGCCGTTCGATCACGAGCGCAACGTGCACCAGCAGGATCGCGGCTCGACCGACCGCGAGATATGGGACTTCGAGGCCACGCTGCGCGAGGGCAGGTACCCGCTCCTCCTGAACGCTCCCTACTTCCAGATCTACCGCAAGCAGGTCATCAAGCAGGCCGACCTCGTGCTCGCCATGCACTGGTTCGGCGACGCGTTCGGCGCGGCGGAGAAGGCGCGCGCATTCGACTACTACGAGCCGTTGACGGTGCGGGATTCGTCGTTGTCGGCGTGCACCCAGGCAGTCATGGCGGCCGAGGTCGGGCACCTCGACCTTGCCGCCGACTACCTCGCCGAAGCCGCGACGATGGACCTGCGCGATCTCGAGCACAACACGCGCGACGGCCTGCACATCGCCTCGCTGGCCGGTACCTGGCTGGCCGTGGTGGCCGGCTTCGGCGGCATGCGCGACTACGGCGGGCGGCTCTCGTTCCATCCGCAGCTGCCGCCCGGCTGGACGCGCCTGCGCTTCCGGCTCGTCTGGCACGGTGCCCGCCTGAAGGTCGACGTCGGGCCCGACGAAGTCACCTACTCGGTCACGCAGGCGCCCGACGAGGGCATCGAGATCTGGGACTGCGACGAGGCGCTCCTGCTCAAGGAGGACGCACCGATGACGCGGCCGGTCCAGCGCATCGAGCCGACCACGCCGCGCCCGTCGCAGCCGCCCGGCCGCGAACCGATCAAGGCCGACGAGCTGGAGTAATCCGCCTGCAAGCGTTCTCGGCCGCACGCTAGCGTGATGCCAATGAGCGCGACCGAGCAGGCGAGCGCGGTGGCCGGGCCCCCGGCGTCGCGTGCCGCGGGCGCGGTCTACGTCGCGTTCATCGTGTCCGGCTTCGCGTTCGCCAGCTGGGCCTCGCGCATCCCGCAGATTCGTGACAGCTTGGCGGTCAGCCCGGCCCAGCTCGGCTTCATCCTGCTGTTCGTGGCAGCCGGGTCGATCACCAGCATCCCGCTCTCGGGCACGATCGTCGGGCGGTTCGGCGAGGCGCGCACCGTCGCGATCATGAGCATGATCCTCGGCTGCGGCGTGCTGCTCGTAGGCGTCGGCACCACCGTCGGCGTCGCCCCGGTCTGCGCCGGTCTGGCCCTCGTCGGGTTCGGCAACGGCGCGTGGGACGTCGCGATGAACGTCCAGGGCGCTGCGGTCGAGCGGGTGCTGGACCGGTCGATCATGTCCCGGTTCCACGCCGGGTACAGCGTTGGGACGGTCGCGGGTGCCGGCGTCGGCGCGGCGATGGTCGCGCTGAACGTCGGCGTCATGCCGCACCTGATCGTCGCTGCCGGGCTGGTCGTCGCCATCGTTCCGGTGAGCGCGATCCGCGGGTTCCTGCCGCATGTCGTCGAGAAGCGCCTCGCGTCGTCGACACGCACCGCGCTGGCAGCCTGGCGCGAGCCCCGCACGCTCTTGATCGGCCTGTTCGTCCTGTGCATGGCGTTCACCGAGGGCACCGGCAACGACTGGTTGAGCCTCGGCGTGATCGACGGGTATCACACGTCCACCACCGTCGGCGTCATCACCCTCGACGTGTTCCTCGCGGCGATGACGCTCGGCCGATGGTTCGGACCAGGCATTCTCGACCGGCACGGCCGCGTGCTCGTCCTGCGGGTCTGCGCGGCGACCGCGCTGACCGGCTTGCTGCTCGTCGTGTTCGGGCACACGTATCCGCTCGCCCTGGCGGGCGCGATCCTGTGGGGTCTCGGCGCGTCGCTCGGCTTCCCGACCGGGATGAGCGCTGCTGCGGACGACCCGACGCACGCCGCCGCGCGCGTCAGCGTGGCAGCCTCGATTGCGTACCTTGCCTTTCTCGCCGGGCCGCCCATCATCGGCTTCGTCGGCGACCACATCGGTGTGTTGCGCGGCCTCACCGTCGCCGCCGCTTTGCTCGCTGTGGCAATCCTCGTCTGCGGTGCGTGCGCGCCGCTCAAGACAGGGGAGGGAGACGAATGAAGATCCTGCGCTACGCCGCGTTCACTCTCGACGGAAGCGGTGGCAATCCGGCCGGGGTGGTACTCGACGCGCAGGGTTTGACCGACGTCGAGATGCAGTCGATCGCCGCGGAGATCGGCTATTCGGAGAGCGCATTCCTCGGCCCCACGACCGATACCGGTCCTGTTCCGCTGCGGTACTTCAGCCCGCGGGCCGAGGTCTCGTTCTGCGGCCACGCGACCATTGCCACCGCAGTAGCGCTCGCGGCTCGCAACGGCACCGGCCCACTGCGGTTCGCGACCCCGGTCGGTGAGATCCCGGTCGCCACCGCGATCGACGGCGATGGGGGCGTCCTCGCGACGCTGACGAGCGTGCCGACCACGTCGGCTCCGGCGAACGCTGCCCAGGTGAGCGACACCCTCGCCGCGCTGCGCTGGAAGGCCGACGAGCTTGATCCACGATTCCCGCCGCACGTCGCATTCGGCGGTGAGCACCATCTCGTGCTCGCCACTGCGACCCGCGCGCGGCTAGCCGACCTCGACTACGACTTCGCCGCCCTTGACGCGGTCATGGGCCGCGAAGGCTGGATCACCGTCGCACTCGTGCACGCCGAGTCGCCAGGCATCTTC
This sequence comes from uncultured Actinomycetota bacterium, assembly GCA_963794885.1. Classification (GTDB taxonomy): domain Bacteria; phylum Actinomycetota; class Actinomycetes; order Mycobacteriales; family Jatrophihabitantaceae; genus RYN-133. Next base: position 64,580 of record CAWCFH010000007.1, read on the forward strand.
GCCGCACGCAATCCGTTCCCACCCGGCGGTGTGGTCGAGGATCCGGCAACCGGGGCGGCAGCAGCCGCGTTCGGCGGATACCTGCGTGATCTCGGCCTGGCAGCGGCGGGGGAGCCGTTCACGATCCTGCAGGGCGCCGAGATCGGCCGGCCCAGCCGGCTGACGGTGACACCGTTGCGCACGGGCGAGGTCCGCGTGGCGGGCAATGCCGCCGAGATCACGACCTGAGGTCAGCTCGCGCGCTCTCCGAGAGCGTCCGTGCCAGCCGCCAACGCGGTGATGAGCCGCTCCATCGGCACGACTCCGACGTAGCGTCCGGCGTTGTCAGTGCACAGCAGCGGGTTGAACCGGTCGCCCGGCTCGCGCGTGACCGCGCGCGCAGCAGCCTCGGACACCGGCGTGTCTACGTTCGCGCGCATTCCCGGGCGGATCACACCGAGTGCAGCCATGTCCGGTCGCAAGGCGGCGACCGGCCGGTCGTACCCGTCGACGAGCACCACGACCTCGACGCCGGGTTGGGTGAAGAAGGTGGCTGCGCCGGCCATGTCGGCCGTCGACGGAGCGGCCACCAGATGCTCGCGCAACGTGCGCCCGGCATCGCGCGGGGATCGGGCGATGAGCCGCAGGGCCGCGTCGGTGTCGACCGGTACCCACGGCGGGCCCGGGCGGCCGAGCAGGTATCCCTGCACCAGCGGCACGCCCAACCCGGCAAGGGTGTCGAGTTCGCCTTCGCGCTCGATGCCCTCGGCCAGCAACCATGCGTCGATCCGGCTGGCGAAGGTGCCGAGCATCTCGGCCAGGGCCCGCTTGGTCTCGTCCAGATCGATGTTGGCGACCAGGTCGCGATCGAGTTTGATGATGCTGGGCCGGAGGTTGAGCAGGTGACGCAGGCCGGCATAGCCCGCCCCGGCGTCGTCGACCGCGATGAGCGCGCCGGCGGAGCGCAACCGATTGAGATCGGGCTCCAGATCCGAGTACGACTCGATCCGGGCCTGCTCGGTGAGCTCGATGACCAGTCCGTTCAGATCTCCGTGCTCGCGCCATATCTGGCGCACCGCGCCGGACGCCAGCGCGGACGGTGAGACGTTGACGGTGAGAAAGCAGTTCGCCGGCAAGGTCGAACGCGCCGACAAGGCATTTGCCAGGGCCGCCGCCTCCAGCTCGGCCTCACAACCGTGCTCGCGGGCCGCGGCGAACCACAGTTCCGGGTTCGCCGGTGGCGCAGCGAAGCGGGCCAGCGACTCGTACCCGGTCACCACACCACGCGTGACATCGACGATGGGTTGGTAGACCGTCCGCAGACCGATGCCGCGACAGGCTGCCGCGAGCTCGGACGGCTCCGGAGCAGTCAACACAGCGTGGTTAAGCGACGTCGACCATGGCGGCCCGGACGGCGTCAACGACGTCGGCCGGCACGGACACGAACCCGTGCACCGTCGCGGCGTGCGCAGCAACCTCGCGCAGTACCTCGTCCTCGTCGGTGCAGACCCAGCGAGCCTGACAGCCGGGGACGACGTCTCCGCATGCAAATGCCTTCATAACGGGTGCCTCTCGAGCAGAATGTGAGATTGGTGTTAAGAGTAACCCAGAAATGGCCGAGCCACACACCGTCTTCCCACAGGCACCGAAAGGTCAGGCCGGCGCCGGGCCCCGTTGCGGTACGGGTCCGGCCAGCACAGCCTGGCGGCTCTTCCGCCCGCCGGTAAGGACCCGCCACACGATGCGCGGCTTGAAGAACGATTCGGGACGCTCGACGAAGCCCGCGACCAGCAGGAACTGGCGAGCAAGTACCGCATCGGTGCGCGCCGCCGTGGTCAGCCTGTCGAGGTAGCGGTTCATGACCTTCATGTCAGGCGTGCGCTTGCCCTCGACCTCGGCGAAGCGCAGGTCGCCGCCGGCGGCGATCTTCCACGCGACGTCCTCGATGCGGTGCGCCTTGCTGAAGAACGCGCGCACGTCGAGCGGTCCGCCGGCCAGGTTGTCACGCAGCGCCACGGCTTCGAGGGCGGCCACCGACATGCCCTGCCCATACATCGGGTTGAACGACGCGATCGAGTCACCGAGGGCGAGCAGGCCGGACGGGAACGACCGCATCTTGTCGTAACGCCGGCGCCGGCTCGCTGGAAAGTGCATCCGCTGCAGCTCGGTCACCGGCGTCGCGCCCACGAGAGCGTCGGCTATCGCCTGGTTCGGCAGCTGCCCGGCGAAGGCGAGGAAGTCGTCGTCGCTACGCGCTGGTGCGCTGTCGAGCAGGCCGCCGAGCGTCACGATGTGCGTGCCGTCCTCCTGCGCGATCATCACACCGAATCGCGGTGTCTCGGCCGGCGTGATCACGGTGACGAGGTCGTTGTGCAGGCTCGGGTCGGCAAGCTGCCACCGCCGGCTCACATAGCTCACCTTGCAGCGCACGGTCTCCTCGTCCGGCGCGTCGTAGCCGATCTCGGTCAACCACTGCGGCAGCTTCGACACCTTGCCCGCCGCGTCCACGACCAGATCGGCAGCGAGTTGCTCGGTGCCACCGTCGGCCGACACGGCGGTCAAGCCGGTCACCTGGCCGGGGCCGTTCGTCAGCAGGCCCTCGACATGCATCCCGGCGCGGATGGTTACACCCGGCAGGGCGGCAACGCGGGTGCGTACGTGGTGTTCGAGGAACGGCCGGGTGACCCCGATGCCGGGAACACCGATGGTCTCGCGCACGAGGGTCGACCCGCCGATCGTCCAGGTGCACGCCCCGTTCAAGTCGCCGGACGGCACGCCGGCACTTGTCAGTTCGGCCAGCATGCCCGGCAGCAGCTCCTCGAGGGCGCGGACGCCGCCCGGTTGCAGGCCGTGGCCGTGCTTGCTCTGCGGCACGCCGCGGCGGTGCGCGGGCGCGTCGGCAATCGAGTCACGTTCGAGAATGGTGACCCGTTCGTAGAACGGTGCAAGTGCTGCGGCCGCGGACAGCCCGCCCATGCTGGCGCCGATGACGATGGCGTGCTGTCGTGACCCGTTTTGTACCTGCTTGCCCATCCTCGTCCCCCTCAACGACGGTGTTGTGTAGCGGTACTTCGCACACCCGGGAGCGTTGGATCACGTCTTCTCCGGCTGGCATTCGGCGGAATCGGACCTTTCGACTGATCCGGGGCCGACACGGCGACGAATACCTCTTGTGACGATGACGGCGAGCGGTGTCCCGCGTAGCCTCACCCGCGTGACGGCTGGTCGGCCCGATGACGCGGTGCTGCTCGCCCGCATCCAGGCGGGTGATGACCGCGCGCTGGCAGACATCTACAGCCAGCACGCTGACCTCGTGTTCGGCCTGGCCCGACGGGTCACGCGCGACGAGCAGCTCGCGCGCGACATCACCCAGGAGGTCTTCGCGTATTTGTGGGAGTTGCCCGGTCGGGTCGATCTGATGCGCGGCTCGCTGCGCACCTACCTCGCAGTGGTGACGCATCGCCGCGCGGTCGACGAGGTCCGCCGAAGCGAGCGCCGCAACCGCACCGAGGCGGCGCTGGTACTTGCCACTGCCGACGAGGGCCCGGAAGCCGGCGTCGTCGAGGCATCGACCCATGCGTGGCGCAAGCAGCGGCTGGCCGCCGGGCTGGCCGAACTGCCGCAGGACCAGCGGACCGCCGTCGAACTCGCGTACTACAACGGACTGACCTACAAACAAGTGGCTGGGGTGCTCGGAATTCCTGAAGGAACAGCGAAGTCAAGGCTGCGTTTAGCGATGAATCGGTTACGGGTACTTCTCGGCGATGAGATGCGGACGGCGATCTAGATGACGCCTTTCGACGACGAGTTGGCCACCCTGCTCGCACTCGACGCCCTCGAGGCGGACGAGCAGGCCGATGCCGAGCTGCTGATGGGGACCTTCCCGATCGGGCTCAGCGAGGCGAGCGCCGCGCTTGCCGAACGGGTCGCGGCCACGCCGCCGGCCGACCTGGGAGCCACGGTGCTGGCCGCGGCGCTCGAGCGCCGGTCCGCCGGTCGGCCGGTCGACGGCGCCGTGCCGTGCGAACCGGCCGACGGGTTCGAGCGCACGATCGCCGACATGTACGAACTGCTCCAGTCGCTCTCCGAGGACGAGTGGAATGCGCCCGCGCACCCCGAGCACGGCCGGGTACGCGACCTGGTCGCGCACCTGATCGGCGTCGAGCGGCTCTCGCTGCGCTGGTTGGACCCCGATGACGACATGCCCGTGGTGCTCGACCACGTCGCGGCCACCCGTCCCGCTGTCGAGGAGCACGCGTCCCTCAGCGCACGGGCGGTCGGCGAGCTCTGGCATGAGGCCGTGCTAGCCGTCGCGGCGGCGGCAGCGACGGGTGACCCGGCCCGAACGGTGAGCTTCCACGACATCGAGACCACGGTGCCCGGCTTCCTCATCACCCGAACCTTCGAGCTGTGGGCCCATGCGATGGACATCTCCACGGCGACCGGACGACCACTGCTGCGGCTCGACCCCGAGCGGATGGCCACGCTGTCGAACCGGCTGATGGGCGCAGTGTCGGGCGCAATGGCGTACCGGAACAACGCCATGCCCGGCCGGAGCATCCGCTTCGTGCTGACCGGTCCGTCCGGCGGCAGTTATACCGTCGCGCTGAATCCCGGCGAGCGACCCGGCGAGCCCGCGGCAACCATCGTCACCGACACCGTCGACCTGTGCCGGATCGCCGCGCGTCGGCTGCGTCCGGACGAGCTGACCGCGACCGTCGTGGGCGATCGCGCGCTGGCTGACCTGGTGCTCGCCGGACTCGATTCATTCGCTCGCGACTGACCGTCTGTCTCGTCCTGCCTCGAAGAAGGCGACCACGGCGTCAACGCCGGGAAGGTCGGCGAGCGGGCGCGCTGCGCCGAACGGCGCGTTCCAGAACGCGTCGGACGGGACGGGATCGACACCGACATAGGCGTACGGCTCACCGAGATACGCGTCGCCCGGTGAGACACCGTAGTTGACGTCGTCGACGCGCACTGCGACGTCGAAGTGTTCTGGCCACAGCACCGGTTCGACGTCGGGCGCGATCGACCGGAGGGCTGCGTCGCCCACCGCGAAGGCCTCCGAGAGCTTGGCGGCCATCGCAACGTCGACGTGCAACTCGTCGTCCGTCGCGACCGCATCACCCGGCGGGTACACCCCTTCGGGCGCGCCCGCCACCAAGCCGACCTCGGCGGCCAACGCGGCGATGCTCGCGCCGTCGAGGCCCATCCGAATCCCGCCGACGACAAGCTCGTCGCCTTCGACGCGCACGTCCGGTTGCGCCACCGTCGCGAACCCGCCGTCCGTGACGCGCAACCGGATCGTCTGACTCGTCCGGTACTGCGGGCCGGCAAGCAACTGTTCGGCGACCGCGTGCAGCGCGATCCGCGTCGCCGCCATCTCGCTCACGCGATCTCCTCTCGGCCGCTCGCTCCGCTCGGGCCGATCATCGATCGCGTACGGCCCGAAGGCCGGCGATCCACCTGGTTCGCTCCGCAAGCGTCGCTCACGCGATCTCCTCTCGGCCGCTCGCTCCGCAAGCGTCGCTCACGCGATCTGCTTCTCCGTGCGGCGGGCAGTGGTTCGGGAGAATTGCAGGATGCCGTCGTCGATCCGGCCGCGCCGCATCATCGGCGCGTCGCGCAAGTAATCGTTGAGCACCCGCCACGGCGCGCGCTTGCCTTGCCTCGGGAGCTCACCATTGCCACGCTGCACGTATCCCGAGTTGAGGCTGCTCATCACCGAGTCGGTGCCGCGCTCCTCGTCCGAAGCACGAGCGACGGCGCGGGTGTAGCCGTGATCATCCATGAACCGCAGCAGCCGCACCACGTACTCGGATGCGAGGTCGGCCTTCAGCGTCCACGAAGCGTTGGTGTATCCGAAGACGATCGCGGCATTGGGCACGTCCTCGAGCAACACACCCTTGTAAGTGAGCTTGCGATTGACCGCTATCTGTTCGCCGTCAACGTGCAGCGTTGCACCGCCGAACAGCTGCATCTGCAATCCGGTGGCGACGACGACGACGTCGGCCTTGAGCTCGGCGCCGGACGCGAGCCGGATCCCGTCCGGTGTGAAGGTGTCGATGGTGTCCGTGACGATGTCCGCCTTGCCGCTTCGTAGCGCAGTTGAACAGGTCACCGTCGGGGACGACGCACAGCCGCTGGTCCCACGGGTCGTACTTCGGATTGAAGTGCTGCAGATCGGCGCCGTCGCCCAGGTGCTTGCGCGCGCCGGCCAGCACCAGCTTGCGCATCCACGCCGGACGGCGCTTGGCGAAGCGGAACATCGCACGCTGGATGAGGATGTTGCGTCCGCGCGCGAGCCGGTAGTTCAGCTTGTCAGGGAGCACCCGGCGCAGCGCCAGCGAGATCTTGTCGACGGCCGGCAGCGAGACGATGTAGGTGGGGGAGCGCTGCAGCATCGTCACGTGAGCCGCGTCCTCGGCCATTGCCGGCACCAGCGTGACGGCGGTCGCGCCGCTGCCGATCACAACGACGCGCTTGCCGCGGTAGTCGAGATCGTCGGGCCAGTGCTGGGGATGGATGAGCAGGCCGCCGAAGTCGCTCTCGCCGGGCAGTTCGGGACGGTAGCCCTTGTCGTAGTCGTAGTAGCCGGTGCACACGATGAGGAACTCGCTGGTCCACGTCTCGGTCGCGCCGCTTGCTTCGTCGACCGCGGTCACGCTCCAGCAGCCGTCCTCGCTCGACCAGCTCGCGTCGGTGGCCTTGCGGCCGAACGTGATGTGCTTGGGCACCCCGTACTCGGCCGCGGTCTCATTGACGTAGTTGCGGATCGACGTGCCGTCGGCAAGCACCTTGGTATCGAGCCACGGCCGGAAGTTGAAGCCGAAGGTGTACATGTCCGAGTCCGACCGCACGCCCGGGTACCGGAACAGATCCCAGGTGCCGCCGATGCTCTGCCGGCGCTCGAGGATCGCATAGCTGCGTTGCGGAAAGTCTCGAGTCAGGTGGCACGCAGCCCCGATACCCGAGATGCCCGCACCGAGAATGAGGACGTCGACATGTCGCTGCATCGTCATCGAGTGACCGTAACGCAGAGTCTCGTCCTGCCGTCGAAGCACCGGCAAAACTTTCCCTGAAAGCGCTCCCGCACAAAGCGCGCTCGGCTCTAGGCTTTGACCACTTCACAGTTCGCCCGAGAGGCAATGCCGGTGAATTCGTCCGCATCCACTCCAGTCGCCTTCAGCCATGCACGGTGGATGCACGCCTGGGGCCGGGCGGGCTTGCTCGGCGGGAGCGGTCGCTGATGGCCACGCGGGGATTCAGCGGACGCTCGCACCGTGAGCGCGACCCCCGGCTGCCGCCCGGACAGTACGACGTCGGATCCGATTGGCCGGTGCTGACGGCGGAGGCCACGCCCCGGCTCGATCCGGACCGATGGACCATGACCGTCGACGGGCTCGTCGAGAACACGCACACATGGTCGTGGGAAGACCTGCACCTGCTGCCGCAGTCGGAATACCAGGGCGACATCCATTGCGTCACCACGTGGTCGAAGCTCGCCACCAGCTTCGGTGGGGTGTCGGTCGACCTGTTGCTCGAAGCGACCAAGCCGGCTGCGACGGCAACCCACGTGCTGGCCACCTCGACGACCGGCTACACGACGAATCTCCCGCTGTCGCACATCAACAACGGTCAGGCGTGGATCGTGTGGTCGCACGAGGGCAAACCGCTTTCGCGCGAGCACGGTGGCCCGGTGCGGCTGCTCGTCCCGCATCTGTACTTCTGGAAGAGTGCCAAGTGGGTCACCAAGCTGACGCTGCTCGATCACGACCGGCAAGGCTTCTGGGAACGCAACGGTTATCACGACCTCGGCGACCCATGGCTCGAACAGCGCTATCAAGGTGACTGAACCCGGCACCGCGCCGACCGGCGCGTGGCGGCACGCAACAGTGCGATCGGTCGAGCATCCCAGCCCGCGCGCCGTGATCCTGCGCCTCGACGTGCCCGACCGGATCGACCACCTACCCGGGCAGCACTACGTCATCAGGCTCACCGCCGATGACGGCTACGTCGCGCAACGGTCCTACTCGTTGGCCTCACCGCCGTCCGATCCGCTGCTCGAGTTCTACATCGAGCGCCTCGACGACGGCGAGGTCTCCACATTCCTTGCCGACGTGGTCGCGGTCGGCGACGAGCTCGACGTGCGCGGCCCGATCGGCGGTTGGTTCGTGTGGAACGCCGACCAGCCGGCCTACGGCGTGGCCGGCGGATCAGGGGCCGTCCCGTTCGTGTCCATGCTCCGCCATGCAGCTGCAGTGGGACGCACGGACCTGCTCCGGCTGGCCGTATCGGCGCGTACCCGTCTCGACCTCCCGTACAGCGATGAGCTGATTGCCGCCGGTGCGCTCATCACGCTGACCCGCGAGCCGTACCTGGAGCGCGCGGCCGCACGCGTTACCGGCGCCGAGCTCGGTTCGCTCGTCTGGCCGCAAGGCCCTTGCTACGTATGCGGATCGGCGAGCTTCGCCGAAGCGGCAACGGATCTACTCATGGATCACGGCGTCGACAGCGCACGCATTCGCGTCGAGCGGTTCGGGCCGAGCGGCTGAATCGGTCCGCGATCGCGTCGCCCTCGCCGCTGTGATCGGCGCCGCGGGCGAGCCTCCCCGGAGTTGTCAGACTGCGGTGATGAAATACCGGTGATCACTGGGTTGCGCGGCTCACTGGTACGGCGAAGAGGCAGATGACGCACGCTTACGACGAACGCCAATTGGCAGACGTCCCTGCGGAGTCTGCCAGCGCGACTGCGAGTTCGGCCGCGCCGCAAGCGCTCGTTGCGCCGCCCACGGTCGAGCCCGCGACGGGGTGGCGCCCGGTGCTGCTCACCGGCGACCCTGAGCCCAGCGGCAAGGAATCGCGCAACCGGGTCAAGCGCACCGACGGATCCGGTCGTGGGCTGAACAAGCGCCGGCTCGGCGGCCTCGACGGGCTGCGCGCGATCGCGGTGCTGTCGGTAGTGCTGTTCCACCTGGATTTCTCGCTGTCACCCGGCGGTTTCCTCGGTGTCGACGTGTTCTTCGTCATCAGCGGTTTTCTGATCACCAACCTGCTCGCCAAAGAGATCCTCGATACCGGCCGGCTTCGGCTCGGCGCGTTCTACTGGCGGCGTGCTCGTCGGCTGTTGCCGACTGTGCTCGCGCTGCTGTTCGTCGTGAGCATCGCCAGCTACACGATCTGGCGCGATCAGCTGGCCACGTTGAAGAGCGGCGTGCTCTCGAGCCTGGGCTACGTCACGAACTGGTGGCTGATCGCCGATCACCAGTCGTACTTCGTGTCGTCCGGACGACCGACGATGCTGCAGCACCTGTGGTCGCTCGCCATAGAGGAACAGTTCTACATCGTCTGGTCCGTCGTGGTGATCGCCATCGCCGTCGTGGTGCTGCGCGGAAGGCGTGCCCCCGACTCTGCGACGCGCGTGCGGTGGGTCGTGGTCGTCGCCGCCGCGCTGGCCACCGCATCGGCGATGGCGATGGCGATCTTCGCCGAGGAGCAGAACCTTCCCTACGGCGCCAGCACGTCTCGGGTGTACTTCGGATCGGACACGCACACGACGGGTCTTTTCCTCGGCGCGGCGGCGGGTGCCTGGCTCGCGTTGCGGCACCGCGGCCGCGCGACGACGGGCCGAGTCGGCCGACGCTATTCGAAGCGGCTGTGGCTCACCGACGGCATCGGGGCGGGCGCGCTCGTCGTGCTCGTCTACGAGTTCTTCGCGGTCAACGAGTTCAGTCCGGGCCTGTACCGCGGCGGCTTCCTGGCCTTCGACTTCATCGTGCTTCTCGCGATTCTCGCGGCTACCCGCACAGGGAGCATCTTCGGCCGCGTTCTCGACATGCGGCCGCTGCGCTGGCTGGGGAAACGCTCGTACGCGATCTACATCTGGCATTGGCCGGTGTGCGTGGTCACCCGTCCCGGCGTCGACGTGCACGGGTCGACGTTCCTGATCAACATTGCCAGGCTCGTGTTGATCCTCGCGCTCTCCGCGCTGTCGTACCGGTTCGTCGAGGTGCCGCTGCGCATCGGTCGGCGCGGCACGTGGCGTCCCGACCGCAACCGTCGTGCGGAGCTTGTCGCGGTGCTGCTAACCGTGGGCACGGCCGGCGCGCTCGCCCTGGCGGCCAATCCCGTCAGCGCTGAACCGACCTTGCCGATCGGCCGGCCGCCCACCGTGCACATTCGCACTCCACCGCGGTCGACGCCGCCGAGTTCGCATCACTCGCAAGCCCCAGCACCGACGTCGAAGCATCCGAAGCCGAAGCACGGCAAGCACGCGAAGACGCCGAGGGTGCCACCGCAGCCGTCGTTGAGCGCCTACGGCGACTCGGTGCTGCTCGGCGCTGGTACCCGGCTGGGTCAGCATCTGCGCCGTCTTGACCTCGACGCGGTCGAAGGCCGGCAGGCCTATGACGTGCTCAACGACATCATCGCCGACGTGCGGCATCACAAGGTGCAGCCGGACGTGCTCATCCACATCGGCGACAACGGCATCATCTCGCCGACGCAACTCGACTTCACGCTGCACCTGCTGAAGTCAGCCAAGCGAGTTGTGCTGATGACGGTTCGCGTGCCGCGTGAATGGCAGGACCCGAACAACAACACGATTCGCTCGGTGGGTCATCGATACGCGAATGTCGACATCGTCGACTGGCATGCGCTGGCCGGTGCGCACCCAGAGTGGGTGTACTCCGACGGAATCCACCTCACGGCAGCGGGGGCCGTCGCCTACACGCACATCGTGATGACCGCGCTGCGCTGAGCCGGGAACGCAAAGGGCCGGCACCGCGGTTGCGATGCCGGCCCTGTTGAGCGTCGGTTATGGCCTAGTACCAGCCAGTGGCCTGTGAGTGTGCCCAAGCGTTGTTCGGCGAGCCGTAACGCTTGTCGATGTAGCGCAGGCCCCACCGGATCTGGGTGTGCGCGTTGTAGCGCCAGTCCGGGCCGGCCGATGACATCTTGCTGCCTGGAAGGGCCTGCGGGATGCCGTACGCGCCGGACGAGTTGGCCGCTGTCTTGCACCATCCGGACTCGCGGTTCCAGAGGTTGATCAGCGACTGCATCTGGTTGTGGCCCCAGCCGTGGTACCTGAACATCTCGGCTGCAATGCGCTTGTTGCCACCGTAATGCCCGGCCCAGCCCCGCCAGATGTGGCGGCTGCGCAAGTGCGACCGGACAACAGTGCCCTTGCCAACGTTGCGGGCGTACACGGCGAACGTGTTCTTGCCGGGGCGCAGGTGCGCACGGAAGGCGTAGTGGCGGTTGTGCGTCTTCCGCAGCGCCACGCGATGACCGTTGTGCCACAACACGATCGTCAGGCGATGCTGGCGATTGTCGGGGTCGGTCGCGATTCCGTGGACGTACACCCGGTAGTGCTTGCGGTAGATGTGGCCTGTGCCGTGGGGGTTGTGACGGCGCCGTTCCTGCCGTTGCTTGGCTGCCATCGTGTAGGCAGCATCAGCGGCAGTCACGGTCGACGTCGTCGGAGCGGCCCCGCTCGGTGTCGCAGTGTCGAGCACTGCGATACCGGTGGCGGCCAGGGCGATGCACATCCCTGTTGCGGCAGACGCTGCCACGGGCCGGCGGACGGCGTTCGATAGTCGCGGAAATCTGGACATGGGTATCGAGTCTGCGTGCTTTTGCGAGCACCGCGAACCACGCGCATCGCTCAGGAAACCCTTATCGCGTAAGCCTATTCGTTCATGAAGGTTGCTCTGTGCCTGGCAATTCGGGGGGTCTGGAGCGACGGCCGGTATCGCAAACAAGATCGATTTTTGGCCGTCCAGTGGCCCATGTCACACGAAATTCGTTCGAAATCGTGGCCCGCGCCACGGTATGGCGGGCACGTTCCTAACGCCCTTCTGACCTCGCTCGTAGGTCGTTCGGCTCCGATGCCGCTAGCGGGCCCGACCGCAATACAAATAGACAATTCCGCCGATCGGGATCGATAACAGGCATACGGCTATCCATCCCGTGCGCGACAGGTAGCGCAACTCGCGCTCGTCGGCCCGCATGATGTCGGTCAGGCAATAGACCTCGAATCGCCCTACGACGACGATCGCCACGACGATGACAGCAGCAATCGCCGCGAATTGCAGATGCGCAGAAGTCATTCTCGTCTTCGATTCCCCGGTGGCCTGTCCACGACAGGATGGCACGACACGATCTTCGAATACGTCAAGCGTGGCGAACCGACCCGCAACGGCTGCGCGCGTCACCGAAACCGGCGTGATCGATGGCGCGGCGAGCAGCGCCGTTTCGCTGCCGCTCGCCGACGCCGATCGGTCGGTCGATCAGGGACTGAAGACCGAGCTGCCGACCCGGGTGAGGTTGGCGGTGTTGGCGCTGCTCGTCTCGGCGTGGCCACCGGCGATCGACACGGTCTGTCCGCCGGAGATGAGGTTGTTGCTGCCACCGCCGATGGTCGAACCGAGCGTGCTGGCCTGGTTGCCAATGCCGCCGACCACTGCCATGAAGCTGGCGCCGAAGGCGGTGCAGCCCGAGTTCACGCTCAGGTTGCCTGGGCCGGCCAGGTTCGAGCATCCGCCGAGGATGGTGGCCTCGTCGGCGGTGGCGGTGTTGTAATAGCCGCCGGCGACGGTGGAAACCTCACCGGTCGCGGTGTTCTCACCGCCGCCACTGATCGACGACTCGTTGTTGTCGGATGAGTTGGCGTAACCACCGCCGACGGTTGCGCCGGTGCCGTTGGCATAGTTGCCGAGGCCGCCCGCGATGCCGCTGATGGCACCGACCGCGACGTTGCCCTGACCCCCGGCTATCGATGACGAGATGCCGGTCGCCAAGTTCGACGCGCCGCCGCTGATCGACTGGGCGCCGTCGCTGCATGGACCGGTCGGAACCGAGATGGCGCCCGTGGCGTTGTCGCAGCCACCAGAGATTGTCGAGTTGTGGTCGCCGGCGACGTTGTACCACCCGCCGCTGACCGAACTGAACGGAGCGCTGGTCGTATTGAACTCGCCGCCGAGCAGGCCGCCCCAGCTGGTGAAGGTCTGACCGTTGCCGAGCACGAGGTTGTGCGAACCGGTCTGCGTGCCGGGCGTCTCGTTGTAGCCGATGATCAGGTTGCCCAGGCCGTTGGCCGTTGCCTCGCTGCCCGAGCCGTTCGTAATCTGGACGTTCTCGCCTCGTATCCGCAAGGTCTTGTGGCCGTGGACGACGACACGGCTGACACCGGTCAACGTGGTCTTCAGCTTCGTCACGGTCGAAGTCAGGGTGGTCAGCTTCGACGTAAGCGTCGCGACCTGCGACTTGAGCGTCGTCACCTTCGAGTTGAGCGCTGCAACGTTTGTCTGCTTCCCCACGACCAGTTTGGTGCTGCCAGCGGCGCAGCTTCCGGCCTTCGAGTACGTCACCGCACCGCCTTGCGTGGCGCACAACGTGTAGCCGGTGCCGGCGGCCGGTGGCGGCGCGGCGGAATCCGCCGATGCTGTGCGGTTATCGAGTGCCAGGACGAGCACGACGATTGCGGCCGCGCCGAACAGCAGGAGAGCCAACCTGAAAGCCCATTGCCAGGAACGCACCTGCGCGGTCCCAGGTTCTGCAGTGTCTGTCATGGTTTGTGCCTCTCTCGCCCTGGCCATGAATGTTGGCCAACGGCGGATCCTCGCACCTTCGGCGGCGCCCGGTGTGGGTTTCTTCGCTGCCCACAGGTTGGCGAACCGGGCGTCCTCTCAGCTAAGCCCTGCTGGTGATGACTGTGACCAGTCACCGGACCGCACGGCACCGGTCTGGTCGGTGTTCGCTCGCAGGTCGCTCGGGAACGTCCCTGCGGCATTCGCAGAGCAAGACAAAGGGCCCCGGTCCCAGCATTTCTGCGGGATCCAGGGGCCCTGAGGCTGTCTCAACCAGCGTGTCCGAGGGGGGACTTGAACCCCCACGCCCGATAAAGGGCACTAGCACCTCAAGCTAGCGCGTCTGCCATTCCGCCACCCGGACCGGAGTGCGGCGACAACTCTAACCCATCGCTGAGGACCGATTTGGGCGTCCCGCATGGCCCAGCCGGTAATTGGTGGGAAAATGAGCTAATGTGGATATAACGAAAGTGTCCAATTGATGTGTGGAAACCAATGTTGCGGATGGTGATTTGATGCTGCGCAGAATTGCTGCAGCAGCCGTCGCAACCCTGCTCCTCTGCGTGGCAGGAGCGCTGTTTGCGGGGCCGGCGGCCGCGCACGGTCGTCCGTGGGGGCACGGTGGTGACCATTACGCGGGGCGTTTCGAGCACCATTCGCCGACCCTTTTCCAGTCCTACGGCAGGGAGCACTCCGACCACCACTGGACGGACGGACACTCGCCCGGCCACGGGTACAGCCACCGCCACGACGGCGGCGATCAAGACGGGCATCGATACGGCCACGGGTGCGGTCACGGCGACAGTCACCGCCACGCCTACGACCATGGCCGCGATCACGGATCCGGCCAGCCATACGGCCATCGAGTCGAGCACGTCCCCGGTCGCACCGATCATCATTTTGGGCGCACCCGGCACCACGACGGTCGCAGCTCCGGACACCGACACAGCTCGAGTCATCGCCACATCACCGCGCAGCACAGTTACCCGCACTTGCGCCACCGCGGCGAAGACCTGATCAATCGGCTCCGGCACATCGCGCGCCAGCGCCTGCACCACATCGTGCTGACCGCTCGCCAGGTCAAGCCACCGGCAGCACCGGCCGTCCACCACACAACCTCGCAGCACGCGCACCCGACGCCCGGCCAGTCGCACCCGTCGAAACCCACCAAGCCGGCCAAGCAGGGCACGCACCACGTCGCGACAGCGCGTCCGCCGGCACACAAGACCGTTCAGCCGCCGTCCGCGTCCGTCGACACACACGACGTCACAGCGGACTCCGGCGAAGACCCAGCCGCAGCGGCATCCGGCGCACAACACGCAACCGACGCCGCCCAAGAAGACGACGCACAGGCCCAAGCCGCAGCCAAGGCCGCAACCGAAGCCCCAGCCAAAGCCGACGCCCAAGCCGCAGCCCACACCTCAGCCGAATCCCACGCCGCAGCCCAAACCGCGCGCCATCGAGATCCCTGAGGTGGGTGGCCTGAACTCGAGTGTCGCCCTTGTCCTGCTCGGCGTCGTCGGCGCGATCACGCTCGCCGCGATGGGCTACGTCGTCTCGATCGGTCGCCGCCGCGACGGCTAATTGCCACCCCGTTGCTGGTAGGAACGTCGTATGACCGCCGCGACGCATCCCACCGCCCAGGACGAAGTCGTCGATCTGCTGCGCGAACTCATCCAGATCAACACGTCCAACCCGACCCACCCGGAACGTCCGGCCGCTGAATGGGTCGCCGGCAAGCTGGACGAAGTCGGGATCGAGTCGCAGATCATCGAGGCGGCGAAAGGGCGGGCGTCGACCGTCGCGCGGATCGAGGGCAGCGACAGCAGCCGCGCGCCGCTGCTGATCCACGGCCACCTCGACGTCGTGCCGGCCGACGCATCGGAGTGGTCGGTCGATCCGTTCTCCGGCGAGATCAAGGACGACTGCGTGTGGGGACGCGGCGCGATCGACATGAAGGACATGGACGCGATGACCCTCGCGCTGGTGCGCGAGTGGGCACGGTCGGGCACGAAACCGCCGCGCGACATCGTGCTGGCATTCGTCTCGGACGAGGAAGCCGGCGGCCGGTTCGGCGCGCACTACCTCGTTGACAACCATCCTGACCTCTTCGCCGATTGCGACGCCGCAATCAGCGAGGTCGGCGGATTCAGCATCTCGCTCAACGAGTCGGCCCGCGTATATGCCGTCCAGGTCGCCGAGAAGGGCATCAACTGGCTGCGTCTCACTGCCTCCGGTGCACCGGGACACGGCTCGATGGTGCATCACGACAACGCTGTGACCAGGCTCGCTGAAGCAGTAGCGCGGATCGGCACCTACGAGTGGCCCATCGTCATCACTGACACGGTGCGTTCGACGGTCGCCGCTCTGAGCGACATCACCGGTCAGCAACTCGACGCCGACACGCCCGATGAGTGGCTGCCGCTGCTCGGCTCGGCCGCGCGGATGATCGGCGCGACGATCCGCAACACCGCGAACCCGACGATGCTCGACGCCGGTTACAAGGCCAACGTCATCCCGTCGCGCGCAACCGCGACCGTCGACTGCCGGTTCCTGCCTGGGCAGGAGGACGAGCTGCTCAAGACCATCGACGAGCTGATTGGCGACGGCGTCATGCGGGAGAGCGAGATCCGCGACATCGCGGTCGAGACCTCGTTCGACGGCGACCTCGTCGATGCGATGTCGGCTGCGCTGCGCGCTGAGGACGACGGTGCATTGCCCATCCCGTACCTGATGAGTGGCGGCACGGACGCGAAGTCGTTCTCGACGCTGGGGATGCGCTGCTTCGGCTTCTCGCCGCTGCGCCTGCCGATGGGCTTCGAGTTCATGCCGCTGTTCCACGGCATCGACGAGCGCGTGCCCGTTGACGCGCTCAAGTTCGGCGTGAGAGTGCTCGACCGGTTCCTCGCCAACTGCTAGGTGTCGGCAGTGCGTGATCTGATCTCGCAGTGACCGCTCTCGCCGATGTTGCCGCGGCATCCGCTGACGTGGGTGCCACCTCGTCCCGGCTGGCCAAGGCCGCACGGCTCGCTGACGTGGTTCGCGCCTGCGATATCGACGACATCGCAGTTGTCGTGTCCTGGCTGTCGGGGGAGTTGCCGCAACGACAGATCGGAGTCGGCTGGGCCGCGCTGCGTTCGCTGCCTGATCCGGCCGCCGAGGCAACATTGTCAGTCGCCACAGTGCACGAGACGTTCACCGCGATCGGCGCAACGTCGGGTGCCGGTTCGCAGGCGCGTCGCGCCGAATTGCTCACCGCCGTATTCAGCGCCGCCACCGAGCAGGAGCAGGTCTTCCTGCGCCGACTGCTCAGCGGCGAGCTTCGGCAAGGTGCCTTGCTCGGAGTGATGACTGACGCGATCGGCAAGGCTGCTGACGTGCCCGCCGCCGAAGTACGACGCGCGGCCATGTTGCGCGGCGACCTCCCCGCCGTCGCGTCCGCCGCGCTCACCGGGGGAACCGCGGCGCTCGCGCAGTTCCGGCTCGAGGTGATGCGCCCGGTCGGTCCGATGCTCGCGCAGACCGCAACGTCTATCGCCGACGCCATGGCTCGGCTCGGCGGCACTGCCGCGTTCGAAGCGAAGCTCGACGGTGCACGAGTGCAGATCCACCGCAACGGCGATGACGTGTCGATCTACACCCGCAGCCTCGACGACGTCACGTCGCGGCTGCCCGAGGTGGTAGCCGCCGTCCGAGCGCTGCCGGTGTCGACGCTCGTGGCCGACGGCGAGGCGATCGCGCTACGGGCCGACAAGCGGCCGTATCCGTTCCAGGTCACCGCCTCACGGTTCGGCAAGAAGTCAGTCTCGCCCGATCAGCTGCCGATCTCGGCGTTCATCTTCGATGTGCTGCACGTGGACGGGCGCGATCTGCTCGATGCGCCCACCTCCGAACGGTTGGCCGTGCTCGACGATCTCGTCCCGCCCGAACAACGCGTCGACCGGCTGATCACTGCGAACGTCGAGGAGGCGGAAGCGTTCCTCGCGCGCACGCTGGCCGCCGGCCACGAGGGCGTGATGGCCAAGTCGCTCGACGCGACGTACGAGGCCGGGCGGCGCGGCGCGGGCTGGCTGAAGGTCAAGCCGGTGCACACGCTCGACCTTGTCGTTCTCGCAATCGAGTGGGGATCTGGGCGCCGGCGCGGGAAGCTGTCGAACATCCATCTCGGCGCGCGCGATCCCGGACGGCGGTTTCGTGATGCTGGGCAAGACGTTCAAGGGCATGACCGACGAGATGCTCGACTGGCAGACGAAGCGGTTCACCGAACTCGCCATCGGCCCGACCGATGGCTACGTCGTCGCGGTGCGGCCGGAGCAAGTCGTCGAGATCGCCTTCGATGGCGTACAACGGTCGTCCCGATACCCCGGCGGACTCGCCCTGCGCTTCGCTCGGGTGTTGCGCTATCGCGACGACAAACGGCCAGACGACGCGGACACGATCCAGACGGTGCAGTCCTACTACTCCGGGTAACCCGCTAGGACGTTTTGATGCGCTGGCCGCGGACGTCGGTGCAACACTGCAAAGTGTGGTTGCGCGCTGCCCGGTGCTGATTGGCCGTGAGGCCGAACTCAACGTGCTCACGGCCGCACTGGACGACGCGCAAGGTGGTCGAGGCGCGGTCCTTGCTCTGTCTGCTCCGGCGGGGTTCGGCAAGTCGCGACTGTTACGCGAACTCAGCCGCGTCGCGCGCGATCGGGGTGTCGAGGTAGCCGTCGGACGCGCCGTGGCCGGCGGCGCGGCCGTCCCGTACCGACCGATCGCCGAGGCGTTGTTGCAGGCGTTGCGCGGCCGCGAGGTGGCAAGCGCCGAAGGTCTGACGCCTTGGCTGGCCCAACTCCACGACGTCCTGCCGGCCCAACCGAACACGGCGCGACCATCGCCGGACGGCCGCGAGACCACGATCGTTGCTCGCGGCGAGGCGGTGCTCCGCGTTATCGAATGGCTGGCCCCGCCGAGCGGGCTTGTCATCGGGCTCGAGGATCTGCAGTGGGCCGACCCCGATTCGCTGGCGCTGGTCGAGTACCTCGCCGACAACCTGCACGCACTGCCGGTCTTGTGCGTCGGCACGATCCGCTCCGTGCCACCGACGCCGGCTCACGACCTTGCGCAGGCGATGGACAGACGAGCCAGCGCGCGTGTCGTGAGCCTCGGGCCGCTTCCGGAGCGCGAGGCCGCCGACATGGTGCTGGCGTGCAATCGCTCGATCGGCGGTGACAGGCTCGCGTCCATAGTCACGGCAGCAGAAGGCATTCCACTGTTGATCGAAGAACTGCTCGACCAGCCCGGAGTGCCGCGGTCTGTGGTCGAGGCCGTCACCTCCCGTCTCGACGCGTTGGACCCAGCGGCCAAACATGTGATCTGCGTTGCCGCGGTGCTTGGGCGCCGCTTCGACTGGCAGGTGCTGCCGGCTGCTGCGCAGACATCGGTGCAGCATGTTGCCGCCGCGCTCGAACGCGCATCCGACGAGGCGTTGATCGAGGGCGACGGGACGGGCTACCAATTCCGACATGCGCTGGTGCGCGACGCGGTGCTCGCCGGTCTGCGCCCACACGAGCGAGTGGCGATCGCACGGTCTGCGCTGGTTGCCCTCGGTGCCAGCGGCAACGCGAACATCGACAGAGTGCCGGAAGCGGCTCGCGAGCTGGCAGCAGACTTGGCCCAGCAGGCGGGCGCGACCGAACTCGCCGCCGAACTCTTGCTTGCCTCTGGCGTGAGTGCGCTGCGACGGGGCGCGCTCGACACGGCAGCGCGGACGCTGCAAAGGACAGTCACGCTGACCAGTGCGGGCTCGCTGCGCGACGCGGCGCTCAGACATCTCGTCGAAGCCCACACGCAAGCCGGCCAGATCGACGAAGCGCTTTCCACCGGCGCGCGGCTACTCGGGTCAACATCGCTGTCACCGGCCGAGCAGGTCGAAGTGCGCCTCGTCATGGCACAGGCCGCGATCGAAGGCACGCGGTGGGACGTGGCCGAGCGGCACATCAGGGCTGCGCAGGCCGGATCCGCCGACGTCGAGCGCCGAGCGACTTCCCGACCGAGCCAGCGTGCTCGCGGCCGAGTGCGCCATGGCTCGCCGCGATCTTCCCGAAGCGCAACGGCTCGTCGAGCCCGTCGCCTGGGACGCTACCGCGGCCGCCGACCTGCGCTGCCGGGCGCTGGCCATTCTCGGACGGCGCTTCCGCGCGCACGATCTCGCTGGGGCGAGCGCCGCCTTCGAGGAACTGTCCATGCTCGCCGGACAGGCCGGCTTGCCGCTGTGGCAGCTTCGCGGGCTGCACGAACTCGGCACGATCGACCTGTTCGACCACGCCGGAGTTGACCGGCTCGCCCGCGCACGCGATATCGCCGCAGAGGTCGGCGCGCTCAGCACCTTGGCGGTCATCGAGATTCAGCTGGCTGCCGCGCACCTGTTCCGCTTCGCCCCAACCGAGGTCATCACGCACGCCCGGGCGGCGCTTGCCGTCGCGCAGCCACTGCGATTGGCGATGCTGCAGGCAACTGCTCTGGTCTTCATTGCCGAGGCACACGGCCTGCTTGCGGACACGGTCGAGATGGAGCGGCACAACAGCCTTGCCATGGCGGCTGCACCCGACGATGCCGAGATCATCGGCTCGGTGTGGGGCGGGCGCGCGGTCGCGGCCCTGCTCGTCAACAACCGTCCCCGGGCGCGACGCGCATTCGAGCAGTCCCATGCGGCCCTCGCCCCGCTCGCCAATGCCGGGCCAGCGATCTACCGCGCGCTCTGGCCGCTGCTCCTGGTCGTGGAGGGTGACGCCCGCGCCGACGACATCGCCGCGTCGGTTCGCGAAAGTGGCGCGGAGGTCAACCGTGCCAACCGCGGCCTGCTCGGCTGGACTTCAGCCGTGCTGGCAGGTCGCGCCGGTCAACACACGCAGGCCGAGGTACTAGCCGACGAGGCAGCGGCGGACCTGGCGAACTTTCCGGTCTGGGCCGAACTCGGCAGCGCCCTCGCCGCCGAAGCCGCGTTGGCCGACGGCTGGGGCGAGCCACGGCGCTGGCTCGCCGTCGCCGCCGAAGCGTTCGATGCCCATAGCTTGCCCCTCGCAGCCGAGCGGGCCCGCGTGCTGCAGGCGGTACCGAGTCGAGTGAGTTCGGACATCACCGCCCGCGAGTTCGAGGTTCTCGAACTCATCCGGCTCGGGCTGTCCAACCGCGCCATCGCCGAGCAGCTGACGCTGTCCGTGCGCACCGTCGAGAAGCACGTCGAAAGCCTGCTGCGCAAGACAGCCAGCCGGTCACGCGTCCAGTTGCTCAACGCCGTCACCGGGCGGTCGTGATTACGTAGTCGAGTTACGTATTGTCACCGATGCTGCACCGTGGCCGAGTCGGCGACGCTCGTCGAGATCTCATCAACGAGCGGAGGACGTCATGGGAACAGGTAAGGAACAAGCTCAGCTGTGGGCATCCGGTGCCCGGGACTGGTCCGACTACAACGAGCCGATGTGCACGCCGTTCTACTCGGCGGTGTTGGACGCGTGCGATGTCGGGCCGGGCACAGAGCTGCTCGATGTGGGCTGCGGCGGCGGCTTCGCGCTACTGATGGCCGCCGCGCGCGGTGCGCGCACGAGTGGGCTGGACGCCACGGCTGAACTGCTCGACATCGCCGCCGAACGCGTGCCCAGCGCGGCGCTAACCATCGGTGATCTGGAGGATCCGCTGCCATTCGACCAGGCGAGCTTCGACGTGGTGACCGCGTTCAACTCCGTCCAGTACGCCACCGATCCGGCCGCGGTCGTCAAGAACATGAGCCACGTGGCCAAGCCGGGCGGGCTGGTCAGCTTTCTCGTCTGGGGGCCCCCCGAGCGGTGCGAGAGCGGCGTGATGTTCAAGGAGATGGGGGCGTTGATGCCACCCGCCCCGCCCGCGGCGCCCGGCGCCGTGGCATGGAGCGAGGACGGCAAGCTCGAAGAGCTGGCAACCCTCGCCGGGCTTACTCCGCTGGCGGTCGCGGATGTCGAGAACCCGCTCATCTACCCCGACCTGGCCACGGCAGTGCGCACTCAGCTCAGTTCCGGCCCGGCCGCCGGCGCGATCCGACACGCCGGACTGCCTGCGGTGCGCGGCGCCCTCACCCGCGCGTTTGCCGGCTCCCGGCAGCCGGACGGGACGTACCGGCAGAACAACGTGTTCCGATATCTCGTGGCCCGCGTCTGAGCCGACTTCATCGTCGGCCGGTGCGCCGGCTTCAGTCGAACAGTGACAGCTGCTCGACCCTCGGCTTGCGCGGCGGCAGCTTCGGCAGCTTCGGCGGTGCACTACTGCTGCCCCAGCCGCTGTCGAACCACGGCAGCGACACGGTCGCCCGCGCTGGGCGCACCTCGTCGGGCTCGACCTCGGCGAGCACGCGCACTGCCTGCGCGGCGGTCCACGTCAGGTTGTGCGCGCGGAAGATGGCGTCGACGGCCGATGCCTCGAGCGGAAGCGAGCCCGGCCCGGCGTGCAGATCGATGTCGAGGTCGACGTCACGGTGCATCGTCATGACGCGGCAGTTCAGCTCCCACCGCGACCGCGCCGACGGCTCGGCCAGCCGGGCCGCCACGCCGGCACCGAGCCGCTCGCGCACCGCGTCGATGTCGTCGAAGGCCGCCGCGGCCGAACCGAACTCGCACAGCAGCCGGGCCGCTGACTGCGGGCCGATGCCATGCACACCAGGCAGGTTGTCGGACGGATCGCCGCGCAGCGCGGCGAAGTCGCGGTACTGGGTGGGACGCACCCCGCACAGCGTCACCAGGCGCTCGGCGGTCATGATCGGCGATGCGTCGGCCCCGCCGTTGATGATGCGCAACACCGTCGTGGTCTCGTCGATCAACGCGAACGCATCGCGGTCAGACGTCGCGATGACCGTTCGCGCCCCGCGCGCAGCCGCGAACGCCGCGGCCGAGGCGAGCACGTCGTCGGCCTCGAGCCCGGGTGGCACGACGACTGCGATCCCTAGGTCGCGAAGCGCCTGTGCAGCCTGCAGCAGCTGCTCGACGAGCGTGTCGAGCTTCTCCGTCCGGTGCGCCTTGTAGACCGGCCACCGCTCGCGGCGCACCGAGCGGTCCGGATCGTCGAAGCCGACGACAACGGCCACCGGACGGATGCGATCGACTGCGACGACTAGCTGGGTGAGCAGCCCGCGAACTGCCCATGTCGGCTGGCCGGTGCGGGCCTGCGCGTGGTAGCTGCGGTGGACGAGCGAGTTCCCGTCTATCGCGAGCAGCACGGGCGCGTCCACGCCCCACACTCTGCCACCCGGCGCCGACGATGTGCGTCAGACAAGCCCGTCGCGGCGCAACGTTCGTAACGCCCACAGCCCGGGGATCGCCGGGAGCCACACCGTGACCAGCCGGGACAGCAGCGCGGCCGCGGTCGCCAGCTGCGGCGAGAGGCCGGCTGCGATCAGGCCCGAGATCATCGCCGATTCCACGGCGCCGATCCCGCCGGGTGTCGGCACCAGCGAGCCGGCGCCGGAGGCCGCCAGATACACCGCAGTCAGGGCGAGGACGGACACCGAGCCGCCCACGGCGTGCACGCAGCACACGAACGCGCCGACATGCGCCAGGGTGAGCAGGGCGGACGCACCAAGACCGGTGATGACCCGTGACGGCCGGTCGCGCAGGTGCGTGCCTACGGCCCGGATCGAGAGCACCATGTTGCGGGCCAGCCGCCTGCCCGCCGGCAACACCCGGCCGAGCAGGACGACGACCACGAGGACGCCCGCGACCGCACACCCGATAACGAGTGCGTCGCCGCTCGTGCCCGGCAGGCTCGTCGAGGCAGCCAGCGCGATCGCGCCGACCACGACGATCGTCATGAGCAACTGGGCGGTCTGCGCCACGGCCAGCACGGCGACCGCGGTCGGCATGGGCAGGCCCTGCCTGGCGAGGAAGCGGGTGCCGATCGCGGGCGTGCTCACCGCCGACGGCGCGACCATCCGCAACCCACCGACGGCGAGCTGGGCACGCATCGTGTCCCGGGCTCGCAGCTGGAGCGGCGCGAAGGCACTGATGTTGTGCGCCGCGGCACCGAGCGACACGACGATCGCGGCCACTGCGGCACCGGCCCAGGCGATATCTAGTCCGGCGAACAGCGACCCGAAATCGACCGAACGAAGCTGGTAGGCGAGCAGCGCGGCGCAGCCCGCGAGCACCGCTGTGTGCAGCGCCGCGCGGGGAACGCGAGCCG
This sequence comes from uncultured Actinomycetota bacterium, assembly GCA_963794885.1. Classification (GTDB taxonomy): domain Bacteria; phylum Actinomycetota; class Actinomycetes; order Mycobacteriales; family Jatrophihabitantaceae; genus RYN-133. The sequence continues at coordinate 88,336 of CAWCFH010000007.1, forward strand.
GGGCCGTGATCGCCACATAAGTAGGGTGCGGCACCGGCTCCGGAAAAGTCGGTAGGGCGAGCACCCTAATTTCGGGGTGGTACTAACCCCACCTGCGGTTCAGACCGGCAGGACGGGCAGCGGCAGCGCCCCATGTTTGCGCTTGCGGCGCAGGGTGACCCGGCGCGTGCCATCCATGTAACGGACGACCCGGGCGAGTTCCCATCCTCCGAATTCGGCGTGCAGTGACAGTTGTGCCGCTGCGGACATCCTGCCTACGTCGGCCGGAATCCGCAGCGGCGCGTACTCCCAATCGGGATCTGCACCATCCATAGCCACCTATTGAACACCCGATTCCTCAGCCGCCGAAGGACATGCGGAACTCACCGAGACTGAACGACAGGAACGGGCGCCTGCCGGCCAGGAAAGCCAGCGGCCCGCTCGGATCGGCCTCGAAGCTCGCGGTCGCGAGCCGCACGGACGCCGTCGATCGCACCGGGCTGACTTTCGCGCGTCCGTCCAGGATCTGCGCGATCCGGAATCGCACCGGCCAGCGCCCGGGCAGCCGCAGGGCCGGACGCACCGAGCCGGTTGCCAGCGGCCCGTCGTCATCGCGCGCCGAATGGTGCATGCCGTCGAAAACGAATGACGCCAGTCCTTTGGGGATGCCCCACAGCGCGCGGCCGCCGTCGCGGGACGCGACGCTGTCGACCCAGATGTGCGTGATCGTCGGCATGAGCCGCACGCCGCGCCGCACCAGCAGGGTCGTCATCAGTTCCCGGTAGGACAGCACCCCGCCCGGCTCGTAGGACACCCACACCGCACCGACCACGCCCTTGCCGCCGACGTGGACAGGGCTGCAACCGGGAGGCAGTTCGACCGGGACGTCAGCGAGCGGCACGGCGAACAGCGAGCCGTGCAACTGCCCGCGCAAGTGCCACGGCTCAGGTGGGTACGTCATGAGATCACCGGCAGTCGCAACGCGCCGGGCGCGGCTTCGGGAACGACCGGGTTCTTCGGCGATGACTGGTGCGACCCGCACGTAGCGCTCACCGAGCGCCGGGCGCGGATCGGCCTCGTTCGCGTTCGGCCACATCGACATCGCCCGTTCGGCTTGTGCGGTGATGGTCAGCGACGGGTTGACCGCAAGGTTGACCGACACCGTCGAGCCGTCGACGACGTGCAGTCCGGGATGCCCGAACACCCGGTGGTACGGATCTACCACGCCGGTCTCTGCCGTCTCGCCGATCGTGCAACCACCGATGAGGTGTCCGGTGATCGGCATGTTGACGAGGTCGCCGACAGAACCGCCTGCCGCGCCGTCGATCTTGGCCGCCACCCGTCGAGCGACCTCGTGTCCGGCCGGGATCCACGTCGGGCTCGGCTCACCCTCACCCTGCACGCTGGTCAGCGTGCGCCTGCCGAACCGGCGACGCAGCGAGGTGGTGATCGAGTTGTCGAGCGACTGCATGACCAGCAGCACGATCGTCTGTTCCGACCAGTGCCGCGGGTTGTGCAGCCGGGGCAGGTCGCGGCGCAGCCGCCACATCTCGCGCAGCCCGGCCAGCCAGCGCGGCAGCTTCTGGTCGCCGTCGACCAGAACGGCTCCCATCAGTGAGAGCAGGTTGCTGCCCTTGCCGTAGCGCACCGGCTCGACATGGGTGTGCGCGTCGGGATGGATCGACGAGGTGATCGCGACGCCGCGCGTGTAGTCGACATCGGTGCGCCGGGAACGGGCGGCGAGCACTGCTTCTGAGTTGGTGCGCGTCAACCGTCCGAGCCGCCGGGAGAGGTTCGGCAACGCGCCGTCATCGCGCGCCGCGTGCAGCAGCCGAGCCGTTCCGAGCGCGCCGGCCGCGAAGATCACGTGATCGGCGCTGAAGGTCTGCCGTCCGCGTCGTCCGGTCGGCTTGGTGTCCACCGCGTAACCCCCGGGCGCGCGGCGCACCTGCGTCACGGTCGTCAGGGCAAAGACTTCCGCGCCGCCGCGCTCGGCCAGGTACAGGTAGTTCTTCGCCAGCGTGTTCTTCGCGTTGTGCCTGCATCCGGTCATGCATGCACCGCACTGCACGCAGCCGTTGCGTGCCGGTCCGGCGCCGCCGAAGTACGGATCGACGTCGTCGTCCGCTCCGAAGTACACGCCGACATCGGCGCGATGAAACGTGTCGGCTACGCCCATGTCGCCAGCGACCTCGCGCATGACCTCGTCGGCCGCGGTGGTGTCCGGAAACGTGGTGACGCCGAGCATCCGCCTGGCCTGGTCGTAGAACGGCGCCAGTTCGTCGGCGCCCACGGGCGACCCGCCGAAAACACTGTCGTCCGGTTGGTACAGCGTGTTGGCGTAGCCGAGCGATCCGCCGCCGACCCCGGCGCCGGAGAGCACCAGGACGTTCTTCAGCGGCGTCATCCGGAAGATGCCCGTGCATCCCAACGCCGGCGCGAACAGGTAGTCGCGCACGTGCCACGAGGTCTTGGCGAAATCGTCGTCGGCGAATCGGCGACCGGCCTCGAGCACAGCAACCCGATAGCCCTTCTCCACCAGCCGGAGCGCGCTGACGCTGCCGCCGAACCCTGAGCCGATGATCACGACGTCGTATCGATTCGTCATGCGCCGACCAACGCCGGCGCGACGATGGTCGCGATCAATCGGCGCGCCTGCCGTGACCGGCGTGATCCCTTCGTCCCGTACAGGGTGAGCGCCGAATCGAGCCCCGGCTCGAACGGCGCAAGGGCGAGGTGGGGGAGCAGTAGCACGAGCATCGACACGAGGGCGTCAACGTCCAGATCGGGCGAGGCGGCACCGGACTCGACAGCACTGGCCAGCAGCGGCCGGAGCCCTTGCGCGTAAAGGCGATGCACCGGTTCACGTACGGCACGCCGGATCTCCGGATCGAGCTCCATGGTCGTCGCCGCGGTCACGCCGCGCTCGAGCGGATGGGCCGCCATGTAATCCATCCAGATGTCGACCAGGTCGCCGAGGTGATCGGCGAAGCTTCGTCCGGACGGCGGTGGTCCGAGGTGCGGAGCCATCGCGGCGTAGATCGTCAGCGAGGTCTGTTCCGCGATGTGGGCGAAGAAGTCGAGCTTGTCGTCGAAGTACTGGAACAACGACCCCTTCGCGACCCCGGCTTCGCGGGCGATCACGTTGAGGCTGCCACCGGAATACCCGTGCCGTCCGAACTCGGTCATCGCGGCGTGCAGCACCCGCTCGCGGCGCCGTTCGTCCAGGTTGTCCCAGGTGGGTTTTGGCATATAGTCACTCTATGACCACCCGGTCATATCGGCAATCGAGGGAGTCTCTTGTGCGCGTCTGCGTGATCGGCGCCGGATCGTCCGGGATAGCTGCCTGCCAGGTGCTGCACACGCGCGGGATCCCGTTCGACTGCTACGAGACCGGATCCGAGGTCGGCGGAAACTGGCGCTACCTGAACGACAACGGCATGTCGTCGTCGTACAAGTCGCTGCACATCAACACCTCGCGCCAGATCATGGAATACAAGTCGTTCCCGATGAGCGACGAGTACCCGACGTATCCGAACCATGTGCAGATCGCGCACTACTTCGACACCTACGTCGATCACTTCGGGTTCCGCGACAAGATCCAGTTCCGTACCGAGGTCACGCACGTCGCGCCGGCCGACGGCGAGTGGGACGTGACGATCCGGCGGCGCGACGCCGACGACACGCAGACGCTGCGCTACACGCACGTGCTGGTGGCCAACGGGCATCACTGGGACGCGCGGTTGCCCGAGCCGGCCTTCCCCGGTGCGGACACATTCACCGGCACGCAGTTGCACTCGCACGACTACAAGACCTTCGACGGGTTCGAGAACAAGCGCGTGCTCGTGCTCGGTATCGGTAACTCGGCCTGCGACATCGCCGTCGAGACCTCGAAGGTGGCCGAGCGGACGATACTCGCGATGCGCCGCGGTGCGCACGTCGTCCCGAAGTACTTGTTCGGCATTCCGACCGATCACCTCACGACCTCGCCGCTCGCACAGTCGCCGTTCCTGTGGACGAAACGGCTCGGGCTGTCGATCATCCTGCGGCTGTCGCGCGGCAAGATCACGAAGTACGGATTGCCCGAGCCGGATCACAAGGTGCTGGCGGCGCATCCGACCATCAGCGACGACATCCTCACCCGGCTCGGGCACGGCGACATCACCGTCAAGCCGAACATCGAGCGGCTCGAGGGCGACAAGGTCTACTTCGTCGACGGGACGGCCGAGCAGGTCGACATCATCGTCTACTGCACCGGGTACAAGATCACCTTCCCGTTCCTGGACACGACGCTCGTGTCGTCGGTCGACAACCAGATCGAGCTGTTCCACCGGGTGGCCGATCCGGATCATCCAGGGCTGTTCTTCATCGGCCTCGTCCAACCCCTCGGAGCGATCATGCCGCTGGCCGAGGCGCAGTCGGAGTGGGTGGCCGATCTGCTCGAGGGCAAGGCAGCGCTCCCGTCCCGTGCGGTGATGCGACGCGAGATCGCCAGCTACCACGAGTCGCTGGTGAAGCGGTACGTACCGAGCAAGCGGCACACGATTCAGGTCGACTTCCTCGAGCACCTCGCCGAACTGAAGAAGGAACGCGCCGCGGGCGCCAAACGGGTCTAGACCGAGCGTTGCCTCAGCCGAGCAGGAACGGCAGGCGGGCGGTGAGGAACGACCGCGGGAACTCGTCGCGCAACCGCCACAGCCCGGCGTCGACGACGAAATGCGCCATCGACAGCCCGAGGTAGACGCCGAAGAGCGCCTGGCCGAGACCGGGATGGCCGTGCAGGTGCGCCATCCGGTTGAGCGCGATGCCCAGCACGAGCGCCACGTTGACCAGGATCAGCACGCTGATGCCGACCGGACGATCACCCGTGCGCGCCGACGCGATCAGCCCCATCAGCACCAGGTACTGCAGGCCGTGCGCGATGGTCAGCCCGGCAACAGCCGCGTACGGCGACGCGAACAACCACACCGGCAGGAAGAACAACAGCGACACCGCGTACACGACGGTGAAGACCGTGTCGCGACTCTCGCGGCGTACCACGGCGGTGACGCCCATGACGGCACCGACCGAGAAGGTCGCCGCGCCGGCAACGAACAACATGTCAAAGCGATGTGCTCCGGCAACCTGCAGCAGGTCGGGATGGCCGAGCAGTCCGAGGATGCCGCCGACACCGGTGACCACGAGCGCATGGCGCTCCGTCATGGTCAGCCCGGGGGTGCGTTGCGCTCGTGCGGCAAGGGCGGCAACGCCGAGATTCTGCTTCTGGAAATGGAAGAACTGCCAGGCGAAGAAGCCGAGCAGCACCCAGGTGATCTGCCGGTCAGTGAGGAACGCGGCGCCAACCGCACAACCGAGGACAAGTGCCGCTGGAGCGAGTGCGTATCGGCCTAGGTGGTGACGCATGTGCGCCCGCACCTCACCGACCGAGTAGAACCACGCCGTCGATCCGACGTGCACCGACGATCCGACGAACAGCAGCCAGACCAGTGCCGAACTCGGTTTGGCACCCGCCGACGGCGCGAGCATGACGACAGCGATCAGCGGAACCACGCCGGCTGACGAGGATCGCCGCTAGGTAGGCACGGCGGGCAGCGGTCGGCGAAGGGGCGAGGTCAGCCACCGCCGCAGCCGCCGGGCGCGGACGCCCCCGCGACGCCGACCCAGATGAAGAACCCGACGACGACGGCAAGCACCAGGCTCAGCGTGAGCCACGCCATCCAGCGGTAGCTGGGTTCGGTTAGCAGCTGGGGAGGCTCGCTCGGCGTCTGGGCCGGATTCTCGATCGGTGTGTCTAGTGACATCCGGCCCTCCCCGTTGGTCTTGGCCGGATCCTAGGCGCCAGTTTCGGTGGGAATGCTGAGCGACACCAATGATCATTTCGCTTCGGTTTGCACCCGCTGCGGTCGCTATATGGCGTTAGCCCACTCGATATAGCGACCGTATTGGGTGCAAACCGGTCAGGGGGGCGGCGCGTATTCCTGCAGCAGCGGGACGAGGCGGGTGCGGCGGGGGATCGTGCCGATCTGGCGCACCGCCCGGGCGACGACCGGGCCGGCGGCGTGGACGACGGACAGGTGCTGCTGTGCCCGGGTGATCGCGGTGTAGACGAGCGGGCGCGACAGCATGCCGCCGGCCTCCGGCGGAAGCACCACCACGACGGCAGGGAACTCCGACCCCTGCGCCCGATGCACCGTGATCGCCCAGCCGTGCGTGAGATCGGCGAGCGCCTTGCCCTTCACGGCTGCCGGGCCGGACGCGAACGCCACCACCACGGTGCCGTCCGGCTCGATCTCGTCGACCATGCCCACCTCACCGTTGGCGAAGCCGAACGGTTCGGCCTCGAGGTGGTTCGCCGTCGCCACCACCCGGTCACCGACGTCGAACCGGCCCCGCCCGCGGCCAGGGTTCAGCACCGCCTTCAGCGCGGCGTTCAACGCCTGCGTCCCAGCCCCGCCGCGGTGCACCGGCGTGACGACCTGGACTTGATCGGACGGCACGCCGAGCGCGCGCGGGATCGAATCGGTGACGAGCTGCACCACCCGGTGCGCCGCGGCCGCCGAACCGCGGGCCGGGACGATCACGACCTCGCGGGTCGGGTCGTCGACCGCCGGCAGCTCGCCGAGCCGAACCGACGCGGCAAGCCGGGCGATCGTGCCGCCCTCGGCCTGCCGGTACAGCGTGGTGAGCTCGGTGACCGGCACGGTGCCGGAGTCGATCACGTCACCGAGCACCCGGCCCGGGCCGATCGAGGGCAGCTGGGCCGCATCGCCGACGAGGACCAGGTGCGTGCCGTCGGCGCAGGCGGTCAGCAAGGCGTCGGCGAGTTCGACATCGAGCATGGACGCCTCGTCGACCACGATGACGTCCTCGTCCAGCGGCCACTCTGCATTGCGCGCGAACCGGCCGTCGAAGCTCACGTCGTCGCCGGACTGTCTCGGCTGCGCGCCCGAACAGCCGGTGCAACGTCGACGCGGGGGAGTTGCACAGCTCTTCGAGCCGCTTCGCTGCGCGTCCGGTCGGCGCGGCCAGCGCGACCGACTTGCCGGCCTGCTCGGCGAGCGCGACGAGAGTGGCCACGGTTCGGCTCTTGCCCGTGCCCGGACCGCCGGTGAGCACCGACACGCCGTCGCGCAGCGCGGCCAGCACCGCCGAGCGCTGGGCCTTGTCGAGTCCCTTCGCCGGTTTGCCCGCCTTGATCGGCTCGGCCGACGCGAGCAGCCGGGCGATGGCCTGCGCGACGCTGTCCTCTGCCTGCGGCGTAGCGGGTGAGCGCCAGCATGCCGTCGCCGACCTCGGTCACCGTGGCCGCGTCGACCGCGGCGGCGATCGCGTCGTCGGCCGAGCCGGTGTCGAACTCGCGCAACCCGTCGACGACTACGGCGTGCGGGCTGATGGTGTGCCCGTCGCGGGCCTGCCTGGCCAGCACGAACCCGACCAGCGCACGTGACCGGCGGCTGTCGTCGCGCCGCACACCGGGGATGGCCACGCGCGCTACCCGGTCGGCGTCGCCGAGGGTCACCCCCGACAGCAGGAGCAGCCGCCACGGATCGTCACGCAGCAACCGCGGCGCGGGCGGGCCGAGCGCTTCCACGACTCGGCCGGCCAGCCGCGGCTCGACACCGGCGGGGACGAGCATCTCGAGCACCTCGTACGCCGGGGCAGCGGCGATGAACGACGAGAGCAGCCGCCCGGCGCGGGTCGGACCGACCTTGGGCAGCAGGGCCAGATTCGCCGCTGACACGTCGGCCGGGCCTTCGATCCCCGCGTCCTCCAGCGATCCGGCCAGGGTCTTGCCCAGCCCTGGCCACAGCCCCGCGGCACAGAACGCGGCGAATACCGGGTCAGCGTCGCTCAGTTGATGTCCTCTGGATAGTCGATCGGCGGCGCCGACACGTCATCGAGCGCAGCACTGATCTCACGCGGCAGGTCGAGCGCCTCGCAGGCGAGCTGCGCGGTGAGCTGGCCGAGCGTCCGCGCGCCGAGCACCGGGGCGGTCACCCCGGGACGATCGCGCAGCCAGGCAAGTGCCACAGCCACCGGCGAGGTGGCCAAACCGTCGGCAGCGGTCGCGACCGCCTCGACGATGCCCGCCATCCGCGGCCGGTCCATCGACACCAGGTCGGGACGGTGGCCCACCGACGCCCGCGAATCGGACGGGACGCCGCCGCGGTACTTGCCGGTCAGCACGCCACCGCCCAACGGCGACCACGGGAAGACGCCGACACCGAGCTGCAGGCAGGCCGGCAGCACTTCGCGCTCGATGCCGCGGTCGAGCAGCGAGTAACGCATCTGGTTGGCGACGATCGGGGCACGTCCGGGCACCGCGCGTTGCCACGTCGCGGCCCGAGCGATCCGCCAGCCGCTGTAGTTCGACACCCCGGCATAGCGCACCTTGCCGCTCGCCACCGCGGCGTCGAGCGCACCCAGCGTCTCGTCGAAAGGCACGGTGTCATCGACGTAGTGCACGTACCAGAGGTCGATGTAGTCGGTGCCGAGCTTGCGCAACGAGGCGTCGAGCTGTCGCAGCAGCGCCCCGCGCGAGCAGTCGACGATCCGGTCCTCCGCCGTGCGGGTGATGCCCGCCTTGGTGGCAAGGGTCAGGTTTGCCCGCGGGACGACGTCGGCCATCAGCTGGCCGATCAGCTCCTCGGTCTCGCCGAAGCCGTAGGACGCCGCGGTGTCGACCAGCGTCCCCCCTGCGTCATGGAAGGTGACCAGTTGGGCGGCCGCCTCGTCGGCGTCGGTCTCGACGCCCCAGGTCATCGTGCCGAGGGCGAGCGAGCTCACCTTCAGCCCGCTGGTACCGACGCTGCGTAATTCCACGCTGCGAAGCTACCCGGCTCGCCGCCAGGACTGGGCGAAGGGCGGCCAGTATGGTGGCGCGGTGCGGCTCGGACTCAACATTGGCTACGGCGGAACCGGCGACAGCGTGCTCCTGGCCCAGGAGGCGGATCGGCTTGGTTACGCGGTCGCTTGGGCTGCGGAGGCCTACGGCACAGATGCAGTGACGATCCTCACCTGGGTCGCCGCGAAGACCGAGCGGATCGACGTCGGGTCGGCGATCCTGCAGATTCCCGCGCGCACCCCGACGATGACCGCGATGACGGCGGCGACGCTCGACACCCTGTCCGGGGGGCGATTCCGGCTCGGGCTCGGCCTGTCCGGGCCGCAGGTGTCCGAGGGGTGGCACGGCGTCCGCTTCGCCAAGCCGCTGGCCCGCACCCGCGAGTACGTCGACATCGTCAAGCTCGCGCTGTCGCGCGAGCAGGTCCGCTACGACGGCGACACCTACCAGCTGCCGCTCCCGGACGGGCCGGGCAAGGCGCTGCATCTGATGCTGCACCCGGTGCGCGACCACATCCCGATCTACATCGCCTCGATCGGTCCCAAGAACCTGGAACTCACCGGCGAAGTGGCTGACGGCTGGCTGTCGATCTTCTTCGCACCGAAGTTCGCCGACGAGTTGCTGGGCGCACTCGGCGCCGGACGGGCGAAGGTCGGCAAGACCCTTGACGGCTTCGACATCGTCCCGACCGCCCCGCTCGTCATCGGCGACAGCGTGGACGAGTGCGCGACGATGGTGCGCGCCTACTCAGCGCTGTACATCGGCGGCATGGGCAGCCGCGAGCAGAACTTCTACAACGCCCTCGCCGTCCGGATGGGCTACGCCGACGAGGCAGCGGCCGTTCAGGACAAGTACCTCGCCCGCGACTACGCGGGTGCAGCCGCGGCGTCCCCTTCGACTTCGTCGACCAGACGGCGCTGCTCGGGCCGCCGGCACGAGTGGCCGAGCGGATGGCCGAGTTCGCCGCCGCCGGAGTGACCACGCTGACGATCGCCCCGTTCGGCGCGACGCTCGACGACAAGCTCCGGTCGCTCACCACCGCGATGGACGCCCTGCAGCAGTCAGGCGCAAGTTCGTGAACCTGCTCCAGGCGATCGTCCTCGGCGTGGTCCAGGGGCTCACCGAATTCCTGCCGATCTCGTCGACCGCGCATTTGCGGATCGTCCCGGTGCTGTTCGGCTGGACCTTCGACTACAGCCCCAACCACCCGCACGATCCGGGCGCAGCATTCACCGCAGTCATCCAGCTCGGGACGACGCTGGCCATCGTCATCTACTTCTGGCGAGAACTGCTGCATGTCGCGGTGGCCTGGATCCGCGGTCTGTACGACCGGTCGGTACGCGGCTCGCTCGAGTACAAGATGGGCTGGTACCTGATCCTGGCCACCATCCCGGTCAGCGTCTTCGGGCTGCTGTTCAGCAACCAGATCGAGACGAGCGCACGCAATCTTTGGGTCATCGCGTCGGCGATGATCGGGCTGGCGGTCGTGCTGCTCGGCGCGGAGATCGTGGGCAAGCGCAACCGGGAGGAAGAGAACATCAACTCCACCGACGCTGCGGTGGTCGGTACCGCGCAGGCGCTCGCGTTGATCCCCGGCGCGTCACGTTCAGGGGTGACGATCACGGCCGGGCTCTTCCGCGGCATGACCCGAGAGGCCGCGGCGCGGTTCTCGTTCCTGCTGTCGATCCCCGCCGTAGTGCTGTCCGGGCTGTACGAGGCGCGCAAGATCGGCGACAAGACCGGCCCCGGCCTGGGCCTGACCGGCGTCGCGGCGGTGTTCGCGTTCATCGTCGGCATCGCCTCGATCCACTGGCTGATGCGCTGGCTCGCGAACCACAGCACGTTCATCTTCATCTACTACCGGGTCGCGCTGGGCGTGCTGCTGATCGTGCTGCTCTCGACCGGCGTCATCAGCGCGACCGAGTAGATGTCCACCCTGCTGCTGGTGCGCCACGGGCTCACCGCACTCACCGGACCGGTGTTGGCCGGCCGCACCCCGGACGTCCACCTCGACGAGCGTGGCACCAAGCAGGCTGCCGCGGTCGCCGAGCGGATTGCCGCGCTACCCCTCGCCGCGATCGTCACCAGCCCGCTCGATCGGTGCGTCGAGACCGCGGAGGCGATCAAGGCGGCGCAGAGCGGCCAGCCGAGCTGGGATGTCGACGAACGCATCATCGAGTGCGGTTACGGCGACTGGACCGGCAAACCGCTAAAGGAGCTCGCCAAGGACCCGGTCTGGAAGGTCGTGCAGACCCAGCCCTCGGCCGCCCGGTTCCCGAACGGCGAATCGCTCACCGAGGTGTCCGCCCGCGCGGTGTCGGCGGTTCGAGACTGGGATGCCCGCCTCGGTGACGACGCGATCTGGGTGGCGTGCAGCCACGGCGACGTGATCAAGGCGATCCTGGCCGATGCGCTCGGGCTGCACCTCGACCAGTTCCAGCGGATCGTCGTCGATCCGTGTTCGGTGTCGGTCGTCCGTTACACCGACACCCGGCCGTACGTGCTGCGTTCGAATGACGTGGGCGCCGACCTGAGCGCGTTCGTCCCGCCCAAGAAGAAGCCGCGGCGGCGCAAGTCGACCGACGCGGTAGTCGGCGGAGGGGCCGGTAGCGGCACCGGTTGACGCGAGCCCCAACCCGTAGACTTGAGGGCATCATGCCCCGTCAGTTCTTCCTGTTCGAGCGTCCCAGCCGATTCGTCGCTGGGACCGTCGGCGACCCCGGCGATCGCACCTTCTTCCTGCAGGCGACCGACGGCACGCGGGTAATTTCGGTCGCGCTCGAGAAGCAGCAGGTCGAGGTGCTCGCCGACCGGCTCGAGCAGCTGTTGGACGAGGTCGTGGCCCGCACCGGGACGGCGTTGCCGGCCTCCGATTCGGACACCGCCGCGCTCGAGTTGCCGATCGACGAGGAGTTCCGCGTGAGCGCGATGGGCCTGGCCTGGGACGGCGACGCCGGGCTGGTCGTGATCGAGGCGCAGGCGCCGGTCGAGGACGCGACCGTCGCCGAGGAGACCCTGCTCGAGGACGTCGACGACGGGCCCGACGCGCTGCGGGTGCGGCTGGAACCGACCCGCGCACGCGCCTTCGTGGAGCGGGCGCGCCGGGTCATCGCCGCCGGCCGCCCGCCGTGCCCACTGTGCGGACAGCCGCTCGACCCGGCCGGGCATGTCTGCCCGCGCAACAACGGCTACCACCGAACGCCGAACCTTGAACCCTGAGAAGCTCACCGCGCCGGTCGATCTCCCGGTCGCCGATGCGCTTGCCCTGCTCGAGCGCGGTGAGGTGTCCATCGAGGGACGGCTGGTCGACGCGTCCAACGCGACGCTCTACTGCGCCGTGACGGCCGACGGCGTGAGCGCGGCCTGCGTCTACAAACCGGTCGTGGGGGAGCGCCCGCTGTGGGATTTCCCCGACGGCACACTGGCCGAGCGCGAGGTGGCCGCCTACGCGGTCTCAGCCGCGACCGGATGGGACATCGTGCCGCCGACCGTCTACCGCGTCGGCCCGGCGGGTCCGGGGATGGTGCAGCTCTGGATTGCCGAGGACGAGTCGGCCGACGTGGTGGCGATGATCCGGCGCCGTGACCGCGACGAGTTGCGCCGCATCGCGGTCTTCGACTCAGTGATCAACAACGCCGATCGCAAGGGCGGCCACCTGCTGCCGACACCGGCCGGGCACGTGTACGGCGTCGACCACGGCGTGACCTTCCACGTCGAGGACAAGCTGCGCACCGTCCTGTGGCAGTGGGCCGGACGATCGCTGCCCGACGAATTGCAGGACGTCCTGCGCCGGCTGCGCCGCGACCTCGACGGTGCGCTCGGCGGCCAGCTCTACGACCTGCTCACGACGGCTGAGGTGCGCCGCACCCGGGCCCGGGTCGACCGGCTGCTCTCGACGCGTCGGCACCCCGAGCCGAGCGACGAGTGGCCCGCCGTCCCGTGGCCCCCGATGTAGGCCTCGCGAGTGGTGGGTAATCGCGCCCACAAACCACCACTCGCGTTACGCGGCGCGCGAGGTCGCTACCGACTCCAGCCGGTCGAGGGTGGCCTTGATGCCGCGGCGGTTGCGGCCAGGGAATCCGCTCAGCCGAAGGAAGAGCCGGTTCTTCGCCGGCCGGGCGTCCCACTGCTCGGTGACCTTGGTGCCACCGTCGACCGGCTCGAACAAGTAGCGCCACACGTGCCCGTTGAAATGCCGCCAGGCCAGGCAGGACGGCTCGTCGAACTCGACCACCGTGTTCAGGATCTTGTAGGACGCGCCGATCTTCATGTCCATGCCGAACTTCGCGCCCAGGGACAGCCGGTCCGGTCCGCCGTCCCGCGAGGCCTGCACCGAGCCGGACCCATCGATCTCAGGATGCATGGACGGATCGGCGACGATGTCGAACAGCGTCTGCGGGTCGGCGGCAATGACCTTGCTCTCGGACACCAGGTAGGCACTCATGGCTACCCACTCTGCCGGATACGGTGACGAACATGGATTCGTGGCCGACACCCGACGTGCCGACGCTGCCGGGACGCGGCGAGCCGCTGCGTCTCTACGACACGGCGACCGCGACGATCCGGGCGACAGAGCCAGGCGCGACGGCCCGCATGTACGTGTGCGGGATCACCCCGTACGACGCGACACACCTCGGCCACGCGGCCACCTATCTCGCCTTCGACCTCGCCCAGCGGGTCTGGCGCGACGCCGGCCACGCCGTGCACTACGTGCAGAACGTCACCGACGTCGACGACCCGCTGCTCGAGCGAGCTGCCCAGACCGGCGAGAGCTGGGTCGACCTCGCCAACCGCGAGATCGACCTGTTCCGCCGCGACATGGGGGCACTGCGGGTGCTGCCGCCCGACCAGTACATCGGCGCTGTCGAGTCCGTCCCGGAGATCACCGACGCGATCCAGCAGCTGCTCGACTCTGACGCTGCCTATCGGGTGGGCGAGGACATCTACTTCGACGTCAGCGTCACCGGCCGATTCGGCGAGGAATCGCACTACGACCGCGAGACGATGCTGCGCCTGTTCGCCGAGCGGGGCGGCGATCCGCGCCACCCGGGCAAGCGCGACCCGCTCGACAGCCTGCTCTGGCGCGCGCACCGGTGGGGCGAGCCGTTCTGGGACACCCCGATCGGCCGGGGCCGGCCGGGCTGGCACATCGAGTGCACCGTCATCGCCCTCAACCGGCTCGGGATGGGCTTCGACGTCCAGGGCGGCGGCTCGGACCTGATCTTCCCGCACCACGAGCATTCCGCCGCGCACGGTGAGGCGCTCACCAAGCAGCAGCCGTTCGCCAAGCACTACGTGCACGCCGGCATGATCGGGCTCGACGGCGAGAAGATGAGCAAGTCACGTGGCAATCTCGTGCTGGTGTCCAAGTTGCGTGCGGCGGGCATCGACCCGATGGCCGTTCGGCTCGCCCTGCTCGATGGGCATTACCGCGCAGATCGGGAATGGACGGGCGGCCGGCTGCCCGCCGCGGAAGCGCGGCTGGCCCGCTGGCGCGCCGCGACCAGTCAACCTGCCGGCGCACCGGCCGACGCGACGATCGCCGAAATGCGGGCCAGGCTGGCCGACGATCTCGATACCAACGGCGCGATAGCGGCGATCGACCGCTGGGTCGACCATGCCGATCGAGCCGACAAGGACGCGCCGAGCCTCATCCGCGATGCCGTGGATGCGCTGCTGGGAATCGCCCTCTAGCCGCCGTTGATCACTTTCGCGATGCCGGTCTCGATGACCTGCTTGACGTCGACCGCGCCGGGGTGCTTCTTGTTCGCCGCGACGAAGGCGAAGTGCACCATCACCGCGTGAATGCGGACCTGAACGAGTACGCCGACCGTTGTGCCGGCGCGGATGTCCCATGCTTCGGCATTGTCGAGGTGTGCTGTCAGGTCGCTGGAAATGTCGGTCGGGCCGGTGATGTCGATCCGTTGACCCTGCGACAGGGTGCCGTGCGCGCAGGCGAGGCCGGCATCAGTCAGCTGCTGGGCTCTGACTGCATGGCTCACGTCGGCGTAGACCGCCACCTGCTCGGTGATGATCAGCTGTGCTGAGGCTTTCGTGAAGTCTGCGGTGCCCTGCTCGGTTGGCGGCACGGCGTCGTCGACGGCCGGATCGTTCGGCGTGCACGGGTACGGGTCGTTTGACGTCGACGTGTCGGGCGCCTGTGTGAATCCGTGGCCGATCTCTGCCGCGGTCAACAGCACCCGTGTGACGTCGGCCGGCGCGCTAGAACCCGACGGCGGCGGAACTGACGACGGCACCGACGAGGGCACCGACGACGGAGCCGGTGACGTCGGCACGACCGTGGCGCTCGGCGGCGGGAGGATCCCGCGCGACGACGCCGACGGCCGCGGCAGCGCTACATGCTTTCCCGTGCCCGCGGTGGTGGTGGCGCACCCGGCAATGACACCGACCGCGGCCAGTGCAGCGGTCACGCCGGCGAGGGCACGCATCACAGCGCCTCCTTGACTTTGCTCAACGCCTTTTCGGTCACCGTAGAAGTGTTGGGCAGAGTGCTCTTGTCGACACTGGTCGCCGCGGTGAACGTCAGCGCCACGATCTGCGGACCGATGCGCGCAACGATGAGGACAACCCCGACCGAGGGAGCCTTGACCTGCCAGCCCTCGCACTTGTCCACGGAGACTTTGAGCGAACTGGCCAGGTCGACCGGGCCCTGCAGCCGCACGTGCAAGGTCTGGCCGCCGGTCTTGATCTTGGCGGTCTTGCACGCCAAGCCCTTCTCGCCGGCCGCGAGCACACGCTGCGCGGTGGCGACATCGGCATACCCGTCGATCTCTTCGCTGACCAACGCCGAGCCCGCGGAGTTCTGGAAGTCCGTCTGGGCCTTTACCTTCGGCGGGACCAGCTGGTCGAGCGGCGGGTCGTTCGGCGTGCACGGCAGCGGGCTGGTGGTGGCATCCGAAGTGGTCTGCGCGAATCCGCCGCCGATGTCGGCCTCGATCAGCAGTGCGTCCTGAGCCGATTGCTGGGTGAGGCCGCCGGCTGACGAGCTGGACGCCGAGCAGCACGCGGTCGGTGCAACAGTTGGGGCTGTCGACGGCGCGGTAGGCGTCGCCGAACCGCCGCCGGTCCCTCCGCTCGAGCCAGAGCAGGCCGCCACACCGAGCAGCATGGCGATCGCGAGCGCCAGCCACGTCTTACTCAGTCGTCCCCCCGCTGGTTTCCGCTGACCTTAGCGATTACAGGGTCAGCCCGCCCGCTGCCGCCCGCGTGTCCGCCGCCGCGGTCGCGCCGACGCAGGTACCGCTCGAACTCGCGGGCGATCGCGTCTCCGGACGCCGTCGTCAACTCGGTGCGGTCGATCTCGTCGTCGCGCTCCTCGAGGTTGCGGATGTACTCGGTGACCTCGTCGTCCTCGGCGGCCATCTCGTCCACGAGCTTCTGCCATTCGTCGGACTGCTGTGGCAGCTCGGCCAGCGGGACGGGTAGGTCGAGGACCTCCTCGACGCGCGTGCAGCAGGGCGAGCGTGGCCTTCGGATTCGGCGGCTGCGACACGTAGTGCGGCACGCCGGCCCAGAACGAGACGGCCGGGATACCGGACGCCACGCAGGCGTCCTGCAGCACTCCGACGATGCCGGTCGGTCCCTCGTAGCGCGACTTCTCGAGCCCGTAACGTGCGGCCGACTCCGGGTCGTACGCGGTACCGGTGACCTGTGTCGGGCGGGTGTGCGGGGTGTCGGAGAGCAGGGCGCCCAGCGTCACGACGGTGCGCACGTCGAACTCGTGGATGAGGCCGAGCAGCTCGCGACAGAACCCACGCCAACGCATGTTCGGCTCGATACCCCGAACGATCACGAGGTCGAAGTCGGCTGCCGGGCGGCCGGCAGAACGACACTCGGGTGGTCGGCCAGCTGATCCGGCGGCTGACGCCGTCGATCAGCGACACCGTCGGCCGGTTCACCTGGAAGTCGTAATAGTCGTCCGGATCGATCTCGGTGAGCGGCTGTGCGTCCCACACCAGCTCGAGGTGCTCGACCGCGCCCGTTGCCGCGTCGCCGGCGTCGTTCCACCCCTCGAAGGCCGCGACCAGGACCGGTTCAGTCAGCTCGGGCCAGTGCTCAGCTTGGCCGTAGTCGTGGCTCTCGCTGCGCTCGGTCATGGTCTTCAGCCTATGCCGTTCGCATGACACGGCTGGCAACGCGCGGCTGTGAACCGCCGGTCACGGCGGTTCAGACCAAGTCCCTTCGCCCGAATGAGATACTGAATAGGGCTGTGTCGCGCCGGCAACGCCCGACGATCGACCCACCGAGGACTCGCTCCGTGTCTGATTCGCCCGCGCTCCGCCCCGACGCCACGGAGGCGCTGTCCGCCGTGCTCCGGTCACGCATCATCGTGCTGGACGGCGCGACCGGGACGATGATCCAGCGGCACACGTTCAGCGAGGCCGAGTATCGTGGCGAGCGCTTCGCCGACTGGGACCGTGACCTGCGGGGCAACAACGACCTGCTCACGCTCACCCAACCCGACGGCGATCCGCGGCATTCACCGCGCGTACCTCGACGCCGGCGCCGACATCGTCGAGACGAACACGTTCAATGCCCAGCGGATCTCGCTCGCCGACTACGGCATGGAAGAACTCGCCTACGAACTCAACCTCGAATGCGGCCCGGCTCGCGGGGTCGGAGTGCGACGCGAGCACCGCGGCCGACGCCGGACAAGCCGCGATTCGTGGCCGGCGCGCTCGGGCCAACCAGCCGCACCGCATCGATCTCGCCCGACGTCAATGACCCTGGCGCGCGCAACGTCACCTATCAGCGAACTCGTCGACGCCTATCTCGAGCAGGCCAACGGGCTCGTCGACGGCGGCGCCGACCTGCTGCTGGTCGAGACGATCTTCGACACGCTCAACGCGAAGGCGGCGATCTTCGCCCTCGAGACGCTGTTCGAACAGCGCGGCCGCCGCTGGCCGGTGATGATCTCGGGCACGATCACCGACGCCTCGGGCCGCACGCTGTCCGGCCAGGTGACCGAGGCGTTCTGGAATTCCATCCGGCATGCCCGCCCGTTGCTCGTCGGCCTGAACTGTGCCCTCGGCGGCCGGCGAGATGCGGCCCTACCTGGCCGAGATCGCCCGGATCGCCGACTGCTTCGTGTCCTGCTACCCGAACGCCGGGTTGCCGAACGCGTTCGGCGAGTACGACGAGGCGCCTGACGAGACCGCGGCGATCGTGCACGAGTTCGCCGAGAGCGGGCTGGTGAACCTGCTCGGTGGCTGTTGCGGCACCACCCCCGAGCACATCACGCGATGGCCGAGGCTGTCGCCGGGCTCGCGCCGCGAGAGCCGGCCGCCCGTCCGGTTGCCTGCCGGCTCTCCGGGCTGGAGCCGCTGAACATCGAGCCGGATTCGCTGTTCGTGAACGTCGGCGAGCGCACCAACATCACCGGCTCGTTGCGCTTCCGCAATCTCATCCGCGACGGCGACTACAACACTGCGCTGTCGGTCGCGCGCCAGCAGGTCGAGAACGGCGCGCAGGTCATCGACATCAACATGGACGAGGGGATGATCGACGGCGTCGCGGCGATGGACCGCTTCGTGAAGCTGATCGCGAGCGAGCCGGACATCAGCCGGGTTCCGATCATGATCGACTCGTCCAAGTTCGAGGTCATCGAAGCGGGCCTGCAATGCGTGCAGGGCAAGCCGATCGTCAACTCGATTTCGATGAAAGAGGGCGAGGACAAGTTCCGCGATCACGCCCGGCTGTGCCGCAAGTACGGCGCGGCGGTCGTGGTCATGGCCTTCGACGAGGACGGCCAGGCCGACAATCTCGAACGGCGCAAGGCGATCTGCGAACGCGCGTACCGGATCCTCGTTGACGAGGTCGGCTTCCCGGCCGAGGACATCATCTTCGACCCGAACATCTTCGCGGTCGCGACAGGGATCGAGGAGCACGCCAACTACGGCGTCGACTTCATCGAGGGAACGCGCTGGATCAAGAACAACCTGCCCGCTGCGCTGGTGTCCGGCGGAGTCTCGAACGTGTCGTTCTCGTTCCGTGGGAACAACGCGGTACGCGAGGCGATCCACGCGGTCTTCCTGTACCACGCGATCGCCGCTGGAATGGACATGGGCATCGTCAACGCCGGCGCCCTGGCCGTCTACGACCAGGTCGACGAACGACTGCGCGACCGCATCGAAGACGTCATCCTCAACCGTCGTCCCGATGCCGCGGAGCGGCTGCTCGAGATCGCGACCGAGTTCGCCGGCGACGGGAAGAAGCTCGACGCAGTCAACGACGAGTGGCGGCAGCTGCCCGTCGACGAGCGGATCACCCACGCGCTGGTGAAGGGCATCGACGACTACGCCGAGACCGACACCGAGGAACTGCGCGCCATGATCGAAGCGCGCGGCGGTGCTCCGATCGAGGTCATCGAAGGCCCGCTGATGGCCGGCATGAACGTTGTCGGTGACCTGTTCGGCGCCGGCAAGATGTTCCTGCCGCAGGTGGTGAAGTCGGCTCGCGTCATGAAGAAGGCCGTCGCATACCTGATCCCGTACATCGAGGCCGGGAAGTCACCCGAGGATGCCGGGCGCAGCAACGGCACGGTCGTGATGGCCACGGTGAAGGGCGACGTGCACGACATCGGCAAGAACATCGTCGGCGTCGTCCTGCAGTGCAACAACTACGACGTCATCGACCTCGGCGTGATGGTGCCTGCGCAGAAGATTCTCGACGCCGCGAAGAACCACGGCGCCGACGCGATCGGGCTGTCCGGACTGATCACTCCGTCGCTCGACGAAATGGTCAACTTCGCCGCCGAGATGGAACGCCAGGGCCTCGAGATCCCGTTGCTGATCGGCGGCGCGACAACCTCGCGCGCCCACACCGCGGTAAAGGTCGACAAGAAGTATCACGGGCCGGTCATCTGGGTGAAGGATGCCTCGCGCTCGGTGCCGGTCGTGGCGGCGCTGCTGTCCGATGAGCAGCGGCCGGGCCTGCTCGCCGATATCCAGGCTGACTACGACTCGCTGCGCGAGCGCCATGCCGCCCGCAACGACGCCAAGAAGATCGTGCCGATCGCGACCGCGCGTGAAGATGCGACGCCGATCGACTGGACCGGCTATCGGCCGCCACGGCCACGACTGATCGCGCAGCAGGCCCGCGACGTGCACACCGACGATCACCGGCCGCCGTCGCACGTCCAGTTCGTCAAGACGTTCCACGACTACCCGCTCGCTGAACTGCGGCACTACATCGACTGGCAACCGTTCTTCAACGCCTGGGAGATGAAGGGCAAGTACCCCGACATCCTGAACAACCCGGCGTCGGGCGAGGCGGCGCGCAAGCTCTGGTCCGATGCGCAGACGATGCTCGACTCGATCATCGCCGAGAAGTGGTTGTCCGCGGCGGGCGTGATCGGCCTGTTCCCGGCCAACGCGACTGCCGACGACGACACCGAGGTCTACACCGACGAGTCGCGCGGCGAAGTGCTCGCGACGCTGCATCACCTGCGGCAGCAGACCGAGCACCGCCCCGGCGTCCCGCACCGGTCGCTGGCCGACTTCATCGCGCCCAAAGAGACCGGCCTGCGCGACTACATCGGCGGGTTCGCCGTCACTGCCGGGTTGGGCGGCGGCGCCAAGATCGCCGAGTTCAAGGCGGCCCTCGACGACTACAGCGCCATCCTGCTCGAGTCGTTGGCCGACCGGCTCGCGGAAGCGTTCGCCGAACGGCTGCACGAGCGGGTCCGCACCGAGTTCTGGGGCTACCAGCCCGATGAGGCGCTCGACAACGAGGCGCTGCTCAAGGAGCGGTACGTGGGCATCCGCCCGGCGCCGGGTTACCCGGCTTGCCCCGAGCACACCGAGAAGCAGGTGCTCTGGGACTTGCTCGACGTCAAGGCCAACACCGGAATCGAGCTGACCGAGAGCATGGCCATGTGGCCGGGCGCATCGGTGAGCGGCTGGTACTTCTCGCACCCGCAGTCGCAGTACTTCGTGCTCGGCCACATCGGCCGCGATCAGGTCGAGAGCTATGCGAAGCGCAAGGGCTGGACCGTTGCCGAGGCCGAGCGGTGGCTCTCACCGAATCTCGGGTACCGATCCGACAACGAATGACGTGACCCACGATTGCGTGGTCGCGTCGGTGGCCGAAGTTGACCCGGTCGAACTCGTTGAGCTGTATCACTCGGTGCAATGGTCGCGCTATGCCGAGCACCCGCAGTTGCTGCAGCGCGCGATCGCGGGGTCGTCCTACGTTGTCACGGCACGGCAACGCGGCCGGCTCGTTGGGCTGGCTCGAGCGGTATCCGACGGCGCGAGCATCTGCTACCTGCAGGATGTTCTTGTTGCACCGGACGTGCAGCGGCAGGGAATCGGCCGCACGCTCGTCGAATCGATCCTTGACCGCTACGCGGGGGTGCGGCAAAAGGTTCTGCTGACCGACGACGAACCGGGGCAACGCGCCTTCTACGAGTCGCTCGGTTACTCGGAGATCAGCGAGGCCGGCGAGCGGACGGCTGCGCGCATTCGTTCGGTTCGATTCCGAGACCTGAACCACGGGTCAACGAATCGCCCGGCGCGGCATCCCCTCGCAGCGTGTGGGTGGGGACCTTCTGCCCTTGAGGGCCGGGTTGCCTGCAGTGTTCAGTAGTCATGTGTTCCTTCGCGAGGTCGTCGTGGTCGAGGTTCCGGTTGCGGATGCGCAGCGCCGGTTGATCGACTTCCTGGACTCGCCGGCCGGCGATCAAGCTGCCCGCGAGGCGGTGGCGGCTGGGCAGGCAGCACTGACCGGGGAGGCGAGGTCCGCAGACGCTGATCTGGATGTGCGGATCGAGACCATGCCGATGCGGCTGCGTGGCGCGGGGCTGGCCGTCCCGATGGCGTGGCTGGCGCGCACCCCAGCGGGCGGGAGCCCGGTGGTACTGGACGCCGATGTCGAACTTGCTCCGGCGACCGAGACGACAACCCGAATCAGCCTCGCCGGCTCGTACCGGCCACCGGTGGTGCCGCCGGAGGCTCAGCAGCAGCCCTCGCTGTTAGCGAAGGCGACCGAAGCGATGGCGGCCGGTTTTCTGGATGGTCTGGCTCGGCGGCTTGGCAGCGCGGATCAATCGGCCTGACCCTGGCGGCGCCAAACCGACCGCTGGATCGGGTTCGGAGATGCGAATAGGCGTTCATGGGAATGTCGCCATGGGCGGCCAGAGCCTCGAACGGTCACACGGCTGCTGGAACAATCGATCGAACGAGGCCGGCAGTTCGCGCCGGCTGATCACATCGGAGGTGCTGCGGGTGGGGAGGATCGAAGAGCGCGTGTCTATGAAGACGGGGGCCGAATGACCGCTACCCCAGCAAACACGGGGCTCTTGTTGCAAGCGGTGTCTGTTCGACATGGACGGCACGCTCGTCGATACCGAGCCCTACTGGATCGCGGCCGAGTACGCGCTCGTCGAGTCGTTCGGCGGCACGTGGACCGACGAGCATGCGCACGCGCTCGTGGGCAACGCCCTGATCGACTCCGCGATCTACATCCGCGAGCACGGCGGCGTGGATCTCGATCCGCCGGTGATCGTCGAGCGGTTGCTCGACGAGGTTGTGCTCGCGGCGCAAGCGGAGATCCCGTGGCGTCCGGGGGCGCGCGAACTGCTCGCCGAGCTGGCCGAGCGGGGCGTGCCATGTGCGCTGGTGACGATGTCCTACGCGCGGCTGGCCGAGACGATGACCGACCAACTGCCGCCCGGAACCTTCGCCGCGGTGGTGACCGGCGACCAGGTCAATGACGGCAAGCCGCACCCGGAGGCGTACCTGACTGCGGCGGCACGGCTCGGTGCAGAGCCGGCGATATTGCGTGGCGATCGAGGACTCGCCGACTGGGGTCGCCTCGGCGCAGGCGGCAGGCTGCGTCGTGGTTGGCGTACCCCATCACGTCGACATCGAGCGTCGCGCCGGGTCTGGCAATTGTCGACTCATTGACACTCTACATGTCGACACGCTCGAAGCGCTCGTGCGCCGATGACCGGCAGCATCACCGACATCCTGCCGAGCGCGTTCGCTGTGCTCGGCCTGCCCGGTGCCGACCGGCTCGACCTCGGCGAGCGGGTCGGCGGGGCGCGACGGATCGTGCTGCTTCTGGTCGACGGGCTCGGCTATCACCTGCTGCCACGCGCCGCCGCCAGCTCGGAGTTCTTCGCCGACGTGCACGCCGGACGGCTCGGGCACTTGGACCGAGCTCGAGTGCACTCTGCCGTCGACCACCCCGACCAGCCTGGTGTCGCTCGGCACCGGCGTGCTGCCCGGCGAGCACGGCATCCTCGGGTTCACGCGTCAACGTTCCAGGCACCGACCGGGTGCTGACGCACATCGTCTGGCGCGACGACCCGCCGCCGGAGCGCTGGCAACCGGTGCCGACGATGTTCGCGCTCGGTGCCGCGGCGGGCATCTGGTCAGCGTCGTGCTGCCGGCGATGTTCGCGCGGCAGCGGCCTGACCCGGTCGGCGTACGGCGGGGCACGGTTTCGTCGGCTTGGGCAAGGGCGACGACCACGTCGCTGCGGTGGTGCAGGCGCTGCGACACCGGCTCGTCGCTCGTCTACGCCTACACCTCAGCTGTGGACACCGCCGCGCACTGCACGGCATCGCGTCCAAGCGGTGGGCCGACGCCGTCAGCCGCGTCGGCCGACTGCTGGAGCGGTTGATTGCCGGGCTGCCCGACGACACCGCGTTGCTCGTCACCGCCGACCATGGCGGGCTCGACGTTCCCGCGCGTCGCGCCTCGACCTGGCGGCCGATCCGCGGCTGACGGCAGGAGTGCGCGTCGTCGCGGGCGAGCCACGATTGCGCTATCTGCACACCGAACCCGGTGCGGCCGAGGACGTCGCGCCGCCTGGACGAGCGGTGCTCGGGCCTGCGGCCGATGTGCTGACCCGAGATCAGGCGGTCGCGTCGGGCATGTTCGGGCCGGTGCGTCCGGAGCATCTGCTTCGCATCGGCGACGTCGTCGTCATCTGCACCGGGGACGCGGCCATCCTGGCGACTGGCTACGAACCGCCTGAGGTCGCCAAACTCATCGGTTTCCACGGCGCACGGAACCCGGAAGAGACGGCGATCCCGCTGATCATCTTCGCTGCGGGCAAACCCATCGCCTAACCAGGTGGGGCCGACGATCATGGGGTCGTGACCACACCCGTCGTTCCGCCGCTGGCGCGCGGCCCCGTGTTCGGAGCGACGATCGCCCTCGGCGTCGTCCTCACCGCGTTCAGCGCGGGCTACGGGTATCACCGCGACGAGCTGTACTTCCGGATGCTGCCGAACGCGTGGGGATTACGTCGATCAGCCACCGCTTACACCGATGCTCGCGCACGGGTTCTCTGCACTCTTCGCCGACGCGACGTGGGCGATCCGGATCCCGGCAACGCTCGCGACGATGGCGTCGATCGTCGTCGTCGCGCTACTGACCCGCGAATTCGGCGGGGGACGGGGCGCGCAGACGTTGTCGGCGTGGGGATACGCGTCGGCGTCGATCCCGCTGATCATGGGTCACGTACTGCTCACCTCGACGATCGATCTGCCGGTGTGGCCCGCCGTCGTGCTGTTCATGGTGCGCGCCGAGCGGCGTGCGCAGCCGCAGTGGTGGCTCGCAGCAGGCGCGGTGGTCGGGATAAGCCTCTACAACAAGCTGCTCGTCGCGGTGCTGCTGGTCGCGCTCGCGGCAGGGCTGCTCATGGTCGGGCCGAGGCGAATGCTCGTGTCACGCTGGGTGCTCGCAGGTACCGCGCTCGCCCTGGCGATCGGCTCGCCGAACCTCATCTACCAGGCAACGCACGGGTGGCCGCAGTTCAAGATGGGACGGGCGCTGGCCCGCAACAACGGCAGCGACGTGCACATCCTCATGTGGCCGTTCCTGATCATCATGCTTGGACCACCGCTCATCGCGATCTGGATTGTCGGACTGCGCTGGCTGTGGCAACACCCGGCGTTGCGGTTCATCGCGGCGGGCTTTCCGGTGCTGCTCGTCCTCGTCTTCCTCATGGGGGCACAGTTCTACTATCCGTTCGGCCTGCAGGTCGTGCTGTTCGCGGCCGGCTGCGTTCCGGCGGCGACCTGGCTTGCGCGCCGACGCGGGTGGCGTACTGCGATGGTGGTCGGCGTCGCGGTCAACGCAGCCGTGAGCCTGCTGATCGCGCTACCGCTGGTCCCGCTGCACGTACTGTCCGACACGCCCATTCCCGGCATCAATCAGGTCGCTCGCGACTCGGTCGGGTGGCCGAGGTACGTCGGGCAGATCGCCGCTGTATATGCCCATCTGCCGGTCGCTGAGCAGCCCGGCACGATTGTCTACGCGAGCAACTACGGCGAAGCCGGGGCGGTTGATCGTTACGGCGGGCAGTACGGGTTGCCGCAGGTCTATAGCGGGCAGAACGCGCTGTACTTCGTGGCAGAGCCGCCGACCGCCGCGACGACCGTAGTCTTCGTCGGCGGCCAGTACGGCGATGCGCGCGCACTCTTCTCGTCCTGCACGGTCGAAGCACATCTGGACAACGGGCTCGGTGTCGACAACGAGGAGCAGGGCGAGCCGATCGCCATCTGTCGTGATCCGATCGGCGGCTGGACCCGCGCATGGCCGAAGTTGGCCCACCTCGACTGACCTCTAGGGCTTCTAGTGTCCGGAGATGTCGTCGAGAGCGACGATGTGTGTCGGATGCAGCCGGATGAGCAGCTCGCCCTCAACCGCATTACGGCGCCCGTACTCTTCAGCGCGTTCGTCACCCATGTAGCGCCGGGCCATCGCGATCGAGTGCGGCAGCATCGCGGCGGGATCGGTTTCGATCGTGACCGTGCCCTCGACGGTGACGAACGCGTACGGCGGCTCTTCGAGGTCGACGGTGAGCGCCGCGCGCGGATCGCGCTGCAACGCCTTGCCTTTCAACGTCTGGGAGTTGGTGTTGAAGAGCAGATCGTCGCCGTCGATCACGAACCAGATCGGTGCCACATGTGGACGTCCGTCAGCGCGAGTCGTGGCGAGCTTCCCGGTGCGGGTGCCTTCAGCCAGGAACGCGTAGGCCTGCTCGCGAGTCATCGGTACTGCCATGACCCCAATTCTGCCTGTTGGGAACTCAGACCTCCGGCGGCGGCTCACGCCTATCGCTGCTGGACGCGGCGAGGGCATCGACGGGGAACGGCGGGGGAGTGCCACCGAAAGCGGGGCACAGCGCCTGGTGATCGCACCACGCGCACAACCGGCTCGGGCTGGGCCGGAAATCACCGGTCTGCGTGGCGCGCTCGATGGCGGCCCAGATCGCCTTGAGGGTGCGCTCGAACCGGACGAGCTCCTCGGCATCGGGGGCGTAACTCAGCGTGTCGGTGTCGGCCAGATACATCAGCCGAAGCTGGCGCGGAACGACGCCGCGGGTGCGCCACAGGACCAGGGCGTAGAACTTCATCTGGAACAGCGCCTTCGCCTCGAACGCCTCACGCGGAGTCGAGCCCGTCTTGTAGTCGATGACCCGGATGTCGCCGTCATCGTTGATGTCGAGCCGATCGACGTAGCCGCGCAACCGGAGCCCGTCGACGACGACCTCGACGAGCTGTTCGCGCGCGGCAGGCTCGAAACGTGTCGGATCTTCGAGCTGGAAGTAGTTGCCCAGCAGATCGCCGGCCGAGCCGAGCCACTCGGCCAAGTCGGCGCCACTCTCGGTGCCCTCGGTGTCTGCACCGAACAACGCGGCCGCGTCGGGCGATTCGGCCAGTAGTCGTTGCCAGGTGCCGGGCAGCATCTCGCGGGCAGCGGCCAGCGTGCGCTCGGCCCGCGGCAGGTCGAAGAGTTGTTCGAGCACGGCGTGCACCATCGTGCCGCGCATCGCGACCCGCGACGGCGCCTCGGGCAATCGGTCGATCGTCCGGAATCGGTACAGCAACGGGCAGGTCTTGAAGTCAGCAGCGCGCGACGGAGACAGCGAACCCTGGAAGGCGACGGGCAACTCGGTGCCCTCGAGAGCCGGAATCACTGCCATGTCGGTCATGTCTTCGACTGTAGGTTCCCGGTCTGACACTTTCGGCCTCGCCACGCGCCTACGAGAGCGAATGGATGCGGTGGAAAGGCCAGATGATGAGGAACGCCCGGCCGATGATCTTGCTCTGCGGAACAACGCCGAAGTAGCGGCTGTCTTCGGAGTCGCAACGGTTGTCGCCCATGACGAATACGTCGCCGTTGGGCACCGGGCCGTACACCTTCCGCTTCGGCGAACCGTTGGGCGGACGCGTGCCGCCGTGGCACTTCTGGTTCACATACGGCTCGTCCAGCCGTGCGCCGTTGCGGTACACCTTGCCGTTCTGCAGCCGGATGTCGTCACCTGGCACGCCGATGACCCGCTTGATGAGCACGTTGTCCGGCACCTTCCAGGTGGACGGCCGGTTGAACACCACGATGTCGCCCGGTTGCGGGTCATGGAAGAGATAGGACAGCTTCTCGACCAGCACATGGTCGTCGTTGCAGCCCGTGCAGCCGTGCAGCGTGGGCTCCATCGACTCAGACGGCACGTAGTAAGGCTCGACCACGAAGGTTCGCAGCAGCAGGGCTGCAACGACTGCGATCGCGACGACTATCAGCGTGCGAAAGGCCGTTCGGGCTGCCTTCGGCCACGGCTTGCGCTTGCCCGGCTTCTCGGACGGCTTTTCTGCTGACTTGTCTGCCGGCTTCTCGGGCTTGTCGGGCGCGCCGTCCGTTTTCTTCTTGCGGCCCCAGCGCTTCTTCTCGTCGTCATCGTCCTTGCGGGTGAAGAAGTCGACGATCGGGTCGCGGCCCGAAGCAGCGGCAACCGCGGGTTTCTCGTACACGACCGGGGCGCCGGCGAACGGGCGCGGGCGAGCGACCAGCCCGTCGGCGTCGGCCGCCTCCGGCTCAGCTGCCTCGGCCGCCTCCGGCTCAGCTACCTCCGCTGCTTCGGCCGCCTCCGGCTCCGCTACCTCCGCTGCTTCGGCCGCCTCCGGCTCCGCTACCTCCGCTGCTTCGGCCGCCTCCGGCTCCGCTACCTCCGCTGCTTCGGCCGCCTCCGGCTCCGCTACCTCCGCTGCTTCGGCCGCCTCCGGCTCCGCTGCCTCCGCTGCTTCGGCCGCCTCCGGCTCGGCTACCTCCGCTGCTTCGGCCGCCTCCGGCTCAGCTACCTCCGCCGCCTCCGGCTCCGCTGCCTCGGCCGCCTCCGGCTCAGCCACCTCCGCTGCCTCGGCCGCCTCCGGCTCAGCTACCTCCGCCGCCTCGGCTCCTGCTCCGCTCGCCTCGGCCGCCTCCGGCTCCGCGGTCGGGCGTCGTCGCTTCTTGATCAACAGGGGTTTGCGGGCCTTGGCGGCGGTTGACCCGTCCACCGGTGGGGGAGTGCTGCTGGCTGCGGGCGCGCCTTCGGTGGCGGCAGCGCTTCGAACGCGAGCGCGATCGGGGCAGGACGCGGCCGCCGCTCCGGCTCGGTGATCGCCACCGCCTCGTCCGGTTCGTCGGTGTCGACGACGCGGGGCGGGCGGCGCTCGAACAGCCAGGCGGCAAGTCGACGCGGGCCCGAGGGGGCAACCTCCGGCTCAGTGGCCGCAGCCCTGGTCTCTTCGGAGAACTCGGCGACTCGCGCGGCCAACTGCTCAGCTCGCTCACGCACAGCATCGATCCGCTCGGCGAGGTCGGCGGGGATGCCCTCCGGCTCGGGCTGATCGGCGTCGTCCACGGCCGTACGGTAACCGGTTCTCCCATGGACCGCCCCGTAGCATCGACGCAATGAGCAGCGCGTCGCCGGGCAACCGGCCCAACCCGCGGCAAAAGCCGCGAGTGCGACTGCTCGCGGTCGGCAAATTCTTCGGCGTTCCGGTCTACTTCGCGCCGTCCTGGCTGATCATCGCCGCGCTGCTGACCTTCTACTACGGACCGGTCGTGCAGGACGCCGTCCCGGGCGTGAGCGCGAGTTCTGCCTACCTCGTGGCGTTCGGTTACGCCGTGCTGTTCGCCGTCTGCGTGCTGGCGCATGAACTCGGGCACACCGGCGTCAGCCTGCTGCTGAAACGGCCCGTGAAACGGATCGTGATCTTCCTGCTCGGCGGGATCTCCGAGATCGAGCGCGAGCCTGACCGGCCACGTGACGAGTTCCTGATCGCCGCGGCCGGTCCATTCGTCTCGATCCTGGTGACCGGTGCCGCTGGGCTCGGTTACCAGGCGCTGCGACGCGCACACGATGGCCGGAATGCTCGCGCTGCTCCTGTTCTGGAGCAACCTCGTTGTGGTCGTGTTCAACCTCATGCCCGGACTGCCGCTGGACGGCGGACGGCTGTTGCGGTCGCTCGTCTGGGCGGTGTCGAAATCGCAGCTGGTCGGCACTCGCGCCGGTGCGCATGCCGGGCGCGTAGTCGCGGTCGTGGTGCTCGTGGCAAGCGTGGTGCTCAACCGCGGCCCGGACGGCATCGTGGCCGGCTTGGTCGGCGTCATGCTCGCCGCCTACCTCTGGTTCGGGGCCGGGCAGTCGCTCAAATTCGCCGAGGTCATGGCCCGACTTCCGGCGGTCGACCTCGACAGGCTGCTGCGGCCGGGATTGCTCGTCCCACCCGACCTGTCCATCGCCGAGGCGCTGCGCCGGATGTGGCAGGGCAGCGCCCGCGGCCTCGTCCTGGTCGATTCCGCCGATCGACCGGCGGCAATCGTCGAGGAGGCGCGGGTCAACGCCGTGCCGCCGGACCGGCGGCCGTGGGTCCAGCTCAGCGCGGTGGCGCGGCCTCTCGAGGCCGGCCTGGTGCTGCGCCGCGGGCTCAAGGGCGAGGACGCTGCTGGCCGCCGTCCGTGCCGACGCCGGCTTCGGAGTACCTGGTCGTCGACGACGCCGGCGCACCGGCCGGCATCCTGTCCACCGCCGACCTCGCCGCGGCGCTGCGGAGCGAGCGCGGTGAGCGCAAACGAGGCGCCGGGTTCGGGGCCGTTCCGCGCGGGGGAGCGGGTGCAGCTCACCGACCCGAAGGGACGGCTGCACACCGTCACCCTCGAGCCGGGCAAGCAGTTCCACACCCACCGCGGCGCGATCGAGCACGACGCGCTGATCGGAGCGCCGGAAGGCAGCGTCGTCCCGTCCACGGCAGGCACGTTCTACCTCGCGCTGCGCCCGCTTCTCGTCGACTTCGTGCTGTCGATGCCGCGCGGCGCGGCGGTCATCTACCCCAAGGACGCCGCCCAGATCATCACGATGGGCGACATCTACCCGGGCGCGACCGTGCTCGAGGCGGGCGCCGGCTCGGGATCGATGACGTGCGCGCTGCTCCGCGCGGTCGGCCCGAGCGGTCACGTCATCTCCTACGAGGTCCGCGAGGACCACGCCGAGGTCGCGGTACGCAATGTCGAGACCTTCTTCGGCGAGCGGCCACCCAACTGGGACCTGCGGATCGGCGACGCCGTCGAGCACGGCGACGACGAGCCGGTGGATCGGGTGATTCTGGACATGCTCAGCCCATGGGAGGTCCTGCCGGCCGATGGCTGCGGCGCTCAATCCCGGCGGCGTCCTCATCGGCTATGTGGCGACCACCACGCAGGTGTCCCGGCTCGTCGAGGCGCTACGCGAGATCGGCGGGTTTACCGAGCCGGCGGCCTGGGAGACCTTCATGCGTGGCTGGCACGTCGTCGGGCTGGCGGTTCGCCCAGAGCACCGGATGATCGGCCACACAGCGTTTCTGGTCAGCGCCCGCCGACTGGCGCCGGGCGTCATCGCGCCGCCGCGGCAGCGTCGCTCGGCGAAGGGCAGCTAGGCACTGCGGGCCGGCGATCTCGACGTCGTCGGCCGCGCGCACCACGTGGATGCAGTCGCCGGGACACTCCTTGGCCGAGCTGATGACGTCCAGAGCCAGGTTGGACGGGACCTCGGCGCGCTGACCGGGCGCGGCGAGCAGGTCCCCGGAGCCGTTCTTCACGTAGGCCAGGCCGTCGATGTCGAACTCGAACACCTCGGGCGCGTACTGCACGCACAGCCCGTCGCCGGTGCACAGTTCCTGGTCGATCCAGACCTGCAGCTGGTCGGTCATCGAAAGGACGTCCTCGGGGTCGGTTATTACGGCAGTGTTGCGTCGGCTACGTCATCAGGATAGTTGCCGGATTCGTTGCGCTTGCGTGTGTAGGGTGAGTTTTCGCGAACACTCCACCGAACCTGGAGGTGGCCGCATGGCTCCCGAGCCGCGCGAACCGCAGTCTGGACAGCGATCGGGCGAGTCCGATCCCGACGCGCGCCGTCGCGCTGCTTTACCTCGAGCAGGAAGTCGAACTGCTCCGCTCGAAGATCGCCGAATCGCCCACGACACATGCGCGTCCTCGAAGACCGCCTTGCCGAGACGCAAGCCCGCATCGCCGCGCTCAACGACCGCAACGAGCGCCTCTCGCAGACGCTGCGCGAGGCCCGCGACCAGATGATCGCGCTCAAGGAGGAGATCGACCGGCTGGCGCAGCCGCCGAGCGGCTACGGCGTGTTCCTCGAGTCGTTCGACGACGGCACGGTCGACATCTTCACCTCCGGGCCGCAAGTTGCGGGTTGCAGTGTCGCCAGAGGTCCCGCTCGACGACCTGCGCCACGGGCAGGAGGTCATGCTCAACGAGGCGATGAACGTCGTCGCCGCGCGCGGCTTCGAGCGTGCCGGCGAAGTCGTCATGCTCAAAGAGATCCTCGACGGCGGTGACCGCGCGCTAGTCGTCGGCCACACCGACGAGGAGCGCGTGGTGTACCTGGCCGACATCCTGCGCCAGGCGCCGCTGCGCGCCGGCGACTCGCTGCTGCTCGAGACGCCGGTCGTCCTACGCCTACGAGCGCGTGCCGAAGAGCGAGGTCGAGGAACTCATCCTCGAAGAGGTTCCCGACATCGACTACACCGACATCGGTGGCCTCACCAAGCAGATCGAGGCGATCCGCGACGCGGTCGAGTTGCCGTTCCTGCACGCGGATCTGTTCCGCGAGCACCAACTGCGCCCGCCGAAGGGCATCCTGCTCTACGGGCCGCCCGGATGCGGCAAGACGCTGATCGCCAAGGCCGTCGCGAACTCGCTGGCCAAGCAGGTGCAGAAGGTGCACGGTGGCGACGAGAAGGCGACCGCGTTCTTCCTGAACATCAAGGGTCCGGAGCTGCTCAACAAGTACGTCGGCGAGACCGAGCGGCACATCCGGCTGGTGTTCCAGCGCGCCCGCGAGAAGGCAAGTCGACGGCACGCCGGTCATCGTCTTCTTCGACGAGATGGACTCGATCTTCCGCACTCGCGGATCGGGGGTGTCGTCCGACGTCGAGAACACGATCGTTCCGCAACTGCTGTCCGAGATCGACGGTGTCGAAGGGCTCGAGAACGTCATCGTGATCGGAGCGTCCAACCGCGAGGACATGATCGACCCGGCGATCCTGCGCCCCGGCCGGCTCGACGTGAAGATCAAGATCGAGCGTCCGGACGCGGAGGCTGCGCGCGACATCTTCTCCAAGTACATCCTGCCCGGCCTGCCGATCCATGCAGACGATCTGGCCGAGCACGGCGGCAACTCCGACGCCACCGTCGACGCGATGATCCAGCACACCGTCGAGCGGATGTACACCGAATCCGAAGAGAACCGCTTCCTCGAGGTCACCTACGCCAACGGCGACAAGGAGACGTTGTACTTCAAGGACTTCAACTCCGGCGCAATGATCCAGAACATCGTCGACCGCGGAAAGAAGATGGCGATCAAGGATCTGCTGACCACCGGCCAGAAGGGCCTGCGCATGCAGCACCTGCTCGCCGCGTGCGTCGACGAGTTCCGCGAGAACGAGGATCTGCCGAACACGACGAACCCGGACGACTGGGCACGCATCTCGGGCAAGAAGGGCGAACGGATCGTCTACATTCGCACCCTGGTGTCCGGTGGCAAGGGCAACGACACCGGCCGTTCGATCGACACGATCGGCAGCACGGGGCAGTACCTGTAGCCAGCAAGGGCGTAGCCGGGAGCGGTTTGCCGCTACCCTCTCGCCATGGGTCTCATCATCGGCATCGTCGATCGCCGTAGTCGTCCTGTTGCTCGTGTTCTGGGTGATCCGCGGCTACAACAAGCTGATCCGGTACCGCAACGGGTACAAGAACGCCTTCTCGCAGATCGACGTGCAGCTACAGCGCCGCTTCGACCTGATCCCGAACCTGGTCGAGACTGCCAAGGCGTACATGTCGCACGAGCGCGACACGCTCGAAGCGGTTACCCAGGCCCGCAGCGCCGCGATGGCGGGGCTGAGCGCGGCGCAGGCCAAGCCGGGCGATCCCGCCGCGATGGCCCAGCTCGCGCAGTCGCAGGGTGCCCTGGCCACCGCGCTCGGGCGGTTCACCGCGGTTGCCGAGGCCTACCCCGACCTCAAAGCCAGCCAGAACATGCAGCAGTTGACCGAGGAGCTGACCTCGACCGAGAACAAGGTCGCATTCAGCCGGCAGGCCTACAACGACTCCGTCCTCAGTTTCAACAACCAGCGGGAGACGTTCCCGACGAGCGTGCTCGCGGGCATGTTCAACTTCGCCCCTGCCGCGCTCTGGGAGATCGCACCCGATCACCCCGAGACCCGCGAAGCACCGAAGGTGCAGTTCTGATCGGTGGCTACTAAGCCGGCACCCGCTGCGGTGGATTTCTTCGCGCGCCAGGAATCGGCGCGTGGCACTTCGGTCAAGCTCGTCGCGCTGTTCACGCTGGCAGTCATCGCGATCATTGCGGCGATCGATCTCGTCGTCTTCGTTGTCACCAGCCGCGGGACGACCGGCGGCACCGTCGCCTGGATAGTTGTCGCGACGGTGGTGACGATCCTGATCATCACCGGCGGCACGGTGTCGAAGATGGTCGCGCTCCGCGGCGGCGGCTCGGCGGTCGCGTTGTCGGTGGGCGCGGTACCGGTCGACCCGACTACCTCTGATCCGCAGCTGCGGCGGTTCATCAACGTCGTCGAGGAGATGTCGATCGCGTCAGGCGTGCCGATGCCGCGCCTGTTCGTGCTCGAACGCGAAGCGGGCATCAACGCGTTCGCGGCTGGTTACACGCCGGCCGATGCCGCGATCACAGTGACTGGCGGAGCGTTGCACCAGCTCAACCGCGACGAGTTGCAGGGCGTGATCGGCCACGAGTTCAGCCACATCCTCAACGGCGACATGCGGATCAACGTGCGGCTGATCGGCCTGCTCGCCGGCATCCTGCTGCTCGGCCTCATCGGGTTACGCGTGCTCGCCTTCGGTGGCGGCGGCCGCAGCCGCGACAACAAGGGCAGCCCGATCCTGTTCATCGCGATCGCGTTCCTCGTTCTCGGCTTCGTCGGGCAGTTCTTTGCGCAGCTGATCCAGGCTGCAGTGTCTCGGCAACGCGAGTGGCTCGCCGACGCGTCGTCGGTGCAGTTCACCAGACAGACCACTGGACTGGCCGGATCACTGAAGAAGATCGCCGGGCTGCCAACGGGATCGGCGTTGCAAGACACCGCCAGCGAGCGGCAGGTCAACCACATGCTCTTCGGTGAGGGCAAGCGATCGTTCAGCGCGCTCTGGGCAACGCACCCGCCACTGATCGAGCGGATCCAGGCGCTCGAGCCGGGATTTCGGCCCGACGAGATCAAGCAGTTGCGCAACGACTACCGCGCCAACCCGCCGAACGGGATGGCCGAGGACTTGGCGCTCGGCCTGGTGAGCGGCCCGCCGGCCGCAGCGCCGACCGTCTCCGTGTCGCCGGAGACAGTTGCCGGGCGGGTGGGCACATTCAGCCCGGACGACCTGGCTCGGGGCGCGGCGATCAGCGCCCAGATTCCGGCCGGCGCTGCGCCAGCTCGCCAACCAGCCGAGCACTGCGGCCAACCTCGTGTTCGCGCTGCTGCTTGACCACGACGATGCGGTGCGCGCGCGGCAAGCCGCCATGACCGGCCCGGATGCGGCGCAGCTGTATCCACAGGTCGCCGACCTGCCTGAACTGTTGCGACTGCCGCTGATCGGCGTCGCGATGAGCGCGCTCGTCTCGCGTCCACCCCAGCAGACCGACCGGTTCGTCTCGCTGATCGACGAGGTCGCCAAGGCCGACGGCACCTATTCGCTGTTCGAGTACTGCGCGAGCAGGCTGGTGCACACGTATCTGCTCGACGCGCGCGATCCGGTACGCCGGTCGCGTCCCGGCCGCGCGTCGGTGCGGCAAGTGCAAGAGGCGGCGCTGACCCTGCTGGCAGCGATCGCCGCCGCCGGGAACAGCGACCCGGCAGCCGCCGAGCACGCCTTCGCGGCCGGGGTCGCGCGCCTGATGCCCGGCTCGGCCGTCCCGCCGTTCAACCCGCCGCCGAACGTGTTCGCGCTCGATGCCGGTTGGGCTGCGCTGGACTCGTTGGACCTGCCGCACAAGCGCCCGCTCATCGAGGCTCTGGTGGCAGCAGTCAACGACGACGGTGTGCTCGCAGTCGCCGAGGCGGAATTGTTGCGCACCGCCTGCGCGCTGCTGCACTGCCCGCTACCCGCGATGGTCGCCTAACTGCTCAACCGGTCAGGACGTCGCCCGGGCCGACATCGTTGCGGTCGATTCCGCGCAACAACAGCCCGACGTTGTCGCCGACCTTCGCGCTGTCGACCACCTTGCGGAACATCTCCACGCCGGTCACTACGACATCGCGGGTCGAACCGTCCTTGCGGGTGAGCCGCACTGTGCTGCCCTTGGCGAGCGTGCCCGCCTCCACCTGCCCGGTCACCACCGTGCCTCGTCCCGATATCGTGAAGACGTCGCCGACCGTCATGCGGAACACGCCGAAGGTGGTCGCTGCGCCGCTACCCGTGTCGGCCTGTTCAGCCTTCGCCAGCAGCACCTGCGGGTCGAGGCTGTCCTCGTCGTTCTTGCGCCGGAACCACGACATTCGAGCAATGTAGCTCGTGCGCCGCGGCGTGGCCTGCGCGCCGCTGCTGGTAGGCGGTTAGCCCAAGACGCTCAGCCGAGCTTGTCGATCGCGTCCTTTGCCTCGCGCAACCCGAGGCCGGTCTCCTCGCGGTACTGCTTGATCGCACCGATCTTGTTGCCCTGCCGAACGAGATCGAGCACCGCGCTCGACACCGCCCCTGAGGCAGTCGCGGTGCCGCCGGCGCTTGCGTAGCCATGCCCGGTGGCGAGGTAGAGCCAGTCGAGGCGCCGTTCGAGATCGGCGATGCGCTGCAGCAGTTGCTCCTCGTCCATGCGTAGTTCCTACCGCATCCACACGCCGCAGCCGTGGCAGGGCATCGGCTAGAGGAACGCTGGCGGGCCGCCGCGCAGGAACTGCACCAGCAGCGGGTTGACGACCTCGGGGCTTTCCAGCGGGACGAGGTGGGTACCCGGCACGACGGCAAGGCGGGCGTCGCCCAGCGCGCGGGCGACTGCTGTGCTGTGCTCGACCGTCACCTCGTCGCGGTCACCCTGCACGACGAGCGTCGGCGTCGCTACCGACGCCAGGGATGCCAGATCGAGCTGCGGTTCGTTGCGGAGCATCTCGAGCAGCTTGTCGTAGACGATCGGGAAATGCTCCGGCCCGTCCGGAGAGACCGCGTCGTACTCCCTGCGCAGGAAGCTCATCGCCTGGTCGCGATTGTTGACAAGCATCTCGAACAGCGCGCTCGGCGCCTTGCCGGACTCGTTGTAGTACTGACCGATCAGTACGAGCCGGTCGATCAGCTCCGGCCGCTCCAACGCGATGAGCATGCCTATGAGTGCACCGTCGCTCCACCCGACCACATGCGCCGGCCGCGCAACCACCTGCTCGAGGTACGCGATCGTGTCTGCAGCCATCACCTCGTACGTGATCGGACCCTCGACGTCGGGCGTGTGTACGTGCGCGCGCCGTTCGGGCCGGTACACACGCAATCCTGCGCCGAGCAGAGCGGGTAGTTGCGCCGCCCACGAGCTCGCGCCGGCGAACCCGCCGTGCAACAGCACCACCGGGTCGCCGTCGCCGTCCACTTCATGCCAGGTCGACAGCCCGGCCACGTCGACATAACCCATCAGCGCAGCTTGATCGACGGCATCCGCAAGGCCGCGGCGTCGGGTAGCCCGATTGCGGCGGCGAGTTCCGACATCCGCGGTAACGACGCGCTGACCTGCGCGCGCGGATCGTCGGAGTTGCGCGCACGTCCGATGCGCGCCAGGGGAGCGATGTGTAGCGCGGGACGAAGCGGGGCACTCTTCGGCAGCCCGCCGCGTTCCCGGGCGATCGCGACCGCGGTGCGCAGCCCACCGAGCTCGTCGACGAGGCCGATCCCGAGCGCATCGCTGCCGGTCCACACCCGGCCGCGCGCGATCTGCTCGATCTCGCTGACCGGCCGCGACCGACCTTGCGCCACTTTCGCCACGAAGTCTGCGTAGATCGCGTCGATCGCCGCCGCCACCCGGTCGCGCTCGTCGTCGGTGAACCGGCGACGGGTCGAGAACATCAGTGCGCGTGCGCCGTGCGCAATCGATCCGGTGTTCAGCCCGACACGGTCCATCAGCTCGCGCACGACCATCTTGCCGCCGAACACCCCGATCGATCCGGTCAGCGTCGCGGGCAGCGCGACGATCACGTCGGCGGGGCACGCGATGAAGTAACCGCCCGATGCGGCAGCGTCGCCCATCGACACGATCACCGGCTTCCCGGCCTCGCGCACGCGGCAGACCTCACGCCAGATCGTGTCGGACGCGACCGCGGATCCGCCCGGCGAGTCGACATGCAGCACGACAGCGCGCGCGTGTTCGTCACGGGCAGCCGCACGCAGTGCCGCGCTCACCGAATCGCTGCCCACCTGCCGTCCCATCGGACCTCGATGGCTGCGGCCCGACGCGATGGCACCGCGCACCTCCACCAGCGCGACATGACCCTTGCGTCGCGCCGGCAGGGTCGGCTTGCGCCGCGGCGCCCAGCGGTCGGCGAACAACAACTGCGCGCCATTCTTCACCCGCTTGCGCAGCGCGGCGTAGACCTCGTCGCGGTAGCCGAGCCGGTCGACCAGGCCGGCGTCGAGTGCTTCCTGCGCGGTGCGCGGCCCGGTGTCGGAGAGCTCGCGAACTCGCTGTGCATCGATGCGACGCCCGGACGAGATCGCATTCACCGCATCTGTGTAGATCGACTCGGCAAGGCGGTCGAGCGCTTCGCGATGAGCGTCGGTGAACTCCGTGCGCATGACCCGGTCTGCGGCGTTCTTGTACTCGTAGCGCTGCTCGAGCTCCGGCTCGATGCCCAACTTGTCGAGTGCGCCGCGAAGGAACGTCGTGTCGATGCCGACGCCGAGCAACCCGAGGCCACCGCCGGGTTGCAGCCAGATCTCGCCGAACGCCGACGCGAGCGTGTACGCCGACGTGTCCGCCGCCTCTTCACCGAAGGTCTCGGCCCAGGCCACGGTCGGCTTGCCGCTGGCCGCGAAGGCTTGCACGCCGAGCCGCAGTTCCTGCATGGCGGCCCAGGGCAAGACGCCGCCGACCTTGGCGATCAGCCCGACGACGTGCCGGTCGTCGGCTGCGTCGTGCAGTGCGCGCAGGGTCGGGCGCAGTTGGTGCCGTCCGCGAGCCCGCAGCCGCGAGAGCACGTCGTCGGCATCAGGTGCGGCCGGCGCTTCGGTGAGATCGAGTTCGAGCAGGACGGACGGCCGGTGTCCGGGCATAGTCGGCATCGCTACACCGTATGCGCCGATCCAGCTCAGCCTGCGAGGCGCTGGCTGAGTTCGAGGTAGGTCTCATCGATGGCGCCATCATGGGAGTGGATGACCTGAGCGTTCGGCCGGTGCGAGAGCACGAGCAGCAGCCGGTCATACATCGCCTCGAGCGCAGGTTGCCCGCCGAGACGTTCCATCAGCAGCGCCGGCCTCGACATGCGCCGGCGCGGCGCCCGCTGCGGTGCGCTGCCGGAAGCGACGCACTGCGTTGTCACGTCCGTCCATCAGCACGAACTCGGCGAAGGGCGCGCCGACATCGGCGGCGACCTGCTCGGCCTGCTGCAGGAACTGCGGCCGGCCGAGGTACTGGGGGATGACGACCTCGTGGCCGGCGCTGAGATGCACGCGTGCCATCTCGAGGGTCATCGCCCGCGCGAGCAGGCCGGCCTCGATCGGATGTTCCTGCCAGCTGCCGATCATCCGGCGCACGCTGTCGAGATCGAGGTTCAGCGCAAGCGGATGTTCGTCGACGTAGCGCTGGGCCAGCGTCGACTTGCCGATGCCGGGCGGCCCGTTGAGCAGGATGAGTCGCGCGCTCACGAGCGGAACAGCGCGCTGTATGCGTTCAGGGCCGGCTGACCGCCGAGATGTGCGTAGAGGACGTTGGAGTCCTTGCCGATCTCTCCGGAGCGGACGAGGTCGATGAGGCCGGCCATCGACTTCCCCTCGTACACCGGATCGATGATCATCGCCTCGAGACTTCCGGACAACCGGATCGCGTCGAGAGTCGACTGCACGGGGATGCCGTAGAAGTCACCGGC
Source organism: uncultured Actinomycetota bacterium (assembly GCA_963794885.1). GTDB lineage: Bacteria > Actinomycetota > Actinomycetes > Mycobacteriales > Jatrophihabitantaceae > RYN-133. The sequence continues at coordinate 127,533 of CAWCFH010000007.1, forward strand.
CCAGCCCGTCGAGCACGGTGATCTCATCGTCGCGAAGCGTCGCGGCCCGAGACCGATCAGTTCGGCGGTGTTGCGAGCGATCTTCTCGACCTGCGCGCGCGTCTCGTCCAGCTTGGCCGATGCATCGATGCCGAGAACCCGGCGTTGCCGATCCTGCCCGGCGAAGCCGGCGATCATGCCGGCGTGCGTCGAGCCGGTGACGCTGCAGACGATGATCGTGTCGAAGAAGACGCCGAGTTCACGTTCCTGCTGGGCCACCTCGTCGGCCCACCCGGCGAAGCCGAGGCCGCCGAGCCGATGGTCGGACGCGCCGGCCGGGATCGGATACGGCGTGCCGCCCTGGCTGCCGCACGTCCTCGAGCGCCTGCTCCCAGCTGTCCTTGAACCCGATCCCGAAGCCGGCCTCGACGAGTTCGACCTCGGCGCCCATGATCCGCGACAGCAAGATGTTGCCGACCCGGTCGTTCACGGCGTCGGGCCAGTCGACCCAGCTCTCCTGTACCAACCTCGCCTTGAGCCCTAGCTTGGCGGCGACCGCAGCGACCTGGCGGGTGTGGTTCGACTGCACGCCGCCGATCGAGACGAGGTGCGTCGCGCCCTGCGCGAGCGCATCGGGCACGAGGTACTCGAGCTTGCGCATCTTGTTCCCGCCGAACGCGAGCCCGGAGTTGCAGTCCTCGCGCTTGGCCCAGATGGTCGCGCCGCCCAGGTGCGCGGTGAGCCGTTCCAGCCGGTGGACGGGGACGGCCCGAACAGCAGCGGGTAGCGCGGGAAGTCGCTCAACGCCATGCGGGCATCATCTCGCGGCGCGACCGGCACGCCGCGCGCGGTAGGCGGCGACATTCGCGCGGTTACCGCAGCCCGAGTCGCAGAACCGGCGCGAGCGGTTCTTCGACAGGTCGACGAGCGACGTCCTCGCAGTCGTCGGCCGCACAGACGCGCAGCCGGTCGAGCTCCTTCATCCGGATGACGTCGACGAACGCCATGGCCGCTTCGACCATCATCCGCACGTGCAGCGCGGCATCGGCAGGGGTGGCGTGCAGGTGGTAGTCCCACTCGTCGTGCTTGACCAGCTGCGGCAGTGCATGCGTCTCGCGCAGCATGCGCGTTCACGATGTGCGACGGCGTCGTCCTCGTCGGCGTGCCACAGTTGCTCGAGACGGGGACGGAGGGCGTGCACCTCGGCCAATTCGAGTGCGGTCGTGGGCGCGGTCGCCCGTCCAGCCCCATTCGGTGACGAACAGCGTCGAGGGCGTCGACGTCAGGCAGCTGCTCGCCGCCGTGACCGGAGTTGATCAGCGCGGCGGCGGCGTTCAGCGCCACCTCGGTGTCATGAGCAAAAATCACCTTGACTCCTTACGCCGATCCCGATAGCGTTGCTTGTCATGAGCATAACGCAGTTGACTCATGACAGGCGGAGGAGCGTCGCTCGGCCTCGGCGTGGCGGTGTTCTCGGCCGCCACCTTCGGCACGTCGGGCACATTCGCCGAATCGCTGATGGAGACCGGGTGGACACCTGGCGCTGTCGTGACGCTGCGGATCGGGTCGCGGCGCGCTGTTCCTCACCGCTCCGGCGCTGGTGTCGCTGCGGGGGAGATGGGGGCTGCTGCGGCGGTCCTCGGGCTCGGTGCTGGCCTTCGGACTCGTCGCCGTCGCCGGGTGCCAGCTGTTCTTCTTCAACGCGGTGCAGCACCTCGATGTCGGCGTTGCCCTGTTGCTCGAGTACTCCGGGATCCTGCTCGTCGTCGGCCTGGATGTGGTTGCGGCACGGCCATCGCCCGCGCCGGCTGACGATCGTCGGGGGAGTGGCGGCGCTTGCCGGCCTCGTCCTCGTGCTCAACCCGAGCAATGGCGGCATCGACGCGCTCGGTGTGATGTGGGGGCTGTTCGCCGCCTGCGGGCTGGCCGATCTTCTTCGTGCTGTCGTCGAATCGGATCATCCGCTGCCGCCGATCGCGCTGGCCTGGGCCGGCATGGTCGTCGGTGCGATCACGCTCATCGTGCTGGACCTCGCGCACGCGCTGCCGTTCAGCGTGCACACCCGCGACGTCGTGCTCGCGCACCACTCGGTGAGCTGGGTGGTGCCGATCATCGGACTGTCGTTCGTGGCTGCTGCGATCGCCTACGTCGCCGGGCATCGCCGCAGCACGCATGCTCGGCGCCAAGCTGGCGTCGTTCGTCGGGACTCACCGAAGTGCTGTTCGCAGTCCTGTTCGCATGGGCGGCGCTGAGTCAGCAGCCGACCGCCGTACAGCTGCTGGGCGGCGTCGGCGTGCTCGGTCGGGATCGCACTCGTGCGAGCGGACGAGAGCGCAGCCGACGTCGTCGATGACGCGGACGCGACTCAGCTGGCAGGCACAGCGGCCTAGGCGGGATTTGCCGTGAAGACCGCCGGGTCGACATCGGCGACGTGCTGAGTGAACGTCCAGTGGTGGCGTTCCAGATCGATCGCCTGGTACTCGCGCTCGCCGTACTCCATGTCGGACGGCTCGGTGACGGTCTGCGCGCCCGCGGCTATAGCGGCCGCGTAGTGGGCGTCGACGTCGTCCACGACGACCATCAGCGACTGCGTCACTCCGCCCGCGTCGAGCGGGCTCAGCTGTTCGTCGCGTGTGTACCGGATCATGACGTACGCGTTGCCGAGGCGGAGCTGCGCGATATGGATGCGGCCGTCGCTCTCGCTCACGCGGTACACCTCGTGGAATCCGAAGGCGTCCCCGAGCCAGACTGCTGCCGCGTCAGCATCGCGGTAGTAGAGATGCGGCAGCACAGCGTCGGTGGGCACGGAGGTGTTTGCCAGCATGTCGCCATTATCGGCGAGAATTCGGACATGCTCATTCGGCCGGCCGATCTGGCGAGGATCCGCGACGGAGAGATCGACCTGGCCTTCCGCCGGTGGGACCGGGCGCGCGTGCGGGTCGGAACGAAAATGCGCACGTCGGTCGGCCTGATCGAGGTCACCGACGTACGGCGGGTCGCCACGATCACCGTGGCCGATGCCCGGCGCGCCGGCGCGCAATCCCGTGCGGAACTGCTGCGACTGATGGCGCCCAAACAACCACAGCCGATCTGGCGCGTCGAGCTGCGGTTCGCGGGCGCCGATCCACGGGTAGCGCTGCGCAACAAGGACGAGCTCGACGACGACGAGCGGGCCGCGCTCATCGCGCGGCTGGATCGGCTGGACGCGGCGTCGCCGCGCGGGCCCTGGACCCGGACAGTGCTCGCGCTCATCGCCGACCGGCCGGCAGTGCGGGCGCCGGATCTGGCCGCCTCGCTCGGCCGGGACACGCTCACGTTCAAGCGCGATGTACGCAAGCTCAAGGAACTCGGGCTGACCGAGTCGCTCGAGGTGGGGTACCGCGTCTCGCCGCGGGGTGCGGCCTTGCTCGCGTCCATGTAGCGATAAATCGATTTGTCGACAAATCGATATATCGGTTTATCGCTATAGCGATTTAGCGAGTAGGTAGGACTGCCGCAGCGCCATCGCCAAGATCAGCAAATCGGCCCTAGGGTCGGGGGGTGACCGGCGAACCGACCTACATCGAACTCGGCGTGCCTGATGCCGACGCGGCCCGCTCCTTCTATGGCGCGGTGCTCGGGTGGCAACCGAGCGGGGGAGCGGCCCGGGCCAGGTCGAGACCCAGACGCTGGACATCGGTGTCCACGACCGCGACGAGGAGCGCCACTTCGAAGTGTTCTTCGCCGTCGACGACCTCGAGGGCGCGCTCGGACAGGTATCCGACCACGGTGGCAACATCACCAGCGACGTGCACGAGACCCCGGGCTTCGGGCGCTGGGTCGAGTGCACCGACGACCAGGGCGTGCGCTTCGGGTTGCGTCAGCCGTCGGCGGGCTAGCCGCAGCTCATTGATATCTGCGGTAGTTGGAGCGGCTCGGGGCCGGCGGCCTGGTGAGGATCACGAGTTGCTGGGTTGCTCGGGTCATCGCGACGTAGCGGTCGACGGCTGCCTCGATGCCCGCCCCGAAGGCCTGCGGGTCGACGAGGACGACCAGGTCGAACTCGAGTCCCTTCGACAGTTCCGGGGACAGCGACCGGACGCGTGCGCGCGCGCGGAACGTCGCGTCGCCGATGACACAGGCGATCCCGTCCGCGTGCGCTGCGAGCCAGGTGTCGAGGATCGAGGCTAGATCCGAGGTCGACCCGTATACGACAGGGACGCCGGTGCTGCGGATCGACGTCGGCACGTTGGCGTCGGGGAGCGCGGCACGGATGACGGGCTCGGCTTCGGCCATGACCTCTTCGGGCGTCCGGTAGTTGATGCTCAACGAGGCCAGCTTGATCCGGTCCAGCCCGATCCGTTCGAGGCGTTCCTGCCACGACTCGGTGAACCCGTGCCGAGCCTGGGCCCGATCCCCGACGATGGTGAAGCTGCGGGACGGGCAGCGCACGAGCAGCATCTGCCATTCTGCGTCGGTCAGTTCCTGCGCCTCGTCCACGACGATGTGCGCGAATGGGCCGGCCAGTACATCAGGGTCGACGGTAGGCAACGCAGTCTCGTCGACCAAGACGGTTCTGGGTGTCCTCGCCGCGAAGCATGGACATCACGAGCATCTCCGAGTCGTCGGCCGCAATCATGTCGTCGACCACCCGGTCCATGTGTTCGCGTTCGGCAGCGACCCTGGCGTCATGGCGACGCCTGCGCCGGGACGCCTCCGGGTCGCCCAGCCGAAGCCGGGCTGCGTCGAGGAGGGGAAGGTCGGAGACCGTCCACGCCTGAGCGTCCTCGCGCTGCAGCGCGTGAATGTCTTCAGGGTGCAACCATGGCGCGCACTTGCGCAGGTAGGCAGGTACCGACCACAGGTCGCCGACGAGTTCGGCGGCGTCGAGCAGCGGCCACGCAGTGCTGAGCGTGGTGAGCAGGTCCCTGTTCTGCAGCAGCGATCTCCGCAGCAGTTCGGGCGAGGCGTCGCCGTGGAACTTGTCCATCACCATGGCGATCAGCTCGTCCAAGATCAGGTCGCGCGCCTCGTTGTGCGGGATACCGCGCTCTGCCGCCTGGTAGGCCTCTGCCCAGTCGTCGGCGCTGAGCCAGACCTCCGACCAGGGGGTCGAGACCTTCAGCCCTTTGGTAGGCGGCTCCTCGTAGAACCTGACGGCCGACTCGATCGCCTGCACCAGGCTCGCGGACGACTTGAGCACTGCCACCTTCGGGTCGGTCTCGATGGCGGCGGCGGCTCCCTCTGGGACGAGATTGCGCAGCGTGCATATCTGCACGCCCTCCTCGCCGAGGCTGGGCAGGACGTCGGCGACATAGGCCAGGTAGGGCTGGTGCGGCCCGACGAACAACACGCCGCCCCGACGATGACCGAGGCGTGGGTCGGAGTAGAGGAGATAGGCGGAGCGATGCAGAGCGACCACGGTCTTCCCGGTACCAGGACCGCCGTCTACGACGAGCGCGCCGCGAGATCCGGCACGGATGATGGCGTCCTGGTCGGCCTGGATGGTGCCGAGCACGTCACGCATCCGGCTGGACCGATTGCTGCCGAGGCTGGCGATGAAGGCCGACTGGTCGTCGAGCGCGGCGGCGTGCCCGGCCAGTCCCTCCGAGGTGAACACCTCGTCCCAGTAGTCGCTGATCCGGCCGCGGGTCCAGCGATACCTGCGTCGGCTGACCAGCCCCATCGGGTTGGCGTGGGTTGCTCCGAAGAACGGCTCGGCGGCAGGGGAGCGCCAGTCCAGCAGCAGCTGGCGTCCGGAGCTGTCGGTCAGGCCAAGCCGGCCGACATATACCGGCTCGGCGTTGTCCGCGGCGACCATGTGGCCGAGGCACAGATCGAGCCCGAACCGGCGCAGAACGCGCAGTCGAGCGGTCAGCCGGTGCACCTGGAGGTCACGGTCCATCGCCTCCTGGCCCTCGCCGCCGGGCGCCCTGCGCTCGGCGTCGAGGCGGTCGGACAGTTCGGCGATCGACTGCTCGAGACTCTCCGAGATGGCCACGAAGTGTTGCTCATCGCCGTCGATCAGCGTCGGGTCGGACTTGGCGGCGAGGCGGTCGGGAAGGTCAAACGCGCTGGTGGTCAGGGGATTCACGCAAATAGCTCCGATCTGAGCGTGTCGAGCAGCAGCGTCGCGGCCACCGTCGCCCCGTCGGTCGTGCCGGCTCAGTATGGCCGGTCGTCGGTCTGGGCACGGCAATTTTCCGTGCGTACTGATCTTGGCCGGGCGATTCTGCGCTACCACCGGGGTCTTGCCGCAAGCCCCCCAGTGCGTTATACGTTGATAGTGGAAGGGAGTGCGTGCGCTCCCTTCCTTTTTCGTGCACTGAGATCGCCCGGCCGTGCGGCGGCGACCGAAGATTCTCGAAGAAGATGTGGCGATGATGTCGAGATCGGCGACGCGGCTCCGTCCTAGGGCCAGCTGCGGCCATCCGGGCCGCACCGCACGAAGGAGTTCCAGCCATGGCCAAGTACCTGCTTCTCAAGCACTACCGCGGCGCCCCCGAGGCCGTCGACGACGTCCCGATGGATCATTGGACACCGGCCGAGGTCGAAGATCACATCCAGTACATGAACGACTTCGCCGCTCGGCTGGAAGGCACCGGCGAGTACGTCGACAGCCAGGCGCTTTCGCCGAAGGGCACGTTCGTCCGGTACGACGGGGAGGGCCGCCCGCCGGTCACCGACGGTCCCTTCGCAGAGACCAAGGACCTGATCGCCGGCTGGATGGTGATCGACGTCGACAGCTACGAGCGTGCGCTCGAGCTGGCCGGTGAGCTGTCGGCGGCACCGGGAGCCGGCGGCAAGCCGATCCACGAGTGGCTCGAGCTGCGCCCGTTCCTGACCGAAGCGCCGACGGTTACCGAATAGCGCGACCGGTCGGGACGATCAGGTGATCGACGAAATGCTGCTGCGAGAGCTGACTCCCGCGGTGATCGGCGTCCTCGTGCAGCGTGGGGTCGACTTCGCGACTGCCGAGGACGCCGTGCAGGAAGCACTCGTGCAGGCCGCGTTGATGTGGCCCGACCAGCAGCCCGCCGACCCGAAGGGTTGGTTGGTCACGGTTGCCTGGCGCAAGTTCCTCGACGCGTACCGCTCCGAGCTCTCGCGGCGCGACCGCGAGTATCGGTTCGAGATCGAGCCGCCGCCCGGTCCGGCCGCGGGCGTGGACGACACGTTGCAGCTCTTCTTCCTCTGCGCCCATCCGTCGCTGACCCCATCGTCGGCGGTAGCCCTCACGCTGCGGGCCGTCGGTGGCCTGACCACGCGGCAGATCGCGCAGGCCTACCTCGTGCCGGAGGCCACCATGGCGCAGCGGATCAGCCGCGCCAAGCGCACGGTGCGTGACGTGCGCTTCGACCGGCACTGGCAGAACAGCGACCTGACGACCGTGCTGCGGGTGCTCTATCTGGTCTTCAACGAGGGCTACACCGGCGATGTCGACCTGGCGGCCGAGGCGATCCGGCTCACCAGGCAGCTGGCGGCGATGACCGACGACGAGGAGACCGCGGGGCTGCTGGCGTTGATGCTGCTGCACCACGCCCGGCGTCCGGCGCGTACCCGGCCGGACGGGAGCCTCGTGACACTCGCCGAGCAGGATCGGTCGCGGTGGGACACCGCGCTCATCGCCGAGGGTGTTGCGGTCCTGCAGACGGCGCTGGGTCGCGACCGGCTCGGCGAGTTCCAGGCGCAGGCCGCCATCGCCGCCCTGCACGCCGACGCGCCGCGCGCCGAGGAGACCGACTGGGTGCAGATCGTCAGCTGGTACGACGAATTGCTCCGGCTCACCGGGAGCCCGGTCGTGCAACTCAACCGGGCCGTCGCGATCGGCGAGGCCGACGGCCCGGCGGCCGGCCTGGCGGCTCTGGCCGAGGTGGATCCAGATCTGCCGCGTTACGCCGCCGCGGCGGCATACCTGCACGAGAACACCGGCGACCTGCGGACCGCGGCGCGGTTGTACGCCGAGGCGGCCCGGTCAGCCCCCAACCTGGCCGAGCGCCACCACCTCACCCGGCAGGCGGCGCGGATCGGTCAAACGCTGCGCGGGCGAGCGGTGGTCGATTGACATAATGTCTCTTATCGGCGAACTTGAGGAAAGCCCAGAGCAGCAGCAGTTGGTCACCAGCGACCACATCCTCCATGCGCTGTTCGCCATATTCGCGATGAGCGTTGTTGCCGTCCTGATCTTGTTTGTCCCTATGGCAGTTCTCGCGGTCAAAGAGACCCGAGACGCCAAGCGCGGCTGACGATCAGCCAACCTCCGTCGGAACCGCCCGAATCTCGCCGGCAGACCGCGGTCGGCTCCGTCCCCGCTACCTGCCGCTCAGTCGCGAGTAGTTGACATAATGTCTACGCAGTCCCGGTGCGGCCAACCGACACCGGCTCAGCAGTCGAAGACCGACCAGCAGATGTCATTGCGCAACCGCTGATCGTCAAGCACGAGTTCGCGAATCGCCGCAGGCAGCTGGTCACGCTGCCATCGGCACTCGCGTCGCCCTGCGGCCTCGCTCTGGGCGTCCGGCGCGGCGCTGCGGACGGCCTTGATCGCATAGGCGGCCGCGCCGAGGTCGTGCGCGGCGAGATGGGCGACCACCGCAGCCTGGCCGGCGGCGAACGCGGCGTGCCTCGGCGCCCCGCGCAGGTCGCGGGCGGCGGCCATCGCGTGGCCGCCTGCCGCGCGCGCCTGCATCATCGTGACTTCGCCACCTACCCAGGCACGAGCGTGCTCGATCGCGCGCCGCGGTCGCCGATCCTCGGGCCTGGCCGACTCGAAGAGGTCAAGGACGTGCTCTGCGCACGCCGCCGCCCAAAGAGCCAGAAGGTGGTGCTCGGAATCGGTGAGGGTTCCGCCGCGGCGGATCGTCACGAGGCGAGGGTCGCGGACCTTCGGGAGGATCATCAGCCCGTTGTCAGGTGCCGACGTAGTCGGCGAGGTGCTTGCCGGTCAGCGTCGCGCGGGCAGCCACGAGGTCGGCGGGCGTGCCCTCGAAGACGATCTGGCCGCCGTCATGGCCGGCCCCGGGCCCGAGGTCGATGATCCAGTCGGCGTGCGCCATGACTGCCTGGTGGTGCTCGATGACGATCACCGACTTGCCTGCATCGACGAGGCGATCGAGCAAGCCGAGCAGATGCTCGACGTCGGCCAGGTGCAAGCCGGCGGTCGGCTCGTCGAGAACGTAGACCCCGCCCCGCTCCCCCATCCGGGTGGCCAGCTTGAGCCGCTGCCGCTCGCCACCGGACAGCGTGGTGAGCGGCTGGCCCAGGCTGAGGTAGCCGAGCCCGACGTCGGCCAGGCGGGCGAGGATCGTGCGCGCGGCCGGCGTGTCGGCCTCGCCTGCGCCGAAGAACTCCGCGGCCTCGGCCACCGGCATCGCGAGCACTTCGCTGATGTCCTTGCCGCCGAACTTGTACTCCAGCACGTCGGCCTGGAACCGCCTGCCCTCGCACTCCTCGCAGGTGCTCGCGACGCCGGCCATCATCGCGAGGTCGGTGTAGATGACCCCTGCGCCGTTGCAGCTGTGGCAGGCGCCCTCGGAGTTGGCGCTGAACAGCGCCGGCTTCACGCCGTTGGCCTTCGCGAATGCCTTGCGGATCGGGTCGAGCAGTCCGGTGTATGTCGCCGGGTTGCTGCGACGCGAGCCCCTTATCCCTGCCTGGTCGACAACGACGACGCCGTCGCGCCCGGCCACCGAACCCTGGATCAGCGAACTCTTGCCCGAGCCCGCGACCCCGGTCAGCACGACCAGCAGGCCGAGCGGGATGTCGAGGTCGACGTCGCGCAGGTTGTGCCGGTCGGCGCCCCTGACCTCGAGTACTCCGGTCCGCGCGCGGGTTTCAGCCTTGAGCTGTGCACGGTCGTCGAGGTGCCGTCCGGTCATGGTGTCGCTCGCGCGCAATCCTTCGACGGTGCCCTCGAAGCAGATGGTGCCGCCCGCCGTACCGGCGCCCGGGCCCAGGTCGACGGCGTGATCGGCGATCGCGATCGTCTCCGGCTTGTGCTCCACGACAAGTACGGTGTTGCCCTTGTCGCGCAGCTGCAGCAACAGCATCGTTCATCCGCTCGATGTCGTGCGGGTGCAGCCCGATCGTCGGTTCGTCGAAGACGTAGGTGACGTCGGTCAGCGACGAACCGAGCTGGCGGATCATCTTGACCCGCTGAGCCTCGCCGCCCGACAGCGTGCCCGACGGCCGCTCGAGGGAGAGGTAGCCGAGCCCGATCTCCACGAACGATTCGAGCGTTTCGCTGCAGCGCGTCGAGCAGCGGCGCGACCGACGGCTCGTCCAGACCGCGCACCCACTCGGCCAGGTCGCTGATCTGCATGGCGCACGCCTCGGCGATGTTGATCTTCTTGATCTTCGACGACCGGGCCTCCTTGCTCAGCCGGGTGCCGTCGCATTCGGGGCAGGTCGCGAAGGTGACCGCCCGCTCGACGAAGGCGCGGATGTGCGGCTGCAACGAGTCGACGTCCTTGGCCAGCATCGACTTCTGGATCTTCGGGATCAGACCCTCGTAGGTGAGGTTGATGCCGTCGACCTTGATCTTGGTCGGCTCCTTGTAGAGCAGGTCGTCGAGCTGCTTCTTGGTGTACTGCTTGATCGGCTTGTCCGGGTCGAAGAAGCCGCAGCCGCGTGAAGATCCGGCCGTACCAGCCGTCCATGCTGTAGCCGGGGACGGTGAGGGCACCCTCGTTGAGCGACATGCTGTCGTCGTACAGCTGGGTGAGGTCGATGTCGTTGACCGCACCGCGGCCCTCGCAGCGCGGGCACATGCCGCCCAGCACGCTGAAGCTGCGCCGCTCCTTCATCGTGCGACCGCCGCGCTCGAAGGTCACCGCGCCGGCGCCGCTGATCGAGGCGACGTTGAACGAGAACGCCTGCGGCGAGCCGATGTGCGGCTTTCCGAGCCGGCTGAAGAGGATGCGCAGCATCGCGTTGGCGTCGGTAGCGGTGCCGACCGTCGAGCGCGGGTCGCTGCCCATTCGCTCCTGGTCGACGATGATCGCGGTCGTCAGCCCGTCCAGCACGTCGACGTCGGGACGGGCCAGCGTCGGCATGAACCCCTGGACGAACGCGCTGTAGGTCTCGTTGATCAGTCGCTGCGACTCCGCGGCGATCGTGCCGAAGACCAGCGAGCTCTTGCCCGAGCCGGAGACGCCGGTGAACACCGTCAGCCGGCGTTTCGGGATCTCGACGCTGACGTCCTTGAGATTGTTCACGCGCGCGCCGTGCACGCGGATCAGATCATGGCGATCGGCATCGTGCGATGCTGCCGCTTGCTCATCGTGTCGCCATCTGTCGATGCCTCAGACCAACCAGCGGCCGTCGCGCATCAACTCACGATCGGGCAGTTCGTCGACCTCACGCCAAGCCTGGATGCTGCGCGGCGTGACCGGAACCAGCGGTACCGCGTGCTCAGGACGCGCGGGTCGAATCCGGCGCGCTCGGCGAAGCTGTCACCCTGCTCGGTCGACAAGGCGTCGATCTCGAGAACCTCGACGGCACCGTCGATCATGGCCACGTCGCGGGTGTCGCCGAGCCCGAGCCGAACGGTCCGGGTGGCGGCCGAGTTCCGACCGGTGCGGCTGTTCGCCGGCGTGGCCACGAGCACGGCCTCGCCGTCCCAGTCGAAGGACAGCGGCACCAGGTACGGCGCACCGTCCGCCGATGCCGTGGCCACCCAGAGATCGACGTCGTGGGCAAGCCGGTGTTCGGTGTCGCGCCGGCGTTCAGCGCGGGCGCGGGGGGTCGGCGAGTATCAGTCCTGAAGCAGGCCGAGGACGTTGCCGTCAGGGTCGGTGACGGTGGCGACAGACGGCCGCCGCCGACGTCGCGCGGGGCGTCCTTGACGACTGCGCCCGCGGCGGTCACCTCGGCCAGCTTCGCCTCGATGTCCGGCACGTGCCAGTAGGCCACCGGTCCGGACATGCCCTCGCGGCACCGCCCGGCACCAGCCCGATGTGCTGGCCTTCGGCCTCGTAGCCGACGTAGTAGGGCGCGTCATGCTGCGGCGCCATGCCGAGCAGCGCGGTGTACACCGCCTTGGCCGCTGCCAGGTCGCGACACCGGATGCAGCACAGTCTTGATTCCTTGCGTGGTCGAGCTCAGTCATGGGGTTCTCCAGATAGGCCGGGCGGGTCAGCGCAGTTGCTGGATGCGGACCAAGTTGCCCGCGGGATCACGGACGGCGAAGTCGCGGATGCCGTACGGCTGCTCGGTCGGCTCCTGGACGATGTCGGCGCCGCTGGCCTGCACCTGCTCGAAGGTGGCGTCGAGATCGTCACTGGTGGCCAGGTTGATGTTTCCGTAGGTGCCCTTCGCCATCATCTCGGTGATGGTGCGGCGCTCGTCCTCGGTGATGCCGGGGTCGACGGCCGGCGGGTGCAGCACGATCGATATGCCGGGCTGGCCGGCGGGTCCGACCGTGATCCAGCGCAGCCCGTTGTAGCCGACGTCGTTGCGGACCTCGAAGCCGAGGGTGTCGCGGTAGAAGGCCACCGCTGCGTCCGGATCGTCCTGCGGGAGATAGCTGGCGTGAATGGTGATGTCCATGCCGATCACGCTAGTTGCGGCTCGGTGCTGCGCGCTTCTCGATTCCTGACCGGTCTGGTCACCTGTTTCGCCACGCACGGCGGCATCCCCGCCGTGCGCCGGCGCCGTCTGGCTCCGATACGTGCTGGGCGGCACACCGACCAGCTCGGTGAAGCGAGTGCTGAACGTACCCAGGGACGAGCAGCCGACTGCGAAGCAGACCTCGGTGACGCTGAGGTCGCCGCGACGCAGCAGCGCCATCGCGCGCTCGATGCGCCGCGTCATCAGATAGCCGTACGGCGACTCGCCATAGGCGAGCTTGAACTCGCGGCTGAGGTGCCCGGCCGACATGTGCACGCCGCGGGCGAGCGCCTCGACGTCCAGCGGCTGCGCGTACTCCCGGTCGATCCGGTCGCGGACGCGCCGCAGCCGCGCGAGGTCGCGCAAGTGCTCCGCGGCGGGCTTGCTGGCCATGTGCACGATCGTGCCACAACCATCGGGGCGCATCCCGTAGCTAGGGTCGAACGGTGCCCTCCCGTGCTGACGCGAATCTGCTCCGGCGCGGACGGCTGCTCGAGGGCGCGACCCTCGGCTGGAACGTGGTCGGCATTGCCGTGCTGGCCTGGTCGGCGATCAACGCGCGGTCGGTCGCCCTGGCCGGCTTCGGCATCGACTCGCTGATCGAGATCGGTGCCAGCAGCGTCGTCCTGTGGGAGCTGTCCGGAACCGGAGCAGCGCGCCGGAAACGCGCCCTGCGCTACATCGGCACCGCCTTCGTCGGGCTAGCGCTCTACCTGAGCGCTCAATCGATCGTGGTACTGGCGGTTGGCTTTCACCCGCACCACAGCCGGCTCGGCATCGTCTGGACGGCGGTCACTGCGGCTGCCATGTTCGGTCTTGCCGCGGGCAAGCAACGTGTCGGGGCGCGGCTGGAGAATCCGGTGCTGCTCACCGAGGCTCGCGTGACGGTGATCGACGGAGTACTAGCGCTCGCTGTCCTCCTCGGCCTAGTGCTCAACGCGGCAGCCGGCGCGTGGTGGGCTGATCCGCTGGCCGGTCTGGTCATCGTCTACTACGCGATCCGAGAGGCGCGAGCGATCTTCGCCGACTGACCAGCGTGGCGTGTACACCGCCGCGCAGACGAAGAGGGCGAACATCGTGAGCGAGTCGCCGGCCGTGGTCACGAGATGATCAGTCGGCGCCGCGGACGCTCGAGGATCTTCGCAGACCGCGCACCTTCGGCCGCGAGGTATTCAGTGACGGCATCGTGCAGCTTCTCGTTGGCCGCGTTGATCCACGCCGCTACCCCGCTCTGATGCGCAACGTGCAATGCGCATTCGGCGTCATATAGACGCCTGCTGGCTACGAGAACGCGGTAGTTGGGCGTCGGCGTGATGCTGGTGATCATGCCTTTCTCCTGGCTGGGTAATCGGTGGCCGGGGCTGGTCGCCCGCGACCCGTGGTGCTTTCGGGGACGGCCACGGGCCCGCTTGAACGGGATGATCCGGCCACGATCGAAGATGTGTCCGCCCCACACGCCGGCGAACTCCGCACGGTGCACCGCCACGGCCAGGCACGCCAGGCGGATCGGACAGTCGGCGCACAAGGCCTTGGCCCGCTCAAGATCGGCGGGCGACTCGGCGAACCACAGATCGGGGTCCTCACGCCGGCACGGCAGGTCCAGCGGAACGCGGTGGCGTCGCCGCCCACCTGGTCGCCCCGACCCGTCCAGCTCGGCCAGAACCTGCTCACTCATTTGCGCTCACCCCACGTCCTCGCCGCCCGCGTCGACACAGGTCACCGAGACCAGGACGAGACCGAGGTCGCGGATCTTGGTGAGCAAGCCGTGCAGCGCGGCCTGGTCGGCCAACCGGCCCGAGATCACGGTGTCATCGCCCCGGTCCTGCACGAGGAGGCCCGCGAACCATTCGGACCAGCGGCTGTCGAGAACCCCTTTGACCCTGATCTCGTACAGACCGCCTGCCGCCTGAGCCATCCCAGTCCTCCTGCTCACCACTGTGCTGTCCGGATGAACGTAGGAAGCAACGGCAGACTGCGCGTCACTCGATGGTGCCGAAAACGGTGGAATCTTTGGTGGCGTCAGGTGGCACCATCGCGTCTACGATCTTCGTGTCCGACATCGAGCACGGACGATCGCTGGAGGCGCGGGAAGCGTGCAGGTCCGCAATGGCGGAATCGCGGTGAGCCGACAACAGGCAGCCGTCGAGCAGGACACCTTGGTGGCAACCAAGGTGCGCCTGCCGTCATCGCGCCCCGACCTCGTGCCCCGGCCGCGGCTGATGGCGCAGCTCGACAGGCAGGCGCAACGAGGTCTGGTGCTGGTCTGCGCGCCGGCGGGGTACGGGAAGACCGTCCTGCTCACCGAATGGGCCCGCCGCGGGCGACGGCAGGCAGCCTGGCTGTCGCTCGACGCCGCCGACAACGATCCGGCCCGCTTCTGGCGGCATATCTTGGCCGCCCTCGAGCAGGTTCGTCCGGGGATCGGTGACTCGCTCGGCTCGCTTTCCGGACCGCCTACTCCGAGCCTGCTCGAAGCGCTGGCAACGGCACTGATCAACGACCTGGTCGCCGATCCGGGTGCCGACGACATTCTCTTGGTGCTCGACGACTACCACCTGATCGACGCCGCGGTGATACACGGTTTCGTGGGATTCCTGCTCGAACACCGGCCACCGAGCCTGCACCTGCTGCTCGCCAGCCGCGCCGATCCGCCACTTGCGCTGGCGCGCCTGCGCGCACGCGAGGAGCTGGGCGAGCTGAGGATCGCCGAGCTTCGGTTCACCGCCGGCGAGGCGGCGGCGCTGCTGCGCCAGGCGGCGGGCTGGGCCGACCGCGAATTGCCCGACACCGCGGTAAGAGCACTCGCGTCGCGAACCGAGGGGTGGGCCGCGGGGTTGCAGCTGGCGGCGTTGTCGTTGCGCGGGCAACCGGACGTCACCGGCTTCATCGCGGCCTTCACCGGCAGCCACCGGCACGTACTCGATTACCTGACCGAGGAAGTACTTGAACGCCTGAGTGAGGACATCCGCGAGTTCTTGATGAAGACGTCCGTGCTCGACCGATTGTCCGGACCGCTGTGCGATGCGGTGACTGGACGCACCGACAGCCAAGCAAGGTTGGAACAGGTCGAACGCGCCGGACTGTTCCTCGTGCCGCTCGACGAGGTTCGCGGCTGGTGGCGATATCACCACCTGTTCGCCGACCTGCTGCGCGCGCGGCTCGGACGCGCGCCCGAACAAGCTGCACAGCTGCACCGCAACGCCGCCTCCTGGTACTACGAACACGGGCTGGCCGACGACGCGATCCATCACACCTTGGCTGCAGGGGACACGACGCGCGCAGCTCGACTTGTCGAGGAGCACTTCGACACCGTCTTCAACCTGCGCGGCGAGGAGGCAACGATCGGGCGCTGGCTGCCTGCCCTGCCCGACGGCGTGGTGCGCGCGCGCCCGCGACTGCTGCTGGCGCAGGCACAGATGGCGGCGATGCGCGGAGATGTGCAGACGATGGAGCCGCTGATCGCCGCGGCCGAGCAAGCCGCGGCAACCGCACCGGACGAACCGTTCGAGCCGACAGCGGGCAAGGCGGCCAGCCTGCTGGTCAACGTTCCAGCAGTGATCGAACTGCAACGCAGCTACATCGCCCAATTGAAAGGCGACGCGGCGAGCACCGCTGCCTGCACGGCTCAGGCGTTGCGTCATCTCCATGCCGGCGAAGCGATGCTCAGCTCGGCGATCCAAGGCTTTTTCGCCATGGCTGAGTGGCTTTGTGGACGGCTCGTGGCGGCCGAAAGAGGTTTCGCTGCGAACATCACCGGATGGCGGCGGGAGGGCCAGATCACCACGGTGGCGTGGGGCGATTACCAGCTCGCGCGGATCCAGCGCGCGCAAGGCCGATTCGACGCGGCCGTCCGCACCTGCGAACAGAATCTCGAGTTCACGGCCGTGCCCGGGCAGCGGCGGCTACCCGCGGCCGGCCCCGCGTTCGTCGGTTTGGCCGAGGTTTCCTACGAACGCGACGACCTCGGTGCGGCGCTGACGTATGTCACCGACGGCATCGCGCTGTGCCGCCAGTTCGTACACACTCCGCCGCTGGCAGCAGGGCTGGTGACCCTGGCATGGATCCGTCAGGCCACCGGGGATCCGGACGGCGCCGGAGAAGCGATCAGCGAAGCCGATGAGCTGTCCCCCGGCCCGTCCGGACTACTCAATCCCGTCCCCGCGCAACGGGCCCGGTTGATGCTCGCCGGAGGCGATATCGACGCTGCCGCGGAATGGACGGTGGCACAGCGCCTCGCCTTCGACGACGAACCTGACTACCCGCGCGAGCCGGCGTATCTCGTGCTCGCACGCGTCCTCATCGCGCAGGGCCGACTCGACCGCGCCCGCGTGTTGCTCGATCGGCTGGTCACTGCCGCGGCGAACCAGCAACGCGCCGGCAGTCTCATAGAACTCCGCGCGGTCCGCTCACTCGCCCTTGCCGCGGCCGGCGAACCGAGCGCGGCGCTGAGCGAACTAGCGCAAGCGCTCCGCCCGGCTCGCATGCAAGGCCGGGTGCGGGTGTTTACCGACCAAGGAGCGCCGATGGGCACTCTGCTGGGCCAGCTCATCGCCGCGCAGCGCACCGACCGCGTCGCCGCCGAGATCCCGATCGGCTGGCTCGCCCGGGTGCAGCGTTCATTCCCGACCGCAATAGACCCCGAGCGCCCGACGCCACTGATCGACCCGCTGACCGCGCGCGAACTCGAGGTGCTGGATCTTATGGCCCTCGGCAGATCGAACCCCGCCATCGCCACGCAGCTCGTGGTCAGCCTCGACACGGTGAAGAAGCACGTGAGCCACGTGCTGACCAAGCTCGGCGCGACCAATCGCACCGAGGCGGTCGCACGCGGACGCCAGCTCGGCCTGTGCCGCTAACTCAGCGTCGCCAGTAACGCTTGTAGTACTGCCAGCCCATGACCGATACCAGTCCGGCCGCGAACAGCGCGATGAGTACGCGCAACCAGAGCGGCCAGCCGCCGTCGGAATAGATGATCACGGCGCGCGAAGGTGCTCGCGGATCGCGTCCGCAGTCTCCTTCGGGCGTTCCCACCAGAACAGGTGGCCGACGTCCGGCATGGACAACAGTTTCGCCGATGGAATGAGCGATGCGATCAATTCGTTGTTCGCGTGGCCGAGCATCTCGTCAGCCGTGCCCGCGATCACCAGAGTCGGCGTCGAGACCATCGGTAGCCGTGCTGCGGTGTTGTGCCCGAACGCGGCTTGGGCCTGCCGCATCACCACCGGGACGGGCACTTGTTCGGACAACGCGATGCGCGAGAACTCCGGCCAGTGCGTTTCGTCGGCGGTCCAGGTCGGCGACAGGTTCGCGAGGAAACCGGCGCGGACTGCGTCCTCGGCGACGCCGGTGTTCATTGCGGTGATCATCCGCAGCGGGCCAGGTGCGTCAAGGGACGAGCCAGGTCCGCCGCAGTAGGTGCAGCCGAGCACGAGCCTGCGCACCCGATCGCCGTGCCGCAGCACCAACTCTTGCGCGACCATGCCGCCCATGGAGATGCCGAAGACGTGCGCGCTCTCCAAGCTGAGACCGTCAAGCACCGCGACCGCATCGTCGGCGAGATCGTCGATGGTGAATGGGCCCGGAACATCAGTGCTCTCGGCAATGCCGCGGTGGTCATAGCTGACTACGTCGAAGTCGTCGGCGAGCAGGTCGAGGAAGTCGTCGCGCCAAAGCCCACGATGGCCCGCCATGCCCATGATCAGCAGCAGCGGCTCACCCTGCCCGCGCCGGTCGTAGGAAATCGTTCGGTTCGCCACTTCGAGATGCACCGCCTGAACCTACCCGCGTAGCCTCGCCACGAACCTGAGGAGGTCACCGATGAAGTCTGTCGAGGAGTTGTCAGATCGACTGGAGCTGCAAGACCTCATCACGGCCTACAGCTACGCGATCGACTTCCGTCGTTGGGACGATCTCGACGATATCTTCACCGCCGACGCGAGGCTCGACTTCACCGCGACCGGGGGCGAGTCCGGCGACTTCGCCACGATGAAGCAGTGGCTTGCGCGCACGCTCGACATGTTCACCGGTCACCAGCATCTCGTCGCGACGACCCAGATCGAGTTGGCCGGCGATCGCGCGAGCGGCCGGTCGATCTGCCACAACCCGATGTACCTCGACGTCGACGGCAAGCAGCAGGTGCTCTTCGTCGGCCTCTGGTATCTCGACGAGTTCGTGCGAACCAAAGACGGCTGGCGGATCGCTTCCCGCAAGCAGCAGAAGGGCTACCTGCACGGGCTCGGCTAGGAGTACCACCCCACGACGTCCACCGCCAGATGGGTGTTCTGGCTCGGGACGAGGCACACCTTCCCGGCTGAGAACAGCCGCGGCACCGCGAGATTCGTCACCGGCGTCCCGGCCTGGAACTGCACCGCGGGCAGCGACGGTTTCGCCTGCCCGCATCCGTAGACGGTGATCGTTCCGGCTTTGGCTTCGGAAGTCGCGGTCACATCGAGCACGACATGTGATGCCGTGTTCGGAACGGAGCCGAGCGCCACGTTTGCGCGCACGACCTTGCCCGCCTTCGGCGTCGCGGTATCCAGGACCCGCCTCGGCGCGATCGGGGTGAACGAGCTTGTCGGGGCGTAGTACCCGGTCAGATCGGCGAGCAAGTCGGCGGCGGTCGAGGTCCGCACGCAGACCTGACTGTTCGTCCCGATCTTGCTGATCGCGAGCGCCGATCGCGCCCGCTGCGATTGGAACTGCAACGCCGAAGCACTCGGGGCCGCACTGCCGCACGGAAACGCGGTGAAATGACCCGCGTGCGCCTCGTTGACGGCAGTCAGCGTGAGCGCGACCGCACTCGAACCGGCGGGCACGCTTGCAGCGGGAATGGTGATGTGCACGACGTGACCCGCGACCGGCCGCGTTGCGCCGGTTGTATCAGCGATGCGCTGCACCACGACAGGGTGATAGCTGCTCGAGCTGGAGTAGTAGCCGTCCATGTCGACGAGCACGTCCGTGCTCCGCGTCGCCTGGACGCAAGTGCGCCCAGTGGAGTTGAACGTCGCCAGCACGTGGTCGGTGGTGCGCGTATTCTTGCCGAACTGCATCGTAGGCAGGGTCGGCATCGGCGAACCGCACGGCCATATCGTCAACGAACCGTTCCTCGCCTCCGACAGCGCGGTCACCGTCACGTCGAGCGCGTTCGCACTTAGTGGCGCTGGTCCGAACCCCGCCGCCGCGAAGATCAGCTGCTGGTTGGCCGCCGGTTTGGTCGCCGGCCTCGTGTCCATCACACGCACTGGCGCGACCGGCACGAGATCGCCCGGCGGAAGGTCTACACCGTTCCCGGTGAAGCTGATCGAGAACTGCTGGCCGTTCCAGTTACCGCCGGTGCTCCCGGTCTGCGGCCCTAGCGCGCTCGGTGCGTATTCGTAGAACATGTGGCACGACTGCCCCGTGTCGAGGGTGTGCTCTTGGCAATCCTGCGAGCCGCCGAACATTTGCCCCGCTCCCCCACCGGCGCCCGACATCACGATCGACGGGCCCAGGTTGGTGATCTTCACGGTCTGCGTCGGGCCGGTCGTGCCGAGGGGCACGTCGCCGAAGTCGAGAGCCGTCGGGCTGATCCGCAATTGGGGCGGCACCCCCACCCCGGTGAAATCGATCTCGTAGCTCTGTCCGTTCCACGCGCCGCTCGACGAGCTCGGTTCGGCGCCCGCACCGATTGGCCTGAACTGGAAGAACATGTGGCAAGTCCCGTTGACGGGCACGGTCTTGCCTTCGCAGTTGTTCGACCCGATGTACGGGGAGTCTGTGACGCCGCCCGTGCCAGACATCAGGATCGGCGCGTCGGACACGTTCGTCACGTTCACCGACTGCCTTGAGCTTGTCGTGCCCACCAGCACCTGCCCGAAGTCGAGCTTCGTCGGGCTGATGATGAACTGCGCCGACGCCGCCGCAGCGTGACTCGCGGGCGCGGGTAGGCCCACGACGATCAGCAGGATCAGACCGAGAATTCTCGACGTGCGAAGGTGCATGGCCGTCCCTCCCTAGCGACTGACCGGCAGTATCCGCCTATCGACGAGAACGCGAAAGCGCTCGCGTGATCGGCTCAGAACCAGTCGTCGGCACGCGACCAGGTGATCAGGTTGTCGAGAATGCCGGGGGTCGGCTCGGCCGGCTCGGTGGCGGTATAAGCCCCGCGGTAGAAGAGCAGCGGGCGCTCGTCCTGGTCCGTCGCGTTGAGATCACCGAGCGCGGTGACTCTGCCGACGACGATCCAGTGGTCGCCGCCATCGAGCACGTTCTCGACCGAGCAGTCGATCCAGGTCAGCACGTCGCGCAGCACAGGGGCTCCGGACGGTGCCGGCTGCCATTCGATCGACGCGAACTTGTCTGCGCCTGCCTTGCCGAACACCGCGCTCACATCGCGCTGGTGATGCGCGAGCACGTTCACGCAGAACGACCCGGCGCCCTCGATCAGCGGCCAGGTGCGCGAGTTCTTGCCCGGGCAGAACAGCACCAGCGGCGGGTCGAGCGAAAGCGCGGCAAACGACTGGCAGGCGAAGCCGACCGGTTCGTCCGCACCGCATCGCGGCGATCACGGTCACGCCGGTGCAGAAGTGACCCAGCGCCCTGCGGAAGCGCGCCCGCGTCGACAGCCGCCTCCGACGGTCACTTGTACTGGGCACCCATGGTGAAGTCGTGGCCCCACAGGCTGACCGCCGTGCTCTCGCGGGCGATCCACGACTCGTCCTCGACCTGGCGCCCCTCGCAGCCGAACTCGACGTCGAAGCCGCCGGGTGTCTTCATGTAGAACGACAGCATCAGGTCGTTGACATGCCGGCCGAGCGTCGCCGACATCGGCACCTTGCGGCGCAACGCGCGGTCGTGGCACAAGCCCGACATCGTCGGCGTTCTCGACCTCGATCATCAGGTGCACGATCCCGGATGGGGTGGGCATCGGCAGAAACGCCAGGCTGTGATGGCGCGGATTGCAGCCGAAGAAGCGCAACCATGCCGGCGCGCCGTCGGCGGGACGTCCGACCATCTGCGGCGGCAGCCGCATCGAGTCGCGCAGCCGGAAGCCGAGCACGTCACGGTAGAAGCGCAGCGCTGCTTCGTCGTCCTTCGTCGAGAGCACGACGTGACCGAGGCCCTGCTCGCCGGTCACGAAGGTGTGTCCGTACGGGCTGACAACCCGACGATGCTGCAGCGCGACACCGTGGAACGCCTCGAGGGTGTTGCCCGACGGGTCGTCGAAGCTGATCAGCTCGACAACCTTGCGATCGGCGAGTTCTTCGGCGGTGCCTTCCTTGTACGGCACGCCGGCCGCATCGAGGCGATCGCGGACGTCCTGCAGCTCGGCGGCGTTCGCAGTCTCCCAGCCGCTGGCTGCAAGACGATCGACGTTCCCGGGCACGATCACCAGTCGGGCCGGGAAGTCGTCCATGCGCAGGTACAGCGCGCCGTCGATCGGTGCCGTTGCCCTCGACCATGCCGAGGATCTTCAGGCCGTACTCGCGCCAGGCGGCCACGTCGGTGGCCTCGATGCGCAGATATCCCAGCGATCGGACGGTCATCTAGCTCGCCCCCAGGAAGTCAGCGGTCAGCCGGTTGAACTCGTCGAACTTCTCCAGCATGGCCCAGTGCCCGCAGCCGCCGAACACGTGCAGCTGAGCGCGCGGAATCAGTTTCAGCGCCGTCAGCGCACCGTCCAGCGGATTGACGCGGTCCTCGCGGCCCCAGACCAGCAGCACGCGTTGCCGCAGCTTGTACGCCTCGCGCCACAGCATCGCTTCCTCGGCTGCGCCGGGACGCATGAACGACATGCCCATCGCCTTCATCGACGCGAGCGTGTCCGGATCCGCGGCGTACTGGTACCGCTCGGCGACCAGCTCATCGGTGATCATCGCTGGGTCGAATACGAGCGTGCGCAGGAAGTCGGCGAGCTTTTCCGGCGACGGCCCGGGCGGCGCCGCGAACGCGAAGAGCTTCTTGATGCCCTCGGTCGGGTCGGGTGCGAAGACATTGAGTCCCAGCCCGCCAGGTGCCATCAGGACGAGCCGACCGGCCTTGTCGGGATGGTTCAGCGCGAGGCGTACCGAGGTGCCGCCGCCGAGCGAGTTGCCGACGCAGTGCGCGCGTTCGATGCCGAGCGCATCGAGCAGCTCGGCCAGGGCGTCGGCGCTGTAGGTGAAGAACTGCCTGTCGAACTCGGTCGGCTTGGACGACTGGCCGAAGCCGGGCTGGTCGACCGCGAGCACGTGGAACCGCTCGGCCAGCACCGCCATCGTGCGCCCGAAGTTCGACCAGGCCGATGCACCGGGGCCGCCACCGTGCAGCAACACCACCGTGTCGAGCGGAAGGGTCGCCGGCCTCGTGGATAGTGCAACCGCAGTCCCGACGGCAGGTCGGCGAACTTGCTCGTGGTCAGCGGCTTCGCAGCGTGTGCGTCATCCGCCGCCGCCCTCCGGAGTCATAGCCAGGCGTCCTGGATCTTGATGCCGAGCTCGTACTGGCCGTACATCACGCGCACCTTTTCCGGGTCGTTGATCGCGTGCACCCGACCGGCATGCGCATCGCGCCAGAATCGCTGGATCGGCGTGCCGCTGCGCAGCGCTCGCCCGCCGGCGCTCTCGAACAGCCGGTCGACTGCAGCGATGCCGGCACCGGTCGCATTGACCTGATCACGGCGCACTCGTACTCGCAGCGCGGTCGGGATCTTCTCGCCCTTCGCCACGTGGTCGAGCTCTTCCTCGATGTTGCGCTCGATCTGCAAGACCGCGCTGTCGATCTGGGCGGCCGAATCGGCGATGCGCATCTGGTTGAACGAGTCGTCGGCCGCCTTGCCGCCGGTCGAGGCGCGCACCCGCTCCTTCGTCCAACTCACATACGCGTCGTACGCACCCTGCGCCATGCCGAGGACCGGCACCGCGATCGAGCATGAGAACACCGACGCGAACGGCAGCTTGTACAGCGGACCGGTGTTGACGGCCTGGCCCGGGCCGAAGCACCGGCCGGTGTCCATGAAGCTCAGCGTGCGGTACTCGGGAACGAACACATCCTTGACGATGATGTCGTTGCTGCCCGTGCCGCGCAGGCCGATGGTGTCCCACACGTCCTCGATCTCGTAGTCCGAGCGCGGCAGCAGGAACGTGCGGAAGTCGACGGGCGTGCCCTCCGTCGCCCATGACGAGGCCGCCGAGGAAGATCCACTGAGCGTGGTCGCAGCCGGACGAGAAACGTCCACCGGCCGGTGAACGTGAACCCACCGTCGGCCGGCGGTGGCCCGTCCCATCGGCGCGTACGACGACGAGATGAGCGTGCCCGGATCCTCGCCCCAGACTTCCTGCTGCGCGCGGTCGTCGAAGATGCCGAGCTGCCACGGGTGCACGCCGATGACCGAGGAGACCCAGCCCGTCGAACCGCATGCGCTCGCGATCAGGCGCACCGCGCGGTAGAAGTCGACCGGCGAGGCCTCGTACCCGCTGTAGCGGGCCGGCTGCAGCAGCCGGAAGAAACCCGTCTCCTGCAGGCTCTTGATCGACTCGTCCGGGATGCGACGCAGATCCTCGGTGTCCTGGGCGCGGTCGCGTAGCGTCGGCAGCAGGTCGCCGACGGCGGCCAGTACCTCGGCAGGGGTGGCATTCGTCATGAGTGTGGCTCCCGTGTTGCACGGCAGGTTTCCGTCCCAGACTAGAACAAGTTCTCATACGTGTCGAGCGGGCTGGAAATCGCACCGTAGCTCCCCAGGTTAGGCCGGTCGAGCTTGCGAATGTGGTTCCGATGAGGCACGCATTTCTGTAACGTGTTCTCGTATTGAACGGTTGTGCAGGGAGTCGTGATGACGCAGACGAGCGCGGTCGGAGCAGCCGCCGCCACCGACGCCGTCCGCTCGATCGACGCCGGGGCCGTGCCAGAGCGGTTCGCGCGCGGCTGGCACTGCCTTGGCCTGGCGGCCGACTTCCACGACGGCAAGCCGCACGCAGTCAACGCGTTCGGCACCAAACTCGTCGTCTTCGCGACTGATGACGGTGCACTGAACGTGCTCGACGGCTACTGCCGGCACATGGGCGGCGACCTGTACCCAGGGCACGATCAAGGGCGACGCGATCGCCTGCCCGTTCCACGACTGGCGGTGGTCGGGAGCCGGGCGCTGTGTCGGCATCCCGTACGCCAAGCGCGTGCCGCTACGCGCGCGTACCCGTGCGTGGACGACGATGGAGAAGAACGGCCAACTCTTCGTCTGGAACGACCCGGAGAACAACCCGCCGCCGCCCGAAGTCGAGATCCCGGATATCGAGGGCGTCGGCTCCGACGACTGGAGCGACTGGGTCTGGACGACGCTGCGGATCGAAGGTTCGAACTGCCGCGAGATCATCGACAACGTCTCGGACATGGCGCACTTCTACTACATCCACTTCGCCTTCCCGACCTACTTCAAGAACGTCTTCGAGGGCCACGTCGCGACGCAGTTCATGCAATCGCGCGGACGTCCGGACGTCGGCACTGGCGGCCAGTACTCGGGTGAGGACACGTTGCTCAAATCCGAGGCGTCCTACTTCGGGCCGTCCTACATGATCAACTGGCTGTGGAACGACTTCAGGGGCACGACGATCGAGTCGGTGCTGGTGAACTGCCACTACCCGATCGATCAGAACTCCTTCCTGCTGCAGTACGGCGTGATGGTGAAGAAGTTGCCCGGGCGTCGACAACGAGATGGCCAACAAGATCGCTGGGAAGTTCGCGAAGAGCTTCAAGGTCGGCTTCGAGCAGGACGTCGCGATCTGGAAGAACAAGAGCCGCATCGACAATCCGCTGCTCTGCGAGGAGGACGGCCCGGTCTACCAGTTGCGCCGCTGGTACGAGCAGTTCTATGTCGACGCTGCAGACGTCACCGAGGACATGACCGCGCGTTTCGAGTTCGAGATCGACACCTCGCACGCGATCGAGACGTGGGAGCAGGAAGTCGCGGAGAACTTGCGGCGGCGCGCCGAGGCCGAGTCCGGCGAGTAGCCGATGGCCGCGCGCACGCATTGGGCCACCGACTCGCCCGAACTGACCGAGCGCGAGCGGGACACGGCTGCGGACAAGCGGCTCTACGTCGAGATCGGCCTCGTGCCGGTGCAGTGCCGCGAGTGCGGCGTCGAGGTCGGCGTCAAGAAGAACAGCCGCAAGCACACCAGCGTGCAGTGGAGCGCCGCGGCGATGGCCGGGTGCACTGGCGTACGCGAACCTCGGCTGCCCGCGGTTGAAGGAGAGCATCGACGCTGCCGTGCACGACGGCGCCGTGATGGTGCCCGATGAGTGAGACCGTTCCCACCATCACGTTGAAGGTGCTCGACATCGTGCGCGAGACCGACGACGCGTGCTCGATCGCGTTCGAAGCCCCGCGATGACTTCAGCTACTCCCCCGGCCAGTTCCTGACGTTGCTCGTCCCGCATCCGTCCGGGCGCGGTCGGGCGGTGCTACTCGCTGTGCAGCTCACCGCACCTGGACGAACCGATGCGGATCGCGGTCAAGCGCGTTGCTGATGGCGTCGGCTCGAACTGGATCAACGACAACCTCGCCGTCGGCGACGAGGTGCAGACGCTTGCGCCCAGCGGGATGTTCGTGCCGAAGTCGTTGGATGACGATCTGCTGCTCTTCGCCGGCGGCAGCGGCATCACGCCCGTCCTCTCGATCCTGAAGTCAGCGCTCGCGCAGGGCACCGGACGGGTCGTGCTGGTGTACGCCAACCAGCACGAGAACGCGGTGATCTTCGCCGATCAACTGCGCACGCTCGCCGCGGAGTATCCGGACCGGCTGCACGTGATCCACTGGCTCGAGTCGGTGCAGGGCCTGCCGTCGCGTCCCCAATTGCGTGCGCTGGCGGCGCCGTTCAAGTCGCACACCGCATTCGTGTGCGGGCCATCGCCGTTCATGGAATCGGTCTCGCACGTGCTGCGCGAACTCGGAGTGCCGCCCGCGCGCATCCACATCGAGCGATTCCAGTCGCTTGCCGAGAATCCGTTCACCCTCGCTGCGGGCGTCGTGGACACCGGCGACGGCGACGACGCGGTGACCGCGCTCGAGGTTTCCCTCGACGGCGAGACGCACCAGTACGAGTGGCCGCGCAACAAGAAGCTGCTCGACTTCCTGCTCGAGAAGGGCCTCAAGGCGCCGTTCTCGTGTCGTCAGGGCGCGTGCAGCGCGTGCGCCTGCATCCTCTCCGACGGCGAGGTCAAGATGATCAACAACGAGATCCTCGAACAGGACGATCTCGACGAAGGCTTCGTGCTCGCCTGCCAATCGCTCCCGATCAGCGACAAGGTCTCCGTTCGGTACGACTGAGGCCTCGGCCAGGGATCAGCTCCCGTACGCTCTGCGGTGATGGTGCGGGACGCCGAGTCTGGGGTGCGACTGGCAGAGCTGGTCGCGTCGCTATCGCTTGCCACCGATCTCGGCTTGGGCCTGCCGCAAGAACATGTCTTGCGTCAAACGGTGATCGCCACCCGACTGGCGGCGGCCGGCGGCCTGTCCGAGGACGAGCGCGCGGCGGTCTTCTACGTATCGCTTCTTGCCTGGGTGGGCTGTGTCGCCGACTCGCACGAGCTGGCGTCCTGGTTCGGCGACGACCGGCAACTGCGAGCCGACAGCTATGCGGTCGAGAAGACGACGTTGCCGATGCTCCGTTTCCTCCTTGATCACGTTTCGGCCGACGGCTCGCCGGTACGACGGATCACGATGGTCGGCCGGTTTCTTAGCGGTGGCTTCCGCGATGCGATGGCCTCATTCGTCGCGCACTGTCAGACGACCTCCGACATCGCCGACCGGCTCGGTCTGCACGAAGACGTGCGCAAAGCATTACCGCAAGCCTTCGAGCGGTGGGACGGAAAAGGCGTGCCCGCGGGATTGCGCGGAGATCAGATCGAACGGGTGATGCGTGTAGTCCAGGTCGCCGACGACGCAGAGGTCTCTCATCGAATCGCCGGTGTGGACGCGGCGTTGAACATGCTCGCCGACCGCGGTGGCACCGAGTTCGATCCGGCCCTGGTCGCGTTGTGCCGAGACAACGCTGCAGAGATCTTCGGTGACCTCGAAACCGTCGATGCATGGCGCGTCGTGATTGCCGGGTGCTCGCCGCTCGACCGTGCGTTGGACGACGCCGAGCTGATGGCCGTTCTGGAGATCTTTGCCGACTACGCCGACTTGAAATCCCCGTGGTTCCTCGGTCACTCGCGTGCAGTAGCTGCCCTCGCGGCGCGAGCAGCTCGCGGCTTCGGGCTGCCGCCAAGCGAAGTGACGCTGGTCGAGCGCGCCGCTCTCGTGTGCCGGCTCGGCATGATCGGCGTCTCGACGGGGACGTGGGACAAGGCCGGGCCACTCTCAACGATCGAATGGGAGCGGGTGCGCACAGTCCCGTACCTGACCGAGCGCGTGCTCGATCGACAGCCCCGGCTCGCCGAGATCGGCAAGATCGCCGGCATGTGCCACGAGCGGATGGACGGTTCCGGCTATCCGCGCGGGCTCTCCGGCGCCGCGATCCCCGCCGCGGCGAGGCTGTTGGCGGCTGCTGAGGTGTATCAGGCTCTCGGCGAGGCGCGACCGCAGCGCGCCGCATACCCGCAATCCGACCGGGAAGCACAGCTGCTCGCCGAAGCAGCCGCCGGGCGCCTTGATGCGGCGGCTGTGACTGCCGTACTCGCCGCTGCCGGTCACCAGGTGCGTCGGCGGCGAACCCTGATCGCCGGGCTCACCAACCGCGAGATCGAAGTGCTCGAATTGCTCGTTCGAGGCTGGCCGAACAAGCGCATCGCGGCGCACCTGTCGATCTCGACACGCACCGCCGGCACCCATGTTGAGCACATCTACACGAAGATCGGTGTCAGCACGCGGGGAGCAGCCGCGATGTTCGCGATGCGCCACGGCCTGGTCGATGCATCTCCGATCGGAGAGGAGTCCTCGCAAAGATCGGGTGAATGACCGAAGCGGTGTGCGCGGTGCGGGTCGTAGAACAGTCGACATGAATCTCAGCCAAGCTCAGCAGCCCACGCCCGCGCCGCCGGCCGCCGACGTGCCATGGTCAGTTGCCGGCCTGTTCCTCGACGCACTCACTCGTCGTGATTTCGACGCGATGAGTTCGTGCATGCATCGCGATGTCCGCTTCCGAGCATTGATTCCGCCGGGTGCCTTCGAGGTCGCCGGACGGGCCGCAATGACCGACAAATTTCGCACGTGGTTCGGCGGCGGAGACGAGTTCGAGGTCGTGGACGCGTCGATCGGCCAACTCGGAACACGTCTGTACCTGCGCTGGCGCATCGAGATGCGTGCGACCGGCGACCCGGCATCGACGCGGCTGGTCGAACAACACGCCTTCGCCACTGCAGGCGACGGTATCGAGGCGCTCGACCTGCTCTGCTCGGGCTTCCAGGCCGAGGGTCGCGGGCGATCATGAGGTCGGCGGTGGGCGCTGCCGGGCTGGCCGCGCTTGTGTCGATCTGCGTCGCGTGCAGCAGCAGCGCTACGCATGGCGTTGCGACGCTTCGGCCGGCGACTTCCACCGCACCGAGTAGTAGCGGTAGACCTTCACCGCCGCCCTCGGCAACACCATCGCTGCCGCCCACGCAGTCTCCGTCTGCGACGGTTAGCCGGGTCGAACTCGAGGGCGCCATGCTGACCACGGGCGACATCGGGCACGGGTTCGCGCTCGGCACGTATCGCCCCGACGGGCAGGGCGGTCCGTGCGACCCGCCCGGCACGCCGTCAGTCGACCAGCGCGTGCCGCCCCAGATCACCAGCGGCCGAACATTCACCCGCTCGGCAGCGGAGATCATCCAGTCGGCAGCGATCTATGCATCGAGCGCGGAAGCAGCGCGCGCATTCGCCCTCTCTGTCAAAGGCACATCCTGCCGGCGTGGCAGGCTCACCGACGGATCCACGGTCAAGATCACGACCGGCCGGGACATGACCGCCGAGATCAACGGCAATGGGGTCGGCACATCGACGGCGTGGCAACTGTCGAACGGCTCAATCCGGGCGGTCATTGTCGCCACCCTGTCCGGCAGGCTCGCTACCGCGTGCGTGTTTCTCGCCGGATCGCGGGTGGACACCTCGACACTCCCCAACCCCGTAGGGCTGGCGAAAGCCGCATTCGACAAGCTGCTCGCACACTGACCCTGATCGTTGAGCGCGCGCCGCGAGACTAGGCCTTGTCCTGCATAGCTGACCGGGCCGGGTTGCCCTGCTCGTCCGCCTTGGGATCCTTCTCGTCGGACTTGGCGCGGACGCCGGCCTCGATGCGGTCGCCGAGGTTCTTGTCGACATTGCGCCAGTACTCGAAAGCGCGTTGCAGGACGGGCTCGCTGACGCCGTTGAGCAGATGGCCGACGATGTTGTTGACGAGGCGTTCGCGCTGCGTCGTCGTCGAGCACCTCGCGTACCAGCGTGCCGGGCTGGCCCCAGTCGTCGTCCTCGGCACGCAGCGTGTACGCCGCGCGGACCATCTCGCCGTCGGCGTACCAGTGGCCGCCGTCGTCGGTGAGCTGCGGGTCGGCCTCCGGTCCGCCGTAGGAGTTCGGCGCATAGACCGGGTCGCTGACGTTCTTGCACCCGCATCGCACCGTCCTTGGAGTAGCTGTGCACCTCCACGTGCGGCGCGTTGACCGGGATCTGCTTGTAGTTCACGCCGAGCCGGGCACGGTGCGCGTCGGAGTAGCTGAACCCGCGCGCGAGCAGCATCTTGTCCGGCGACAGCCCGGTGCCCGCCACGATGTTGTTCGGCTCGAACGCGGCCTGCTCCATCTCGGTGTGGTAGTCGGTGACGTTGCGGTTCAGCGTCAGCTTGCCCGACCTCCTGCAGCGGGTAGTCGCCGTGCGGCCACACCTTCGTCAGGTCGAACGGGTTGAACCGGTAGGTCTTGGCGTCCTCGAACGGCATGATCTGCATGTTCAACGTCCAGCTCGGGAACTCACCGGCCTCGATGTGGTCGTAGAGGTCGCGCTGGTGGTAGTCGGTGTCGACGGCGGCCATCTGGTCGCCCTCGTCCTGGGTGAAGCACTCGACGCCCTGGTCGGTCTTGAAGTGGTACTTGACCCAGAACCGCTCACCCTCCGCGTTGATCCACATGTAGGTGTGGCTCGAGTAGCCATTCATGTGGCGCCACGTGCGCGGGATGCCGCGGTCACCCATCAGCCAGGTGACCTGGTGCGCCGACTCGGGCGACAGCGTCCAGAAGTCCCACTGCATGTCGTGATCACGCAG
Source organism: uncultured Actinomycetota bacterium (assembly GCA_963794885.1). Lineage (GTDB taxonomy): Bacteria > Actinomycetota > Actinomycetes > Mycobacteriales > Jatrophihabitantaceae > RYN-133. The sequence continues at coordinate 158,288 of CAWCFH010000007.1, forward strand.
GTTGTTCGCGGCACGCCGCTTCTGCGAGCGGATGAAGTGCTGGAACTTCATCGGGTCCTTGATGAAGAACACCGGCGTGTTGTTGCCGACGATGTCGAGGTTGCCTTCGCTGGTGTAGAACTTCACCGCGAATCCGCGCGGGTCGCGCCACGTGTCGGGGCTGCCCCGCTCCCCCGCAACCGTCGAGAACCGGATGAGCACCTCGGTCTCGGCACCAGGCTGGAAGACGGCTGCGCGGGTGAAGGCGCTGACGTCCTGCGTCACCGTGAAGGTGCCGAACGCGCCGCCGCCCTTCGCGTGCGGCTGCCGCTCCGGAATGCGCTCGCGGTTGAACTGAGCCATCTGCTCGATCAGGTAGTGGTCCTGGAGCAGCAGCGGGCCGTCCGGTCCGACTGACAGCGAATGCTCGTCGCTGGCAACAGGCACACCGCCGTCGGTAGTTGTCGGCGGCCGAGATTCTTGAGCAGTCACGCAGAACTCCTTATATGGGGCAAACGATCTCATTCCAACTTGGCACCGTTTCTGGAACGAGTCAACTATCGAGATGACGGCGCATGACCGGTCGGTCCGGCGCCCGGCGCGCGATCTCGGCGAACCCGGCGGCGGCGAATGCGCCCACCGTGCCGGGGAACAGGTTGCCGGTGGCTCCCTCGACGCCGGTGTCGACCGGGTAGCCCTCGAGCGCTGGTGCCCCTGCGGCGCGCGCGTACCCGACTGCGCCGGCTATCAGCGCGACCATCACGCCCTGTCTGCGTGACGCACGTCGAACGAAGAAGCACGGCAGCGACCAGACCGCCAGATCGTCGACCGGCGCGAGCTCGCGCTTGCTGGCGAGCCACGGCAGCTGGTTGCGAGGACTCAGCCGGCACCATCCGATCGCGCTGCCGGATTCGTCGAGCGCGACCAGTCCGGGAGGCGGGCCATCGACCACCGACGAGCGCAGCTGTTGTCGGTTCTTCTCGCGCGGACGCTTGTGGTATTCCGCGCCGAGGATCCAGTACATGCACCAACAGCCGTTGGACGCGCCGGCCGGGCCGAACAGATCTTCAAGCGCAGTCCACAGCTCGCGCGTTACCGGTGCGACAGCGACGACCCCCACCGGCCAATTGTGGCTTGGTGTGCCCACTTTGTTCAGGTCATGCGGCGTCGGCCTGCAGCACCTCGGCGACCGGACGGCGTGCGCCGAAGCGGGTTGGCACGGCCGTCAGCACGCCGATCACGAGCAGCGTGAGAACAACCATCGCGGCAAGCAACAGCGCAGACGGCAGCGTCGTCGCGCCCGGGCCGGTTCTCGCGACGTCGTAGATGCCGATCCCGCCCAGGATGCCGAGCAAGGCTCCGACGAGAGCCGGCAGCAGTTGGGCGACGGACAGGCCGGTCGTGATCTGCGCGGGGTGGCGCCGAGCGCGCGGACGAGTGCCGCCGGGTGTCGTGCCTCGAGTGCCGTGGTCCAGGCGATGAACACGGCGTTGATCGCGGCCAGGACGATGAGCATGATCGAGATGATGGTCGTTGCCTGGGTCACCCCGGGACCGAGCGACCAGCTTGCTTTGGTCGCGCGGAGTATCAGCACGAGGACGAGTCCGGTTGCGGTGACCGCGACGCTGAAGACGCTCAGCAACGCCCGTCGGGGCCGGCGAGCGGCGAGCCGAACACCAATCAGCAGCGACACGGGCAGGTGAGCCGACAGCCGAAACACCGCTTCGCGACGCCGTGGGCCACGCGCCGAATCGTTGAGTGCCGCGACCGTGCTCTGCCGTGCGGCACGGATTGCGGGGACGAACGTGGCCATGATCGCCACCCCGAGCGCCATAGCGATCACGAGGGCGACCGTGACGCCGCTCATTGACGGGGCACCCGCGGCGCCGAGCAGGCCTGCGCTCGGTCCGTCGATCAGTGGCGCAGCCAGCCATCCGGTGACCAGGCCGAGCGCGGCAGCGCATAGTCCGATGAGTACGTGCTCGAAGAGCAGCACGCCAGCGACGAGCGACGGCGTGGCGCCGACCGCTTTCAGCAAGCCGACCCGGCGGTTCTGATCGACCATGCGGCCACCCACAAGGATGGCCACGCTCGCAACTGCGAGAAGTGCGAGCAACCAGCTACCGGTCATGAGGATCTGCTGCATCTTTGCGAGGGTCTGCGCGTCCCCGTCGCGGATGGCCTGCCACGTGAGCAGGTACGGAGCGCTCGGCGAGGTGTTCGCGTCGTAGTGACGGGCGAACGCCGCAGCAGTCGCGGGTTCCTTGAGGGCCAGGTTCAAGAAGTACGCATCCGGCCCGTAACTCCCGGCGATGTGCAGCGCGTCGCGTTGCGTGGCCCACACCAGGCCCGGGTTCGGATTGGCGATCGCGTTCCCCAGCGCCAGGAAGCAGCCTTCGGCCCGACCGCAGGTGTTCGGGTAGGCGGGGATGGCTGCGGTGACCGCTGTTCCGACAATGTCGAATGTGTTGCCGTCGACGGTGATCTGGTCACCCACATGCAGTCCGACCATGCTTGCAAATCCCGCCTCGACGACCACCCCGCCGGGGCGCACCCAGCTACCTTGCAGCACCTTCGGTTGATCGACGGACGACGCGGCTGCGCTTCGACCTTCGACCTCGACGCTGCCGGTCGTGTGGTCGGTGCGGAACACTCGCCATTCGACGGGGAACGGCCCGCTGTGCGCGACCACGCCGGACGCGTGCACGAGAGGCATGAGCGGTGTAGTGCCCGTTACGCCGCTGACCGGTGGTTGGTTCGCTCCCGGCTTGGCAGTGGTGGTCGGCCCGGGTGCGGTCGAACCGGCGGTGAGGAAGGTGGCGACCACGTCCGGACCGTTCGTGACCGCACGGGTGCGCGCATACGGATTGTCGGTCGTTCCTCGAAGTGCCAGCCCGAGCGTCAGCGTCGTAGCCCCCGCCGCGATCGCGAGCAGCAGAAGGAACGCCTGCGCCGGCCGGTGGCGCAGGTCGCCCAACGCGAGGCGCCAGAAGAGCAGGATCTTGCCCATCGTCAGCCCCCGAGCCCGGCGAGGTCGGCAAGGTTGCCCCGCGTACCTCCAACGAGGTGCGTCTCGTCGACGAAAGCGCCGTCGCGCATCGAGATCAGTCGGTCGGCCGTTGCAGCGATCCGCTCGTCGTGGGTGACGATCACGAGAGTCAGGCCGCCGGCGTGCAAAGCCTCGAACAGCCGCAGCACCTCCAGGGTGGCGGCGCTGTCGAGGTTGCCGGTCGGCTCATCTGCCAACAACAGCTGTGGTTCGTTGGCCAGCGCCCGAGCGATCGCCACCCGCTGACGCTGGCCGCCGGAGAGCGCGGTCGGCAGATGATCGGCGCGCTCGGCGAGCCCTACCTCATCGAGAAGGTGCCGGGCGCGATGTCGAGCCTCGCTCGGTGAGCGTCCGGCCAGAAGTGCGGGCAGCTCGACGTTCTCCTGCGCAGTCAGCTCGTCCATGAGGTGGTAGGCCTGGAAGACGAAGCCGACATCATGGCGACGAAGCTGTGCGAGAGCGCGTTCGGAGAGCCGGTCGAAGCGCCGCTGCGCCATCCACAACTCGCCCGCGCTCGGCCGGTCGAGGCCGCCGAGCAGGTGCAGCAGAGTCGACTTGCCGCAGCCGCTCGGCCCCATCACCGCCAGCGTTTCGCCGCGCGCGACGTCGAGATCGACCCCGTCGACAGCACGCACCAGACCCTCGCCGCTGCCGTACTCCTTGCGTAACCCTCGAGCGCGCACGAGCGTGCCTGCTGACTCGTTCATCGCTTCCTCTTCCGTTTCGTCCAGATGGCCTCGCAGGCTTCCAGCCAGCGCAGGTCGGCCTGGAGTCGAAGCACGATGCCTTCAAGCAGCAACCCGGCATCGGAGTGGTTCGGTTCGGCCATCGCTGCGCGCTGCGCGTCTCGCAGCCGCCGCAGCAGCTCACGGCGCTGCACGTCGACGATGCCGATCGGGTCGGCGAGTCCGGCCGCTGCCGCCGCGATCAGCTTGAGATGGAACTCGGCCAAGTCAGGCTTCGGCCAGCTCACCTCGCTCAGCCATTCGGCGACCCGCTCCTGGCCCGCCGGGGTCAGCTCATAGACCTTGCGGTCTGCCGACGGTTGCCTCGAATCCCGACGTGCGACGAGGCTGGCCTTTTCCAGCCGGCCGAGTGTGACGTAGATCTGCCCGTCGTTGATGGCCTCACCGAGCGGGCCGAGCGCCTGGTCGAAGCGGGCCCGGAGCTGGTAGGCGGGGGCGGGCTCCTTCGCCAGCATTGCCAACAGAACTTCCTGCTGCACGCGTCCTCCGATCTAACCGTTAGACCACTATAACGGTTAGATTCCGAAGCGCAAGCCTCTACTGACCCAGTTGCCCGCTCAGGCGGATCAGGTGGCGTAGGCCGCTCGGGCGCCGCACTCCGGGCACTCGAAAATGCCGTCGCCGCCGGCTGTCATCGCGCCGTGCGCGGTGCAGGTCGGCACGCCGGCGTCGCCGAGCACGACGTTGCCCATCATGACGTCCCAACCGCCGCCGACGTCGATCAGCGCGGCGGTGCGCGGTCCGATGCCCCGCGCGCGCTGCACGGCGAGCACAGCTTCAGCCATCGCGCTGAACGCCTCGCTGTCGCGGGTCCAGCCCTCGGGCAGGCTCGCCTCGGCCGCGCTCACCGAGCCGTCCGCCACCTGGACGACAGCCGTCTGCTCACTTCGATCAGCACGCTGAAACGTCACGGCGTATCGACCATCGCCCGCGAGCGCCTCGATCCGGTGCAACACAGCCACGGATCAAGAGCCTACGTGCCGCAGTCAGCTCGACTCGGCCTTCGCCTTCAACCGCTGCAGCGTCTCCCTGATGTGCTGCGTGTTGACCTCCGACCGGTTGCGCACGCCGGTGACCAGCTCAGCCGGCGCTTTGAACCAGGCCGGACGGCGGTCCCACGTGCTCTCGGTGACGCGGCATCCGGTGCCCACCGGTTCGATGTCGTACTGCCAGCGCGAGATCTTGGCCAGCGAGTGGGTGACCTCGAACGCGAACGCCTTTCCCGGCGCAGCGTCGGTCACCGTGCACTTCGTCTTCCATCGCCGCCGGCCGTTTCGGTTGCTGCCGCTGAACACCGCGCCGGGCGTCGCGGACGACCCGCTGCGCCAGGTCATCGCCTCGGTCTCGGACGCGAGCGAGGCCAGCGTCGGCAGATCGGTGATCAGCGCGTACACCGCCTCGGGAGGCGCAGCGATATCGACGGAGGCGGACGCGGCCGGAGATGTCACAGTGCTGCAGTCTGCTCGCGTTTGAGCTCGAGCGCGATGTCGATGAGCTGGTCCTCCTGGCCGCCGACCAGCTTGCGCTCCCCCGCCCGCACGAGGATCTGCGCACCGGAGACGCCGTAGCGCTCGGCCTGCCGGTAGGCGTGCTTGAGGAAGCTCGAGTACACGCCGGCGTAGCCCATCATCAGCGCCATCCGGTCGAGCTGGCACTCCTCGGGCATGGCGGGCCGGACGACGTCCTCGGCGGCGTCGACGATCTTGAAGAAGTCGATGCCGGTCTCGATGCCGAGCTTGTCGCAGACGCCGACGAATGCCTCGACCGGCGTGTTGCCGGCGCCGGCACCGAAGCGGCGCGTCGATCCGTCGATCTGCACGGCGCCGGCGCGGTCGGCCGCGACCGAGTTCGCCACGCCGAGGTCGAGGTTCTCGTGGCCGTGGAAGCCGACCTGGGCGTCGGTCGCCGAGCTCGGCGACCAGCGCGCCGACCCGGTCGGCCACCTGCTCCAGGACCAGCGCGCCGGCCGAGTCGACGACGTAGACGCACTGGCAGCCGGCGTCGGCCATGATGCGCGCCTGCGCTGGCGAGCACCTCCGGCGGCTGCGAGTGCGACATCATCAGGAAGCCGACCGTCTCGAGCCCGAGTTCGCGCGCCAGGCCGAAGTGCTGGATGGAGATGTCGGCCTCGGTGCAGTGCGTGGCGATCCGGCAGATGGACGCGCCGTTGTCGCGCGCGATGCGGATGTCGTCCTTGACGCCGACGCCCGGGCAGCATCAGCACGGCGATCTTCGCCTGCTTCGCGGTCTGCGCGGCGATGGTGATCAGGTCCTGCTCGGGCGTGCGCGAGAAGCCGTAGTTGAACGACGAGCCGCCGAGCCCGTCGCCGTGGGTGACCTCGATGACCGGCACGCCGGCGTCGTCGAGCGCGGCGACGATCGAGCGCACCTCGTCGGCGGTGAACTGGTGCCGCTTGTGGTGCGAGCCGTCGCGCAGCGAGGTGTCGGTGATCGCAGATCAGCTCGGCAGAGTACGTCGGGCAGGTCGTCATGTCAGCTCCTCGCAGCGAGCTTGCGGGCCATCTCTTCGCCGACCTTGGTGGCCGCCGCGGTCATGATGTCGAGGTTGCCGGCGTACGGCGGCAGGAAGTCGCCCGCGCCCTCGACCTCGACGAAGATCGACACGCGCGCCATGCCGCCGCTCACGTCGGACGGATCCTCGAACTGCGGTTCCTGCAGCAGCCGGTAGCCGGGGACGTAGGACGGCGACCTCGGCGGCCATCTCATGGATCGACGCGGCGATCGCGTCGCTGTCGGCGTCGGCCGGGATCGCGCAGAAGATCGTGTCGCGCATGATCATCGGCGGGTCGGCCGGGTTGAGCACGATGATCGCCTTGCCGCGCTTGGCGCCGCCGATGACCTCGACGCCGCGGCTCGTCGTGCGGGTGAACTCGTCGATGTTGGCGCGCGTGCCCGGCCCGGCCGACGTCGACGCCACGGTCGCGACGATCTCGGCGTAGTCGACCGGGACGATGCGCGAGACGGCGTAGACCATCGGGATCGTCGCCTGGCCGCCGCAGGTGATCAGGTTGACGTTCGGCGCGTCGAGGTGCTCGCGCAGGTTGGCCGGCGGGACGACGTACGGGCCGATCGCGGCCGGCGTGAGGTCGATCGCGCGGATGCCGGCCTGCTTCGTAGCGCGGGGCGTTCTCGCGGTGCACGTAGGCCGACGTCGCCTCGAACACCAGGTCCGGCAGCTCGGCCTGAGCCGAGCAGCGACGTCGACGCCGTCGGACGGTGGTCTGCAGCCCGTCGTTCGCCGCGCGCTTGAGCCCCTCGCTGGCCGGGTCGACGCCGACCATCCAGACGCGGCTCGATCAGCTCCGAGCGCAGCAGCTTGTACATCAGGTCGGTGCCGATGTTGCCGGAGCCGACGATCGCGGCGGTGGCCTTCGTCATGGCAGCTCCCTCGAAGGTGAGCGATACCGGGCCGAGCGGTCCGAAGTCGGCACGGAACACGTCGCCGGGACGAGCGTCGATCGCGCGGGTGCACGAGCCCGGCAGGATCACGTGCCCGGCCTGCAGCCGCACGCCGAAGGAGGCGACCTTGCGGGCCAGCCAGGCGACGGAGGTGACCGGGTTGCCGAGCACGGCGTCCGACTGCGCCCGACGCCGACCTCCTCGTCGTTGCGCCACAGCGTGACCGGGATGGCGCGCAGGTCGACGCTCGCGCGGATCGATCCGCGCCGCGCCGAGCACGAAGCCGGCCGAGGACGCGTTGTCGGCGATGGTGTCGGCGAGGCCGATCTTCCAGTCCTCGATCCGGCTGTCGATCAGTTCCAGCGCCGCGGTCACGCGGTCGGTCGCGGCGAGCACGTCGTCCTCGGTGCAGCCCTCGCCGGGCAGGTCGGCGCCGAGCACGAAGCCGACCTCGGGCTCGACCCGCGGCAGCAGGTAGCGCGTCGGCGTCGACCGGCGTGCCCTCGTCCAGGGCCATGTCGCCGAGCAGGTGGCCGTAGTCGGGCTCGTCGACGCCCATCATCTGCTGCATCGCCTCGGACGACAGCCCGACCTTGTGCCCGACGACGCTGGCGCCGCCGGCCAGCCGCCGGTCGATGTTGACCAGCTGGATGCGGTAGGCGTCCTCGACGTCGATCTCCGGGCAACGACTGCGACAAGCGGCGGGATCGCGGTGCGTTCGGCCTCGGCGACGCGCAGGATGTGCGCGACCTCGGCGCGCTGCTCGGCGGTGAGCACGGCACCTCCTCGGAATCGTCCTAACCTAGAACACGTTCTATGTCGAGATCGCCCAAGTCTATGCCCAGTCTGTCTTGCAATACCAGCCGAGAACTATAACCTGTTCCACATGCAGGATGACGAGTACGACGTCGTCGTGGTGGGGAGCGGCGCGGCCGGGATGGCGGCCGCTCTCGCCGCCGCGAAACAGGGCCTGTCGAGCGTCGTCATCGAGAAGGCCGCGCTGCTTCGGCGGGTCGACCGCACGCTCGGGCGGCGGGGTGTGGATCCCGAACAACGAGGTGCTGCGCCGCGACGGCGTCACCGACACCCCGGAAGCCGCCCGTACCTACCTGCACAGCATCGTCGGCGAGCACGTTCGGCCCGAGCGCATCGACACCTACCTCGACCGCGGCCCGGAGGCGCTCGGTTTCCTGTTGCGCAACTCGCCGCTGCGCATGCAATGGGTTCCCGACTACAGCGACTACTACCCCGAAGCGCCGGGCGGGCGGGTCGGTGGCCGTTCCATCGAGCCGAAGCCTTTCGACCTGCAAGCAACTCGGCGCCGAACGCGCCCACCTCGAACCCGACTACGGCAAGTCGCCGCTCAACGTCACCGTCACGCAGGCCGACTTCCGCTGGGCCACGCTGATGATGCGCCACCCGCGCGGCGTGCTGCGGGTGCTGCGCATCGGCCTGCGCTGGATCTGGTCGATGCTCACTCGCAAGGATCTCGTGGTGCGCGGCCAGGCATTTGCTGCCGCGCTGCGGGTCGGGCTCGAACAGGCCGGCGTTCCGCTGCTGCTGGACACCGCACTCGACGAGCTGCAAGTCTCCGACGGCCGGGTCACCGGCGTCATCGTCACCCACGACGGCGAGCAGCGCACGATCCGCGCGCGGCACGGCGTGGTGCTCGGCTGCGGCGGCTTCGAGCACAACGAGGCGATGCGCAAGCAGTACCAGCGCGAACCGATCGGCAGCGCGTGGACGGTCGGTGCCGCGGCCAACACCGGCGACGGCATCCTCGCCGGCGAACGGCTCGGGGCGGCGCTCGATCTCATGGACGACGCGTGGTGGGGTCCGTCCGTCCCGCTGACCGGCGGGCCGTGGTTCTGCCTCGCCGAGCGAACCCTGCCCGGCGGCATCATGGTGAACGCGCGCGGCGAGCGATTCATGAACGAGGCGCTCCCCTACGTCGAGGCGACACACCGGATGTACGGCGGCGACGAGTTCGGTCGAGGCGAGGGTCCTGGCGAGAACATCCCGTGCTGGATGGTGATCGACCAGCGATACCGCAACCGGTACGTGTTCGCCGGGGTGCCGCCGCGGCGCCCGTTCCCCGGACGCTGGTACAAGGCCGGGATCATCCAGCGCGCGAATACGATCGGTGAACTCGCCGAGAAGATCGGTGTCGACGCGACGGCGCTCGAACGCACGGTCACGACCGTTCAACGGCTACGCAAAGACCGGACGCGACGAGCAGTTCGGCCGCGGCAACAGCGGCTACGACCGCTACTACGGCGACCCGACGATCAAGCCCAACCCGTGCCTGTCGCCGATCGACCAGGCGCCCGTACTACGCGATCACGATGGTTCCCGGCGATCTGGGGACGAAGGGCGGGCTGCGCACCGACACGCGTGCGCGCGTGCTGCGCGCCGACGGCTCGGTCATCGACGGTCTGTACGCCGCCGGCAACGTCAGCGGCACCGTGATGGGACACACCTACGCCGGCCCCGGCGCGACGATCGGACCAGCAATCACCTTCGGCTATCTCGCCGCACTCGACATCGCCGAGCGAGCGCGCACGAAGACGGAGGAGCTCGACCGTGCCCATTGACCCAGCGATCGCGATCGGTGCCGCCCGGCCCGCCGACGACTTCGAGTGGACATCGTCGGACGTACTGCTCTACCACCTCGCACTCGGCGCAGGCAGCGACCCGACTGACCCGCGCGAACTGCAGTACGCCACTGAGGACGATCTGCAGGTGCTGCCGACGTTCGCGGTCGTCGCGCCGTCGGTGCATGCCACCGAGGAGCCGCGCGTCGAGTACCCCGGCATCTCGATCGACCTCACCAAGGTGCTGCACGGCACGCAGCGCATCGACGTGCACCGGCCGCTGCCCACCGACGGCAAGGCCCGCGCCGTCGCTCGCGTCAAGGACATCTGGGACAAGGGCGCGGCCGCGGTAGTCGTCACCGAGACCGTGGTGACCGACCTCGACGGCGCACCGCTCTGGACGAACACCTCGAGCATCTTCGCCCGTGGCGAGGGTGGCTTCGGCGGCTCGCGCGGTCCGTCCGGCCCGCCTGGGCCGCCCGACCGGGAGCCGGACACCGTCATCGTCACGCCGACCCTGCCGCAGCAGGCGCTCTGGTACCGGCTGCTCGGTGATCGCAACCCGCTGCACTCGCGCCCGTCGTTCGCAGAGTCCGCGGGCTTTTCGAAGCCGATCCTGCACGGGCTGTGCACCTACGGGATGGTCGCCAAAGCCCTCGTTGACGAACTGTTGGACGGCGACGTCACTCGGCTACGTGCGTTCGAGGTGCGCTTCGCCGGTGTGGTGTTCCCCGGCGAGACGCTGCGCACGTCGGTCTGGCGCTCCGACACCGGCTTCGTCCTCACCACGACCGTGGTCGAGCGCGACGATGCGCCGGCTTTGTCAGGCGCGTCGCTGGAGGTCGCGTCATGAGTGTTGCGCCGAAGGCTGTGGGTGAGATCAAGACGTGGGATGACGAGGTCGACGTCATCGTCGTCGGCTTCGGCGCGGCCGGCGCCTCGGCTGCCTACGAAGCCGCAACGGCAGGTGCATCGGTCCTGGTCTTGGAGCGCGCGGGTGCGCCCGGCGGCGCAGCTGCGATGTCGGACGGGTTCATCTATCTCGGCGGCGGCACCCCGAGCAGAAGCAGGCCGGCTTCGAGGACACCGTCGAGAACATGCGCGCGTTCCTCAAAGCGTCCTGCGGTCCGTCCCCCGACGAAGCCAAGATCGATCTGTACTGCGACCGCAGCCTGGAGCATCGCGACTGGCTGGTCGAGCGTGGCGTCGAGTTTCTCGGCACGGTCATGCCGCACGCGAATGGCACCTCGGCGCTCGACGGCGAGGGATTGATGTTCACCGGCGGCGAGAACGCGCACCCCTACGACGAGATCGCGACACCCGCGCCGCGCGGTCACGTGACCCAGGGCGGCCGTCCCGGCGGCGGAGTGCTGATGCAAAAGCTGTCGGCGGCCGCGACGGAGGCCGGCGCTCGGGCCAGTTATGACACCCGCGTCGAACGACTCATCACCGATCACGACGGCCGGGTTGTCGGAGTAGTGGCGACGCAGTACGGCGAGCCGATCCACTTGCGCGCGCGCACCGGCGTCGTGCTCACCGCCGGCGGGTTCATCCAGAACGCCGAGATGATCGAGCAGTACGCACCGGCCGTGCATGCAACGCCGCTGCGGTTGGGCACCGACGGTGACGACGGCGCGGGCATCCGGATGGCGATCGCTGTCGGCGCACGGGTGAAGCGGATGGACGCGATCGAGTGCGCACTGCCGTTCAATGCGCCGCGCAGCCTCGTGCACGGCATCATCGTCAACCGGTACGGGCAGCGGTTCATCAACGAGGACACCTACATGGGCCGCGTCGGCCAGGCCGCGCTCGTGCAGCAAGGCGGGCAGGCGTACCTCATCGTCGACGAGGAGCACTACGCGCCGAACTGGCTGAACATCCCGGCGACGTGGGTGTGCGAGACCGTCGCGGAATTGGAGCACGAGATCGGCCTGCCGGTCGGTTCGCTTGCCGCCACGCTCGACTACTTCAACGAACACGCCGCCGCCGGCGAGGACCCGCTGTTCCACAAGCGCGATCCGGTGCTCACACCACTGCGCGGGCCGGTCGCCGCCTTCGACCTGCGAGCGGACAAGTTCATCTACGCACCGTTCACGCTCGGCGGCTTGCATACGCTGCCGGACGGCTCGGTGCTCGACCACGACGGCGCCCTTATCCCCGGGCTGTATGCAGCAGGACGGACCACGTCCGGCGTTGCTGCGCAGGGCTATTGCAGTGGCCTGTCGCTCGGAGATTCCACCTTGTTCGGCCGACTGGCCGGGCAGTCAGCAGCAGGAGCGAAATAGCCATGTCGATATTGGACCGGTTCCGCATTGACGATCAGGTCGCGATCGTTACCGGCGCCGGGCGCGGCATCGGTGCGGCTTCGGCCATCGCGCTCGCCGAAGCCGGCGCTGACGTGGTGATCTCGGCGCGCACGGCCGAGCAGCTGCAGGAGACTGCGGCAGCGGTCGAAGCGGTTGGCCGCAAGGCACACGTCGTCGTCGCGGATCTCAACGACGAGGCGGCCGTGCGCTCGCTCGCCGGCGCAGCCCGCGAGGTGTTCGGCCGCCTCGACGTCGTGGTGAACAACGTCGGTGGAACGATGCCGCGCACGTATCTGGACACATCGGTCGGATTTCTCGAGCGCGCCTTCCACTTCAACGTCTCGACAGCGCACGCGCTCACCACGTCGTCCGTTCCGCTGATGCTCGAGAACGGCGGCGGCTCCGTCATCAACATCGCCTCGGTCGTAGGCAAGCTCGCCGGCCGTGGCTACCTCGCCTACGGCACCGCGAAGGGTGCGCTCATCCATTACACCGAACTCGCCGCTGAAGACCTCGCGCCGCGCGTGCGGATGAACGCCATCGCGGTCGGCTCGATCGCGACCTCGGCGTTGGACATCGTGATGGCCAATGACGAGATGCGCACCGGCATCGAGAATGCCACGCCGCTCAAGCGGCTTGGTGCGGCTGAGGACATTGCTGCCGCGGTCGTCTACCTGGCCTCCCCCGCGGGCTCGTACCTCACCGGTGCGGTGCTTGATGTGCATGGCGGGCTGCAGCGACCGAACATGCAACTGCCCATCCCGGATCTTTAGAGAGGTCGCGCATGTCGATACGTGTGGTGCAGTGGAGCACGGGAAACGTGGGGCGGCACGCGATCGCGGGCATTGCTGCACGTCCGGAACTCGAGCTCGTCGGCGTGTGGGTGTCGAGCCCCGCCAAGGCCGGACGTGACGCGGGCGAGCTCGCCGGCCTCGACCGGTCACTCGGCGTGGCAGCAACCACCGATGCCGATGCGCTCATCGCGCTCAAGCCCGATTGCATCGTGTACACCGCGATGGCAGACAACCGGCTGGTCGAGGCGATCGAGGATCTCAAGCGCTTCCTCGCCGCCGGCATCAACGTGGTGTCGTCGTGCCCGGTGTTCCTGCAGTATCCGGACGGAGTTGTGCCACCCGAAGTGACCGATCCGATCCGAGCGGCCGCCGCGGCGGGCGGTGCATCCTTGTTCGTCAACGGCGTCGATCCTGGTTTCGCGAACGACTGGCTGCCGCTCGTGCTCACGTCGGTGTCCGAACGGATCGACGAGGTGCGCTGCTTCGAGCTGCTCGACTACTCGACCTACGACAACGCCACGGTGCTGTTCGACGTGATGGGCTTCGGCAAGCCGTTGGACGAGACGCCGATGCTGTTGATGCCCGGCGTGCTGTCGCTTGCGTGGGGTTCGGTGGTGCGCCAGCTCGCCGCCGGCCTCGACGTGGAACTCGACGAGGTGACCGAGACGGTCGCAGCGACTACCCGCGCCGGAGAAGTTCGAGATCGCCTCGGGCACGATTGAAGAAGGCACGATGGCGGCGCTTCGGTTCGAGGTGCTCGGCATGCGCGGCGGACGGCCGGTGTGCGTGCTCGAGCACGTCACCCGGTTGCGTCCGGACCTGGCCCCGGAATGGCCGCAGCCGTCCGGGCAGGGCTGCTATCGGGTGAAGGTGAGCGGTGAGCCGAACTACACCCTCGACCTGCAGCTCCTTGGAACCGACGGGGACCACAACACCGCGGGGCTCAAGGCCACTGCCATGCGCCTGGTCAACTCGGTGGAGGCGGTTGTTGCGGCCGCGCCCGGGCTGGTGACGGCGCTCGATCTGCCGCTCGTCACCGGCCGCGGGCTGGTCGCGTAGCTCGTTGGTCAGCTGCCGGCCTGCTCGGCCAGCGCGAACTGCACCTGGCCCTGCTCGTCCACCGCGGCGTGCAACGCCTTGTCGTCGAGCAGCTGGGCTGCGCCGGACTCCAGGAACACGCGCGCGCCGTCCTCGGTGACGACCGCGTCGTCCTCGCTGGGGACGAGCGCGAGGGACAGCGTGAGCGTCGTGCCGTCCGGGCTGGTGGCAATGCGGACACCGGCGTCGTCGGGGACGTCGGGGTTGTTGTCGATCAGGTTGCGGATCTCGGTTGTGGCGCTGTCGGTCAGCGTCAACACGATGGGACTCCCTTGCCGTTTGACTATGTCGCTGGACCCTTCCGACGGTTGTTCACCTGCCCCTCCTGTGTCAAATGTGTGGATCGTCCCGGGCGTGTCGGCGGGCTTCGCATGGCATCGTGGAGGGATGTGTCGCAACATCCGAACCCTGCACAACTTCGATCCGCCCGCGACGAGCGGTGAGGTGCACGCTGCCGCGTTGCAGTACGTCCGCAAGGTCGCAGGGACGACGAAGCCGTCCGCATCGAACCAGGCCGCATTCGACGAGGCCGTCGCTGCCGTTGCCCACGCGACGGAGCATTTGCTGTCGCACCTGACCACGTCTGCGCCGCCGAAGAATCGCGGAGATCGAGGCGATCAAGGCACGTGCCCGAGCGGAGAAGCGCTACGCGTGAGCGACGTTCGGGCGGCGGTGACTGCATACGCAGCGCGGATGCACCGCGCGATCGGTGCTAAGCATCACATCGCATCGCCGTTCGGCGCCTGGCTCGTGCTAGCCCTGGTCGGCACCGCCGCGGGCGAAGATCTGCGCCCGCACCTCGAGCACGTGCTCGGGATGCCGGTGGACGAAGCGTCTGCCGAGGCTCGAAGGTTGCTCGCGAAACCGCCAGACGTCCTGCACCTGGCTACTGCCGCGTGGACTGCTGTGCACAGCGACGCTCTTGACGCCTGGTTCGACTCGCTGCCGCACGAGGTGGAGATGGGGCCGGTTCCCAGTCAGGCCGATGCGGACGCCTGGGCGGTCAAGCACACGCTCGGACTGATCAAGCAGTTTCCACTTGATCTGAGCGATGCGATCTTCGTGCTGAGCAGCGCGATCGCGTGCGAGATCAGCTGGCGGCGCCCGTTCAGCTCTGCGTCTGCCAATGACCTGCTGCTTCCGCCCACGAATGGCTTCGACTCGGTTCGCACGCTCCTGCTTTCCGCCGGACGCGACCGGATCAACGCGCTTGTCGCTACCGACCGCGGCTTGATGGCCGCACATGCCGGCGCAGCGACCGACACCGACATGCTCGTTGTGTCCGTGATCGCCGATCCCGATGTGCCTGCACAGGACGTGCTCGAACAGGCGCACACGATCGCAACCGCACTCGCTCGGAGCGCACCCGTGCCAGGGCAGGTCTCACTCTTTGACGTTCCACTCGGCAACGGGCACTCCTGGACACTCACCGAGCGCGTTGAGCGGGGCGATCACGACGCGGAGCGCGTCCAGGCGATCCTGCCCGCATGGTCGGTTGAGTCGAAGCACAACCTGATCCAGCTCGGCGACCTGGGATTCGATGTCGCCGGTTCAGCTCTCGCCGAACTGGTCGGCGGTTTGCGAACCGCGGCGGTGCAGGCTGCGATCGCGCAGTACACCCGGGACGGCTTCAAGGCTGCCGCGATCACCTCAATCATGCGGGCGGTCAGCGCTCGGATGTACCCGAACGAAGTGCGCGTGCGCGACGCGTTGGTCGAGTACACCCATCCGCACGCCGTGGTTGCAGTGGCGGTCGATGACAAGGCATCAGCTTGGGCCGGCATGCCGCTGTTCTCTGCGTGGATTACACAGGCAGAGGAAGCCGAGTAACAAGAACTCCGTTGCTCAGAACGGTGGTGGTTCGTCTTCTTCGTCGTCCGGCTCCGGTTTGGGGCGGGTTGGTCGGTCGGGAAGGTGTCGGGTGGTCGGTCGTAGTTGCGTCCGGTGGGGGTGGTCCAGCGGATGGTGCCGTCGGGTAGTCGTTGGGTGTGCCAGCCGGCGTCGTGTTTGAGGTGGTGTTCGCGTGGGCATTCCGGTCCGAGGTTGGCGGCGTTGGTGTGGCCGCCTTCGCTGAACGGGATGACGTGATCGACTTCGCAGCGGCGGGCGTGGCGGTGGCAGTGCGGTCCGCGGCAGGTGCGGTCGCGCGCGGTGACGTGGTCGATGAGGTCTTGGGGTGGCCGGTATTTCTCCCGCCCGTAGTCGACCAGGTGGCCGAGGTCGTCGGTGACCAGCCGGGTCCAGGTGCCGGTGGGGTCGGCGGCCATGGTGCGGGCGAGGTCGGCGGGGATGGGTCCGTAGCCGGCCAGCTCACCGGGCTGCTCATCGAACCGCAGCAGTGTCGATAAGGCGACGACGACCTGGACTTGGGGGTGGCGGCCCTGCCACTTCGGCAACCCCTCGATCGTCTGGCCGTGCAGGGCGGCCAGGCAGATCGCGACCAGCGCGTCGGCACGGTACTGGTCAGCGCTGCGGCAGTCATCCGGGTCGGCGGCGCTCTTGAGTTTGTCGGCCATCGCCTGGACTGCGGTCAGCACCGCCTGGGCGTCGGCGGCGGGCAGGTAGGAGTTGATCCAGGCCATCGCATGCGCGTCAGGTTGGTGACAGACCCGCCGCTCGGCAACCGCATCGGCGTGCTGCTGCTCCTCGCCGCGCGGGTCGAGTTTGGCGACCCAGCGCCGTGCCGCGGCACGGAACTCGCTGACCGTCTGCGTGCCGGGCCCGATCGAGCACCTTGGCCTCAACCTTGCCGGTGACGTGCGGGTCGAGGTCTTTGGTGGCGGTGACCAGCGAGGTTGCGTGCAGATACCCGAACTTGCCCTGCTCCACCCCGGCCAGCGTGGCGGGCAGCTCGCTCACCAGCCGGGTCGCGTCGTGCATGCGTCCGATGCGTGTAGCCGGTCGACCACCGCAACAGACACGCCACCTCCTGGGTCGCCGACAGCTGCGCGGTCCGGTCCAGATCGATCCGCTCCCGCGCGGTGGGCGACACCGGTCCGGGCACCGGATCGGGATGCATCTCGATCTGCGCCAGATGGCGCGCCTGCCGGGCCTGGGCATAGCCGATCAGCCGCTCGTAGCGTTCGGCCATGGCCAGGTTGGTGTCCATCGAGGCCGTGCCCGGATCGGTGACCGGCGCTTGGGCCAGCCAGGCGTCGAACCGTTGATCGATCTCGTCCACGTGTTTGATTTTAGGGACACCCTCTGACAATTTCCGGGGGTAGTTCGAGGAGAGAATCCAACGATTTTCAAAAGAATTTCCGCACAGACACCGAACAAGAAGCACAGCCGAAAGCGGCAACCAGCCAACCACCCAACGACCTCGTCGCTGCCGGTTTTAGAAGGTGACCCCAGCGCGTAAGGTGACAAACCGACCGGGAGAGGTGAGGGCGATGGCGAAATTCGTGATCTTCTTCAAGTTCAGGGCCGAGACGATCAAGGCCATGATGGCCAACCCGAGCGATCGCGGCGCGGTGGTGAGCAAGCTCTGCGAGTCGGCCGGCGGCAAGATGTTGGCCTACTACCTGATGTTCGGCCAGTGGGACGGCTTCGTCGTCTTCGAGGTACCCAGCAGTGCGTCTGCGGGTGCGGTCAGTCTCGCCGTCACGAGCACTGGCGCGTTCGGCGCGCTCGAGACGCACGAGCTCATCGACACAGCCGCGTTCGCCGAGATGCTCGGGTCGGCCGGCGGTCTCACGTACACCCCGCCCGGGAGCTAGGCAGCGCCCAGCACCAACCCAGAGGTCGGTACGCCGGTGCCGGCCGTCACGAGCACGTGCGCAGCACCGTCGATCTGATTCACTGCGGTGCCGCGCACCTGCCGCACGCCCTCGGCGATCCCGTTCATGCCGTGGATGTAGGCCTCGCCGAGCTGTCCGCCGTTGGGATTGATCGGCAACCGCCCGTCCAGCTCCAGCGCTCCGTCGGCAATGAAGTCGCGCGCCTCCCCCCGTGCGCAGAACCCGAGTTCTTCCAGCTGGATCAGCACGAACGGCGTGAAGTGGTCGTAGAGCACGGCAACGTCGATGTCTTCAGGCCGCACGCCCGACTGTTTCCACAGCTGCGATCCGACGATGCCCATCTCGGGCAGGCCGGTCAGCCCGTCGCGGTAGTACGACGTCATCACGAACTGATCGGAGCCACTCCCCTGCGCCGCGCCCTGGATCAGTACCGGCGGATTCGGCAGGTCACGGGCACGATCGGCTGAGGTGACGACAACCGCAACACCGCCGTCGCTCTCCTGACAGCAGTCGAGCAAGTGCAGCGGCTCGGCGATCCATCGCGACGCCTGATGGTCCTCCAGCGTGATCGGCTTGCCGTAGAAGAATGCCTTCGGGTTGCTCGCCGCTGCGCGGCGATCCGCGACAGCCACCGCGCCGAAGTCCGCGGACGTCGCGCCGTACACGTGCATGTACCGCCGCGCGATCATCGCCACCCACGCGGCCGGGGTGCCCAACCCCATCGGATACGACCACGACGCGTCGACTCCTGACGATGTCGGCGCACCGGCGAGCCCGGTCATCACCTGCCCGAACCGCTGCCCGGAACGCTCGTTGAAGGCGCGGTAACACACGACCACCTCGGCAACACCCGTCGCGACCGCCATCGCCGCCTGTTGCACGGTCGCGCACGCAGCCCCGCCGCCGTAGTGGATGCGGCTGAAGAACGACAGCGACGCAATGCCCACCTCGCGTGCCACAGCGGCCTCGGTGTTGGTGTCCTGGGTGAACGTAACGAGCCCGTCGACATCGGCCGGCTGCAGACCTGCATCGGCAATCGCCGCGCGCACGGCCTCGGCGGCAAGCCGCAGCTCCGACCGTCCCGAGTCCTTCGAGAACTCGGTCGCGCCAATGCCGGCAATGGCAGCTGCTCCGGAAAGCGTCATCTCGAGACTCGCACTGTGCCGACGACGTGGTCGCCGAGCTGGCCACGGCCCGTCACCGACACTGTGAGCACGTCGTCATCGACAGCCGTCACCGAACCGGTGAACACGAGCGTGTCATAGGCGTAGCACGGCACCCCGAGACGGATCGAGATGCTGTGCACGCGTGCGGACGGACCTGCCCAGTCAGTCACGAACCGCTGCACCAGCCCGGTGTCGGTGAGGATGTTGACGAAGATGTCCTTGGACCCGCGCTCAACGGCCGCATCGCGATCGTGGTGCACGTCCTGGAAGTCGCGGGTGGCAAGCGCGGACGACACCACGAACGTCGGTGTCGCGGAGATGGTCATCGAAGGCAATTCGGTGCCGATCATGCCGGACTCCAATACGGCAATGTCAGCTCGTCGTCGATCTTGGTGAGGGCGAGCCGTACCGGCATGCCGATCGAGACCGACGACGGGTCGGCGTCGATCAGCTCACCGATCATGCGCACACCCTCTTCAAGCTCGACCAACGCGACGACGAAGGGCAGCGTCTTGCCCGGCACCTTGGGGTGGTGGTGCACGACGTAGCTGAACACGGTTCCGCGGCCCGAGGCGACGATCCAATCCGGCTTGTCGGCGCTGCACGCCGGGCACATCGGGCCGGGCGGGTGACGCAACGCGTCGCACGAGGGGCAGTGCTGGATGCGCAACTCGCCCGCGGCGGTCCCCTCCCAGAAGAACGCGGTGTCATGGCTGATCACCGGGCGGATGACCGCCGAAGTGTCGACCACCGGCGCCGGCTTGAACTTGAGCACGCGGAACAACATCTCGGCGACCGGCTCATCGCCGGCGTACCAGACATTGCGGGTCGTGACGAACCAGCCTTCACCGAGCGCGGTCTGTTTCGGACCGACGACATCCTCCAGCCGTGTCGTCACGGTCAGTTGCTCGCCGACCGCCAGGTACCGGTGATAGGTCTGCTCGCAATTCGTCGCGACGATCGACGTGTAACCCTCGCCGTCGAGTGCGGCAATCATCAACCCGAGCGGGTCATCGGTCGCGCGTACGCCGTGCAGGCCCTGCATCGTCCAAACCTGGATCATCGCCGGCGGCGCAATTCCCGCCGAATAAAGCGGATTCTCGTCGCCGAGCGCCTCGGTCCAGTTGTTGATCATCGCCTGGTTGATCGGGTCGCGGCCCGCGCGCGGCGCGCACTCACCCGCCGCCTGCAACGAAGCAGCAACGTCCAGAACACTCATCGGGGCACTCGCGGCAGCTTCAGCCCGAACATGCAGATCAGCTCGCGCTGCACCTCGTTCACGCCGCCACCGAAGGTGAGCACGAGGGTGCGCTTAGCCTGCACGTCCAGCCAGTGCATCAGCTCGCCGGTCTGCGGATCGGCCGGATCGCCGTGCCGCCCGACCACCTCTTCGAGCAGCCGGAACACGCGCTGCGCGCGTTCCGACCCGAACACCTTGGTCGCCGACGCATCGGCCACGTCGACCTCGTCACCGCCGCACGCAACCTGCCAGTTGAGCAACTCATTGATCCGCGTCGTCGCCCGAGTCTCACCAAGAGCGCGGAGCACGTCAGGAGAATCGATCGGACGGGAGCCGTCCGCGCCCGGTCGGGTGGCCCACTCATGCACCCGCTCGTACAACCCGGCGAGCCGCCCGGCCGGGCCGAGCATGACGCGCTCGTGATTGAGCTGGGTGGTGATCAGTTGCCAGCCGGCGTTCTCCTCGCCGACCCGCATCGTGACGGGCACGCGAACGTCTTGGTAGTAGGTCGTGTTCGTGTGGTGCGCGCCGTCGGCAGTGACGGTCGGCGTCCAGGAGAAACCAGGGTCGGACGTGTCGACGATGAGGATCGAGATGCCCTTGTGCTTCGGCGCCGATGGATCCGTGCGGCAGGCCAGCCAGATGTAGTCGGCGTCGTGCCCACCGGTCGTGAACACCTTCTGCCCGTTGACGATGTACGTGTCGCCGTCGCGCACGGCAGACGTGCGCAGGTTCGCCAGATCCGTCCCCGCCTCGGGCTCGGTGTATCCGATCGCGAAGTGCAGGTCACCGGACAGGATGCGCGGCAGGAAGAAATCCTTCTGTTCCTGCGTGCCGTACTGCTGCAACACCGGGCCGACTGTCTGCAGCGTCACGTACGGCAGCGGCACATCACGACGCGACGCCTCATTGACGAAGATCGTCTGTTCGAGTTGCCCGAATCCACGCCCACCGAACTCGGCCGGCCAGCCGACGCCCAACCAGCCATCACGCCCCAGCCGCTTCACCACGTCGCGGTACACGGCGCCGTGCCGCTCGACGAGCATCGACCGAGCCTCGTCGGGCGTGACCACCGACGCGAAGTACGAGCGCAGCTCGTCCTGCAGCGCCGCCTGCTCCCCGGTCAGCTCTATCTGCATGCCGCACCCACCCGATCGAGTCGGTACGCCGCCCCGCCGACCATGCGCGCAAGGTCTTTCGCCTGCGAGTAGTACCGATGCAGCGGGTAGGTGATGTCGACGCCGAGACCTCCGTGTAAGTGGTGGCACATCTGCAGCGCCGCCGGAAGTTCGGCTGCCAACCAGTACGCCGCGATCTCGATGTCGTCGGACGCATCGCGTCCGTTGGCCAGCTCCCAGTTCACAGCGGTCGACGCGAGGTGGATCGTGCGCGCAGTGATGTACACGTCGCCGACTTCTTGCGCGACTGCCTGGAATGCCGCCAGTGGACGGCCGAACTGGATCCGCTCGCGCACGTGCGTCGCCGTGAGCTCCAACGCACCGGCCAGCACGCCGTCGGCAACCGCTATCGCACCAGCGACTGCGAACCGCGACAGCACCGAAGCATCGCCCGGCACGAGCTCGGCGGGCGTCGACCTGCACTCCACCGTGTATTCAGGCGCACCGGTCGATGTGGTTGTCCGCGTCAACGTCACCGCATCGGCATCGGGTGCAATGAGCGCGATGCCGCCGTCAACCGGAACGAGAATGCACTGCGCCTGCGCGGCATACGGAACCCCGCTGACGCGACCCGTAAGCGTGCCGTCGGTCCAGGTCATCGGACGCAACGCCGCCGTCAACACCGCGCCATCAGCAACGCCGGTCAGGTGGTCGGCCGCACCCAATGCAGCCAGCGGCAGGACACCGAGCGCGAGGGTCGCCAGCGCGGGCAACGGCTGCACCTGCCGCCCCGCCTCAGTGAGCACGGCCGCCACCTCGATCGCACCGAGACCGTCACCACCGTGCTCGGCCGGCACCGCGAGCGAGAGCAAGCCGGCCTGTGCCATCGCCTTCCACAGCGTCTCGTCGTAGCCGGACGCTCCGGCCAGCGCGTTCGTGGCGCGGCCGTGGTCGGGTTCGGCGCGCAGCACGGTTGCCGCAAGATCCGCGACGGCCTGCTGCGTCTCGTCGAGCGTGAAGTCCACGCGCCGCTCCTCCGATCGTGTAGAACGTGTTCTAGTATTGAGGACAGAGGGCCACGCGGCAACCCGCGCTGGCGGACGGAGGGGATTCACCGCGTGGGACGCATCACCGACCTCGGTTGGGGTGTCACCGGCCGGTTCGTCACCGTGCCGCCCGTCACCGCCCTGCCCACCGGCCAGATGACCGAGCTCGCCGGACGCGGCAGCACATTCGTCGTCGACACCGGGCCGCCGGCGAGCGGGCGCGCCGACGCGCCGACCCTCATCCTGCTGCACGCGCTGGCCTGTACCGGCCTACTTACGTGGTACCCGTCGCTGGACGCACTCAGCGAGCGATACCGCGTCATCACCTACGACCAGCGCTGGCACGGCCGCGGGATTCGCTCACCGCACTTCGAGCTCGACGATCTCGCCGACGACACGGTCGCGGTCGCCGATGCCCTCGGCATCGAACGCTTCGTTCCGGTGGGGTACTCGATGGGAGCGCTCGTCGCCCAACTCGTGGCACACCGCCATCGCGATCGTGTTGACGGGTACGTGCTCGGCGCCGCCACGATGCGCTTCCGGCGCGGCGAGGTGGAACCGCTGGCGTTACGCGTACTGGCCTACCGCATCGGGCTGATGGCCGAACGCAAGCTGCGCGGCGGCCCGTTCGGCGCCCCGCTCGCCGACTTCACCGACGCGAACCGGTGGGCCCTCGCGCAGTTCCGCACGACAAGTCCGGCCGAGATCGCCGGCGCGACCGCTGTGCTTGCCCGCTTCGATTCGACGTCGTGGGCACATCAGCTCAACGCGCCCGGCGGCGTCGTGATCACCCTGCGTGACCACGCGGTGCCAGCGGCGCATCAACGCGCGCTCGTTCGCAACCTCCCCGACGCGACAGCGTTCGAGATCGACTCAGGTCACGCAGCCGTTGTGCTCGACGCGGAGCGGTTCACGCCCGCGCTGCTCGCTGCTTGCGCTTCGGTGTCGGCGCGTCGCCATGCTCTCGGGCAGCCTTGAGCAGCTCAGCCAGCTCGAGGCCCATGTCGTCGGCCAGCGACCACAGGTGCGGGGCGAGCTCGCGCGCGGCGATGAGACCGACGTCGACGTGCCCGTCGTTGGACAGCACGGTGATGTTCAGACCGGCACCGTGGAACACCGGGCCGAACGGGAAGAACCCGACGATGCGAGCGCCGGCGAAATAGATCGGCATCGGCGGTCCTGGAACGTTCGAGATCACCAGGTTGTGCACGACCGGGTGGCGATCGGCAAGCCGCAGCCTGGAGTACACGCGCACCGCCATGCCGAACGTGTTGGGCGCGGCGAACTGTGCCCAATCCTGCAGCAGCGACGCGGACAGTGTCTGGTGGTGCTCCTTGGCCGCCCGGTTTGCCTCGGCAATCGCGAGCAGGCGTTGTGCCGGCTCCTCGATGTCCGTGGCGAGGCTGGAGAACATCCCCGACACCTTGTTCGTGCCGCCTCGCTTCGTCTTGCCGTGCACCGACACCGGCACCATCGCGATGAGCGAGGTGTCGGGCAGCTCGCCGTTGTCGTCCAGGTAGCGGCGCAACGCGCCGGAACACATCGCCAGCACGACGTCGTTGACGGTCGTGCCGAATGCGTTCTTGATCTCCTTGATCTCGTCCAGGTCGAGCCGCGCGAACGCGACCGTTCGGTGCCCGGTGATCGTTCCGTTGAACGACGTTCGGGGTGCGGTGAACGGCGCGGCCATCGCTGCACCGCGGCGGGCGCGACCGATCCAGTTCGGGATCGCACCGATCGTGTGCGGCAGCACGCTGGCCAGGCGCAGCGGGCGCTTCGCGACGCCGATCAGCCCGTCGACGACGATGTCACGGTCGCGCGGACGTTTCGGCGTCGGCGGGTGCTCCTGCTGCTCACCGAACGGCGGCGCGTCGGGCTCGATGCTGCACAGCTCCGACACGAGGCTGGCGCCACTGACACCGTCGACGGTCGCATGGTGCATCTTGGTCATCACTGCGATGCGATCCGGCTCGGCGAGCCCGTCGATCAGCCACATCTCCCACAGCGGACGGCTGCGATCCAGCGGCTGCCCGGCGATGTCAGCGCACAGGTCCGCCAGTTCCGCGTCGCCGCCGGGCGCCGGCACCGATGCGCGGCGGACGTGATGTTCGATGTCGAACTCCTCGTCGTCGACCCACACCGGGTGATCGAGGTTGAACACCGGGTTGTGCAGCTTGCGACGGAAGGACGGATTGCGCTCGAGGCGGTTGCGCAGCGTCTCGCGCAGCCTGGCAAAGTTGTAACCGTCGGGCACCGTAGAGGTGTCCAGCACCAGGAGCCCGCAGACGTGCATCAGGTGCGCAGGGGTCTCGAAGTACAGGAAACTCGCGTCGAGTCCGCTCAATCGCTCCATGCCACTAAGATAGAACGTGTTCTAGTCCCTGGCGAATGGGAAGCACCCGTGCGTGATCGGTACCTCAGCCGGCAAGTCGCGAACATCGCGCTCGTCGCGAATGCCTACCGCCCGATCCCCGGTTCGCCGGCGTCCGTCCCTGCCTTCTTCGCCGGCTGGCTCACCGCCGAGCTCGCGCCACACCTCCTTGCGCTGACCGCGGCCGATACCGCCGTCACGGTCGCGCGGCACGGCTGGCGCGCCGAGAGAAGCGGTGCTCGCCGCGGCAGCCCTCGCCGCTGCCGGTTATGCCGCCCTGATCGGCGGCGGGCAGCGCGCCCGGATCGAGGTCGAGGACGCGCTGCGTGAAGCGCTCGGCGACGAGTACGCGCAACGCCTGGCGCACGCGCCCGAGGCCGCCGACCTCGTCACGCCCTGGCGCTCGCTGATCAACCCCTTCCGGATGCGCCGACGTCAACGTGAGCGCCATCCGCAAGCTGCCCTACCACCCGGGCGGCAAGCGTTTCGAGCTCGACGTGTTCCAGCACCGGGACAAGCCGACTGGTGCGCCAGTGGTGCTGCAGATTCACGGCGGCGGATGGGTGATCGGCGAGAAGGAGCAGCAGGGCGTGCCGCTGATGATGCGGATGGCGGCCCGCAACTGGGTGGGCGTGTCGATGAACTACCCGCTTTCGCCGCGGGCCCGCTGGCCCGAGCACCTGGTGGCGGTCAAGCGCGCGATCGCGTGGATTCGCGAGCACGGCCACGAGTACGGCGCCGACCCGTCCTTCATCGCCGTGACCGGTGGCTCGGCGGGCGGGCATCTTGCCGCGATGGCGGCGCTCACCGCTGACGACAAGTCCTTGCAGCCCGGCTTCGAAGAAGTCGACACCAGCGTGCAGGCGTGCGTGCCGCACTACGGGGTGTACGACTTCACCGACGAAGACGGCACGCGCGCCTCGAAGCTGCGGCTCGATCGGCTCGTGCGGCGGTACGTGATGGCCGCGGATGCGCGCTATCCCGACGACTACCGCGCCGCGTCGCCCCTGTTTCGGGTCAACGCCGATGCGCCGCCGTTCTTCGTGCTGCACGGCAGCAACGACACGCTCGTGCCCGTTGCCGACGCTCGCGCGTTCGTGGCGAAGCTTCGGGACACATCGAAGAATCCCGTTGCATACGCCGAGATTCGCGGTGCGCAGCACGCGTTCGACATCTTCCCGTCCATCCGCAGCGCGCACGTCGTGCGCGGCGTCGAACGCTTCCTCGAGTGGACGAAGGCGACGGCCGACGCGGGCGAGGCCGGGCTAGCCGCGCGGTAGCCCGAGGATCCGCTCGGCGGCCACGGTGAGCAGCACCTGCGTCGTGCCGCCGGCGATGGTCAGGCAGCGCGTCATCAGGAATTCGTCCAGCTCGGCAGTCGCGGCGAGCCCGTCCGCCCCGAGCAGCTCGAGGGCGTGCTCGGCAACGTTCTGCCGATGCCGCACGCCGACCAGCTTGCGCACGCTCGACTCGGCGCCGGGATCGCGCCCGTCGAGCTGGCGCAGCGTGGCGCGCAGGTCGAGCAGCGAGCAGGCCAGGCCCTCGGCGACCAGGCGGCCGAGCCGCTCCTGCGCCGCGGCATCGTCGCGGTCGCCGGCACGCTCGAGCAGCCGCTCGACGTCCTCGCCGAGGCTCGACCCGTGGCCCATCGCCACCCGCTCGTTGGCCAGCGTCGCGCGGGCCAGCGTCCAGCCGCCGTCGACCTCGCCGACGACGAGTTCGTCGGGCACGAACACGTCGTCGAGGAAGACCTCGTTGAACATCGCCTCGCCGGTGATCTCGCGCAGCGGGCGGACGTCGATGCCCGGCCGACTTCATGTCGACCAGGAAGTAGGTGATCCCCTTGTGCTTGGGCGCGTCCGGGTTCGTGCGGGCCAGGCAGATCGCCCAGTCGGCGCGGTGCGCGACCGACGTCCACACCTTCTGCCCGGACAGCTGACCAGCCGCCGTCGACGCGCTCGGCGCGGGTGCGCAGCGATGCGAGATCCGAGCCGGCATCAGGTTCGCTGAACAGCTGGCACCAGGTGAGCTCGCCGCGCAGCGTCGGTGCGGCGAACCGCTCGATCTGCTCGCGCGTGCCGTAGCTCAGGATCGTCGGGATCGCCCACCCGGCGATCACGATGTCGGGACGCGTGACGCCGGCCCGGCCGAGCTCCTGGTCGATCAGCACCTGTTCGGCCGCGCCGGCGCCGAGACCGTGCGGCGGCGGCCAGTGCGGGGTGAGGAAGCCGGCACTCGGCCAGTGGCGACCCGCCGCTCGTCGGCGGGCAGGGCGGCGATCGCCTCGACACGTTCGCGAATGGATGCCCGCTCGCTCTCGCGCTCGCCGAGGTCGACGCGCAGCACCCGGCGCGCGCCGGCCCGGCTGAGCTCGGTAACCCGTCGCTGCCACAGCGCCGAGCCGCCGGCGAGCGCACGCAGAGCGACCGCGCGGCGCAGGTAGAGGTGCGCATCGTGCTCCCAGGTGAAGCCGATGCCGCCGAGGATCTGGATGCAGTCCTTCGCCGTCTCGACGGCGGCGTCGAGCACGACCGCACCGGCCACCGCTGCGGCGAGCGGATGCTGGTCGTCGGTCCCCCGCTGCCTCGGCGGCGTCCCACGCGAGCGCGGTAGCCGACTCGACGCGGCAGAGCATCTCGGCGCAGAGGTGCTTGATCGCCTGGAAGCTGCCGATCGGCCTGCCGAACTGCTCGCGCACCTTCGCGTACTCGACAGCGGTGCGCAGGCACCAGGCCGCAACGCCGGCCGCCTCGGCCGCGATCAGCGTGACGGCCAGGTCGCGCACCGGGCCGTCGCACCGGATCGGCGGCGACCGCGTCGAGACGGAGCTCGGCGAGCGGGCGGGACAGGTCGGCGCCCGGTACGTCGACCAGCTTCACGCCAGGCGCGTCGTCGGCGACGGTGAACCACCGCTCGCCCGCAGCACCGAGCGCCGGCAGCAGGATCGGCGCGCCCTGCCCGGCGCGCAGCACGGTGGTGACGCCGTGCAGGCGGCCGTCGCGCGGTCAGCTCGACCGGGCTCATCGCGAGCGCGACAGCGCCGGGTTCGCCCGCGAGCACGGCGCTGGCCAGCGCGGTGCCGAGCACCGGGCCGGGCGCGAGCACGGCTGCGCACTGCTCGAGCAGCACGGCGAGATCGGTGACGGTGCCGCCGGCCGCGAGTACCGTCGCAGAGGCCGAACTCGGTGAGCTCGCGCCAGTGCCGCTCGCCATGCCGACGGGTCGTGCTCCTGTGCCCGAACCGTCGCCAGCAGATCGGCGCCCCGCGCCCACGCGCGGATCGCGTCGGCGGCGGCGCGCTGCTCCGCGGTCGTCGCGATCGGCACGGCGTCTCCTCGGTCGTCCTCGTTCTAGAACAGGTTCTATTGAGGCCCAGAACGCTATGTGCCGTCAAGTGCAAGGGAGAAGTGCAGCGCGCGCGACATCATACTGAAACAGGTTCCGCGCACTATCGGATGCTAGCCTCGACAGGGTAGGACGGCGCCAACGCGCCGTCCACGGTAGTGAAGGGCACAGAGATGACGACCTCGACACGCGCGCGCGGCAACGGGCGCAACCCCGGCGGCTCCGACGAGCAGGGCTCCTCGGCGCAGCGCGAGCGGCGCCGGCGGATCCTCGACGCGACCCTCGCGCTCGCGTCCAAGGGCGGCTACGACGCCGTGCAGATGCGCGCGGTCGCCGAGCGGGCCGACGTCGCACTCGGCACGCTGTACCGCTACTTCCCGTCCAAGATCCACCTGCTGGTCTCGGCCCTCGCCCGCGAGCTCGAGCGCACCCAGGACCGCATCGACCGCGCGATCCTGCGCGGCGACACCCCGTACGACCGGCTGATGCTCATGATCGGCGGCATCACCAAGGCGATGCAGCGCGATCCGCAGCTGACCGAGGCGATGACGCGCGCGTTCATGTTCGCCGACGCGTCGGCCGCGGCCGAGGTCGACACCGTCGGCCGGCTGATGGACCGCATGTTCGCCCGCGCGCATGAGCAACGACGAGCCGACCGACGAGCAGCTCGCGATCGCCCGGGTGATCAGCGACGTCTGGCTGTCGAACCTGGTCGCCTGGGTGACCCGCCGCGCCTCGGCCACCGACGTCGGCGAACCGGCTCGAGCTCACGATCGGCCTGCTGCTCGGCGAGCGGCGCGCCGCCGACGCCTTCTGACACTCGCCGTCGTGCAGGTCGCTTACAGTATATGCGCTGTTACAGTTTCGGGTCATGGCTGACGAAGCTGCTGCAGAGCCCGCTGGGCCCCGGGTGCGCGCGCTCCTCGACGAGATGGACGCCGACGTGGTGCGCACCCTGGCCGACCTGGGCATCACCGACTACCGCAGCCGGCTTCTCCGCCGTCGTGCGTGCGATCGCCGCCAGCGGACCGGTGCCGATCCGCACCCTGGCCGAGGCGCTCGGGCGTGACCCACTCGGCTGCCAGCCAGAGCGTCGCGGAGATGCGCCGGCGCGGGCTGGTCGAGCTCGGCGCCGGCGCCGACGCCCGCGAGCGGCTCGTGCAGCTCACCGACACGACGCTGGCGATGAAGGCCGCCCTGGACGCCGAGTGGGAGGCCACCGAGATCGCCTACGCCGCGCTCAACGCCGAGCTCAGCGCACCGCTGAGCCAGGTGGTCGAACGAACTGGCGGAGGCGCTCAAGCGACGCTCGTTCCGCGATCGCATCGCCGACGCCGCCGCTGAGCTGCCGAACCTGGATCCCGCGCATCGCGCGGCGATCGTGGGCGGCTCCGCGTGCCTGAGCGCAGGCTGCTCGCCGACATCCGTCCGCTGCGGGAGTCCCCCGCGTACCGGCGGCTGTGGTTCGGCCTGACCTTCTCCTCGCTCGGGATCGGCGATGACGAACTTCGCCGTGACCCTGCAGGTCTACCTGGCTCACGCACTCGTCCGCGGCCGTCGGCGGCGTCGGCCTGGCCATCGCCGTCCCGTCCATCGCGCTTCGGGCTGCTTCGGCGGCACGCATCGTCGACGCGGTCGACCGGCGGCGGCTCGTGCTGGTCACCCGACGGTCCTGATGGCGGTGTCGGTCGCGTTCGCCGTCAGGCCTTCGCCGGCAGCGCCAGCGTGCTGGCTGCTCGTACGTGCTGACGGCCGCTGAGGCGCTGGTCGGCGTCGGTCAACGCTCCTGCGCGGCGCACGTTCATGCCGCGCCTGCTGCCCAAGGATCAGATCCCGGCCGGCGCCGCGCTGACGATGCTGACGATGCACGTCAGCGTGCTCGCCGGGCCGCTGCTGGCCGGGCTGATCGTGCCGGTCGGCGGCCTGCAAGGCTGTGCTACGTCATCGACGCGGTCAGCTTCCTCGCCGCGCTGTACGGCGTGTTCCGGCTGCCGCCGATGCGTCCCGAAGGCGAGCCGCTGCGCCCGGCCTGCGGCCGTCGCTCGACGGCCTGCGCTTCCTCGGCCGGAGCCGGGTGCTCACCGGCGTCCTGCTCGCCGACATGAGCGCGACGCTGCTCGCCATGCCGATCGCGCTGTTCCCGGCGATCAACGCCGAGCGCTTCGGCGGCTCGCCGCGCACGCTCGGGCTGCTCAACGCCGGCCTCGCGGTCGGCGGCGTGCTCGGGACGGTGTTCTCCGGGCCGGTCGGCCGGGTGCGGCGACCACGGGCTGCGGCGATGCTGGTCGCGCGGCGCGATCTGGGGCGCGGCGCTGGCCGGGTTCGGCCTGGTGCACGGGCTGCTCGCTGACGCTCGACGCTGCCTCGTCGTCGCCGGCGTCGCCGACGTGATCAGCGTCGTGCTGCGCTCGACGATCATCCAGCTCGCGACACCGGACAACTATCGCGGACGGATCAACGCGGCCGAGATCATCGTCGGCGGCAGCGTGCCGCAGCTCGGCAACTTCCGGGCCGGCGCGGTCGCTCAGGCGAGTCTCACCGACGATCAGTGCTCGCGTCCGGCGGACTCGCGGCGATCGGTCGGCGCCGTGCCTGGTCGGGTTGGCGCTTCCCCGCAGCTCGTGCGCTATCGCGTGCGCGACGAGGTCAGCGCGGGCCGACCAGCGCATCGATGAGCGCCTGCGCGGTGGGGCTGCTGTCGAGCAGTTCGGCGACGTGCGCCTTCGTCCCGCGCAGCGGCTCGAGCATCGGCACCCGCACCAGCGACTCACGGCCGACGTCGAAGATCACCGAGTCCCACGACGCGGCGGCGACCGACGTCCCGTAGCGGCGCAGGCACTCGCCGCGGAAGTAGGCGCGGGTGTCCTCGGGCGGCGCGTCGACGGCCGCGCGCGGCGGCCTCCGGGTCGAGCAGCGTCGTCATCGCGCCGCGCTGCGACGAGGCGGTGGTAGAGCCCCTTCTCCGGACGGATGTCGGAGTACTGCAGGTCGACGAGCTGCAGGCGCGAGGAATCCCAGTCGAGCCCGTCGCGGTCGCGGTAGCCGCTCGAGCAGCCGCAACTTGGCCACCCAGTCGAGCTCGCCGGCCAGCTGCATCGGATCGCTCGCCAGCCGGGTGAGCACCGACTCCCAGCGCGCGAGCACGTCGCGGGTCTGCTCGTCGGCGTCGTCGCCCTCGCGGTCGTCGACGAACTTGCGGGCCCGATCGAGGTACTCGCCCTGCAGGTCGAGCGCGGTGATGGTGCGGCCGTCGGCTGAGCGTGATCGCGTGCTGCAGGGACGCGTCGTGGCTGACGTCGTGCAGCTCGCGCACCGGCTGCGGCGATGGTCAGGTCGTCGGCGAGGAAGTTGGCCTCGATCATCGCGAGCACGAGCGCGGTCGTGCCGACCTTGAGGTAGGTCGAGATCTCGGCGAGGTTGGCGTCGCCGATGATCACGTGCAGGCGGCGGTAGCGGTCGGCATCGGCGTGCGGCTCGTCGCGGGTGTTGACGATCGGCCGCTTCAGCGTCGTCTCGAGGCCCGACCTCGACCTCGAAGAAGTCGGCGCGCTGGCTGATCTGGAACCCGGCGGTGCGGCCGTCCTGCCCGAGGCCGACCCGTCCGGCACCGCAGATGACCTGCCGGGTGACGAAGAACGGGACGAGATGGCGCACCAGCGAGGCGAACGGCGTGTCGCGGCTGCACAGGTAGTTCTCGTGCGCGCCGTAGGACGCGCCCTTGTTGTCGGTGTTGTTCTTGTAGAGGTTGATCGGGGCGTTGACGCCGGGCATCGTCGCGACCCGGCGCACCGCCTCGAGCATGACGAGCTCGCCGGCCTTGTCCCACCGCACGACGTCGAGCGGGTTGGTGACCTCGGGGCTCGAGTACTCAGGGTGGGCGTGGTCGACGTAGAGCCGCGCGCCGTTGGGCAGGATGACGTTGGCCATCCCGGTGTCCTCTTCGGCGTCGATGAACTCCTGCGCGACCGTGCCGCTGCTGCCGAGGTCGAAGCCGCGCGCGTCGCGCAGCGGCGACTCCTCCTCGAAGTCCCAGCTGGCCCGGCGGGCGCGGCCGGCGGGCAGCGCGCTGGCGTAGGCGTTGACGATCTGCGCGCTGAGCAGCATCGCGTTGGCGGCGGGCTGGCCGGGCAGGCTGACGCCGTACTCGACCTCGGTGCCCATCACGCGTCGGACCGTCACGCTCCCAGGCTACGGCAGGGTGTTCGTCCTCGGTCTGCACCCGCAGCGGTCGCTATATCAGCCAATCCGCGCGATATAGCGACCGCGGTGGGTGCAAACCGACTGACCACGGCGGTCCGGTACCCGCGCTGGGACTGAGGGCAGGATGGATCCATGCCTGACTTCACCGCCGACGACGACTTCCAGCGCGACGAGGACTACATCGGCACGCGGATCACCGCCGACGGTCGGGACGGCTGCCCGGTGCAAGCCGACCGGTACCGGCTGATCGCGGCCCGCGCCTGCCCCTGGGCCAACCGCGCGGTGATCGTGCGCCGCCTGCTCGGACTCGAGAGCGCGATCTCGATGGGCCTGTGCGCGCCCACCCACGACAAGCGCAGCTGGAACTTCGACCTCGACCCGGACGGCCGCGACCCGGTGCTGGGTATCGAGCGGCTGCAGGAGGCCTTCCTCAAGCGCGATCCCGACTACGACAAGGGCATCACCGTTCCAGCGATCGTCGACATCCCGATCGGGCAAGGTCGTCACCAACGACTACGCGCAGATGACGATCGACTTCTCCCTGGAATGGACGCGACACCATCGCGCCGGCGCTCCCGAGCTGTACCCGGAGCGGTTGCGCGACGAGATCGACGAGGTCGCCGAACTCGTCTTCACCGACGTCAACAACGGCGTCTACCGTTGCGGGTTCGCCGGTTCGCAGAGTGCCTACGACCAGGCGTACCCGCGGCTGTTCAGCCGGCTCGACTGGCTCAGCGACCGGCTGCGCGACCAGCGCTACCTCGTCGGCGACACGATCACCGAGGCCGACGTCCGGCTGTTCACCACGCTCGCACGCTTCGACGCCGTCTACCACGGGCACTTCAAGTGCAACCGCAGCAAGCTGACCGAGCTGCCGGTGCTGTGGGCGTACGCGCGCGACCTGTTCCAGACTCCCGGATTCGGCGACACGATCGACTTCGTCCAGATCAAGCAGCACTACTACCTCGTGCACGAGGACATCAATCCGAACGGCATCGTTCCGCTCGGGCCGGACACCTCCGGCTGGCTGACGCCGCACGGACGCGACGACCTCGGCGGGCGGCCGTTCGGCGACGGCACCCCGCCGCGGCCCGCCCGCCGAACCGGAAATCGTGCCGCCCGCGCACCGCGCCGCGGCCTGACGTCAGCGCAGCACCGTCTCGCCGTACACAACCGCGACCGCGAGGGCGGTGCATACGCCGACGCCGACAGCACCTGACCGGGCGCCCCACGATGCTGCGCTGCGCGCGAGCAGCACGATCGCAACCACCGTGCTGAGCACGATCTCGACCCATGCCGCGGTGGACGTATGCGAGATGCGCACGACACCGTGCACGCCCTCCCCCGCGACCACACCGCACATCGCAAGGCCGGCAGCGTCCCGAACGGCCGGCCGGCCGCGGCGCAACAGCCACGCCGCGTAGCCGACAAGTGGGCCGACCACGAGCGCCGCGGCTATCCACAACGTTCGCTCCGGGCGTGCTCGTCGCGATGCCCCGGATCGGCGCGGCCACCGCGTAGTACCCGAGCACCTCGCCCAGCAACGCGGCGAGCCCGGCAAGGATCGTCGCGCTCTGCGGGGCGCAGTACCGCGGCCGCAATGCCGAACGCGACGACGGTCCAGACGGCGCCGGAGTTCGCCAGCGTGTTCCACGAGCCCGGCAGTTCGCCTTGCAAGTACGAAGTTGAGACGCCTACCGCAATGCCGAGGACAATCGCGGCGGCCGGCCAGCCGTACTGCCTCACGAAGCAGGGAACGCGAACCGTACCGCCGCCATGTCCTGTTCGCCGTGCCCTTCGGCGGACGCGCGTACAAATGCTTGGTGGACGGCCGCCAGCAATCCGTCGGGGAATTCCACCGATCGGGCAGCATCGATCATGAGGCCGACGTCCTTGACCACGCCGTCGACAGCGAACGACGGGCTGTAATCCTCGCCGAGGATCGCTTTGCCCTTCAGTTGCGCGTACGCGCTGTCGTTCGGGGTGCCCTCGATCGCCTGCAGGAACAGCCGGGGGTCGACACCCAGCCGCTCGGCGAACGCGATCGACTGGGCCGTCGCCGCCGTGGTCATGGCGACCCAGGAGTTGCAGACCAGCTTGAGCGCGCTGGCATCGCCGATCTGTTCACTCACCCGCACGGTGCGCGAACCGATCGCGTCGAACACCGGCTGCGCGCGATCGATCCAGCTCCGGGTCGCCCGATACGAGCACGACGAGCTTGCCCTCCTCGGCCGGCTTCTTCGTGCCGAGGACCGGAGCGTCGAGCACACGATCGGCCCTGCTCGGCGATCCGGGCGATGCCGTCCGGCCCGACCGTGCCGGACTGGATCCAGACCGCGTCCGCAGCCAACGCGCCGACGAGCTCGTCGGACACGGCCAGCGTCGCGTCGGTGTCGAACAGCATCGTGATCACCGCGTCGGCGCCGTCGGCCGCCTGGCGCACCGAGTCGGCGATCTCGATACCGGCGTCGGCAAGCGGTTCGGCCTTGGCTCTCGTCCGGTTCCACGCAACGACCTCGTGGCCCTGCGTCCGTAACGAGCGAGCCATGCCCGCGCCCATGATTCCTGTTCCCAAGACGGCAACTCGCATATGTTGACTATGCCCGAATCCCGGTGGAGGCAACGATGCTGACCAACTCTCCGTTCTACGCAAGCTTCGCAGTGGACGACCTGATGGCCGCCGAAGAGTTCTACACACAGAAACTCGGCCTGTTGATCGCCGACATCGGCCCCGGCCTGCTCGGTCTGCGCGCGGCCAACGGGTACACCGTGCTGATCTACGCCAAGCCGAATCACGAACCGGCGACGCACACGGTGGTCAACTTCCCGGTGGACGACATCGAGGCGGCCGTCGACGATCTGCGCGCGTCAGGCGTCGAGTTCGAGCAGTACACCGAAGGTCCGATCGCGACCAACGAGAAGGGCATCGCGCATCCCGGTCCGTACCAGGCCTGGTTCCGCGACCCGGCCGGCAACATCCTGTCGGTCATCCAGTAACGAAACCGGATCAGATCCCGACGGCCAGCTCCAGCGCGGACAGCTCGTCCTCGAGATGGGTGAGCAACCGCTGCAGGTGCGGGACGGAGCGGCGGCAGCCGGTGAGCCCGAACGCGATCTCGTTCGAGTAGCTCGTGACGGTGATGTTGAGGGCCTGGCCGTCCAGCACGATCGACAGCGGATACAGCCCGTCGAGGCGCGCACCGTTCCAGTACATCGGCTGCCGCGGTCCGGGCACGTTCGAGATGACGAGGTTGAACGGCGGGCGGGCCTTGCCGTCGAGCCGCAGCAGCGGGTAGATCCCGAGCGGGCTGATGCCGATCGCGCTCATCGCGAGCATCTGCAGCTGCGACATCCCCTGCATCGACGCCTTGCCGTCGAGCATCGACTGGTGCACCGTGCCCAGCCGCTCGACCGGGTCCTCCAGATGCGTGCCGAGATTGCACATCACAGCGGCGACCGAGTTGCCGCTGCCGTCGCCGTCGGCCTCTTCCCCGTGCAGCGACACCGGCACCATCGCGACGAGCGGCGCATCGGGCAGTGCGTCGAGGTTCATCAGGTAGGTGCGAAGTGCACCCGAGCACATGGTGAGCACGACATCGTTCACGGTCGTGTCGGCCGCCTTGCCGACCTGCCGGATCCGGTCGATCGGCCACGACTGCGCGGCGAATCGGCGCGCCCCGGTGACCGGCACGTTGAAGATCGTCTTCGGCGCTGAGAAGGAGATGCTGCCGCCTTGCTCGCTCAGCGCCGCGGCTGACCGTGCGTCGCGAAGGCCGGCGCCAATCCGGCGACGTCGCCCGCGATCGAGAGCGCTTCGCGCAGTGCCGCGGCCGGAACGATGCCGCCGCGCTCCCTGGCCGGCTTCGCCTTGCGCTGCCGCGGCGCCCACGGCGCGGGGAGGTCATGGTCGTCCGGATCCTCGGTCAGCATCCGCGAGAGCATCCGCAACGCCGACACGCCGTCCATGAGCGCGTGGTGGGTCTTCGTGTAGACGGCGAACCGGCCGTCGTCGAGCCCTTCGATCAGGTGCATCTCCCACAACGGGCGGTGCCGGTCGAGCAGGGTCGAATGCAGCCGTGAGCACAAGGTGAGCAGCTCACGGACCCGCGCCGGGTGCGGCAGCGCGTTCTTGCGGACGTGGTGCTCGATGTCGAACTGCTTGTCGGCCTCCCAGCCCCACTGCCCTAGCGAGGTGAGCGAGCGGCGGGCCCGCTTCTGGAACACCGGCGCGACGTCGGATTGTTCGATCAACGGTTCGAACAGCTTCATCATGTCCCGCGAGTCGGCGCCCTCGGGCGGCTGGAAGAGTTGCAACCCGCCGACGTGCATCGGGTGCTCCCGCGTCTCCGCGAGTAGAAAGAGCGAACTCGTGGGCGACATCGGAACCAGCATGGGTCGAGTCTTTCACCCATGGCCCATCTCCGCATGACGCGCTCAGGTGGGTACCGTCGAGGTATGGACGTCAACAAGATCAAGGGCAAGGCACAGACCTTTATCAAGGATCACGGCGAGCAGATCGAGAGCGGCGTGTCGAAGGCGGAGAAGTTCGCGAAGAGCAAGTCCGCCAAGCATGAGGCGAAGATCGACAAGGTCGCCGGGAAGATCCGCGGTCTCATCCCCGCAGACGAGAAGAAGGAGGACGGCGAGACGCCCGGCCCTCAGAGCTGACCGGACGAGGTGTGCACCACGCCGTGCGAGTCACAGCTGTCTGCGACGTGCCCGGCCGAGTCGGCGTGATCGGTCTGCAGCGTGACATGACCGATGCCGTGGTCGCGCAGCAGGTCGGCGCGTAGCCGGCCCGCCACCTCGTGGCAGTCGTGCGACACCCGCACGAGCACGTGTGCCGACAGCGCCGTCTCGGACGGCCCGATCTGCCAGACGTGCAGGTCGTGCACCTCGGCGACACCGTCGACGGCTGCGAGTTCCTGGCCGAGCTCGTTCGGGTCGATGTCGGCCGGCGCGGCTTCCAGGAACACCCGCCCGGCGGCGCGAACGAGCTGCCCGCCCGTCCACACCATCACCGCTGCCACTACGAGTGACGCGATGGGGTCAGCGTGCGTCCAGCCGGTGGTGAGCACCACGACGCCGGCCACCACAGTCGCGGCGAACGCCCACACGTCGGTCACCAGGTGCGCGACGACGCCGCGCACGTTCAACGTGGATCGATCGGCACGGCCGGCGAGGCTCGTGGCCGCGAGATTCACGACGATCCCGACGAGCGCGACGACGGTGATGACACCGCCGCGTGCCGGCGCCGGATGAACCAGCCGCAGGATGGCCTCGACGGTGAACCAGACCGCCAGCAGGATCAGCGTGATTCCGCTGAGCTGGCCGGACAGCGCATCGACCCGGGCGAACCCGTAGGTGTACGCGCCGCGCGCGGGCCGGCGCGCGATCCGCGCCGCCACGATGGCCAGAGCCAGCGCGCCGGCGTCGGTGAGCATGTGCGCGGCGTCGGTGATCAGCGCCAGCGAGTGGGCGAGCAGCCCCGCCACGATCTCGGCAACCATGAATGCGAGCACCACCGCGAGCAGCGGCCGCGAGCCAGCGCCGATCGGCCGATGCCGACCGGCCGTGGTCGTGCCCGTGCGCGTTCATCACATCCACTGTCACACAACGCGATGCCGCATACCTAAAGGGTGACGACATCCATTCCCATCACGCGGCGCACCTCGGCGAGCGTCGCGTCGGCGATTGCCGTCGCGGCCTGCACGCCGCGCTTGAGCACGCGACGTACCTCCCCGTCGCTGACCGCGGCGCGGCGTTCGCGGATCGGCGCGAGCAGTCCGTCGATCGACTCGAGTACGAGCGCCTTCAGAGCGCCACCGCCGCCGGTCCCGACCTCTGCCGCCAGCTCCGCCGGCGCACGACCCGAGCACAGCCCGGCCAGTGTGAGCAGGGTGGCGATCTCGGGCCGGCGATCCGGCTCGAACGTGATCGTGCGTTCGCGAGTCGGTGCGTGCGCCGCGCAGCTTCGCCGCAATCGTGTCGCGGTCGTCGCTCAACGCGATCGCATTGCCGAGGCTCTTGCTCATCTTGCGGCCGTCCAGCCCAGGCAGCACCGGCGCCTCGCCGACCAGCGCGTCCGGCAGCGGGAAGATCGGTGCGTAGCGCTCGTTGAAGCGGCGCGCGATGGTGCGGGTCAGTTCGAGGTGCGGCAGCTGATCCTCGTCCGACCGGAACGAGCTCGCCCTTGCAGAACAGGATGTCGGCGGCCTGGTGCACCGGGTAGGTGAACATCAGCCCGCTCACCGTGCGCGCGCCGGCGTAGCGGATCTCGTCCTTGACCGTCGGGTTGCGTTGCAACTCCCCCATGCCCGACGAGCGAGAGGAACGGCAGCAGCAGTTGGTTCAGCGCAGGGATCGCGCTGTGCGGGAAGACGACGGTTGTCGTCGGGGTCGAGGCCGATCGCGAGGTAGTCGCGGACGAGTCTCGGTGGTCGTCGTCCGCAGGTCGCCGGGATGGTCGCGATCCGCGATCACCTGGTAGTCGGCGATGACCACGAACAGTTCGTGGCCCTGCCGCTGCAGCGCGACCCGGTTGGCGAGCGTGCCGAAGTAGTGGCCGAGGTGCAGGGCGCCGGTGGGCCGGTCGCCGGTGAGGATGCGGGACATGGTGCGTTCCTTTCGATGAGGACGGGTCGTCCGCATCGAGGCCTCGCACATGACAAAGGCCGCCCGATACGGACGGCCCTGGTTTGGAGTGCGCAGGAGAGCTCAGCCGTCCGAGGACGGCCACCACTGCTGCACGCGCGCAGGTCATGGCAACAGCATACTCGGCGCGCGCAATCACCAGCCGGTGTACAGCGGGCGGCCCTCGGCGTAACCGGACGCCGACTGCACGCCGACCAGCGCACGCTCGTGCAGCTCCTCCAGCGTGCAGCGCCCCGGCGTACGTGCAGGCCGACCGCACGCCGGCGGTGATCGTGTCGATGAGGTCCTCGACGCCGGGACGGGCCGGGTCGAGGTACTGCCGTCCGCTGGAGATGCCCTCCTCGAACAGCGCCTTGCGGGCCCGCTCGAACGCGCTCTCGCCGGCCGTCCGGTTCGCGACCGCGCGGGCCGAGGCCATCCCGAAGCTGTCCTTGTACATCCGGCCGTCCGACGCGACGTGCAGGTCGCCGGGCGACTCGTGCGTGCCGGCGAACCACGATCCGATCATGACCGCGGAGGCACCTGCGGCCAGCGCCAGCGCGACGTCGCGCGGGTGCCGCACTCCGCCGTCGGCCCACACGTGATGCGCCCGACTCGCGCGCCGCGGCCGCGCACTCGAGCACGGCCGAGAACTGCGGACGGCCGACGCCGGTCATCATCCGCGTCGTGCACATCGCGCCCGGCCCGACGCCGACCTTGACGATGTCCGCGCCGGCCTCGATCAGTTCGCGGGTGCCGTCGGCCGAGACGACGTTGCCGGCGACGATCGGAACGGCCGGGGTCAGCGCGCGCACGGCGCTGCAGCGCGTCGACCATGCGCTGCTGGTGCCCGTGCGCGGTGTCCATCACCAGCACGTCGACCCCGGCGGCGATCAGGTCGGCCGCCTTGCCGGCCACGTCGCCGTTCACGCCCGATCGCGGCGGCCACCCGCAGCCGGCCCGAACCGTCGACGGCCGGACGGTAGATCGTCGAGCGCAGCGCGCCGGTGCGGGTGAGGATGCCGACGAGGACGCCGTCGGCGTCGACCACCGGGGCCAGCTTGCGGCGCGCCTTGTCGAGGGTCTCGAAGGCGTGCTGTGGGTCGATCGGGTCGACGAGGACCAGCGGGTCGGGCGTCATCACCTGGTGCAGCTGGGCGAAGCGGTCGGCGCCCGGCGCAGTCGGCCTCGGTCACCACGCCGACCGGGCGGCCGTCGTCGACGACGACAACCGCGCCGTGCGCGCGCTTGGGCAGCAGCGCGAGCGCGTCGCCGACCGGGCTGTGCGGCGACAGGGTCACCGCGGTCTCGACGACCAGGTGGCGCGACTTGACCCAAGCGACGACGTCGCGGACCACCCCGGCCGGGATGTCCTGCGGCAGCACGGTGATGCCGCCGCGGCGGGCCACGGTCTCGGCCATCCGCCGGCCGGCCACCGCGGTCATGTTCGCCACGACGAGCGGGATGGTCGCGCCGCTGCCGTCGACGGTGGTCAGGTCGACGTCGAAGCGCGACGCGACGTCCGAGCGGGCCGGGACCATGAAGACGTCGTCATAGGTCAGCTCGAAGGGCGGGGCTGGGTCAAGGAAGCGCACGAGGCGTTGAGTCTACCGGCCAGCGGCTAGTGTCGGTCCGGTGCTCGCGGTCTTCGACATCGACGGAGTCGTCGCCGACGTCCGGCATCGGCTGCACCACCTGCACCGGCACCGGTGGCACCGATTCTTCGCCGAGGCCGACGCCGACCCGTTGCTGCCCGAGGGCGCCGCGCTGGTCGCCGACCTGGCCACCGAGCACGACATCGTCTGGCTGACCGGGCGCCCGGAGTGGCTGCGCGACATCACCGAGGCGTGGCTCGAGCGCACGACCTGCCCGGCGCGGAGCTGCACATGCGCGCGGATGGCGACTACCGCCCGGCGCGGATCTACAAGCTCGACGTGCTGCGCCGGCTGCGTCCCCGCGGCATCGCCGCGCTCATCGACGACGACGGCGAGGTGATCGACGCGGCTCTGGCCGCCGGATTCCCGGCCGTCCTCGCCGACTGGGTGCCGCGCGATGCCGACCTGCGCGACGCGCAGGAGCGGTTCGGGCGCACCTGACGTCGGCGGCGAGTAACGTCGAATTGTTCGCGCACCGTCCAAACCAAGCAGTCGTTAGGTCACGCGAGCATAACGATTTTACACAAACCACACATGACTTGCCCGGATATGTCCGATGTAGCGATCAACATTGCGGAGTGGCATGTGGACAGGGGCGTTTTGGCGGGCACACTTGTGATGTACCTCTCCCGGAAACGATTTCGGGGCCGCGACACCCGCACCGCCAGTGCGTGTATCACGGGATCGAAAATCGGTATCCTCGACGAGGACCGCAACTACACAACGATCCGTCCCGACGGCCGGATCTCGCCCCCCACAGGACCTCAGGACAACTAGCCATGACTATCTACCAGGTACCGGAAACCCCGGTCCGCTCCGCGTGCTTGCACAACCCGCCGTGCCCGTCGATCGACGCCACCGACCGCGACGCCGCGCACGTGCTGGTCTCCCACCCCGAGCAGGGCTGGAGCCTGCTCTGCAACGGCATCGTCCTCTTCGAGGACTTCGGCGAACTGCTGCCGGACGGCCAGAGCTGCGGCGCCCGTCGCCGTGAGCTGCTGATGGCCTCGCCGCACCGCCGGGCCAGCTGAGCCCTCCGCACGTCCCCGCTGAGCCACCACTCGCGCGATCACGACGTCGCAGAGTGCTATCGTCTTATTGAATATCGTTGTCGATATCAGTAAGGGATGGTCGTGGCTCGACGCCGATCCGCACCTCGCGTGCCTGCTCGCACTGCTCGGCCTCGTCGCCGGCTGCTCGTCGAGCACCGCACAGAGCGACGGACGGCTGCGCGTCGTCACGTCGACCGACGTGTACGGCGACATCGTCCGCGCCATCGCCGGCCGAAACGCCGACATCACCACCTTCATCGACAACCCGGCCCAGGACCCGCATTCCTACGAGGCCAACGCCCGCGACGAACTCGCGATCTCCAAGGCCGACGTCGATCGTCGAGAACGGCGGCGGCTACGACGACTTCGTCGACCGG
This sequence comes from uncultured Actinomycetota bacterium, assembly GCA_963794885.1. Classification (GTDB taxonomy): domain Bacteria; phylum Actinomycetota; class Actinomycetes; order Mycobacteriales; family Jatrophihabitantaceae; genus RYN-133. The sequence continues at coordinate 200,217 of CAWCFH010000007.1, forward strand.
ATGCGCGCGGCCTCCGGAGCCGACACCGCCACGTTGATCAACGTCGTCGCGCTGTCCGGCAAGGCGGCGGCGAGCGGAGCCAACCTGAACGAGCACGTCTGGTACGACTTCGGCACGATCGGCAACGGCTCGCGATCCGGCTGAGCAGCGTGCTCGGACGCCGCGATCACCGGCGATGCCGCGTTGTTCGCGCGCAACGCGGCCGCGTTCATCGCCGGCTGCACGGCCTCGAGCGCACCGAGGCACGCATCCGCGCCAGCTATGCCGGAGCGCGGCGTGGCGATCACCGAGCCCCTGCCGCTGTACCTGCTGCAGGCCTGCGGGCTGGTCAACAAGACACCGCCGGCGTTCAGCGACGCTGTCGAGGACGGCACCGGGGTCTCGGCCGGTCCTCAACCAGACCCTTGACCTGTTCTCGTCCGGTGCCGTGCGGGCGCTGGTCTACAACGCGCAGACGTCCGGACCGGAGACGACCCAGGTGCTCGACGCGGCCCGCGCACACCACGTCCCGGCCGTCGCCGTCACCGAGACGCTGCCCGGCGGGCACGACCTACCTGGGCTGGATGCGCGCCAATCTGGCCGCGCTGCGATCGGCACTGGCGCGATGACCGCCGTGCTCGAGCTGCACGACGCCGCGCTCGCATACGGCGATCGGGTGCTCTGGTCGCACCTCGACCTTGACGTCGAGCCCGGCGAATTCCTCGCCGTGCTCGGCGCGAACGGGTCGGGCAAGACGAGCCTGCTGCGGGCCATCCTCGGGCTGCAGCCGCTCAGCTGCGGGACGGGTGCTGGTGGGCGGCCAGCCGGCTCGCCGCGGCAGCCGGCACATCGGCTACGTGCCGCAGCAGCGGCGCATCGACCCGCTCACCCCGTTGCGCGCCCTCGACGTCGTCGGCCAGGGCATTGACGGGCACCGGTGGGGTATCGGACTGCCCAGCCGATCGCGTCGCCACCTGCTCGAGCAGGCACTCGCCTCGGTCGGAGCGACCGCCTACGCCAACCTGCCGGTCGGCGTGCTGTCCGGTGGCGAGCAGCAGCGCGTGCGGATCGCCCAGGCGCTCGCCACCGACCCGCAGCTGCTGCTGTGCGACGAGCCGTTGCTGTCGCTCGACCTCAACCACCAGGCGGCGATCACCGCACTGATCGACCAGCGCCGTCGCTCGCACGGCACCGCGGTCGTGTTCGTGACGCACGAGATCAACCCGATCCTGCCCTACGTCGACCGGGTGCTGTACCTGGCCGGCGGCCGGTTCCGGGTCGGCACCGTCGACGAGGTGATGACCTCGGAAACGCTGAGCGCGCTCTACGGCATGCAGGTCGAGGTGCTGCGCAGCGGCGGCCGGATCATCGTCGCCGGCGTCCCCGACATCCACGTGCATGCGCACGACCACGACGCGGCCGTCGTCCAATGAGCGCCTGGCAGCGGATCTTCGACTTCCGCGACTACGGCGAGCTGCTTGCCGCTGGTGCACAACTCGCTTATCGCCGGCGCGGTCCTCGGCGTCGTGTGCGGGCTGATCAGCACCTTCGTGATGATGCGCGACCTGCCGTTCGCGGTGCACGGCATCTCCGAGCTGTCCTTCGCCGGCGCGGCGGCGGCACTGCTCGGCGGCGTCAGCGTCGTGCTCGGCTCGATCATCGGCTCGCTGGTCGCCGCCGTCATCATCGGCGTGCTCGGCGTTCGCGCGCGCGAACGCAACTCGATCATCGGCGTGCTGATGCCGTTCGGGCTCGGCCTCGGCGTGCTGTTCCTGGGCCTGTACAACGGCCGGACGGCCAACAAGTTCGGCTCGCTGCTCGGCCAGGTCGTCGCGGTCGACACCGTGCAGCTCGGCTATCTGATCTGGACGGGCTCGGTCGTCCTGGTGGCGCTGATCGTGATGTGGCGGCCGCTGACGTTCGCCAGCACCGACCCCGAGGCGGCCGCCGCACGCGGCGTGCCGGTGCGGTTGCTGTCGCCGCTGTTCATGCTGCTGCTCGGGGTGACCGTCGCCATGTCGATTCAGGTCGTCGGTGCGCTGCTCGTGCTGTCGATCGTCTGCACGCCCGCGGCTGCGGCGATGCGGGTCACCGCGTCACCGGTGCTCGTGCCGCTGCTGTCGGTGCTGTTCGCGACGACGGCGACGGTCGGCGGGATCCTGCTCTCGCTCGGCGCCGACGGCATCCCGGTGAGCCCGTACATCACCACGATCTCGTTCGCGATCTACGCGGCATGCCGGGTCACGGATCGGTACGCGCCCGGCGCGGGTGGTCGACACGGCGCGACGAGCCGGCCGCGGTTCCGGTCCCCGACCTCGGCTGACCGATCGCATCCGGGTAGGAAGGACCGCATGGACCGCGATCAGGTGTGGGCGGCGATCGATGCCGAACGCATCAGCCTTGCCGATCTCTTCGAGACGTTGACGCCCGACCAATGGCTGGCCTCGTCGCTGTGCCCGGGCTGGACGGTGCGCGACGTGGCGGCCCACCTGGCGCTCTCGCACATCGGACCGGGCGCGATCACCGTCGGCTTCGTCCGTGCCGGCGGCAGCTTCAACCGGATGGTGCGCGACAGCGCACGCCGCTACCGAAAGTCGCCGGCCGCCCTCGCCGCCGAGATCCGCGGCCTGGCCGGATCGCGCCGGCACGTGCCGGGCACGTCCTATCTCGATCCGCTCGTCGACGCGCTGGTGCATGGGCAGGACGTCGCCGTGCCGCTCGGGATCAGCCGGGCGATGCCGGTCGAAGCAGCCGCCGCGGCCGCCGACCGGGTGTGGACGATGGGCTTTCCGTACCGGGCGCGGCGCCGGCTGCGCGGCATGCGGTTCGAGGCGACCGACATCGACTGGGTGCGCGGCGAGGGTGCCGTGGTGCGCGGTGAGATCGCTGCGCTGTTACTGCTGCTCACCGGACGCAACGCCCGCGTCGGCGAGCTGACCGGCCCAGGAGCTGCGGCTATCGGCTGATCGCTGCGCGGTCGAGGATGGTCGCGGTGTCGAGGCCGGTCGGCAGCGTGCCGTAGGCGACGCCCCAGTCGCGCGCAAGCCGCGACGCGACGAATGCGTCGGCCACCGCGGGGTTGCCGTGGCGCAGCAACAGGCCACCCTGCAGCAACATCGCCATCCGCTCGACGACGTGCCGGGCCCGGTACTCGAGCTGATCGGTGTCGGTGAACTCTTTGCGCAGCATCGCCAGCGCATCGTCGTAGCGCGCGTCGCTGCCGGTGGCCAGTTCGAGTTCACCGAAGAAGCCTCGATAGCCGCTGGCTCGCGCACCATCGCGCGCAGCGTGTCGAGCGCCGCCACGTTGCCGGAGCCCTCCCAGATCGAAACCAGCGGCGCCTCGCGGTACAGGCGCGGCATGCCGGAATCCTCGACGTAGCCGTTGCCGCCGAGACACTCCAGCGATTCGGCCGCATGGGTCGACCAGCGCTTGCACAACCAGTACTTCGTGACGGCCAGCCCGACGCGACGGAACGCCGCCTCTGCGCTGTCGCCGCGGGCGGCCCGATCGACTGCTCCGGCCAGCCGCATGACGACCGTCGTCGCCGCCTCGGAGTCGACTGCGAGATCGGCAAGCACGTTCACCATCGCCGGCTGGTCGATCAGCCTCTTGCCGAACACGCTGCGGTGCGTCGCGTGGTGCACTGCGTGGGCGGTGCCGATCCGCATGCCGCCGGCCGCCATGAGCGCGCAGTCGAGGCGGGTCATGTTGACCATCTCGATGATCGTGCGCACGCCTCGTCCCTCTTCACCGACCAGCCAGCCGACGGCGTCGTCGTACTCGACCTCGGACGAGGCGTTGGACTTGTTGCCGAGCTTGTCCTTGAGCCGCTGCAGGAAGAACGCGTTGCGCGTGCCGTCGGGCAGTACCCGCGGGAACGAGGAAGCAGGACAGGCCACCCGGTGCCTGCGCGAGGGTCAGGAACAGGTCGGACATCGGCGCCGAGGTGAACCACTTGTGGCCGGTGAGGCGGTAGCTGCCGTCGGCGTTCGGCTGCGCGGTGCGTGGTGTTCGCGCGGACGTCCGACCCGCCCTGCTTCTCGGTCATCGACATGCCGGCGATCAGGCCACGCTTGGTCAGCGGTGCGCGCAGCTCGCGGTCGTAGTCGCGGTTGGTGAGCAGCGGCTCGTACTGCGCCGCCAGCTCGGGCGTCGTGCGCAGCGCAGGGACGACCGCGTAGGTCATCGAGATCGGACAAAGGTGGCCCGCGTCGGACACGCCCCAGGCCATCACCTTCGCTGCGCGCGCGACATGACTGCCCGCCGTGGCGTCGCGCCACGGAGCGCCGTGCAGGCCGTGGTCGACCGCGGTGCGCATCAGGTCGTGGTACTGCGGCAGGTACTCGACCTCGTCGATGCGATTGCCCGTACCGGTCGTGGGTGTGCAGCACGGGCGGGTGCTCGTTGGCGAGCCGTCCCCACTCCTGCGCGGTCTCGCCGTTGGCGAGCGCGCCCAGCTCGCGCACCTCGTCCTCGGCCCAACCGGCGCCCTCGCGGTGCAGGCCTTCGAGCAGGGCGGGGAAGGTGGAGATGTCCGAGCCGATCAGCGGCGGCACCTGGTTGGTGACCTCATGAGTGGGCGGCATCGGCGTGCTCCTAACGAGCGGAGGGCGAACGTGACGAGGGTGGGGACGACGGCCGGGTCGGGCAGCACCGCTGAGCGGACCGACCAGCGCCTCACCGATCGCGCCGACGAGTGCGGCGGCGACGACCGCGGCATCCTGTGGCGGCAGCTCACCGGCCGCGACACCGCCGTCGATCGACGCCGCGGCGATGTCGCGGAAGGCGACCCGGAACTCCAGGCGCAGCTCGTCGACCGCGGGATCGACCGGCTCGGCCAGCAGCGCGTAGGCGAGCCGGGGCGACTTGAGCGCGCGCAGCGCGAACGTCTCGATGAACGCCGTGACGCGCGCTGTGGTGTCCGGCGCCGGCGTCGACCGCTTCGCGCACCGCGGCGACCTCGCGGCTGACCAGGGTCCGGAACACCTCCGCGACCAGCTCGGCCTTGCCGTCGAAGTGGTTGTAGACCGTCCCCGCCGCGACCCCGGCGCGGCGCGCGACCGCGGCGACCGAGCAGCCGGCGTAGCCCTGCTCGGCCAGTTGCACGGTGGCGGCGACGACGAGCCGGGCCCGCTGGGCGTCCAGGCGGGCCTGCACCCCGGCCGTCCGTCGATACGCCACGCAAGCACTGAACCACGGATTCACTCCTTACACAACGCCCTCCCCGCGCGCGGGGAAAGTGGGCGGGCGGACGAATCAGGCGGAGAGGGCGGCCACCCAGAGCGCGGTGAGCGTGTCGACGACCTGGGCGCGCGAGAGCCGCAGCCGGCCCGACAGCACCGCCCCGATCAGCTCGCCCGCGCCGCCGACAGGAACAGCGCCGTCGCGGTGGCGGCCCGCCGATCGCCGGTGCGTACGCAGCGCCGGGAGGTGCTGCAAGGCCAGCTCGGCGTAGTCGACGACGATCTGCTGCCCGGCGCTCGGCGAGCGGCCCGTGTCCGGCCGCGGCGACCAGCAGCGCGCGTCGCCTTGCGCGGATCGGTGGCGACGACGCCGTAGCCGGCGTCGACTGCAGCCCGCACCTGGCCGGCCAGGTCATCCGGTGCAACCGCGACGGCCGCGACCGCGCAGGCCGCCACCTCCGCGGCAACCGCGTCGACCACCGCGACGAGCAGCTCGTCCAGGTCGGCGAAGCTCTCGTAGAAGTAGCGCGGGGTGAGCCGGGCTCGCGCGCAGATCGAGCGCACGCTCGCGCCGGACAGGCCGTCGTCGTGCAGGCAGTCCAGCGCGGTCTCGACCAGGGTCTCGCGGCGCGCGGCGACGCGGTCGACGAGCGCCACTCCGCGATAGGGCCGCGCCATCAAACCTCCGATCATTGACAACGAGTCGTTATCAGAATAGGGTCGAAACCGTGGCTGTCCAAGCGCTGCGGGACGTTCCCGGCGACGGCGGGTTGCCGTTGATCGGTTACACCTTCGACGTGCTGTCCGGGAAGCTCTACAACTCGCGCGACCGGTACGACAGGTACGGACCGGTCTCCTGGATGCGGGCGTTCGGACTCAAGTACGTGACGGTGCAGGGCCCGGAAGCGGCCAACGTCGTGCTGCAGAACCGCGACCACGCGTTCGCGAACGGTCCCGGCTGGTCTTCCTGATCGGGCCGTTCTTCCACGCGCGGTCTGATGCTGCTCGACTTCGACGAGCACCACCGGCACCGGCGGATCATGCAGCAGGCGTTCACCTCCGAGCGGCTGGCCGGCTATCTCGAGCCGATGAACGCGACCTTGGCCGACGGCCTCGCGAACTGGCCGACCCAGCGCAACTTCCAGGTCTATCCCGCGCTCAAGCAGCTCACCCTCGACATCGCGACCCGCACGTTCATGGGCCTCGAGCTCGGCCCCGAGGCCGACCGGCTCAACCGCGCGTTCGCCGATTGCGTGCGCGCCGGGACCGCGGTGATCCGCTTCCCGGTTCCCGGTGCTGACGGTGGGCCCGGGGGCTGGTCGGGCGGCAGGTGCTCGAGCGGTTCCTCTACCCGCGCGTGCGCGGCCAAGCGCGCGAGCGACGACGGCGACCTGTTCAGCGCGCTCTGCCACGCCCGTTCGGAGGAGGACGGCGCGCGGTTCAGCGACGAGGACATCGTCAATCACATGATCTTCCTGCTGATGGCGGCGCACGACACCACGACGATCACGATGACGACGATGGCGTACTACCTCGCCAAGCACCCCGACTGGCAGGAGCGGTGCCGCGCGGAGTCGCTCGCCGTCGGCACGCCGACCGCTCGCCTACGCCCACCTCGACCGGCTCGCCATCGCTCGATCTGGTCATGCGCGAGTGCATGCGGCTGGTCACCGCTGTGCCCGGCCTGGCTCGCAAGACGGTCAAGGACACCGAGATCCTCGGCTTCCGCATGCCCGGCGGACACCTTCGTCTCGGTCAACATGCAAGGCACGCACCACCTCGCCGAGTACTGGCCCGACCCGGAGCGCTTCGACCCGGAGCGCTTCGCCGAGCACCGCCGCGAGGACAAGGTGCACCGGCACGCCTGGATCCCGTTCGGCAGCGGCGTGCACAAGTGCATCGGGCTGCACTTCGGCGGCATGCAGGTCAAGGCGGCGATGCACCAGTTGCTGCTCGGCCACCGCTGGAAGCGTCGCCGCGCGACGTACGAGATGCCGATCGACTGGACCTCGCTCCCCCGCCCCAAGGACGGCCTGCCCGATCCACCTCACCAAGCTCTGAGCCGCGATCTGTGGCACGGATTCGGCTGCGTCCCGTGACGGGTAGTAACACGTTTCAGGAACGCCGACCGAGCGAGAATGCATGACCAAGATCGACCTGGATCTCGCGTGGCAGCAGGTGCGCCGCCTGCCGACCACCGCGCTGGAAGCGGGCGTCCTCTTCCGCGCCGGGCTGGCGCCGATCACCCGGCCGCAGGACACGATCACCGCGCTGCTGAACATGCAGCGCTGGGGCATGGTCGCCGGCGCGATCCGGATCGCCGCCCATCGCGACCCCGACGCGCTCGGCCTGGTCGACGAGATCGGCGAACTGACCTTCCGCCAGCTGGACGAGCGGTCCAACGCGCTCGCGCGCGCCTGGCGCGAGCGACGGCCTCGACGACAGCTCGGTCATCGCCGTGCTGTGCCGCGACCACCGCGGGCTGATCGAGACGATGTTCGCCGCCGGCAAGCTCGGCGCGAAGCTGCTGCTGATGAACACCGGCTTCGCCAAGCCGCAGTTCGCCGAGGTCGTCGAGCGCGAGGGCGCCGACATCGCTCGTCTACGACGTCGAGTTCAGCGAGATCCTCGGCAACGTTCCCGAGGACGTCCCGCGCTACCTCGCGTGGGTCGACGACGACGAGAACCAGCACGACGACCCTCGAGACGCTGATCGAATCGGCCAGCGACCGAGGATGTGCCCCGGCCGAAGTCGGTCGGCGGCCTCGTGCTGCTGACCAGCGGCACGACCGGTACGCCGAAGGGTGCGTCGCGTCAGGTCAGCTCACCGTTCGCCGCCGCGCAGTTCCTCGACCGAGTGCCGCTGCGGCATGAACGAGCGGACGTTCTTCGGCGCGCCGCTCTTCCACGGCACCGGCCTCTCGCAGTTCCTGCTCACCCTCGCGCTCGGCTCGACCACGATCACCCGGCGCAAGTTCGACCCGCGCAAGACGCTGGAGGCGATCCAGGAATACAAGTGCGAGACGCTCGTACTCGTGCCGACGATGCTGCAGCGGCTCCTGCAATCTCGGCGACGACGAGATCAAGAAGTACGACACCAGCTCACTGAAGATCATCTTCCTGGCCGGCTCCGCGCGTCGCGCCCGAGGTCGGCAACCACGCGATGGAGCTGTTCGGCGACGTCGTCTACAACCTGTACGGCTCGACCGAGGTCGCCGTGGCGAGCAGTGGCGACCCCCGAGGACTGGAAGAAGGCGCCAGGGACGGTCGGCAAGGTGCCGGTCGGCTGCAAGGTGCACATCTACGACGACAACGACAAGCGGATCACCAAGCCGAACGAGACGGGGCGCATCTTCGTCGGCAGCGGCCTGAAGTTCACCGGGTACACCGGCGGCGGCTCGAAGGACGAGATCGATGGGTTGCTGTCGTCCGGCGACGTCGGCCACTTCGACGAGGACGGGCTGCTGTTCATCGACGGGCGCGACGACGACATGATCGTCACCGGTGGCGAGAACGTCTTCCCGGCCGAGGTCGAGAACCTGCTGCTCGAGCACAAGGACATCGCGGACGCAGCGGTAATCGGCGTCAAGGACGAGGACTTCGGCGCGCGGCTCAAGGCGTTCGTCGTGCTGAACGACGGCGATTCGCTGAGCGAGGACGACGTGAAGGCGCACGTGAAGTCCGAACTCGCGCGGCACAAGGTTCCCCGTGACGTCGAGTTCATCGACGAGCTGCCGCGCAACGCCACGGGCAAGCTGCTGCGCAAGGAACTAACGTCTGACGAGTGAGTTCACCGTTCGCGGTATTCGCCGCTGAAGCTCTGCACGGCTGGCTGGCTGCGACATCCCGTCGACGCCACCCTGCTCGGCGACCACAGCCACGACCACGAACTCGAGAACCCGTCCATCGCGGCTGCCGGCGCGCGCGCTGCGGAGCTGCGCGCCCAGCTGGCGACTCTCGACGCCGTCGACATCGACGAACATCCAGACGAGCGCATCGACGCAGAGGTGCTGCGCACCGCGCTGACCGCCGAGCTGTTCGACCTCGATGACATCGACGAAGCGTCGTGGAACCCGATGCTGCACAACCCTGGCACGGCGCTGTACGCCCTCGCGTCGCGTCCGTTCGCGCCGGCGGCCCAACGGCTCGATTCCGCGCGGGCCCGGCTGTCGGCCGTCCCGGCGTATCTGGCAGCAGCCCGCGACCGGATGGGATTCCTGTCCCGACCGCACGTCGAGACGGCGATCGCACAGCTCGACGGCACGGTCGCGCTCATCGACACCACCCTCGCCGAACTCGCCACCGAAGCCGGCGGTGCGCTCGGCGCAGAATCCGACGCCGCACGCACGGCGCTGGTCGCGCACCAGGACTGGCTGCGCACCAAGCTCGACGAAGCCGAGCGCGACCCGCGGATCGGCGCCGACCGGTTCCGCGCCAAGCTGGCGCTGACCCTCGACACGGATTTCGTCCCGGAAGCCCTGCTCGCTCGCGCTGAAAAGGACCTCGACCGGATCACTGCGCAGCTCGTCGATGAAGCCGGCCGGTTCGCCGACGTGGCCGATCCCGACACGTCCACCGTGCAGGCGGTCCTCGACGAGCTTGCCGCGGGACGTCCCCACTGACCAGACGATCCTGCCGTTGTGCCGCGATGCGCTCACGGCGACCACGTCGGTTCGTGCGCGAGCATGACCTGGTCACCGTCTACGACGATCCGATCGAGATCATCGAGATGCCCGAGATCGACCGCGGCGTCGCCGGCGCGTACTGCAACCCATCCGGGCCGCTGGAAGCTGAACCGCTACCCACGCAATTCGCCGTGTCGCCGACGCCGAAGGACTGGTCGGCCGAACGCATCGCCTCCTACTACCGCGAGTACAACGCGCACCTGCTGCACGACCTGACGATCCACGAGGCAATGCCCGGACATGCCCTGCAGCTGATGCACTCCAACCGGCATCGCGCGACGACGCCGATCCGCGCTGTGTTCGGTAGCGGCTCGTTCATCGAAGGTTGGGCCGTGTACAGCGAAGAACTCATGGCGCTGCGCGGCTACCGCCGCGACGAGTCCGCGCGGGCCGCTGCAGCCCTGCGCATGCACCAGCTGAAGATGCAGTTGCGCACGACGCTCAACACCATCCTCGACATCCGGTTCCATTGCGCCGACCTCGACGAGACCGCGGCGGTCGAACTCATGACCGGGCGCGGTTTCCAGCAGGACGGCGAAGCCGCCGAGAAGTGGCGACGCGTGCAGCTCACGTCGACCCAGTTGTGCACTTACTACGTCGGCTACTGCGAAGTCCGCGACCTTGCGATCGACCTCCGCCGAAAGCACCCCGACTGGACCGACTGCGAGTTGCACGACCGCATCCTCGGCAACGGGTCACCGCCCGTCCGGCACCTGCGCACGTTACTGCTCGGCTGAGTTCTCGTGCCGTTTCTCGACGGACCGACGCCGATCGCCTTCGCACATCGCGGGTTCGCGCCGGACGGTGTGGAGAACTCGATGTCGGCGTTCCAGCGCGCGGTCGACCTCGGGTACCGGTACCTGGAGACCGATGTCCGGGTCACGGTCGACGGTGTCGCGCTAGCGTTCCATGATGCGAAGCTCGACCGGACGACCGATCGCACCGGTCGCATCGACCAGCTCCGCTGGGCAGAGGTGCGGCAAGCCCGCATCGCCGGTCGGGAGCCGATCCCGGTGCTGTCCGAGCTGCTCGCCACATGGCCCGACGTGCGGTTCAATCTCGACCTCAAGGCGGTGTCGTCGATCCGTCCGGCGGTCGACGCGATCCAACGGGCCGGTGTCGTCGATCGCGTCTGTGTCGCCGCGTTCTCCTCGAGTCGGATTGCGGCGGCCCGCCGCGCGCTCGGCCCGCAGTTGTGCACCGCGGTCGGGCCGCGCGGCGTTGTCTCCTTGCGGGTCGCCCGTCGACTGCGTGCAGAAGGCATTCGCTGCGTGCAGGCACCGGCTCGCGTGCGCGGGCGCAGCTTCATCACGTCCAGGTTCGTCGACGCGGGCCACGCGGCCGGCCTGCAAGTGCATGCCTTCACAGTCAACGACGAGGCCGAGATGTCCAGGCTGCTCGACCTCGGCATCGACGGCATCATGACCGACCGTGCCGATGTCCTCCGCGATCTGCTCGTCCGCCGCGGCCTGTGGTCATGAGCGACGCAGTCGAGCGCGAACGGCGCGGCTGGTACCTGTACGGCTGGGCCAGTCAGACCTTCCCGACCCTGGTCACCACGGTGTTCATGTCGCGGTATCTGACCTCGGTCACCGAGCACGCCGTCGGCAAGCACGGGCGGGTGCACGTGCTCGGCATACCGATCGCGCCCGGCAGCCTGTTCGTCTACACGGTGAGCGCATCGACGATCGTGCTCGTCGTGCTCATGCCACTCGTCGGTGCCATCGCCGATCGCACCGGGCGCAAGCGCGACATCATGCTCGGCTGCGGCTGGTTCGGCGCCGCGGCCTGCATTGCGATGGTCTTCGTGGGCCGGGTCGACTGGCAGCTCGGCGCGGTGCTCTACGCGCTGGCCTTCCTCGGTTACAGCTGCTCGATCGTGGTCAGCTATTCGCTGCTCGTCGATCTGTCGACGCATGACGACCGTGACCGGGTGTCGTCGACCGGCTGGGCGCTGGCCTATGTCGGCGGCGGCACCCTGCTCGCGATGTCGTTCGTGCTCAGCCTGTTCGTCGACAAGGGCACCCTGGCGCGCGCGTCGCTGTGCGCGTCGGGCGTGTGGTGGGCGCTCTGGTCGATCCCGGTGTTCCTGCGGCTGCCACGCACGATCGGCAAGGGCGTGCGCACGACCACCGGCAATATCGTGTCGGCCGGGTTCCGTCAGCTCCGCGCGACTATCCGCCACGTGCGCGGCTTCCCGCTCACGCTCGCGTTCCTCATCGCGTTCCTCATCTACAACGACGGCATCCAAACCGTCACCACCGTCGCCGCGCAATACGGCGACAAGCAGCTGCACCTGTCCGACACGGTGCTGCTCACGGCGATCCTGCTCGTGCAGTTCGTCGCGTTCGCCGGCGCATTGTGGCTGGGCCGGCTGGCGAACCGGTTCGGCGCCAAGCGCGTGATCCTCGGGTCGCTGGTCGTCTGGATCGGCTGTGTCGGTGCCGGCTACCTGCTGCAGGCCCGGGTCGTGTGGGAGTTCTTCGCGCTGGCTGTGGTGATCGCGCTCGTGCTCGGCGGTAGCCAGGCGCTGTCGCGTGCGCTGTTCTCGCGGATGATCCCGGTCGGTGCCGAAGCGGAGTACTTCGCGTTCTACGAGATCTCCGACTCGGGCACGAGTTGGCTCGGCCCGCTCGTCTTCGGCCTGACCTACCAGAACACCGGCTCGTATCGCGGGGCACTGGTGTCGCTGGCGATCTTCTTCGTCGTCGGTTTCGCGCTGCTGCTGCGCGTTCCCGTGCGGCGCGCGGTCATCGCTGCCGGTAACGAGGCTCCGGCGTTGCTCTGATCAGCCACCGCCGGAATGCACGACGAGCGCCGAGCCGCCGCCCTCGCGGACCTTCTCGGCGACCGCCTGGTAGCGCCCGTGGCCGAGCGCCTGGATGCCGGTTGCATTCCCGATGAGCCTGAGCAGTCGCGGACCCGTGAGCACGTTGTACGACTCGCCGTACTTCGTCTCAAGTGCCTTGCCGGCCGCGCTGTCCGCGAACGCCTTCTCGGCATCGGTGGCAGTGGCATTGCGCTGCGATGCCCGCGGCGCCCAGATCGCCTGCGGCAGCGACATTCCGAAGTCGACGTGATTGATGAGGATCTGCAGGACGGTCGTGATGATCGTTGCCCCGCCCGGCGACCCGATCGCGAAGTCGAAGCGACCGTGTTTGAGCACGATCGTCGGCGACATGCTCGACCGTGGCCGCTTGCCCGGCGCGGCGAGGTTCGGGTCGTAGGTTCCCTGCGTCGGCCGGCGCGAAGTCGAAGTCGGTCATCTCGTTGTTCAGCAGGAAACCCCGACCAGGCACGGTGATGCCCGAGCCGGCGATCTGCTCGATGGTGTTGGTATAGCTGACGACGTTGCCCCACTTGTCGGCGACGACGAGGTGGTTGGTGTGCATGCCCTCGTTGTCGGGCGCGCCAGCAGTCGCGGACGAGCCACATCCGCCGTAGGGCCGGTAGGGATGCCCCGGCGCCACAGGCGATTTGAGCGCCGTCGACTTGATCAGGCACGAGCGGGTCGCCGCGTACTTCTTGTCGAGCAGCCCCTGCTGCGGGACGTCGCTGTAGGACTTGTCGCCGATATAGGCGTTGCGATCGGCGAAGGCCAGCCGGGACGCCTCGAGGTACTCGAACAGCGCTCGGGTGCGCGACTGGGCCGACAGCTTCCACCTGGACAGGATGTTGAGTGCCTCGCCGACGGTGATGCCGCCCGAGGATGACGGCGCCATGCCGTACACGTCGAGGCCGCGGTAGTTCACGTGCGTGGGCCGCTGCGATCTTGGCCACGTAGTTGCCCAGGTCGCGCCTGGTCATGATGCCGTGCCGGATGCGGAACGTGCTCGCCCCGGACACCGGCGGATGCTGCACGGTCTTCGCGATCTCGGCACCGAGCGCGCCGCGGTAAAGGTAGGACGGACCGCGCTTGGCCAACTCCGCATAGGTGCGGGCCAGGTCGGGGTTGGTCAACCGCGTACCGACCGGCAGCGGCTTGCCCGCGTTGGTCAAGAACAGCTTGCGGCTGCTGGTGAACGACTGCAGGTCAGGCAGCGCGGCCTGTTCCTGCTGGTGGAAGTTCTTGTCGACGACGAATCCGCGCCGCGCCCGCGCTATCGCCGGCGACAGGTCGCTGCCGAAGCTGTGCCGGCCGTATTTCTGCACGGCCTTGGCCCACGTCGCGACCATGCCCGGAACGCCCACCGACAACCCGGAGCGGCGCGCATTCTCGAACGGCAGGGGCTTGCCCTTCCCGTCCAGGAACATTTGCGGCGAGCACTTCGCCGGGCACATCTCGCGCCCGTCGATCGTGATCACCCGGTGCTGCTTGGCCAGGTAGATCACCATGTAGCCGCCGCCACCCGGGCCGGCGACGAACGGCTCGGTCACCCCGAGCGTGCTGGCCGTCGCCACTGCCGCGTCGATCGCGTTGCCGCCCTGACGCAGTACCTGGATGCCGGCGCGCGAGGCGTTGAGGTCGGCCGACGCGACGGCGCCGCCGGTTCCGGTGGCAACGGGCCGCTTGCCGGCCGGCTGCGTAGCCGCCGCAGGCTGCGCGGGCAGGCGCGGCGAGCACGCCACCGCCGAGAAGTACCGCTGAGCCGAGCGCTGCGATTCGCCGGCCTCTGGCGCGACCACGTGCCACTGCCTACCTCCGCGGGGTTCCGGTGCTCGTCCGAATTGGACTATTTGCCACCTTACCCACGATTTCGTCTCGGCCGTCGGCGGTCGCTATCCCCGGCGCAGCGCTGCCGCGGCACGAATCCCGAGGCCCGCGCCGGCGACCGCGCCGACCGCGATTGCCGCCGCCGGCAGCCCCCGAGCGATTCCCTTGCGCAGGGCCGCCGCGATCACCGTCGCGTCGACCAGATCGGCCGCTGCGCCGGCGAGCAGCCACGGCACGGCGGCCGGGGTCGAGCCGGCCGCGAGCGTGCCGGCGCCCAGGCCGATGTCGCGTGCCGCAGCCATCCGGGCCAGGAAGGTGACCCGCTTCGCGGTGGCGGTGTCGAGGCCGAGCACGCGGGTCGAGACGACCGGAGCGACCAGGAACGCGCCGCCCAGAACGACGCGGCCGACCCCGAACCCGAGCACCACCGACTGAGGAGACGGTAAGAGCGAGCGCGGATCCGGAACCGATTGCAGCTGCGCTCCGTAAGAGGTAATGACGGCGCCGGCAGACGCGCGGAGGCGGGGACGACGACGGGGCAAGCAACGGGGCAAGGAAGCCTCGATTCTGCTCGATGCCGGGCTGTCTGGGTCACTCAGCAAGGCGGCAAGCCTGAGAGATCACGGTGTCGGAGGTTTCCGAACAGAGTGTTCAGGGAATCATCCACCATCGGAACTCGTTAGTAACAACGTGCCGTACAGGCACAAAAAGTCCGGCGAACAGCCAGACAAACTCTCGTCCCAGGAGGTGCTGACGATGGCAGATCGTACGCTACGTGGCAGTCGGCTGGGCGCGATCAGCTACGAGACCGAGTACGGCGCAGAGCCTGCTCCGCGCAACATGGCGGCCTACCGCTGCCAGCGTGGTCACGAATTCAACGTGCCGTTCGCCGAAGAGGCAGAGATCCCCTCAACGTGGGAATGCCGCCTCGACGGGACGAGCGGGCTGCTCATCGACGGCCCCGAGCCGGAGGCCAAGAAGGTCAAGCCGGCCCGTACCCATTGGGACATGCTGATGGAGCGGCGTTCGATCGCCGACCTCGAGGAAGTACTCGCCGAGCGCTTGGACGTGCTGCGGGCCCGCCGTGGCCAGAAGAGCGCTTGATCGCGATCAGCTAGCCGAACCACCGACTTCAGGAAACCGTCCGGAACCGCGTTCCGGGCGGTTCCTGCCTTTAACGACCGCGCCGGACCAGCGCACGAGCCTGCGCTGCCCGATACGACAGGCCCCAACCGGTGACCCGGGTAAGCGCCTCGCGCACGATCGCAGCGTTCATCTTCGACTCGCCCCGCTCGCGCTCGGCGAAGGTGATCGGCACCTCCACCACCCGGAAGCCGGCCCGCAGGGCGCGCCAGGCGAGGTCGACCTGGAAGCAGTAGCCCTGCGATGTCGCCGCGGAGTAGTCGATGTTCTCCAGCACGGTGCGGCGGTAGGCGCGGTACCCGCCGGTGGCGTCGTGCAGATCGACGCCCAGCGCCCACCGGACGTACAGATTCCCGCCCCGCGAGAGCATCTCGCGGCGGCGCGGCCAGTTCACGATCGCGCCACCCGGCGACCCAGCGAGAGCCGAGCACCATGTCGGCCGAGGTCAGGGCGGCGAGCAGCCGCGGCAACTGCTCCGGGGCGTGCGACCCGTCGGCATCCATCTCGACAAGCACGTCGTAGTCGCGCTCGAGGGCCCAGTTGAACCCGGCGACATACGACGCACCGAGCCCGGCCTTGGCCGTGCGGTGCAGCACGTGCACCCGCTCGTCGGTCTCGGCGATGGCGTCAACGATCTTCCCGGTGCCGTCCGGACTGCCGTCATCGACGACCAGGGCGTGCGCCTCGGGCAAGGTCGTGAACAGGCGCGTGAGGATGCGCTCGATGTTCTCGCTCTCGTTGTAGGTCGGAACAATTACCAGAATCATGAAGTAACCATTTCGTCTTTGGTCGACGTGGTTGTGGACGGGTCGGCCGGCTTACGGCGCGACGCTACCGACAGCGCGATCGACAGTGCCGCAGCGGCGATCGCCAGGCCGGCGAGCAGCCATTCGGGCACCGCGCCCCAGCGCACGGCGTCGGTCTTTGCCGTTTCCAGGTCGATGTTCGCGGTGAGGATGGCCGGTTCGAACAGCGCGCCGGATTGGGCCATCAGGTGCCCGCTGGGGTCGATGATCGCCGAGACGCCGGTGGTCGAGACCTGGAGCACGGTGCGTCCGGTCTCGATCGCGCGCAACTGGCTCATCGCCAGTTGCTGGTAGGTCTCGGCGGTGTGCCCGAAGGTCGCGTTGTTGGTCTGCACGACGAGCAGTTGCGCGCCGGCACCGACCGAGGATTGGACCAGATCGTCGTAGGCGACTTCGAAGCAGATCACGTCGCCGATCGGCACGGGGCCGCCGCGAAGCAGCCCGTTGCCGGTGCCGGCCACCATGTCCTGGGTCACCAGCTTCGCTGCCGAGCTGATCTTGTCGGCGATGCTGCGCAGCGGCATGTACTCGGCGAAGGGCACCGGATGCCGCTTGACGTACTCAGCACCTGGCCCGGATGTCGGTGACCAGAGGATGCCCGCGTTGCGCCGGTGGTCGGGGCCCGGCCCGTCCAGGATCGCGCCGACCAGAACCGGCGCGTTCACCGCGCGCACGGCACGCGTGATCGCGGCACCGGCCTGCTTGTTGACCAGCGGATCGACGTCGGAGGCGTTCTCCGGCCAGACCACCAGATCGGGACGGGCCACCTTGCCCGAGCGGATCTCGGCGGCGAGCTTCATCGTTTCGGCGATGTGGTTGTGCAGCACCTGCTCAGCACGATCCTCGAAGGCCAGGCCGCGGTCGGGTACCGATCCCTGCACGACCGCGACGTTGAGCCGACTGCCCGTCGAGCCGAGCGGGGCCAGGACGCCGACCAATTCAGCGACCATCGGCACCACGATGAGCAGCACGACCGCTCCGGCCAGCCGCCAGCGCGGCACCGGCCGGGAGATGCACAACGCGGCGCTCGCCAGCGCGCCACCCATCAGCGCGACGACGAAGGTGAGTACCGGCGCCCCGCCTTCGATGATGAACCAGCGCAGCGGCGAGTTGGCCTGGCTGAAGGCCAGCCGTCCCCACGGGAACCCGCCGAAGGGCAGCCGATCGCGGAGCGCTTCTTCCAGCACCCACGCGCAGCCGATCCACAGCGGCGCCGCCGGCAGTCGCTGGACGAGCGGCAGAACGGCGCCGAGGCCGGCCATGAAGGCTGCCTCGCCCACGGCGAGGATCAGCCACGGCGCCGCGCCGACGTACACGCCGGTCCAGTGCAGCAGCGGGACGAAGAACGCCAGGCCGTAGCACAGCCCGAGCCATCCGCCGGTGCGGGCGCGGCGGCCGTCCACCGCCCAGGAGAGCCCGGCGACGCTGACGATCGCCAGCGGCCAGATTCCGAGCCGCGGGAACGCCGCGGCAGCCCCGAGGCCGGCCAGCACGGCGACGAGCGCGGCCCAGCGGGCGCGTACTGGGGCGGGGCGCTGCGAGAGCTGCCACCGCCGTTGCATCGGTCCAGTATCACCGAGCCGCTGCGACACGACCGGGTTCGTCTCAGCCGCCGATGTGGCCGGAGTCGAAGATCGCGGCTCCGTTGCGCACGGTGGCCAGGCAGGTCGGGAGCTCCGTGCCCGGCCGCAGGTCGGGCAGGCCCGGGACTGCTGCGCGCGGGTCGGTGCTCCAGCGCGCGACCCGCTCGTCCGGTGCGTCGATGCCGAGATCGCCGGCCGTCCATACCGCGAACGTCGCCGCGGCACCCGCGGCGAGCACCCCCTCGCCGACCCGGCCGGCAGCCCGCCAGCCGGCCCGGGTGTGCGCGGTGAACGCCGCGCGCGGGCTGATCGCGGCGGTCGGTTCGTGCGGGTAGGCGGCCGCCCGGACCGCGGCCCACGGGCCGAGCGGGGTGACCGGCGCGTCCGAGCCGAAGGCCAGCGGGACGCCGGCCGCGGCCAGGCTCGCGAACCGGTTGAGCTGGGCGGCCCGCTCGGCGCCCAGGCGGGCGGCGTACATCCCGTGCGCACCACCCCAGGCCGCGTCGAACATCGGCTGCATCGACGCGAGCAGGCCGGAGGCCGCCAAGCGGGCCGGGTCGCGGACGAACTCGGCATGCTCGATCCGGTGCCCGGCCCCGGCCGGGCGGCCGAGCCGTTCGGAGGCAACGTCGAGCGCATCGAGCACCTGATCGACCGCCGCATCGCCGATCGCGTGGAAACCGGCCTGCAAGCCCGCCTCGGTGCAGCGCACCACGTGCTCGGCCAGCTCGGCGGTCTCGAACCGCAGACTGCCCGCCGTCTCGGGCCGGTCGGCGTACGGCTGATGCAGCGCGGCGGTGTGCGAGCCCAGCGAGCCGTCGCAGAAGAGATCACCCGCCGCACCGACGGCACCGAGATCACGCGCAGCGTCGATGCCGTACAGCTCGCCCCAGTACCCGATCACCTCGGGCAACGGCTCGGCGGCGGCGAGCGCGAGCAGCGAGCTCAGGTCGTCGGCCGACGAGATGGCCGGACCCGCCATCTCGTGCACGCACGCAATCCCGAGCGAGGCGGCGTGCTGCAGCGCGGTCCGCTGCAACTCGGTGGTCTGGGCGCGGGTGAGCGTCGGCGAGGGCGGCCGTTCGCGCCGCATCGTGGGCTGCCCTGGTCAGGTGGCCGTCGGACCGGTAGCCGGGCAGCTCGCGCACGCCGCGGCCAGCAGCGCCGAGGACACGACGGCGGAGTGGGCGTCGACGCGCGCCAGGTAGACCGCGCCGCCATAGCCGGCGCGGTCGAGTTCGGCCGCGGTCGGCGGGCGCTGCTCGGGCCAGCGCGTCTCGTCCCAGCCGCCGCCGAGGACGGGACGGCCCCGGCTGGCTCGGGCCGCCCGCTCGACCAATTCGAGCGCCTCGGCCAGCGTGGCGGCCGCGCTCAGGTCGAGGCCGGACAGCGCCAGCCCGGTCGCCGTGCAGTGCACGTGCGCGTCGACGAACGCGGGGGTGACCAACGCCCTGTCAAGATCGACAACCCGGCCGCCGGAGTACTGCGCGGCGCCGTCCTCGGTGCCGACCCAAGTGATCATCGCGCCGTCGACGACCAGCGCGGTCGCCTCCCGAACGGCGGCGCTGTGAACCCGCCCGTTGCGGTAGAGGGTGCGCACGCGGGAGAGTCTGCCAGTCAAGGTCGATAACGTTTACGGGCAGCCGGCAAGGGGACGGGGGCGATGTGGCAGCGAGCATCGAGGACGTCGCCCGCCGGGCCGGGGTCTCGATCGCGACGGTCTCGCGGGCGCTGCGCGGCCTGCCGGACGTCGCGAACAGCACCCGGGACCGGGTCATCGAGGCGGCCGCAGATCTCGACTACGTCGCCTCGCCGTTCGCCGCCCGGCTGGCCAGTGGGCGCACCGCGACGGTCGGCGTCGTCGTCCCGTTCGTCAACCGCTGGTTCTTCGCCGAGGTCATCGACACCGTCGAGACCGCGCTGCGCCAGGCCGGCTTCGACCTGCTGCTCTACAACCTCGGCGACGAGGCCGGCCGAGCGCGGTTCTTCGACGTGATGCCGATGCGCAAGCGGGTCGACGCGGTGCTGGTCGTCAGCCTCGTGCTGGCCGACGAGGAGATCGCGGCGCTCGAATCGCTGGGCTGCCCGGTCGGCCTGCTCGGGCTGCAGCGCGACGGCTTCCTCTCCACCCGCATCGACGACGTGGCCTCGGCGCGCATGGCGGTCAGCCACCTGCATCGACCTGGGCCATCGGCGCATCGGGCTGATCGGCGGCGACACCGACGACCCGATGCGGTTCACCCCGCCGCTGCACCGCGCGGACGGCTATCACGAGGCGCTGCGCCGCAGTCGGGCGTCGAGCCGGACCCGGCCCTGGAGGTGCTCGGCTACTTCACCGATCGACGGCGGCGAGCAGGCCTGCCGAGCGCTGATGGCGCTGCCGGACCGGCCCACCGCGATCTTCGCCGAGAGCGACGAGATGGCCTACGGCGCGCTGCGGGCGTTGCGCAGGCTCGGCCTGCGCGTGCCCCAGGACGTCGCGGTCATCGGCTTCGACGACCATCCGAACGCCGAGCTGATGGACCTGTCGACGATCCGCCAGCCGGTCGCCGAGCAGGCGCTGGACGTCGGCACCCGGCTGCTCGCCGCGATCGCCGCGCCGCGAGCGGCGCCGAGGACGACGTCGTGCTGCCGACCGAACTCATCGTGCGGGGCAGTACCGACGCGTCGCGGACGGTGTACTGATTCGATGCTGATGCTCGTCGACGCGGCGAACCTGTACTTCCGCGCCTTCCACGCGCTGCCCGAGTCGATCACCGCGCCGGACGGGCGGCCGGTCAACGCCATCCGCGGCTACCTCGACATGACGGCAGCGCTGATCGACAGCGCCGGCCGACCCGGCACGTCGCGTGCCTCGACCTCGACTGGCGGCCGGCGTTCCGGGTCAAGCTCGTGCCGTCCTACAAGGCGCACCGGGTCGCCCCGGACGGCGGCGAGGACGTGCCCGACGACGCTCGTCCCGCAGGTCCCGCTGCTGCTCGAGGTGCTCGCCGCGTTCGGGCTGGCCGACCGCCGGCGCCGAGGGCTTCGAGGCCGACGACGTGATCGCCACGCTCGCCGCCCGCGACACCGACACCGTCGAGGTCGTCAGCGGCGACCGCGACCTGCTCGCGCGTCGCCACCGACCGGGTCACCGTGCTCTACACCGGCAAGGGCATCGCGAAGATGGCGGCGATGGGGCCGCGCGAGGTGCACGCCAAGTACGGCATTCCGGCCGGCGCACTACGCCGACTTCGCGGTGCTGCGCGGCGACCCGAGCGACGGGCTGCCCGGCGTCCCCGGCGTCGGCGAGAAGACCGCCGCAGCGTTGGTGGCGCGGTTCGGCGCGGTCGAGGACATCGTCGCCGCCGCCGCAGAACGGCTCGGCCGGATTCCCGTCCGGCGCCGCCAACAAGGTGCTCGCCGCGCGCGACTACCTGCGCGTGGCGCCCGCCGCGTCCGCGGGCGCACCGACGTGCCGGTCGAGGTCGCTGACGACGCGCTGCCCGGCCGAGCCGGACGACCCCGAGCGGCTCGTCGAACTCGCGACGAGCTGGGCATCGACGCGTCGGTGAACCGGCTGCTGGCCGCGATCGCAGCCGCGCTGTCCTGATCGGCCCCTGTTCGCTGACCTGGTACTTGCCGTTGTCGTCGAGTCAGCGTGACGGTGAAGGTCTTGCCGCCCGCCGCGTGCAGGTGAAGGTCTTGCCCTTCTCGATCTTGAAGTCCTGCCCTTGTTGCAGCTCGACGCTCGGACGCGGCGAAGTGCTTCGCGATGTAGTCCTCGACCGCGGCGTGCTTGAGATTCGTCGGGTACAGCTGCTCGGGACCTTCAGGAAGAAGCTCAGCGCGCCAGCGATGACCACGATGAGGATGATCGTGACCAGGGACCAGAGCAGCCCCCGGCCGCCCTTCTTCTGTTCCGGCGCCGGGGCGTAGCCCTGCTGCGCGTAACCCTGCTGGGCGTACCCGTGGACGCGGCGCCGGACCGTACTGGCCGTATCCCGAGCTCGTAGGACTGCTGCTGGCCGGTGTAGCCGGGCTGGCCGTACGCCGGCTGGGCCGCGTAGCCGGACTGCTGCCCGTAGCTCGACTGCTGGCCGTAGCCGGACTGCTGCCCGTAGCCCGGCTGCTCGTAGGGCTGCTGCTGCCCGGTATAGCCGCGGCTGGCCGTAGCCGGCTGCTGCCCGTAGCCCGGCTGCCCGTAGCTGGGCTGCTGGCCGGTGTAGCCCGGCTGGCCGTAGGCGGCTGCTGGCCGTTAGCCCGGCTGGCCGTAGCCGGCTGCTGCCCGTAGCCCGGCTGCCCGTAACCGGGCTGCCCGTAGCTCGGCTGCTGGCCGTACTGCGGTGTGGCGGCGCTCAGCGCTTCCAGCGCCCGCAGCGCCCCCCGGCCTGCTGCGCCGGCCGTGCTCATCGCCGGGTAGACCTGGGTGTGCGACGCGTCGTCCTGCTGCGGCTGTCGGCGCCCCCGGTCGGGATGTACTGGGTCTGGTCGCCGACGGCCGCCTGCGCGGCGGCTGCTGCTGCCACGAGACAGTGGGGCATCGTCGTCGGGCGCTCGGCCGGCGGGTCGGCCGACGGATCGCTGCGGCAGCCTCCTGCGCCGGCGCGGCTTCGGGCTGCTCGTCGGCGGGCGGCTCAGCCGGCTGCTCAGCGGATTGCTCGGGCGCGGGCTGCTAAGGCTGCTGCGGCCACTGCTGACCCGGATAGCTCTGCTGCGGGTAGCTGCCCTGCTGCGGGTAGCCCTGCTGCGGATCGGGCTGGCTCGGCGGCGGCGGCCACTGCTGGCCAGGCCACTGCTGACCCGGATAGCCCTGCTGGCCCTGGGTGGCTTCGTTGCCCTGTCGTCGCTCATACTCGATGATCCCTCGCCCGTCGTTTGGTCATCGTGGGCAGGCACCCACGATGTCCGGCTGCGCACACGCTACTGCGTCCGCGCCCCGCTGCGAAGCACCCGCGGCGGGCGTTCGGCAACGCTGCACAATGGGGCACCGCCGACTATGTGCACCCAGTTCAGATACCAGATTCAGATACCAGATTCAGAGCTGCATGCTCTGCGCGACGACGCCGCGGCGGACGGCCGCCGCGGCGCGCGCGCGCGGCGCGCGGCGACCGGCTCGGGCTCGCCGCCGGGCGCGCGGCACGTCGGCGAGCTGCTCGAGCAGGTCGAGCACCTGCTTGCACCAGCGCACGAAGTCGCCCGCCGACAGCTCCGCACCGCCCTCGGCCGCCGCGGCGAGCGCCCGATCGAGCCGGTCGCCGCGTGCCCACCGGTACAGCGCCCACACCAGGCCCATCTCGCGGTTCGCGGCTCGGCGTCAGGCCGAGCTCGTCCTCGTCGTCGGCGACGCGCGCCCAGATCCGCACGGTCGTGGCCAGCGCGTCGCGCACCGCAGTCGTTGGGCATCCGGTCGACGGCGCGCTCGTCGCGGCGCGGTTCGTACACCAGCGTCGACACCACGGCGGCCAGTTCGGCCGGCTCCAGCGCGTCCCACGCTCCGGCGCGCAGGCACTCGGCGATGACCAGGTCCGACTCTCGGACCAGATCCGGGCGAGCTGCCGGCCGGCCGGCGTCGTCTCGTCCGCGGCGAGGTAGCCGCGCCGGTCGAGCAGCCGGCAGATCCGGTCGAAGCGGCGGCCCAGCGAGCCGGTGCGGCCCTCGATGCGCCGGCGCAGGTCGTCGGTGTCGCGCTGCAGCCGGGCGTGCCGCTCGGCCCAGCGCATGTGCTGCTCGCGGTCGCCGCACTGGTGGCAGGGGTGCGCGCGCAGCGCTGCGCGCAGCCGCAGCACCTCGGCGTCCTCGCCGCTGCCGCTGCCGGCCTTGCGCCGGCGCCGCTGCGCCGGCGGCAGGTCCAGCGCCCGCAGGCTGGACACCAGGTCGCGCCGCACCTGCGGCGAGCGGTGGTCGACGTGCTTGGGCACGCGCACGTGGCCGAGCACGTCGGCGCGCCACCGGGAAGTCGACGATCGAGAGCCGGCCGGCCCAGCGCGCCTCGGTGACGACGAGCGGGTGCGGGTCGTCGCGCAGCGTGCAGGCCCGGGTCGAGCGACGACGGCCAGGCCGGCCCGCTGCCCGGACGGCACGCGGATGACGTCGCCCGGCCGCAGCGCCTCCAGCGAGTGCGCGACCGCCGCGCTTGCGCGGGCCTGCGCGCCCTGCCGGGACAGCTCGCGCCTCGCGGTCGGAGAGCTGCGCGGCGCAGCGCGGCGTACTCGCGGATGTCGCCGAGGTGGCAGGTCAGCTGCTGGTCGTACTCGGCCAGCGTCGGCTCGTTGCGGCGGATCTGCTTGGCCAGCCCGCGCACGCCGCGGTCGGCCTGGAACTGCGCGAAGGACGACTCGAGCAGGCGGCGCGCGGCCGCTGCGTCCCATCTGCCCGACGAGGTTGACCGCCATGTTGTAGGACGGCCGGAACGACGAGCGCAGCGGATAGGTCCGGGTCGAGGCGAGGCCGGCGACGCGCGCCGGGTCGACCTCGGGACCCCACAGCACGACGGCGTGGCCCTCGACGTCGATGCCGCGGCGCCCGGCCCGCCCGGTCAGCTGGGTGTACTCCCCCGGCGTCAGGTCGGCATGCGTCTCGCCGTTGAACTTGGTCAGCCGCTCCAGGACGACCGTGCGGGCCGGCATGTTGATGCCGAGCGCGAGCGTCTCGGTCGCGAACACCGCCTTGACCAGGCCGCGGACGAACAGCTCCTCGACGGTCTCCTTGAACGCCGGGACCAGCCCGGCGTGGTGCGCGGCGAAGCCGCGGCGCAGCCCGTCGCGCCAGTCCCAGTAGCCGAGCACCTCGAGGTCCTCGCGCGGCGACCGCTGCGGTGCGCTCGTCGACGACCGCGTCGATCTCGGCGCGCTCGTCCTCGTCGGTGAGCCACAGCCCGGCCTGCACGCACTGCTGCACGGCGGCGTCGCAGCCGGCGCGGCTGAACACGAAGGTGATCGCCGGCAGCAGGCCGTCGCGTCCAGGCGGGCGATGACGTCGGGGCGCCAGGGCGGGCGCCAGCCGCGCAGCGCGCGCGGCCGCGGCCGCGCCGGTTGTAACGCGCCCGGCTCGAGGTCATGCGCAGCCGGTCGCTGACGTGCCGCGGTCAACTCGGGATCGACGCCCGTCGCCGTCGCGCGGCCGAACAGGTCGAACATCCGGCGTGCCGACGAGCATGTGCTGCCACAGCGGCACCGGCCGCTGCTCGTGGACGATCACCTTGCGTCTCGCCGCGCACCGAGACCAGCCACTCGCCGAACTCCTCGGCGTTGCGACACGGTCGCGCGACAGGCTGACCAGCCGGACGGACGGCCGGCAGGTGGATGATCACCTCTTCCCACACGCCGCCGCGGAACCGGTCGCCGAGGTAGTGCACCTCGTCCATCACGACGTAGCCGAGGTCGGCGAGCGAGGTGCTGCCGACGTAGAGCATGTTGCGCAGCACCTCGGTGGTCATCACGACGATCGGGCGCGTCGGCGTTGACCGAGTTGTCGCCGGTGAGCAGGCCGACCTGCGCGCTGCCGTGCCGCGCGACCAGGTCGTTGTACTTCTGGTTCGACAGCGCCTTGATCGGCGTCGTGTAGAAGCATTTCTGCCCGGCCGCGAGCGCCAGGTGGACGGCGAACTCGCCGACGACGGTCTTGCCGGCGCCGGTCGGCGCGCAGACGAGCACGGCGTAGCCGTCCTCGAGCGCCTGCGCACGCCTCGACCTGGAAGTCGTCGAGCGGGAACGGGTAGCCGCCGCGGAAGAGTCAGCGCGGACGGTCGGCCGCGCCGCGCAGCGGCATACCGCTCGCTGGGCGACGACATGGCTCCAGCGTAGTTAGGTGGTGTCGTCCCAGTCGTCGGTCGTCGCCCGGATGCGCTGCGGGATCGGCGTCGACTCGGACGGCACGTCGTCGTCGAGGTGCTCGACCTGCGCGCTCGGCGGCCTTGCGGCGCGCCTTGCGCCGGTCGTGCACGACCGCGAACAGCACGGCGCCCTCGAACAGGACGCACCATCGGCAGCGCCATCGCGCACATCGTGAACGGGTCGGTGCTCGGCGTGGCCACCGCGGCGAACAGGAAGATCAGGAAGATGGCGATGCGCTGCGACTTCTTCAGCAGCGACTGCGCCGGCAGCACGCCGGCGAGGTTGGCCATCACGACGAGCAGCGGCAGCTCGAACGCCGCGCCGAACACGACGAGCATCAGCGTGACGAAGGACAGGTACTCGTTGATCGTCAGCAGCGCCTGCGTGCCGACGCCGGCCTGCGTGATCAGGATGTTCAGGCCCTTGGCCAGCACGACGTAGGCGAGCGCCATGCCCGGCGACGAACAGGACCGTCGAGGCGACGATGAAGATGATCGTGTACTTGCGCTCGTTCTTGCGCAGGCCCGGCGTGATGAACGCCCAGATCTGGTAGAGCCAGAACGGGCCGGTGAACACCGCGCCGGCGATGACCGACACCTTCAGCCGGGTCGGTGAATCCGTCCAGCACGCCGTTGTAGATGAGGACGCACTTGCTTCGTCGTTCGTGCCGTGGAAGCGGTGCTTCGTCGGCACCGAGCAGTACGGATGCTCGAGGAAGTGCAGGATCGGGATCGTAGAAGATCCAGCCCGAGCACCGCGCCGCACGCCGACGATCAGCACCATGATGATCAGCCGGCGGCGCAGTTCGCGCAGGTGGTCCAGGACCGCCATGCGGCCCTCGGGATTCGGTCCTGCGGCGCCGCAACCGGCCTGCGCGACCGACGGCCACTGCGGTCAGTCCAGCTCGCGTCGGCGAACCGTTGCTGCAGCCGCGGCGAGCTCGCCCTGCAGCGCCTGCGCCAGCTCGGCCGAGCGCCTGCATGCCGCTCGCGCTCGCGGCGCAGCCGCTCGCGACTTCCAGCTCAGCTCGTAGGCGCAGAAGCCGAGCACGAGCAGCCGCGAGCACGACCGCGCCGATCCAGGCGCCGCCGACGCACCCAGCCCACGGCAGGCACTCTACTTCGCCGCGTAGGCAGCGAGCGCGCGAGCCGCGTCGGCGCGGATCGACTCGGCCAGCCAGCCCGGCGAGAGCACCTCGACCTGGCCGCCCGAGCCGAGCACGAGCGACCGCACCCAGGCCGGTTCGGACGACCCGCAGGCTGACCTGCAGCCCGTCGGCGTCGAGTTCGGTGACGTCCTCGGTCGGGTAGTAGTCGGCGACCCACGCGTAGGCCGGCGACACCCGCAGCACGGCGAGCAGGTGCTCGGACGCCGGCTGGTACACGCCTTCGGCGAGGTCGCGCAGCTGCAAGCCTTGCGGCGGGCGGGACGGCTCGTCGAGCAGCGCGACGTCCTCGATCCGGTCGACCCGGAACATCCGCATGCCCTCGGCGCTGCGGCACCACGCCTCGAGGTAGGCGTGCCCGTCGAGCGTCGAACACCCGCAGCGGGTCGACGATGCGCTCGGTCGTCTCGTCGCGGGTCGCGGTCCAGTAGCGCAGCTGCAGCGCGCGGCTCTCGTCCACCGCGCGGTGCAGCGACCGGCAGCAGCTCGGCGGTCCGCGTCGAGCGCGATCGCGACGGTCGCGCCGTCGACCGCGCCGCCGGCGGCCGCCTCGACCTTGGCCAGCGCGCGCTGCACGGCGTCGATGTCGGCGATGCCCGGCGTCTCGGCCAGCGTGCGCAGCGCGACGACGAGCGCCAGCGCCTCCTCGGCCGGTCAGCCGCAGCGGCCGCGACATGCCGGCGTCGAAGATCACCGACACCGTCTCGCCCTCGAAGGACAGGTCGATCAGGTCGCCCGGGCCGTGGCCGGGCAGCCCGCACATCCACAGCAGCTGCAGGTCGCGGCGCAGCTGCGTCCTCGGTGACGCCCGAAGTCGGCGGCGGCCTCGGCGACCTGGATGCCCGGGATGCGCCTGCAGGTACGGCACGAGCGCCAGCAGCCGCGGCAGCCGCTGCTCGTTGCTCGTCGCCGCCATCAGTCGCTGCGCCCCCGCGGCCGCGCCGAGCAGCCGGGCGACGACCGCGTCGACGAGTTCGGGCGGGTCGAGCACCTGCGCGGCCGACCCGCGCTGCGCGACCTGGCGCGCCAGCCAGCGGGTGTCGGAGAAGATGATCTCGAGCTCGCCGTCCGTCATCGGACATCGGCGATGCGGCGCAGCGACGCCGCCGCGCCGCCGGTCGACCCGCACGCGCGCGACCCGGTCGTCCTCCCAGCCGGCGGCCGGCGACCATCTCCAGCAGGTCGACCTTGTCCGGACGCTCGAACGCGCCCGGCGGGCCGAGGAACTCGACCGCGCCCGGTGATGCGCGAGAGCCGGAAGCTGCGCGGCTCGTCGCGGTCGCGGTCGAAGCCGGCGACGTACCACCGGCCGCGCCACGACAGCACGCCCCACGGCTCGAGCGTGCGCGGCTCCGGCGCGTCGCGCGCCGGCCTTGACGTAGTCGAAGCGCACCGGACGGGCCGTGCGCGCCGCTTCGAGCAGCGCCGGCAGGCTCGGGTCGCTGGTGTCGAGGTTGGGGACGGCGCCGGGCGTGCCGCGCGTCCTGCACGTCGGTGCCGGCCGCGCGCAGCTTGATCAGCGCGTTGCGCGCGCGGCTCGCCGAGCGTCGCCGAGCGCCACAGCCGCGATGGCGAGGCCGACGGCGGCCGCCTCGGCGGCGTCGAACTCGATCGCGCGGCAGCTCGTAGTCGCGCCGGGTGATCCGGTAGCCGTCCTCGCTGTCGAAGTGGCTGTTGCGGCCGGTCTCGAGCGGGATGCCGAGCTCGCGCAGTTCGGCCTTGTCGCGCTCGAACATGCGCTTGAACGCCTCGTCGGTCGCCTTGCTGCCGTCCGCCGGCCTCGTAGCCGGGCACGGCGTCGCGGATCCGCTCGGCGCTGAGGAACTGGCGGGTCGACAGCAGGCAGATCACGAGATTGACGAGTCGTTCTGCCCGCCGCGCTGCCATGTCCTCAAAGCTAAGGCCTGCGCCGGCGCGGCGGCGCTGCGACGCCCCGGCGGCACCGGCTGGTCGACATGACGGCGATTGTTCCGGATGCGGTGCACCGCGTTTCAGCCTCGGGACGACATACTTCTGCGCGTGCAGACGGTGTCGCTGTCGTGGCAGCACTCCGGCGAGCTCGCCGCGCTCGTCGGCGGGTGTCGGCTGCGCGCTCGCGCTCGGTCAAGGATCGCCGCGTACGCGCGTGTCGGTGCGTTCCTGCGCGAGGCGGCGCATCATCGAGGCGCGTTCTGTACGGGCTGTCGGCAGCTGGCCGGGCAGCTGTCGCTCGACGAGCGGCGACCGACGCGCACGCGCGGGGCACTGTGGTCGCGCACGCCGAGCACGACCTCGGCTTCCCGTCCGAGCACAGCGTCCAGACGCTGATCCTCGGGCACTCGACTCGTCGTGCAGGCACGCCAATCTGTACTACGCGGCGATGCACTTCGCCGATGATGTTCGTCTTCGCTGATCTGGCTCTTCGCCCGACCGTCGCGGGCAGCTACCGCGCCGTCCGCCAGGTCTTCGCCTGCACCGACTGGCCCGCGCTGACTGTTCAGTTCGAGCTGCTGCTGGCGCGACCTGACATCGCCGCGCATGTCCCGGCCATCGTCGACACCGTCGATCGCGGTCTACGACCCGTCCACCGGTCTGCTGTTCACGCGGCGACAGCGTGCTACCCGGCCGGCTGTACGTCGAGGACATGCCGGCCTACGTCGACAGCCTCAACCGGCTCGTCGACGTTCGCCGTGGCCGCCGGTCAGCCACGTGCTGGCTGCTACGTCGAGGTGGCCGTCGCGTCGGGACGCGACTGCGTGTCCGGCTGCCGCTACCAGCCGCGCGAGCCGCCGCTGCAGATCGACCGTGCTCAGCTCGTGCGTACGCGACGCGGCGGTGACCGTGGTGGCTGCGACGGGCGTGCACCGCTCCGACGACTGTCATCGTCTATCAGCGGCGATGGGCGGTCTACGGCGTGCGCGGCTCGACGCGCGCGCGCGTCGCGCGGCGGAGCCGCAGCAGCTGGCTACATCGAGGCGATGAGCTTGTCGACGCGCTCGTCGACGCTGCGGTACGGGTCCTTGCACAGCACGGTGCGCTGCGCCTGGTCGTTCAGCTTCAGGTGCACCCAGTCGACGGTGAAGTCGCGGCGCTTCTCCTGCGCCCGCTTGATGAAGTCGCCGCGCAGCTTCGCGCGGGTGGTCTGCGGCGGCACGCTCTTCGCCTCGAACACGGCGAGATCGGAGACCACCCGGTCGACCGCGCCGCGCCTCTGCAGCAGGTAGTACAGCCCGCGCTGTGCGCGAGATGTCGTGGTAGGCGAGGTCGAGCTGGGCGACGCGCGGCGACGACAGCGGCAGGTCGTGCTTGGCGCGGTAGCGCTCGATCAGCTGGAACTTGGTCGCCCAGTCGATCTCGCGGTCGATCAGGGTGAGGTCCTGCGCCTCGATCGCGTCCAGGGTGCGTCCCCACAGCTCGAGCACGCGCTTGGCCGACGTCGTCGCCGCCGGTGCGCTCGACGAAGTCGACGGCGCGCGAGTAGTACTCGCGCTGGATGTCGAGCGCGCACGCCGTGCGTCCGGCGGCCAGCCGGATCGCGCGCGTGCCGGTGAGGTCGTGGCTGATCTCGCGGATCGCGCGGATCGGGTTCTCCAGCGTGAGATCGCGGAAGATCACGCCCTGCTCGATCATCCGCAGCACCAGGTCGGCCGAGCCGACCTTCAGCATCGTCGTCGACTCGTTCATGTTCGAGTCGCCGACGATGACGTGCAGGCGGCGGTAGCGCTCGGCGTCGGCGTGCGGTTCGTCGCGGGTGTTGATGATCGGACGGCTGCGGGTGGTCGCCGACGAGACGCCTTCCCAGATGTGCTCGGCACGCTGGCTGACGCAGTACACCGCGCCGCGCGGCGTCTGCAGCACCTTGCCGGCGCCGCAGATCAGCTGGCGCGTGACGAGGAACGGGATCAGCACGTCGGCCAGCCGGCTGAACTCGCCGTGCCGTCCGACCAGGTAGTTCTCGTGGCAGCCGTAGGAGTTGCCGGCCGAGTCGGTGTTGTTCTTGAACAGGTAGATGTCGCCGGCGATGCCCTCGTCGTGCAGCCGCTTCTCGGCGTCGACGACGAGGCCTTCGAGGATCCGCTCGCCCGCCTTGTCGTGCGCGACGAGCGTCTCGAGCGAGTCGCACTCGGGCGTCGCGTACTCGGGATGGCTGCCGACGTCCAGGTACAGCCGGGCGCCGTTCTTCAGGAACACGTTGGACGAGCGGCCCCACGACACCACGCGGCGGAACAGGTAGCGCGCGACCTCGTCGGGCGAGAGCCGGCGCTGGCCGTGGAACGTGCACGTGACGCCGTACTCGTTCTCGATGCCGAAGATCCGCCGGTGCATCACGGCCCTCCGGAGGTGCGCCCCGCGGTCATCTGTCCACCGTAGTCGCCGATGGGCCGAACCGGCGGGCACCCGCGCCCGGTGGCGCAGCGGCCGGACC
Source organism: uncultured Actinomycetota bacterium (assembly GCA_963794885.1). Classification (GTDB taxonomy): domain Bacteria; phylum Actinomycetota; class Actinomycetes; order Mycobacteriales; family Jatrophihabitantaceae; genus RYN-133. The sequence continues at coordinate 231,637 of CAWCFH010000007.1, forward strand.
GGGATAGGTTCTGTCCCCATACTGTCCGTTTCGTACGGTTTGACCGTTTCGATCGTCCGAGAGGTGATCATGCCCCGTCGACTCGTCCGGCTCGCCGCTCTCGCGCAGCCACGGTGGCTGCCGGCGCGCTCGCGCTGTCTGCCGCGCTCGCCGCGCCCGCCGCCTCGCTGACCGCCGCACACCACGCGCTGTCCTTCGCACCACCGCGGATCGGCACCGTCATGCACGCCGGCAACCTGGTCCGGCACGGCTACAACCAGGACGGCGGCAACTGGTCGGGCTACGCCGCGCAGGGGTCCGGGTTCAGCTCGGTACCTCGTCGTGGGTCGAGCCGGCGGTCACCTGCAACTCGACCAACGACCTGTTCGCCCCGTGGGTCGGCATCGACGGCTACGGCTCGGCCACCGTCGAGCAGACCGGTGTCGCCACCGACTGCTCGAGCGGCAGCCCGGAGTACCAGGGCTGGTACGAGATGTATCCCGCGGCGCCGGTGTACTACAGCAACCCGGTCGCAGCCGGTGACCACATCACCGCCACGGTGACCCGCAGCGGCGTGAACTACACGCTGACGCTGGCCGACAACACCCAGGGCTGGACGAAGACGACGACCAAGACGCTGACCGCGACGAACACCAGCGCCGAGGTGATCATGGAGTCGCCGACCGGCGGCGTACCCGAACTTCGGCTCGGTCAACTTCACCGGCTCGCAGGTCGACGGCGGCACGCTCGGCTCCACCGGACCGGTCGCCCTCGACGCCAGCAACTCCGGCGGCTTCGAGGACCACACCGGCGCGCTGAGCGGCGGCACCGACTTCTCGATCAGCTACCTGCGCGAGTAGGCCCGTCCCGGAGTTCGGTTTGCACCCAGCGCGGCTGCTATATCGGCCGGATCGGCGCCTATAGCGACCGCAGCGGGTGCAAACCGGCGTCCACCCGCGTCCGGGAGTTTACAGCGCGAGTCCTCTTGCCAGCATGCTTTACATATGGGACGGTCGTGTAAAGCACCTCAGGAGGCCCGAGATGACGACCACCCTGGCCGGCCGAGCCGTCCGCAGCGTCGAGCGTCCCGACTGGCGCGACGGCAAGCGCTACCTCTGGCTCATCGGCGCGGTCGTGCCGATGTTCCTGTTCCTCGGCTGGGGGCTGGTCAACCTCACCGGGCTCGGCCTGTTCTGGTGGATCGGGCCGATCTTCATCTACGTGCTCATCCCGCTGCTCGACCTGGTGATCGGCGCCGACCCGACCAACCCGCCCGAGGACGTCGTCGCCTGGCTCGAACAGGACCGGTACTACCGCTGGGTCACCTACGCGTTCCTGCCGCTGCAGTTCATCGCGATCTTCATCGGGTTCTGGCTGATCGCCGACCACGGCGGCCTGGCGGTCGTCGACAAGCTCGGCATCACCTTCACCCTCGGCACGCTCAACGGCGTCGCCATCAACACCGCGCACGAACTCGGCCACAAGAAGGAACACCTCGAGCGCTGGTTCTCCAAGATCGCGCTCGCGCCCACGTTCTACGGCCACTTCTTCATCGAGCACAACCGCGGCCACCACGTGCGAGTCGCCACGCCCGAGGATCCCGCGTCGTCGCGGCTCGGCGAGTCGTTCTGGGCGTTCTGGCCGCGCACCGTTGCCGGGTCGCTGCGCAACGGCTGGACGGTCGAACGCAGCCGGCTGCGCCGGATGGGCAAGCGCACGCTCTCGCCGCGCAACGACATCCTCAACGCCTGGGCGATGTCGGTGGTGCTGTGGGGTGTCCTGCTTGCGCTGTTCGGCGTCGGCATCCTGCCGTACCTGGTCATCCAGGCGATCTTCGGCTTCTCGCTGCTGGAGGCGGTGAACTACCTCGAGCACTACGGCCTCGTGCGGCAACGCCTCGAGAACGGACGGTGGGAGCGGGTCTCACCGCGGCACAGCTGGAACAACAACAACGTCACGACGAACCTGTTCCTGTACCACCTGCAGCGGCACAGCGATCACCACGCGAACCCGACCCGGCGCTACCAGGCGTTGCGGCACTTCGAGGAGTCGCCGCAGCTGCCGAGCGGCTACGCGACGATGGTGGTGCTCTGCTACGTGCCGCCGCTGTGGCGACGGGTCATGGATCATCGCGTGCTCGCGCACTACGGCGGCGACGTCACGCTCGCGAACATTCAGCCCCGCAAGCGCGACAAGGTGCTGGCGAGGTACGCGCGAGTCGCGGATGCGGAGATGGCAGCCTAGGCACATGGGCGCCTTCCGCTGCGAGGTCTGCGACTACGTCTACGACGAGTCGGTCGGCGAGCCGCGCGAGGGGTTCCCGCCCGGCTACCCGTGGGACGACGTCCCGGACGACTGGTGCTGCCCGGACTGCGGCGTGCGCGAGAAGGTCGACTTCGTCCCGGCCGAGAGCGCGGCGAGCTGAGCCGGTGGCCCGCGTCCCGTACCCGCAAGCGCGCGCTCGTTGTTGCGCGACACGATCGTGTCCGCGGTCGACGAGCTCGTCCGCCAGCAGGGCTGGTCGGCCACGACGATGTCCGACGTCGCGCGTGCTGCGGGGGTGAGCCGGCAGACGGTCTACAACGAGTTCGGCACCCGGCAGGAGCTCGTGCAGGCCTACATCCTGCGCGAGATCGAGGCGCTCATCGGCGAGGTGGAGACGCACGTACGCGCGCACGCCGACGACGCGCGCGCCGCCCTTTCGGGTGCGTTCGCGCTGTTCCTCAAGCTCGCCTCGGACGAGCCGCTGGTGCGCGTCATCGCCGCCGATGCCGAGGGCGGCGAGCTGATGCACCTGCTGACCACGACCGGCCTGGCGGTCGCGGCGGAACGGGTCGGCGCGCTGATCGAGCAGGTCTGGCCGCAGGTTGCGCAGGACGACGCCCGATTGATCGCGGGGTCGCTCGCCCGGCTGGCCATCAGTCACGCGCTGGTGCCGACCACGAGTACCGAGGAGGCCGCAGCCGACGTCACCCGGCTGGTCGGCCCGTTCGTGGACGAGGCGCTGCGCTGACGACGGATATGCGCACGGTTGTTCCGGGGACATAACCCAAACACGGTGTCGTCGTTATTACCGACGAGTAGCCACTGAGTTATTCCACTCGCCGAGGAGCACGGATGCGCCGTACCGCCGTCACCGCCCTGTCTGCCGCAGTAGTCGCGGCACTAACCGCAACCAGCCTGGCCGGGCTCGCCGCCCCAGCGGGGGCGGCCACACCGGCGAAGTTCACCGTCCGCACCCTGCACTTCGCTGTCAACATCGGGCCGGACGGATCGCAGAAATGCGACATCATCGGCGATTTGTACACCCCGAGGTCGGCCAGCCCGACGCACCGGGTGCCCGCGATCCTGACCTCGAACGGCTTCGGCGGCTCGAAGGACGACCAGGCCGGCCTGGGCAAGGCGTTCGCCAGCCGCGGCTACGAGGTGCTGTCCTACTCCGGCCTCGGCTTCGGCGGCTCCGGCTGCAAGATCACGCTGGACGACCCCGACTACGACGGCAAGGCCGGCAGCCAGCTGGTGAGCTTCCTGGGCGGCGCCAAGGGCATCGCCTACACCGATGCCGCGCACACCAAGGCGGTCAAGCCGCTCGACGTGGTCGAGCTCGACAAGCGCGACCACGCCGGCCACCACGCGGCCCACGACCCCCGGGTGGGCATGATCGGCGGTTCCTACGGCGGCGGCAACCAGTTCGCGATCGCCTCGGTCGATCCGCGCGTCGACACGATCGTCCCGTTCATCACGTGGAACGACCTGACCTACTCGCTGGCACCGAATAACACCGACCAGACCACCGGCGTCACCACCGCCAACCCCGGCACGATCAAACTGACCTGGGGCCTGCTGTTCTCCGCGGACGGCGCCCTGGACGGAGTCCAAGGCGGCCAGGGCGATCCGAACCGGCTGTTCGGCTGCCCGAACTTCGCCACGTTCGTCTGCCCGGCGCTGGTCACCGGTGGCTCGACCGGCTACTTCCAGCCCGACGCGCTCAAGGCGTTCCGGCACGCCTCAGTGGCGCATTACATGCACAAGATCAGGATTCCGGTGCTGCTGATCCAGGGCGAGAACGACACCCTGTTCAACCTCAACGAGGCCACCGCGACCTTCAAGGCGCTCCGTGCGCAGCACACCCCGGTCAAGATGATCTGGCAGTCCTGGGGCCACTCGCATTCGACGCCCGCGCCCGGTGAGCTGAACCTGGCCAAGCCGAACCCGAAGACCCAGTACGAGACCAAGCGGGTCGCCGCCTGGTTCGACCACTACCTGCGCGGCCACAAGAAGACCAGCACCGGCCCGCGGTTCAGCTACTTCCGCAACTGGGTGAAGTACACCGGCATCGCGACGCCCGCGTACCGCAAGATGTCGCACTTCCCGGTGGGCACGATGCACAAGCTCTACCTGTCCGGCGATGGCACGCTGGTCGGTTCGACGTCCGCGGTGAAGTCCGGTTCGCAGAGCTTCACCACTCCCCCGGCCGGCGCACCGACGACGGTCGACCCGGTCGATGTGATCGGCAGCTTCTCCAACAAGATCCCGAACAGCGACGAGTCCGACGCGCCCGGCACGTTCGCGTCCTGGACCAGCGCCGCGCTGAAGCAGGCGCAGCACGTGGTGGGTTCGCCGAAGCTGCACGTCACGCTCTCTGCGCCGTCGGCTGTGGCAACGCAGTCCGGGGGTCCGGCCGGCCAATTGGTGCTGTTCGCCAAGGTGCTCGACGTCGGCAAGGGCGGCACGGCCCGGCTGATCAAGGGCCTGGTCGCGCCGATTCGCATCGCCGATGCGTCCAAGCCGGTCACCGTCACGCTGCCCGGCATCGTGCACCGCTTCGGCAAGGGCCACGAGATCCGGATCGTCATCGCCGGCGCCTCGCCGAACTACCGCGGCGGGCTCACGCCGACGCCGGTGACGATCGCCGGCGGCAAGGGCCAGGTGCTCAGCCTGCCGGTGAGCCAGTCCTAGATCGTCAGGCGAAGGACGGTCCGTCCCTCCCAGGTGATCTCGACCTTGCTTATCTGATCCGGCGAGAACGCCGTGCCGGCGTCGAACTCGATGTCCTTGTCCGGCGGCAGTGCCCAGCTGCCCAACCGTTCGGACCCGCCGTGCTTTCCGTACACGACCAGGTCGTAGCGGAAAGCACGGTCGACCGTGCCATGCACGTAGTGGCAGTGCACATCGATCGACGTGCCCCACGGCTTGCCGGTCAACGTTGCCGTGGCTCGCACCGGGCTGGCGATCACCTGGGCGAACGTCCCGTGCATGCTCGGGGCCGGTCGGTGTGCGACGCGGGCCACACCACGACTACGAGCGCGATCAAGCAGGCGGCAGCGACAGACGCCAGCCCGCCGATCAGCCAGCGCTGCCTGCGGCGCTGGCGAGCCGCGCGTCGCAACAGCCCGGGCAGCAGCGTGTCCGGCGGCGCTGCCGGCTCCGCGACCGCAAGCACCTCGTCGACGCCGATGCCGGCGAGCAATGCGGGCACGCCGCGCACTTCGCGCACACGTGCTTGGCATGCATCGCAGCTGCGCAGATGCAGCTCGAATGCGGCGTGCTCGGCAGGCGCGAGGGCGCCGAGCACGTAGGCGGCGTCGTCGTACTCGAACGGATCCGCACCCTGCGCAGAATTCTCGCTCACTGGACACCTCCCATCTCATCTATGGCTGTTCGTAATGCGCGCAGCGCGTAATGCGTGCGCGACTTCACCGTGCCCGGCGGGATGCCGAGCGCCTCGGCTGCCTGCGCCACACTCGAGCCGCGGAAGTAGCACTCCAGTATTACGTCGCGGTGCTCGTCGGAGAGCGTTCGAAGCGCGGCCACGACGATCTCCCGATCAACGGTGCGCTCGGCGATCGCATCGGGCTCCACCGAGGGCGGTTCGGGTACCTCGTCGGTCACCAGTTCCGGACGACTACGAGTCGAGCGCCAATCATCGATGACGATCCGCCGCGCCACGGTGTAGAGCCAGCCCCGCGCGGAGCCCTGGCTCTGGTCGAGCACCGACGGTGTGCGCCACGCACGCAGCAGCGTCTCCTGGACCACGTCCTGAGCCTTCGCGTGGTCACCCCGAGTCAACCGCACGACATACGTCCACAACGCGTGGGCGTGCTCGTCGTGCAGTTCCCGAAGAAGCTGCTCGTCGCTCAGATCCACGAGTGTGGCACTCATGCCGCCATCCGGAGACATCTCACACCCGATACACGGTCGCAGGGCCGGATCGGTTCACCCCGGCTCGGTTAGGTTCGATCGTGAACCCACCAGTAACAACGCCCGTAGAAATGGATATGAGCTTGCACCCAATCATTTCCCGCCGCAGTGTTCTGGCCGCCGGATTGGCCGGCGCCGGCGCGGCTGCCTTGGCCGCCTGCGGCAGCGGCGGAACTTCGTCATCGTCCAATCAAGGAAACTCCACCAAACCGGGACAGAAGGTTGCCAGTCTGGCCAGCCTCAAGGTCGGCGACTCGGCGTCGGCCCAAGTCGACGGAAAACCCGTGCTCGTCTGCCGCACCGGCCAGAACTCCGCGGCATGTTTCAGCGCCATCTGCACCCACGCGGGGTGCACGGTCAACCCGGACGGCTCGAAACTGGCCTGCCCGTGCCACGGCTCGATGTACGACGCCAAGACCGGCAAGGTGCTGCAAGGACCGGCACCCTCGCCGCTGCCTCGGATCAAGGTGACGGTGGCAAACGGCGAGATCGTGACCGCCTGAGGTCAGCTGTCCGTCGGCGGGTCCGCGTCGGCCGCGTCGTCATCGTCGCCTGCGGTGGCCGGCGCCGGCAGCAGATCGGTCAGCGCGGCGCCGGTGATCCTGCGGAACTTGCGCTTGCCCCGGGTGCGGTCGAGCACGGCCACCTCGAGCTGGCCGGCCGGCAGGACACGTGGGTTGCCGTCTGCGCCGCCCACCGAGCCGAGTGCGCCGACCGCCACCGCCAGCGCCTCGGCCAAGTCCATCCCGGACCGGAACGCGCTGCGCACCTCGGTGGTGAGCGCTTCGGCCTGACCGCCCATCACCAGGAAGCCCGGCTCGTCGAGGATCGTGCCGTCGTAGGTGAGCCGGTAGAGCTGGTCGTCGTCGGCCGTCGCGCCGATCTCGGCGACACAGATCTCGACTTCGTACGGCTTCTGCTGCTCGGTGAAGATGGTGCCCAGGGTTTGCGCGTACGCGTTGGCCAGGGCGCGGGCGGTGACGTCGCGCCGGTCATAGGAGTAACCGCGCAGGTCGGCAAGGCGGATGCCGGCGACCCGTAGATTCTCGTACTCGTTGTACTTGCCGACGCCCGCGAACGCGATCCGGTCGTAGATCTCGCTGACCTTGTGCAACGCCGAACTCGCGTTCTCGGCGACGAACAGCACTCCGTCGGTGTAGGTCAGCACGACGACGCCGCGGCCGCGCGCGATGCCCTTGCGCGCGTACTCCGACCGGTCGCGCATGATCTGCTCGGCCGAGGCGTAGAACGGCATCGACATGCTGATGATCTCCTCTTAGCTCAGGCGCCGGGTCGCGCTTGGCGGTCGGCCAGGATGTCGCGAACGATCGTCTCGAGCTCCTCGTTGCCGACCCGCTCGGTGCCGGCCGAGGTCGCCAGCATGACGATCGGATAGATGCCGCGGGTGATGTCCGGACCGCCGGTGGCCGAGTCGTCGTCGGCCGCGTCGTAGAGCGCCTCGACCACGACTCGGATGACGCCGGCGCGATCGAGCGCCGGGCGCCAGAGCTTCTTCAGCGAGCCGCGCGCGAACAGCGATCCTGACCCGACGGCGTGGAAGTACTGCTCGGGGTAGCGACCGCCGGCGACGTCGAAGCTGTAGATCCGGCCGGCATCGGAGGCGTCTACGACATCGGTGTCGAAGCCCGCGAACAGCGGGACGACCGCGAGTCCCTGCATGGCCTGCGCGAGGTTGCCGCGGATCATCGTGGCGAGCCGGTTGGCCTTGCCGTCGAGGGTGAGCTGGGTTCCCTCGATCTTCTCGTAGTGCTCGAGTTCAACCTGGTAGAGCCGGACGATCTCGATCGCGAGCCCGGCCGTGCCGGCGATGCCGACCAGGGAGTAGTCGTCGGCGGCGAACACCTTCTCGATGTCGCGCTGCGCGATCAGGTTGCCGGCGGTGGCGCGGCGGTCGCCGGCCATCACCACGCCGCCGTCGAAAAGCGCGGCGACGATGGTCGTGCCGTGCGGCAGGTCGAGTCGAAGTGTGGGCGCCGCTCGGCAGCAGGTCGGGTGCCGCAGCGGAGAGGAACTCGGTGAACGACGACGATCCGGGCACGGTTGCGTAACGCAGGATCCCTGATGCGCCGGGTCGTTCGTGAGTCAACGTCACTCCTCGCTGATTAGCCGCCTGTGCGCCGCCTACCGCGACCCTACCGAGCGCGCGGTCAGCCCGCCGAGTCGAGGCGCTCGTCCTTGCCGGCGTCGCCGGTGTAACCGCACAGCGCGAACCCGACGGAGATGTCAGGCACGTCGATGAGCTCCTGCCACGCGCCGCGCCGCAGGTAGGCAACAGCGCGAAGCATCAGCTCGGGACGGTCGCGGAACTGGCCCAGCGCGCCGTTGCAGTTGAAGCACAGCAGCCCGCGCACCCGCTTGGTCGCGTGGTCGTGATCGACTTGATCGGCCGGCGCCTCACGGCAGATCGCGCACAGCCCGTCCTGCTCGGCGAGCATCTGATCGAAGTGCTCGGCAGTGATGCCATATCGACGACGCAAATGATAATTTCGCGCACCGCCGTTCAGTTCCCTATTCGCGCGGACTATCTCGTTGTGGCACGGCTTGCAGTAGGTGCCGATTCCGCTGCGCTGCGCGCGATTGCGCGGGAACTCATCGTATAGCTTTGACCGCCCCGCACTCGGGGCACCACTTCATGCCTGCCGGCACATCCGCCGGGCGGAACGCGCCACGGTGTTTCGGTGGCCCGTATCGCTTGCGGCGGCTGGCCAACTCCCTCGCCCGGCGGCAGATGGTGCAGTAGAAGGACAATCCGTCAGCGCGTCTTTTGTCCTGCGTGAAAGCTGCTGCCGGAAGCTCCTTGCCGGCAATCGGGACAGAACTTAGTATCCATTAAAATAGAATACCAGTTCGAATGTCATTGGCCTCCCTTTTGGACGAAAGCGCGTACGAAGTCCTCGGCATTTGTCTCTAATACGTCGTCGATTTCGTCGAGAATCGCGTCGACGTCCTCGGTCAGCTTTTCGTGGCGCTCGGCAACGTCGGTACTGGCTTCGGCCTCGGTCTCGTCGACGTCGTCGTGCTGCTTCTGGGGCCGGCTCTGGCCGCTGTCGTGCGTGGGCATGGGCCGCTCCCTGTTGGTTGCTTCGATCATCACCCTAGCTCGGCGCACCCAGGCACGCCCGCTCATTGCGCAGGAGTTCATGTGCTGTCGGTGACCCTCGCTACCGTGCAGCCATGCCGATTCCCGCAGCCATCAGCCTGGTCACGCTCGGCGTGCGCGATGTTGCCGCCGCGACCGACGTTCTACGAGGCGCTCGGCTTCCCGCTCTCGTCTGCGTCGGTGCCGGCGAGGTGAGCTTCTTCCGCACGGCCGGCGGCCTGCTCGGCCTCTACGGCGCCGAGGCACTTGGCCGCCGACGCGCAGGTCGCGAATTCGGCCGATACCGGGTTCCGCGGCGTCTCGCTCGCGATCAATGTCGACGCTCGCGACGACGGTCGACAGTGCACTCGACGTCCGCGTTGGCGGCCGGCGCCACCGTCCTCAAACCGGCGCAAGAGACCGAATGGGGCGGCTATCACGCCTACTTCGCCGACCCCGACGGGCACGCGTGGGAGGTCGCGCACAACCCGTACTGGCCGCTCGACGACCGCGGGCTGCCGCAGCTGCCCGAATAGGCTCAGCCCATGTAGAAGGCGTGCGTCGCGGTCGCGCCGCCGTCCACGGCGAATTCCGCGCCGGTGCAGTACGAGCTGCGGTCGCTGGCGAGGAAGAGCACGAGCTCGGCGACATCCTCGGACTGGCCCATCCGGCGCAGCGGGATCCGCTTCTCGGCGACCGGGGTGAGGTCGACCTCGTGACCACCGGCGGCGTCCTTGACCATGTCGGTCTCGATCATGCCGGGGTGCACCGAGTTGACCCGGATCCCGTTCGGGCCGAGCTCGAGCGCGGCCACCTTCGTCATCCCGCGGATCGCGAACTTCGTGCCGGTGTAGGCCGTCAGCATCGACATCCCGGCCAGGCCTTCGACCGAGGAGATGTTGACGATCGAGCCCCGCCGGCGGCGATCATCGGCTTGCTCACCGCGCGCATGCCCAGGAACGTCCCGACCTGGTTGATGTTCACCACCTGCATGTACTCGGCCAGCGACATGTCCGGCAGCGGGCAGAACCGCAGGATCCCCGCGTTGTTGACCAGCACGTCGATGTGGCCGAGGTTCGTCAGCGCCTCGTCGACCACGGCGGCCCAGTCGTCCTCGTTCGACGACGTCCAGGTGCCGGTAGTACGCCGCCTCGCCGAGCGACTCGGCCAGCTCCTTGCCGACGTCGTCGAGCACATCGCCGATGATGACCTGCGCGCCCTCCTCGACGAAGCGGCGAGCTGCGGCGGCGCCCTGGCCGCGGGCGGCGCCGGTGATGATCGCGACGCGATCGGTCAGTTCAGGCACGAGTTGGACGACCACCTATCTCAGACGAGGACGGATCAGAGCTCGGGGCGGCAGACCCGGCAGGTGGTGACCTTCGCGCCGGTCGGTGTGTACGCGTGCAGGTCTTCGCGCGTTTCGATGAGCGCGCAGTCGCGGCGGTGGACGGTCGCTGCCGGAGCCGGCGCGCACGAGCTGGTCGTCATCGCCGGTGAGCGGACCGGGCGACGGACGATGCGGTGCGGCCGGCGCCGCTGCTGCGCCGCCACGGCGCGCTGTCGCGCTCCGGCGGCCGGGCGCGGCCGATCCGCGGCTGCCACGGCGGCAGCTGCGGCCGCGGCGGCCGCCGCGGCCATGGTGGTGCCGTTGCTCTGGTCGCTGCCGCCGAGTCGCCGTCCTGACCCGAGCGCATCGGCGAGGACCGACATCGCGTCGGCGATCGCGCGCGAGTTGTCGCGCTGCTCGGCCGACATCCGCGCGAGCCACGCGCCGAAGTAGAGGAACCCGCCGAGGAAAACCAGGCCGAGGCCGAAGACGCCGCCCGAGACCAGGTAGGTGTTCTGGTCGTACACGTAGTGCGAGTGCGCGGTGCCGTACCAGCCCAGGCAGATCGCCAGGATGCCCAGCGGCATCAGCACCGCGCCGGCGACGAACAGCCCGAACTGCAACCGGCGCGCGCCCTCGTTGAGCACCGACGGTTGAGACGCAGCCGGCGGGCGCAACGCGGCCGCCGGCCGATTCGGCCGTGACGGCGCAGCAGTGGTCGTTGCCATCAGCACATCCCTCCGCTTCCTAGAACTTCCGCAGATCGGGCACGCCCTTGCGCAGCCCGAATTGGCACGGTGACGCGCCGCCGAACAGGGTGCCGCCCATCGTCTGCATCAGCCAGCCGATGCCGGCCGCGAGCGCCGAGCGCGCCCAGGATCAGCAGCCGGGGTACCTCGCCGAGCCCAGGCAGGCTCAAGCCGGTCGCGCGCGGCGCGGGCGCGGCCGCCGGCGTGCTGCCGCCACCGCCGCCGCCGCCGTCGTTGTCGTGCCGCCGCCGTCGTCGTCGTGCCGCCAGCCGGTCGTCGTGCCGCCGCCGGTGGCGCCGCCACCGAGACCACCGAGGCCACCGGTGTTGCCGCCGCCCGACCCGGTCGACCGGCGGAGTGTGTCCGCCGCCGCCACCGGTCGTCGGCGGCGGACTGGACTTGATCGGCGGCACCTTGTACGCGGGGAATGCCGACGCGTCGTTGTTCGCCTCACCGATGTTGAACACCAGCTTCGGGCCGCAGCTGCAGCAGCGGCGCGAGCTGGTCGGCCGCGTCCTTGCCGAGCGACTTGCACGATGGTGTTGAGCGGGTCGTCCAGCTTCTTGCGCAGCGGGATCGTGTTGATCGTGACGATCATGCCTTGACCGCTGAACGTGCCCTCGGCGCCGTGCGTCTTCTGCTTCGACGGGGTCACCTTGAACGAGATGCCGAGCTTCTTCAGCGCGGCCGTCGCCTGCGCGGGGAATGCCGGCAGCGCAGCCTTCTTGTCGGTGACGGTGAAGCCGCCGCGGCCGAACTTGACGGCCTTGCCGGACAGCGACATTCCGCCAATGGTGATCTTGCTCGAGCTGGTCGAGGACTTGCCCGTTGGACATGATCGTGCTGGCGACCTGCACGTTGCGGAACGAGACGATGCCGCCGAGCAGATCGATCTCGGTGGCGGCCGAGTTCGCGGTCGAGGTCACCGTCTTCTGCCCGACCAGTGCCGCGGACGAGCTCGTCATGCCCTTGACCGACACAGATGCGGCGAGCGGCGCCGGCACGGGCACAGGCGATTTCGGCGGCGGCGGCGCCGGCGACGACGACGGGGTCGGCAACGATGAAGGCGGCGCGGGCAACGACGGGGCGCCCGGTATCGGCAGCCCGCCGAGGCCACCGCCACCGCTACCGCTGCTGCCGCCACCGCTGCCGCCTCCGCCGCCGAGTTGGCCGAGCCCCTTGCCGAGGCCGTCGGCGGGTTGGTGTTCTTCGAATCGATGCCCAGGCCGGTGACCGACGCCTTGGTCGTGTAGCCGTTGGTCGAGGTCGACATCCCGTTGCCCTTGGTGAGCTGGGCCTGGTTGTTCTTCGGCGCAGCGTTGGTGGCCGGGTACTTCGAGTTCACCTGCACCGGGTAGGACGTGCCGGGTTGGTTGGTCAGCTGGTCGAAGCCGTCGCCGATGACCGAGCCGGGCCACAGGTAGCTCGCGGTCGCGCGGGCCGTTCCCGATTCGGTCGTGGCCGACGAGAAGCCGATGCTGAAGTCGCCCTGCGGCGACGCCGGGATCGGGATCGTCGGCTCGTACATCTCGATGTGCACGACGGAGGCGCTCGCCGCGATCTGCCAGCCGCCGAGCGCGGTCGGCGCGGCACCCGCCTGCGGGCCGGGCCAAAGCAGCGTGCCGATCGCGGCAAGGGCACCTGCTGCATACCATTTCGCGCGCTTCATCAGGCTGCTCCTCCGAAGTACAACTCACTGAGTTGGTGCTGGATCTCGTCCGGTTCGCCGGTCGCCACTATGCGGCCACCGTGCATTACGGCGGCATAGTCGGCAACTCGGAGTGCGGCGCTGGCGAACTGCTCGACGACCAGGATCGAGACTCCGTCGGCGGCGATCTCGGCGACGGTGTCGTAGAGCCCCTCGACGATCAGCGGGGCCAGGCCCATCGACAGCTCGTCGAGGAGCAGCAGGGCCGGCTTCGACGCGAGCGCGCGGGCGAGCGAGAGCATCTGCTGCTCACCGCCGGACAGGCTGCCCGCGAGTTGGCGCCGGCGCTCCTTCAGCCGCGGGAATCGCGCGTAGGCCTCGGTGAGGATCTTCTCGACCGGCACGCCGGCGTACGAGGCCAGCCAGAGGTTCTCTTCGACGGTCAGGTTCGGGAAGACGCCGCGGCCCTCGGGCACCATGCACAACCCGGCGCGGGTCAGTTCCTCCGGCGCGGCGCCCGCGACGTGCACGCCGGCCAGGTGGATGTCGCCCGCGGTCGGCTGCATGAGACCGCTGATCACCTTGAGCAGCGTCGTCTTGCCTGCGCCGTTCGCGCCGAGCAGCGCCATGACCGCGCCGCGCGGCACGGTCAGGTCGACGCCGCGCAGCACCTCGATGCGACCGTACGCGGCGTGCACATCGATCAGCTCGAGAATCAGCGCGTTCCTGCTCATGCGGACTCCTCGACCGCTCGGCGGTCTCGCACGCGTGATCGCCGGGATGACCGACGTCTGCTCGGCCGGTGCCTCGTCAGCGTCGCCGAAGCCGAGATAGGCCGCCTGCACCTTGCGGTCGGAGCGGATCTGCGCCGCGGTGCCGGTCGCGATGACCCGACCGAACTCGAGCACGTGGATGAGGTCGCACACGTCCATCACGAGATCCATGTCGTGCTCGACCATCAGCACCGCAGTGCCGTCGGCGGCGAGTGCACGCAGCAGCGCGCCGAAGTTGTCGGTCTCGGCCTCGTCCAGCCCCGACGACGGCTCGTCGAGCAGCAGCAGGCGGGGTTCGGTCGCCAGCGCGCGAGCGATCTCGAGCAGCCGCGCGACACCGGTCGGCACCGAGTCGGCGCGCTGCTGCGCGTACCGCGTGATGCCGACGCGTTCGATCAGCCCGTCGACCATCGCGGTGTCGCGGCGTCCGAACCAGCTCCGCACGCCGCCCTTGATCTCGCGCGCGACCTGCACGTTCTCGCGCACGGTGAGCGAGCCGAACGCCTCGAGGCGCTGGAACGTGCGGCCGATGCCGGCCCGCGCCCGCGCGTTGACCGACGAGCGGGTGATGTCGTGGTCGGCGAACCGGATCCGTCCCGAGGTCGGCGACTGCAGGCCGCTGATCACGTTGAACAGCGTCGTCTTCCCGGCGCCGTTCGGGCCGATCAGCCCGGTGACGGTGCCGACGTCGACTGCAATGCTCGCGTCGTCCACTGCGGTCACCCCGCCGAAGCGCACGGTGACCCCGCTGACCTCAAGCAACGCCATGGCCGGCCACCTGTTCGGTCTCGAGCGACGGCGACTCGCTCACGGTGTCGGGTCGGGCGGCGCGTTGCGGTAGCCGCACCTGGACAGGCAGGAGCGGTCCGAGCCGAGCGCCTGCCTTGAAGATGATGTTCGCCAGGCCGTTGGGGTCGCGGCCGAGGCTTACCGCACCGATGCCGATGATCAGGAATTCGAGACCACCCAGCGCCGGGAACTTCGACTGCAGGACGGGCAGCAACATCAGCAGGAACCCACCGAGGAACGCGCCGGTCATCGACGTCACGCCGCACACCACCGCGAGCAACAACAGCAACAGCCCGACGATCGGCTGGAAGTCCAAGCGCCGACTCAGTGCCGCGCAAGCCGGCGAGCAGCGCGCCACCGAGCCCGGCGATGCCGGAGGCAACGCTGAACAGCCCGACGCGGAACCAGCGCTGGTTGAGCCCGAGCGTTCCGCATGCGGCCGGGCTGTCTCGCATCGCGATCAGTACCCGGCCGATCGGCCCGCGGCGCAAGGCGAGCAACCCAGCGCGATCACGACGAACACGGCGAGCATCAACACGTTGTATGACGACCTGCTGCCGAAGTTGTAGCCGAACAGCGACATGCGCTGCGCGTTCAGGCTGCCGTTGAAGCCGAACATGACGTTGGTCTGGAAGACCAGCTTGTCCATCAACTCGGCAAAGGCGAACGTCGCCAGAGCCAGGTACAGGCCGGTCAGGCGTAGCACCGGCAGCGCGACGAGCGCGCCGACGCCGGCCGAGATGAGGACGGCGAACAGCACGGCCATCGGCGAGGTGGTGTCCATCTTGCAGACCACTGCGGCGCCGATGCCCATGAAGCTGAGCTGGGCCATCGAGACGTAGCCGCCGTAGCCGGTGAGCAGCACGAGCGACAGCATCACGATGCGCGTAGGCGAGCGCGCTGCCGAGCCGAAGCGAGTTCACGTCGGAGAGCAGCTGGGCGATGATGCCGCCGAACAGCGACCAGGCCGACACCTACCTCGAGCGAACGCCGTGCACGCGGCACGGGCGCGGCCAGGATGCCCTTGATCTGCCCGACCCGCAGGCGTACCTGCGGGACGAAGATCGAGCACGATGAAGAGCACGATCGTCGGCAGCGCGGCACTGATTCCGTCCGACAGCTGGCCCTGCGGCAGGTAGCCCGCGTAGCCCTGGATCAGTCCGAGCACCATCGCGCCGATGAAGGTCATCGGCAGGCTCTGCAACTTGCCGAACATCGCCGCCGCGAACGCGTCGATCACGAGGAAGGTCAGCTGGTAGTAGTCGAGCCCGACCTGCGAGACGAGCAGGATGCCGGCGAGCGCCGCGAGCGAGCAGCCGAGCGCCCAGCTCAGCGTCGAGACCCGCCGCGGGCTGCCACCGAAGAGGCCGAGCAGTTCGCGGTTGTCGACTGCCGCGCGCATCGACGTGCCGGTGCGCGTGCGGTTGAGCAGCACGTAAAGCCCGGCGGCAACGACCACGGACAGCACGATCGTGAGCGCGTAGTGGTAGCTGAGGTGGAACGTTCCGATGGTGAACGAGTCGAGCCCGAAGAACTGCGGCACTGACCGCGGCACGTCGGTCGGACCACACCTGCTGCGCGACGCCGACGAGCAGGACGAACAGGCCGATCGTGACGACCAGGGTGACGCTGACCGGAGCGTCGGCGAGGTTGCGTGCGATGACGCGGTCGATGATCACGCCGACCAGCGGCGCGATCACCAGCAGTACCAGCGCGATCGCCGCCCAGGTCGGCAGGTGCGCCGACTGTGTGAGCTGCCAGTAGACGAAGGCCATCACCATGCTCACGGCGCCGTGCGCGAGGTTGAACACTCGCGTGGTGGTGTAGGTGAGCACCAGACCCGATGCGGCGATCGAGTACGCCGATCCGTACAGCAGCCCGATGAAGGTGAACGCCAGGAACTGGTTCATCGCGTCACGACACCCCGGTGTTCACGGTCGTGCCACAGGTGAGCTTGCTCGGACCTTCGCGCACCCAGCTGCCGTTCTTCAACGTGATGAACTGGTAGCAGCTGCCGGTGATCTTCGGCGCCGACGTGCTGCGGGCCGAACAGCCCGTTGCCGGTGTAGTTGTCGACGCCCTTGAGCGCGTCGAGCAATGACTGCCGGGTCAGCTTGCCGCCCAGCTTGATCGCAAGCTGGGTGAAGAGCTCCGCGGCACCCCAGGCGTAGATGCCGAAGTAGGTCGGCGGGGTGTTGCCGGCCACCCGCTTGAGCCAGTTCATGTAGTTCTGCAGCTCGGGGTTGTTGCCAGCCTCCGAGAACAGCGCGCTGTTGATCCACACGTGCGTGCCGTTCACGGCCGACCCGCCCGACGAGACGAAGCCGGGGTCGTACGCGACCGGGTCCATGATGAACTGCGGATGGAAGTTCTGCTGGGCCATCGCCTTCGCCAGCGAGATCGCCTGCTGGTAGGCGCCGACCCACTGCACGTACTTGACGCCCGCGCTCTGCATGTCGCTGGCGTACTTCGTGTAGTTGAACTCGGTCACCGGCACGCCGGCCTTGTAGATGAACTTGAAGCCGCGGCTCGTCCACGCCTTGATCTCGCTGTCGGCGTTGAGCGAGGACGCTCCAGCATCGAGGTAGATGAACGCTGCGTGCGTGATCACGTCATTGCCGAAGGCCTGCTTGTAGTAGTCGGCAGGCTCGGTCGGCTCGTAGGACACGTTGAGCGACTGCGCCGCGTACACGTCCGGTGACTTCAGCCGCGCGCTCTCGGTCACCGCGGTGCGCAGGTCCGGGATCCCGCACTGGGTGACGGTCTGCGCGCCGCCATCGTCGAACGCGCCCATCGAACCGACGATTGCGAAGTCGTTGGCGCAGGCGGTGCTTGATGCCTGCTGATCGCCGCTCGAACTCGTCTGGCTGTCGAGCGGATCGAGCTGCAACTTGCGCCCGCAGATGCTGGAAGTCGCGTTGAAGTAGGCGACGTAGGCCTTCATGGCGTCCTGAACGCTCTTGAACAGACCCGGCACCGGACCGCTGACATCGGCGATGTTGCCGATCTTGATCGTCGAGTTCGAGATGCCTTTCGAGTTCTGGAATCCCTTGCAGCTCCCGGCCTGCACGTTGCCGCCGGCGCCACCCGTCCCGCCACCGCTGCCGCCGCCACCGCTGAGTTGCCGCCACCCGAGTTGCCACCGCCGGTCTTACCGCCGCCGTGGCCACCGCCGGTCGCGCCACCACCGGTACCGCCGCCACCGGTCGTGCCGCCGCCCGTCCCGCCACCGCCGGTCGTGGTGCCGCCGCCCGTGGTCGTGCCGCCGCCGGTGCCGCCGCCGGTGGTCGTGCCGCCACCGGTTGTGCCACCGCCGTTGCCCGATCCGCGACCGGCACCGCCGCCACCACCTGCGGCCTGGTTCACGCCGCCACCGCCGACGCCGCCGCCCTGCGCATTCACGAACTGACGCGGCGGCACCTGCGACCCGCACGCGGCGAGCAGCGTGCACACCGTCGTGATCGCGAGCAAGCGCCGCCTACGGCGCGATGTCGAAATTCTCTTGTTGCCGGTCATGCGAGCGAGAGCACCTCCGTGGCGGCAAATGTGCGCGCCGGGTCGCGGTCGGCGAAGTACGCGCCGAGGCTCGCGTCGAGCGAGTCGGCAGTCCATGTGCGGTCAGGTCGCTCGACGTCGAAGCGGGCTTCGACCGCCGGCGCCGACATCAGGGCGACCATGCCGCCGTGCACGACGAACACCTGACCGCTGATCGAGTCAGCAGCAGGCGAGGCGAGGTAGGCGACGAGCGGGGCAACGTGCTCGACCGACAGCGGGTCGATTCCGTCGACCGGCGCGTCACCGAACACCTGCGCAGTCATCGCCGTGCGAGCGCGCGGGCAGATCGCATTGGCCCGCACGCCCAGCCGGGCCAGGCCGCGAGCGGTAACCAGCGTCAGCGCGGTGATGCCCGCCTTCGCGGCCGAGTAGTTGGCTTGGCCTTCCGAGCCGGTCAGGCCTGCCTCGGACGAGGTGTTGATCACGCGCGCATAAACCGGCTGGCCAGTCGACTTGACCTGTGCGCGCCAGTAGGCCGCCGCGTTGCGCGAAAGCAGGAAGTGCCCGCGCAGATGCACGCCGAGCACGGTGTCCCACTCGTCGTCGGTCATGTTGAACAACATCCGGTCGCGGGTGACGCCTGCGTTGTTGACGATCACGTGCAGGCCGCCGAAATGCTCGGTGGCGGCAGCGGTCAGGGCGTCCGCGGTTGCGCGTTCGTGAGACGTCGCCGCCGACGAAGATCGCCTTCGCGCCGAGCGCCTCGATCTCATCGACGATGTCGGACTCGGCCAGGTCGTTGGCCACGACGTCGGCGCCGGCCGCAGCAAGGGCAAGTGCCTCGGCACGGCCCAGCCCGGCACCGGCACCGGTCACGATTGCGACCTTGCCTGCCAAGCTCGTCCGCTCCGCCATGCCCGACGGCTCCCATCCTGCCGAGACGCGTTGTTCCCGAGATTCGGCAACATCACTCATTGCGCGTCATGTTTGTCTGCTCGCAATCGCCGAACGGCGGTTACGAAACGATCTGAAGTGCGTTTTTCGGGCACCGCGACACTGCGAGAGTCACCCGTTCGACACGGTCGGCCGGCGGCTCGGGCATCTTGATCACGAGCATTTCGTCGTCATCGAGTTCGAAGACGTCCGGTGCCAATCCACAGCAGACAGCGTTGGCTTCACAGAGGTCTGTATCGACCTTGATCTGCATCCGTTCTCCGCCTTCCGGATCGGGCTGGCTGGCCCGAACCCGCTCCTGTTGCCCGTGCATAACCGGCTTGTGTCAGTGACTTAACGACGAGTCGGGTGCTCGGTCACTCACCACTCTCGCTTTGGGCTGACTATAGAACGTGTTCTAGTTCACCGCAACGGCACAGCCGCGGCCCCGCAGGCGCATGCAAGCCTGCTCGTGTCGACGTTTTCGACCGCCTGGCGCTAGGCTCTGCTAGAACGCGTTTCACTTCACTGAGGAGCTCCCAGGAGCGCGCTGAAGGGGCAGCCGATGTTCATCGCCTACACCGCCGAGCAGGAGCGGCTGCGGCAGGAGTTGCGCGAGTACTTCGCCACGCTGATGACGCCCGAACGCCGCGCGGCGCTGGCCAGTGGCGGCGACTACGGCGACGGCGAGGTCTACAAGCAGGTCGTCCGCCAGATGGGCGTGGATGGCTGGCTGACCCTCAGCTGGCCCGAGCAGTACGGCGGCCGGGGCGCGTCGATGATGGAACAGCTCATCTTCACCGACGAGGCCGCCGTCGCTGGCGCGCCCGTCCCATTCCTCACCATCAACACGGTCGGGTCCGACGATCATGCGGTTCGGCACCGACGAGCAGAAGCAATTCTTCCTGCCCAAGATCGCGTCCGGCGAGCTGCACTTCTCGATCGGCTACTCCGAACCTGGTGCGGGCACCGACCTCGCCTCGTTGCGCACCCGTGCGGTTCGCGACGGCGACGAGTACGTCATCAACGGCCAGAAGATGTGGACGAGCCTCATCCAGTACGCCGACTACGTGTGGTTGGCGTGCCGCACCGATCCCGAGGCACCCAAGCACAAGGGCTTGTCGATGATCGTCGTGCCGACGAGCGCCCCGGGGTTCTCGTGGACCCCCGTCCACACGATGTCCGGGCCGACTACCAGCGCGACGTACTACGAGGACGTCCGGGTGCCCGTGACTGCGCTGGTCGGCGAAGAGAACAAGGGCTGGCCGCTGATCACCAACCAGCTCAACCACGAACGGGTAGCGCTCACCTCGGCCGCTCCGGTCATGACCGCGCTGCGGGAGGTGCGCGAGTGGGCGCAGCAGACCAAGCTCGCCGACGGGCGACGCGTGGTCGACCAGGAATGGGTGCAGGTGCACCTGGCGCGGGTCTCCGCGCGGGCCCAGTTCCTGCGGCTGATGAACTGGCGGATCGCCTCGGGCAGCAGCGTCGGGCCGGCCGATGCGTCGGCCACCAAGGTGTTCGGGACCGAGTTCGCCACCGAGGCCTACCGGCTGCTGACCGAGGTGCTCGGCGCGAATGGATACGTGCGCCCCGGCTCGCCCGCTGCGGTGTTGCACGGCCGGGTGGAACGGATGGCCCGGTCGTCACTGATCCTCACTTTCGGCGGCGGGACGAACGAGGTGCAGCGCGACATCATCGCGGGCGTGGGTCTGCGCCTTCCGGGAAGCGGGCGGTAGGTCATGGACTTCGAGATCCCCTCTGACGAGCGCGAGCTGGCCGGGCTGGTCAGGCAGATCGGCGGCGACCACCTCAGCCAGGCCCGGCTGCGCGAGCTGGACAGCACCGTCGCTCGCTTCGACCGGTCGCTGTGGTCGGCGCTCGCAGCGGCCGACGTGCTCGGCGCCGATCTCGGCGTGCTCGGCGATTGTGCGGTGCTGGTCGAGCTGGGCCGTCTCGTGGCACCGGTCCCGTACCTGTGGTCGATCGCGGTCGGCGCTCGGGCGCTTGCCGAGTTCGGCCGGGCCGATCTTGCTGCGCAAGCGTGCGCTGGTTCGTTGCTCGTCACCGTTGCGCTGACCGAGGAGCTGGCCGACTCGGTCGACGCGCCAACCACGCGCGCCACGCGTGTCGATGACGGCTGGGTGATTGACGGCGCAAAGGCTGTCGTCCCGCACGGCACGCTCGCCGAGGTGTTCCTCGTACCGGCCGCCACCGACGACGGGGCACGGGTGTTCCTCGTCCGTCCGTCCGACGAGGGCGTGTCGATCGAAGCGCAGGTGGTGGTCGACGGCGACACCGAAGCGTCCGTCGAATTGGCATCGGTGCACGTCGAGGACACCGCAGCTGCTCGGTGGCAGCGAGGTGCTGCCCTGGCTGCTCGCTCGGGCGACGGTCGGACTCTGTGCACTCCAACTCGGCGTCCTCGAGCGGGCGTTGGAGCTGACCGCGGGGTATGCGCGCGAACGCGAGCAGTTCGGCCGGCCGATCGGTAGCTTCCAGGCGGTCGCGCAGCGGCTCGCCGACGCCTACATCGACGTCGAGGCTGTGCGGCTGACGACCTGGGAGGCCGCCTGGCGACTGTCCGAATCGCTGCCGGCCTCCGCTGAGCTCGCCACGGCCAAGTTCTGGGCAGCCGACGCCGGCCACCGGGTCGCGCACACCGCGGTGCACGTGCACGGCGGCACCGGCATCGACATGGACGGTGCCGTGCACCGGTACTTCGTCGCAGCCAAGCGAGCCGAGTTCTGCCTCGGCGGCGCCACCGCGCAATTGCGCGGGCTGGGTGCTGAACTCGCCGCCACTCCAGCATGACGTGAACGCCGGCAAGGCACCGGCGCGCAACCGATCTCGTGGCGCTCCTCGTCAAAGCAAGGATGAGAGCTGTACCAGCCGTCCTCGCGTCGCTTATGTGCGTCGGGCTCGCTAGCTGCACGCCGGGGTCCCACCGGGACGTTGCAGGCTCGCCCAGCTCGACACCGGTGCGCAGCCGGCCTTCTACAGCCGCAGCGGCTTCGGGCGTGCCAGCGGTCGAAGGGCTGCAAGCCCGCCGAGCGCTTGTCCGGCTTCACCACGCCGGCATCGGCATTGTCCGGTTCGCTGCCCGCCTCGACGCCAACGAGCCAGGAACCGTCCTTGCGCAGTACCCGCGGGCGGGTTCGCCGACGCCACCAGGAGCGCACGTGCGTCTGATCGTGTCCGCGGGCGAGCACGCGGCACCCCACGAGCTGTTCTTCGTTCCTGGGATCGCTACGTGCGACATGACGCGCCGACGATCGAGCAGGCCGTGTATCGGCGGTCCGGTTCCGGCACGGATTCAGCCGGCCGGGCATTGACGCGGCGCGGTGCAACAGATTCGGCGCCGTTCACGTCAACTGGGCGTGTTGATCTGCGCAGGATCGCCTATCGCGAAGTCGTCGGCTCGGCGGCGTGGCCGTGCCGTTGCCGCGTTGCTCGCCCTGGCGCTGACCGGTTGCTCGAGCGTGCCGGTAGGCAGCACGCCCGCGCTGCGCTCGCCGTCGCGAAACCCAGCCAGTTCGCACCCGGTCCGTGCGTCGACACCGCCAACCAGGACGTCTGCGCCGTCAAGCGCGGCTCCGACGACCCACACGGACCCTCGCGCTGCCGATGGGCGGGCGGCAGATCCTCGGTCACTACCGCGTGGTCGCCTTCTACGGCGGTCCCGACGGACCCGCCCTCGGCGTGCTGGGCTCCAAACCGCCCGGCGAGATCGCCGCTGACATCGACCAGCGCGCACGAGCGTTCACCGGTTTCGGGCTGCCCGTGCAACCCGCGATGGAACTGATCACGACGGTGGCGCAAGGCAGCGCGGGTGCTGACGGGCTCTACTCCCAACCGATCAGCCACACCGAGGTCGGGCAGTACCTCGCGGCCGCGCATCGCCACAACATGCTGCTGATCCTGGATTTCCAGCCCGGTCGCGGCCAGTTCTTGCCGCAGGTCAAGCAGTTCGCGGACATCCTCGCCGATCCGTCCGTCGAAGTCGCGCTCGACCCGGAATGGAAGATGACGGCCGATCAGGTGCCGGGGACGGTGATCGGATCGGCGTCGGCGCGCAGCGTTGATGCGGTCCGCGACTTCCTCAGCACTCTGGTCGAGCGCGAACACCTGCCGGACAAACTCCTGCTGGTCCACGAGTTCACTCCGGCAATGCTGCCCGATCGCGCCGCGATCACGCCCCGACCCGGCGTCGAGATCGTGTTTCACGCTGACGGTTTCGGCACCCAGGCAGCCAAGCTCAACACCTGGCACCAGCTCGACTTCCCCGCCCGTCCCTACGGCACCGGCTTCAAACTCTTCCTCAACCAGGACACCGCCATGATGACGCCGGCACAGGTGATGGCCGTCCGCCCGCGGCCGGACGTCATCAGCTACCAGTGACCCAGAAGCGGGCGGTGTCGGCGAAGCGTGACTGCGCGGTCCGGCTCAGGCGGGCAGCAGCAGCTCGACGTCGAGCCAGGCCGCGAGATCGGTGAGCTCACGGGTCACCTTCTCGGTCATGGTCTTGGTGAACGGGACGTCGCGGTGGATCGCGTCGACCCGCAGCACGCCCTGCTTCTGATCGGTGGTGGCGTCGACCTTCCCGACAAGGCGATCGCCGTACAGGATCGGCATCGCCCAGTAGCCCCACCGTCGCTTCGCCGCCGGCTTGTACATCTCGAGCTGGTAGTCGAACTCGAAGATCTCGACCATCCGCTTGCGGTCGAAGATGAGCCGGTCGAGCGGGGAGAGGACAGCCGCCCGCCCGCTGAACGTGCCGCCGAGGTAGCTCGGATCGACGCGCCACTCCCCCTTCACGCCGTCGATGACTGCGGGCTCACCGACGTCCTCGACGCCGTTCGGCTCGACCTGGCGCAGACCGGTCCACGGGCGCGCGCAATACCCAGCGAACGCAGCCGGCGCTCGTTGCGGATCCGCATGCGCTTCGGCAGTGGGTACGACGTCGTCGTCGGGATAGATGCGCGAAGCGAGATCCCACAACCTGTCCCGTCCGCGCCGGCCCGCCGACGGCGACCTCGCCGCGCAGCACCAGCATCTCGAGCATCATCGCGACGTTGCGGTTGTTGTTCCATCCCGACGACCGCCACGGAACCGTGCAGGTGTCGGGCAGTTCGTTGCGGGTCAGCGGACCGTCGCGCCTCAGCTCGTCGAGCAGGTCGCGCCGGAACGCGTCGTTGGCCCGGACCCACGCGGCTTGGCTCTCGCAGCCAGTACGGGACCTCGTCGACGCCGGGCCATTCGGCCATCTCGGCGCGGTAGAGCGCGAGATCCTCGGCCGGCCGGAGCATGCCCTGCAGGTCGATCAGCGACTGCTCGTCGACCGCGTCGGTGACCGCATCGCGAGGACACGACGACCCCAACCGGCTCCACGCGACGAGCGTCGGCGTTGCGAGCGACGGCGGCGGTCGGGTCGTTCTGCAGCAACGTCAGATGTCGCGCGTGTCGGCCAGGTCGGCCGGCCGGGCGCTGTCGAGCAGCTGCGCGCGGACAGCGATCCGGCGCGCGTCGGTGCGGGACAGCTCGTGGACGATCACGTGCATCACGCTAGGCGACGGCTCGGACACCGGCCAACCGGTGTCCGAGCTGCGGGACCGCTACCCGGCCGGCACGGAGTCGCCCGCCGCGCTCCAGCGCGTCGATTCGAGGATCAGATCGACCACCTCCTCGCGGTCGCGGCCCTCGATGTCGAGGACGAGATCGACGAACGACTCGGCGTCCAGCGCGGCGTCTTCTTCTTGCCCGACCGCTATCCAGAAGGCGGTCTCGGCCTCGCGCGAGCCGAGCGCCTCGGCTCGATGAACGATGCGCTTGCGCCGCTCTTCGTCGCCGACCCGAAGCCTGCAGACAATCCAGTCCGCCTCCGGAATCTGCACGCGATACAGATCCGCCTCCGCTCGGGTGTTGACGCCGCCCGCCAGCACGAGACAGCGTGTGGCGCGGCTGCGGAACTCCGGCCAGGCCGCGGCCAGCACCGCCGACTTCAGCCGGTGATTGTCGGGGTCGTCCGGTGGCGCGGGGTGGCACATGCCGAGTTCGTCAAGGTCGAGACGAGCGGTCTGAATGCCGTTACTCCACAGCCGGGCAAAGACCCGGTACGACGCGTCGCTCTTGCCGACGCCGACCGCGCCGACGATGAACAGCACGCGAGGAACGTTGGGGTTTGATGACATGCGAGTACTCACTTCTGGTAGCCGGTGATGCACGAAGGGTGGAATCGGTTCCCGGCGCCAGTGGCGACGGGCCATGTTCAGCGGCTGGCGGCAAGCACCAGCGTCGCGATCGTGATCAACGCACCATGCTGCGCACGATGCTCCGCGGTCGCCGCCCTGTCAACGACATTCATGCACCGACGCGGTCGCGCTATCGTCGCCAACGTGCCTGGACTCTGGGGCGATTCGCTATATGCCGGCAGCGCCAACTACTACCGAATCGGACGGTTGCCCTACCCGCAACGACTTGCAGATGCGTTGCGCGATCGACTGGGCTTGGACGGCCGAGGTCGGCTGCTCGATCTCGGTTGTGGCCCCGGGCCGCTGACGATGCTGCTCGCACCATTGTTCGCGCGCGTCGTCGCGGTCGACGCGGACGCCGAGATGATCCGGGTCGCGCGCGACGACGCCGACCGGCAAGGCATCGACAACATCGACTGGCTGCACGGTTCGGCCGAAGACCTCACCTACGACGCCGGCGCGTTCACCGCGGTCACCCTCGCGCAGTCCTTTCACTGGATGGACCGTCCGTTGGTGGCAGCCAAGATCCGGCGCTGGCTCACCGCGGACGGATGCTGCGTTCACGTCGGCGCAACGACGCATGAGAGCGCCGCGGAAGTCACCGGTTTGCCGCACCCGACTCCGCCGCGTGAGCAGATCACCGAGCTGGTCCGCTCCTACCTCGGGCCGCACCGGCGCGCCGGCGACAAGGTCATCGCCGGCGGCGAGACGCTCGGCAACGAGGAAGCCGTCTTCCGGGCTGCCGGCTTCACCGGCCCCGACATCGTCGCCATCCCCGGCGGGGACACCTTCGACCGCTCCGAAGCGCAGGTGATCGCGTCAGTGCTGTCGCTGTCCAGCGCAACGCCACACCTCTTCGGCGAACGGCTCGACGGCTTCGTCGACGACCTACGGCAGCTGCTTCGCAACACCGCTCCGGACGGCGTGTTCAGCGAGCAACTGCAGGACATCCGGCTGTTTCTCTGGCACAACAACTAGCCCGTCCGGCGCGTGGTCGCTGCGGATGTGTGACGAACCGGGTGAACCGGGTAGGACGCCGGTATGCCGCGATTGCTGATCGGGCCGGTTCTGCGACACGTCGGCAGCACAGACGCCACCGTCTGGGTGGAGACCGACGCCGCCTGCGAAGTCGAGGTGCTCGGCCACACCGAGCAGACCTGGACGGTCGCCGGCCACCACTACGCGATGGTCATCGTCGACGGGCTCGAACCCGGCACGTCCACTCCATATCAAGTTCGCCTTGACGGCGAGGTGGTCTGGCCACCGCTCGAATCGTCGCGTCCCCCGTCGCGGATCCGCACCCAGCAGATCGACCCGGCCGAGGTGCGCCTGGCGTTCGGGTCGTGCCGCTACCAGCGCGGGGCGATCACGATCGACGACAAGCACTACGACGACGACTCGCTCGCCTGCCTGTCCCGTGAGCTGACCAAGCAGGACGAGATGACATGGCCCGACGGCATTCTGATGCTTGGTGACCAGGTCTACGCCGACGAGACCTCCGTGGCGACGCAGCGCCGGATCCGCACCCGCCGCGACATCACGAAAGGCGCGAAGGATCAGGTCGCCGACTTCGAGGAGTACACCTGGCTCTACCTCGAATCGTGGACCGATCCCGACGTCCGATGGCTGCTATCGACGATCCCGAGCGCGATGATCTTCGACGATCACGATGTGCGCGATGACTGGAACACCTCACACGAGTGGCGTGAAGACATGCAGCGCACCGACTGGTGGCAGGAGCGCATAGTCGGCGGGCTGTCGTCGTACTGGGTGTACCAGCATCTCGGCAACCTGTCTCCCGGCGAGCTGCGCGAGGACGAGCTGTTCCAGAAGGTGCGCGCAGCAGGCAGCGACGTCGAGCCGCTCCTGCGCGAATTCGCCGCGCATGCCGACGCCGAGGCCGACGGCGCGAAGGGCACGCGCTGGTCGTACCGTCGCGACTTCGGTCGAGTTCGGTTGGTGATGGTCGACTCGCGGTGCGGACGGATCCTGGCCGACGCGCAGCGCAGCATGGTCAGCAACGAGGAGTTCGCGTGGATCGAGGAGCAGGTCGACGGTGACTACGACCATTTGCTGATCGGCACATCGCTGCCCTGGTTGCTCGCCCGAGCCCTGCACGATCTCGAGTCATGGGACGAAGTGCTTTGCGACGGACACCACGGCAAGCGCCTCGCTCGCTTCGGCGAGTGGCTGCGGCGGGCCGCCGATCTCGAGCACTGGGCGGCGTTCCGCAAGTCGTTCGACCGACTCGGCGAGCTGATCGCCGCCGTGGGCCGCCGCGACAACGCACCGGCGACCATCTGCGTGTTGTCCGGCGACGTGCATCACGCCTACATCGCCGAGGCGCACGTAGGTTCCGGCGTGCGCTCGAAGGTGTACCAGCTGACCTGCTCGCCCTTGCACAACTACGTGCCCACGTTCATGAAGGTCGCGTTCCGCGTGTTCTGGAGCAAGTTCATGGAACGCACCCTGCGCATCGTGTTGGGAATCGTCGCGAAGGTGCCGCCGATGACCATCAGCTGGACGCGGCTGGAAGGCCCCTACTTCGGCAACGAGATGGCCGAGTTCATCGCACACGGACGACGCGCCGAAACCGTTCTCCGCAAGTCAGCCAAGGACTCCGATCGCGAGGAGTTGCACGAGGTCGCGCGCGTGCGCCTATCCGGCCTAGGGAATCTCGACGCAGCGAGTGCCGGTGTAGATCGTCGGCATGCACTTGTTGCAGTGGATGCACTTGGACCGCACGGACGCGTCGGCATGCAACCGGTTCACCAGATCCGGCTCGCGCAGCAACGCGCGCGCCATCGCGACGAATTCGAAGCCGGCCGCCATCGCTTCGTCCATCACCCGGAGATCGGTTACCCCGCCGAGCAGGATCATCGGCAGCTGCACCGCCGCACGCACGCGCGTTCGCGTCGGCGAGCAGGTAGCCGTCGCGGTACGGGTAACTGTGCAACCGGGTTCGGCCGAACAGCCGCACACCGAGTCGGACGGGCTGGCGCATCGCGGCCGCGAACTCGCGCAACGGCGCGGGACCCTTGAACAGATACATCGGGTTGAGCAGCGAACTGCCCGCGGTCATCTCGAGCGCGTCGATCGAGCCGTCCGACTCGAGCCAGCGCGCCACCTGGATCGACTCGTCCAGATGCAACCCGCGGCGCACGCCATCGTCCATGTTCAGCTTGGCGAGGATGGCGATCCGTCCGCCGACGGCATCGCGCACGGCCCGGCAGATCTCGCGGGCAAGCCGTGCTCGGTTCTCCAGCGAGCCACCGTAGCTGTCCCCGCGGCGGTTCAGTTTGGGGCTGAGGAACGCACTCGCCAGGTAGTTGTGCCCGAGATGGATCTCGACGGCGTCGAAGCCGGCCTCGATCGCGGCGCGTGCGGCGTCGGCATGCGCCGCGACGATTCGCGCCAAGTCATCGGTGCTTGCCGGACGGGTGAATTGCAGCGACAGCGGCGAGAACAACCGGCTCGGCGAGAGCGCAGGCAGCCGGTTGCTGCGACCGTCGGCAACAGGCCCGGCGTGACCGATCTGGGCCGAGATCGCGGCACCCTCGGCGTGCACTGCGTCCGTGAGGCGCCGCAGTCCGGCGCGCGCCTCGTCGCGCCAGTAGATCTGGTGCCGGTCGGTTCGTCCTTCCGGTGAGACTGCGCAGTACGCCACCGTCGTCATGCCGACGCCGCCGGCGGCGACCCGCCGGTGGAAGTCGATGAGCTCGTCGCTGACGAGTGCGCCGCGGGTCATGCCCTCGAACGTCGCGGCCTTGATCGTCCGGTTGCGCAGCGTGACCGGGCCGAGTCGGGCCGCCTCGAAGATGTCGGCCACCTGAGTTAGCGAAACTTGTCGAGTCGGCCCATCGTCTCGTCGAACTCGACGACGAGTTCGTCGATGAGCTCGGCAACCGGGCGCACCGAATTCATCCGGCCCACGATCTGGCCGACCGGCATCGCGATGACAGAAGGATCGCCGGCCTGCATGATGCGCTGGTGTGCCTCGCTGACAAGCAGGTTCTGCAGCGGCATCGGCAACGGATCCGGCGCGCCCTCTTCGGCCCAGGCGTCCGTCCATTTCGACTTCAGCAACCTGGCCGGCTTGCCGCTGTAGACGCGAGAACGAACCGTTTGGTCCGAGCCGGCCGCGACCAGCGCGTCCTTCATCGTGTCGCCGGCGCCGAGCGTGTACTCCGACGTGGTCAGCCAGTACGAGCCCATCCACACGCCGCCGGCGCCCAGGGCTAGCGCAGCTGCGATCTGACGGCCCGAGCCGATGCCACCCGCAGCGAGAACGTACGCGTCGTCGCCGACGGCGTCGGCGATCTCGGGCACCAGCACCATGGTCGCGATCTCGCCGGTGTGCCCGCCCGCCTCGGTGCCCTGCGCGACCACGATGTCGACACCGTTGTCGACGTGCGAGCGCGCGTGTTTCGCCTTGCCCGCGAGCGCGGCGACTGGCACCCCCTTCTCGTGGGCGAGGTCGATCACGTCCTTCGGCGGCGAGCCGAGTGCGTTGGCGATGAGCTTGATCGGGTGCTGCAGGGCAACGTCGACGTGCGCGCGCGCCACCGAGTGCAGCCAGCCGAGCACGCCGGCCTGCGCCGGGTCGCCGTCATCAGGCAGCGGTGGCACACCGAGCTTGCGCAGCGTCTCTTGCACGAACGCCTTGTGCCCGTCCGGGATGTACGTGCCGAGGTCGACGGCGGTGCCCTCGGTGGGGATCTTGGCCGGCATCACGATGTCCACGCCGTACGGCTTGCCGTCGGTGTTCTCGTCCATCCAGCACAAAACGCTCTCGAGTTCGTCCGCATCGTTGAACCGGACGCAACCCAGTACTCCGAGACCACCGGCCCGGCTGATCGCCGCGGCTACATGCTCGGACGGGGTGAATCCGAAGATCGGGTGCTCGATCCCGAACTGATCGCAGATCGGAGTTCGCATCGACTACGCCTCGCGTCCAGAGACGCTGGCGAGATCGGCGTCCGGATGGTCAGCGGCGTACTGGTTCGCCCAGCGGTAGTCGGCCTTGCCGGTGGCCAGCCGCTGAACCTTGTCGACCAACCAGATGCTGCGCGGTGCCTTGTACCCGGCGAGCTCGGCACGCACGTGCTTGGTGAGCTCCTCGGCCGTCGGTGTCGCGCCTGGCCGCGGCTCGATGACCGCGGCGACCCGCTGCCCGAGTCGCTCGTCGGGGACGCCGACGACCAGGACGTCGAACACATCCGGGTGCGACATGAGCGCCGACTCGACCTCCTCGGGGAAGACCTTCTCGCCGCCGGTGTTCACGCAGGTGTTGCCTCGGCCGAGCAGCGTGATCGTGCCGTCAGCCTCGTGCCGCGCCAGGTCGCCGGGCACC
The DNA here is from genome assembly GCA_963794885.1 of uncultured Actinomycetota bacterium. GTDB lineage: Bacteria > Actinomycetota > Actinomycetes > Mycobacteriales > Jatrophihabitantaceae > RYN-133. The sequence goes on from CAWCFH010000007.1 coordinate 262,235, forward strand.
GTGTATCGCTTGCCATCGACCTCGACGAACAGTCGCGCGGTCTTCTCCGGATCCTTGTAGTACCCGAGCGGGATGTGGCCGCCGCGCGCGAGCCGACCGATCTCGTCCGACCCGGGCGGCAGCGGCTTGCCATCCATGTCGATGACGATCGTGTCCTTGCCTGCGTTGACGCGTGGGCCGCCCACGCCGTGCTCGCTGTCCTTGGTCACCATGCTGATGCCCATGAAGCCGGTCTCGGACGAGCCGATCGCATCGGTGATCACGACGTTGGGCAGCGCCTCGAGGTACTCGTTCTTCACGCTCTGCGAGAAGAGCGCCGCACTGCTCGAGATCGCGAACAGTGTCGACACGTCGTAGCTGCCCTCGCGGAACGCCTCGATCATCGGACGAGCCATCGCATCGCCGATCAGGACGATCAGGTTCGCCTTGCGCCGCTGCACGGCCTCCCAAACCGCGGCCGGTTCGAACTGGGTCAGCAACACGACCGTGTCACCGCCGAACAGCGCCATCAGCGCCGCCCACTGCGCGTTGCCGTGAATGAGCGGAGCGAGGCAGATCCGCGTCAGCCCGCCGGTTACCTTGCCCACCTCGGCCTGCGCGAACTCGTCCTCGAGCGGCTCGCCGGTGACGAAATTGATGCCGCCGCCGAGGGTGCGCCAGACGTCCTCGTGCCGCCAGATCACGCCTTTGGGCTGGCCTGTCGTGCCGCCGGTGTAGAGCAGGTAGTGGTCGTCGCCGCTGCGCTCGTCGAAGTCGCGCTCTGGACGGCTGCTCGCGAGCGCCTCGAGATAGGCGGTGCCGGTGAACGGCAGGTCGGTCTCGTCCTCGATGACGACGGTGTGCCGCACCGACGGCGCACCCGGCAGCGCCTCGGCGACCCGGTCGGCGTACGTCCGCTCATGCACCAGCGCTACGACGTCGGCGTTCTCGAGGACGTAGCGGATCTCGTTCGCGGTGTACCGGTAGTTCACGTTGATCAGCGCCGCGCGCAGCTTGTAGACAGCGAGCATCGTGACGATCGACTGCAGCCGGTTGCGGGTGCACATCCCGACGTGCGAGCCGGCCGTGACACCGTGCTCGGCGAGGTGGTGCGCGAGCCGGTTCGCCTGTTCCTCGAGTTGGGCGTAGGTGACCTCGTCATCGCCGCAAGCCACGGCGAGACGGTCGGGGAAGTAGTCGACGGCATGCTCGAAGAGATCCGCGATGTTGTACGCCATGCACGAAAACTAGAACGTGTTATCGTTTCGTGCAAGCCCAGACTTGACCTCGAGGACGTCGCGATGACCACTCCTGATGACCAGCACTGCCTCGTCGAGAAGCGCGGTCACGTTCTCATCGTGACGATGAACCGCCCCGAGGCGCGCAACGCGCTGTCGGGACCGATGCTCGCCGGCATGACCGCAGCATGGAACCAGGTCGACTCCGATCCCGAGATCCGGGCCTGCATCCTCACCGGTGCGGGCGGCGCGTTCTGCGCCGGCGCTGACCTGAAGGCCATGACCACCTCGCATCCGGGCGACTCGGCCCGCTCGATGGATCTGTCGGTCATCGAGTCGCTGCTCAAGGGGCGGCGGCTGACCAAGCCGCTCATCGCGGCGGTCGAGGGCCCGGCAATCGCCGGCGGCACCGAGATCCTGCAGGCAACCGATATCCGCGTGGCCGGCGAGAGCGCCCGGTTCGGGGTGAGCGAACCGCGCTGGGGGCTGTTCCCTCTCGGCGGCTCGGCGGTACGCCTGGTGCGGCAGATCCCGTACACCGTCGCGGCCGACCTGCTGCTGACCGGCCGGCACATCAAGGCGGCCGAGGCGAAGGAAATCGGCTTGATCGGGCACGTCGTCGCAGATGGCCAGGCGCTGGACAAGGCGCTCGAGATCGCCGAGCAGATCGCGGCGAACGGGCCGCTGGCCGTACAGGCGATCCTGCGCACCATCCGCGAGAGCGAGGGCATGCACGAGAACGACGCGTTCCGCCTCGACGCCAAGCTCGGCATGGCCGTCTTCCAGAGCGAGGACGCCAAAGAGGGCCCGCGGGCCTTCGCCGAGAAGCGCACTCCGCAGTTCAAGGGTCGCTGACCCGGAATCCCCCGCGTGCTGCCGGTGTTCGCACCGAGCATGAGCGCTGCCGTCGTGGCCACCGACTTCGGTGGGCCGGAAGTCCTGTCCATGATCGACGAATCCGTCCCGGAGCCCGCCGCCGGCGAGTTGCGCATCGCCGTTCGCGCGGTAGGCGTCAACCCGATCGACTACAAGAGCTACAGCGGCACGATGGGTACCGACCGATCGATCCTGCCGAAGCATCTGGGTTCGGAAGCCAGCGGTGTGGTTGACGCCGTCGGGCCGGGCGTCGAGAACGTCGCGGTCGGTGACGAGGTGATCGCCTACCGCGCACCAGGTGCCTACGCCGAGCAGCTGATTGTGGCGGCGGACGCGGTCGTTCCGAAGCCGGCGGAAATGCCGTGGGACGAAGCGGCCGGGCTGCTGCTCACCGGCGTCACCGCCGTGCACGCCCTGATTGCCGCCGACGTCGGACCAGGTGACACGGTACTGATCCACGCGGCGACTGGCGGGGTAGGCCTGATGGCCGTACAGCTCGCGATCGGGCGAGGCGCGATCGTGATCGGCACCGCGTCGCCGGCCAACCACGACCTGCTGCGCAGCCTCGGCGCAATGCCGATCACCTACGGTGACGGGCTCGCCGATCGCGTCCGTGCCGTGGCGCCGGCGGGCATCGACGCCGCGCTGGACCTGGTCGGCACCGATGAGGCGGTCGAGGTCTCGCTCGAACTGGTGAGCAACCGCGACCGGATCGTCTCGATCGCCGCCTTCGGACGGGGCGACACGGGCATCAAGCTGATCGGCGGTGGCCCCGGCGCCGACCCAGGCACCGAGATCCGCACGGCCGCGCGGACACAGCTCACCGACCGTGTGCGGGAAGGCACGCTCAAGGTGTTCATTGATCGCACCTTCCCGCTTGCCCGGGCCGCCGACGCGCACCGCGCGCTGCAGGCCGGTCACACGACCGGAAAGATCGTCCTTACGGTCTGATGCCCGTCACGCGGGGCCGGGAGTCGTCACCGATCCCTTCGGACCGTAGTTGAACTTGCCGTTCGCCCGCTGCACGCCAGCCTGCATCGTGTAGGTGGTCGGCGACGAGCACGAGGCGGTCGCCGTGAACACCGCGCTCTTGCCGGTCGCCGCGATGAGCCGCTCGTGCTTCGCGCCACCGATGACGAGCACCATGCGGTGCTTGGACGCGTTCACCAACGGAGTCCACGTGCCGTTCGCGCCGAGTTTGGCCAGACCTATGGTCAGCGATGCCTTGGTGCAGTTGTAGGTCATCGTGACGCCGACCGGCGGAACGGATGGGCAGTCGACGACGAACGACCCGTGTGCGACCACCGGCTTCGACCAACCGTTCTTGGTCTTGAACTGCCAGCGCGCGAAGACGTGTTGGCCGTCGCTTGTGATGAATTCGGTGCTCTTGCACGTCTTCGAGTTGCTGGGCGCGAACCGGATGATGGCTGACTTCTTGCCGTAATGGAAAACGATGCGACTCACCCGACCGCTGGCCGGCGCACATGCCGACACGGTGGTCTTCGGCCGACCGTTGCAGGTGGTCGTGCACGCGTACTTGTGCGCGAACCCCGATGGTGACCTGCGGAAGCTCGCCGATCCGCGAGTGTGCGTGTACGGCAGCGGGCTGACCATGTGCTGGAAGGACTGGGTCTCTTTATTCGCCAGGATCCTTCTGGACGGCAGCTTCTTGGCCGACGCCACGATGTGCACCTCACCGATGTCGGTGACTCGGTAGGTGAACTTGCCGACACCCTTGCTGTTGGTGACGATGTGGCCCGGAACGGCGACATTCGGGCTACCCGAGAGGGTCACCGGGATGTACGGAAGCCGATGCCCAGTGGCCACGGACGTGATGGTGACCGTCCCGACGCTCTGCTGGCCGGGGAGCAACGCACGAGGCGTGCGCACCGTCGTCACGTACTCGCCGTAGTAGCGGCGCACGTCGGCGATGTGGGCACGGACCATGGTCGCGACCTTGCTCGGTAGCAGCTTGGCCCGCCGCGCGACATCGGCCTTGTTGCCGACGATGAGGTTGAGGACCTGGCTCTCGGCGGCTGCGGCGCGTGCTGTTGCCGCGTTGCCCCACCGTCCGAGCGCGTACGCCAGCTGCTCAGAGTGTTTGGTGCTGACCCCTGGGTAGTGCCCGATCCGCCTGAGCGTGACCGCAGTCGGCAATGCCTTGCTAGGGCTCAGGCAGTAGAGCTTCCGCCCTGAACTACTCACATAGAAGCCGACGAAATCGCTTCCGCCTTGGATGGAAAAGCCTTTACCCTCGCGCGGCGCGGTGGCCCTGGCCGATGACGGCGCGGCGAGCACAACGGTGGCGCCGGTAAGCGCGAGGACGAATGCGATGAGTGCGACCGCCGCCTTTAAGCAGCGGGGACGACGAATGGTAGCCATCGGGTGGGTTCCCTTCCACGATGCACACCCGGTTTCGGGCTAAGGAACACCATGACGGGGAACAAGTACGTTTTGTCACAAGATTTGCTCAGATGTGGATAACTATGTGATATCGAAATGAAGTCAGATTGCCTTCGCCCTACCGGCCCAACTTGCATCACGAAGCTTGCGCTTGTAGAGCTTTCCGTTGTCGTCGCGCGGCAGTTCGTCCATGTACTCGACGATCTTCGGTAGCTTGTACTTCGCCAGGCGTGCCGCCGCGAACTGCCGGATCTCGTCGGTCAATTCGTCCGACGGCGCGACGCCCTCGGCCGGCTGGATCACCGCCTTGATCGCCTCGCCCCACTGGTCGTCCGGAACCCCGAACACTGCGACGTCGGCGATAGCCGGGTGCATCACCAACTCGCCTTCGATCTCAGCGGGATAGATGTTCACGCCGCCAGAAATGATCATGTCGCTCTTGCGGTCGCACAAGAACAGGTAGCCGTCGTCATCGAGGTAACCGATGTCCCCCACGGTGAACAGCTCACCAACGCGGGACTCACGCGTCTTCTCCTCGCTCTTGTGGTAGGAGAAACTCGACCCGCCCATCTGCATGTAGACCAAACCGGTCTGGTTGGTCGGCACCTCTGCGCCGGTCTCGTCCAAGATCTTGATGACCGAGTACGTCCACGGCTTGCCGACCGAACCGGGCTTGTTCAGCCACTCGTCGGCGAAGATCGTGGCACCGCCGCCCTCGGTCGCGGCGTAGTACTCGATGATGACCGGACCCCACCAGTCGAGCATCGCCCGCTTGACCTCGTTCGGGCACGGCGCGGCGCCGTGGATCATCGCACGCAGCGACGTCACGTCGTACTTCGCGCGCACGTCCTCTGGCAGGGCGAGCAGCCGGGTGAACTGCGTGGGAACCATGTGGCTGTGCGTGACCTTGTAACGCTCGATGAGGCGCAGCATCTCCTCCGCGTCGAAGCGTTCCATCAGACTGCGGTGTGCCCGAGCTGGATCGAGATGCCGACGAAGTTCAGCACCGCAGTGTGATAGAGCGGCGAGCCGCAGATGTGCACGTGATCGTCGAACGGCGCGATGCCGAAGTTGGCGAAGAATCCGGACGATGCGATCGGCACGTCGTCAGGGTTCGCACCGGTCAGCGGGCGCTTGACGCCCTTGGGCTTGCCGGTCGTGCCCGACGTGTAGACCATCGGTGCGCCCATCGTGCGGTTGTCGGGCCGTCCGCCGTCGTCGCGCAACTCGTCGAGCGGTCGGAAGCCGGCGACGTGCCCGAATGCGAACCGTGCGTTGTCAGGAACGCTCGCCGCCGCGACTGTCGCGGCGTCGGCGAACCGGTCGTGACCTATGAACGCCTTCGCCTCGCTGTCCTCGACGATGTAGGCGACCTCGGGCCCGGTGAGGTGCCAGTTGATCGGGACGATGTAGAAGCCGCACTCGAGCGCGGCGAAGTAGAGCGCGACGAGTTCGATGCTGTTGGGCATCATCACCACGACGACGTCGCCCACCCCTAGGCCGAGCGCCTGCAACCCACGGCCGTAGGCGTCGGCCGCAGCCGCCAGGTCGCCGTAACAGATCTCCCGGCCGGTCGGGTCGACCACGGCCGTGAGCTGCGGTTGTTCTCGCGCGATGTTCCAGAGTCCGGTATCAGCCACGTGGATAATCTAGAACGTGTCTCAGTTTGCGACAAGCCGTAGCTTCCCTGATTTTGGTGACGTACGTGCCTCCTCTTGTCGTCAATACGAGAACGTGTTTCACTTCATGGCATGACGGTTGTCGAGCCGCTGGCGGCACCCATCGAGCTGAGCTTCGACTACACCCGGTCGCTCGGAACGACGCTCGGCGCGTTCATGACCGGCCTCGCCGGCGGCCGGATCGTCGGCGTGCGCGCCGCCGACGGCACGGTGTACGCACCGCCGATGGAATACGACCCCGCCACCCACGAAGCCCTCACCGACTTCGTCGACGTGCGCGACGAAGGCACCGTCGTCAGCTGGTCGTGGGCGGCGCAGCCGTTGCCGGGGCAACCGCTCGACCGCCCGTTCGCGTGGGCCCTGATCACCCTGGACGGCGCGGACACCGCGATGCTGCACGCACTCGATGTCCCCTCCCCCGCCGACGTCACGATCGGCATGCGGGTCCGGGCACGCTGGGCGGCGGAGCGGGCCGGACGGATCACCGACATCGTCTGCTTCGAGCCCATCGCCGGCGAGCGCGCTGCACTCGACGCTGCGCCCGTCGACGACGTGACGATCACGACGACACCGGTGTCGCTGACTGTCGAGCACACCGCGTCGATCCAGGAGACGCGCTACCTCATCGGTCTCGAATCCGGACGCCTGCTCGCACAACGCTGCCCCGAGTGCCGCAAGGTGTACATCCCGCCGCGCGGCGCGTGCCCGGTCGACGGCATACCGACCGAAGAAGAGGTCGAGCTACCCGACCGCGGCATCGTGACGACCTTCTGCATCGTCAACGTCCCCTTCTACGGGCAACGGATCAAGCCGCCCTACGTCGCGGCATACGTGTTGTTGGACGGTGCGGACATCCCGTTCCTGCACCTGATCCTCGACTGCCCCGCGGACGACGTCCGGATGGGGATGCGCGTCGAAGCGGTATGGAAGCCGCGCGCCGAGTGGGGGCCGACCCTGCAGAACATCGACCACTTCCGCCCCACCGGCGAACCCGACGCCGACTACGAATCGTTCAGTGAGCACCTATGAGCGACGCTTGCGAAGCGAACCATGGATGCAGAAGTCCTTTGGTGGCCGAACCGAACGCAGTGAGGGTAGGCCAATGAGACGCGTGGGAATCGTCGGCTTCGCCCAGTCACCGCAGGTGCGCCGGACGAACGGCACGACCAACGGCGTCGAGATGCTCGTGCCGATCTTCCAAGAGATCCTTGGCGGGCTCGGCCTGACCAAGCACGACATCGGCTTCTGGTGTTCTGGCTCGTCTGACTACCTGGCCGGCCGCGCGTTCTCGTTCATCTCGGCGATCGACGCGATCGGCCCCGTCCCGCCGATCAACGAGTCGCACGTAGAGGCCGACGCGGCCTGGGCGCTTTACGAGGCGTGGATCAAGATCCAGACCGGCGAGGTCGACACCGCGCTCGTGTACGGGTTCGGCAAGTCATCGGCGGGCAACCTGCGCCGCACGATGGCATTGCAACTGGATCCGTACACGCTGGCGCCGCTCTACCCGGACTCGGTCGCGGTCGCCGGGCTGCAGGCCCGTCTCGGACTCGAGGCCGGCCTGTGGACCGAACGCGCGATGGCCGAGGTTGCCGTGCGCTCACGCCGCGACGCCGAGACCAACGCGTACGCGCAGCTCACCGGATCGAAGGACGTCGATGAGCTGCTCGCCGAGCCCTACCTTGCCGACCCGCTACGCCGCCACGACTGTGCACCGATCACCGATGGCGCCGCCGTGATCGTCCTGGCCGCCGACGATCGCGCTCGCGATCTGGTCGAGCGCCCGGCATGGATCACCGGCATCGCGCACCGCGTCGACTCGGCGAATCTCGGTGCGCGCGACCTGACCGCGTCACCGTCCACCGTCGCCGCCGCACAAGACGCCGGGATCGACGGTGTCGAGATCGCCGAGCTGTACACGCCGTTCACCCATCAGGAGCTGCTGCTGCGCCGCGAACTGCAGCTGGGCGACGAGGTGCGGATCACGCCGTCCGGCGGCGCGCTCGCCGGCAACCCGATGTTCGCCGGCGGGCTGGTCAGGATCGGCGAGGCCGCGAAGCCGATCCTGGCCGGTGAAGCCGCACGCACGCTGGCACACGCCACGAGTGGGCCGGCGCTGCAGCAGAACCTGGTCTGCGTCATGGAGGGCGACTCGTGAGCAAGGTGCGTGCCGCGGTGCTGGGCACCGGGCAGACACATCACCGGGCCAAGCGGCAGGACGTGTCGATGGCCGGGTTGCTGCGCGAAGCGATCGACCGCGCGATGGCCGACGCGCAGGTGGGCTGGGACGACATCGACGCGGTCGTCATCGGCAAGGCACCGGACTTCTTCGAGGGCGTGATGATGCCCGAGCTGTTCCTGGCCGACGCGCTGGGTGCGGTAGGCAAGCCGCTGCTGCGCGTGCACACCGCGGGCTCGGTCGGTGGATCCACGGCGATCGTCGCTGCGAGCCTCGTGCAGGCCGGTGTGCACAAGCGCGTGCTTGCAGTCGCCTGGGAGAAGCAGTCCGAGTCGAACGCGATGTGGGCGCTGTCGATCCCGGTTCCGTTCAACATGCCGGTCAACGCCGGTGCGGGCGGATACTTCGCCCCGCATGTGCGGTCCTACATCCGCCGCAGCGGCGCGCCGAGCCACATCGGCGCCCTCGTTGCGGTGAAGGACCGCCAGAACGGTGCGAAGAACCCGTACGCCCACCTGCGGCAGGCCGACATCACCTTCGAGTCGGTCACCGCGTCGCAGATGTTGTGGGATCCGATCCGGTACGACGAGACGTGCCCGTCCTCCGACGGCGCGTGCGCGGTGGTGATCGGTGACGAGGACTCGGCCAGGGCCGCGCAGCAGCCCGCGTGGATTCACGCCACGGCGATGCGATCCGAACCGACCACCTACGCCGGGCGCGACCAGGTGAACCCGAAGGCCGGACTGGACGCCGCCGCGGCGTTGTGGAAGCAGGCCGGCATCACCGACCCGCTCAGCGAGATCGACGTCGCAGAGATCTACGTGCCGTTCTCGTGGTTCGAGCCGATGTGGCTCGAGACGCTCGGCTTCACGCCGGAGGGCAAGGGCTGGGAACTCACCGAGGCCGGCGAGACCGCGCTCGGCGGGTCGTTGCCGATCAATCCGTCCGGCGGCGTGCTGAGTTCGAACCCGATCGGTGCATCCGGGATGCTGCGGTTCGCCGAGGCCGCGATGCAGGTGATGGGACGAGCCGGCGAACACCAGGTCGACGGTGCGCGCACCGCGCTCGGCCACGCGTACGGCGGCGGGTCGCAGTTCTTCGCAATGTGGGTCGTCGGATCGGAGATGAAATGAGCAATCGACAGTTCACCTGCGCGGTCGCGATGAGTCCGCTTGATCAGATCGTCCCGCTCGCCCAAACGGCAGAGGAGTGCGGGTTCACCTCGATCGCTTTGCCGGACTCGCTCTTCTACTCGGAGACGGTGTCGGCCGACTACCCCTACACCGATGACGGCAGCCGGATGTGGAACGCCGACACCCCCTGGCCCGACCCGCTCATCGCCGCCGGCGCCATCGGCGCGGCCACATCCACCATCCGGTCCTACACCCAGGTGCTCAAACTCGGCTCGCGCAACCCGCTGCTGCTAGCCCGGCAGTTGTTGACCGTCGCCGCGCTCACGCAGAACCGCTTCGGCTTCGGCGTCGGCATCGGTTGGTCCCCCGAGGAGTTCCGCTGGTGCGGCGAGCAGTACGAGCGTCGCGGCAAGCGGGTCGACGAGATGATCGAGGTCATCCAACTCGTGCTCGGCGGCGGCATGGTCGAGCACCACGGCGAGTTCTACGACTTCGACAAGCTGCAGATGAGCCCGGCCCCGACCAAACCGATGCCGATCTACGTCGGCGGCCACACCGAGGTGGCGCTCAAGCGTGCCGCGCGGATCGGCGACGGCTGGACGTCGGCAATGATCAAGTTCGACGACCTGGTCGCAACCAAGAAACGGCTCGACGAGCTGCGCGCCGAATACGGCCGCGATGATCAGCCGTTCGAGATCCAGGCGGTCTGCATCGACCGGTTCGGCGTCGACGGCTACCTGGAGCAATTCGAAGCGGGCGTCACCGACATCATCACGATGCCGTGGGTGTTCTACGGCGTGGGCTTGGACGGCGAGCTCGAGGCCAAGCAGGACGGCATCCGCCGATTCGCCGAAGACGTGATGAGGAAGGTGCTCTGAAGTGACCGACTCCGTCATCGAGTGGAAGGCGCCGTCGAAGGCGTCGCACCCCGCGCGCGACGCATCGCTGGCCAGTTACGACGCGGTCAGCCGCAAGGACAAGGACGCCTGGCTGGCGCTCTTCGCCGACGACGGCTGGATCGAGGATCCGGTCGGCCCGTCGATCTTCGACCCCGACGGCAAGGGTCACCACGGCGCGGAGGGCCGCTCGCACTTCTGGGATCTCACGATCGCCCCCGTCGAGCGCTTCGTGTTCGAGATCAAGGACTCGTTCGTCGCCGGGAACGAGTGCGCGAACTTCGCGACGTTCCACACGACGCTGGCCAACGGCTACGCCGCGTACACCGACTGCGTCGTTATCTATCGCGTCAACGACGAGGGCAAGATCGTGTCGTTGCGCGCGATCTGGGAATTCGACCGGACGATGGCGACCGTCACCGGTCCCGAGTCGTAGGCCTGCTCATAGCTCGATCGTGCCGTGCGCACCACCTCCTTGCGTGGCCACCTCGTGCGATCGAGCTGCACCGATACCGCCAACCCACGGCGGAGCAGCCAGAACAACTGGTCGCGGCACAGCCAACCCAGCTGCCCGTGCACCCGCACCCGGTGATAGCGCGGCCTCGGATCGCGCTGCTCGTAGCGGATGAACCAGTCGTGCAGCGCCTTACCGGACGACAGCCGAGCACCGCGCATCACGTCGATGTCGAGATCGACCTGCCAACCGTCGTCCGTGCGTGACTCCCACACCCGCGCGACGAAGTCGACGCGGGCGAAGTGATAGCTGAAGTCACTCGAGCTGCCGAGGTCGTGGGGTAGATCGTCGAAGGCGATGCTGTCGATGACCGTCGCCGGTGCGGGCGGACAAGCGCCGGCGGTGGCCGCCGACAACGGAGCGGCCGTCGCGAGAACGACGATCAGCAGGCGTCTGATGAATCGGGTCATGCCATCCTCTCGCGCGCCGCACAGTGCGGCGCGCGAGACATACGGTCGCGCGAAACGCCGACGCAAACAGCGTGAACTGGCCGCCCTGTGGACGAAGCCGCGGACTGTGGACAACTTCGCGTCGCCGTTAGCCGGTGTCGGCGAAGTCGAAGTCTCGGAGGTGGTGTGCGGTGTTGGTTCTGGGTTTTCGTTGCGGGTCGAGCCAGGCCGGTGGGGTCCATTGCGGGACGCCGTTGACGATGTGGACCTGCCAGCCGCGGCGTTCGAACTCGCGGTGGTGATAGGCGCACAGCAGGCACAGGTTGGATAGCGCGGTCGGCCCGCCGAGGTTCCAGGGAATGACGTGGTGCGCTTCGCACCAGGCTGGTGGTCGGGTGCAGCCGGGGAAGCAGCAGCCTTTGTCCCGCGCTGCTAGGGCTTGGCGTTGCCCGCAGGAGGCGAGGCGGCGGCGTTGGCCGTAGGACAGGATGCCGCCGGCGTCGTCGAACACCACCGGGATGACGGTGGCCTCAGAGGCGAGGCGGAGCAGGGTGGCCACCGGGATGAGGTCGCCGTGGCCGGTGGTGGCATAGCCGGTCTGTTCACGCAGCTGGGTCTCGGACAGGTGGGCGAGCACGGTGACCGGCGCCCCGCCGCAGTCGGGCAGGGTGCCGGAGCGCAGCAGCCGCAGCCCGGCTTCGAGGAGCGCGTCGTGGCGGCGCTGCCCGGCGCTGCGCGGGTCCGGCTCGACGATGCCGTCCCCGGTGTTGTCGGCGGGTTGGGGTGCCGACAGGGCGTCCAGGATCGGTTTCCAGATCGCACCCAGTTCGGGGGTAAACCGCCCGTAGGGGCTGCTGGTGCCGTCGCGGTTGTCGCGCAACCCGAAATCGCGGCGGCGTTGCTGGTCTTCTTCGCGTGGTTCGACACCGTCCTGGTCGATGTGGGCCAGCAGCACCAGCCCGGCTTTGGCGACCTCACCGGGATGCAGATGGCGGGCTTGCTCGACCAGGGTGGTCTCGACCAGCCCGGTGAATTCGGCGGCGAGACGGTCGGGGATCGCGTCGATGGCTTTCACAATCACGCTGGCATGGTCGGCCGAGATCTGACCGTCGCGTTGCGCGGCGGCGATCACCGGCAGGATCGGCTCCAACAGCTCCCCCGACGACGGGACCCGCCGCGGCCCGAGGTCGCGGGCGCGAGCCACCCGCGCTTTCGCCTCACCCGGCGTGACCCGCAGCAGGTCGACCAGCAGAGCAGGCGGGCTGGTCGCCCCGTAGTCCCCGGCGATATTGCGCTCCACTATTGCGGCGATGAGCCGGTGATCGACCGACGCGTCCCGGCGGCGCAGCACCTCGCGCGCCTCGACCACCGAGGTCACTTCCGGCGCGGACATCGCATCCAGCTCCACACCGAGCAGCACATCTTGACCGGCCCGAATCATCGCCAGCCCGGCCGCCGCCTCGGCCGCCGCGTCGCTGAGAATTTCACCGCCCGCCACAACCTCGACATTAGAACAGGGGTACGACACTTTGCAGGGTCACAGAAGTATCCCGCCCAATATTTCTGACCGATTTCGCGGGTGGCAGGATCTGCCTCGAGTGGCGGGAAATATCTCGCTACTCGCGCGGTAACCCACCACTCGCGAGGAGCCGCTCCCCGCGGCCGCGACGGCAGCGATCGACCTCCGGTTGGCCACCGAGGGTCGGCCACCGCGAACACTGTCGAGACAACTGACGCGTGACTGGTGTCATAGCGTTCGCCGCGACGCAGCGGCAGCGCCCGGATACGTTCGGTTGATGCCCAGTGATTTCGTGTTGAAGACGATGAACGCCGTGCACCGCGGCCTGCTCAAGGTCTCCGGCGGCCACGCCGGTTGGCGCGTCTCGAACATGCCGGTCCTCGAGCTCACCACGATCGGGCGCAAGAGCGGCCAACCGCGATCGGTGATGCTCACCTCGCCACTGCAGGACGGCGACAAGCTGGTCGTGGTGGCCTCACGCGGCGGCGACGACACCCATCCGGCGTGGTTCCTCAACCTCCGCGACAACCCCGACGTCGATGTGGCGTTCCAGGGTGGGTCGAAGCAGCCGATGCTCGCGCGCATCGCGTCCGCCGATGAGCGCAAGCGGTTGTGGCCGCAGGTGATCGCCGATCACAAGAACTACGCCGGGTACCAGACGAGGACGCAGCGCGAGATCCCGCTCGTCCTGCTCGAGCCGAAGGCCTAGCTCACCGAGCTAGTGCGGCACCGGGCACTTGTACTGCACGGGCAGTTCCTTGATCCCGTTCAGCCAGCCCGAGCGCAACCGCTTCGGATCGCCCAGCATCGAAATGTCCGGCAGGTGATCGGCGATCGCATTGAAGATCAGGTTGATCTCCATGCGCGCCAGGTTCGCGCCGATGCAGTAGTGCGCGCCAGTGCCGCCGAACCCGAGATGCGGATTCGGGTCGCGCTTGACGTCGAAGGAGTACGGATCGTCGAACACGTCAGGGTCGAAGTTGGCGGCCGCGTAGTAGAGACCGACCCGGTCACCCGCCTTGATCGGCTGACCCCCGATCTCGGTGTCCACCTTCGCGGTGCGCTGGAACACCACGACCGGCGTGGACCAGCGCACGATCTCGTCGGCGGCGGTTTCCGGCCGGTCGCGTTTGTAGAGCTCCCACTGGTCGGGATGCTCCATGAACGCGATCATCCCGTGGCTGATGGCGTTGCGCGTCGTCTCGTTCCCGGCGACTGACAGCAGGATGGTGAAGAACCCGAACTCGTCGGAGGTCAGCTCCTGCCCGTCGATGTCGGCGGTGACGAGCTTGGTCACGATGTCGTTGGCCGGGGACGCCTTGCGCTCCTCGGCCATCTCCATGAAGTAGCTCAGCATTTCGAAGGACGCCATCTGGCCGTCCTCGGGGTTGAAGTCGGGATCGTCGTAGGACACCATCCGGTTCGACCAGTCGAAGATCTTCAGCCGATCGTCCTGCGGCACACCGAGCAACTCGGCGATCGCCTGCAGTGGCAGCTCGCAGGCGACATCCCGCACGAAGTCGCCGCTGCCGGTCTCGAGCGCGTCCTGCACGATCTTCTTCGCGCGCGCGTCGAGGGCCTCCTTGAGATTGTTCACCGCCCGCGGGGTGAACCCACGCGAGATGATCGACCGCATCCGGGTGTGCTGCGGCGCGTCCATGTTGAGCAGGATCACGCGCTGCATCTCGATCTGGTCGCGCGTCGTGATCTCGTTGAACCGGATGATGGCCGTGTTCTCGAACGTCGAGAAGATCGCGTCGTTGCGCGAGACCTCCTTGACGTCGGCATGCCGGGTCAGCACCCAGTGACCCTCGTCCTGGAACGCATCGCGGCCCTTCGGCTGGGCCTGCCACCAGATCGGCGACGTGCGCCGGATCTCGTCCCACTCGGCACGGGGCAGGTGCGAGGAGTACAAATCAGGATCGTTGACATCGAAGCCCTCGGGGAGCTGCGGCATGGCCACGCGGAGCCTCCTAATGGCGCGTGTTCTGTAACACGTTCTACCCGCATTCAAGCACATACGCGCGCTGGATAGGAAGTCCAGACGGCGATATGTTGCAGCCAGATAGAAACGTGTTCTACTTTTACGTGACAGGGTCGGTCCGGCCCGGATGGGAGCAGAGCTCGTGGGCACACCGGTCATCGTCGAGGCGGTGCGCACGCCGATCGGCAAGCGCGGCGGATGGCTGGCCGGACTGCACGCGACCGAGGTGCTTGCCGCCGCGCAACAGGCGGTCGTCGACCGTTGCGGCATCGACCCGCTCCTCGTCGAGCAGATCGTCGGCGGCTGCGTCACGCAGGCCGGCGAGCAGTCGAACAACGTCACCCGCACCGCTTGGCTCAGTGCGGGTATGCCGTGGCAGACGGGCGCGCAGACGGTCGACTGCCAGTGCGGGTCCGCGCAGCAGGCCAACCATCTCATCGCCGGCCTCATCGCGACCGGCGCGATCGACGTGGGCATCGCCTGTGGAGTCGAGGCCATGTCGCGCGTGCCACTCGGTGCGAACGTCGGGCAGACCGGCAAGCCCAAGCCGGACAGCTGGGACATCGACCTGCCCAACCAGTACCTCGCTGCCGAGCGAATCGCCAAGCGTCGCGGGCTCACGAGAATCGACGTCGACACCTTCGGTGCGAGCTCGCAGCGCAAGGCCAAAGAGGCCTGGGACGAAGGACGCTTCGACAGCCAGGTCGCTGCCGTCAAGGCACCCGTTCTGGACGGCGACGGGAAGCCGACCGGGGAACTGCGCAGCGTCACCCGCGATCAGGGCCTGCGCGACACGACGGTCGAGGGGCTCGCCCAACTAAAGGCGGTGCTCGACGACGGCGTGCACACCGCCGGTACGTCTTCGCAGATCTCCGATGGCGCCGCGGCCGTCCTACTCATGGACGAAGACCGAGCGCGAGCGCTCGGATTGAAACCACGAGCGCGCATCGTCACGCAATGCCTGGTCGGGGCGGAGCCCTACTACCACCTGGACGGTCCGGTACAAGCCACCAGTCGACTGCTGGAACGCAGCGGCATGGCGATCGGCGATATCGACCTGTTCGAGGTGAACGAGGCGTTCGCGTCGGTGCCGATGTCGTGGCTCCAGGTACACGGCGCGGATCCCGACAAGCTGAACGTCAACGGTGGAGCGATCGCGCTCGGTCATCCGGTCGGCAGTACCGGGTCACGCCTGATCACCACCGCGCTGCACGAACTGGAACGGCGCGACGCGTCGACAGCACTCATCACGATGTGCGCCGGCGGCGCGCTGGCCACCGGAACCATCATCGAAAGGATCTGACCGGCTATGGCGAACGACTCGACAGGGTTGACGGAGGTCGTCAACGCTCCCGCGGACAAGATCATCGACGCGCTCACGGACTTCGACACGTTCCCCGACTGGCAAGCCGCCGTTCTCGAGTGCGAGGTGCTCGAGCGCGACGAGGAGGGTCGCGGCTCGCTCGTCCGGATGAAGGTCGACGCGAAGATCCGCAAGGTCGACTACGTCGTGCGGTACAGCTACGACCTGCCCAACTCGCTCGGGTGGGACCAGGAAAGCGGCGATCTCAAGGAAAACACGGGCAAGTACACGTTTGCCCCACGCGATGACGGCACGACCGAGGTAACCGTCGACATCGTCGCCGAAGTGGGCTTCTTCGTTCCCGGACCCATGAAGAAGCTGATCCGCGACCAGTCGCTGAAGAACTCGATCCGCGAGCTCAAGAAGCGCGTCGAAGCCTGACCGCTGGCCCGTTCTCGGTCACGAGATCCAGTGCACCGCGCCGCCGGTGAGCTGCCAGTCACTGCCAACCCGCGTGAGGTGCGCGCGCTCGCCGGAAACGCACATCGGTCCGCAGTTCTCCTCGACCCGGGCGCTTGCCGACGCGCCATGGATGTGGACGGCCTGGAGCGCGACGGCGCCCATCGGATGCGGCACGAACCGGGCCCGCGCATCGAGCAACTCCCCCAGCTCGTGGCGCAAGCCGGCCGTGGCCGGCCCCGCCGAGCAGACTCCGTCGGAATTGCACACCCGCTGGTAGATGCGCAGCGCGCCCGACGGTCGCCAGTCGCGCAGCACCGCCGCGTAGATACGCGCGTCATCGGCGACCGGGGCGGCGGCCGTGTTTAGGGGCGCCACGCGGGACGGAGCAGTGCTGGCCCGTTCGGGCAACGAAACGGGGCGGCCGTCAGTTACCGGCCGCCGCAGCACGACTGCCAGCGGCACCGCGGCAGTGACCGCGATCGCCGCGCCTGCGACAACCGCCCAGCGGGTACGGCGCCGGTGCCGCGCGTGGCCGACGACGATGTCCTCGGCGATGCGCTGGACCTGCTGCTCGTCAGCGCTCATGCCTAAGAGACGAGGCGGCCGCCCGCCAAGGTTCGGCGACAGGCAGCGGTAACCGCGTCGCAGATTTCTCACTCGGTGCAACAATTCGGGGCCGTGACCCGTGTAGGAACGTGACGGGTGGCGTGTTCCTCGAGCGAGAGTGGCAACTGGTGGCAGACGATGACTCGGCATCGTTCGACCAGTACGTCACCGAGCACCAGGCCGGCCTGGTGCGGTACGCCACGCTGCTCGCCGGATCGCGGGCGCTCGGCGAGGACCTGGTACAGGACGTCCTGATCCGGCTCTACCCGCGATGGGGCAAGCTGCTCGATCCGCATCCCTACGTTCGCCGATGCGTGACCAACGAGTTCCTGTCCTGGCGGCGGCGCTGGAGCACTCGGTTCATCCACGTCGTCCCAGACGAATTCCTGACCCAACAAACCGAGGACCCGTGGGACGACGGACCTGACCCCGACCTGTGGGCCCGGTTGCAGTCATTGCCCCGCCAGCAACGAGCGGCCGTCGTTCTGCGCTACTACGAGGGCTTCGACGACAGCGAAATCGCCAGTGTCTTGCGGTGCAAGGAGGGCACGGTTCGCGGCCACATCAGCCGCGGCCTGGCCACCCTGCGCAGCGGGCTGGCGAGCGCGGAGGAAGTGACCAGCGGTGATTGACGACGTCGAGCGGCGGCTACGCACCGTGCTCCTGGATCGCGCCGAGAAGGTGGAACCGGCCCTGTCCGGGCCGCAATTACGTGCCCGAGCCGGGGAGATCAAGCGGCCGGTCGCGCGGTTCGCCGCGCCGGCCTTGGCCGCCGCAGCGGTCGTCATTGTTGCCGTTGCGACGCAAGGCCTGGGCAGTTACGGCGACCATCCGAGCAAGCAGCTTCCCGGCCATCCGTCGACCACCACGCAACCGTCGCCGAGCTCGCCGCCCAGCGTCGCACCGACTCCCGCGCCCGCACCTCGTTCGAGTGCCCCGCACGCGATCCCGTCGCGCGTCGCGACGATTCACAACGCTCCTGGGCGGTCATCCACGCGCGCCCCGTCACCGCCGACCGTCTCGAGCCCGACGGCCCGACCGACGCCAACCGCATCGTCGGCCCCACGATCGCATTTGCCCGTCAGACCATCGGTGGCACCGACGTCACGACGCTGATTTCGGCGTTCTTCGTCGGTGCATGCAACAGGACGCTGCTCGGATGCATGAACACGTAGTGATCGAGCGCATCGGGTGCTCGTGCTTCGTCAGGAGTCTTCTGTGCAGATTCGTCGCTACCTCGCCACCGCAACCGCATCGGGCGCGCTGCTCGCGTCGGGCCTAGGGCTTGCGCTCGCTGCCCCTGCCAACGCGGCGGCACCGTCATCAGCCGCGCCGACGCCGGTGCCGACCGTCACGCGCGCGCCGCGCTCCCCGTTGCCAACGGTCTCGCCCTCCGCGGCACCGAGTTCGGCGCCGGCCATCGAGGTTCCCGCCGGGAACGCCGGCCCGTCGAGCCACCCCGGCGGCAACGCAACGAGCCTTGATATCGCGGCACTCCTGGCCGGCGGCGTGATGCTGGCCGGCGGTGGCGCCGTGATGGCCGTCCGGCGCCGCGGGTGATCGACTCGCGCGCTCAGCGTGGCGCATGGCCCCTGAAGGCGTGGGGGCCATGCGTGCTTGCCGGCCTGCTGCTGCTGACGCTCGCCGTCGTGCTCATGATGAACCGAGACACTCCGGCGCGGGCAGGCCATGCGATTCCCGTGGTGAACGTTGGCAAATTGCCGGCACACTACGCGGTCCATCTCCCCCGCCACCGGCCGCCCCAGCGGCAATCGCGGCCGGCGCGATTCGTGCCCGGTTCGCGGCTGCGGCTGACCAGGCTCGGTGTGAACGCCAAGATCACCGAGGTGCGCACGGTCGGCAATGTCATGCAGATCCCCCGCGATCCGCACACGCTCGGCTGGTGGCGAGGCGGCTCGGCGCCCGGCGCCAATACCGGCGCAACGGTGATCGTCGGACACATCAACTATGCCGGCGTAACTGGCGCGCTTGCCGTGCTACCCGATACGCGACCCGGTGACACGCTCGTCGTCGATGAAGGCCGACACGACCTTCGGTACCGAGTGATTGCGATCCGCAGCTATCCCAAGACGTCCGGAATACCGACCGATGTCTTCAGTCACACGGGACGACCCCGGCTCGTCCTCATCACGTGCGGCGGACCGTTCGACAGTGCTACCGGCAACTACCTGGACAACATCGTCGCGTACGCCGACCCAGTCTCATCGAAAGGTTAGTGGCCGACCACACGGTGCGGATCAGGAACGGTGTCACCGTGCCGGTGAGCCACCCTCCACTGACCACCCTCGCGGCGGTACACCTGCGTGGCGCGAAGTACCTGACCCCGCGGCACTCCGTCGATCGAGAGGCTCGAGCGTTCATAGCCGACCGTGTACGCCATGTCGCCGACCACGTCCGCCGCGACGATGTCGAGCGAGTAGGACGTGCACGCGGAGAAGCTCTCGGCAAGATAGGTGAACAGCTCGTCGACTTCACGGCGCCCGACCGCGCTCTTCCAGGCGCCGTGCACGGTCACCGGCTCGATTTGCGACCACAGCGCGCGACGCAATGACGCGTCGCCATTGTGCAACGCGATCTCAGCCTCGGTCAGCTCTGACTTCACCCACGCGAGGAAGTCGTCCCGATCGTTCATAACGCCGCCCTCTCGACGAACACACGGGTTTGTGCGTAATCATCGCGCGAGGGCGCCATCGGCGACACACCGGAGATAACGCCCCAGAGGCTCGTTCAGGCCGGGACGCTCGTCGGGTCGTCAGGCCCTGGCATCGGTTCGACCGGTGCAGCCGGGAGCGTCTCCGGGGTGTCCGGTGAAAGTTCGCCCGGGTCATCGGGCACCGGTTCGTCAGGATCGATCGGTGGCAAGCTGTCCGGATCGACGCCAGGCTGCACCATGACTCCAGTCCTACCCGAGGAGCCTCGACTCAAACGCACTGACAACGTCGGCGTCGTTTTCCAGGAGCCGTCGGCGGCAACATCGGGTTGATCGACATCACTGCCGAGAGCGCCGGGGCTAGCTGCTCTGGTAGGGCAACGACTCCTGCGGCGGCGCCTCGACGCGAGCCACGATCTCGCTGGCCTGGTCTTTGGCGATCTTGTACGACTGGCCGCAGGCTGAGCAGGTCAAGACGTAGCGTCGACTTATCGGAATGACCGGAACGAAGAACAGCGTGAACCAGCGGGTGATCCTGGACAGGCGATGAGCGGCTGGCTGATTTGTCGTACGGCATGCAGACGTCGTCATCGCGAGCGTGCGGATCATGCTCCGGAAACCAAAGAGAACAAACATCTGAATCCGTTCAGGTCATTCGGCGGGTTGCCACGTATCCGTGGCAGATTACCTCATATCAAGTCCTGGTTAACTCTCCTGGCGCCTTCGCCGAGCTGCCGCGTGAGGCCGTCGCAGGCCCGGGCGCCGGGCGCGCTGCTACCGGATGACTTGGTAGTCGACGAGCAGATGACCGCTGGGTGAAGTTGCGCTTCGGATCGATTCGAGCCGAATAGGCGGCAATCCCTCGAAGAGCCGCCGTCCGCTGCCCACGATCGTCGGTGCGACAACAACCCTGAGTTCGTCTACGACCGCTGCGCGAAGCAACGCTTGCGTAATCGAGATGCTTGCGTGGATGCCGATGTCCTGTCCGGGCTGATCCTTAAAGGCGCGCACGAAGTCGACCAGTTCGCCATCGATCACAACCGAATTGGCCCATTCCGGCTGGAGCGGTGTAGACGTCGCGACGTATTTCGCGACCCCGTTGATGAACGTCGCGAAGGGCTCGATCTCGCTGCCCGGCCAGAATGCAGCCCATTCCTCGTAGCTGCGACGGCCCAGGATGACCGCGTCCTGCGTCCCGATCACGGCGGCAAGGTTCGCGTCCATCGCCTCGTCCCACGAAGCGAAGAACGCATCGGGCCGCTCCGCGACACCGTCGAGGGACAACAGCTCGTATGCAACGACCTTGCGCATGCACAACACCTCCGGGTCAAGCTGAGCGACGATCTGCGACGTTGACGCATCGGGTCATTGGGCCGGAAGGACAGCGACCCACAGTAGCGAGGCCGGGGTGTTCTGGGAGATGCGACCCGAGGATCAGGACAACCTCCAGCGGTCCCCACGCGGCTGCAAGCACCATTCCCCGGCAGGACATTACTGCGGAGCGGCGTCGGCGGTGATGCGATTCACTGAAACGTTCGTGAGCCGTCCCACGCTGTAAGCCATGAGATGTATACCTTGGCCCCGCGACCGAGTTGCTACGGCTGCGACACCCCGCTCGACGATTGCGCGTCCGACGACAGCTCAGCGTTGCGGCGTCTCCCTGCTTGCGACGAAGCCTGCGCCGCTGACGGGCGCGGCTAGTCGTGTCGGCAGGATTCGATACCCCTCGAGGCGGGGTGTTCGTCGATCCAGCCGGCCCGCGCGGGCGTCGCGTGCACCGATTGCTGAAGGCTGCTGTCGCCGCCGCTGTCGGAGTGCTCATCGTCGCAGTATTGGCGCTCAGCGGCGCAGTGCATCTGTCGAGTCTGTCCGGTCCGGCCCAGCAGAGAGCACCCGGCGCGACTCTGCGCTCGCCGCTTCAGCCGCCTGATCCATCCGATTCTGGCGCATCGCCGAAGGTTGTCGCGGTTCCGGTGGGCGGCGTGCCTTCACCCCGGTCGAGTCAAATCCCCCGAACAGCGCAGCCGACCCGCGTGGATCGCGCAATAGCGCACCGGGCGGAGCCGAGCTCGCCGTCGCCGCAGCCTGCGGGCCGCGCCGTACAACCGTCGCCGACCAACGTCGATAGCTCGACCGCAGTGTCGTCTGCACCGGCCACGCCAACGCCGGCGCATCCGAGTCAGGCGCACGCGACGCCCACCCATCCGGCGCATCCGGCCCATCCGAGTCAGGCGCACGCGACGCCCACCCATCCGGCGCATCCGGCCCATCCGAGTCAGGCCCGCGCGACGCCGACCCATCCGGCGCATCCGAGTCAGGCCCAAGCGTGGATTGCCGGGTGACACGAGCGCGACGTACCCGATCGATGGGCCGGCAACAACGCCCACCGCGTGCGCACTGGCTGTTTCTCCTGGCGGCGCTCACCGTGATCGGCGTGCTCTTGACCGCCAATGCATTCGTCTCCGGCGCTGCGGGCGAAGGTCATGAGCGGCACGGCGCTGAGCGCCGCCCCGGCGCCAACCGTGCTGACTTCTGGCGGGCCAGTCGTGAACACCGCCGACCTCAGCTTCACCAGGCCTGTGGCCGGCTCGCGGAACCATCGCCCTCACATTCGACGACGGCCCTACCGGCTACACCACACAGATCCTCGACCTGCTCGAGCGCTTCCACGTCCACGCCACGTTTTTCGTCATAGGCTCCCAAGCCGAGCGACGTCCCGACCTGATTCGGCGCATGGTGACCGACGGCGATGAGATCGGCGTCCACACCTTCACCCACCCCCATCTCGGTGCGGTGCCGGCCTGGCGTGAACGACTCGAACTTCAAGAGACCCAGGAGGTGCTCGCAGCAGCCACAGGACGAACGACCAGCCTGCTGCGCCTTCCGTACTCGTCGAGCGCGCGAGCGATGACCGCGCAGGACGTACGGGCGATGGCACGCGCCGGAAACTACTGGGCCGTGTTCGCCACCAAGGACACTCGCGACTGGGCACGTCCCGGCGTCGCCGCAATCGTGCACGCCGCAATCCCGCAGACCGGTGCCCGCTCCGGCCAGATCCTGATGATGCACGACGGCGGCGGCGATCGCAGTCAAACCGTGCGTGCCTTACGCATCGTGCTGCCCACCCTGGCAGCCGCGGGATACCGGTTCACGACCGTGACCCAATCGGTCGGCATCGCCCAACCGTTCCACGCCGCAAGTGGTGCGGAGCGGGTGCGCGGATGGCTGGTCATCGTGCTGCTGCGCGCTGCCGCCATGCTCAGCACGGCGCTGGCGACGCTGATGATCGCTGTGACCATCTTGTCGGTCCTGCGATTGCTTGCCCTGGTGCTATTCGCCCGGCGTCACGCTCGCCGCGTCGCGCTACCGGATCGTGCACGGGCTTACCGGCCGTCGGTTTCGGTCATCGTCCCGGCTTTCAACGAGGCTGTCGGGATCGCTGCTGCGGTGAGATCGTTGGCAGCAAGTGACTACCCGAGCCTGGAAATCGTCGTCGTGGACGATGGGTCAACCGATGACACCGCCGCCGTCGTACGCAATCTGCAGCTACCCAACGTGCGCGTGATCAGCCAGCCCAACGCGGGTAAGCCTGCCGCGCTGAACGCCGGCATCGCCGCCGCGACTGGCGACGTGCTCGTGCTTGTCGATGGCGACACCGTGTTCGCACCAACTGCTGTGAGCGCGCTCGTCGCTGCCCTCGCCGACCCGAGCGTCGGCGCAGTCTCGGGCAACACGAAGGTCGGGAACCGGCGCGGGCTGATCGGGCGCTGGCAGCACATCGAATACGTCATCGGGTTCAACCTCGACAGAAGGATGTTCGACGTCCTGCATTGCATGCCGACGATCCCCGGCGCAGTCGGCGCTTTCCGTCGTGAAGCCCTCACCCAGAGCAGGCAACGTCAGTGACGCGACGCTGGCCGAGGACAGCGACCTGACCATGGCAATCTGTCGCGCCGGCTGGCGCGTGGTGTACGAACCCGCCGCCGTCGCCTGGACCGAAGCACCTCGCACCATCGCACAGCTCTGGCGACAGCGCTATCGCTGGTGCTACGGCACCCTGCAGGCAATGTGGAAGCACAAACACGCATTCGTCGAACAAGGCGCGTCTGGCAAACTCGGCCGCCGCGGTCTCCCCTACCTGCTCGTGTTCCAAGTACTCCTGCCACTGTTCGCGCCCGTGGTCGACCTCGCCGCGCTCTACGGAATCTGGCTCACCGACGACCGAGTATTGGCAGCAACCTGGCTCGCGTTCCTTCTCATCCAGCTTCTCGCCGCCGGTTACGCGTTCGCGCTGGACCATGAGAGCCCACGACCACTGTGGGCACTAGTCGCACAACAGTTCGTCTACCGGCAGCTCATGTACCTTGTGGTCATTCAATCCGTAGCCAGCGCCTGCTACGGCGTCCGATTGCGCTGGCAAAGCGTTCCCCGAACGGGAAACATCGATCCGGCCATTGAGCTCTCAGGCACGGTCAGTCGCTAGAACGCAAACGGTTTCAGCATTGCCGGCGAAGGTCCGCTCAGTCGAGGCAGAATTCGTTGCCCTCGGGATCCTGCATCACGATGCAGACGCCGTCGATACCGTCGGCTTCCATCCGCTGCACCCGACGGGCGCCGAGCGCGACCAGACGCGTGCACTCAGCTTCGAGCGCGTCCGCCCGGCCCTCCGGCGGTATGCCGGCGGCCGCGCGGAGATCGAGGTGGACCCGGTTCTTGGCCGTCTTCGGCTCGGGCACCTTCTGGAAGAACAATCGCGGCCCGGCACCATCAGGGTCGACGAGAGCCGAGCGGTCGTCACGGCGGTCGGCGGGAACGCCCCAGGCGTCGAGGGCGGCGTCCCAGGAGTCGAAGCCCGCCGGCGGTGGCTGCTGAACGTAGTGCAGCGCCTCGGCCCAGAAGGCCGCATGTGAAACGGGATCGGCACTGTCGAACGTCACCTGAAACTCGGTCGCCATGCACCAACCTTGACGCACACCACCGACAACGCGCACGCTCCTGGCCGCATGCAGAGCCGGCCTACTCGACCAGTCCCTGTTCGAACGCCCACCGGGTCAGCTCGACTCGGTTGTGCAGTTGCAGCTTGCGCAGCGTGTTCTGAATGTGGTTCTGGACGGTGCGGTGCGACAAGACCAATCGATCGGCGATCTGCCGAGCCGATATCCCGGTCGAGACCATCCGCAGGATCTCGGTCTCGCGCTCGGTCAACACTTCGGCTGCCGCCGCCCCTTCGCGTCCGATCCGTCGATACTCGCCCAGCACGAGCGCAGCCAGCCCGGGCGAGAACACCGCGTGGCCCTCGGCGGTCTGGCCGACCGCCGCGATCAGTTCAACGCGGCTTGCCGACTTCACGAGGTATCCGCGGGCGCCGACCTTGACCGCGTCAAGGACGTCGGCGTCCTCGCCGGAGGACGAGAGCATCAGCACCCGTACCGACGGATCGCGTTGGACCAGCGCGGCCGCCGCTTCTACCCCGGACATTGACGGCAGCTGAAGGTCCATCAACACCACGTCGGGGCGCAGCGCGGGCGCCAACCGCACCGCGCGCTCGCCGTCGGCGAACGCGCCCACGACATCGAACCCGGCTTCGACCAGGTCACGCTCCACGGCCTCGCGCCAGATCGGGTGATCGTCGACCAGCAGCACGCGTACCGGACCGGTCATGACTGCGGCACCGGAACGCTGAGCTCGACGACGGTTCCGTCGCCGGGCGTCGAGGTGATGCTTGCGTGGCCGCCGAGGTCGGCCAGCCGGCTGATGATCGACGTTGTGACGCCGAGTCTTCCCTGCCGCGCCGCTTCAGCGAGGCGCCCTTCGACGATTCCGGTGCCGTCGTCGCGGACGATGACGTGCACCGACTCGTCGCGAACCTCGAGCAGTACCCACGCGCGGGCGCTCAACCCTGCGTGGTGGGCGACGTTGTCGAGGGCGGCACGCACCGCCGCCGTCATTTCCTGGGTTGCTCGCACGGGCAGCAGGACCGGTTCGGCCGGCGTGGCGATCGTCACCTGTGCGTTGCCGAGCGCACGCAGGGCATCGGCAAGGTCGCGTTGTCCGTCCGCGGTGAGCACCGCCGGCGCGGTGACAAGGCGGCGCAAGGCGATCTCCTGCTCCGCAGCCGATTCGGCGAGCACCGCCCACTCGCCACCGGCCTCGTTACCGCGACGGTGCACGAGACCGAGGATCTGCAAGACGCCATCGTGGATCGAGCGAGCCAGCCGTTCGCGCTCCTCGACGGCGACCCGCGTCGAGACCGCTTCGGCCAGTTCGTTCTCGGCCCGCACGACCAGAGTCGCAACGTAGCCGGTCACCGCCCCGACGGTCAGCAGCAGAACACCACTGCTGATCGTGCGCCCGTCGTAACCGTCGCGGACGATCACCGCCGCGCCGAACTGGATGAGTGCCACGACGACCCCGCCCACCCAGCCGAACAGATAAGCCACCTCGATGACAGGACCAGCCGCCCACAAGGTCGTCAGCGTGGGCATGCCCGTGCTGAACCGTTCGCCGGGTGTTTGCGCCCACACGCTGGCCAGCGTGAGTGCAACAGTCATCGCGAGGTCGAGCCAAACGATCATGCGTCGGTGCGCGCGGCCACGCACCGCGAGCAAGCAGACGATGCCGGTAACGACGATCATCGCCGCGCCGACGCCGAATGCGACGGCCGGACG
Organism: uncultured Actinomycetota bacterium; assembly: GCA_963794885.1. GTDB lineage: Bacteria > Actinomycetota > Actinomycetes > Mycobacteriales > Jatrophihabitantaceae > RYN-133. The sequence goes on from CAWCFH010000007.1 coordinate 288,734, forward strand.
GGCGTAGATGTGTCTCCACCGAATGATCAGCACCAGACAGAAGACGAGTGCGATCACCCGGAGCAGCGCGACCGCGCGCCACAGCGACAGCCGGACCCCGGTGACCGGCAACGGCGTGTCCCAGTCCGTCCGCACGGTGCTCACGCTAACGCGAAGACCCCGGTCCGCTAGTGCGAACCGGGGTCGGGTGGACACGCGGATCAGATCGCCAATGGGTCGTGCGAGGCACTGGGGTCCGGCTGCGGCTGGGACTGCTCGGATCTTGCCACCGCCTTCACCAGGTGCGGAACCTGGTAAGGGTCGAATTCGGCGAGCAGGCGTTCCAGCCTCGCCTGATCCAACCGGCTGACCACACTGCCCGACTCCTGGGCGTCGCGTACGCACTTGGCGAGTGTGAACGACGAGGTGACCAGGAAGACGGTCCCGAGCGCGAGGAACGCCCGAGTCCAGCCGTCAGCGGGGAGGTAGAGCTCGCCGATGATCATGCCGGCGAGCGCGAGGCCGAACGCGAGCGCGGCCTGAGCGAAGAAAGCGGCGGTGTTCTTCGGAGCGGTCGGTGTTGTCATGGGAATGACCCTGCTGGGTCAGCTCCTCGAGCGCGTGAGTACAGGTACTCAAATTCGCTTGCCGCGCAGTGGGCACACTGAGACGCTCGCGCTATGCAGCCCGGGCCACCGTTCGATCAGTTCCTGGCGACCGCAGATGCAGTTGCGCAGGCACGGCCCGAGGTGGATCCCGAGATGGCGCGTGAGGTGTTCCAAGAGGTCGCCACTCTGCTGTACAACGGCCTCGCCCTCGACGATCTGGACGAGCACGACGCCAGCGCCGTTGTCGCCGGGCTGTGCGTCGATCTCGTTGCGGAGGATCCGGGTGCTGCGGTCCGCGCACGTTCCCAGGCAACGCTGGAGACGCCCGGAGACCTGCACGATCCCGAATCCGCGTCGGCTGCATACCTCGTCTCGGCGGCGATCCTGCAACTCTGACACCGGATGACCACACAGCCGGTGCGTCCTAGTCTCCTTGAGGTGATCGAGATCGGCCGACGGCGACGCAATCAGCCGCCACCGCCGCACGTCGTCTTCGAGGCGCTGGCCGACCCGGACCGTGACCCGAGCCGACCGTGGCTGACGCTGCTCGACGACGAACAGCGTCCGCAGGTTCTGCGTTCCGACGGACCCTCGACGCTCACCTGGTCATCGCTGTGGATCAAGCGTCCGGATGCAACGGTCACGTTCGACCTACCCGCCGGAGCGGGCGGAGGTACCGATCTCCAATGGACGCTGCACGTTGACCGCCCCGCTCCCGATGACGCGCTCGTCGGACACATGCGAAAGCGACTGAACGAGCTGATCAACGCAAATCTGCGCTATACGTTCGGCCAGTGACTACGGCGTTTCGCCGTCCTACATCCCTCGACTCCCGTCGATGGTCTCCCGGATGAGATCAGCGTGGCCGGCGTGCCGGGCGGTCTCCTCAATCATGTGCAGCACTACGCAGCGCACGTTGCAGTCGACGACGTCCGTGCGCGCGCAGGGCTGATCGAGATCCATGTCGGCAACGACCTGCCGAGAAGTCACCACTGCCGCTTCGTACCGAGCCACCCACTGCTCGACCGTGTCCCGTTCGTCAACTCGAAAGTCCTCGTCTGGAATCGTGGATTCGCGTTCTGGCCACCCATCTGGGAGCGGGCGCCCGGCGAGGATGCCTTGGAACCATCGGTCCTCCCACACCGTGGAGTGCTTGATCAGTCCGAGCAATGAGAGAGAGCTGGCCGTCGGTGCCAGATGCGCGTCTGAGTCGGTGACTCCCCTGACCTTCCTGATCAGCGCCTCGCGCTGGCGGTCGAGGAACCCAGCAAGTGCTTCCCGCTCGTTCGAGATAGCGAAATCCACGTTGTGAATCGTATGCATAACGCAGGTGCGAGTTCGATCGGTTCGGGCGGATCATTGGTTCGCGCGTGGACAACCCGCTGCCTACAGAACGGATAGTGCGATGGGTGCTGACATTCCGACGAAGTCCGCAGTCGAGGAACACTGGCAGGCGTCGGAGCGCGGCGACACCGAAGCCGAGCACTCGATCTACGCGGTCGACGCGATCCTCGACTACCCACAGTCCGGCGAACGTTTCCGAGGGCGCGCGAGGATTTCCGCGCAACGTGGCGGGCACCCCGCACGCCGCCATTTCACCGTGCTGCGGATCGTTGGCAGCGGGAATCTCTGGGTGAGCGAGTGCATCATCACCTATGACGACGTGCCAACTTATTCAGTCAGCATCATGGAATTCACCGACGGGCGAGTCGTACATGAGACGCAGTACTTTGCCGACCCGTTCCAGGCGCCTGCAGGGCGAGCCGCACTCGCCGAGCCGTTCCAAGATTGACTCAGCGCGTCGAGGTTCGCCGGGTTTCCGTGCGCGCCCGTCGCCAGGCATGCGGCGGATGCGACACAAGAAACGTCGAGCAGATAGCTGATTCCGAAGGGCAGCGCGGTCGTCTTCGGGCTCTTGAGGATGCGCCACTTCGTCCCCGTCCAGCTCTCGCTCAACGTCACGAAGTCACCTGCGCGGTTGAAGTAGTTTCCGACGGCCAGGCACCGGCCGGTGTGGATGCACGAGATTGCACTCAGCTCGCTGTAGATCGACCCGCTCGGGCTGGGGCTGTCGACCACGACCCAGCGCTTTCCGGTCCAACGCTCGGTGAACGTCGCGAACGTCCCCGAGACTCGCTGGTGATATCCGACGGCCAGACACCGACCGGCCGTGCTGCACGACATTCCGTGCAGCACGGATGCGCGGAACGAATTCTTCCCCGGGGCTGCGCTCGGCACGATCGACCACGCCGAACCGTTCCATTTCTCGGCGAGGGTCAGGTCAGCGTGATAGTGGGTGTCGGTCTCGTAGCCGACGGCTGAGCAGCTGACAGTACTGCTGCACGAGATGCCGGCCAGCTCGCTGTAGGCGGGATTGGGCGGGTCGGCGGTCGGGACGATCGACCACTGCGAGCCGTCCCACTTCTCGGCAAGGACCCGACCACCCGCCGACCCCACCGCCATGCACCACGATGGCTTTGTACAAGCGATGCCGAACAACAAGCTGTACGCGGCGCCGGACGGATTCGGGCTGGGCACGATCGACCAACGCGTGCCGTTCCACGACTCGACCAGGCTGACGCGGGCGTTGTCCGGCTTGAAGTAGTAGCCGACCGCCACGCAACGGCTGGCGCTGAGACAGGTGATGGCATCGAGGTAACTGCCCTGCGATCGCTTCGGGTTGGGGCTGCGCACGAGCCGCCAGGAATGACCGTTCCACGACTTGACTCGAGTCTTGCTGATCGACTCGCGGGACAGGTAGGAGCCGACGGCGATGCAATGCGCAGCGTCCAGACACGACACCCCGGGCAGGACGGCGTCCCGATTCACGATCGACAACGATGCACCGTTCCAGGACTCAGCCAAGGTCTGATAATCGCCAGAAGAGTTGAAGAACAAACCTGCAGCGAGGCACTTGCCGCCGAATGTGCAAGAGACGCCGTTCAGGGCGCTGGTCGTGGACGGGCTGGGGCTGGCGACGATCGACCAGGACGAGCCGTTCCACGACTCGGCAAGGGTTCCGTCCTTGGCCGCGGACGACGGGCTGTAACTGTGCCCCACTGCCAGGCAATGTGCGGCGGTTGCGCAGGAGATGCCGAACAGATCGCTGCTCGGTGACCCGGTCGGCGTCGGGCTGGCGACGACCGACCAGGACGAGCCGTTCCAGGACTCGGCAAGGGTCTGCGCGATGCCGTCACTGTCGGAGTAGTTCCCGACAGCCAGGCAGCGCGCTGCGCGCGGGCAGGAGACGCCGTCCAGTCCGCTGCCCTGTGCACCCGCCGGGCTCGGAGCGGGGACGATCGTCCAGGACGAGCCGTTCCACAGCTCGGCGAGTGAGACCTCGACGGACTCGGCATCGACGTAGAAGCCCGTGGTCATGCACTTCGACGCGCTAGCACACGAGACTGCGGACAGGCCGCTTGACGATCCTGCCGGGTTACGGCTCGCCACGATCGACCAGGACGAGCCGTTCCAGAACTCGGTGAGCGTGACCGGGACGGATCGGCGGTTCGTGTACGAGCCGACTGCCACGCAGAAAGAGGCGCTGGTGCACGAGATCCCGCTCAGCGTGACCGCCGTGCCACCCTTCGGTGCGGGTGTGTCGACAATGGCCCAGGCCGATCCGTTCCAGGACTCGCTGAGGCCCCAGCTCACCTCACTGCTATCGGTGTAGGAGCCGACGGCCATGCAGCGCGATGCGCTCGCGCACGAGACCGCGTTGAGCACGCTCGAGACAGCCTTGCGCGGTCTGGGACTGGGGACGACCGACCACGACGAGCCGTCCCACGACTCGGTCAGGACGCGGATAGCGTCGTTGGCGTTGTAGGCCCCGACAGCGACACAGTGCGAGGCGCGCGGGCAGGCCACGCCGTTCGCCGAGCTATATACCGGAACGGCACTGTGACCGGGTGAGGACGCAGTATGAGTTGCAGCCCGAACGCCGGGCGGCGCCGCCGACGCGCTCGGCGGCGCGCTCACGCCAAGCGGCACAACCGTTGCGGACAAGATCGCGGCCAACAGCAGACGCGAGCGAACCGCCCGGCTCCTGCACCATCCCGACATGACGCCTCCCGGGCGAGCCTGGACGAGGTCTTCAAGGGCAACGCGCTAGGTCGGACGCACACTGACGGCCGGCCACATGACTTCGGTGTACGCACACTAGACACCCGAGCCTGCTCGGACGTTGCAACGGGGCCTGTGACGTACTGTGGGCTTGTTGTGACCGCAGCCAAGCTCGGGACGACGTCCGCGTTCGCGGACTCGTGAGCCTCCCGCTCATAGCCGTGCAAACCAGCGTGGACCCGTTCGGAGCGGACGACCGCTGTGACATCAGCACTTCAGTATTCGATCGAAATCATCGCTAACCGCCGCGCTGCGGAGTTCGCGCGGCGCGAGGTTTCCGTTGCGCTGCAGACATGTTCTGTCGGCGCCGATGTCCTCGCGGATGTCGTGCTGCTGGTGAGCGAGCTCGTCAGCAATGTCGTCCGGCACGAACTCGCACCTGTGATCAACCTTGAGCTGGCAGTCAACGATGCCGGCGCAGTGACTGTGACGGTGACCGGCGGCGCCGCCGAGCCGTCGGCCGTCCTCTCGCATCCAGCCGGATCGCCGTCGACATCGAGCGTCGGCGGCCGTGGCCTGTTCATTGTGGACTCTGTCGCTTCCACCTGGGGCACTCGCCGAAACAAGGGCAAGACCAGTGTCTGGTTCACCGTGAGTGATAGCGCAAACGGCGCGGATCCTGGCGCCACCGTCGGCCCGATCGGTATGTCGGTGGTCGTGCCGGCCGCATCAGCCTCTGCGGCGATGACCGCGATCGTGATGGCGGTTGAAGCGGTGGCTGTCGTCGCGTCCACCGCCGCGCGGCTGACCGGTGACAGACAGTTCGTGGCGACCCACGCGGCAATCACCGCCGAACAGGCGGCGATCGACGCGGCAGCCACGACCGCGGACGCCGCGCGGGACGCCCGTGTTGCGCGGGCAGCCGCGGCGGTCGAAGCTGCCGCCGCCGTGGCCGAGGCCGCCGCTCGCACAGTTGCCGCAGTCCAAGCGCAGGCCGACGAGCTTGCGCTTGGGGTCGCGGCCGCGGCTGCTGAAGCAGCTGCGACGGTATCGAAGTCGACGATCGCCGGTGGGGACGCTCGATCAGACCGCGCGGCACGCGACGTGGACGCAAAGGTGCTCTCCACCGCCGTGGCCAAGGCACAGGAAACGGCGCAGGCCGCCTTGCTCGTGGCACGCGCGGTCGCAGCTGCCGCGGCCGCGGTTGCGACTACGACCGCCGCAGCCGCCGCCGCGATGGAAGACGAAGTGCTCGACGCCGCCGTGGCAGTCCGAGCGGTGACCGAAGCGACGGCCCGCAACCTCGCCACGGACACCATGGAGCGCGCCGCAGCAGTCGCACTTGCGACCCGCGCAGCTCTCAGCGCGTCAGATGCAGCATCGCAGCGGTTGCACGAGGCCAACCGGCAACTGCAGCGCGCCGGCATGCACGACCGACTCGTCGCGCTCGCGCTGCAGGAGGCGATGCTCACGCACCTTCCGGAGTCAGACGACCTGCTGTTCGCTGCGCGCTACCTCACTGCCGCGGAGCAATCGCAGGTCGGCGGTGATTGGTATGACGCGGTTGCGTTACCGACCGGGGTCACCGCCCTGGTGATCGGCGATGTCGTCGGCCACGACATCCATGCCGCCGCCACGATGGGACAACTGCGCAACATCCTGCGTGCGCAGCTCCTGGAGCGAAACCACCCGCCGTCAGACGTGGTCGGCCGGCTGGACCGAGCGATCCGGGACTTGCAGATCGACACAATCGTCTCGCTGATCCTGGTCAACGTCGAAGCACCGTCGGCTGACGAGCCGACCAGCGTCGCGACGCTGCGATGGAGCAACGCCGGCCATCCGGCACCGATCCTCATCCACGCCGACGGCACTGCGATACAACTCGACGAGTCGACCGACATCCTCCTCGGCGTCGAGCCGGACAGCATTCGACACGACCGCGTCTGCCCGGTACCGCCGGGCGCCACCTTGCTGCTGTACACCGATGGTCTGGTCGAGACCCGCACCCACAGCATCGACGCCGGTCAGCGGCGCCTGCTCGAAACCGTCAACGCCCACCATCAACTTGAGCCCGGGAAACTGCTGGACGCCGTCCTCGCCGACATGGTCGGAGACCGACCCGGTGACGACGTCGCCGTCCTCGCCGTCCGGTTCCGCGACCGACCAAGTCAGGTCGGAGGTTTGCGGCCGACGAGGTGAAAGACGCGGCTGAGTTGGCGGTACGGGTCTCGCCGGCTGGCCTCGAGTTCGACTGCAGCCGTCGCGGCTACCTGCGGTGCATCGTCGGGATCCAGCTCGGCACCGCTGAACTCGAGCCAGTCGATGAACAGCCATACCCCGTACCAGCGCTGCGGCTCCACGCCGTGGCCGTGCAGCAGTTCGCTGAGTTCCTCGACCGTGTCGGCCCGGCCCGGTACTCCTAGCACCCCGATCTCGGTTCTGGCGTCGAACGCCGCGAGCGCGTCGTCCCAACGTCGTTCCAGCGCCGGACGCACCGCCATCGCGTTCGCGTTTCCCGTCATGATCGACACCACGCCGCCGGGAGCAGCGCACCGGCACAGCTGGTTGACCAGCGGCTCGGGCTGCTCGAGGTATCCGAGCACCCCATGGCACAGCACCGCGTCGAAACGTCGGCCGTGCACGGCCTCCTCGGCGCTCTCACCATCGGCCTGCACGAACGTCACCCGCTGCTGGGCCTGCGCCGGCAACCCGTGGAGTCGTTGTTCGGCCTTGGCAAGCATCGCCGGTGACGGATCAAGCAGCGTCACCTCGTAGCCGGCCAGCGCCAGCGGAAACGACTGATGACCCGCGCCACCGCCGACGTCCAAAACCATGGCCGGTGCCTCGGGCAGGTGTTCGAGCAGGTGCTGGTGCAGCACGTAAGTGCGCACGCGCCCCTTCACCGAGGCGTAAGCCTCATCGGCAAATTGGTCGGCCAAACTCGCCCAGGTGTCATCGCCCACGACACCAAGATATGGGTCGCTGCCAAGGGCGGGCGCACCTACGCGTAGGCGTCGACCGGCGGGCAGGCACAGACCAGGTTGCGGTCGCCGAAGGCACCGTCAATGCGCCGCACGGGCGGCCAGTACTTCGAGCGCGGATCGACTCCCGCCGGATAGCCGGCCAGCTCGCGCGAGTAGGGATGATCCCAGGAGCCGACCAGGCATTGCGCGGTGTGCGGTGCGTTGGCGAGCGGGTTGTCACGAGCCGGCCACTCGCCCGCGCCAACCTGGTCGATCTCGCCCTTGATCGCGATCATCGCGTCGACGAATCGATCGAGCTCGCGCAGATCTTCGGATTCGGTCGGTTCGACCATCAACGTGCCCGCGACCGGGAACGACATGGTCGGCGCGTGGAAACCGTAGTCGATCAGTCGCTTGGCCACGTCGTCGACGCTCACGCCGGTCTCGCGGGTGATCGAGCGCAGATCGAGGATGCACTCGTGCGCGACGAGATCGTTCGCGCCCGTGTACAAGACCGGGAAGTGCTCGCGCAGCCGCCGGGCCAGGTAGTTGGCCGACAGGATCGCCGCGCCGGTGGCGGCGGTGAGCCCGTCGCCACCCATCAGCCGGATGTAGGCCCACGTGATCGGCAGGATCGACGCCGAACCCCACGGAGCGCCCGCTATCGCGCCACTGCCGCTGTCCGGTCCCGCCGCCGGTTGCAGCGGGTGGTTGGGCAGGTACGGCGCAAGATGCGCGCGCACCCCGATCGGGCCGACACCGGGACCGCCACCGCCGTGCGGGATGCAGAACGTCTTGTGCAGGTTCAGATGGGACACGTCCGCGCCGAACTTGCCCGGACGTGCCAGACCGACCATCGCGTTCAGGTTTGCGCCGTCGATGTAGACCTGCCCACCGGCATCGTGTACGAGCGCGCACACCTCACCGATGTGATCTTCGAAGACGCCGTGCGTCGACGGGTAGGTGACCATGACTGCAGCCAGGGACGATGCGTGCTCGGCGATCTTCGCCTTCAGGTCGTCCAGGTCGATCTCGCCCTGCTCACCGCCGGTCTTGACCACGACGACGTGCATTCCGGCCATGACCGCGCTGGCCGCGTTCGTGCCATGGGCCGACGCCGGGATCAGGCAGATGTCGCGTACCTCATCGCCTTGCGAGCGATGGAAGTTGCGGATCGCCAGCAGCCCGGCGAACTCGCCCTGCGATCCGGCGTTGGGCTGCAACGAGATCGCGTCGTAGCCGGTGATCTCGGCCAGCCACCGCTCGAGGTCGTCGAAGAGTGCGCGGTAGCCACCGATCTGGTCGGACGGAGCGAACGGATGCACCTGCGCGAAGCCCGGATTGGTCACCGGCTCCATCTCGGTGGTCGCATTCAGCTTCATCGTGCAGGAACCCAGCGGAATCATGCCGCGGTCCAGCGCGTAGTCGCGATCAGCCAACCGGCGCAGATAGCGCAACATCGCCGTCTCGGAGTGGTGCGCGGTGAAGACCGGGTGGGTGAGGAACTCGGTCGACCGCAACGCCGGCAGAGCGGCATCCTCGTCGTGCGTCTCGACATCGGCCGTCACGCCGAAGGCCGACCAGACCGCGCTCAGATGCGCGCGCGTGGTCGCCTCGTCGCACGAGATCGACACGGTGTCGTCATCGACCAGGTGCAGGTTGACCCCGCCCAGTCGCGCCGCGGCGACGACGTCACGGGCCAGCCCGGGCACCGCCACCGTGATCGTGTCGAAGAACGCGGCATCGGAGACGTCCACCCCGCCCGAGCGCAGGCCGGCGGCGAGCACGGATGCGAAGCGGTGCACCCGTCGCGCGATCGCTGCGAGACCCTCGGGTCCGTGATAGACGGCGTACATGCTCGCGATCACTGCGAGCAGCACCTGCGCGGTGCAGATGTTCGAGGTGGCCTTCTCGCGGCGGATGTGCTGCTCGCGGGTCTGCAACGCGAGGCGATACGCGGGGGCGCCGTCGGCATCGACGGACACGCCGACCAACCGGCCCGGTAGCTGCCGTTCGAGGCCCGACCGGGTGGCGAGGTAGCCGGCGTGCGGGCCGCCGAAGCCGAGCGGGACACCGAAGCGCTGGGTTGTGCCGACCGCGATGTCGGCACCGAACTCGCCCGGCGTCTTGATCAGCGTCAGCGCGAGCAGATCGGCCGCGACGCAGACCAGTGCGCCACGCTCGTGGGCGGCAGCCACGATCGGCGCGAGGTCACGTACCGCACCGGACGCGCCGGGGTACTGCGCGAGTACGCCGAAGACGTCACCGTCAGGCAGTGGTTCGGACAGATCGTGGACGACGACCTTCAGCCCGAGCGGAACAGCGCGTGTGCGCACCACGTCCAGTGTCTGCGGGAACACGTCGGCATCGACGACGAAGGTGTCGCCCTGCTTCGCTGCGCGATGCGCAAGGGCCATCGCTTCGGCAGCCGCGGTCGACTCGTCCAACATCGACGCGCCGGCGACGGGCAGGCCGGTGAGATCCTCGACCATCGTCTGGAAGTTCAGCAGCGCCTCGAGCCGGCCCTGGCTGATCTCGGGCTGGTAGGGCGTGTACGCGGTGTACCAGGCAGGGTTCTCGAGCACGTTGCGACGGATCACCGGCGGCGTGATCGTGTCGTAGTAGCCGAGCCCGATCATCGACGTGAGCACATCATTGCGAGCGGCCAGCGCGCGCAACTCAGCGGCCACCTCGGCCTCGGAGGCGGCCGAGGGCAACGCGAGCGCGAGCTTCTCGCGGATGCTGGCCGGGACGGCGTCAGCGAGCAGATCGTCGAGCGCGGCGTACCCGATCGCGTCGAGCATGCGCTGCTGATCGTCACCGGACACCCCGATGTGCCGGGCCGCGAACCGGTCCGCAGTCTCGAGGTCAACCAGAGAGTCGGACATCTGCTGCCACTCCACGCGTCGTCAGGCGAAGACCGGACGCCAGGTCGGCGCACGGCTTCCCCGTCTGTCGGATGACTCCTCCAGAGTGGCCTGGTCCGCGCGGTCCGGGTGCCTGAGAGGTTCCGGGGAGGTTGCCCCTTCGGCGCTGGCCGGCAGGTGGTCAGACGCGCCGGTCAGCTCTCCCGCACGGGATCAGCAGCCGATTCGACGGTACCAGCCCGATCCGCACGGGGCTCGTCACCGACCGCTGCGAGGCGCGCCACGCCGGGCGCCGCGGTCGGGCCCACCGTGGCGCCGGCACCGGTGACCGGCAGCCGGATCGCGAAGGTCGTGCCGACCCCTAACTCGGAGCGGACGTCGACGGTCCCGCCGTGTTGGTTGACGATCTCCGAAACGATGGCCAGACCCAGGCCGGTGCCCTGGATAACGGCCTTTCGCGCATTGCTTGCGCGGAAGAACCGGTCGAACAGGTGCGGGAGTTCGGCGGCCGGGATGCCGATGCCGGTGTCCTGCACGCGAATCACCGCCTCGGCCACACCATCAGGGCCGTCCTCGCGCACTGCCGACACCGTCACCCGGCCGCCGCGCGGGGTGAACTTCACGGCGTTCGCGACCAGGTTGGTCACCGCCTGGCCCAACTGGCGCGGATCGCCGTCGATCACCAGGACGCCTCGGGCCGGCAGGTCGAGTTCGAAGCCGAGATGCGCGTTGTCGGCCAGCGGTTCGATCGTGTCTTCGACCTCGTCGAGCACGTCCACGAGGTCCACCCGTCCGAGCTCGACCAGCCGCCGGCCCGCCTCGATCTGCGACTGCGTGAGCAGATCCTCGATCAGCGCCCGCAGCCGGTGCGCGTTGCGCTCGATGACTTGCAGCATCTCGGCAACCTCCGGTGGCACCTCGGCTGCGTCCATTTCCAGCAGCACGTCGAGGTAGCCGATGATCGAGGTCAGCGGGGTTCGCAACTCATGCGACACCGTGGACACCAGCGCCGTCTTCGCTTCGTCGGCCTCGCGCAGCTGCCGCATCGCCTCGCGTTGCTGCAGCAGGACGTGGTTCTGCACGAGGTTCTGCGCCAGCTCCGCGGCGACGTGCTGCAGCAGACCGAGCTCGGCCGATGACCAGACCCGCTGCTCGTAGGTCGTGTTCAGCCACAGCAGTCCGATCGCCTTCGCACCCTCCCCGACCGCGGCCACGGCCGACGAGCGCGCACCGCGCGATTGCGGGGCGAGCAGCAGGAAGGCATCGGTGTCGGCCGGCGGCGACCGATGATCACTGATCCCGACCACCGAGCCGGAATGCCAGAGCCGGTTGGCCAGCCAGCGCAGCTCATCGGCTTCTGCGGCCGACGCCGCGACCTCAGCCACCCGCTTGCCGCGGCGCCACTGCTCGGACAGCAGTGCGACCCGGTGTTCGTCGAAGGTCTGCAGCCACACCCGGTCGACGTCGAAGGCACGGCCGAGCCCTGCGACAAGCGTGCGCGCCATCGCCCGCGCATCTTGACCGATCCGGATCGCCGAGGTGACTGCCACGAACCTCACGGCGTAGCTCGGCGTCCGCCCTCTGCGCGGCCAGCGTCCGCCGCCGCTCGACGGCAAGGCTGTTCACCGCTGCAGCCAGGTCGCGCACCTCTGCCGGCCCGACGAACTCGTCGGCACGCGCGCTCAAGTCTCCCGTCTCCAGTTGGCGCAGGCTCGCCCACACCGCATGCAGCGGGCGGGCCACGCCGCGAGCGGTGCGCAGCGCGAACAGGATCGCCACGATCACCAGCACGAACACCGCCGAGATGAACGGCAGCACAAACGTCCGCTCGTCCGCGCTCTGCGCGCTGTAATGACCACGGATGTCGTCGATCGCCTTCGCGACGGTGTCGTTCGCAGCGCGGAACGAATCGAACCTGGCGCGGGCCGAGGGAACCACGATGGTGCGCCGCGCGGCGGCGAGGCTTCGGATCGACGGCGTGGCGACACTGTCGATCCACGCCCTGCGCGATTCGGCGTTCTGTCACGATCTTTGCGTCGATGCTGTGGTCGCCGATGCCGCTCAGTGTGTTGGCGATTGCGTTGATGGTTGGGACGATCCTGCGCACGCTGGAGTGGTAAGGCTGCAGGTAGCTGCGCCGCCCGGTGAGGGCGTATCCGCGCAGGCCGGTTTCCGCGTCGAGCATGTAGACCAGCGCCGCGCTGTTCGCGTCGGCCGCCGGCGCGTAGCCGGTCGCGAGCTTGGTCACGGTCCTGGCCGAGAGCAGTAACGCGACGCTCGAGACCGCACTGACCACGATCAGCACGCCGAGGATGCCGGCGGTCAGTACACCGATCCGGCGCGTGAGCGTGTCGCGCTGGCCACCTGCTGAATCGGGACGCGGGTCGGGGTCGGGCGCTGAAGGCCCGCGCGCGTCGGATTGCTCAGGCAGTCGCGCTGCGCTGCTGGCGCCGGCGTGCGAGCTCGTCATCGCCGAGAGGCGGCGCCTCTTCGAGTTCGCCGCCGTCAGCCCGCTCGCCGGGCAGGTGCGCGAGTGACCCGACGAGCTCGCGCCACGCACCGCTTACTGCAATTCCGAAAACGCCTTGTCCGCCCCGCAGCAGGTCGACGACCTCTTCCGATGAGTGGCACTCGTACACCGTGACCCCGTCGGAGAGCAGCGTGATGCCGGCCAGGTCGTCGACGCCGCGCTCGCGCAGGTGGTCGACCGCGGTGCGGATGTTCTGCAGGGAGACGCCGGTGTCGAGCAGTCGCTTGACGACCTTGAGGACGAGGATGTCCTTGAACGAGTAGAGCCGCTGGCTGCCCGAGCCAGACGCCGAGCGGATCGACGGCGCGACCAGTCCGGTGCGCGCCCAGTAGTCGAGCTGACGGTAAGTGATCCCGGCGGCTGAACAGGCGGTCGGGCCGCGGTAGCCGATCAGCGCGCCATCAGCGGGCGGCGCGGCCGGATCGTCGAACAGCGTTCCCTGGGTGGGCCCCTGGGTGAGGCCGAGCGTCGGCCCCACCTGCATCGGGCGTGGATTCTCGTCCATTGCCCACCTCCGTCCAGCCGCGGCACGTCATGGTCGTCCCACGCTGCTCTCTACGAGTAAACCAGAGCAAATTTCACCGGAGTGATTTACGCGGACACCCGACGGTAGGGCTCGGGCTGGGTCGGGGTCAACGCGACGCGCCGAGTTCCATAACCCTCAACTACAGATCGAAGGTTTAACCGTCGGTCGCGAAGTCGTCCGGGCTGATGTTGTCGAGGAACTCGCGGAACTTCTCGACCTCGTCCTCTTGCTCGTCCGGAATCTCGATCCCGGCGGCATCCAGGACCGCGTCGCTGCCCAGAATCTCGACCTCGCAGCGCAACGCGAGCGCGATCGCGTCGGACGGGCGGGCGCTGACCGAGACCCCGCCAGAGAAGCGCAGCTCGGCGTAGTAGATGTCGTCGCGCATCTCAGTGATGTGGACGGCTTCGAGGCGCTGACCGAGCGCGGTGATGACGTCACGCAGCAGGTCATGGGTGAGCGGGCGGGTCGCCTGCACGCCCTGCTGCTGGAAGGCAATCGCCGACGCCTCGGCGGCACCGATCCAGATCGGCAGGTAGCGCACGCCGTCCTCTTCGCGCAGCAGCACGACAGGGGCATTGGCCGGGAGCTCCACGCGAACCCCGACCACTCGCATCGGATGCACGGCTACCTCCCGCCTACGGTCTCCAGCTTCAGTTCGACGCTACACGCCCAGCGGGTACGCGGCGGCGCCGCGCACGCGGAAGTGCCGACTGCGTCACGAGCTGCCGATGACCTCACGCAGGCCGATCTGGACGAGCGCCGCGTGCAGCCGCACCGACAATGCGGCCAGCTCGCGGACCGTCTCTTCGGCGCGCACCTTGGCCTCGCTGCCGCGCTGGCGTGACATCGGGCCGACCACTTGGCTGAACAGGCCGACCTCGCGCTCAGCGGCGGTACGGAACGCGCGCAGGTGGCGACCCTCGAGTCCGAAGCGGGCGAGATCAGCAACGATCTTGCCGACGGCGAGCGCGTCGTCGTCGTACTGGCCGCCAGGCTTCTTCGAGATGAGCCCGAACTGCTCGAGTTCACCGAGCTGGTCGACCCGTAGCCCGGCCGCGTTGAGCAGTTCCTCGCGCGAGAGCCGCATCGCGGCCGGCGCCGGGCGGAAGTGTTCGGCGGTGGGTGCGTTGTCCTCGATCGCGGCGATGGACATGTGCGGCACGCGCGGTGTCGAGGTTGCCGTGCTCGGCGCGCCCGGCGGCACGAGGCCGCGGTCGATCGCCTCGAGCTGCTCCTTGATCACCTTCAACGGCAGGTAGTGATCTTTCTGCTGCGCGAGCACGTAACGCAGCCGCGACACGTCGGCCGCGGAGAACTTGCGGTAGCCCGACGGCGTGCGCTCGGGTTGCACCAGACCCTCGCCCTCGAGGAAGCGGATCTTGCTGATCGTCAGGTCGGGAAACTCCGGCTTGAGATGGGCCAGGACGTCACCGATGGTCAGCGTGGCTGCCGAGCTCTTTCCGCGCGCGGCGGCCGCAGTCATGCTGAGGCTCCAGGAGCTCCGGCGCGAACTGCCGCGGTCAGGTACACCAGACGGAATTTGCCGATCTGCACCTCGTCCCCTCCCGAGAGTGGTGCGGCGTCAATCGGCTCCCGATTGACGTAGGTGCCGTTCAGAGAGCCGACGTCGTGCACCGTGTAGCCATTGCCTTCGCGACGGAATTCGGCATGCCTGCGGGACACGGTGACATCGTCCAGGAAGATGTCGCTGTCCGGATGGCGACCCGCCGTAGTCACATCCTGATCAAGCAGGAATCGACTGCCGGCGTTCGGTCCGCGCTTGACGACGAGCAGCGCCGAACCCGGCGTCAGCGCGTCGACCGCGCCCTGGTGCGCCTCGGTCGAGAACGAGTCCGAGTCGGTTTCGGAGATCGCGCTCGGTGTCGAGATCGTGCGGGTGACGTCGGTAGCGGGAGCGCCGCCAGGAAGCTCCGCACCGCAGTTCGCGCAGAACCGGCTACCCGGCGGATTTTCAGTGCCACAAGCAGTGCAGAACACTCGCGTCGCCCTTCAGTTGCGTTGGGTGGTGCGTCGTACTGTGCGTCGAAGAGACCGCTCTGAGCAGCGTGAGTGCCGCGGTGGGTGATCGGGTGCGGTCGGTGCGCTTACCGTAGGCCCGGCCCGTCCAGAGGGTCAATCGAGAGTAGAGAGTGAGTCTCGCCAGTTTGTGGACGGTGTTGTGGACACCGTGTGGACGGGCGTGTGGACGGGTGTGGACGGACGCCGTTACCGGCCAGGTCACCCCGCCAGCGTGCTGTACGCCGCGGCATCGAGCAGATCGTCCAGGCCGCCCTCGACCTCGATCTCGATGACCCACCCCTCGCCGTACGGATCCGAGTTGATCAGCTCGGGCTGGCTGTCGAGCGCTTCATTGCGCGCCGTGACCGTGCCGGACACGGGCGCGTAGAGGTCGGACACGCTCTTCGTCGATTCGATCTCGCCACACGCGCTGCCCGCAGTCACCTTCGCACCCACCTCGGGCAGTGACACGTAGACCACGTCGCCGAGTGCCTCTTGCGCGTAGTCGGTGATGCCGACCCGTACCGGCTGCGACCCGTCGCCGCTGCGGACCCACTCATGCTCTGCGGTGTACTTCAGGTCGGAGGGGACCTCGGACATGTCGTGCCTCTCTCACTCGACGATCACGCGACCTTCATGCGGGCGATTGAAAACACTACCGATGTCTCAGTGACCCGACGGCACCGCGTACTTGGGAGTCGGCAGACTCCGGGTGACCGTGATGGTGACGGTCTTGCGCTCGCTGACGGCCAGCTCGCCGCCGGCGTTGCGAATCGCTGCGGCGACACCGCCAGGGATGTTGAGCGCGGTATCCAGCGTCTTCGCGTCACCGATGGCCAGCACGCGATACGGCGCGACGATCGCGGTGCCGTCCACGGCGACGCCGCCGCCGCTGGTCGCGCTGAACGCGGACATCGTGGAGATCCGCACGCCGCGCGAACTGGATCGCCTCGGCGCCGGCGCCGCGCAACTCCTCGACCACGTCGAGCAGATCTTCTGCGCCGAGCTTGTGCTGGGGGTCGCTGATCTCGACGGCCACCCCGGGCCCGGTGGCCGGCAACGTTCCGAGCAGTACGCCGAGGGCTTTCGCGTCTTGTTCGGCCTGCGCCCGAGCGGCAGCCGATCGGTTGCCGCTGCCGCGGAGCTGGCGCAGTGTCTGCTCGAGCTGGGTGATCTGCTGGCGCAACCGGTCCGCCCGTGCGTTCTGGTTGTCGAGGATGCCGACCAGGTCGTCGTCGCGGAGGTTGGCGAGGTTGTCGGTGCTGGAGTTCTGCCGGACCTGCACGACGATGGCGAACCCGAGCAACGCAGTGAGCACCGCGATCACGACTCCGGCCGAGATCGCGGAAGGAGCGCCGGTTCGGCTTGCGCTCGGGCGCCTCGTCGGTCGGTCGGTCAGCCGCGCCGTCTGGCGCTTGGTCAGGCACGGAACAGCCGTCGCCGGATAGCGGCCGCGTTGCCGAAGATGCGGATGCCGAGGACGACGACCACCGCCGTGGACAGCTGGCTGCCCACGCCGAGCTTGTCGCCGAGGTAGACGATCAACGCCGCGACGAGCACGTTGGACACGAATGACACCACGAACACCTTCGCGTCGAAGACGCCGTCGAGCCGGGCCCGAATGCCGCCGAAGACGGCGTCGAGGGCGGCGACGACCGCGATCGGCAGGTACGGCTCGAGCCAGGTCGGGACGGTCGGCCGCAGGATCAGTCCGGCGACGATTCCGATGACGAGTGCGAGTGCGCCGACCATCTAGTGACCCTTCGCGGCGGTGGCGTATTGCGGCACGGTGACTGCACCGGCCGGCAACTCGAGCTTGGTTCTGCGTGTCGAAGGAGAAGCCGATCCCCTTCGCGCTGGCCAGCGTCTGGTAGCGGCTTGCCACATCGCTCGACGCGAAGCCGACATCGAGTCGGTCGGCTGCACCGATCGCGTCGATGACGTACGGCGACGCGATCGGTGAGAAGTCGACGAGCACCGCGTCGCCGGCGAAACGGATCGCCGAGGTCGGGGTGAGCCGGATGCCGTTCACCGCGATCGCCTCGGCACCATCGGCCCACAGCTGGTTGACGACACTGCGAATATCACGGTCGATGAGGATATGTCCGCCGCTGGTCGGCGTCCGTTCGCCGGGCCCGGGACCGCCGGTGGGTTCGGCTGCCGTCGCCGGTTCGGACAGGCGAACCTCCAGGCCCGGCCCGGTCGCCGCGACCTCGCCGGCGATCAGCTGGCTGCGGTTGAGATCGCGGACGAGGGTCGGACGAGTCGGGGAGCGCGGCGTTCTGCAGCTTCGAGAGCTCGCTGTTGAGTCTGGCCTCGTCGTCAGCCAGCCCCTGGGTGGTGTCCTCCGCGCTGCGCACCCGTTGCACGAGGCGTGTCATGCACCTTGGCCGCTTCGGGCGCGCCGCGATGGGTATGCACCCAGGCCGCGGCGAGGATGAAACCGATGATGAGGCAGCCCGACGCGACGATCGGCTGCTCGTACCACGCGCGTGCTGCGGGCCGGCCCGAACTCGCCTTGCGCTGGGCAGCCTCTTCGTAGCCGCGATCGCGCGGATCCAGGACGAGGTCGACGAGCTGTTGCGTGCTGTACGGCCGGCGCGTCGGGGGCTCTGGCATCAGCTGCGCTACCGGGGTCTGCCGCGACGAGCGCGATGACCTGGCGCAGATACACCGCCCCGGCCCACAGGTACAGGCCGGTGCCCCAGATCGTGAATGCCCATGCGATCGGACGGGCGATGTCGGACAGCGTGCCGGAATGCGCGCCGAGCAGCAGCAGCGGGAAGGCGTAGAGCAGGCAGAACGTCGCCGCCTTGCCGAGGTAGTGCACCTCGGGCGGTGCGTAGCCGCGCCGGCGCAGCGGGATCAGCGCGATGCCCAGGATCACATCCCGCGCGATGATCACCAGCGCGAGCCACAGCGCGATGATGTGGCGCAGCACGAGGCCGAAGAGGGTGGCCAGGATGTACAGCCGGTCCGCAGCAGGATCGAGCATCGCGCCGAAGTCGCTGCGCTGGTTCAGCCGGCGCGCCAGCACACCGTCGGCCCAGTCGGTGACCCCGGACAGTGCGAGTACGCCGAGCGCCCAGCCGTCGGCGTGCGGCCCGAGCAACAGCCACAGGAACAGCGGGACGCCGAGCAGGCGCAGCACGCTGAGCGCGTTGGGGATCGTCAGGATGCGATCGGACGCCGGCGGGGTCTCGGTGCCGGAGGCGGCCGTCACGCGCGCCTCCCGCTGGCCGATGGTCGGGTGAGATCGGGGTTGGTCGGGACGGCGGGATTCGAACCCACGACCCCTTGACCCCCAGTCAAGTGCGCTACCAAACTGCGCCACGTCCCGGTCGTGCGATGCCGCGTTACCTTATCGCAGCGTGGCCGCGACGTTTCGCGGTCATCCGCGCGGCGCGCCACGCTTCTCGCGCACCCGCACCGATATCTCGATCGGGGTGCCGGTGAACTCGAAGTCCTCGCGCAGCCGCCGCTCGATGAAACGCCGGTAGCCGGCCTCGAGGAAGCCGGTGGTGAACAGGACGAACCGGGGCGGCCGGATGTCGGCCTGCGTCGCGAACAGGATCCGTGGCGCCTTGCCGCCGCGCGGCGGTGGTGGCGTCGCAGCGACCACCTCGCCCAGCCACGAGTTGAGCCGCCCGGTCGGGATGCGCCGGTCCCAGGACGCGAGGCTGATCCGCAGCTGGCCGGCGAGCTTCTCGACCGCGCGGCCGGTGCGCGCCGAGACGTTGACGCGCGGCGCCCAGGCCACGCGAGCCAGATCGCGGCTGACTGCGCGTTCGAGCTGCAGCCGGCGATCCTCGTCGAGCAGGTCCCACTTGTTGAACGCAAGGACGAGCGCGCGGCCGGCGTCGATGACCTCGCCGATGACGCGCTGATCCTGTTCGGACAGCGACTCGGACGCGTCCAGCAGGACGACCGCGACCTCGGCGGCCTCGATGGCAGCCGCGGTGCGCAGGCTTGCGTAGTACTCCATCCCGCTGGCCTGGCTGACCCGGCGCCGCAGCCCGGCCGTGTCGACAAATCGCCAAATCTCTTTGTCGAGTTCGACGAGGCTGTCGACCGGGTCGATCGTCGTCCCGGCGACGGAGTCGACCACGGACCGCTCCTCGCCGGTCAGCCGGTTGAGCAGGCTCGACTTGCCCACGTTCGGGCGGCCGATCAAGGCGACCCGGCGCGGGCCACGCTCGCCGTCGAATTCCTCGCGCGGTGCGTCGGGAAGTGCGGCAAGCACCGCGTCGAGCAGTTCGCCGCTGCCGCGCCCGTGCAGACCGCTCACCGGGTAGGGCTCGCCGAGCCCGAGTGACCACAGTTCGGCGGCATCGGATTCGCCACGCTCGTCATCGATCTTGGTCACCGCGAGCACCACGGGGCGGTTGGCCCGGCGCAGCGTGCGGGCCACCACCGAGTCCGTCTCGGTGGCGCCGGTGCGTCCGTCGATCACGAACACGACCAGGTCGGCGGTGGCCACGGCTCGTTCGGCCTGCGCCGAGACCATCGCCTGCAACCCGCGCGCGTCGGGCTCCCAGCCGCCGGTGTCGACCAGGGTGAACCGGCGCCCGCTCCACACCGCGTCGTAGGCGATCCGGTCGCGGGTCACGCCGGGCACGTCCTGCACGACCGCCTCGCGCCGGCCGAGGATGCGGTTGACCAGAGTCGACTTGCCGACGTTGGGCCGGCCGACCACGGCCACTACCGGCAGGGTCGGGAGCGGCTGATCGTCGTCGAAGCCCTCGCCGGCGAACTCGGCAGCGCTGTCGTCCAGTACATCGTCAGCCATGCGTCGGTGCCGCGCCGCTCGTCGTTATGTCGACAAGTCGACTTATCACTTCATCGACATCGAGGTCGGTCGTGTCGAGCTCGATCGCGTCCGCCGCCTTGGCCAGCGGGCTCGCCGCCCGGGTGCTGTCGAGCCGGTCCCGCCGCTCGATGTCGGCTGCGACGGTCGGCCACGTCGCCGCCGTCGATCTCGCCGGCCCGCCGGCGGGCACGGGTCTCGGCGGTGGCGGTGAGATAGATCTTGGGCCGCGCGGTCGGCCAGACCACCGAGCCGATGTCACGCCCTTCCACCACGATCGGGCCACCCTCGATCAACTCGCGTTGCGCGGCGACCAGCAGGGCACGCACGGCGGGATAGGCCGACACGGCGCTCACCGCGGCGGT
The DNA here is from genome assembly GCA_963794885.1 of uncultured Actinomycetota bacterium. Taxonomy (GTDB): domain Bacteria; phylum Actinomycetota; class Actinomycetes; order Mycobacteriales; family Jatrophihabitantaceae; genus RYN-133. The sequence continues at coordinate 309,463 of CAWCFH010000007.1, forward strand.
GACCTCCGGCGACCGGATCTCGGTGTCGACCGCGACCCCGTCGAGCCGCACGCTCGGGCGCTCGGGATCGGTCGAGACCTCGATCTGGGCCCTTTCCACGGTCTCGACGACGCGCGTGCCGTCGTCGGGGTCGATGTCGGCGCGCAGGACGGCGAGGGTCGCGGCCCGGTACATCGCGCCGGTGTCGAGGTAGCGCGCACCGAGCCGGCCCGCCAAACCGCGGGCGACGGTCGATTTGCCGGTTCCCGAGGGTCCGTCGAGGGCCACGACGCCGTCGTAGCCGTCACGGGGGTAGGTCGGGGATTCCTGCGCACTCACAGAACCCGAGGATACGGGCTCGGCGGACCAGTCCCGTCCACCGCGTCTCAACGTCGCTGCGAGGCTCGCACTTCGCACGCCCGTGGCGGCCAGCCGCAGCGCTACTGCGGCAGGTCGCGGCGCAGCGCGGCAGCCCCCCGCAGATAAGGGTGCGCGAGCTCGCTGCGCGACCGGTCGGTCTCGACGTGGGCCAGCAGCCGGAGCACCCGTGGCATGGCTCCGGGGACGGCGATCTCGGTTGCGCAGAGCAGCGGCACGTCGGTCATGCCCATCAGCCGCGCGGCGTACGCGGGGAACTCGGCGGTGAGATCGGGGGTCGCGGTGAACACCACACTGATCAGGTCGTCGTTGGTCAACGCGTTGCGCTCCAACATCGCCCGAACCAGTTCCGAGGCGGCAGCCAGGATCTGGTCACGATCGTTGGCGTCGACCTGGATCGCGCCACGCACCGCCCGTACTGCCACATCTGCTCCTTGAAGTCGCAACCTGCCTGCGGTTACTGCCTACCCGCGGCGGTCCGCCCGGACCGGCTACATATCGACTAGTCGACAAACCGCTAAGTCGATTTGTCGACTAGTCGATGAAGCTCGGCGAGCTCGTCCCGGGTCAACTCCCGGATCGACCGGCCCGCTGCCCGCCCAGACGCACTGGTCCGATCGCAGTGCGCACCAGCCGTTCTACCGGATGCCCTACCGCCTCGAGCAACCGGCGCACGATGTGCTTGCGCCCCTCGTGCAGGATCACCTCGACGATCGCTCGGCTGCCGGAGGTTTGTACGACCCGGAATCCGTCCACCCGCACCGGGCCGTCGTCGAGCTCGACCCCGCCGCGCAGCCGGCGACCGACCTCCTTGCCGACCGGTGCGGGAACCGTCGCAAGGTAGGTCTTGGCCACCCCGAACGCGGGATGCATCAGCCGGTGCGCCAGCTCGCCATCGTTGGTGAGCAGCAGCAGGCCTTCGCTGTCGGCGTCGAGGCGGCCGACATGGAAGAGCCGTTCGGGCCGGTCGGCCACCAGGTCGCCGACCGTCTGCCGTCCGCGCGAGTCAGACATCGCGCTCAGCACGCCGCGCGGCTTGTTCAGGGCGAGGTAGACCAGATCTTCGCGAACGTTGATGCGTGCGCCGTCCACGTGCACCACGGCTGCACTCGGATCGACCCGCATGCCCATCTCAGTCACCTGCCGGCCGTCGACGCTCACCCGACCCGCCGCGATCAGCTCTTCGCAGGCACGGCGCGATCCCAGACCGGCGGCCGCCAAGACCTTCTGCAGCCGGACACCCTCGCTCGTCAGAGTTTCAACCTCAACTTCACAGTTCGTCGTGTTCCAGCCCAGACAACTCAGGCAGAAGTGGAGCAAGAGACGGGAGTTCGTCCAACGTCTGCATGCCCATCCGTTCGAGGAACAGTTCCGAGGTTCGGAACAGTCCCGCGCCGGTCTCCGGATCAGAGCCGACCTCCACGATGAGCCCGCGCGAGAGCAGGGTGCGGACCACACCGTCGACATTGACGCCGCGAATCGCCGACACCCGCGACCGGCTGACCGGCTGCCGGTACGCGATCACCGCGAGCGTCTCCAGCGCGGCCTGGCTCAGGCGCGTTCGCTGGCCGTCATGCAGGAACCGCTCGACGTAGGGCGCGACCGTCGGGCCGTGTGTAGAGCCGCACTCCCCCGGCCGCGTGCGCGCAACTCGATTCCAGCGCCCCGCTCGTCATAGCCCGACCGCAGCCGCGCGATCGATTCCTCGACATCGTGGACGGGAACCTGCAGGGTCGCCGCGAGCGAAGCCGGCTCGATGCGGCGCATCGACGACGAACAGGATCGCCTCGACCGCTGCAGCCAACTCGGCCGGATCGTCGAGGGCGGGGACGGCATCCGGCTCGCCGGCGCCACCGTCGGCCTGCTCGAGCGCGAGCTCGATCGACCTCGCCGACCTCGGACTCCCCAGCCGGCGGCTCGAGCACCTCGGCGACTCCGTCGGTCCCGACGGCGCGCTCAGTTTCGAGATCCTGTTCCGGACCGCTCACCCGTACTCCTCGTCCACGCTGCTGTCATCGGTCATAGCTGGACTCGCCTCGGCCGCGGGCTCGCCGCCGGTCCAGCGCACCCGTAGTTCGGCGAGTGCCGCTGCCTGGTCGAAGGCGACCACGCCCTCGCGGTAAAGCTCGAGCAGGGCGAGGAAGCGACCCACCACCTCGAGCGTGGATGTGCAGTCGGCGACCAGCGCACGGAACGTCGCTGCGCCGCCGTGCCCCAGCCGGGCCCGCAGGATCGTCATCTGCTCGCGCACGCTCACCCGCGGTGCGTGCACGTGGTCGATCGACACGGTGGGCACCGGCCGTGGCGTGAGCGCGATGGCGGCTAAGTCGGCGAATTGCTTTATCGACAAACCGATGAAGACATCTGGGCAGCAATTCGGCGAAGCGCGGCTCGAGCTCGACCGCTCGGCCGTATCGGCGCCCCTGGGCACGCTCCAGCTCGCCGAGGTAGGCCGCCGCAAGCTTGTATGCGCGGTATTGCAGCAGCCGGGCGAAGAGCAGATCACGCGCCTCGAGCAGCGCCAGATCCTCCTCGTCGTCGACGTCGCCGGCGGGCAGCAACCGGGCTGTCTTGAGGTCGAGCAGGGTCGCGGCGACGACCAGGAACTCGGTCGCCTGGCCGAGGTCCCACTTGGCGGCCCCGGAGATGTAGGTGATGAACTCGTCGGTGACCTGGGACAGCGCCACCTCGGTGATGTCGAGCTGGCGCCGGGTGATCAGGCTGAGCAACAGATCGAACGGACCCTCGAAGTTGTCCAGCCGCACCCGGAACGCGCCGTCGTCGAGTGCCGGCGGTGCCGACTCGCCGCTGACGGGTTGGGTGGCAAGCGCCTCGATCGCCAGGGAGTCCTCGGCCGACAGGCTCACGGTGCCACCCGGTCCGCCACCCGGTAAGCCGCTCGGTCGACCCAGCAATACGCGTTCACAACTGCCGCAACCGCCGGACGAGGATCGAATCCTCGCCCTTGGCCTCGAGATCGGCCAGTACGACCGCGATCGCCTCGCGCACGATCCGTCCGCGATCCACGCTGAGATCGTGCTCGGCGCGCAGCGCGAGCCGCGCGGCCTCGAGCGCCAGCAACTCGTCCGGCGCGCAGTACACGGTGATCTTCTCGGCGTGCCGCTCGCGCCCCGACGGCGAACGAACGCCGACGGAGCGAATCCGCCGCGCCGACCGTGCCCCGACGATGGCCGCCGCGGCGCCGACCGGCGGCGTGCAGCGAACGCCCCGACGCCAGGATGCGGCGGCCGGGCGGCGGCTGCGGTGGCTCCGGCTCATCGGCCGAGGTGGTGCGGAACAGTTCGGCCGCACCCGGCAAGCTCGTTCGTCTGCTCATGATCGCGACAGCACCTCCCGAGCGAGGTGCCGGTAGGCCTTGGCGCCTGCCGAGGTCGGCGCCCAGCTCGTGATCGGCTCGCCCGCCACCGTCGTCTCCGGGAATCGCACGGTCCGCGTGATCACGGTGTCGAACACCGTGTCGCCGAACGCCTCCAGCACCCGCGCGAACACTTCGCGACCGTGCAGCGTGCGCCCGTCGTACATCGTCGCGAGGATGCCGTCGAGCTTGAGGGTCGGGTTGAGCCGCTCGCGCACCTTGTCGATGGTGTCGATGAGCAGCGCGACACCGCGCAGTGAGAAGAACTCGCACTCGAGCGGCACGATCACGCCATGTGCCGCGGTCAGCGCGTTGACGGTGAGCAGGCCCAGCGACGGTTGGCAGTCGATGAGGATGTAGTCGTAGTCCTCGACCACCGGTGCCAGCGCGCGCGACAGCGTTTGCTCGCGAGCGACTTCGCCGACCAGCTGTACCTCGGCCGCGGACAGGTCGATGTTGCTGGGCAGCAGGTCCATGCCGGCAACGCTGGTTTTCAGCAGCACGTCGTCGACGGTGACGCCACGCTCCATGAGCAGGTTGTAGGCGGTTCGGTCGAGCTGATGGGGCTGCACGCCCAGGCCGACGGAGAGCGCACCCTGCGGGTCGAAGTCCACGAGCAGCACCCGCCGCCCGAGCTCGGCGAGCGCGGCGCCGAGGTTGATCGTCGACGTCGTCTTGCCGACGCCACCCTTCTGGTTGCACAACGCGATGATCCGCGCCGGGCCGTGCCGATCCAGCAGCTTCGGTTCGGGAAGGGTGCGCTTGGGCCGGGCAACAGCGGGGTCGGCCGACGGCGCCGGCGCCACGGAGAACAGCTCGCCGGACTCGGGTTCGGCGCCGGTCTCGTCGGGTCGATTTGTCGACATATCCATGAAGCGATTTACCCCTCTGCCGATTTGTGACCGGCTCGAAGTCGCGAGGCTACCTCAGCACACCAGCCGCGACGACGACGCGTCGGCGCGCCGTGGACAAGGCTGCAGTGATCCCCAGATTCGTCCACAGGCCTCGGTCGGCACTCGGTCGGCCAGTCAGCCGCGTGCCCGCGGATGTGCTGTCGCGTACACCTCGCGCAACCGGTCGACGGTGACCAGTGTGTAGATCTGCGTCGTCGTGACCGAGGCGTGGCCGAGAAGCTCCTGCACAACGCGTACGTCGGCGCCGCCCTCCATCAGGTGCGTCGCGAACGAGTGCCGCAACGTGTGCGGCGAGATGCCCGCGTGCAGCCCGGCGCGCTCGGCCGCGGTCCGCAGCACCACCCAGGCCGACTGCCGCGAAAGCGACCCGCCGCGGGAGTTCAGGAACAGCGTGGGCGTACCCCGTCCGGCCGCGGCCAGGCCAGGTCGGGCCTGCACCAAGTAAGCACCCACGGCGCGCGCCGCGTAGGAGCCGAGCGGCACGCGGCGCTGCTTGCCGCCCTTGCCGGTCAACAGCACCGTGCGATCGTCGAGATCGACGTCGTCGACGGCCAGCCCGACCGCCTCCGAGATCCGGGCACCGGTCGCGTAGAGCAGTTCGAGCAAGGCGCGGTCGCGGACGGCCAGGCTGGTGCCGGCGTACCCGGCGGCGTCCAGCAGCCGCTCGACCTCCTCGAGCGTGATCGCCTTCGGCAACCGGCGCGGCGCGCTCGGCGGCCGCACCTCGCGCGCCACGTCGACGTCGACCAGCCCGTCTCTAAGCGCGAACCGGTGCAGGCCACGCACCGCGACTACCGCACGGGCAGCCGAGGTCGCCGACAACGCCGGATGGTCTGCGTCGCCAGTGCGCAGATATGCAAGGAATCCCGTCACCTGCAGCGCGTCGACGGCGGCCATCGAGCGCACACCGGCGGCTTCGAGATAGGCGACGTAGCGGTCGAGATCGCGCCGGTAGGACGACAGGGTGTTGGCCGCGACGCCGCGCTCCACCGCCAGATGGTCGAGATAGGCACGCACGAGTTGCGCCGGCTCGAGCCGGCGGGCAGCGGGACGGGCGGTTGCCGTCATCGGCCGGGGCGCCCGGGCCACGGCGCGTCGGCCGGCCGCAGCCCCTGCCAGTCGGACTTCCGCGCGAGCGCCGCGGCAAGGATTCCGGCGACCGCCGCCGCGTTGGTGATCTCACCGGCCTGCACGCGCTGCACGGCGATCGAGAGCGGAACCCGCGTCACCGACATCGAACTCTCCTCGTGCTCGACCACGAACCCGTCTGGCCGCTCGACGTCGGAGAGCCCGCGGGCCAGGTAGATCCGGATCGCCTCGTCGGAGAACCCGGGTGAGGTGTGCAGATCGAGCAGCACGCTCCAGTCGGACGCCTGCACGCGAGCCTCCTCGGCCAGTTCCCGTGCCGCGGCGTCCAGCGCAGATTCCCGGTCGACGTCGAGCAGGCCGGCCGGCAACTCGTCCAAGCGCATCCCCAGCGCCGGGCGGTACTGGTTGACCATCACGATCTCGTCGTCGTCATCGATCGCCAGGATCCCGACTGCACCCGGATGGTCGACGATCTCGCGGTCTGCGGTGGAGCCGTCCGGCATCCGGATCGTGTCTCTGCGTACCGAGATGACCGCCCCGTCGAAGATCTTCTCGCTGTCGACGACCGAGAACGAATCGGTCATGGCATTTCTCGCTTCGCTCGATCTGCCCGACTACATTGATTCGCTCCGCAAGCGTCGCTCATCGGGTGACGCTGGTCGCGGCTACCGCTACCCCGTTGTGGCTGTGTTCCCCGTCGTCGTGGATCTGCACCGGCAACCGCTCCGCGTCGCTGTACTTGAGCGCCGCGCCGATCAGTCCGCGGAAAAGCGGATGCGCTCGGGTGGGTCGCGATTTCAGCTCCGGGTGCGCCTGCGTTCCGGCGTAGAACGGATGGACGGTGCGCGGCAGCTCGACGAATTCGACCAGCCGGCCGTCCGGTGACGTGCCCGAGATGACCAGTCCGGACTGCTCGAGCTTGTCGCGGTAGGAGTTGTTGACCTCGTAGCGGTGCCGATGCCGCTCCGACACCGACGTCTCGCCGTAGGCCTCGGCGACCACCGAGCCCGCCTTGAGCGTCGCCGGGTACGCGCCGAGTCGCATCGTGCCGCCCATATCGGCCTCGCCAGAGACGATGGCGACCTGGTCGGCCATCGTGGCGATCACCGGATAAGGCGTTTCTGGGTCGAACTCAGCGGAGCTCGCATCGGCCAGGCCGGCAAGGTTCCGGGCCGCCTCGATAACCATGCACTGCAGGCCGAGACACAGGCCCAACGCCGGAATGCTGCGCTCACGCGCGTGACGTAACGCCCCGACCTTGCCCTCGATCCCGCGGATGCCGAACCCGCCGGGAATGACGATCGCGTCGACGCCGGCCAGGTGCGCGGCCGCGCCGGCGGGCGTCTCGCAATCGTCGGACGCGACCCACCGGATCGTCACGTGCGCACGGTGGGCGAAGGCCGCGGCGCGCAACGCCTCGGACACCGACAGGTACGCATCGGGCAGGTCGATGTACTTGCCGACCAGGGCGACGGTGACCTCCGCGCGCGGGTGGTGCACCCGATCGAGCAGGTCGCCCCACACCGTCCAGTCGACGTCGCGGAACGGCAGACCGAGCCGGCGCACGACGTACGCGTCAAGGCCCTCGGCGTGCAGCACCTTCGGGATCTCGTAGATGCTCGGCGCGTCGACCGCGGCAACGACCGCTTCGGCGTCGACGTCGCACATCAGCGAGATCTTGCGCTTGAGCCCCTCGGGCAACTCCCGGTCGGCGCGGCAGACGATCGCGTCGGGCGTGATGCCGATGCTGCGGAGCGCGGCGACGGAGTGCTGGGTGGGTTTGGTCTTCAGCTCGCCGGACGGCGCGAGATACGGCACGAGCGACACGTGCAGGAAGAAGCAGTTCGCCCGCCCGACGTCGTGGCGGACCTGCCGGGCCGCTTCGAGGAACGGCAACGACTCGATGTCGCCGACCGTGCCGCCGATCTCGGTGATCACCACGTGCGGCACCTGTCCCTCAGCGTTGGGCGCCGCCATGGCCCGGATCCGGGACTTGATCTCGTTGGTGATGTGCGGGATGACCTGGACGGTGTCGCCGAGATACTCGCCGCGACGCTCCTTGGCGATCACCGATGAGTAGACCTGGCCGGTGGTCACGTTCGCCGAGCCGACCAGGTCGGTGTCGAGAAACCGCTCGTAGTGGCCGACGTCGAGATCGGTCTCGGCTCCGTCCTCGGTGACGAACACCTCGCCGTGCTGGAACGGGTTCATCGTGCCGGGATCGACGTTCAAGTAGGGGTCGAGCTTTTGCATGGTGACCCGCAGACCGCGGGCTTTGAGCAGGGAGCCGAGGCTAGACGCCGTCAGGCCCTTGCCGAGCGAGGACGCGACGCCCCCGGTGACGAAAAGATGCTTTGTCGGTTCCTGGGAGTCTCGCGTTCGATCCACGGAAGTCCACCTTAACATCCCGGCGGCAGCGGCGGGGCAAGCTCACTGCGCCACGCCGAGCAACGCACGAACCTGTTCGGTCTCCTGCTCGCTGAGCAGACCGGTCGCGTGCATCTGCCGCAGCAGCCGCGCTCGGGCATACGACGTCGGCGCGAACTGGGCCGCCGCGCTGACCACAACCTGCCGGGTCGACTCCAGCGCCGGCTCGCCGGTGAGGGCAGCCGGGGCGTCGCCGCGGCGCACCAGCAGCGGCACCAACGTGTCACCCACCTCGCCGAGCCGGCCGCGAATGAACGCAGCCAGGCTGGCAAGGCTGGTCAGTCCACCGGTCAGGCCGGGGATCTTCGGGATTTGCATCGGCTTACTTGACCGACGTCGGGAGCAGCGCCTGCGCGCCCTTCTCCGTGCCGTACTGACCGATCTGGTTCTGTTCGGCTCCGGCCACGGCCAGGACGGTAGAGACCTGGCCGAACGCGCTGTCGGCATTGTCGATCGTCGAGACCGTGGCCTTCGCTGCGCTGTTCCGCACAGCGGCGACGATTCCGTTGCCCTGCGCAGATCCGGTGTCCCCAGCGACGACGACCTGTGCGCCTGCCACCGTGAGCCGGTTGACGAGATCGAGCCCCGCTTCGCCCGCATACAGGTTCTTCGGCAGCGAGCCGTTGCCGAGCATGACGACCATCTTGGCCGGTTCGATGCCCTGCGGGTCCGAGGTGATCATGTGCAGGCCGGAGAACCCACCGAGCACGGTCTTCAGGTCGGTCGGCTGGCCGTGGCCGGTGAGGACGAACGCAAGCAGCGCCGCGCCGATCACCCGCGCGTCGCTGGTGCCCTCGGGAAGGGTCAGGTCGGGCGAATGCGCGGGCCCGGTGGCCAGGTTGATGATGCTGTCGCCCTGGGCCGGGTCGGTGAAACTTGGGGCCAGGTCGAGCCGTCCGGTGATCTTCGCGCCCGCGGCGGTCAGCAGCGCGGCGACGCCGTCTTCCATGCCGGTAGCCGTGCCGGGCAGCGCCACGATGAGCACGGACTGGTCTTTGAGCGAGTTGGCGACGAGTTGCGACCCGAACGTCGTGGCGAACTGGCCGGCGGTGTCGACCTGGCCCTGCAGCGCCTTGACCTGGTCGGCCAGTTCGCTGCGGTCGGTCTTGAGCCCGTTGACCTGGTGGCGCAGGTCGGACGTGACCGGGCCGTTCAGCGCGGTCGTCCCGACGACGATGCCCAGGGCGAGCGCGAGAAAGACCGCGACGATCGAAACGATGTGATAGCGGAAGGAGATCACGAGAAGAGGTCCTGTACCCAGTTGACGGCGTGTTGCAGGCTGTGTCCGATGTCGGTCAGGTAGATGCGCCCGGTGTCGGACGCCGCCAGGGCAGCGACCACCGCGAGTAGCGCAGCGATCACCAGCAGCAGCAAGGCGGCTGCGGAGATCCGGCTGCGGTAAAGACGTACCACTCCGCGGGCATCAACCAGCTTGCCGCCGATTCGCAACCGGGTGAGGAACGCCGATGCCATGCCGATCCGGCCCTTGTCCAGGAACTCCGTCAACGTGGCGTGACTGCCGACCGCGACGATCAGCTCGGCGTCGTTGTCGTCAGCGAGCAGGAGGGCGATGTCCTCGCTCGTGCCCGAGCTGGTGAACGTGATCGCGTCGATGCCGAGATCCTGGACGCGGAGCAGGCCGGGCGAGCGGCCGTCGGGATAGATGTGCACGACGACCTCGGCGCCGGTGGCCAGCGCGGCATCGGAAACTGCGTCCATGTCGCCGACGATCATGTGCGGCTTGAAGCCGGCAGCGAGGAGTGCATCGGCACCGCCGTCAACGCCGATGAGTACCGGTTTGAATTCGCGAATGTAGTGCTTGAGCGCCTTCAGATCCCGCTCGTGGTCGTAGCCGCGGACGACGACCACGACGTGCCTGCCCTTGAACTTGGTCTTGACGTCGGGCACGCCGATGCCTTCGAGCAGCAGTTCGCGCTCGCGGCTCATGTAGTCGCCGGTATTGACCGCGAAGGCCTCGAGCTGGGTCGACAGCCCGGACTTCGCCTCGGTCATCAGCTCGGCGACGGTGTCGATGCTCTGCAGCGTGCCCTGGCCCACCTCGGCCTCGCCGACGTACAGGGTGTCACCGGCGAGCCGGATCTTGGTGCCTTCCTTGATCGCGGCGAAGACATCGGCGCCGACGTTGTCGATCAGCAGGATGCCGTTGCTGACGATGACCTCTGGACCGAGGTTCGGATAGCGCCCGGAGATGCTCGGTTGGGCGTTGACGACCGCGGCCGGCTTGGCCGCGACCAGGGCCTCGGCTGACACCCGATCGAGGTCGACGTGATCGATGATGGCGATGTCACCCGGGTTCAGTCGACCCGCCAACCGGACGGTCCGCCGGTCGAGTCGGGCGACCCCGCTGACACCCGGCAGACCATCGGGGCGGCGGCGCAGGGTGGCGAGTTTCATGGGTACCCATGCTGCCACCCGGGTGACCGCGCCGGTGTCCCGCCACGCGGTCAGGAGGTGGATTTCCCGGACTTTCCGGCCCGCTTGCGGCGGACTGGACCGCCCGGCCGAGAACCTTCCCCGGCGGCCTGGTCCAGCAATTCCGCGGCATGTTCGAGCGCAGTTGCGGTGGCGCTGCCGGCGAGCATCCGGGCCAGTTCGGCGACGCGCTGCTCGCCGGTGACGACGCGCACATCGCTGGCGGTGACCCCGGTCTGCCCGGCCTGCTTGTCAACGACGATGTGGGTGTCGGCGTATGCGGCCACCTGGGCGAGGTGGGTCACGGCCAGCACCTGGTGGTCGCGGCTGAGCCGGGCCAGCCGTCGACCGACCTCGCCGGCAGCACGGCCGCCGACCCCGGCATCGACCTCGTCGAAGACCATCGTGGGCATCGGGTCCGTGCCGGCGAGGCAGACCTCGAGAGCGAGCATTACGCGCGACAGCTCTCCGCCGGACGCCCCGCGCGCGATCGGCAGCGGCGGGGCATCAGGGTGCGGCTGGAGCAACAACTCGACCTCGTCGGCCCCGTCGGGTCCCGGGCCGTCCGGGCGTGGACGGACGGTCACCGCCAATTGCGCCCGGGGCATGGCCAATCCTGCGAGTTCGGCGGTGGCAGCCGCACCGAGGCGCTCGGCGGCCGCTGTGCGCTGGGTGGTGATCTCGACCGCGAGCGTGGTGAGCGCGGAGGTGGCTGCATCGCGTCGGGCGGCCAGCTCGGCGATTGCCTCGTCCGAGACGTCGATGTCGGCTAGTCGTTCGGCCGCGCGTTTGGCCCAGTCCTGGACGGCGGCGAGATCAGGATCGGGGCCGTCGGCATATTTGCGGACGAGGGCAGCCAGGACAGCGCGGCGCGCCTCGATCTGTTCGAGGCGGGCAGGATCGGCGTCCAAGGCGTCGGTGTAGGCACCGAAGTCGGAGCCGAGGTCGGCGGCCAACGCCACCAGATCGGTGAGTCGATCGGTCAGCGCGTCGAGCTCGCTGTCCGCGCCGGCCTGCTGGCTGAGCAGCCGACGGGTCGCCGACAGCAGCGCCGACACGTCCGCCTCTGCTGCTCCCGGATCGTCCGGGTCGCCGAGCAGCGCGTCATGGGCGGCCCGGGCGGCCAGCCGGAGGGCGTCGGCGTGCGACAGCCGACCGGCGAGGGTGGCCAGCTCGGCGTCCTCGTCGGGCTGCGGTTGCGCCGCCTCGATCTCGTTGAGCCCGTGCGTGAGCAGGTCCGCCTCGCGGCGCAGCTCGGCCATCCGGCCGGTGCGCTCGTCGTACGCCTCGACCGCGGCACGCCATTGCGCGTAGGCGGCGTGGTAGCCGGTGAGGTCGAGACCGGCGAAGCGGTCGAGGGCGGCCCGTTGCTCGCTGGGCCGGGTGAGCCGAAGCTGGTCGGACTGGCCGTGCACCGCGAGCAGCCGCTCGGCAAGCTCGCCGAGGACGGCGATCGGCGTGGGAGCCCCGCCGACATAGGCGCGCGACCGCCCGGCCGAGCTCACCGTGCGGCGCAGCACCAGCCCGGTGCCGTCGTCGAGCTCGCCGCCGGCGTCGCGTACCCGCTGCGCGACCGGCGATCCGCCCGCGATCTCGACCCGCCCGTCGACCACGGCGGCGTCGGCGCCGGCGCGGACTCGAGCAGAATCGCCCCGGCCGCCGAAGAGCAGGAGCAACCCGGTCACGACCATCGTCTTGCCGGCCCCGGTCTCGCCGCTGACCACGGTGAGCCCCGGGCCGAGCGGCAGCACGGCGTCATCGATGACGCCGAGGCCCCGGATGCGCAGTTCTTCGAGCATCGTGCCTAGTCCGCGTCGTCGGTCAGCGCCGGTGGAGAGGCCTCCCGCAAGCTGCGCACGGGTAGCTGGAACTTCGCGACCAACCGGTCGGCAAAGCTCCATCCCGCCGCCACGCGGGCGATGCGAACCGGCTGCGCGCCGCGGCGCACCCGCACCCGCGAGCCGGGTGGGACGAGCACGGAGCGGCGGCCGTCACTGCTCAACACGCCTTCGTGGCCGAAGCTGAGCAGGTCGACGTCAACGACCGATGTCGGCGCGACGACGACCGGCCTGGCGAACAGCGCGTGCGCGGCGTTGGGCACGAGCAGCAACGCGTCGACGTTCGGCCACATGATCGGGCCGCCTGCGGAGAACGCGTACGCCGTGGAGCCGGTCGGTGTCGCGCACAGAATGCCGTCGCAGCCGAAGCGCAGCAGCGGGCGCTCGTCGATGGCAACGGCGATCTCGAGCATGCGCACGCGGTCCGAGCGTTCCAGGGAGACCTCGTTGAGCGCCCAGGTGGTCGCCTGAACGGCACCGTCGACGATCACCTCGGCCTCGACGGTGACCCGCTCCTCGACGCTGAACTCGCAGCGCACGATCGCCTCGATGGTTGAGTCAAGGGCGTTCGGCTCGGCCTCGGCCAGGAATCCGACGTGGCCGAGGTTGACCCCGAGCAGCGGGACGCCGGCCGGCCTGGCCAGCTCGGCCGCCCGGAGGAACGTCCCGTCGCCGCCGAGGGTGAGGACCACCTCGGCGCCGTCCGCTGCGTTGGTCGGGTCGACGAACGCGATCCCGTCGACATCGATGTGGGTCGCCTCGGCGGGAAGCATCCGGACGGACAGGCCGGCATCGACCAGCAGCTGCGCAGCGCGGCTGGCCGCTTCGCAGATCTGGCGACGATCGGTGTGCGCCAGCAGCAGTACTGCCCGGTCGCCGGTCGTCGCCTGATTCGCTCCGCGATCGCCACTCATCGGTCCACCTCCGCTTCCTCCACGATCACCCGGATGTCCTCGTCGCTCAGCGCCGCGGCGGGATTGGCCTGCAGCCAAAGGAAGAATTCCACGTTGCCGGACGGGCCGGGCAACGAGCTCACGCACACGCCGGCCGGGTGCCAGCCGAGCGCGGCTGCCACGGCAGCAACGGCGAGCACCGCGTCAGCGCGAAGCGCGGGATCGCGGACCACCCCACCGCTGCCCAGCCGTTCCCGGCCGACCTCGAACTGCGGCTTGACCATCGGCACCAGGTCGCCGTCCGGGGCGGTGCACGAAGCAAGCATCGGCAATACCAGGCGCAGCGAGATGAACGACAGGTCGGCAACGGTGAGATCGGCGGGGCCGCCGATGTCATCGGGCTCGAGCGCGCGGATGTTCGTGCGGTCGAGCACGCGTACCCGGTCGTCGGTGCGCAATCGCCACGCCAGTTGGCCGTACCCGACATCGACGGCGACGACCTCGCGAGCCCCGGCACGCAGCAAGACATCGGTGAAGCCGCCGGTGGACGCGCCGGCGTCCAGGCAACGGCGCCCGGCGACGGTGATACCGGCAAATGCGGCGAGCGCGCCGGCCAGCTTGAACCCGCCGCGCGACGCGTAGTCGGGATCGGAGTCATCCGGCAGCACGCGCACCGGGGTGTCCAGGTCGACCCCCGACGCGGGCTTGCTACCGACCACGCCGCGCACCTCGACCCGGCCGGCCGCGATCAGCGCGACCGCGTGCTCGCGAGAACGGGCCAAACCACGTCGGACGAGCTCGGCATCCAGGCGGTGTACGCGGCGCGGCATGGGACTGCGCTCGGCAATGGCGCGATCAGGCGCCATCGATGTCGGCGAGCGCGGCCTGCAGATCGGCGTGCACGCCCTGATACACCTCGGCATGCTCGTGCAGCGGGCGGTCGGCGAGCTGATCCAGGACGGCCAACCGCTCGGTGAGCCCCGGCGTCGACGGCGATCCGGCTGCCGGATCGGGAGCGACATCGGGGGTCGGGTTCGTCGCGGCCGATGCGGCGTCGTCGGTCGGCATCACGCTTCGACCGTACCGCCTGAGCGGCTGCGGTAGCGTCGGACGTGCCGGTCCACGCCCGGCGCAGACCTGTCCGGCCGCCGATCGTGGAGGATGCATGGCCACCGCCGACGAGTGCGAAAAGGCGTTCCGCACGTTGGCTGACCGGCTGGCTGCCAGCGACCCGGAGCACCGTAAGCGCCACGCGCTGGACCGCTCGCTGTCGTGCAGGCTGCCCGACATCGACACCGTGTTCGCGGCGCGTCTGAAGGACGGGTTGCTCAGCGACATCCGCCGCGTAGCGGACGCGACGGCCGAGGTGAAGCTGACCATGTCGAGCGACGACCTCGTCGCGCTCGTCGACGGCGACCTCAAGTTCGCGTCGGCCTGGGCCAGCGGCCGCATCAAGATCGATGCACGGGTGTTCGACCTGATCAAGATGCGCTCGATCTTCTGAGCAACTCGCCCGGTCGGCGCGTTCGGCAAGACTGCCGGCGAGGTCAGGTCAGGCCCAGAGCGCTCAGCGCCCCGGCGGCCTGATCGTCGTCGGCTCGGAATACCCACTGCTGGTCGGCGCCGCCATCGGCGGCCGCCCAGGCCGCCACGCACAGCGCGCGGAGCGGATCGAGGTCGTCGACCGGGTCGGGCGGCGCGGTGTCGGTCAAGCGCGCGAGGCGGAGCCCGTTCCCGTCCACCTGCGCGATCCAGCCGCCGCACCTGCCCGATGCATCGTCGAGCAGTTCGGGAGTCGGGTGGGCGTGCAGCACGCCGCTCAGGTCGGCGGAGAGATAGTCCGGCCGCAGACCGTCGGCGGCCGCGATCAGGTCCGCGGCTGTGGTGACGCCGGTCAGCACCAGCAGGCTCGCGCAGCCCACCGCCCGCGCGCCCTCGATGTCGGTGTCCAATCGATCGCCGACGACGATCGGGCGGCGTGCTCCGGATCGCTCGACGGACTCGCGGTGCATCGTCGGGTCGGGCTTGCCGGTCGAAACCGGGGTGACGCCCGTGGCGAGCCGCAACGCGGCGACCAGTGACCCGTTGCCGGGGAGCGGGCCGCGCGGCGATGGCACTGTCGGGTCGAGATTGGTCGCGACCCACAGTGCGCCGGCGCGGATCGCGACGGCACCCTCGGCCAACTGACCCCAATCGAGCTTCGGCGAGTAACCCTGGACCACGGCGGACGGGTCGTCGTCGGCCGAATGCACCGGGCGCAACCCCCGTTCGGTCAACGCCTCGATGATTCCGGTGGTACCTACCACCAAGACCGGCGATCCAGCGGGCAACCGATCGGCGAGGTAGTGCGCCGCGGCCTGGGCAGACGTAATCACCTCGCCAGGCTCGGCGGCGATGCCCAGTTCGGTGAGATGCGCCGCTACGGCGGCCGGCGGCCGGGCCGCGTTGTTGGTCACGAACGCCAACCGCATGCCGCGCTTGCGCGCCTCGGCCAGCGCCTCGGGTGCACCGGGTACTGCATCCGGTCCGACGTAGACCACGCCGTCGAGGTCGAGCAGCGCCACATCGAAACGCTCGGTCAACGCCTCGGCGCTGCCGCTCAAGGACGCAGGCATATGGCGAATCCTGCCATTGGCACCAGGGCGGATACGATCGCCAATCGTGACAGCCGCAGATCGACCTGACCACGGCCTCGTATTGCAGCCCTTCCGCGCCGCCCGCCCCGCCGCCGACGGCGACCGGCTGGCGCGGCTGCTGTGCCCGCCCTACGACGTCATCGACGCCACCGAACGGGCCGAGCTGGTCGCCCACGACCCGGACAACGCGGTGACGGTGATCCTGCCCGAGCCCGACGGCGACACCGATCGGTACCAGGCCGCCGCGCAGCGCCTGGCCGGCTGGGTGCGGGACGGTCACTACACCGTCGACGATGAGCCGGCGCTGTACGTGTACGAGATGCGCGACGCGGGCGGGTCGACGACGCGTGGACTGGTCGGCGCGCTCGAACTGCGCGATCCGGCCGACGGCGTTGTCCTGCCGCACGAGAACACCATGGCTGGGCCGGTCGCCGACCGGCTCGCGCTGATGACGGCAACCGAGGCGAACCTCGAAGCTATCTATCTTGTCTACGACGGAGGCGGTGCGGCGTCGGCGGCCGTCAACTCTGTCGACGACCTGCCGGCGCTCGCGCACGCCACCACACCGGATGGGATCACCCATCGACTGTGGGCGATCACCGATGCGGCGACCCAGGTCGCGGTCGCCGAGGATCTGCTCACCCGGCGCGCGCTGATCGCTGACGGGCACCACCGGTATGCCACCTACCGCGAACTGCAGGCGCAGTTGCGGGCTCAGCGTGGGCCGGGGCCTTGGGACTACGGACTGACCCTGCTCGTCGACTCGAGCAGCTACGGCCCGCAGGTGCACGCCATTCATCGGGTGCTGCTCGGACGGGGCCTGGCCGATGCCGCCGATGGTCTCGCACGCGCTGGCGCACGGACGGCGGAGGTGGATTCACCCAATGACGGGCTCGCTGCGCTCGACGCGCAGGCCGGCTTCGCAGCGGTGCTGACCGACGGCACCCGCACCGTGGTGGTGACCGATCCGGACGGGGTGATTCGGTCGGCAAGCCTGCGCGAGGGCGAGGCCGAGGCGCTGGCCGACCTGGATGTCACCCTGTTGCATCGCGGCATGGTCGAGCGGATCTGGGGGCTCGAGGACGGCGTCGAGACGGTCGGGTACGCGCACTCGGTCGACGAGGCCATCACCGCGGCGAAGGAGTCCGGCGGCACGGCCATCTTGCTGCGACCCACGCCCGTGGCCGAGGTGGCCGCCGTCGCCGCGGCCGGCGCGCGAATGCCACGAAAGTCGACGCTGTTCACGCCGAAGCCCGCATCCGGAATCGTCATGCGCCGCTTCGCCGACGCTTAGCCAGCCGCGCCGTATTGACGAGCACCTCGTAGCGACTGCCCAATCCGGCTGCGGTGCGCCAGAACCGCCGGTGCAGGCTGCCGCTGACCTCGAGCTCGTCGCCGGGCGTCGCGCGTTCGAGACAGCGCCGCACCCGGGCCTGCAGGGTCGCGCAGTCAATGCTGTCGACACGCGCCTTCGACTCGGAGCGGTCGTTCTCGGCACGGGCGACGGTGAGCCGGAAGGCGAGCAGTTCGTCGCCGCTGGGCAAGGCCCGAACTGTCGGCTCGGCGGCGAGCCGGCCACGCAGGAACACGTCGTTGTCACTGACCCGCTGGTCATCAATCGCAGTCATGGCGAGATCGTGGCCGCTGTCAGGGACAGTTGCGTGGTCAAGGTGGGCAGGTTGTGGACGATCAGGCGCCTGGGGACGACGATGACCCGCCGCGTCGGTGTGCCGTGGTATTGGCGACCGGGTCCGATCAGGTCAGAGCAGGGCTGCGGCGCGCTCGGCCGCGTCGGTGTCGCCTTCGACGTCGAGTGCGGCCGATGCCGCGAACCAGGTCGCGGCGTCCTCGATGCGGTCCAACGCCTCGAGCACATCGGCGTAGGCGTACCAGAGCCGGACCGATCCAGGGCGCGGCCGCTCGCGGTCGAGGCCACCGCGTGCGAGCACGGCCAGGGCCGCGTCGAGCTGCCCGAGATCGCGGCGCGCGCCGGCCACCACGATCAGCAGTTCGGCGCGGGCCTCCGGATCAAGCCTGCGCACGTCCGGGTCGGTGAGCATCCGCACGGCTTGCGCCGGCCGCCCGAGCGCTCGCTCGCAGTCAGCGAGCAACGGCAGGTTCCGGGGATCGCCGGAGATCCGTCGGGCAGTGCGCAATTCGGTGAGCGCCTCGGTCCATTCCTCGGCGTGATAGGCGGCCACCCCGACTGCCTCCCGAACAACAGCCATCCTGGACGCCCGGGCACGCGCCGCGCGGGCATGCGCGAGCGCACGCTGCGGATCGGTATCGACCGCGAAGCCCGCCGCGATCAGGTGTCCGGCGACGATCTCAGCGTTGGCCTTGCTCAAGCTGCGCAGTTCGGCGCGCACCGAGCGATCGAGCATCGACAGGTCGAGCCCATCGGGTAGCGCCGGCTCGTCGCCGCGCGGAATGCGTTCGGCTCGGGTCCGGACCTCGGCACGTGCGGGCCTGGCGGAGGCGGACCGGGCATCGCGGTCGGATTTGCCACGCCCGGACGCGGTCGGCTTGCCGCGGTCGTACCCGGCCGCGCTCGGCTTGCCACGGTCGCGCCCGGCCGCGGTCGGCTGCGCGGTCGCGCCCGGCTGCGCTCGGCTTGCCACGGTCGTTCCCGGCCGCGCTGGGCTTGCCGCGCTCGGTGCCCTGCTTGCCGCGGTCACGGTCGGCCGCTGCCCGCCGCGGGGACGCACCGTCGCGATCATCGGCGCGCCGGTTGCCGCGCGGCGCGGGCTTGCCGGTGCCCGACCCGCCGGCACGCCGTCCGGACGCTCCGCCACGCTGCCCGCGCTGTCCGCCGCTTGGATTGCTCACGTGATTCATCCCGATCGGTTATCGAATTCAACAGCCTTAAACGAATGAAGGCCGCCCGGTAATCCGGGCGACCTCCATCCAAAGTGTGTCCGGCGACGTCCTACTCTCCCACGCAGTGGCCCGCGCAGTACCATCGGCGCTGAGAGGCTTAGCTTCCGGGTTCGGGATGGGACCGGGCGTTTCCCTCTCGCTATGGTCGCCGAAACTCTATGGAGATATGGTCCGCACCGCCGGCCGGCCTTTCGATCATCTCGAAAAACAGACAGCGGGGACCGTACCTCGGGAACCGCACAGTGGACGCATAGCGCTTGCGGGATCCGACCCGAAGGTCGAAGCCGCGAAGTATGTGTTGTGGCAAGTCCTCGGCCTATTAGTACCGGTCAGCTGCACGTGTTACCACGCTTCCACTTCCGGCCTATCAACCCGGTGGTCTAGCCGGGGGCCTTACTCCATAAAGGATGGGAGATCTCATCTTGAAGCGAGCTTCCCGCTTAGATGCTTTCAGCGGTTATCCCTTCCGAACGTAGCCAACCAGCAGTGCTCCTGGTGGAACAACTGGCACACCAGAGGTTCGTCCGTCCCGGTCCTCTCGTACTAGGGACAGCCCTTCTCAAATCTCCTGCGCGCGCGGCGGATAGGGACCGAACTGTCTCACGACGTTCTAAACCCAGCTCGCGTACCGCTTTAATGGGCGAACAGCCCAACCCTTGGGAGCGACTCCACCCCCAGGATGCGACGAGCCGACATCGAGGTGCCAAACCATCCCGTCGATATGGACTCTTGGGGAAGATCAGCCTGTTATCCCCGGGGTACCTTTTATCCGTTGAGCGACACCGCTTCCACTTGCCGGTGCCGGATCACTAGTCCCAGCTTTCGCTCCTGCTTGACATGTCTGTCTCACAGTCAAGCTCCCTTGTGCACTTGCACTCGACACCTGATTGCCAACCAGGCTGAGGGAACCTTTGGGCGCCTCCGTTACTTTTTGGGAGGCGACCGCCCCAGTCAAACTACCCATCAGACACTGTCCCTGATCCGGATTACGGACCTAGGTTAGACACCCAATTCGACCAGAGTGGTATTTCAACGTTGACTCCACAGACACTGGCGTGCCCGCTTCAAAGTCTCCCACCTATCCTACACAAGCCGAACCGAGCACCAATATCAAACTATAGTAAAGGTCCCGGGGTCTTTCCGTCCTGCCGCGCGTAACGAGCATCTTTACTCGTAGTGCAATTTCGCCGAGTCCATGGTTGAGACAGTCGAGAAGTCGTTACGCCATTCGTGCAGGTCGGAACTTACCCGACAAGGAATTTCGCTACCTTAGGATGGTTATAGTTACCACCGCCGTTTACTGGCGCTTAAGTTCTGAGCTTTGCACCGAAGTGCTAACCCGTCCCCTTAACGTTCCAGCACCGGGCAGGCGTCAGTCCGTATACATCGTATTGCTACTTCGCACGGACCTGTGTTTTTAGTAAACAGTCGCTTCTCGCTGGTCTCTGCGGCCAGCCAACGCTCGGGAAGCAAGTTCCGTCACGCGGGCGGGCCCCCCTTCTCCCGAAGTTACGGGGGTATTTTGCCGAGTTCCTTAACCATGGTTCTCTCGATCGCCTTAGTATTCTCTACCTGACCACCTGTGTCGGTTTGGGGTACGGGCCGCTAAGAGCTCGCTAGAGGCTTTTCTCGGCAGCATAGGATCATCGAATTCGCCGCAATCGGCTATGCGTCACGTCTCAGGCTTATGTTGCG
>CAWCFH010000008.1:0-73681 GCA_963794885.1 uncultured Actinomycetota bacterium
CACGCCATCGAGTTCGAAGGCGCCGACACCGTGGCCGCGGTCGTCTTGGAGCCGGTGCAGAACTCCGGTGGCTGCTTCCCGCCGCCGCCCGGATACTTCCAGCGGGTCCGTGAGATCTGTGACCGTCACGACGTGTTGCTCGTGTCGGACGAGGTCATCTGCGCGTTCGGCCGGCTCGGCCACATGTTCGGCTCGGACAAGTTCGGCTACGTCCCCGACATGATCACGTGCGCGAAGGGCATGACCAGCGGCTACTCCCCCATCGGGGCCTGCATCGTCAGCGACCGCATCGCCGAACCGTTCCGCCACGGCGACAACTTCGTTCGCGCACGGCTACACCTTCGGTGGCCATCCCGTTTCTGCCGCCGTGGCGAACGCCAACCTCGACATCTTCGAGCGTGAGGGCCTCAACGAGCACGTCCTCGTCAACGAGGGCGCGTTCCGGGCGACGCTGGAGAAGCTCAACGACCTGCCGATCGTCGGCGACGTTCGCGGCGACGGGTATTTCTACGGGATCGAACTGGTCAAGGACAAGGCGACCAAGGAGACCTTCGACGAGGACGAGTCGGAGCGGTTGCTGCGCGGTTTCCTGTCGAAGGCGCTGTTCAACGCCGGCCTGTACTGCCGCGCCGACGACCGTGGCGACCCGGTCGGTGCAACTCGCGCCACCACTGATCGTCGGGCAGAGCGAGTTCGACGAGATGGAACAGATCCTGCGGTCGGTGCTCACCGAGGCCTGGACACGCCTCTGACCCGCAGCGACTTCTAGAGTGCGAGGGTGACCTCTCCCGCCGAGCTGGCCGGCCGCGCGCACCGCGCCACCGAGTCGCTGCACTCGATGATCTACTTCTCCGAGCAGGCCGACGCCGAACTCGTCGCGGCTGGCTTGCGCCCGGGCCGAATGTGTTACTTCGCCTCGCGTTCGGCACCGATGGGCGCAGTGTCGCCGGGTGTCACCGCGGCGACGTTCGTCAACTTCAATCCGGATCTGATCGTCAAGTACATCCCGCGGGCATGGACGCTCGCGTCGATCGAGGACATCCTTGCCGCCCGGTTGCGTGGAGCCGACGTCACGTTGCGCACCTGCTCGGCGACGCGATCGACGCTCCCGAGGTCGCCGAGCTTGCCGAGCTCGCACGTGCCGCGACCACCGTGCTCACACCGGAGGCGCGCCCGCTGTATGCGGGCCACGCCGATCTGCCCTGGCCAGACGAACCACACCTCGTCCTTTGGCACGCCGTAACGTTGCTGCGTGAATCGCGTGGCCACGGGCACACGATCGCGCTGGCCCATGCGGGGTTGACGGGGCTCGAATCGATCGTCACCCACACCGCAACCGGACGAGGCTTCACCGTCGAAGCGGCCAAGCATCTGCGCGGTTGGTCCGATGAACAGTGGCATGGTGCAGCCGCAGAATTGTGCCGGCGCGGGCTGATGGACGGCGACCAGCTGACAGCAGCTGGGACAAGACTGCGCGCCGACATCGAAGCAGAGACCGATGAGCTCGACACGCCGCCTTGGCAACACCTTGGTGATACCGGCACCGCGCGGTTGATCGAGCTTGGCAAGGCGCTGTCACGACGGATCACCGGGAACGGCGCCTTTCCGGCAACCGGCGTGTTCGCCGCGACGGGATAGCGCCCGGAGGCTGACGGACCGGTTCTGATACCTCCGAACCGGTTCTTGGCGACGTTTCGCCATTCGGACCCGTTCTTCTGCCCATTCCGCGACCAATTCGCTCGCGTCGAACGTCGTCGTGTCTCAGCTTTGCAGCGATCCGCTCCGATCTCGGTGATAACTCAT
The DNA here is from genome assembly GCA_963794885.1 of uncultured Actinomycetota bacterium. GTDB lineage: Bacteria > Actinomycetota > Actinomycetes > Mycobacteriales > Jatrophihabitantaceae > RYN-133. The sequence continues at coordinate 1,804 of CAWCFH010000008.1, forward strand.
CGAACCTCTGGGGGGGTCCAGGAATGAAGAACATCGTTGCGCTCACCGCCGCGACCACGCTGGCTGTGGCGCTGGTGCCGATCGCCGCGTCCGCGAAGCCTGTGCCGAAGGGCGCGGCACGGCCCACGGTCGCCGCGTCGCTGGACAAGAACTGCACGCTCTCGCCGTCGCTGACCCATCCGGGCGGTGACGAAGCGAGCTGCATCGCAGTTGGCGCGAAGCTGTCGTCTATCCCGCGCCTGGGCGGCAAGGCGATACTGACCGTCACGGTCAAGGCCGCGCGATCGGAGCCGACGACCCGCGTCTCGGTCGACCTCCGTCCACCTTCGTCTTCGCCGACGGCACTGTCACCCACCCGGCCATGACCGGCCACGGCACGGTCGCGCGCGCCCAACTCGCGACCCTGAACATGGCCAAGGGACAGACGCGCACCTTGACCCGCGTGGTGAAGGCGGTCGGCTCAGGGTTCGGGGCGATCACCGCTTCGGCGGCGAACCGGCTGTCGGCCTCCCGCACCGACGGCGGGACGGACTCGGTCTTCGTCACGACCGGATCGAGCGCCATGAACACCTTCCGCGGCGGCGGCATCGACCAGAGTGCGGCACAGACGCACAGCACCGTGCGGTTGCCGCTACGCAGCGGTGGACCGGAGCGGGTCCAGTCGACGCCGTTGCACACGGCGCCGGTCACCGTCGCCGGTGGCATCAAGCCGGCAGCGATCCACCCCCTCACCGCGGGTCAGGCCTGCGCCACGGGTACGTGGAACTTCGTCGATCAGAACGGCGTCTCGCGCCCCGCCGCCAACACCCTGGTCGAGGTGCTCAACAGCTCGAACGCGCTGCAGTCCTACGCGGTGTCGGGTGGCGACGGCTCGTACAACATCTGCTGGCCAACGACCGCGTCGACGGTCTACGTCAAGTTCATCGAGTCGAACAACATCTGGCGGGTCACCGACAACAGCAACAACGTCTACAGCTTCAGCACCGGGTTGGTGTCGGTTCCGGATGGCACGACGCACAACTTCGGCAACCTGTTTCCGGGTAGCTCGAGCTACTACCCCGGCCTGCACGCCTTCGACGATCGCCAACGACGAGTGGCAGTGGGTGCACCAGTACTTCGGCGGACAGTGCTGGAGCCCGTACCAGTCGTCGGGCTGCACGCAGTTGACCATCCACTGGCAGTCCGACTCGACGACCGGCACGTTCTGGAACACCTCCGGGGTGTACCTGCTGGCCGGCTCACCGGACACCGTGGACGAACCCGCCCACGAGATCGGGCACAACCTGATGTGGGAGCTGTACGGGCAGAACTTCCCGGCGACGACCAACTGCAACCCGCACTTCCTGTTCACCGCCAGCTCGACCACCTGCGGGTTCACCGAAGGCTGGGCCGACTGGGTAGCCACCAGCGTCTACAACAACACGACCTGGACGTTCAACGGCGGCTCGACCACCAGCTTCGACACCACGTGGGGCGACGGCCAGAACACCGGCGACCAGGTCGAGGGACGCATCGTGCAAGCGATGCGCAGCCTGACCGACGGCACGAAGGCACCGTGGGACAACGACCCCGGTGAGGGTGCCGGAGTGCGCGACAACCGCAACTTCTTCGCCGTGCTCAACACCTACCGCCCGAACACGTTCGCTTCCTTCTGGAATGATCGTGCGCTGGCCGGCCAAGACGTGAGCCAGACCGCGTTGAGTGCGCTGTATCAGGGCACGATCGACTACGGCTTCCGCAACCCGCTGAGCGACTACGTCGCGAAGCACTTCCCGGCAGCGGTACCCGATCACAACTACAGCCACACCACGACCACCGGCTTCTGGTCGGTGGTGGCCGAGCAGCCTGATGCCGGCAGCGACACCGACCTGTCCGTGTTCACCGACTTCAACCAGACGTCGGTGCTCGCCTCGTCGTCCTTCGGCGGCACGACGACCGACTTCGTCGCGATCAACTCCAACAGCGGGCACCGTGCACTGCAGACCTACTACCCGCGCGTGCACCAGTTCGCGGGCACGGGTGGCTACGAGATCCAGGAAGCGCAGGGCTCGAACGCGCTTGTCGACCGGTACCAGCACGTTCGGCTTCATCAGCGGGCAGCTGGTCCGTGTCTTCGACAGCTTCCAGAACGCCGGCGTTCCGGTGTTCTACCGCGCTGTCCCGGCCGCGGGCCAGGACGTGCAACTCGCCGTCGCGTCCGCTGATCTGAACGCAGCGTCGCGATCGGCGACGACGAGCAGCATCGACCCAGGGGTGTCCAACCCGGCAACCCTGACCTACACACCGACAGTCAGCGGTTGGCACGGACTGATCGTGCTCGACAACAACCGGACGGCCGGCAACGTCAGCGTGTACGCCGACACCACGGCGCCGACGGGCACTGTCGACATCAACTCGGGCGCAGCCAGCACCACCAATCCGAACGTGGCGCTGACGCTGTCCGCAGCTGACACCCAGACAGGGGTCATGGCGATGCAGATCAGCACCGACGGCGTGTTCGACACCGAGCCGGTCGTGCCGTTCTCGACGTCGGGCACGGCGACCCTGCCGGCGCCGGACGGCACCAAGACGGTGTCGGTGCGGTTCGAGAACAACGCCGGCATGTGGTCGACGCCGGCGACGGACACGATCAACGTGGCCGCCTCGCCGAAGGTGACCGCGGTCTCGGCAGTGTCCGGACCGACCGGAGGCGGCAAGACGGTGACCATCACCGGAGCGCGTTTCACCGGTGCTACTGCCGTCAAGTTCGGCTCGACCGCAGCAACAGGCGTCACCGTGGTTAGCGCAACGAAGATCACCGCTGTCTCACCGGCACACGCCGGTGGCACGGTAGATGTACACGTCACGACGCCTTACGGCACCAGCCATGCGTCGGCTGGCGACAAGTACACCTACCAAGCGGCACCCACGGTCACCGGCTTGTCACCGGCATCCGCCCCGCACGCCGGTGGCAAGACGATCACCGTCACCGGCACGCACTTCACCGGGGCCTCGGTGGTGAAGTTCGGGGCGAAGAACGTCACCACCTTCACCGTCGTTTCGGCGACGAAGATCACGGTGCACGCGCCGGCGCACGCGACCGGCACCGTGAACGTCCAGGTGAAGACGCCGAGCGGCACCAGCCCATCGGCAGCAGCGAACAGGTTCACCTTCACATAGGCGGACCTACCCAGTTGATCAACAGGCGCGAACTGCCCTATCAAGGCGGTTCGCGCCTGTTGGTCAGTGCGGAAGGTTGTCAGTGCCGGTAGGCGGCCGGGTTGTCGCGGTAGGCATCACGGCAGCCGGTGCCGCAGAACCACACTCGTCCGGACGGCGTGTCGAGGTGCACCGAAGCCTCCACCGCCACGACCGTCATCGCGCAGACCGGATCGATCGCGGTCTCCGGCGGCGCGCTCGCCACGTGCGGTTCAGCGGCCGCCCCCTCGACGGACCCGCGAAGCACGTCGACTATCTCAGCGAGGATCGACAGTGCCACTTCCGGCGGCGTACGCGCACCGATGTCGAGGCCGGCCGGTGTGCGGACGCGTTTGCGGGAGTCGTCGTCGACCGCCAGCGACTCGAGCACCGCAGCCCCCCGCCGACGGCTCGCCACCAGCCCGATGTACGGAATCTCGCGAGCCAGTGCCAGCTCGAGCACCGGCACCTCGTCGTTGCCGTGCGATGCAACCACCACCGCCTGCGCCCCGGCCGGCAGCGGATCGTCGACGGAGTGCAACGCACGAACGCTCTGGCCGAACATCCGGTCGGCGCGCAGCAGCGCCGTCGCGATCGGCGCCTCGCCGAACACGAGCACGGCCGGAAGCGGGACGGACGGCTCGAGGAAGATCTCGAGTGCGCCGCCGGACAGGCACGGGTTGTGCCTGCTGATCACACCCGGTGCGACGACGTCGTTCGGTGTCGGCGAGATCCGCAGCAGCCGCGCCTCGCCTGTCGCGAGCGCTTCGAGCGCCTCTGCCCGCACCGTCGACTCCGCGCAGTCGCCACCGACGAAACCATCGAGGCGGCCATCAGGATGGACGAGCGCCGCATCGCCCGCCTTGGCACTCGTCGGCCGCTCGGCTCGCACGACAGTCGCCCACACGAACGGCGTGTCCGCGGCGGTCAATTCCGCCGCTCGAGCCGCAAGGTCGACGCGCGAGGTCATCAGTCAGCGATCGCCAAATCGGTTCGGAACGGACGGCCCTGGATGGTGCACCACACCTGCGCCGGGGTGAACGGCATGTCGGCGTGCCGCACGCCGTACGGCTTGAGCGCATCGAGAACGGCGTTCACCACGGCCGCCGGCGAACCGACGGTGGCCGACTCCCCCACGCCCTTGACGCCGATCGGGTGATGCGGCGACGGCGTGACGGTCTCGCCCAGCTCCCACGACGGGCACTCCATCGCGGTCGGCAGCTGGTAGTCCATCAGCGAACCGCCGAGGCAGTTCCCGTCCTCGTCGAACGCGATCACCTCGGAGAGCGCCATCCCGATCCCGTCCGCCAGACCGCCATGGATCTGGCCTTCGACGATCATCGGGTTGATCCGCGGCCCGCAGTCGTCGACGGCGATGAAGCGACGCACCTTCACCTCGCCGGTTGCGGCGTCCACGTCGACCACGCAGATGTAGGCCCCGAACGGGTAGGTGAGGTTCGGCGGGTTGTAGACACATGACGCGTCGAGGTGGCCCTCGACGCCTTCGGGCAGTTCGAGTGCACCGTGCGCAGCGAGAGCAACTTCCTGGATCGTCTTGGACGAACCGGGATCGCCCTTGACGGTGAACGTCCCGTTGTCGAAGTCCAGGTCGTCCGGCGAGATCTCCAACATCGCCGCGGCAACGATCTTGGCCTTGTCGACGACACGCTTCGACGCCACCGCAACTGCGCCGCCGGACACCGGTGTTGACCGGCTGCCGTACGTGCCGAGGCCGAACGGCGTGTTGTCGGTGTCGCCGTGCACGACCTCGATGTCCTCCGACGGGATGCCCGTCACATGCGACACGATCTGCGCGAAGGTCGTCTCGTGGCCCTGGCCCTGCGACTGGACGGATAGGCGCACCACGGCCTTCCCGGTCGGGTGCACTCTCACCTCGGCACCGTCGGCCATCCCGAGACCGAGGATGTCCATGTGCTTGCGCGGCCCGGCGCCCACCCCTTCGGTGAAGAACGAGACGCCGATACCCATCAGCTCGCCACGCTCGCGCTTCTCGGCCTGCTCGCGACGCAGCTCGTCGTAGCCGGCCAGATCCATCGCGGTGCGCAACGCGCGTGGATAGTCGCCGGAGTCGTACTCCCAGCCGGTCGGTGTCGTGTACGGGAACTGATCCGGCTGGAGCAGGTTCATCATGCGCAGCTCGGCCGGATCCATGTCGAGTTCATGGGCTAGGCAGTCGACGATCCGCTCGACCGCGTACACCGCTTCGGTGATCCGGAACGAGCATGCGTACGCGACTCCACCCGGCGCCTTGTTCGTGTAGACGCCCTTCACGTTGCAGTGCGCAACCGGGTAGTCGTAACTGCCCGTGAAGATGTGGAAGAAGCCGGCCGGGAACTTCGTCGGCTGGGCGGTGTTGTTGAACGCTCCGTGGTCGGCGAGCACGTCCACCTTCAGCGCGAGGATCTTGCCCTCGCGCGTCGCCGCGATCGACGTCTTCATGTGATAGTCGCGCGCGAACGACGTCGACATCAGATTCTCTGAGCGATCCTCGACCCACTTCACCGGCCTGCCGGTGAGGATCGAACCTACGACCGAACAGACGTAGCCGGGATAGATGCCGACCTTGTTGCCGAACCCGCCACCGACGTCGGGGCTCAGCACGCGGATCTTGTGTTCGGGCAGTCCGGCGACGATTGCATAGAGCGTGCGGTGCGCATGCGGGGCCTGCGTGTTGCAGTACATGGTGAGCTTGCCGGTGACCTTGTCCATGTCCGCGATGGACCCGCACGTCTCCATCGGCGCAGGGTGCACCCGCGGGTACAGGATGTCCTCGGTGACGACGACCGGCGCGTCGGCGAAGGCCGCCTCGGTCGCGGCCGCGTCGCCGGCTTCCCAATCGAAGATGTGGTTGTCGGTCTTGCCCTCGATGTCGTCGCGGATCACCGGCGCACCCGGGTCGAGTGCTTTCTTCGCGTCGATCACCGGCGGCAGCGGCTCGTAGTCGACCTCGATCAGTTCGAGCGCATCGCGCGCCGCGTACCGATCCTCGGCAACCACGAACGCGACCTCCTGACCGTGGAAGCGCACCTTGTCGGTCGCCAGAACGGCAACCACGTCGTGCGACAGCGACGGCATCCAGGCGAGCTTGAGCGTCTCCAGGATCGCGCCGGTGATCACGGCCTTGACCTTCGGGTGTGCCTCGGCGGCGGACGTGTCGATCGAGATGATCTTCGCGTGGGCGTAGGGGCTGCGCAGCACCGCGCCGTGCAGCATCCCCGGCAGCACGATGTCGTCGATGTAATTGCCCTGGCCACGCAGGAACCGCGCGTCCTCTTTGCGGTGCCGCCGGCCGAACCCGACGGTCGACTCCTGCGTCGTCGCAGTCATGCGACCTCCTCCGTCGGCCGCACGAAAAGTGCTGCGCCCATTGATGACCTCGCAAGCTCGGTCATGCTGTCACCTCGGTGACCTGAGTGTCGTGCTGGGCGGCCCACCGGATCGACCGGACGATGTTCTCGTAACCGGTGCAGCGGCACAGGTTGCCCGAGATCGCCTCCCGGATCTCGGTGTCGGACGGATGGGGATTGCGATCGAGCAGCGCTCGCGCCGTCAGCATCATGCCGGGCGTGCAGAAGCCGCACTGCAGCCCGTGCTCGTTCATGAATCCCTGCTGAACCGGATCGAGGCCGTCGGCACCCTCGAGTCCTTCCACGGTGCGCACGTCATGACCATCGGCCATCACGGCGAGCATCGTGCAGCTCTTCGTCGGAAGTCCGTCGACCTGCACCGTGCAGATGCCGCAGTTGGACGTGTCGCAACCCCAGTGCGTGCCGGTCAGTCCAAGTTCTTCGCGCAAGAAGTGCACGAGCAGGACGCGCGGCTCGATGTCGCGGTCGTACACCTCGCCATTGACCGTAATCGAGACCTGCATCGTCACTGCTCCTCTCCACGGCAACGGGCAATAGCGGTTCGCAGCGCGCGCTTGGTCAGTTCGCCGATGAGTGCGCGCTTGTAGTCGGCTGGGCCGCGCTGGTCGGTGTGCGGGCTGCACTCCTCGCTCGCGGTCCTGCCGGCGAGCTCGATCGTGTCGTCATCGGCGGTTCGTCCGCGGATCGCTTCCTCGGTCGCAGTGCCGACACTGTGCGGCGCACCCACGGCGGCTAGGGCGATGCCCACGTCGCTGATCGTGTTCCCATCGAGCCACACGATTGCTCCAGCGGCCGCGACGGCGTAGTCACCGGTGCACCGGTGCACCTTCGTGTACGCACTTCCGGCGCCGGCGCGGATCGGGATCCTGATCTCGATCGCGATCTCCGCCGGGCCCAATACCGTCTCGAACGGACCGTCCTGCAGTTCGCGCACGGGGATCGACCGCTCGCCATCGCTGCCACGCACGATCAGTTCAGCCTTGAGCGCGGCGAGCACCGCGGACAAGTCCTCGGCGGGGTCGGCGTGACACAGCGATCCGCCGACGGTGCCCCGGTTGCGAACGATGGGATCGGCGATGACGCGTTCCGCATCGTGCAGGATCCGGAACTGCTCGCCCGCCACTGCCGAATCGAGCAGTTCGGCGTGGCGCACCATCGCGCCGATCCGCAGCACGTCACCGTCGATGCTGATGCGCTGCAAGTCGGTGAGGTCGTTGATGTCGATGAGCATCGACGGAGCTGCGAGCCGTAGCTTCATCATCGGCAGCAGGCTGTGCCCGCCCGCGATCAATCTCGCGTCCTCGCCGTGTTGTTCGAGCAGGCTGATGGCCTCCTCGACACTGCTCGCTCGTGCGTAGTCGAACGCGGCCGGAATTTGCATGGGCGCCTTCCTCGTCGAGAACAGCACATCGGGTTGACGTGACCATACGAGCCTTTGTGAAGAAATGGCAGAGCTACTTGACGATGCCGCCCCATACCGCGTGCGAACCCGAGTCGCCGATTCGGTAGAGCTGCCAGACAGTCACCGCAGATACGGCAACAGCGACAACAGCGACAAGAATTGAGGCCCATTGCGGCAGTGTCTTCGCCGCGGCTTCGGTGCGGGTCGCGGTGCCGGTGCCATCGTCCGACGTTGTACCGGCCGACGCACGGTCGGCGGGTGCGGTCACCGGGCGAAGATCCATGACGCGTGTGCGACCGAGCCACCACACGCCGGCCGAGACGACGAACAGTCCGATCACGAAGTACAGCAGGGTGCCGCCGAGATTCGCATGCTTGTCGATCGCCGGGTTGTCGCCCAGCTGTGCCCTGAGGTGATCTCTGAGCCACTTGCCGGCATGGGTGGTGATGGGTACGAAAACGAGCGCGACGAGGCACGTGAGCGGGCTGATGAATCCGAGCTTGGCTCGTGCGGCGGGCCACACGGCGCACAAGACGGTGAACAGTGCGCCGAGCGGGACGAGAACGATCACGACGTGGATCAACAAGATGTGCGCGGGCAGGCCGTTGATGACGGTGGGCACTCGGGGATCCCCTCAGGAGTCGTGGGTCAGTCCGGCACGGACATGCTCGAAGATCAGATTCGTCTCAGTGAGTGCTACGTCCGGGTTGCCGCTCAGGTTCACCACGACGAAGTCGCGCAGGTTCTCGGTGCTCGTGGCGGCGATGTGCACGAGGAAGTCGTTCGCCCCGCCGAGGAAGAACACGTTGATCACCTCGGGCAGCCTGGCGATCTTGGCCATGAAGCCGGGGATGTGCCCGCGCGCGTGCGATTGCAGCCGGACGGCGATCATCGCCTGCAGCGGCCGGCCGAGCACCGCTGGGTCGATGTCGGCGTGATAGCCGCGGATCGCGCCACGCTCGCGCAGCGCCCGCACGCGGCCGAGGCAGGTGGACGGCGCGATGCCGACGAGGGCCGCGAGCGCGTTGTTGGGGATCCGGGCATCGGTGGCCAGCGCGCGCAGGATGCGCCGGTCGATCGGGTCCAGCGCGGGCAGAACATCCTTCGGGGCGGGTGCGGCAGGCGCCGGTCCCGCAGAATTTTCCGCTGCCATATCGTCAGATTAGCGAATCATCGTCATACATCTGGCGCTCGGACGACCGGATGTTCCAGAATCGCGGGAATACATCTTCGTTTCGACAGTGGAGGCAGCACGCCATGAAGGTCGGCATCCCGCGCGAGGTCAAGAACCACGAGTACCGGGTCGCCATCACCCCGTCGGGCGTCCATGAGCTCGTCAGCAACGGGCACGAGGTATTCGTCGAGCGCGACGCCGGGATCGGCTCGTCCATCCCGAACGACGACTTCGTTGCGGCCGGCGCGACGATTCTCGACACCGCCGACGACGTCTGGGCCACCGGCGACATGGTGCTCAAGGTCAAGGAGCCCGTCGCCGAGGAGTACCACCGGATGCGCAAGGACCAGGTGCTGTTCACCTACTTGCATCTGGCGGCCGACAAGCCCTGCACCGATGCGCTGCTCGCCGCCGGCACCACCGGCATCGCGTACGAGACCGTGCAACTGCCCGACGGTTCGCTGCCGCTGCTGGCGCCGATGTCGGAGGTGGCCGGCCGGCTCGCCCCGCAGGTCGGGTCGTACCACCTCATGCGCCAGGGCGGTGGGCGCGGCACGTTGATGGGCGGCGTCCCCGGCGTGTACGCAGCGAAGGTGGTGGTCATCGGCGCAGGCGTCTCCGGCCAGAACGCCGCGGCGATCGCACTCGGCATGCAGGCCGAGGTGCTGCTGCTCGACCGCAACGTCGCCCGGCTGCGCCAGATGGACGCCATCTACCAGGGCCACTGCCAGACGATCGCGTCCAATGCCTACGAGGTCGAGCGTGCGGTGCTCGACGCCGATCTGGTCATCGGCGCAGTGCTCGTCGCCGGCGCGAAGGCGCCCAAGATCGTGAGCAACGAGCTCGTCTCGCGGATGAAGCCCGGCTCGGTGCTCGTCGACATCTCCATCGACCAAGGCGGCTGCTTCGAGGACTCCCGTCCCACCACGCACGCCGAACCGACGTTCAAGGTGCACGACTCGGTCTTCTACTGCGTGGCCAACATGCCCGGTGCCGTGCCGCACACGTCGACCTACGCGCTGACCAACGTGACGCTGCCCTACGCGGTCGAGCTGGCCAACCGTGGCTGGCGCGACGCGCTGCGCCGCGACCACGCGCTCGCGCTGGGCCTCAACACCCACGAGGGGCAACTCACCAACGGCCCCGTCGGCGAGGCCCACGGCTACGACGCTGTCGCGTTGGAAGATGTACTGGCCTGACAAAAGCAACCCCGACGCGATGAGCGCTCGCGCGAAGAGCTCGCCGTCCGCGCGAGCGGAGCGAGCTTGCGGTGTCGGTCGCAGGATCCCCCCGAGCGAAGCGAGTGGGGGGAGGCAAGATCGACTATCGGCCAGGAGTGGACGTGACTGATTACCAGCAGCTGTCGCTCTGGTTCGACCAGTTGCCTGCGCCGGTCGTGCCCCGGGCCGCGCTCGACGGCAACGCGACTGTCGACGTCGCGATCGTCGGCGCCGGCTTCACCGGGCTGTGGACTGCGTACTACCTGCACGAGCTCGATCCGTCCCTGCGCGTCGCAGTGCTCGAGGCCGAGGTCGCCGGGTTCGGCGCATCCGGCCGCAACGGCGGCTGGTGTTCGGCGCTGTACCCGGTCAGCATCTCGACGCTCGCAGCGGAAGCCGGTCGTGCCGCGGCAATCGCGCAGTACACGGCGATGCGCGACACCGTCGCCGAGGTCGTCCGCGTCGCCGCCCACGAACGTATCGAGGCGGATCTCGCCGCGGGCGGGACGATCATGCTGGCCCGGTCGACCGCCCAGTTGCGGCGCGCGCAGGAGGAGGTCGCCGAGGCACGCGCGTACGGCCTCGAGCTCGACCTCCTCGACGCCGACCAGGCACGTGCCCGGCTCAACGCAACCGGTGTCCTCGGCGGCACGTTCACCGCGGACTGTGCTGCCGTGCAGCCCGCCCGGCTGGTCCGCGGCCTCGCCGAGGTCGTCGAGGCGCGCGGAGTGAGCATCTTCGAGGGCACCCGCGTCGAGCGACTCGATCCCGGTGTCGTGCACACCGTGCACGGAACGGTGCGCGCCGACGTGATCGTTCGCGCGACCGAGGGCTACACCTCGCAGCTGCCCGGCCACCGGCGCGCAACGGCGCCGGTGTATTCACTCGTGATCGCTACCGCGCCCCTTGCGTCATCGATGTGGGACGAGATCGGCCTGCGCGATCGCGAGACGTTCACCGACTTCCGCCACCTGATCATCTACGGGCAGCGCACGGCCGACGATCGGATGGTGTTCGGCGGGCGCGGCGCGCCCTATCACCTCGGCTCGCGGATCCGCCCGGCCTACGACCGGGTACCGCGCGTCTTCGCGGCGCTCCAGCGCACCCTCGGCGAGCTGTTCCCGGTGCTTCGCGACGTCGAGATCACCCACCGCTGGGGCGGTCCGCTCGGCATCGCGCGCGACTGGCACGCCTCGGTCGGGCTCGACCGGACGACCGGCCTGGCGTGGGCGGGCGGGTACGTCGGCGACGGCGTCTCGACGACCAACCTCGCCGGACGGACGCTGGCCGACCTCATCACCGGCCGCGACTCCGATCTGGTGCGGCTGCCGTGGGTCGGGCACCACTCGCGCAACTGGGAGCCGGAGCCGCTGCGCTGGCTGGGCGCCAATGCCGGCCTGCAAGCGATGGCCTGGGCCGACTCGGCCGAGCAACGGCGCGGCCGACCGTCCAAAATGGCGGCGCTGGTGAACGGGATGATTGGCCGATGACGCGGGGACAGTGCCGATGAGCCGGACCGAGATCACCCGACTGCGCGAGAAGGGCAGTACTGACCGCGCTGCTCTCGATGCGCTGCTCGACTCGTGCATCCTCGGCCACTTCGGCCTGGCCGACGAATCCGGTCAGCCGGTGGTGATCCCGACCGCGATCGTGCGCGACGGCGATGTCGTCCTCGCGCACGGCTCGACCGGCTCGCCGTGGATGCGCCGCCTCGCTGCCGGCGCGCCGACCTGCCTGGCGGTCACCTCGCTCGAAGGCGTGGTCGTGGCCCGGTCGGCGTTCGAGTCATCACTGCACTACCGCAGTGCCGTCCTGTTCGGCACCTGCACACCGGCCGACGATCGCGAACATGCCCTCGATGTGATCACCGAACGGCTGATCCCCGGCCGTAGCGACGAGATCCGCCGGCCGCGCAAGCAGGAACTGGCCGCCACGCTCGTCCTGGCGCTGCCGATCACGCAGTGGTCGCTGAAGATCTCGGACGGCTGGCCGGAGGATCCCGACGACGACGTCGCCGGCGATGCATGGGCCGGCGTCGTGCCGCAGCGCCCCACCTACGGCACGCCGATCGCGGCGCCCGATCTGCGCTCCGGCATCGACGTGCCACCGTCGGTGACCCGGTTGTCGAGGTCCTGACGGCCTGCGGCAGGTAGTACAGCGCCACCGGGCCGCGATGTGCCTAGACCGGCGTGGCAGCCCCGTAGCGCAACCCGTCGACGAGCAGGTCGACCAGCCGTCCGGTGCGCTCCGACCAGCCCGTCAGGTCGGTGGCCATACAGATGCCGCTCATCGCGCGGAGCAGATCCTCCTGATCCACGTCGGTGCGGATCCGGCCGGTGGCGACCGCCGCGTCGAGCAGGCTGCCCAGCGCCTCGCGGATGCGCCGATGGCTGTAGCTGAACAACTCGTTGTCCGGGCCGAGCGCCGACTTGAGCGCCATCGCCATACCGCGCTTGAGCGCGACGTAGTGCGCGAAGGCGCGCATCCATTTCGCGAGCGCGTCGACCGGTTCCGTTTCGCGAAGCAGCTCGCCGGCCTGGTCGCACAGCCCTTCGACCTCGCGGCGGTAGACCGCCTCGTTCAAGGCGTCGCGGGACGGGAAGTGCCGGTAGAGCGTGCCGATGCCCACACCGGCACGCCGCGCGATCTCTTCCAGCGATCCTTCCACGCCGCGCTCGGCATAGACCTCCGCGGCCGCGTTGAGCAGCGCGTCGTGGTTGCGCGCGGCGTCCTTGCGCGGAGCGCGCGCCGGCGCCGCTGCGTCTGTCACCACGTCTCCAGGGTCTGGGCTGAGAAATAGGTCCGGAAAACAACTTGCGGATCCGGAGGCATCCTCCGTATTGTTCTTACCGGAGGATCCATCCGTTTCACCGATGTTACTACTCAAATCGAGGTTTTGCTCGTGTCTCTCCCGCTTCCACGACGTGTGACCCGCACCGGTCTCGTCCTGGCGCTGATCCTCACCAGTCAGCTGATGGTCGTTCTCGACGGGACGATCGTGAACATCGCCCTACACGACATCAAGGCCGATCTCGGCTTCTCCCCGGAGAGCCTGTCCTGGGTCGTCAACGCCTACACCCTTACCTTCGGCGGGCTGCTCCTGCTCGGCGCCCGTGCCGGCGACATCCTCGGCCGTCGCCGGGTCTTCCTGGCCGGTATCGCGCTGTTCACCCTGGCGTCCTTTGCCGGCGGTTTCGCCCAGAACCCGGGCGAGTTGCTCGCTGCTCGGGCCATTCAGGGCATCGGCGGCGCGCTCGCCTCGCCATCGGCGCTCGCGCTGCTCATGGTGATGTTCTCGCAGGGCCGCGAGCGCACCCGGGCCATCGGTCTCTACACCGCAGTGTCCATCGGCGGCGCCGCTGTCGGCCTGATCGCCGGCGGCATGCTCTCCGAGTGGGCGTCCTGGCGCTGGGTCCTGTTCGTCAACGTCCCGATCGGTGCCGTCCTGCTCGCTGCCGCGCGCATCCTGCCCGAGACCGACCGCCAGCACGGCCGCTTCGACCTGGCCGGCGCGCTCACCTCGACCATCGGCATGACCGCCCTGGTCTACGGCTTCGTCCACGCGGCATCCGACGGGTGGGCCAACGCCGAGACGATCGGCTCGTTCGCGCTCGGGCTGGTGTTGCTGGCCGCGTTCGTCCTGACCGAGTTGCGTGCACCGTCGCCGATCACCCCGCTGCGGATGTTCGCCGACCGGAACCGGTCCAGCTCGTACGTCGCCCGGCTGCTGCTGGTCGCCGGGATGATGGGGATGTTCTTCTTCCTCACCCAGTTCCTGCGGTCGGTGCTGGGCTACAGCGACCTGGTCACCGGCTTCGCGTTCCTGCCGCTCACCGCGATCGTGTTCGCGGCCTCCCAACTGAGCGCGCGCGTGCTCGTCGACCGCATCGGCGCCCACCGGTTGATGATCATCGGCATCACCTTCTCCACGCTGGGCATGTTGTGGCTGACCCGGCTCGGCGAGTCGAGCGGTTACTTCGACCTGGTCGGACCGTTGGTGATCTTCGGTCTCGGCAACGGCCTGGCGTTCGTGCCGCTGACCACGACCGCGCTGGACGGCGTGGCCCCGGCCGATGCCGGTGCGGCGTCCGGTCTGGTCAACGTGATGCAGCAGCTCGGCGGCTCGCTCGGTCTGGCCGTGCTGGTCACCGTGTTCGGCTCGGCAACCAAGAGCGCGGCGGCCGACGTCGACCCGCGGCTGTCCCCCGCCGAAGCCGCCCGGCACGTGTTCGTGGTGGCAGCGGACAAGTCGTTCTGGGTAGCGACTGCGTTCCTGGTCGGCACCTGGCTGCTCGTCACCTTCGCGATCCGGCCCAGCAAGCCCGAGCCGATCGTGGTGGTGCCCGATGACGCGTCGGCGCTCGAGCCGGCCTACGAGTCGGGGATCGCCTAACCGCATCTGATCGGGCGATCGTCCTGGCTGCTTCATCATGAGGCGCGGTACTAGGACGATCGCCCGATCGACGCTAGAACTACGAGTGAACCAACCTGAACTCCATCACCCACCCAGACATTGGAGTTCAGTCATGACGATTCGTCGAAGCACCCGCAACACCATCGCCACCTCGCTCGCCCTGGGCATGCTCGGCTCGGGACTCGTGCTCGCACCGGCCGCGTTCGCCCACAGCGGCGGCGGAGGCGTCCGCGACCACGGCAGCTGCTCCGCGCACGGGTCATGGAAGTTGAAGGCGAAGGCGGACAACGGCCTGCTCGAGGTCGAGGGCGAGGTCGACGTCAACCGGGCCGGCCAGCATTGGAACTGGACCATCAAGCGCAACGGCCAGGCAGTGCGCTCCGGCTCGGCCACGACACAGGCCCCGAGCGGGTCGTTCAGCGTCAACCGGACACTGACCAACAGCGCCGGCACCGACCGCATCACGTTCCGCGCGGTGAACCCGGCTCGACGGGCAACTCCTGCCGAGGCTCGGTCACCGCCTGACGCGTCTGCCTACAGCAACGCCGACGGCGTCCACTGCCTGCCGAGGACGTGCTGCGCACAGAACCCCAGCAGCGCGTCGTACCAGATCTCGGCGTTGGCCGGCGAGAGCACCCAGTGGTTCTCGCCGGTCAGCTGCAGGAAACGGTGCGGCATGGTCTCCGCCTCGCCGTCCCATCCGCTGACCAGGTCCCACCACAGCCGCAGCGCCTCGCTCACCGGCACCCGGTAGTCGCGGCTGCCGTGGATGACGAGCATCGGGGTCTCGCCGACCGCGCCGTTGTGCGGCGAATTGGCCGCGTACCACTGCGGGTGTTCGGCCGGCTCACCGAAGATCCCGGTCTTGTACTGCGCGGCGTCGGTCGTCTTGTGTTGCTGGTCGAGCGCGTACAGCCCGGCGTGCGTGACGATGGCCTGGAACCGATCGACGTGCCCGGCCACCCAGTTCGTCATATAGCCGCCGAATGACGCGCCGAGACAGGCCACCTTCGTCGGGTCGACATCGGGCATCTCGAGCACCGCGTCGAGCACCGCCTCGCAATCGGCGAAGACATCGGCGGCGACGTATGGCCAGGCCCGGCCGAGCCAGCCCGGCCCGTACCCGGTCGAGAGGGCGGGATCGGGCAGCACGACGGCCCAGCCGTGCGCCACGGCGACCCACGGGTTCCATCGCCAGCTCCACGCGTTCCACGAGCCGAACGGTCCGCCGTGGATCCACAGCATCACCGGTGCCGGCTGGTCCGATGCCGGCGGCAGGCACAGCCACCCGTGCACGCTCTGGCCGTCGGCGGCGGTTGCGCTCAGCTCGACAAGGTCGCCCGGCAACTCGGGCATCGGTGCCGGCGGCGCCAGCGCGACCGGCACCTGCCGGTCGGCGCCCGGATCGAGTCGGACGGGGTGCGGGGGCGCATCGATGGTCGAGCGCAGCGCGTAGAGCGCCGAGCCGTCCGGCGCCGCGCAGAGGCTCGAGTACACCGCGTCGTCGGCAATCGTGCGCTCGACGAATCCGGTCGCTGGGTCGACCGCGAGCACGCCGCCGCGGCCGTGCAGGTCACCGCTCACGAACAGCGTCGCCGAGTCCGCCGCCCACACCCATTCGGTCGGGTACAGATCGCCCAACTCGACCTGCACGGGTTCGCCCTCGGCCGCCGGAACGATCAGCAACGCGTCCGCGATCGGCCGCTCGAACGATCCGTCGCGCTGTTGCTCCAATGCAACCAGCGTGCCGTCCGGCGAGATCACCGGACCGCCGTACTGACAGCCGTCCGCGGCCATCAGCACCGTCCGCTTGCCACTGGGCACGTCGATGACCGACACCGCGTACGGACACTTGCCGTGCGGACGGCGCGGCCGCCAGCTGGTGGCGACGGTGCTGCCGTCAGCACTGATCGAGTAGCCGGCTTCGAGCAGTTCGGTGGTGGCGTCCGGCGCGAGGTCGCGGACCTCGGCTTCCTGGTCGAGCAGGAGCAGCCGCGCCGACTCGTCGCCGAGTTCGTGGTCCCAGTACCGGATCGGCATGCCCGGTGTGCAGGATCGCGCTGATCTTGCGGTCCTTGCGGGTGCCGCGTCGCTCGGCGTCATCGTCGTCACTCGAGTAGGTGAGGCGGCTGCCGGTGAGCACGACCTCGCCCGTTTCGGCGGCGACGACCGGTGCGCCGAGCCCGCCGGGACGCCGGCTGAGCACGTAGGGCTCCCCCGCCGGCGGCAGGCACCACAGCGCGCCGTCGTTCTCGTCCTCGCTCGACCCGGCCACGTCGGGGCGCGACGACACGAACAGCAGCGAGCCGTCGGGGCGGAACGCCGGAGCCGTCTCGCCCTTGTCTGAGTGGGTGAGCCGTCTCGGCGCGCCACCGTCGAGGTCGACGTCCCACAGCGAGGAGGTGTACCGGGAGCCCTTGGCGTCGGGCTGCTGCAGCACGGCGACCAACCGCGATCCGTCGTGGCTGAGGGTCAGGCCGGTGAGGCGGGGCAGGGCGGTGAAGGCAGCAAGATCATCGAAGGTCACGCATTCGACCGTACTGCTGCACGAGCACCGAGTTGGCGGCGAAGCTCGCTGACCAGGGTGTCGACTGCGTTGGCCAGCCGGTCGGAGGCGTCGGCGAACGCACCGGCCGTCTCGACGCCACCGACCCGTTCCGGATGTGCGGTCAGGAAGGCGTGCAGCTCCTCCTGGGCGGCGCGCAGGGATGGCGCGCCGTGAGGGGCCGACGAGGTGCGCACGGCCTGCTCGCACGCGTGCAGCGCGAGGCCGGCCTGGTGCAACAGCGCGTCGAGTTCGGGAGCGCCACCCGCCTCCTGGAGGGCGGCGCGCAGGCTGTCGACGGTCATCAGCGCGTGCACGACGCGATGAGAGTTGGCCAGCACCGCCTCGCCGAGTTCGACAGCGGACCGCCCCGTCACCGGCTCGGCCCGGGCCCGATCCACCGACGCCTGCGCGTTGCTGCGCGCCAACCGGGCGCCGGCCCGCGCCCGCTGCCGCTCGTCCAGCGTCGACCGTGGATCGGCCAGCGCCGCGAGATAGGCGCGGTACGCCCCGAGCAGGTCGGCCAGCCGGGCTGGGACGAGCGTGCGCTCCCACAGCGGGAAGAACAGCGTCGCCACCAGGGCGAGCGCGCCACCGATGGCGGTGTCGGATGACCGCGCAACCAGCGTCGTGTGCGCCGGCACCCCACTCACCGTCAACAGCACGACGACCAGCCCGCTGAGCGAGATCGCGGTCAGGCCGAGGTTGCCCGGACCGGCGAACCGGACGCCGAAGTAGAACACCCCGATCAGCGCGACGTAATACCAGTCGCCACCCGGGATCCAGTGCAGCAACTCGGTGGCCACCAGCAGGCCGATCACCGTCCCCACCACGCGCATGACTGCGCGCTGGAACGTCGAGGCGAAGTCCGGGCGCAGCACCACCAGCACGGTGAGCGGCACCCAGTACCCGCGGCCGTAACCGGCGAGCCGGACGACCAGGTCCGAACCGGCGACCAGCACCGCAGTGCGGGCCGCGTGCCGCAGGATCGCCGAGTCGGGAGTCAGGTTCGCGCGAAGCGTCGCGATCGGATCGCGCAGGTGCAGGCCGGAGATGAGGTCGCGCACTTCCGGACGGCCGCCCTCGCTCGCCCCGGGTGTCGAGGTCTCGATGACAGCGCGCAGCTGTCCGGCAAGCTTGCGCAGCCGGGCTGCGGTGGCGCGGCGGGTCAGCTCGCCGCGGGACGGCCCGGGCGCCTCGAGCCGCTCGCTGGCGGTGCGGACGCTCTTGCGCGCCGGCGCGAGCGTGACGTGTTCGATCGGCCGGCCCTCGGCCAGCGCGTCGGCGACGTGATCGAGGACGTCACCGGCGGCGACCAGCGCAGCGCGGACGAGCCCGGCGCTGACCGGGTCACCGTCGTCGGTGAGCCGCTCGACCAGGGCCGCCAGCACGATCACCTCGCGGCGGATCCGCTCGGCCTCGTCGAGCAGCACGCGATAGGCCTCGACGCTCGGCCCGTAGTCATGACCGAGCCCGTACAAGGTCTGCCGCACCGTATCGATCGCCGGCCCGGCCTGCGGGCCGGTTTGCGGGCCCTGTGGCCGGCGAGCCATGCCGGCAAGTTCGCGGTAGAGCCCGGCCAGCGCGAGTCGCTCGGGCAGGTGGCGCCGCAACGGCCAGGCAGCCACCGCCAGCAGCGCCTGCCCGGCGCCGCCGGCGAACACGAGCAGCGCGATGTGAAATGCGTTGCCCGGCGGCTGCGCGATATGGCCAATGATCAGCGCAGCGGCCACCGAAGCGGTGCCGACCTGCGTCGCGGCCGGGCCGGCGGTGAGCAGTAGCCCGGCGCAGAAGGCCAGGACGAGGATCAGCGCCGCCGATCCGAGGTTGCTCGTCGAAGCCAGCACGGCCAGCCCGCTCGTGGTCGCCGCCGCGAGCGCCGTGCCGAGCATGCGCAGCACGCGCAGCCGGTACGGCCCTGGTCGGTCGGCGAAGCCGGTCTGCAACGCGCCGATGGTCGACGGCAGCCCGGCCGAAGGCACGCCCGCAGCGATGGCGATAGCCAGCGGCGCGGCCACGCCGACCGCGTTTCGCAACGACACCACCGGGTCGGACTGGGTGCGATCCAGCCGCGCTGCGTCACGCAGCAGGCCGACCAGCTGCCCTCCGGCCCCGCGCATGCTTATTCGGCTGCGGCCAGCTGCCCGCAGGCACCGTCTATCTCGCGACCGCGCGTGTCCCGGACGGTGACTGCGACGCCGCGCGCGGCCAGACGGCGAACGAATTCGCGCTCGACCGGTTTGGGCGAGGCGTCCCACTGCGGAACCCGGGGTCGGGTTGAGCGGGATGAGATTGACGTGGGCAAGGCGTGGCGCCAGCAGGTCGCCGAGCAGGTCGGCCCGCCACGGCTGGTCGTTGACGTCGCGGATCATGGCGTACTCGATCGAGTAGCGGCGGCCGGTGCGCGCGGCGTACGCGTCGGCGGCGGCGAGCACCTCGGCGACCTTCCATCGGGTGTTCACCGGAACGAGCGTGTCACGCAGTTCGTCGTCGGGTGCGTGCAGCGACACGGCGAGGGTGAGGTTGAGCCCTTCGTCGGCGAGCCGGCCGATTGCCGGCACCAGGCCCACAGTCGAGACCGTGATCGCGCGTTGGCTCAACCCCAGACCGTCGGGGGCCTTGTCGGTGAGCCGGTGCAGCGCGGCGGCCAACCGGGGGTAGTTGGCCAGCGGCTCGCCCATCCCCATGAAGACGACGTTCGAGAGCCGTCCGAGACCCGCCGGGCAGCTCGCCGCGCGCGGCCACGCGCGCAGCAGCGAAGACCTGCTCGACGATCTCGGCGGTCGACAGGTTGCGGGTGAGGCCACCCTGTCCGGTGGCGCAGAACGGGCAGGCCATCCCGCAGCCGGCCTGGCTGGACACGCAGACCGTGATCCGGTCGGGATAGCGCATCAGCACGCTCTCGACCAGCGCGCCGTCGTGCAGTCGCCACAGCGTCTTTCGGGTCGTCCCGGCATCGGTCTGCAGCGAGCGGACCTCGGTGAGCAGCGCAGGCAGCAAGGCCGGCCCGATCTGCGCGCGCACGGCCGGAGGCAGGTCGGTCATGGCCGACGGATCGTTCTCCAGCCGGGCGAAGTAGTGCCGGCTGAGCTGGTCGGCGCGAAACGCCGGCAAGCCGAGTTCGACGACCGCGGCCCGGCGCGCGGCCGCGTCGAGGTCGGCGAGATGGGTCGGCGGCTTGGCGCGGCGGGGCGGTTCGAAGACGAGCGGGAGCGAGGTCATGACCGCTCGATTCTCCCAGACTCGGCGGCCGGCCCGGGACCGCTGCTCAGCCGCCTCGTGCCTGGCGGGCGGCCTCGATCTCGGCCATCTCGGCGTCGGTCATCGCGAAGCCGACCAGCCACGTCGCGTCGATGCGGTAATAGGTGATGGTTCCCCACTCCTCGGGGTCGCTGCCGTAGGTGGCGGCGAAGTGGTTGCGGAGCATCTCGCTGTCGGCACCGGCGAGGTGGGCCACCGCGCCGTGGCAGAACACGCCGAACCCGTCGCGCGGGGTGAACGAGGCGCTGATCGCCGGGCGGGCGCGCAACTGGCGGGCTTTCGGCGAGTCGGCCGCGGTGGTGAAGTACCACTGGCCGTGCAGGAAGTGCCCGTCGACGGCCGAGACCCGGGGTTCGCCGGACTTGGTGACGGTGGCGATGTTGAGCACCGCCGGGATCGGCAGTTCGGCGACCAGCCGGTCGGCGGTCAACCGCCGCTCCGGCGTCATGATCGACTTCAGGTGCTCGGACGCGCTTTCGAAGCTCCGGTCGAGCAGGTGCTGCAGGCCCTGCAATTCGTCGCTGGTCTCGTGCATGCGACGAGGTTCCCACCCCTATCCGACACCGCTGACGATGAGGTCGACACGAGACAGCGGGTCCTCACGGGCGACGTAGGCCTCCTCCTCGGGCAGCCACACGTCGTGCCACATCGGCAGCATCGCCGCGCCGTCGCGTACCAGGGCACGGTCAAGCCGCACGTTCTCCGGCGTGTCGACCCAGATCGTGAGATCCCACGGCGCGGCCACCTCGGCACGTGTCGAGGACACGCCGTCCAGGATCACCAGCCGGTCGAGTCGGCACGTCGTGCCACTCGGCGCCTTCATCACGGTCCCACTCCCAGCGCTGGTAGCGGCCGGCTCGTCCGGCGAGCAGCGGCAGCAGCACCTGGGCCCGGAATCGGTTGAAGTCCCACTCCGGCACGCTCGGCGAGGAGAAGTCATCGGCATGCACGACGACCGCGCCCGGGACCAACGCCGCGGCGTCTGCCGCGAGGGTCGTCTTGCCCGCGCCGCCGTAGCCGTCGATGCCGACCAGGACGGTGCGATCTCGCGGCAGGGCGGCAACCTCGGCCAGCGCTTCGGCGCGGGACACCCGGCGTGGCATCAGATCGGCGCGAATGCCGAAAGCAGCAGGTACGCGACCGCCGCGCACGGCAGCATCGAGTCAAGGCGGTCCATCAGTCCGCCGTGCCCGGGCAGCAGGTTGCTCATGTCCTTGACGCCGAGATCGCGCTTGATGACCGACTCGCCGAGGTCGCCGAGGGTTGCGGTCACGCAGATCGCGGCGCCGAAGGCGAGCCCTTTCCACCACGGTTCGTGGAAGGTGAGCGTCAGGAACAGCACCCCCGACGCCGCGCAGAACAGCAGCGAACCGGCGAATCCTTCCCAGGTCTTCGCCTTGGACACGATCGGGGCGAGCGGATGCCGGCCGAAGAGCACGCCGCTGGCGTAACCGCCGGTGTCGCTGCACACCACGGTGACCGCAAAGGCGAGGATGCGCGCCGCGCCGTCGTCGGCGTGCACGGACAGGACGGCGAACCCGGCCAACGCCGGCACGTAGAGCAGCACCAGGTACGAGGCGCCGACATCGCGCAGGAAACCGTCCGCACCGTCGCCGATGCGCCAGATCAGCACGCCGCACGCACTCAGCACGATGCCGATGACCAGCCCGTCAGGTCCACGGGCCCAGGCCGCCGCCAGCGACGCGACACCACCGACCAAGACCGGCACGAGCGCGACGTGCACGCCGGTCGTCCCGATCACCCTGCTCAACTCGTAGCTGCCGTACGCAACGGCGAGACCGACGAGTACCGCGAAACTGGGCCGGTAGAGGAACAGGGTGGCGAGGATGACGACGCCGAGCCCCAGGCCGACGCCGATCGCCGCGGGCAGGTTGCGGCCGGCGCGTGACGGCGGTGGCAGCGGCGGTTGTGCCGGCCTGGTGACGTCGGGACCGGTTGGCGGTGCGGGCGGGACCACGATCCGGCCGCCGCCGATGCGTCGCGCGCGCGACAGCCCGCTCACCGGATCACCCTCAAATTTCGAGTAGCTCGGCTTCCTTGGATCTGACCTGGTCGTCGACCTGCCCGGTGTAGCGGCCGGTGAGCTTGTCGAGTTCGGCTTCGGCGCGGTGCACGTCGTCCTCACCGACCTCACCGTCCTTGGCGAGCTTGTCCAAGGCGTCCTTCGCGTGCCGGCGGATCGAGCGGATCGCTACCTTCGCGTCCTCGCCCTTGTGCCGCGCAACCTTGACCAGGTCGCGACGGCGCTCCTCGGTCAGCTGCGGGAACACGATCCGGATGATGTTGCCGTCGTTGCTCGGGTTGACGCCGAGATCGCTGTCGCGGATCGCCTTCTCGATCGCGCCGAGCTGGCTGGCGTCATAAGGCTTGATGACGGCCATCCGCGCCTCGGGGATGTTCACCGTGGCCATCTGCGGGATCGGCGTGGGCGCGCCGTAGTAGTCGACGACGAGCCGGGCAAAGGCGCTCGCGTTCGCGCGGCCGGTGCGCAGGCCGCCGAGCTCGTCGCGCGCCACGTGCACGGCCTTCTCCATCTTCTCCTCGGCTTCGAAGAGCGTCTCGTCGATCACCGTCGATCCCTTCTACGGAACGTGTTGTGGGGGCGCGGGTCAGCCGGTCGCGCTGACAACGGTGCCGATTTTCTCACCGCGGACGACGCGGCCGATGTTGCCCTCGGCAAGCTCGAAGACCACGATCGGCATGCCGTTCTCGCGGCACAGGCTGAACGCGGACGCGTCGGCGACCTGCAGCCCGCGCTGCAGGTACTCGTCGTAGCTGATCCGGTCGAAGCGGACGGCGTCGGGCACGAGACGGGGGTCGGCGTCGTAGATGCCGTCGACACCGTTCTTGCCGAGCAGCAGCACGTTGCAGCCGATCTCGAGGGCACGCTGCGCGGCGACGGTGTCGGTGGAGAAGTACGGCAATCCGGCACCGGCGCCGAAGATCACCACGCGGCCCTTCTCGAGGTGCCGTTCGGCCCGCCGCGGGATGTACGGCTCTGCCACCTGACCCATGGTTATGGCCGTCTGCACGCGGGTCGGCACGCCGGCCTTCTCGAGAAAGTCCTGTAGCGCCAGGCAGTTCATGACGGTGCCGAGCATGCCCATGTAGTCGGCTCGATCGCGGTCCATGCCGCGCTGCTGCAGCTCGGCGCCGCGGAAGAAGTTGCCGCCGCCAACGACGATCGCGACCTGGGTACCGCCGCGGACGACATCGGCGATCTGCTCGGCCAGCGAGTGCGCCACGTCGGGGTCGACGCCGATCTTGCCGCCGCCGAAAACCTCGCCCGAGAGTTTCAGCAGCACCCGCTTGTAGAGCGGAGGGGCCGCCGCATCAGTTTCGTCCATGTGCGGCAGCCCCTTCCGTCGTGTGCGTTTCGTCCGACCCTAGTGGGTCGGCTCTCAGGCCTGGCCGACCTCGAAGTGGGCGAACTTCGTGATCGTCACGCCGGCCTCGTCGAGGACCTGCTTGACGGTCTTCTTTGCCTCGCGCACCGACTCCTGCTCGAGGAGCACGTTGTCGGCGTAGAACGCGTTGAGGCGACCTTCGACGATCTTCGCGATCGCCTGCTCGGGCTTGCCCTCGGCGCGCGTCTTCTCCTCGAGGACGCGTCGCTCGGTCTCGACCGCATCAGCCGGAACATCGGCGCGGGTCAGGTACTTGGCGCGCAGCGCGGCCACCTGCATCGCGGCACCGCGCGCGGCCTCGGCGTTGTCGCCGTCGAACTGCACGAGCACGCCGACCTGCGGCGGCAGGTCGGACGCCTTGCGGTGCAGGTAGGTCGCCACCCGGCCGTCGAGCTTGACGGCCCGGCGCAACTCGAGCTTCTCGCCGATCACGGCGGCCAGCTCCGACACGCTCTGCTCGACGGTCTTGCCGTCCTTGAGGTTCTCGCTCTTGAGCTCGGCAGCGTCAGTGGCACTCGAGTTGGCGAAGTGCGTGACGATGTCGCCGGCGAGGGTCTGGAACTGCTCGTTCTTCGCGACGAAGTCGGTCTCGGAGGCGAGCTCGATCATGGCGCCCTCGGCGGCCGCGATGAGGCCGTTCGACGCCTCTCGCTCGTCACCACGCTTGGCCACCTTGGCAGCGCCCTTGACGCGCAGGATCTCGCCGGCGCGGTCGAAGTCGCCGTCGGCCTCCTCGAGCGCCTTCTTCGCGTCCATCATTCCGGCGCCGGTGGCGTCACGGAGCTTCTTCACATCAGCGGCGGAAAAGTTCGCCATTTCTCGTTCTCTCTCGTCTCTCTCATTCGTGATCATGCACAGCTGCCTGCCCTGGCAGGCAGCCGTGCATGATCACGCGGGTTGTCAGGCGGTGGGCGCAGGCTCGCCCGAACCGGCGGGCTGGAGCAGGTCGCGCTCCCACTCGGGCATCGGCTCGTCGACGGCCAGCTGGCCGCCCTCGGCCGGCTTCTCGTCGCGGCCGGCGTTCGCGGCTTGTGCGGCGCGGGCGACGAGGCCTTCGGCGACGGCGTCGGCGATGACCCGCGTGAGCAGCGCGGCGCTGCGGATGGCGTCGTCGTTACCCGGGATCTTGTACTCGACCTCGTCCGGGTCGCAGTTGGTGTCGAGGATCGCGATCACCGGGATGCCGAGCTTGTGCGCCTCGCCGACGGCGATGTGCTCTTTCTTGGTGTCGACGATCCAGACCGCGCTCGGCACCTTGTTCATCTCGCGGATGCCGCCGAGGGTGCGCTCGAGCTTGTCCTTCTCGCGCTGGAGCATGAGCTGCTCCTTCTTGGTGGCGGTGCCTTCCCAGCCGGCCTGCTCGAGCGACTCGAGTTCCTTCATCCGCTGCAGCCGCTTGTGCACGGTCTGGAAGTTGGTGAGCATGCCGCCCAGCCAGCGCTGGTTGACGTAGGGCATCCCGACGCGGGTTGCCTGCTCGGCGATCGAGCCTTGCGCCTGCTTCTTCGTGCCGATGAAGAGCACCGTGCCGCCGTGGGCCACGGTCTCCTTCACGAACTCGAAGGCGCGGTCGATGTAGGACAGCGTCTGGTGCAGATCGATGATGTAGAGCCCGTTGCGCTCGGTGAGGATGAACCGCTTCATCTTCGGGTTCCACCGGCGGGTCTGGTGTCCGAAGTGGACACCTGCCTCGAGCATTTCCTTCATGGTGACGACGGGCATGCCGGCGTCCTCCTCTGTACTTGTGCACGCAGGACGTTCGCAGCCTGTGTGCGGCCTCGGTTGTCGCGCGCGGCTCGGGGTGAGCCGTGCGCCCTGGTGCCCGGTGTCGCGGCCGGCGAGCCGTCTGTTGGGACGGACCGAGGCCGGCCGCCTAGCCACGCTGAGTACAAGCCGTGGCGGGGCACGCGAAGTCAGCCCGATTGCTCGAGCTGCACGTCAAGTGTAGCCCGGATTTCCAGGGCAGCCGACCACTACGGTGTGCCTCATGGCGCGTGGGCATCTCGACCTCGAGATCAACGGAATGACGTTCAGCGGCTTGACCTGGGGTGAGCGCTCCGGTCCTCCGGTGCTCTGCCTGCACGGATTCCCGCAGCGCTGCACCTCCTGGCAGGGCGTGGCCGAGCGGCTCGACTCGCTCGGGATGCCGGTGGTCGCGATGGATCAGCGTGGCTACTCGCCCGGCGCCCGCCCGACCGACGTCGCGGCCTACGCGCTGCCGAATCTCACCGCCGACGTGGTCGCGATGATCGAGGCGTTGGGCGGATCGGTGCACCTGGTCGGGCACGACTGGGGCGGGGTGGTGGGTTGGCAGGTCGCAGCGCGCCGGCCCGATCTTGTGCGCAGTTGGACGGCCGTCTCGACCCCGCACCAGGCGGCGCTGAACGCCGTGTTGGCCCGCGATGCGGCCCAGCGCGAGCGGTTCGGCTACATCTTGAAGTTCCGCGAGGAGGGCACCGCCGAGACGATGCTGCTGGCCCACGACGGCGCCGGCCTGAAGACGATGTACGGCGGGTTCGTCGCGCCGGAGCGGGTGGCCGAGGACGTCGCGTTCTTCAGCGAACCCGGTGTGCTCACCGCGGCCCTGTCCTGGTACCGCGCGATGGGAGTGGACGACCCCGGTGAGCTGCCGCGGGTCACCGTGCCCACGTCCTACGTGTGGGGCAGCGGCGATCCGGCGTTCGGCGCCGAAGCGGCCGAGTTGACGGCGTCCTACGTCGAGGGCCCGTACCGATTCGTCCCGCTGGACGGCGCGAGCCACTGGCTGCCCGACGAGGCCGCCGACACGCTGGCCGAGGTGATCACCGAGCGGGTCGCCGGTGCCTGATCACGTCGCGCGCCGAGTGACCGTGCACGGACGGGTGCAAGGGGTGTGCTTCCGCGACTCGACGCGGCAGGTGGCCCGATCGGCCGGTGTCGCCGGCTGGGTACGCAACGAACCGGACGGCACGGTGCTGGCGCACCTGGAAGGGCCGGCACCAGCGGTCGAGCGGGTGCTCGGCTTCCTGCGCGAGGGCCCGCGCGAGGCGTCGGTGACCGACCTGGACGTGCGCGACGTGCCGCCGCAGGGGCTGCGCGGCTTCGCTGTCGGTTGATCTCTCGGCTGATCCGTCAGCGGACCGTGCGGGCCAGCGCGGCGGCTTCGGCTCGGCTGCGCACGCCGAGCTTGGCCAGGATGTTCGAGACATGCACGCTGACCGTCTTCTCGCTGATGTACAACCGCGACGCGATCTGCCGGTTCGTGCGCGCGTCGACGAGCAGGTCGAGCACCTCGCGCTCGCGGTCGGTGAGCGCACCGAACCCGGACGGCGCCGCCTTGGCCGGCGCCGGCGACGTGCCGAGCGAGCGGATCTCGTCGAGCATCGGCTGGGCGCCCATCGCCCGCGCTGCGGTTCGGGCCAGATCAGCTTGCTCGGCAGCCTCCGTGCCGCGTCCAGCAGCGCGCAGCACCTCGGCCAGCCGCACCCGGCCGCGCGTCATCTCGGTCGCGTTGCCGTAGCCGAATGCCTCGATCGCACGCCTCCATGCCGCGACGTGCTCGTCCTCGTCGGGCGGGTCGATCCCGGCGACCCAGCGCAGGTAGGCCCATTCGGCCTCGAGCCGTGCGCTCCAGGCCAGCGCCTCGACACCGAGCCGGCGGCCGATGGGCAGGCCTTTCTGCTCTGCCGTCCGCCCGTCTTCGAACAGGCCGCGCGCCCGGTCGACCAGGGCGGCGCGCACGGCGGTCGGGGCGTCGCGGACTGCGGCCGCGCACGCCCGCAGGCCGAGGGACGAGATGCGGATGCGGCCCAGGAACCACTCTTCCTGCCAGACATCGCCGAGGATCTCGACGGCCTCGTCGACGAGGGCGAGGGCCTGCTCTGCGCGACCAGCCTGGGCGTGTGCTTCGAGCATCGCGAGGATGGAGCCGTTGGCGACCAGGCTCTCGAGTGGCCACATCTCGCGAAGCGCATCGCCGTCAGCGGCGTCGGCCTCGCCGCGGCCGACCCGCACGATCAGCGCGGCAGATATCAGCCGAGCGGCTGCGAGGTCGGGCGGTGTTTCGCCGGTCATGTCGAGCGCTGCGATCGCGCCGTCCCAGTCGCCGCGCTGGTGGCGCAACGTGCCGACCATGGCGCGCGCATCGAGCCCGAACAGCGACCACTGGCCGGCCCAGGTCACGGGCGCGCCGCCAGGCGAGCTCGAACGCGTCCTCGGATTCGGCGAGCAGGCCCTGCTCGGCGAACAGGCTGCCGAGGTTGTAGCGGCTGCGGATCTCGGCGGCCAGCTCGCCGTTCGCGCGTGCCTGCTCGACGATGTCGTGCAGCTGGGCGGTCACCTCGTCAGGCTCGCTGACCCGGCGGCGCAGCATCGCGAGGGTGGTGCGCGCTTCGGCCGCGGCCGCCGGCCGGCCGAGTGCCTCGGCGCCGTCGATCGCGTCGAGGGCCCAGCGCTCGGCGTCGACGTCGCGGCCGCGGATGAGGTTGATCCGTGAGTACAGGGCGGCTACCCGCACCCGGAACATGCTCGGCTCCGGTGGCGTGAGCCGCAGCGCGTCGGCGGCGGCATCCATCGACTCACCCTCGGACTCGCTGTCGACGGCGGCACGAGCCACCGCATAGAGCAGGTGGGCGCGATCGGAGTCGGGCGCGTCAGCAGGCAACTCGGCCAGGCCTTGACTGGCCAGCCGACGCCCGCGCGAGGCCTGCCCGGCGGCGAGCGCGGCGTCGACGAGCGCGACGACGAGCTCGACCGGATTGCCGGGCGGTTCGGCCAGCTGCCCGCGCAGGTCGAGCGCAGTCTCGTACTGGCGCAGCGCCTCTTGCGGTGCCGCGACCGACATCGCTTCGTCGCCGGCCTGGATGCTCGCGGTATATGCCGTTTCGAGGTCGTGCGAGGCCAGTGCGTGGCGAGCCAGCTCGGCACGACTGCGGTCGGGGCGCCCGGCGAGGACGGCGGCGTAAGCCGCATGCAGCCGGACCCGCTCGCCGGGCAGCAGGTCGTCGTAAACCGCCTCGCCGAGCAGTGCATGCCGGAAGGTGTAGCCGCGCCCGCTCGGGGTGAATTGCAGGACGTTGGAGTCGACCGCGTCGCGCAGCGCGATGTCGAGGCGGTCCGGCGCGAAGGCGACGACGTCGGCGAGCATGTCGTGCGGAACGCGCCGGCCGGCGACTGCGGCAACGCGCACGACCTCGCGTGCGTCGTCGGAGAGCCGGTCGAGGCGGACGAGGAGCAGGTCGGCGAGCTGCCACGGCAGGTGTTGCGGGTCGGCGCACTGCTCGGCAGCGGCGACGAGTTCCTCGGCGAAGAAGGCGTTGCCTTCAGCGCGGTTGACGATGCTGGCGAGATCGGCCTCACCGAGTGGTGCGGGATGGATTGCCGAGACGAGCGCGCGGACATCGGCGGGCGGCAGCGGGTCGAGCTGGATGCGCGTAACCGCTGGCAGGCGGGCCCATTGGGCGAGGGTTTGCCGTAGCGGATGGCGCCGGTGCAGATCGTCGCTCCGGTACGTCGCGACGATCACAAGGCGTTCGCTGTGGACACGGGTGTAGAGGAATCCGAGCAGATCGCGAGTGGCCTGATCGGCCCAATGCAGATCCTCGACGATGACCAGCAGTGGCGCGTTTGCCGCGAGCTGGGCGAACGCGGCCAGAACCGACTCGAACAGGTGCCCACGATCGAGGCGGTCGTCGGGGCTGAGCGAACCGCGCCCGGGCAGGAGGCGCGCGATCACCGGGTGGGCGGCCAGCAGGTCATCGACCAGGTCGGGACGATCGGCGGCGAGGCGGGCGAACGCCTCGCTGAACGGCAAGTACGGCGGTGGGTTCTCACCGAGGTCGACACAGTGCCCGACCAGGACCGTGGCACCGCGCTCGTTGGCGGCAGTGACCATCTCAGCGAGCAGTCGGGTCTTGCCGACGCCGGCGTCGCCGCCCACGATCGCGACAGCCGCGCGGGTGAGGTCGCCGGCTGATTTTCCGTAGGCAGCGTCGAGGTTGGTCAGCAGCTCGGCGAACTCGCCGGCGCGACCCACGAGCGGAGCGACGGACCGGGGCACGAGGACATCATCGTCCAGTGCCCCGACACCGTCGCTCCGGCTCGGTCGACTTTCTTGCGTTGGGCGCTGTCGCTTGGCTGGTCGCTTCTTCCGTTCGGTGACCGCGGTCACGGTGGCGGTCAGCTGGGACGCAGAACGTGCCGGCGGAAGCGACGTCCGTGCGACGTGGGTCGGGTCGCGCGGGTTCCGATCAAGAGCGACCGGCGATATGCGATCTCGGCGCGCATCGCGTCGGAGTTGGTATTGATGATCTCGTGCATTTGGTGCTCCTCAGTAGTTCTTCTCCTGCAGTTGAGAGGTTTGTCGTCTGAGTAGTGCGTGCGCATCGGAAGAACTCCCTATCCACAGCCACTACCGATGCCTTAGGCACCGTCCACAACTCCGCCTCTGCCGGCGCGGCGCCGGATCGGTTTGCGCGACGGTGTCCCGATGCGATCGGTGTTGCTCGGAGTCTCCGGCGCGCTCGTGTTCGGTCTCGGCGCGACGGCTGCGGCACCGCCGTTCTCGTCGCCGCCGGCGCCTGTCGAGGTGCGGTATTCGGCGCCGGTCAGTCCGTTGGAGGTGGTGCGCGCATTCGACCCGCCGGATCACCCGTTCGGTCCGGGCCACCTCGGCGTCGATCTGGCGACAACCCCAGGGGTCGCGGTTCGCGCCGCGGGGGACGGAGTCGTGACCTTCGCCGGGTCGGTTGCCGGGCGGGGCCTCGTTGTCGTGCTGCACGCCGACGGCTTGCGCACCGAGTACGAGCCGGTACTGCCCGCGGTGCATCGCGGTGACGAGGTGCGCCGGGGTCAAGTGATCGGCCGGGTGCACGGAACGCACGGCGACTGTCACCCATGCGGCTGTTTGCACTGGGGTGCGCGACGCGGCGATGAGTACCTCGACCCACTCCTGCTGCTGCAGCCGCTCGGGCCGGTGCGATTGCTGCCTTGGGACGAGTCGCGCTAATCAAAACGAAGCGGTTCGTCTTCGTCGTCTGCGCCTGTTCGAGGCCGGCATCGAACGCGCTGCGGCGTCCGCGTCGGCAGGTCGTGCCGCAGCGGGTCCAGTGTTGCCCGTCAAAGTTCAGTGTTGCCGGTCAAAACGGTGGCGGTTGATCCTGGTCGTCGTCCGGCTCCGGTTTGGGGCGCGTTCGGTCGGTTGGGAAGGTGTCGGGTGGTCGGTCGTAGTTGCGTCCGGTGGGGGTGGTCCAGCGGATGGTGCCGTCGGGTAGTCGTTGGGTTTGCCAGCCGGCGTCGTGTTTCAGATGATGTTCGCGTAGGCATTCCGGTCCGAGGTTGCCGGCGTTGGTGTGGCCGCCTTCGCTGAACGGAATCACGTGATCGACTTCGCAGCGGCGGGCGTGGCGGTGGCAGTGTGGTCCGCGGCAGGTGCGGTCGCGGGCGGTGACGTGGTCGATGAGGTCTTGGGGTGGCCGGTATTTCTCCCGTCCGTAGTCGATCAGGCGGCCGAGGTCGTCGGTGACCAGGCGGGTCCAGGTGCCGGTCGGGTCGGCCGCCATGCTGCGGGCGAGGTCGGCGGGGATGGGGCCGTAGCCGGCCAGCTCACCGGGCTGCTCATCGAAGCGCAGCAGGGTCGATAAGGCGACGACGACCTGGACTTGGGGGTGGCGGCCCTGCCACTTCGGCAACCCCTCGATGCTCTGTCCGTGCAGGGCGGCCAGGCAGATCGCGACCAGCGCATCGGCACGGTACTGGTCGGCGCTGCGGCAGTCATCGGGACTGGCGGCAGCTTTGAGTTTGTCGGCCATCGCCTGGACTGCGGTCAGCACCGCTTGGGCGTCGGCGGCGGGCAGGTAGGAGTTGATCCAGGCCATCGCATGCGCGTCGGGCTGGTGACAGACCCGCCGCTCGCGAACAGCGTCTTCGTGCTGCTGCTCCTGGCCGCGTGGGTCGAGTTTCGCGACCCAGCGCCGTGCCGCGGCACGGAACTCGCTGACCGTCTGCGCACCGGCTCGGTCGAGCACTTTGGCCTCGACCTTCGCGGTGACCTTCGGGTCCAGGTTTTTGGTGGCGGTGACCAGCGACGCCGCGAGCAGATACCCGAACCTCCCCTGCTCCACCCCGGCCAGCGTGGCGGGCAGCTCGCTCACCAGCCGAGCCGCGTCGCCCATCCGGCCGATCGTGTAGCCGGTCGACCACCGCAACAGACACGCCACCTCCTGAGTCGCGGACAGCTGCGCGGTACGGTCCAGATCGATCCGCTCCCGAGCGGTAGCCGACACCGGCCCGGGCACCGGATCCGGATGCATCTCGATCTGCGCCAGATGGCGAGCCTGCCGCGCCTGGGCATACCCGATCAGCCGCTCGTAGCGCTCAGCCATCGCCAGGTTGGTATCCATCGACACCGTGCCCGGATCGGTGACCGGCGCTTGCGCGAGCCAGGCGTCGAACCGCTGATCGATCTCGTCCACGTGTTCGATAGTAGGAGTACCCTCTGACAGTTTCCGGGTCAGAATCGCGAGAGAATCCCCAAAAGAATTTGAAGAAATTTCAGCGCAGACCCGAAACGCACAACCGAAAGCGGCAACCAGCCAACCACTCAACGACCTCGTCGGTGCCGCTTTAGAAGGCGACCACAACGGGTCAAGCCCGAGGATGCGCCCGAGCGTAGGTCTGGCGCAGCCGCTCAACCGAGATGTGCGTGTACAGCTGCGTAGTCGCGAGGCTTGCGTGGCCGAGCAGTTCCTGAACCATCCGCAGATCCGCGCCCCCGTCGAGCAGATGCGTGGCTGCGGAGTGCCGCAATCCGTGCGGTCCGATGTCGGGCGCGCCCGGAACCCCGGCCACCGCACGATGCACGACCGTGCGCACCGTGCGCGGATCGATCCGCCCGCCACGAGCGCCGAGCAGCAGCGCCGCCCCGCTCGAAGCCCCGATCAGGTCACGGCGCCCGCGCGACAACCAATCGTCAAGCGCCCGCTCAGCCGCAAGCCCGTACGGAACGGTGCGCTCCTTCGCGCCCTTGCCGAGCACCCGCACGACGCGCCGGCCGCGATCGACGTCGTCGAGGTCGAGCCCGACCAACTCAGAAACCCGTATACCGGTCGCGTACAGCATCTCGAGGATCAGCCGATCGCGCAGCGCCACCGCCGAGTCCGGCAGATCGTCAGGTGATCCCATTGCGGCTGCTGCCTCGGCAGCATCGAGTACCGGCGGCAGCGTGCGGTGTGCACGCGGACTCGCCAGCAAGGCACCGGCATCGGTCTCGGCGAGTCCGCTGTGATGCGCCCACGCAGTGAACGTGCGCAGCGCTGCGGCCCGCCGGGCCAGGCTGGTGCGTGCGGCCCCACGCCGCCGCAGGATCGCCAACCAACCCCGCAACATGGCCAGGTCAAGATCGGCAACCGAGCGGCCACCGAGCTTGGCCAGATGATCGAGCAGCCCCACAACATCGCCGAGATAAGCCCGCACGGTGTGCGGTGACCGGTTGGCCTCGAGCCGAAGGTGGCGCTCGAAGGCGTCGAGCGCCTCGCCTAGCCCGGCCGGCAGCCCAGCGCGCAGCGCAGCGACATCCACCCGCTCGCTGCTCGCCTGGTCGGCCACGTCTCGACGGTGCGGGAGCAACAGCGCCGATGCAAGCCGCCACGCGCGACTCGTCACCGTTTCACCGGCGGACGCAACCGCGCGGCGATGCGATAACCGGCGTCGGAGGACTCGATGAGACCAGCCAGATCCAGCACGGGCAGCACCCTGATCACGTCGAGCGCAGAGACACCGCTGCGGGCGGCAACCTCGTCCGGACGGGCGTAGCGCCGCGCGTGCAACCCGTCGAACACCGAGCGCGCCAGCGGATCGAGCTCGTCGAGCTCGGCCCGCACGTCACCTGGCGGCTCCTTGCTCGTCGCCAAGCCCTCGCCGGCGTGGCCCACCACGGCAAGCACGTCGTCAACGGACGTGACCAGCATCGCCGGGTCGGGATCGCGGCGCAGCAGGCTGGTGGCACCCACCGACATCGCGGAGGTCACCGGGCCGGGCACCGCCATCAACGGCCGGCCGAGAACCCGGCAGTGCCCCGCGGTGTTCATCGCCCCGGACCGACCCGCCGCCTCAACGACGACCACGCCGGTCGAGAGGGCGGCGATAAGCCGATTCCGGGTGAGGAAGCGATGCCGTTGCGGAGCGCACCCCGGTGGGCTTTCCGAGATCACCAGCCCGGTCTGCGCAGCGCGGTCGTACAGCGTGGCGTTTCCCGGCGGGTACGGCCGATCGAGGCCGCCCGCAGAAACGACGACCGTCTGCCCGCCGGCGGCCAGCGCAGCTCGGTGTGCAGCGGCGTCGATGCCGTACGCACCGCCCGAGACGACCACGACGTCGCGCCGCGCCAACCCGTAAGTCAGCTCGGCGGTCACGTGCTCGCCGTACGCGCGTCGCCGCGCGCGCACCGACGATCCCTACCGAGCGCACCCCAAGACTCGCGAGCTCGCCCGGCCCGCGCACCCACAACGCGAGCGGTGGCACCGGCTCGCCAGACTCGTTGCGGACGAACGCCGCGCGCGCCCAGGCGGCCGCCCGCGGTCGCACCGCCCCTTCCAGCGCAGCGAAGGCGAAGTGCGGCCACTCGGCCGACTCGGGGACGACCAGTCGCAACCCGTGGCGCTCGGCGGCCGCCAGATCGGCTTCGGGGTCGGCACCAACCCGCCGTGCCGCTGTCTCGGCGAGCACCCGCGGATCGGCATGCTCGGCGCGCAATGCACGCGTTGCATCGACCGGACCGAGCTCACGCACGAGCCACCACAGCGCGACACTCGCCGGTTCGCCCACCCGGCTCAGATACGCCCGAGCCAGCAACAACTCGGCATCCAGCGCCTCGCTCACGCGAGCGTCGCTCATGCCGCCCATCCCTCGCTGCGGCCGGTGCGGAAGAACAGCGCCTCGGCAACGTCGCCGGCGGTGGGGCTGGTGTGGCCGGCCAGATCGGCCACCGACCAGGCCAACCGCAACACCCGGTCGAAGCCGCGCGCGCTGAGCTGTCCACGCTGCAGATAGGTCTCGGCCGGGGCCAGCACGCTGCGAGACAGCGCCCACGGCACCGCGCGCAGCGCCGAGCCAGGAATCTCGCCATTGCAACGCCACGGCGTCGCCGCCCACCGGTCGCCCGCAGCCGCGCGAGCCGCCGCGACCCGAGCGGCCACCACCGACGTCGGTTCGCGAGCCTCGGCAACGTCGAACAATTCGGCGTGTGGCACAGCGTCGACATGCACCCGAACGTCGATTCGGTCGAGCAGCGGCCCGGACAGCCGCTGCTGGTAGCGCCGGCGCGCCTGCGGCGGGCAGACACACTCACGCGCCCTGCTGCCGCACGGGCACGGATTCGCCGCGAGCACGAGCAGGAACCGAGCCGGAAAGGTGACCACCCCGGCGGCCCGGTGCAGCACCACCAGTCCGCTCTCGAGCGGCTGGCGCAGTGCGTCAAGGGCGCGCGGCGGGAACTCCGGCGCCTCGTCGAGAAACAGCACGCCGCGGTGTGCCAGCGAGATCGCCCCCGGCCGGCCCAGATGCGACCCGCCGCCGACGAGCGAGGCCACCGACGCGGTGTGGTGCGGCGCCTGCCACGGTGGTTGCCGGATCAGCTGAGCGCGCTCCCCCAGCCGTCCGGCCACGGAGTGCACCGCCGTCACCTCCAGCGACTCGGCGTCGTCGAGCGGCGGCAGCAGCCCCGGTAGCCGCTCGGCCAGCATGGTCTTTCCAGCCCCAGGCGACCCGACGAGATAGACGTGATGCCCGCCGGCCGCGGCTACCTCGATCGCTCGTTTGGCCAGCGCCTGACCGGCCACATCGGCCAGGTCAGGGCCGTTTCGCTGCGCGTCGCGATGACCCGACGGTGCGGCCGACGCCAGGGGTGGCCCGTCACCGGCGAGCGATTCGACGATCTCGCGCAGGTCGTGCGCGACCCGGACGTCGACGCCGGGCACCAACGCGGCCTCGGCGCCGTTCGCCGCCGACACGACGACGCGATGCGCACCTGCCTCGCGAATCGCCGCGACGGCCGGCAGCACGCCCGGCACGGGTCGCAGCCGGCCGTCGAGCCCCAACTCGGCGATCCACACGACGTCACGCACCGACTCGGGCGACACACCGTCGTTGCATGCCAGCACCGCCATCGCGACCGCAAGGTCGAACCGTGAGCCGACCTTGCGCAAGTCGGCAGGCAGCAGCGCGACGGTGATCCGACGGTTGGGCCAGCTGGCGCCGGAGTTTTGCAACGCGGCCCGGATCCGATCGCGCGACTCGACCACGGAGGTATCGGCAAGTCCGGTGAACGACATCCCGGGCAGACCGGTGCCGAGATCCGCCTCGATCTCGACCAGCTGCGCCCGCACGCCGGTCAGCGCGACGCCGAGTGTGTGCGCGAGCGCCATCAGAACGCCCCGCGCAGGTGCCGCACGCTCGGCCCGCCGGGCGCACGCCGCACGATCGCCACCACGTCGAATCGCAACTCGGGCCAGTGCCGATCGGGGTGCGCGGCCAACCAGCGCACCGCAAGCCGCCGCAACCGGGCCGCCTTGGCCGGATTGATCGCCTCAGCCGGATCGCCGTAGGCCACCGTCGACCGCGTCTTCACCTCGACGAACACCAACACCTCGCCATCGGCGGCCACGATGTCGAGCTCGCCATCGGGACACCGCCAGTTGCGCTCGATGACCACGAGCCCCTCTGCCACCAGCGTGTCCGCGGCCAACTGCTCGCCGTAGCGCCCGACCGCATCCTTGACCCGCATCCGGCCACCGTGCCCGCACCGCCCGACCGGCCGTCGTCGAAACGAAGGTCCTGTGGACGGACTGGGTAGCTGTGGACGGCGAATTTGACGGCAGCGCAGAACGCCGGAGCTTGGTATTGTCGAGTTTGCCGGTAGACATCATGGAGGCACTTGTGTCACTCCCCGACTTCCTCGTGATCGGTGCCCCGAAAGCCGGGTCGACCGCGGTGCACGAGGCGCTCGTGCGCCACCCGCAGCTGTTCCTGTCCACGCCCAAGGAACCGAAGTACTTCCTGACCGGCGGACACCGGCCGAGCCGGCGCGATCATCGCGGGCCGGGCGATGCGCACAGCCGGCAGGAATGGATCTGGCAGCGCGAGCGCTACGAGCAACTCTTCGATGCTGCGCCGCCCGGCACGCTGCGCGGCGAGAGCACCCCGTTCTACCTCTGGGACACCGCCGCGCACTTGCGCATCCGCGATGCTGTCCCGAACGCCAAGCTGATCGCGATCATCCGTGACCCGATCGACCGCGCCTACTCGAACTGGACCCATCTGCGCGCCGACGGCCTCGAGCCCGAAGCTGACTTCCTCACCGCCTGCCGCTTGGAACGCCGGCGTGCCGACCACGGCTTCGCGCCGTTCTGGCGCTACCTCGAGCTCGGCCGCTACGGCGAGCAGCTCGAGCACCTGTTCAGCGTCTTCCCGCGCGAGCAGGTGCACGTGCTGCGCTACAAGGAGCTGATCGACGACGAGCAGTACACCCTCGACCGGATCTTCGAGTTCCTCGGCGTCGACACCGGCGTGGTGCCGAGCATCCCGCCGTCCAACACCTCCGGCTGGGCCGCCGACGGCCAGCTCAACTCCGTGCTGCGTGCAACGATCCGCGCCGGCGCCGTGCTCGGCTCCTACGTCCCGCCGAAGGTCTGGCGCCGCGCGCAGCGCCCGCTGGTCGCAGCGCTTCGAGCGCGAGCGCACCCACCGGCCGACGCTGCCCGTCGAGCAGCGGCGCGAGCTCGTCGACCACTTCCGCGACGACATCGCGCGTGCTCGAGCAGGTGCTCGACGGCGACTACTCCGACTGGCTCAGCGACGCCGGGCGCGGGACGTACGCCGTTCGGAGCTCGTGAGCTCCGTCGGCCCGCGACGCCTCCCAGTAGAGCTGGTAGCCCTCAGGTAGCGAGGCGATGCTCAGGTACCGGGCTGTCTGGCCCTCCGGCGTCGGCCCGCCCGTTGCCGCGAACTCGGCCGGACTCGCACCGACGGCAACCCCGGTGCGCTCGTGCCAGTTCTCCATGGCGCTGGCCCGGCCGTCGTAGAACGCCGTCCACCCGCCGTCCACACTCGAGCACGCTCGCGATTCGCGTGCCCCGCGCGTCCCAGCTGCCGGCAGTCGGAGCGAGTGCCTCAGCGGCAAGCACCCAGTCGATGCCGTCGTTGCTGGTCAGCGTACCAACTCGTCATCCGGTCGGCCTCGTCGTCGCCGCCGTCGAGCGGGTGCCGGCACGCCCACATGTGCCAGGCGTCGCCGTCGCGCTGCACGACGACGTCCTTCCACGCCGTGGCCGCATCGCCGGGCAGCACCACCTTGCGTGCGCCGTCGGCGAGATCGACCGCCTCGACCCACCAGTGCTTCGACTGCCAGGTCGAGCAGCTCACGTAGAGCCGCCACCCGCCGTCAGCGAGCGGGACGAGCGCCGGCCGCTCGAGCGAGGCGGAGTTGAACGAGTCGCTGGTGACCGTCTCGACCGTGTCGAAGTGCACGCCGTCGTGCGGACCGGGCGACCACGTTCGCGTAGCCGCGCCCCTTGTCGACGGGACGCCGCAATCGGTACGCGAGCCAGAACGTGCCGTCCTGCCAGACCGCGGACGGGCCGCCGGCCCAGTAGCCCACGCCCTCGCCGGGCGGCGGATATCGCGGTCTGCCCTTCGTTCGCGGCGAGGATGCGCATCACCTCGGCCGCGAGTTCGCCGCTCAGGAGCCGAACCCGGATTTGCTGTCCGGCAGTTCCAAGTCGGGCTTGTCGAGCTCTTCGATGTTGACATCCTTGAACGTCAGGACGCGCACCGTCTTCACGAATCGCGCCGGCCGGTACATGTCCCATACCCACGCATCGCGCATGGTCAGCTCGAAATAGACCTCGCCGTCGGCGTTGCGCGGCTGCAGATCGACCTCGTTGGTCAGGTAGAAGCGTCGTTCGGTCTCGACCACATAGGAGAACTGCGCCGCGATGTCCTTGTACTCGCGGTAGAGCTGCAGCTCCATATCGGTCTCGTAGTTCTCGAGATCTTCGGTACTCATGACCTGTTCACGCTATCTCCAACGGCATGTCGTCTATGACATTCTCCCTTACCAGCTCCCCGCCGTCGAGGGCGCGTCGCACGTTGACGTATCGGCGGCGGTGCTCGTCGCACGGCCCGTGCGTGGTCAGTGCTCGCGCATGGGCCGCGGTGACATAGCCCTTGTGCTTGTCGAACTCGTACTGCGGCCAGCGATCGTGCAGCTCGGTCATGATCGCGTCCCGGGTCACCTTGGCCAGGATGGACGCCGCGGCGATGCAGGCAACGGTCGCATCGCCCTTCCACACGGCGGTCGCGGGCGTGCCGAGACCGGGCACCGGGAAGCCGTCGGTGAGCGTGTAGGACGGCGCCGGGTCGAGTTGCCCGACTGCGCGGCGCATGCCGGCCAGGTTGGCGACGTGCAATCCGTACGCGTCGATCTCGGCAGCCGGGACGACGACGATCGAGTACGCGACCGCGCGCCGGACGACCTCGGCGTAGAGCCGCTCGCGGGTCGGCGCGGTGAGCAGCTTCGAGTCGGTGAGCCCGTCGATGCAGCCGCGCCGGCCGGGCGGCAGCACGCACGCGGCGACGACCAGCGGGCCGGCGCATGCGCCGCGTCCCGCTTCGTCAGCGCCGGCGACCAGGCCGAAACCTGCGCGGGCCAGCGCGGCTTCATAGGCGTTCAGGCCGGTGTCGCGGCGCACGATCAGCCGCGGCGGCGAGATCGCCGTTCGAGCCAAGACCGTCCTGCCCATGACGGATCGAGGTTACCGGGCGCCGGCGCGGTCACGGAGCAGGTCGACCAGTACCGCACCCAGATCAGCCGGCACGACAACCGCGTCGGTCGCGCGCAGCTCGTCCAACGGCCACCAGCGCAACCCGAGCCAGGTCTGCTGCTCGACGCCGGTGAGGCTGTGCGGACGGGCCTCAGTGCCGTCCGCGACCCGCACGAGGAAGAAATGGTCGACCTGGTCGTAGTCGACGCCGGCCCACGACCAGTCGCGCCGGGTGACGAGCACGGGCTCGACGTCGGCGGCTAGCGTCGACGCGGATGCCGGTCTCTTCGTAGGCCTCCCGCGCGGCGGCCTCCCGTGGCTGCTCGCCGGCTTCGACGCCACCGCCAGGCGTGAGCCAGTGCGTCGTGCCGTCCTCGAGCCGTTCGTGGATCAGCAGGACGCGTTCGGAGCGGTCGACCAGCAGCACGCGGCCGCCGAGCCGCGCGACCGGCGTCATCGCCGCCTGCGCCTCCGCCGCACGAACCAGACCAGCGGCGCGATCACCAGTACCGGCGCGGTGCCGGACCCGGCCAGCGCGTTCGACGCGGAGGTGAACGTCTTCGGGCGTGCCGAGCGTGGTCCAGCGCGACGGCGGCCAGGCGATGACGAACGCCTTGCCGATCACATCGCTGACCGGGACGGTCGCCGAGTTGACGTTGCACGTCGAGTTGTCCGGGCCGTCGGTGCCCCCCTCGCCGCAGTGATAGCGCGAGTCGGCCGACCGGTCACGGTGGTCGCCCATGACCCACAGCCGGCCCTTGGGCACGGTGATCGGGCCGAACTTCGCGCGTGGGTCGCTGCCGGTTTCGTAGACGTAGGTCTCGTCGAGCTTGCGCCACGGACCCGACGTGCCGTCGCGCACGAACACGTCGCCGGCGGCGTCGCCCTTGACGCTCTGCCCGCCGATCGCGATCACCCGCTTGACCAGCACCATGCCGTCCGGCGGGACGAAACCGATCAGCTGGCCGAAGCCGCGAATCGCACGCAGCACCGGATTGCTCGGCGGCACCGACGGCGGCTCGTCGTCCCAGCCGGGCGGCGCATTGAACACGACGATGTCGCCGGGGTGCGGGTCGCGGAAGTCGTACACGATCTTGCTGACCAGGATCCGGTCGCCCGAACATCCCGGGACAGCCGTGCAGCGTCTTCTCCATCGACTCGGACGGGATGTAGAACGGCTGCACCAGGAACGTCTTGACGAGGATCGCGATGACGATCGCGAGCCCGATCAGCGCGGGCAGCTCCCACCACGGCGCCTTGCGATGCTTGCGGCGGTGCCGGCGCGACTGGCGGTCGGACTTCTCGCCGGCCGCGCCGGCGGCTCTGGCGGGCTCGCTCGACGGCTGCTTGGTCAGGTCGACCGGCGCCGGCGCCGGCGTCAGTCGGCAGAGCGGTGCCTGGCCGGGTTCTCGTCAGCCGTCTCATCGATGTCGAACGAGTCGGCCAGTTCCTCGTCGTCAGCGGGCTCGCGCCGACGGTCGTCGTCGGTCATCCAGTCTGCGGGAGCGCGGCCGCGACAACAGCGAGCGCGATCAACGAGCGACGGTTTCGCGCTTCTCCTTGATCTTGGCCTTCTTCCCGCGGAGATCGCGCAGGTAGTACAGCTTGGCGCGGCGGACATCGCCGCGGGTGACGACCTCGATCTTCTCGATCACCGGGGTGTGCACCGGGAAGGTGCGCTCGACGCCCACGCCGAAGCTGACCTTGCGCACGGTGAAGGTCTCGCGCACGCCGCCGCCCTGGCGGCGGATAACCGCGCCCTGGAAGACCTGGATGCGGGAGCGGTTGCCCTCGACGACGCGCACATGCACCTTCAGCGTGTCGCCGGGACGGAAGTCGGGCACATCGCTGCGCAGCGACTCGGCGTCCAAGGTGTCGAGGGTGTTCATGTCGGATTCGCTTCCTTCGTCGTCGATCTCAGGCTCTGGCCCGGAACAGCCGATGACGGGCGCGATCTGGGCGCCGACCGGGCTGCGGGCAACCCCACGATGATGCCACATTGCCCGGCCTGAAGTCGCATCGCCCTCAGCGTCAGTGGGCGATCAGCTTCGGGTCCGGCGCCTGCAGCTTGACGCTCATGTTGTACGCGCGCAGCCGCACGATGCCCGACACCGCGGATTTCGGCGCCACGCGGGTCCGCGCGACGACCGGGCGTCCGCTGCCGTCGATCCACAGGCCGAGCCGGGCGGACGAGACGTGCTGGTGCATCAGCGTGGCCCGGATCGGCAGCCTTGGCCGGCAGCTTGCGCACCGCTGTGGTGACGGCGTACCGCGCTGCCGGGACGCCTACCACCACCCCGCTGCCCTGCAGGACGGTCGTTCCGGCCTTGACGAGCGCGAGCACGTTTCCCGGAGCCAGCAGTTGCTCGGTGGCCGCGAGCGCGGCGCGCACCGTGCGCAGGTCGCGGCTGCCGCCCGATCGCGGCACCGGCGACCACGGCTTGCCCGGCCTGGCCGGCTTGGGCAGTTGCGCGTAAGTCACCGAATTGACCAGCAGCACGTGCACGCCGTGCAGCCGGCCGATGTCGGCGGTCAGATCGAGGCCGGTCACCCGGCCGTTGACCATCGTCGCGGCACCGTTGCCCTTGATCGAGACCCCGCCGTCCTTCGCGCTGACGGTGAAGTGGGCGCTGCCGGTCGTCCGCAAGCCGTGCTGCATCAGGGCGGCGACCTCGGCACTGTGCTTGGGCAGTTGCTTGGGCAAGGACGGCACGGCCGTCGGCAGCGGCGAAACCTTCGGGCCGCTGCCTCCCGACGAGGAGCACGCGCCGGCGAA
The DNA here is from genome assembly GCA_963794885.1 of uncultured Actinomycetota bacterium. Lineage (GTDB taxonomy): Bacteria > Actinomycetota > Actinomycetes > Mycobacteriales > Jatrophihabitantaceae > RYN-133. The sequence continues at coordinate 44,384 of CAWCFH010000008.1, forward strand.
GACGGCGACCGCGACGAGTCCGGCCGCGAGAGTGAGTCGGGGAACGCGGGGCACGGGAGTTCTCTTTCCTGGTCAACGCTAGGCGCCCCGCCCGAGGAACCGGGCGGGGCGCCAGCGTGTCAGTCCGGACCGGTCCCCGTCGAGTCGAAGCCCGACGGGGGCCGGATCACCGGCTTACGGCGTCCTGCTGCATCAGCCGTTCGAGCGGCGGCGGCGAGATGCTGAGAGGAAGGTGCACGCGCCACCCACCAGGAGCAGCCCGATACCCACACCGAGGATCGTCGCGGTCGGCACGCCGGTGCTCGCCAGTGGCGGCGGCGGCGTCCGGTGCACGTGCTGGCCCTCGGTGCCGTGGCACTGTGGCTTCGCGCCGAAGGAGTGCGACCACGAGGTGCGGCCCTTCAGCGTGTAGCCCGGCAGCGCGGTCGCGACGATCGAGACCGTCGAGCCCGGTGCTGCGTGGTGCGTGCCTGCCGACACCCTCCGGCCGTTGACCGTGAAGCTGACGCCGGTCACGTTGCCGATCGTGTACGTGGCGCCGCGGGTCTTGCCGGTCACGCACTTGTCGTTGGTGAACGTCGCCCGCACCACCTTGACCGACTTGACCGAGTTGCAGTTCGGCGTGCCTGGGAAGGTGTGCGTCCAGGACGACGTCCCGACCAGCGTGTATCCGGTCTGCGGTTTGGCCTCGACCTTGATCGTCGAACCGTCGGTGGCGGTGTACGTACCGGCCTGCGTCAGTACCGAGTCGACGTAGTAGTCGACGCCGGTCGTGTTCGCGATGGTGTACGTCGCCGAGGACGGCGTGTTGCCGACACACTGGTCATCGCTGAACGTCGGAGTCACCGGCTGCGCACAGCTGGGCGCAGCGTCGAACGTGACCGTGTACGTCTCGGTCATGTTGTCCAGGATCGTCCAGCCGGCCGGAGCCGTCGTGTCGAACTGGTGGCCCGGCTGTGCCGTGGCAGTCACGACCACCACGTCGCCGCCCTTGTACGGCCCCGTCGGCGACGCGGTGTAGACCACGCCGTCAGTCGTCGGGAACGTCAGCGTCGGCGGCTCCGGAGTGGTACCCGTCGTCGGGCAGATCGACTGCGTGAGTGACGGGTTGTCCGGCACGACACAGGCGAAGCCGGCGTCGAAGACGACCTGGTACGTCGCCTTGCTGTCACTGACGCGATCCCAACCGGACGGCAGCGCCGTGCCGAACTTGAAGCCGCTGTCAGTAACCGCGGTCACGACGACGGTTTCACCGGCCGTATACGGCGGCTGTTTGTCGGTCGAGTACGTGACACCGGCGGTGGTAGGCAGGGTCAGCGTCGGCGGCACCGGCGTCGTGCCGGTCGCCGGGCAGGCACCCTGGGTCACCGTCGGCGACTCGGGCGTGACGGTTCCGCGGCAGTCAGGCGCGGGGTCGAGATGCACGACGAAGGTCTCGGTCGTGTCATCGACTCGCGTCCAACCGCTCGGCGCAGGCGGATCGAACTTGAAGTTCGACTGCGCCTTCGCGGTGATCGTCACGTCGTCGCCGGGCTGCCAGCCGTTAGGCGGCGTGGCCGAGTAGTGCACCTGCGGCGTGTCGGTCCAGGTGATGTCCGGCGTGGTCGGAACGTGCGACCCGGCCGGGCAGACGCTCTGCGTGACGTCGGGGTTCACCGGGTTGGCCGTCGATCGGCAATCCGGAGCCGCGTCGAAGGTGACCGACTTGGTCGCCGTCTTCGCGGTGTCCAGCGTCCAGCCGCCGGTCAACGGCGTGTCGAAGCGGAACCCGTTCTGCAGCGTCGCGGTCACCACGACCGTCTCGCCGGGCGAGAACGGCGGCTGCTTGTCAGTGGTGTAGTCGATGCCCGGCGTGTTCGGGAAATCGAGCGTCGGGTTCGACGGCGTGGTCCCGTTGCAGACCGACTCATGGACGGTCGGACCGGTTGGCGACGTGTTCGTGATGCAATCCGGCGCGGCGTCGAAGGTGATCGACAATGTCTCGGTCTTCTTGTCCACGAACGTCCACGGGTTGTTCGCGACGTCCTTGAACTCATAACCGGCAGACGCAGCCGCGGTCACGACCACGGTTTCGCCCGCCGAGTACGGCGCAGGCTTGTTCACCGAATACGTGATGCCCAAGGTCGAGGCCAGGTTCAGCGTCGGGTTCGTCGGCTGGTGGTTGCCGTCGCACTTGGACTGCGTCACCGTCGGCACCACCGGTGTCGTCTCGGTGTTGCAGTCACCGGGCGCCGCGTCGAGCGTGAACGTCCACGATGTCGGTGGGAGCAACGAGAGCGTGCTGCTCGTCGCCTCGACGGTGTGCTGACCGGCACTGGCCTGGTACGTGCCGCCGTTGCGCTGCTGGTTGTCGATCGTGTAGCTGACGCCGGCGTCCGTGGGGATCGTGATGGTCGGCGACACCTGGTTGAAGTTGGCGTCGCACTTGCCGTTGGTCCAGGTCGGAGCAGTCGGCGTGTGCGTGGGCTGGCACGTGCCGCCCAGGCTCACCGAGCCGCCGTCGGCCTGCGAGTAGTTGTCCGACCAGTGACCCTGAACGTTCAGCGAGGCCGAAGTGACGTTGCCTGCGATACCGGTCTGGGAGATGGTCGCCGAATGCCCGGCAACCGAGCTCTTGGCGAGGTTCACTGAGTTCGCGGAGAGCGAGGATCCGCTCGGGGCGTGACTGTTCACGGTCGCGGTCTCGGTGAGGTCATAGTCGTTCGTGATCGTCCACGTCACCGTGTAGGTGCCGTTGGATTGACACACGCCAGTACCCGAAACAATGTTGCTGTGGGCCGATGCGGCAGTTGTTCCAAGGAGCTGGACGCCGACGATCAGCAACACGACCGTGCAGCCGCCGGCGATAAGCCGGCGAAGCGCACTGGACATGCAACCCTCCCTTTCTCTGGACCCACCGCGGGTTAGGAGCGGGCCGGTAGTGACATTGGCGGATTACCGATGTCGGAAGTTTTCGGGCAGTTCCGCGGCGCCCCGAGCTGCGGAATTACCGAAAGCTTGCTAGAGAGCGTTTCCCCGAGCCCTCACAACGTTCTCCAGTTGTACCTCACAAGAACCAAACATGCCCGGAAGTGCAGTCGATGCGGAATGGAAAGTGCTCCATTCCGCCCGTGCAATATGGACTTTTGGCTTTCTTGTGGGGCAACTCCACTTTCGGCTCGCGCGTGTGTCCTGATTGCCCTACCCGCAGAGGTGAAGTCGCGGTGAGACTATGGCTGATTTGTACCTCACGGCAAGTTCACCGGCACGTGTCGAGCAAATCTTGAGCGGATCTGATGTTCTTCCGAAATGTCGGGGATAAAGCGTCCGATTGCACTGAGTCGATCTTGTTGAGAAATTGAGCTAACCGGGCATTTCTTGTGCCGCAGTTGAGTGAAATTCGGCTGGCGTCAGCCGAGCAGGTCGGGCCGCCGGGCGGCGGTTCGCGCCCGGGATTGCGCGGCGCGCCAGCGAGCGATTTCGCCGTGATTGCCAGAGAGCAGCACGGCGGGGACGTCCATCCCTCGCCACGTGGCCGGCTTGGTGTAGGCCGGTGCCTCGAGCAGCCCGTCGGCCCCCGCGGCGAACGAGTCATCGACGGCGGACTGGGCATTGCCCAGCACGCCCGGCAGAAGTCGCGCGACCGCCTCGGTCGATCACGAGCACGGCCGCTTCACCACCGGCGAGCACGTAGTCGCCGAGGCTGATCTCGTCGACCCGCATGCGGGCCGCGGCGTAGTCGAGCACGCGTGCGTCGATGCCCTCGTACCGCCCGCAGGCGAACAGCAGCCACGGCTCGGTGGCCAGTTCGGCCGCGACGGCCTGGGTGAACGGCCGTCCGGCGGGGGTCGGCACGATCAACCGCGGCTGCGCATCGGCTGTCGGCGGCGCGAGCTCGTCGAGGGCGCGGCCCCACGGCTCGGCGCGCATCACCATGCCCGGGCCACCGCCGTACGGGCGTGTCGTCGACCGTGCGGTGCACGTCGTCGGTCCACCGCCGCAGGTCGTGGATGCCCACCTCGATCTGGCCGCGCTCGATGGCCTTGCCGAGCAGTGACTGCCGCAGCGGCGCGAGGTAGTCGGGGAAGATCGTCACCACGTCGATGCGCAGCTCCGCGCGGTCATAGCTCGAACAAACCGTCGGGCGGATCGATGAGCACCCGGCCACCGGCGAGGTCGACGGTCGGCACGATCGCGCGGACGAACGGGACGAGCTGCTCCGTGCCGTCGACGTCGAGCACCAGGTAGTCGGCGCCGCCGGCATGCAGCACGTCGCGCACCTCGCCGAGGTCGGCGCCCGTCGACGGTGCGCGCGGCGAGCCCGACCAGGTCGGTGTCGTAGAAGTCGTCGGGGTCGTCGAGCGGCGGACGGTCGGCAGCGGCAATCAGCAGCTGGACGCCGCGCAGCGCCTCGGCGCCGGCGCGGTCGTCGACACCGTCGAAGCGCACGACGAGCCTGCCGCCGGCCAGTCGCCATCGCGGCGACGGTGAGCGGGCCGGCCGCCGCCGGTTCGGTCGCCAGCACCGCACCGACGGCGAAGCGTTCGTCGGGGTCGTCGGTCCACGGCTCGACGAAGGTCTCGCCGCGCACGCCGCGCGGGCGGCCGATGCGACCGATCGCGAGGATCTCGTCGCTGGCCACGACGCGCCTACCGTGCGGCGTGCTCAGCGACGGTCGACGTCGATGACGTCGACCCGGATGCCCTTGCCGCCCACGCCGTGGATGACCTGCCGCAGCGCCTTGGCGGTGCGGCCGTTGCGGCCGATCACCCGGCCGAGATCCTCCGGGTGCACGCGGACCTCCGAGCGCTGCCCGCGCCGGTTGTCGACGAGATCGACTTGCACGTCGTCGGGATGGTCGACGATGCCGCGCACCAGGTGCTCGAGGGCTTCCTCGAGCACGTCAGCTCTCCGCCGGCGCGTCTGTCGAGGAATCCGACGCGGCGGGTGCCTCCTCGGCCGCGTGCGCTCGGCAGCAGCCTCGGGAGCAGCCTCTGCCGGCGCCTGCGCTGGTGCGTCAGCCGATGCTTCGGCGGCAGGCGCGGCCTTCTTCGCGGCAGCCTTGGTGGCGCGCTTCTTCGGCGTCGTCGCCTCGCTGCCCGGCTCGCCGGAAACCTCGGCGAGCGGCGGCGTTGAACAGCGCCTGCTTGTCGGGCTTCGGCTCGGCGACCTTCATCGGCGCCGGGGCCGGCTCGCCCTTGAACTTCTGCCAGTCGCCGGTGACCTTGAGGATCGCGGCGACAGCCTCGGTCGGCTGCGCGCCGACGCCGAGCCAGTAGGCCGCGCGGTCGCTGTCGACGCGGATGACGGACGGGTCGTTCTTCGGGTGGTACTCGCCGATGGTCTCGATCGCGCGGCCGTCGCGCTTGGTGCGGGCGTCGGCGACCACGATGCGGTAGTGCGGTTCGCGCATCTTGCCCAGGCGCATCAGCTTGATCTTCGTTGCCACGAGAGGGGTGCTCCAGTTTCGGTTCGGGTGGACGGACCGAGCCGCCGGGTGGGGTACACCGGGGATCGAGCGTCCGATGGACTGGGCGGGGCGTGGTGAGAGGGTCCAGCTCCGTCCGGTTCTCAACCTTGCATTGTGCCAGATGGAGCGGCGATCTTCGGGCCACGGCCCTACACTCCCCGCCTGACGGCACCGCACCGACCCACCCGCAGATCGGCGAGGAGAACCGATGACGCGACACGGCCCGGCGAGCCCGGACCGCCCGACCCTGGAGGTCGTGGCGGCGCGCGCCGGCGTGTCGCGGGCGACCGCCAGCCGGGTGCTGCGCGGTTCCAGCAACGTCAGCGCGGAGGCCCGCGAGTCGGTGCTGCGCGCCGCCGACGAGATCTCCTACACCGTCAACCGCGCCGCGCGATCGCTGGTGACGCGGCGCAGCGACACGATCGCGTTCTTCGTCGCCGAGAACGAAGACCGGATGTTCCACGACCCGTACTTCCTCGGCGTGCTGCGCGGCGCCCAGGCCGAGGCGGCCGCCGCCGGCCTGCAGCTGATCTTCGCGGTGGCTTCGACCGAGGCCGAGACGCGGCAGTTCACCCACTTCGTCGGCGGTGGCCACGTCGACGGGGTGCTGCTGGTGTCGCTGCACGGCGATGACCGGCTGGCCGACGCGCTCGAGGCCACCGGGGTGCCCACCGTGATCAACGGCCGCCCGTTCGCCGCCGACACGCCGCTGTTCAGCGTCGACTCGGACAACGTGGCCGGCGGGCAGCGAGGCGACCGAACTGCTCATCGCGCGCGGCGCGCGGCGGATCGCGACCATCACCGGGCCGCTGGACATGAGCGTCGGCCAGGATCGGCTGACCGGCTACCGGCGGGTGTTGCGCGCCGCGGCGCCCTCCCAGCCGCGCCCGCTCGTCGCCGAAGGCGACTTCACCGTCGAGGGCGGCTCGGCCGCGATGGCCACGCTGCTGGACGAGGACCCGGGCATCGATGCGGTCTTCGCCGCCTCCGACCTGACCGCGCTCGGCGCGATGCAGACCCTCGCCGCACGCGGCCGGCGGGTGCCCGACGACGTTGCGGTCGTCGGCTTCGACGACGTCCGCGAGGCACGGTTGGCGCACCCGACGCTGACGCACGATCCGCCAGCCGATCGACGAGCTCGGCCGGACGATGACCCGCGTGCTGGTGTCGCGGATCGGCGGCGACGACATCGCACAGCGGACCGTCCTGCCGGTCGATCTGGTGCGGCGCGAGAGCGCCTGACCGCGCAGCCGAAAAGGCTTGCAGCGAACATAACGATTCAGCTCATCGGGCCGAACCGCGGCGAGACCCCTTGACATTTTCCGAGACTCGAACAAAATCCTCCGTGCACCCATGAGAGCGCTCTCACGACAAAAGGGATCGTCTCGACAATCCGAAACCGGCGCCCGGTGCGGCGCCCCGAGCTGGAGGTCCCATGGAGCACAGAACAGCGATTGCGATGCGCCTGGCCGCATGCGTCGCCGCGACGACGCTGGTCGTGACGGCGTGCTCGTCGTCAGGCAGCAACACCCCGGACTCAACACCGGCGCCGACATCGCAAACGCCTGCCGCAGGGATCGCCGAGCGCGTCCACGGCGGCAGCGAACCCGTGCGGCACCAGTGACCAGATCACGCTGACCGTCGGCCTGTTCGGGACGTTCGGCTACAAGGAGAACGGGCTGTACGACGCGTACAAGAAGGTCTGCCCGAACATCACGATCAAGGAGGACGACGTCGAGCAGTCGGCCGACTACTGGACGAAGCTCAAGACCCACCTCGCGTCCAGCAGCGGCCTCGACGACGTGCAGGCGATCGAGATCGGCTTCGTCGCCGATGTCGTGCAGAACCACGCGAGCCAGTTCGTGAACTTCGCGGCGCTGCCTAACAGCGCTGCGCTCAAGGCGTCGTTCTACCCCTGGAAGTGGCAGCAGGCATCGACTCCCGACGGCAAGACGACGGTCGGGCTCGGCACCGACGCCGGACCGGAGGCGATCTGCTACCGCCCCGATCTGCTCCGAGGCGGCCGGCCTGCCCACCGACCCGCAACGTGCTCGCGCAGAAGTGGGCGACGTGGGACGACTTCATCAACTTCGGCAAGCAGTACGAGGCATCGTCGACCAAACAGGCGAACTCGCACTTCGTCGACAGCGCGGCGAGCATCTTCTCCACCGCCGTCTACCAGGGCACGGAGGCCTACGACAACGCCCAGGGCAAGCCTGACGTCGCAGAACAGCGACGGCGTGAAGAACGCGTGGAAGTACGCGACCGAAGCTGCCGCGGACAAGATCACCGCGGGCTCTCGCAGTTCACCGACCCGTGGAACAAGGCGTTCTCGTCCGGTTCGTTCGCCGCGCTGGCGTGCCCGACCTGGATGATGGGTTACATCCAGGGCCAGGCCGGCGCCGGCGGCTCCGGGAAGTGGAACATTGCGCCGGTGCGTGCCGGGTGGCGCTACCAACTGGGGCGGCTCGTGGCTCGGCGTGCCCACGGCAGCCAAGAACAAGGATGCTGCGATCGCGTTCGTCGCAGTGGGCGACCAACAAGGCCCAGCAGGTCACGATGTGGACCGTCGAAGGCGCAGGGTGGCCACTGGCCGTCGAACAAGGACGCCGCCCAGGACCCGCAGCGTGCAGGGCGCCACGAGTGCGTACTTCAGCAACGCGCAGGTCGGGCAGATCTTCAACAAGATCGCCGGCGAGATGAAGATCCCGCCGATCGGCCTCTACGACACCCAGTTGCAGAAGGCGTTCACCGACCAGTTGACCAACATCGAGACGAAGGGCACGAGCGCGGCCAGCGCGTGGACGCGCTGCGATCAACCAGGCCAAGCAGATCACCGGCTGATCGACGTCAGCGCGTGCCCGGGGCCACCCCCCAGCGGCCCCGGGCACGCGCCCGCGTACCCAGACGCACACTCTCAACCGGAGATCTGACGCGATGACGCAGACCGTTGCCCCGACCGGAGGCGGCTGCCCCGCCGCCGCCGCCGAGCGCCGGCCGACGCAGGCGCAGCCATCGCGTGCGGCTGCCCGGCCGCCGCGTCGCGTACGCCTACGTGGCGCCGTTCTTCATCGTGTTCGCGCGCGTTCAGCGTGTACCCGTGGCTGGACACCGCCTGGATCTCGCTGCACAACGTCAGCCTGTCCACGTACAACCAGCAGGACTGGGTCGGTCTGGCCAACTACCGCAACCTGTTCACCAACGAGTTCTTCTGGAACGCGTTCCGCAACACGATCACGATCGGCATCATCTCGACCGTGCCCCAGCTGTGCCTCGCGCTCGGCATCGCGCACCTGCTGAACTACCGGCTGCGTGGCAAGACGTTCTTCCGAGTGGCGATGCTCATGCCGTACGCCACGAGCCTCGCCGCGGCGACCGTGATCTTCATCGAGCTGTTCGGCTACGACTACGGGTTCATCAACTGGTTCCTGCACGCGGTGCACCTGCCGCGCATCGACTGGCAGAACTCGAAGTGGCCCGCGCCAGATCGCGGTCGAGCGTCATCGTCACGTGGCGCTGGACCGGCTACAACGCGTTGATCTACCTCGCCGGCATGCAGACCATCGACCCGGCGCTGTACGAGGCGGCCGCGATCGACGGCGCGTCGCGCTGGAAGCAGTTCCGCTACGTGACGCTGCCCGGCCTGCGCCCGACGATCCTGTTCACGATCGTCGTCTCGACGATCGGCGCCGCCCAGCTGTTCGGCGAACCGTTGCTGTACGACCCGACCCACCAGCCCGGCGGCGGAACGGCGAACCAGTACCAGACGCTCGGGCCTGCTGATGTACCAGCAGGGTTGGACGCTACGACCATCTCGGGCTGGCGTCGGCCACGGCCTGGACGATGTTCGTGATCATCCTGCTGCGCCGTGCTGCTCAACACCACACTGGCCCGTCGCCGCGAGCGGCGCATCGGCGGCGGGTCACCGCTCGACCTGGCGGCGAAGGTGGAGGTGCACAAATGACCTTCACCGTTCGCGCGGCCACGAGCCACGGCGCCGCCGGCCGCTCGACACTCGCCGACTCGAAGACGTCACGACGGCGCAAGCGCAAGGCCAAGGGCACGCTGTCGGCGAGCTGGGGCACCTACCTGCTGCCTCGGCATCGTCACCCTCATCTCGATCTTCCCGCTCTACTACACGATCGTGATGGCATCGCACACCAACGCCGAGATGGCCGCCAAGGTGCCGCCGTTCCTGCCCAACGGCAGCATCTTCAGCAATTTGCGGCAGGCGCTGAAACTCGCGCCGCTCAACGCCGGGCTGATCAACTCGTTCATCGTGTCGACGTGCGTCACGCGCGGGCACGGTCGCCTTCTGCACGCTCGCCGGGTTCGCCTTCGCCAAGCTGCGTTTCCGGGGCAGCACGTTCCTGCTCGCGTTCACGATCGCCACGATGATGGTGCCGCAGCAGATGGGCATCATCCCGCTCTACATGCTGATGGCGAAGTGGGGCTACGCCGGTCATCTGCAGTCGGTCATCCTGCCGACGCTGATCACCGCGTTCGGGGTGTTCTTCATGCGTCAATACATCACCGGCGCCGTGCCGGACGAGCTCATCGAAGCTGCGTTCGTCGACGGCGCCGGCAGCTTCCGGGTGTTCCGGTCGATCATCGTTCCGGCGGCACGACCAGCGATGGCCATCCTCGGCATGCTGACGTTCCTGATGAGTTGGAACGATTTCTTCTGGCCGATCATCACGTTGAACTCGCAGAACCCCACGGTGCAGGTTTCCTTCCAGAGCCTGGCCACCGGATACGCCCCCCAGCAGTCGGTGATCATGGCAGGAACGCTGTACGGCACCCTGCCGGTGCTCGTCGTGTTCGCCATACTCGGTAAGCAGATCGTCGGCGGAATCATGCAAGGAGCAGTCAAGGGATGACCGATACGACCACCCGCCCGGCCAAGCTCGGCTCGGCAGCGCGCGCCTTCCCAACCGGCTTCGTCTGGGGCTCGGCGACGGCCTCGTACCAGATCGAAGGGGCTGCTGCCGAGGACGGCCGCAGACCCTCGATCTGGGACACCTTCAGCCACACCGCCGGCAAGGTGCGCAACGACGACACCGGCGACGTCGCCTGCGACCACTACCACCGGATGCCCGAAGACGTCGCGATCATGGCCGACCTCGGACTGCAGGCCTACCGCTTCTCGGTGGCGTGGCCGCGCATCATTCCCGACCGGATCCGGCGCGGTCAATCAAGCCGGCCTCGACTTCTACTCGCGGCTGGTCGACGAACTGCTCGCCCGCGGCATCGCCCCGCTGGTGACGCTGTACCACTGGGATCTCCCCCAGCCGCTCGAGGACGACGGCGGCTGGACGAACCGCGCGACGGCCGAACGATTCGCCGAGTACGCGGCTGTCGTCGGGCGAGCGCTCGGCGACCGGGTCTCGACGTTCACCACGCTCAACGAGCCGTGGTGCTCGGCCTACCTCGGCTACGCCTCTGGCGTCCACGCACCCGGACGCACGAGCAATGCCGACGCCTTGAGCGCGGTGCATCACCTCAACCTCGCGCACGGGCTCGGTTCCACCGCGCTGCGCTCGGTGCTGCCACGCTCGGGCAAGGTGTCGGTCACTCTCAACCTGGCCCAGGTTCGTCCGGCCAGCGACTCGGACGAGGATCGCGACGCAGTGCGTCACGTCGACGGTCTGTCGAACCGGATCTTCCTCGATCCGATGCTGCGCGGCGCGGTATCCGGCCGATGTGCTCGACGACCTGCAGCACATCACCGACTGGTCGTTCATCCGCGACGGCGACACCGAGACTGATCAACGCCCCGATCGACGTGCTCGGGCATCAACTACTACTCCCCCGCGCGGGTCGCGGCGGCCACACCGGAGCTGGTGGCGACAGCTCACCGGGCGGTGGGTCAACGACCCGTCACGGCGCGCGACGGGCCGTCGGCCTACCCCGGCACCGACCTGGCGCTGCTCGGTCCCGCAGGACGGCCCGTACACGGCGATGCGCTGGCGCATCGAGCCGGCGAGCCTGACCGAACTGCTCGTGCGGGTGCATCGCGACTACCCCGACATCCCGTTGATGATCACCGAGAACGGTGCGGCGTTCGACGACGTGGTCGCCGACGACGGCGCGGTGCACGACACCGACCGCATCGAGCTACCTGCGCGGCCACCTCGGCGCGGTGCACGACGCGATCGAGGCCGGTGTCGACTGCGCGGCTACTTCCTGTGGTCGCTGATGGACAACTTCGAGTGGGCGTGGGGCTACTCGAAGCGGTTCGGCATCGTGCGCGTCGACTACCCGACCGGCGAGCGGCTGGTCAAGGACTCCGCACGCTGGTACCGCGACGTCATCGCGGTCGGCGGCATCGACTGACCGCTGCGCGCACCGGCTGCATCGCGCCGCGCAGCTGTGACGGGGCGCGACGTTCTTCGGCGCGCCTGCGGGTCGCGCAACGTCACTTGCTAGAAAAGGTGTGGGCCTCCTCGAAGTATGAGTTCGAGGAGGCCCACGGTCGACTCGACCGTGACACTTCGAGCCTGCACGTGCTCTCCCCGAGACCGCGTCGTCACCCGCGGTGCCATCGAGTTGCCCCGACGACTCGAGCTCGGTTCTTGCCCGTGCCCGCCGCCCCTTGCGGTTTGGCGTGATGCAATTTCTACCGGCTCTCGTGCACGTGTGCAAGAGGCAATATCCCGACCTCCAGTGGAGGTTTATCCCTAGCTGGCAAGGGATTCCGGCGCCGCCTCGTCCGGCAGGTCCGGCAGGTCCCACCAGTACCTGCGCAGCACCGGCACCGGACGGGCTGCCCGACGCGTTGCCGAGCCAGGATGTAGGCACGCACGCGCCGGTCCCAGACCACGACGCGCAGCGAGCCGAACGAGCTGCACGAGCGATCGGCACGAGCAGGGCGAGCCGCAGGTTGTGCGCCGTCGTACCGCCGAGCAGGTTGACCGCTTCGCCGAAGCCGACCGCGATGATGACGGTGGCGACGAAACCGCCGACGTTCACCACGCCGGACGCGGTGCCGAGGATGCGCGCGCTGTTGTAGTCGCGGGCGAGCGCGAACGCGGCCATCGATGCCGGCCCGCCGAACATCGTGAAGACGAAGAGCGCGGCGATGTACGCGTGCGGCGGCGTGTCGCCGAGAGCGAGCGCGGTGACGAGCCAGCCGACGATCGTCACGCCGCAGACGACGAGGGCAAGCGCGCACGCGCATCGCCGGTTGCCGGCCGATGAACCAGCCGAACACCGGGCCGACCGCGCCGAGCACAGCACGCCGGTCATCAGCACCGCGCCGGCTGCCCGCGAACTGAACCCGGCGCCGTCGACGAGGTACGGCAAGCCCCACAGCACGCCGAACGCGGTCGCGGTGGACATCGATGCGAAGTGCACCCAGAAGCCCAGCCGGGTGCCCGGCAGCGCCCACGATGCGACCACGCGCCCGGTCACCGTGCGCAGGCCGGGCCGAACCTCGGTACGCGTTGCGCAGCCGACTCGGCACGGCGGCCCGGTCGTCGAGCAGCGGCCACACCGCGACGGCGGCGACGAGCGACAGCGAGCCGGCGATCGCAAAGCTCGCCGTCCACCCGAACCGGTCGAGCGACTGCGTCAGCGGCAGCGTCGCGAACACGTTGCCGACCATCCCGATCAGCGAGGTGAGCGCAACCAGCGCCGGGTAGCGCCGCGCGCTGAACCGCGCCGCGACGAAGCGCAGCACGCTGACGAAGGTCATCGCGTCGCCGCAGCCGAGCAGCGCGCGCGCAGCGAGAGCGCGACGGGTACGACGGCGCGACTGCGAACAGCAGTTGGCCGAGGCCCATCAGCAGCGAGGCCACCACGAGCAGCCGGCGCGGGCCGTAGCGGTCGACGAGCACGCCGGTCGGGATCTGCATCGCGGCGTAGACGCCGATCTGGAGCATGACGAACACGCTGAGCTGCCCGGCGGTGATGCCGAAGCGCTGCTCGGCGAGCAGTCCGGCCACGCCGAGCGAGCTGCGGTGGAAGACAGCCAGGAAGTAGACGGCGGCGGCAAGCGCCCAGCCGCGGACGGACGGACGTGCGGCGGACGAGCGCAGGCTGGCCAGTGTCGCCACTGGCGCGAAGCTGGTCATCGGTGGACTCGCGATTCTGGTTGATCAGGTGGACGGTCGGCGGGCGCGAAGCGGTCAGTGCCGGCGCAGCTGCTCTTCGGCGCGTTCGAGATGCGCGGTCACGGCGGCCTCGCCGGCGCGGACGGTCCGTGCCGCGATGGCGTCCAGGATCGCCTCGTGCTCGGCGATGCTGGCCCGCATCCGGGCGACACCGGCGGGATCGACCGCCGCCGGTCCCCTCGTCGAGCAGGTTGACCACGCCCATCCGCAGCTGGCGGTCGCGCAGCGAGCGGTAGAGCGTGGTCAGGATGTCGTTGCCGGTCGCCGCGACGATCTCGTCATGGAAGTCGCGATCGGCTTCGACGTAGTCGCGCGCGGCGTCGCGACGCGCAGTCGCGGCACGCATCCGGTCGAGGTGCTGGTCGAGCCGCTCGACCAGTCCCGGGCCGGCGGCGTGCGACCGCCTTGCGGATCGCGAACGTCTCGATCATGCCGGCGGGTTTCGAGCACGTCGGCGATCTCGTCGGCCGTCACCGGGAGCACGAGCGCGCCGCGCTTGGGCAGCAGCCGGATCAGGCCGTCGCCCTGCAGCCGCAGCAACGCTTCGCGCACCGGGGTGCGCGAGACACCGACGGCCGCGGCGAGCTCGCCTTCGGTGAGCAGATCGTGCGAGCCGAACCGGCGCTCGAGGATGCCCGCCTTCGCGTACTCGTAGACGCGGTCGGCGGCGCTGACTGACTGGTCGGAAGCCCAGCGCACCTCAGCGGTATCCATCATGTATCTATGCTAGTGGCATGGTCTCGCCGATTGGATGAACTACCGAGCAAAGCCTCAGCGTCGAGTTCGTCACACGACGACGGCGCCGCGCAGCACCATCCGCTGCGGCTGGTAGATCGCCGCGAGGTCGACCCGCGGGTCGGTGTCGAACACGATCAGGTCGGCCGGCGCGCCCTCGTCCAGTCCGGGCAGCCCGAGCCACTCCCGCGCGCGCCACGAGGCCTGCGCGATGACCTCGGCCTGCGGAATCCCGGCGCCGACCAAGGCGCGGATCTCGTCCCGAATCAGGCCGTGCGGCAATGAGCCGCCGGCGTCGGTGCCGGTGTAGATCGGGACGCCCGCATCGAACGCTGACCGGATCCGCTCGCGCGAAGTGGCGAACAGCGACGCGCATGTGCGCGGCGTAGACCGGGAACTTCTCCGCTCCCGACAACGCGATGGACGGGAAGTTGTCGATGTTGACCAGCGTCGGGACCACCGCGGCCCCACTCGCGGCGGCCGCGGCGATCAGGTCGTCGGTCAGCCCCGTGCCGTGCTCGATCGAGTCGATGCCGGCGGCGATCAGTCCGGTCAGCGCCTCCTCGCCGAACACGTGCGCCGCGACCCGAGCGCCGAGCTCGTGCGCCTTGGCCACCGCCTCGGCCAGCACGTCGTCGGGCCATACCGGCGCCAGGTCGCCGACCGATCGGTCGATCCAGTCGGCGGCCAGCTTCACCCAGCCGTCGCCGCGCGCGGCCTGGGTCGCCACCTCGGCGACCAGCTGGTCCGGCTCGACCTCGACACCGAGGTCGCGGATGTAGCGCTTCGGGCGGGCGATGTGCCGGCCCGCGCGGATGAGCCGAGGGCAGGTCGTCGCGTCCTGGATGAACGTGTTGTCGACCGGCGAGCCGGCATCGCGCAGCAGCAGCGCACCGGCCGCCGCGGTCGCAGCAGCGCCTGGCGCTCCTGTCCGACCTCGCTCCGGCACGTGCCCGTCCGGCGCGAGCCCGAGTGGCAGTGCGCGTCGACGAAGCCGGGCAGGATCCAGCCGCCCGAGGCGATGGTGTCCGACTCCCCCGCCGGCCGGTCGAAGGTGAGCCGGCCGTCGAGGATCCAGGCGTCGCGCTCGGTCTCGTCGGCAGGAAGATGCCGCGCAGATGCAGCGCTCATGCGCGCGCGCTACCGCGCTCGGCCAGGAGCGGTGCCGCGCGTCGGAGAGCAGTTGGGGCAGCACCCGGGTGTGCGCCGACGACCGGCATGAAGTTGGTGTCGCCGCCCCAGCGCGGCACGACGTGCTGATGCAGGTGCGCCGCGATGCCGGCGCCGGCGACCACGCCCTGGTTCATGCCGATGTTGAACCCGTGCGGAGCCATCACATCGCGGATCACGGTCATCGCCGTCTGCGTGAACGCGCCGAACTCCGCCGTCTCGGTGACGTCGAGTTGGGTGTAGTCGGCGACGTGCCGGTACGGCACCGTCATCAGGTGCCCCGAGTTGTACGGGTACAGGTTCAGGACGGCGTAGACGTGCTCGCCGCGCGCGACGATCAGCGCGTCCTCGTCGGATCGCTTCGGCGCCGAGCAGAACGGGCAGTCGTCACCGGCGTCGTCGTGCGCCGGCTTGTTCTCGCCCTTGATGTAGACCATCCGGTGCGGGGTCCACAGCCGGCCGAACCCGTCCTGTTCACCGGCGAATTCGGACGCCGCCTCGACCGTCGGCAGATCGTCAGTCATACAGCTCGGCGTTGGGCGAGGTGTTGACCCGGCGGTCGACGAAATCCTTCATCTCGCCGATCGCCTGGTCGACCGGGATGCCGTTGCGTTGCGAACCGTCGCGGTAGCGGAACGACACCGCGCCGGCCTCCACATCGGTCGCGCCGGCGATGAGCATGAACGGCACCTTCTGCTTCTGCGCCGTGCGGATCTTCTTCTGCATCCGGTCGTCGGACCGATCGACCTCGACCCGGAGGCCGACCGCACGCATGCGTCGCCGCGACGTCGTCGAGGTAACGGTCTGGTCGTCGCTGACCGGGATCCCGATCGCCTGCACCGGCGAGAGCCAGGCCGGGAACGCGCCCGCGTAGTGCTCGGTGAGCACGCCGATGAACCGCTCGATCGAGCCGAACTTCGCCGAGTGGATCATGACCGGCTGGTGCCGCTCGCCGTCGGCGGCCTGGTACTCGAGCTCGAAGCGGGCCGGCTGGTTGAAGTCGTACTGGATCGTCGACATCTGCCAGGTGCGCCCGATCGCGTCGCGCGCCTGGACGGAGATCTTCGGGCCGTAGTACGCCGCGCCGCCCGGATCGGGAACGAGGTCGAGCCCCGACGCCACGGCGGTGTCCTCGAGCACCCTGGTCGCGGTTTCCCACTCCTCGTCCGAGCCGATGAACTTGTCCGGCTTGGAGTCGTCGCGGGTGGACAGCTCGAGGTAGAAGTCGTCCAGCCCGAAGTCGCGGAACAGGCCGAGGCAGAAGTTCAGCAGGTGGGTGATCTCGGCCGGCGCCTGCTCGGGGGTGCAGTAGCTGTGCGAGTCGTCCATGGTCAGGCCGCGCACGCGGGTGAGGCCGTGCACGACGCCGGACTTCTCGTAGCGGTACACCGCGCCGAACTCGAACAGCCGCAGCGGCAGCTCGCGGTACGACCGCCCGCGCGAGCGGTAGATCAGGTTGTGCATCGGGCAGTTCATCGCCTTGAGCCGGTACTCCGACTCCTCGAGCTCCATCGGCGGGAACATCGTGTCGGCGTAGTACGGCAGGTGTCCGGAGGTGTGGAACAGGCCGTCCTTGCTGATGTGCGGGGTCGCGACGAAGTCGAAGCCCTCGTCGACGTGGCGCTGCCGCGACGTAGTCCTCGAGCACCCTGCGCAGGATGCCGCCCTTCGGGTGGAACACCGCCAGGCCCGAACCGAGCTCGTCGGGGAAGCTGAACAGGTCGAGTTCGGCGCCGAGCTTGCGGTGGTCGCGCTTGGCGGCTTCCTCGAGCCGGGTCAGGTAGGCCTTCAGATCGTCGCGCGAGGCCCACGCGGTGCCGTAGATGCGCTGCAACTGCGGGTTCTTCTCGCTGCCGCGCCAGTACGCGGCCGCGCTGCGCATCAGCTTGAACGCCGGGATGCGCCGGGTGGTCGGCAGGTGCGGGCCGCGGCACAGGTCGGTCCACACCCGCTCGCCGGACTTGGCGTCGAGGTTGTCGTACATCGTCAGCCCGCCGGACGCCGACCTCGGTCGCCTCCTCGCCGCTGACGTTCGACTTCAGCCCGATCAGTTCCAGCTTGAACTTCTCGTTCGCCAGTTCGGTGCGCGCCTCGTCGTCGTCGATCGGACGGCGCGAGAAGCGCTGGCCGGCCTTGATGATCTCGCCCATCTTCTTCTCGATCGCGGCGAGGTCGTCCGGGGTGAACGGGCGCGACGGGCAGGAAGTCGTAGTAGAAGCCGTCCTCGATCGGCGGCCCGATGCCGAGCAGGGTGCCCGGGTACAGGTCCTGCACCGCCTGCGCCATCACGTGCGCGGCCGAGTGCCGCAGCACCGCCAGGCCGTCCGGCGAGGACGCCGGGACGACCTCGACGTCGGTGTCGGCGTCGGGCGCCCAGGCGAGATCCTTCAGCACGCCGTCCGGGTCGCGCACGACGACCGCGCCGTCCGGCCGGTCAGCTCGACACCGGCCTCGCGCAGCGCGTCGCCCGCCGTCGTCCCGGCCGCGACCCGGATGGGCAGGGCTGGGGTGGACGGGACGCTGCTGGCAGACACCGGGGCTCCTCTGGCGGGGGGTTGTTGCGGAAAAGAATCGGTCGCCAGGAATGCTAGTGCGGTGCGCACGCCGTCCCGACTGCATATCGGCCTGGCCGCAGTTCTGACCTGCGCCGCCGTGCTCGCGGGCTGCACCGCGTCCGGACCGGCCGACCACCCGACGGTGCATCACTCGTCGGCCACGCCGAGCGCGACGAGGTCGGCAAATCTCAGAAGCCGGGCGGCCCGCCCGACCAGGTGCCGCCGCCGGGCCGCCCGCGCGGGCGGTTCACGCTGGCCTTCGCCGGTGACGTGCACTTCGCCGGACGGGTCGCCAGCCGGCTGGCGCGCAACCCGCGCACCGTCTTCGCCCAGGCCGCGCCCGGGCTGCGCCGGGCAGATCTGACGATGGTGAACCTGGAAACCGCGATCACCACCGGCGGCGTGCAGCAGAACAAGGAGTTCACCTTCCGCGCTCCGCCGCGTGCGCTCACCGCGCTGCGCGATGCGGGCATCGATGTCGCGACGATGGCGAACAACCACGGCGCCGACTACGGCACGCCCGGGCTGCGCGACACGCTTCCGGGCGATCCGCACCGAGCATTTCCCGGTGATCGGCATCGGCAAGGACGCCGCGGCAGCGTTCGCGCCGTACACGCACCACGCTCAACGGGGTGAAGCTCGCGATCTTCGCCGCCGACCAGGTGCAGGACGAGACGACGCTGTCGCTGTTCTCGGCCGGGCCGGGCAAGCCCGGCGTCGCGAACGCCTACCAGTCCGGCGACTGATCAGGCGGTGCGCAACGCGAAGCGGGCCGGCTACGTCGTCGTCGTCTACGTGCACTGGGGCATCGAGTTCCAGACCTGCCCGTCCGAGCGATCAGCAGCACGCTGGCCGCGCAACTGGCGGCCGCCGGGGCCAGGCGGTGATCGGCACGCACGCGCACGTGCTGCAGGGCGCTGGCTGGCTGCACGAACGGCACTACGTCGCGTACGGGCTCGGCAACTACTGTGGTGGATGTCGTTCGGCAACAACCAGGACGACAACGGCGTGCTGACCTCGACCTTCACCGCGGCAAGGTCACCGGCGCGCATTTCGCGCCGTCGCATCTGGACAACCGCGGCGTGCCGGTGCCGGCGACCGGCGCGGAGAAGCGCCGCATCGACGCCGAGTGGGACGCCGACCGGCAGTGCACGACCCTCTCGCCCCACCCACCGAAGTAGGAGCCGCGATGTTCGTCTACGAGTACGAGGGCAAGCGTCCGTCCATCGCCGATGACGCGTTCGTCGCGCCGACCGCGACGATCATCGGCGACGTGACGATCGAGGCGGGCGCCTCGGTCTGGTACGGCGCGGTCATGCGCGGCGACGACGGGCCGATCGTCATCCGCGAACGGTGCAACGTGCAGGACGGTCGGTGATCCACACCACGCCGCGGGTCACGACCGAGATCGGCGTCGGCGCGACGGTCGCGCACCAGTGCATCGTGCACGGCGCGGTGCTCGAGGACGAGGCGCTGGTCGGCAACGGTTGCGTCGTGCTCGACGGCGCGCGCATCGGGGCAGGCTCGCTGGTCGCGGCGCTGTCGCTCGTCCAGCCCGGCGTGCAGATCCCGCCCGGCATGCTCGCCGCCGGCGTCCCCGCGGTCGTGAAACGACCCATAGCGGGCACGCCGGCAGAGATGTGGGTGAAGCTCAACCCGACCTACTACCCGGCCCTCGCGCAGAAGCACATCGCCGGAATCCGTCCGATTTGACCCAGTCGCCGAACGAGCGTCGCCCCTAAGATCGCCGCATGACGAGCTACGGACCGCCGCCTCAGCAGCCGCAGCAGCCGGCAGCAGCACGCCGCCTCGCCCGCGGGCTGGTTCGCCGACCCGCTCGGCCGCCACCAGCTGCGCTACTTCGACGGCACTCAGTGGACCGAGCACGTCTCGTCGAACGGCCGCACGGCGATCGACCCGCCGGTCGGGCAGGGCCACGTCCCGACCGTGCAGCGCGCGCCGGAGCGGGTGCAGGGCGACGTCACGCGCGCCGGCAAGGCCGGCGTCGCCGCGTTCCAGGGCGGCGGGTCGATCTTCACCGAGCCGGTCCTGGTCGTGAACCAGAAGGCCAAGCTGATCGAGATCAACAACGAGTACGCGATCTACGACCAGAACGCCCGGCAGCTCGCCGCGGTCCGCGAGGTCGGGCAGAGCAGCATCGAAGAAGGCGGCGCGGTTCCTCACCTCGCTCGACCAGTACATGACCCACCAGCTGCAGATCGTCGACATGTCCGGCAACGTGCTGCTCGCGCTGACCCGGCCGGCCAAGTTCGTGAAGTCGCAGGATCATCGTGCAGGACCCGGCCGGCAACGAGATCGGCCAGATCGTGCAGCAGAACGCGATCGGCAAGATCCGCTTCGGGCTCGAGTCCGGCGGGCCACAGCTACGGCATGATCCAGGGCGAGAACTGGCGGGCGTGGAACTTCGCGATCCACGACCACACCGGCACCGAGGTCGCCCGCATCACCAAGACGTGGGAGGGCCTGGCGAAGACGATGTTCACCACGGCCGACAACTACGTGGTGCAGATCCACCGCCCGCTCGAGGATCCGCTGCGCATGCTCGTCGTCGCGTCGGCGCTCGAGCGTCGACACCGCGCTGAAGCAGGACTCGCGCGGCTTCGGCTAACCACCCGTCCAGCCGGCGCAGATCGTCGGGCGTGTCCAGATCGGTCGGATCGCCTGCGACGTCGATCTCGTCGACCAGGTCGGCGTGCGCGCCAGCAACGCCCGGGCGCCCTCGTCCGGGCCGGCCGCGGCGATCGCGTCGCGCCAGAGCGCGGCGACATGACGGTCGGGATGTCCGCGCTCGGCCGTGATAGTCGGCCGACCGCGATCCGGCCGGGGCGCCAGCCGCGTCGACGTCGCGCGCACCGCCTCGGCGCCGATGCCCGGGACGTCGACGAGCAGCACCGCCAGCGCATCGGCACCGGCCAGGCCGGCGGCGTCGACGGCCAGCGCCAGCGACGAGCGCATGCCGCGCGCCGGGTCGGGGTTGATCACCGCGCGGACGCCGCCGACCGACCGTCCCTGCGCGCACGACAGCGATCACCGGGTCGCACCCGCCCTCGCGCAGCGCGGTCGACGGCGCGGTCGAGCAGCCGTCGCCCGGCGACGACAGCTCGGCCTTCGGCGTGCCCATCCGGGTGCCCGAACCGGCAGCGAGCACGGCACCAGCGATGGCTGCCACAACTGGCACAGACTATGCGCGAGTTGCATCGAACAGCCATGCTCGAAGGATGCAGTCCGACGCATTCGCCGATCCCGCCGCCGTCGCCGCCGCGCTGGACGGGGCCGGCTACCTGCCCGACGCCGGCGTCGCGACCGCCGCCTACCTCGCGATGCGGCTGGCCGGCCGCTGTTCCTCGAGGGCGATCCGGGCGTCGGCAAGACCGCGCTGGCGCAGGCGCTCGCCGACGATCACCGGCTCGCCCTGGTGCGGCTGCAGTGCTACGAGGGCATCGACGCGAGCCAGGCGCTCTACGACTGGGACTTCCCGCGCCAGGTGCTGCACCTGCGCGCGGCCGGCGACAGCGCCGACGTGACGCGCTCGAGGCCTCGCTCTACGACCGGCGCTTCCTGGTCGCCCGCCCGATCCTGCAGGCGCTCGAGAACAGCCCGTCCGTGCTGCTCGTCGACGAGATCGACCGCGCCGACGACGAGTTCGAGGCGTTCCTGCTGGAGGTGCTCGCCGACAACGCGGTGACGATTCCCGAGCTCGGGACGATCCGCGCGGCGCGTGCCGCCGCTCGTCGTGCTCACCTCGAACCGCACCCGCGAGGTGCACGACGCGCTCAAGCGGCGCTGCCTCTACCACTGGGTCGCGCACCCGTCCTTCGAGCGCGAGGTGCAGATCGTGCGCCGGCACATCCCGGACGTGAGCGAGCAGCTGGCCCGCGAGGTCGCGGCGGTGGTCGGCGGGCTGCGCGAGGCCGACCTGCTCAAGCCGCCCGGAGTCGCCGAGACCATCGACTGGACGCAGGCGCTGCACGTGCTCGGCAGCGACCGGCTCGACGGCGACGGCCGCGCGGTCGCCACGCTGGGCGCCGCGGTCAAGTACCACGAGGACCAGCTGCGGGTGCAGCGCGAGATCCTCCCCGACCTGCTGGCCAGCCTGGCATGACCAGCGGTCGCTCGCGCGGAGTGGTCACGTGCGGACGCCTGACCGACCGCTGGCGGCAAGTGACAGCACGTCGAGCGCCGGTGGACGTGGTCGCGAGCCTGACCGGGTTCGCGCGGGCGCTGCGGGCGGCCGGGGTCGAACGCCGACCGGGCCCGGCTGACCACCGCCCTCGGCGCGCTGGCCGAGCTCGACGCCGGGCAACGCCGACCACGTCTACTGGGCGACCCGGCTGGCGTTGTGCTCCGAGCCCGACGACCTGCCCCGCTTCGACGCGCTGTTCGACCTGTGGTTCCGCGGCGCGCGGCCGACGATGCCCGGCCCGCCGCAGCCGGCAGGCGCCGCCCCAGGAGCTCACGCCGGTGGCCCGCCTCGACCGCGGCGGCAGCGAGGACAGGTCCGAGCGAGGACGACGTGCTGCGCACCGCGGCCAGCGACGCCGAGATCCTGCGCCACCGCGACGTCGGCCAGCTCAGCGCGCGACGAGCGCGACGAGGTGCACCGCCTCATCGCGCTGCTCGCCCCGCAGGTCGGCCGGCGCCGCACGCTGCGCCGCAGCCCGCGCGGCGACGGACCGGGTCGACGTGCGCCGCACCGTGCGGCAACTGCTGCAAGGACGGCGGCGAGCCGGGCGCGCTGCGCTACACCGGACGCCGCGAGAAGCCGCGCCGGCTCGTGCTGCTGCTCGACGTGAGCGGCTCGATGGCGCCGTACGCCGACGCGCTGCTGCGCTTCGCCCACGCCGCGGTGCGCGCCAACCCGTCGACCACCGAGGTGTTCACGCTCGGCACCCGGCTCACCCGCGATCACCCGCCAGCTGCGGCTGCGCGATCCCGGACCTCGCCCTGGCCGCGGCCGGCACGGCGATCCCGGACTGGAGCGGCGGCACCCGCCTCGGCGACGCGCTGCGCGCCTTCCTCGACCTGTGGGGCCAGCGCGGCACCGCCCGGCGCGCGGTCGTGGTCATCTCCAGCGACGGCTGGGAGCGCGGCGACGCGGCCCTGCTCGGCGAGCAGATGGCCCGCCTGGCCCGGCTGGCGCACCGCGTGGTCTGGGTGAACCCGCACCGCGGCAAGCACGGATTCGCGCCGGTGACCGGAGGTATGGTGGCGGCCCTGCCCCACCTGGACGATCTGATCGCGGGGCACTCCCTGGAAGCCCTGCGCAATCTCGTGGAGGTCATCGGCCGTGCGTGACGTCATCGACGGATCTCGCCCGCTGGTGGGCCGCCGGCGAGCCGGTCGGCCTCGGCACCGTGGTCGGCACCTGGAAGTCGTCACCGCGCCAGCCCGGCGCGGCGATGCTGGTCGGCCCGGACGGCACGGCGGTGGGCAGCGTGTCGGGCGGCTGCGTCGAGGGAGCGGTCTACGCGCTGGCCGAAGGCGCCCGCGACGACGGCTCGCCCGTGCTGCAGCGCTACGGCGTCAGCGACGACGACGCGTTCGCCGTCGGCCTGACCTGCGGCGGCATCATCGACGTCTTCGTCGAGAAGATCAGCAAGCGAGACCTTCCCGGAGCTCGGCAGCATCGCCGACGACATCGAGCGCGGGCCGCCCGGTCGCGGTGGCGACACTGATCAGCGGCGACGACCGACGCGGGTCGGGCCGGCGGCTGGTCGTCCGTCCCGACTCGGTCAGCGGGTCGCTGGGCGGCGAGCGCCTCGACGACGCCGTCCGCGACGACGCCCGTGGCCTGCTGCTGCAGGGGACGACCGCGACCTTGCACTACGGGCTGGACGGCGAGCGCCGCGGCGACGACATCGCGGTCTTCGTCGTCGTCCTACGCGCCGCGGCCGCGGATGATCGTCTTCGGCGCGATCGACTTCGCTGCCGCGGTGGCGCGGGTGGGCTCGTTCCTCGGCTACCGCGTGACGGTGTGCGACGCGCGCGAGACGTTCGCGACGACGAAGCGCTTCCCGGACGCCGACGAGGTCATCGTCGAGTGGCCGCACCGCTACCTCGCGCGCACCGAGGTGGACGAGCGCACGGTGCTCTGCGTGCTCACCCACGACCCGAAGTTCGACGTGCCGCTGCTGGAGATCGCGCTGCGCACCCCGGTCGCCTATATCGGCGCGATGGGTTCGCGGCGCACCAACGACGACCGGATCAAGCGGCTGCGCGAACTCGGCATCGGCGAGGACGAACTCGCCCGGCTGCACGCCCCGATCGGTCTCGACGTCGGCGCGCGCACCCCGGAGGAGACCGCGGTGTCGATCGCTGCCGAGATCGTCGCGGCGCGTTGGGGCGGTACCGGTACGCAGTTGCGGCGCACCGACGGCCCTATCCACCGCGAAAGCGGATCGCCTGTCGCGATAGCGGGCATGCGCTGCGTGTGCAGCGTCAATGCAGCCTCGTAATCGCGGTCACAGCGCGCTAGCGTCCAGAGCGTTACCGGCCCGCCGAAACGGCGCTTGGAGGCGCGATGACCAAGATCAACGTCACTGTCGACGGAGTGTCCTGTTCTGACGAGGTCGAGCCGCGAACGCTGCTCGTCCACTACCTGCGCGAGCAGGTAGGCAAGGTCGGGACGGTCGTCGGCTGCGACACCAGCAACTGCGGCGCGTGCACCGTCGATCTGGACGGGCAGAGCGTGAAGAGCTGCACCGTGCTGGCCGTGCAGGCCGACGGCGGCACGATCCTCACCGTCGAGGGGCTGGCCGAGAACGGCGAGCTGCACGCCGATGCAGAAGGCCTTCCACGACAACCACGCCCTGCAGTGCGGGTTCTGCACGCCGGGCATGATCATGGCCGTGCCGCGATCTGCTGCAGAACAACCCGAACCCGAGCGAGGACGAGATCCGCGAGGGCATCGAGGGCAACCTCTGCCGCTGCACGGGCTACCAGAACATCGTCCGTGCCGCCCAGGCCGCCGCCGGAGCGTCAGTCATGACCGCCGTCGAGGAGCGCCGGCGGCCGAGGTCGGGCAGTCGCGCAAGCGCAAGGAAGACCAGCACCTGATCACCGGTCGCACCACGTGGACCGACAACATGACCCTGCCCGGCATGCTGCACCTGGCCATGCTGCGCAGCCCGATGGCGCACGCCAAGATCACCTCGATCGACACGACCGAGGCCAAGGGCCGTCCGGGTGTCGTCGCCGTCTTCACCGGCCAGGACTTCAAGGACACCCAGGGCGCGCTGCCGTGCGCGTGGTCGGCCCGAGGGGCTGGTCAACCCGGACACGCCGAGCATCGCCGTCGACCAGGTGAACTTCGCCGGCGAGATCGTGGCGGTCGTGGTCGCCCGCTCCAAGTCCGAGGCGCAGGACGCGCTCGAGGGCATCGACGTCGAGTACGAGCAGCTGCCGCCGGTGCTCGACATGGAGGAGGCGCTCAAGGAGGGCGCGACGCTCGTCCACCCGACGACCGAATCGAACAAGATCTACACCTGGGAATTCGAGTCGGGCGCCGCGGGAACCGGCATCCCGATTCAAGAAGCGATCGACACCGCCGAGGTCACGGTGCAGCGCCGGTTCATCCAGCAGCGGCTGATCCCGGCGTTCATGGAGCCGCGCTCGACTGTCGTGCAGCCCAGCGGCGACGCGATGACGATGTGGTCGGCCACCCAGATCCCGCACATCCTGCGCACCCTGCTCGCGGCGACCCTCGGCATCCCCGAGCACAAGGTCCGCGTGATCGCTCCCGATGTCGGCGGCGGCTTCGGCGGCAAGATCGCGGTCATGCCCGAAGAGGTGCTCTGCACCCTCATCGCGCGCACGCTGAACAAGCCGGTCAAGTGGACCGAGTCGCGCTCCGAGTCGCTGATGTCGGCACACCACGGGCGCGACCAGATCCAGGACATCACGCTCACCGCCAAGAAGGACGGCACGGTCACCGGCCTCGACGTGCACCTGTTCGCCGACATGGGCGCGTACAACCGGCTGTTCGGCCCGAGCGTGCCCGTCCTCGGCGCGTTCATGTACAACGCGATCTACAAGTTCCAGGCTTACCGGTTCGTCAGCGAGGGCGTCTTCACCACGAAGACGCCCACCGACGCCTACCGCGGCGCCGGCCGTCCCGAGGCGACGTTCGCGATCGAGCGGATCATGGACGAGCTCGCGAACGAGCTCGGCATGGACCCGATGGACCTGCGCCGCAAGAACTGGATCACGCACGAGGAGTTCCCGTTCACGACGGTGTGCGGCCTGACCTACGACAGCGGCAACTACGAGGCCGCGACCGAGAAGGCCCTCGAGCTGATGGGGTGGGACGACCTGCGCCGCGAGCAGGCCGAGCGGCGCGACCGCAAGGATCCTGTGCAGCTCGGCCTCGGCATCTCGACGTTCACCGAGATGTGCGGCCTGGCGCCTTCACGCATCCTCGGGTCGCTCGCCTTCGGTGCAGGCGGCTGGGAGACACGCGTCGGTGCGCATGCTGGCCACCGGCAAGGTCGAGGTGGTCACCGGCTCCAGCCCGCACGGCCAGGGCCACGAGACAGCGTTCAGCCAGATCGTCGCCGACAAGCTCGGCGTGCCGTTCGAGGACGTCGAGATCATCCACGGTGACACCCAATCCTCGCCTAAGGGGCTCGACTCGTACGGGTCGCGCTCGCTCGCGGTCGGCGGCATCGCGATCGTCAAGGCCGCCGACAAGGTCGTGGCGAAGGCGAAGAAGATCGCCGCTCACCTGCTCGAGGCGAACGAGGACGACCTGGAGTTCGAGAACGGTTCGTTCAGCGTCAAGGGGTCGCCTGGTTCGTCGGTGTCGATGGGCGAACTGGCCTTTGCGACGTTCCTGGGACACAACCTGCCCGATGGTGTCGAACCGTCCCTCGATGCCGATGCCACCTTCGACCCGGAGAACTTCTCCTTCCCGCACGGCACCCATCTGTGCGCGGTCGATGTCGACACCGAGACCGGCTTCACCAAGATCCGCAAGTACGTCTGCGTCGACGACGTCGGCAAGCCGGTCAACCCGCTGATCATCGAGGGCCAGGTGCATGGCGGTCTCGCGCAAGGCATCGCGCAGGCGCTGTACGAGGAGGCCGTCTACGACGACGCCGGCAACCTGACGACGGGCACGTTCGTCGACTACACGTTGCCCTCGGCGTCCGACCTGCCCTCGTTCACCACCGCTCGCACCGAGTCGCCGTCGACGACCAACCCGCTCGGCGTCAAGGGCGTGGGCGAAGCAGGGACGATCGCATCGACGCCGGCTGTCGTGAACGCAGTCGTCGACGCGCTGCGCCCGTTCGGTGTGCACGACGTGCAGATGCCGACCACGCCGGAACGG
The DNA here is from genome assembly GCA_963794885.1 of uncultured Actinomycetota bacterium. Taxonomy (GTDB): domain Bacteria; phylum Actinomycetota; class Actinomycetes; order Mycobacteriales; family Jatrophihabitantaceae; genus RYN-133. The sequence goes on from CAWCFH010000008.1 coordinate 71,756, forward strand.
GTCTGGCGCGCCATCCACGGTGGCGACTCCGCTGACCGGGCCGAGGGCGGCACCACCGCCTACGGCGGCGCGAGTACCACCACCTCGGACGGAGGTGCGTCATGATTCCGGCCGCGTTCGACTACTCCCGTCCCTCATCGGTTGCCGAGGCGGTGTCCGCGCTGTCCGGCGCGGGCGAGGACGCCAAGGTTCTCGCCGGTGGGCAATCGCTGATTCCGGTGCTGCGGCTGCGGCTCGCTTATCCATCCACGGTCGTCGACGTCGGACGGATCGACGAGCTCAAGGGCGTCACTGACGACGGCGACGCGATCGTGATCGGCGCGATGACGACCCATCACGACGTGATGCACAACGATCTCGTGCAACAGCACGCGCCGATCATCGCGCAGGCAACGGCTACCGTCGCCGACCCGCAGGTGCGCCACCGGGGCACGTTCGGCGGCGCGTTGGCCCACGCCGATCCGGCGGGCGACCTCGGTGCCGTCGCGCTCGCGCTCGACTGCGAGTTCGTCATCGCCGGCACCGGCGGCACGCGCACGGTCGCGGCCGCGGACTTCTTCCAGGACTACCTGACCACTGCGGTCGGCGCCGACGAGATTCTGACGTCCATTCGCGTGCCCAAGCTCGGCGAAGGCTGGAGTTCGCACTACGAGAAGTTCAACCGGGTGGCCCAGGCCTGGTCGATCGTGGCTGTCGCGGCGATCGTCAAGCGCTCGAACGGATCGATCGCCGAGGCGCGGATCGGGCTGACCAACATGGGCTCGACTCCGCTGCGAGCAGCGGCGGTCGAGTCGGCCCTGGCCGGCGCCGACGCGTCGGCCGAAGCGGTTGGGGCCGCTGCCGAGCACGCCGCCGAGGGCACCAGTGCCCCCAGCGACCTGTCCGGGAAGGCCGACTACCGTGAGCATCTGGCGCGCGTGCTCACCAAGCGGGCCGTGCTTGCGGCGACAGGAGTCTGATGCAACTCGAGCATTCCTTTACGGTCCCGGCCGCGGTCGACGACGCGTGGAAGGTGCTGCTCGACATCGAGCGCATCGCACCTTGCATGCCCGGCGCCGCCGTTGACAGCGTCGACGGTGACGACTTCACCGGAACGGTGAAGGTCAAGCTCGGTCCGATCGGGCTCACCTACAAAGGCAAGGCCAGCTTCGTGGAGAAGGACCCGGTGGCACATCGGGTCGCGATCAACGCGCAGGGCCGCGACGCGCGCGGAAACGGCACGGCGGCAGCTCGGGTGACGGCGACGCTGACCGCAGATGGCGAGCAGACCAAGGTCGACGTCATCACCGACCTCGACATCACCGGCAAGCCGGCGCAGTTCGGTCGCGGGGTGATGGTCGACGTCGGCAACAAGCTGATCGGGCAGTTCGCCGACTGCCTCGCGGGCAAGCTCGCCGAAGGTGATCTGCCGCTGGCCGAGGCGCCGACCGTCGAAGTGCCGACCGAACCCGCCACCGAGCCCGCGGCGGAATCTGCTGCCGCAGGTGCCACCAAGGCGCCTGCCGCAAAGTCAGCTGCCAAGAAGACGACGGCAAAGAAGACCGCCCCGGCCAAGAAGTCGGCACCGCCGGTCAAGGCGGTGCCGACCCCGCCCGTCGCCGACGCCGTCGACGCGAAACTCCATGCGGCCCCCGCCCCGTCCGGCCACAGCGCGCCAGCGGCCGCGAAGTTGCATTCCGCACCGGCCGAAGTCGAGCCGATCGACCTGCTCGAACACGCCGGACCGGCGATCGCCAAGCGACTGGTTCCGGTCGTCGCGTTGGTGGTGTTCGTCCTGATCGTGCTCCGGCTGCGCAAGCGCTAGTTCGCTCGCTAGTTGATACAGCCCGAGTCGATCGGCTTGGGCTTGCCACCGCTGTGATGATGGTGCTTCAGCGTGCCGTTGATCAGGTTGCTCACCCACGCGCGCACTTTGGTCGGGTCAAA
>CAWCFH010000009.1:0-83865 GCA_963794885.1 uncultured Actinomycetota bacterium
ATGTGTGTCGGCGGCTTGTCCGACTGCGCAGGCGCGGTCGGGTCCTCCGGCGTGCGCATGATCGTGAAGGGCACGGCCGGCCAGTCGTCGCCAGGTGCCAACTCGATCGTCCACGGGTTGTCCTTCGGACTGGTGCCGTGCCGGAACCAGTCATGGGTCATGAACTGCAGCCACAGCGCGATCAGCGCGTTGCCCGCGGAGGCCGGGACGAGCTCGTCGCGGGTCATCAACCGGCGGCTGATCTCGCGCGGGCTCGGCGTCAGCATCGCCTCGACATCCGGCGCGGTGTCCTCGAGCGGCACGTTGCGCCCGAACCGGGTGCCGGCCATCCCCATCTCGGGGTGCTCGAGATCGTTCCAGCTGCCGTCGGGATTGCGTTGCGTCGGAACCGCTCCTCGAAGGGCGGCGCCTGCACCGGATCGACCGCCGGCAGGCCGGAGCAGTCGTAGAGGTTCTTCTCGCGCAGGGTGTTGCGGATGCCGATCAGCTCGATGAGCCCGAGCGGTTTCGGCAACTTGTACCAGGGCACGGAGTGGTCGATCCTGTCGACGAGCTCGTCGAAGGTCCGGCCGAAGCAGCCGGGCACGTCGGGCGAATCGGCGGTGCTCGGCCTCGAATCTGGCGCGGTTCGGTCATGATCGTCCCCATTCGGTGCGACGGCACGGCCTCGGGCGCCTATAGTGCCGTGACGGTCGATTCTTGGTAGATGGTGGCCGAGGACCGGTGCGCGGACGGGCTGCACGCAGCGGCATCTTCGTGCCGGAACCCGAAAGGTCGCGTCAGGGGCCGAAGCGACACCGGCCGTCCGTAGCCTGCGTCCATGCCGGCCACCGAGGTCCGCGCTCCCGGGGCGACTCGTGAACGAGCACATGCGGCTCGAGAACGCCTATGACTTCCCCGGCTGCGTCGGCGATTCGGTCGTGCGAAGTACGAAGTCGTCGCCGACAACGAGCTGTTCGACGGCCCAGAGCGAGTGCACCAATTCCTCTCGAGAACCACAACGCGTTCCCCGACTTCGTGTTCGTCCCCACGCGGGTCTCCCCGACCACCGATGCGGTGGTCGTGGAGGGCCGGTTCACGGGCACCCAGCTCGGCAACTGGCGGGGCCTTCCGGCCACGGGCAGGAAGGTCGACTTCGCGATGTGCCTGATCTTCGAGTTCGACGGCGAGTCGATGGTGAACGAGAAGCTGTACTTCGACCTGAGCACGCCGCTCGACAGCTCGGTGTCGTGGACAACTACAACAGCCTGCGCGGCAAGCTCACTGTCGTGCTGTCCCATCCGATCGTCCTCGTCAAGGCGATCTTCGCGCTCGGCTGCTCCGGCTCCGCCGCAAGAAGGTCTGAGCAGGTCATGAGCGTGCGATCACGATCGTGTACTCGGCGCTCCTGCTCTGGGGTTTCAGTGTCGGGGTTCGGCAGATCTACCAGGGTCACAAGGCGACCGAAGGAACTGCTCAACCCGCTGTTCTAGAACCGGGTCGCGATCAGGCTGTTCACTGTGCACATCATCGTCGTCCCGTCCGATCTCTTCGTGATCGGACCGCTCTCGCTGCACTACAAGGACCAGTTCCTCTACTGGGGCGGCACGGATCGCGTTGGTCACGTCGTCGCTGCCCATCGCTGCGTTCCTCAACCGAAACCCGCAGTCGTTCGGCACGTTCATCGGCCGGTGGGTGACGCTACGAAACTTCTTCGAGTACGCGGTGCACGTGATCGTGGCGGCGATGGTCGTCAACTGGTTCCACTACTACATCCTGCTGTGGTGGCTGGTCGCGTACCGGTACCTCGACGTCGGGCCACGCCGGTCGCTGCAGAAGCTGTACAACACTCCGGAGAAGAAGGGCCCGGCCGTGGGCGCCGTGGTTGAACTTCGGCACGATCTTCACGATCTACATCCTCGCGTTCCTGGCCGTGTACAACCGCGAGATCCTCTTCGCGAAGGTTCCGTCGTCGAGCCGTGTCGAGCACGTCACGGGATCGTGGGAAGCCGGGATCATCGTCGGCGTCAACCTGGCGCTGGCGCTGTTCGAGTGGATCAATGTCCGCAAGTACACCGACACGCTGCTCGCCGAGCGCGGCCCGCTGCCGCCCGGAGAGGTCACCGCCGCGTCCTACTGATGGTCGTGCCCGGTCGATCTTGCCCGGCCTGTCGATCTAGGCCGATCTCGTTCGTCGGGAGAGTATGGACCGATCAGCAAAGGAGAAACGATGCAGTTCTTGATGTTGGTGTGTGCCGACAACGTTCCGGTTGAACCCAGCTCGTCCGCGGGCATGGGGATCGAGGAGTGGGTGACCACGATGGACGAGAGCGGGGTCCGGCTGCTCGGCGATCGGATCCAGCCGGAGAGTGCGTCGACGACGGTCCGCGTGCGCAACGACGAGTTGCTTGTCACCGACGGCCCGTTCGTCGAGACCAAGGAGGCGATCGCCGGCTTCGACGTGCTCGAGTGCCGCGACCTCGCGCATGCGATCGAGGTCGCTGCTGCGCATCCGATGGCCCGCGACGGCGTGCTCGAGCTGCGTCCGTTCTGGGACTGGGAGTCGGGCGCCTAACCAGCCAGTTCGATGACGTCGGCGACCGGCGCGGCAGCCTGCACGCCGCCGCCGGCCGCGGGTAACCACAACGTCGCAGTCCGTGGCCGGGCCGCCTGCCCGCGTCCCTCGGCCCGGATTTCTACCTGCCGAGCCCGCAACCGGCCCGTACCGGTGCCGATCCCGGACCACCGGCCCGGTGTCGCGTGCAACCGCACGTCGGCGCCGGGCCATTCGCCGTAGGGCATCAGCACCGATTCGCGCGTGCGGGCGCGGGCGGCGAGGCGTCGCACGTCACCGGGGACGAGCCGCGGTGGGCGGGCGGCCACGATGTCCAGCGCGTCGAGCAGCGCGCCGACCGCGGTCGTCCAGCCCGAACCGGCGGCCGGGATGACCGCCAGCCGGGACAGGTCGATGCCGTACTCGGCCGCAGCCTCGGCGCTGACCCGCGGGAAGCCGACCAGCGCACACCAGGCGCCACCGGCGGATGCGGCGCCGAGAGTGGCGAGCAGCAGCGACACCGAACCGCTGATCGCGACCGTGCTGCCCCGGCGCAGGCCGTTCGGGAGCACGCTCGACAGCGCCGGAGCGACCGGCAGCGGGGGAGCACCGCGGTGCCCGAGGTCGACGGCGGTGCTGCCGTCGGCCTTGCGGATCGCCACATCGAGCATCCCATCAGTGTCGAACAGACGTTCGATGAAAGTCAACCGCTCTACGCCACTCGCGAGGACGGCAACCCGACTCGGCAAGATAGAGACCGTGGCCGACGAACCGTTCATCTTCCCGGCGTCCGGATCGACCCGGCTGCTCTTCGAGCCGTCGGCGGATCAGCTTCCGGTGGTGCGAGCCGTCGGGCCGATGCCGGCGCTCGCCGCTCACGAGGCGGTTACCGCGGCCGGGCACCGCGGCTCGCCACTGCTGATCGAGCACTCGCGCGGTTCGTACGCGCGCCCGGGGCTGCGCGGCTACCGGCTGGCCGACGGCGCACCGGGCGCGACTGGTCGCCGGCGTTCCGTCCCGTCGGCCAGACCCGCGACGGAACGAGGCTGGTGATCGAGGCGGTTGACGACACTGCCGGCCTGCAGCTGCGCACCGAGCTCGAGTCGCTCGCCGGCGGTGCCGTGCGCGCGCGGCACATCCTCACCAACACCGGCGCGACGCCGTATGTGCTCGACGGGCTCGAGCTGACGATTCCGGTGCCCGAGCGCTGCAGCGAACTGCTCGACTTCACCGGGCGGCACGAGCACGAGCGGACTCCGCAACGGCACGAGATGACCGACGGGCTGTACCTGCGCGAGGTCCGTCGCGGTCGCACTTCGCTCGAGTCGCCCAGCCTGCTCGTCGCCGGCACGCCGGGCTTCGGCTTCTCGCACGGTGATGCCATCGGCGTCCACGTCGCGTTCAGTGGCAACAGCGTGCTGCGCGCCGAGCGGCTGCCGAGCAGCGGCCTGACGATCGGCGGCGGTGAGCTGCTGCTGCCTGGCGAAATCGCTTTGCAGCAAGGCGATTCGTACGAGATGCCCTGGCTGGTGATCATGGCCGGCGACGGGTTTGGACGAGCTCGCCGCGGAACTGCATCAGTGGCAGCGCACGCTCGATGCGCATCCCGGCGCGCAGCCGGTGACCCTCAACGTGTGGGAGGCCGTCTACTTCGACCACGATCTCGCCAAGCTGACCGGCCTGGCCGAACTCGCGGCCCGGGTCGGTGTCGAGCGGTTCGTGCTCGACGACGGGTGGTTCGGCGGACGACGCCACGACCACGCAGGGTCGGGCGACTGGTGGGTGTCCGCGGAGGTGTGGCCGGACGGGCTCACCCCGCTGATCGATCGCGTGCACGAACTCGGCATGCAGTTCGGTTTGTGGTTCGAGCCGGAGATGGTCAACCCCGACTCCGACCTGTACCGCGAGCATCCCGATTGGATCCTGCAGTCCGGCGGCCGGGTTCCGATCCTGCAACGCAATCAGCTCGTGCTCGACCTGTCCCGTGACGAGGTACGCACCTATCTGCGCGACCGGATCAGCCGGTACTCGCCGAGCACGCGATCGACTACGTCAAGTGGGATCACAACCGCGATCTGCTCGAAGCCGGCAGCAATGCGCGTGGCGGCGCGCCGGCCGTCCACGCGCAGACGATCGGGTACTACCGCCTGCTCGACGAGCTGCGCGAGCTGCATCCGGACGTCGCGTGGGAATCGTGCGCGTCCGGCGGCGGACGGATCGACCTGGGTGTGCTCGAGCACGTGCAGCGGGTCTGGACCTCTGACATGACCGATGCCCTTGCGCGCCAACACATCCAACGGTGGACGGTGCAACTCGCTGCACCCGAGTACCTGGGCGCGCACGTGTCGGCGCCGACCTCGCACCAGAGCGGGCGCACGTTCAGCCTCGACTTCCGTGCCGCGACTGCGCTGTTCGGCTCGTTCGGCATCGAATGGAACCTCACCGAGGCCAGCGAGGACGATCTCGAGCGGCTGGCCGAGTGGGTGGAGCGGTACAAGACCTACCGGCAGATGCTGCAGACCGGCCGGACCGTGCGCGTCGACCTCGGTGACGAGACCGCCCTCGCACACGGTGTGATCGCCGCCGATCGGCGCAGCGCGCTGCTGGCGTTCGTGCAGCTCGACGAATCCGACTCGGCGCGCGGCGTCGAGCTGCGCATCCCAGGACTGATCGCGGACCAGCGCTACACCGTGCGGTGGGAGGGACCGTTCGAGCCGGAGGCGCCCTCGTACTCGCAACGGCTCGATCCCGCTGGGCCCACCGGTGGCGTTCCGGTCACCGGGGCTGTGCTGGCAGATATTGGGCTGTTCGTGCCGCGCCGCCGTCCCGAGACGGTCCTGCTCGTCCATATCGAGGTGGCCGACTGATCGCACGTTATCTCGAGCAGGTCGTTCGACGCTCCCTTTTCCGGCGCCGAGAGCTACAGTGATCTTGTCGAGCCCGATACGGGCTCCAGGAGGTCGCCATGATCGTGTTGATCATTCTCGCTGTCTTGTCGGTGGCCGCCTTCACGGCCCTCGCCATCTGGTCTCGCCGCAGCGAGCGCGACATCGATTACACGCCGACGCACGAGCCGGACGAGCGGCTGCAAAACACGACGAGAGCTGCGACCTCGGCCACGATCGGGTTGATCAACGGCGGGCAGTGACAACCTGGTCGAGCCGCTCCAGCGTCCCCGTCATCGCGTCGATCCAGATCCGCCCGTTCGCCATCGCGATGCGATCGTCGGTTGGTACCTGCGAGCAGTCGTAACGCTCGGTGACCACGGTCGCGTCCGGGCCGTCGGGACGTAGCTCGAAGATCCACCGCTGGCCCCAGCGCGCATCGGGCAGGAGTTCGTCCGGATGCCCGCGCCCAGCGACCGGCTCCCAACCGATGCGCCGATCTTGCTCGTACTCGACGATGTGGTTGTTCATCTCGTAGTCGCCGTGCTCGACGTAGAACATCGTCATGACGAACACGTCGCCGACCTTTGCCACCGGCTCGGTCGTCACCGCCCCGCGCAGCATGCCTGAGCCGTCCAGCTCGAGATGCCTTGTCGGGTCGGTCAGGATCGCAAAGATGTCCGCCGCGGGCGCGGCGATCCGCCGGGAGACCGCCACGGGCTCGGGCTGCATGGCTCCCGACGGTACATCGGCGACCCGCTTGGCTATGCGGCGCGCTTGCCGCCCAATGCCCGTCCGTGCAGGTGCGCGTCGGCCTCGGCGCGGGCCCGCAGCTCTGCGGCGAGTTCCTTGAACTGGGCCAGCGCCGGGTTGACCTCGGCGAGGGTGAGCTCGGATTCGACGACGCGCAGATCGAGCTGCCAGACGTCTTCGAGGATGCGTCGCATCCATCCGGTGGCGTGGTCCCAGCCCTCGCGCGGCGTGCCGGCGGAGTAGCCGCCGCCGCGCACCGTCACCAGCACGGCCGGCTTGCCGGCGAGCGGCTGCTCGCCGCCCGGCGCCATCCGCGGATCGGTGATGGCCAGGTCGACCCAGGTCTTGAAGTGCTGCGAGACGCCGAAGTTGTACAGCGGGACGGCGAACAGCAGCGCATCGGCATCGATCAGCTCGTCGGCGATCTCGGCGGCTAGCGCGACGGCCTCGCGCTGTTCCGGGCTGCGGTCGTCGACCGGGGTCATGGATGCGCCAACTGCGGTCGGCCAGGCGGTGGCCGGCACCGGCTCGATGCCGATGTGGCGCCGAACGACCGGCGAGTTCGGGTGGCTGGTACGCCACTCCTGCTCGACGATGTCGGCGATCTCGCGGCTGTGCGAGCCCTCGACGCGGATGCTGGCATCCAGACGGAACAACGACATTGGAACCCCCAGGGGCTAGTACACGGTTTTCCCGCGTAACAAGTTGCACAATATGAACTAGTAAAAACCTAGTACATGGGAGAACGCAAGCGACGATAGAGTGATTTACATGGCACGAGGCGATCGGACGCTGGCGCACGCGGGGACTGACGGTCCGGCATGCGACGCTGCCCTCGGCCTCGCGTTCGGGCTGCTGGGCAAGCGGTGGAACGGTCTCGTCCTCGGTGTGTTGAGCGAGGGCCCTTCCGGATTCGCCGATCTGCGCAGGGGGATCGGGCCGATCACCGACTCGGTGCTGTCAGATCGATTGACCGAACTTGTAGAGCGCGGGGCTTGTCGAACGATCGGTTACCGATACCAGGCCGCCGGGTGTGACCTACGGCCTGACCAAGGCCGGACGAGGCCTCGTCCCGATCCTCGATCAGCTCGCGCAGTGGGCAGGTACGAACCTCAGGTGACGCGGAGCAGGATCGGGTGCACCGTGCCGCCGGCGAGCACGCCGATCTCCCAGAACGTGTGCTTGCGCAGCGCGCGTCCGAACGAAACGGTCAGCGTCCAACGCGGGATCCCGGCCTGCCTGCCATCAGCGGAGAGCTTTCCGCCGTCCACGTGCGGCGTGTGATGCAGCCGCACCGGCTTGTAATAGTGCGGCCGGTGCGCAGCCAGCGCGACGAGCGTGTAATCGATGCCGGTCTGCACGATGTAGGAGTTGTTGCTCGCGTCGTAGATCGCCTCGCGCAGGTAGTACCGCTGCACGCGATACGACCCGGTGACCGATGCGGTGTTGCCAGCCTTGTCGGTTGCGGTTGCCGTATAGACCGTCTTGCCGGTCGCGTCGGTGCTCAGCTTGATTCGGCACGACGCGACGCCGGACAGCGAGTCGGACGGTAGGCACCTCGCTTTCGGTGCCTTGCCGATGTACGTGGTGCCGTCGGTGACTCCTGCGACGACGACCTTCGGCTTGGTCTCGTCGATGTTGATACCGGTCACCGACTTCGTCGCGATGCCACCGTCCTGAGCCATGATCGTGCGAGTGATCGACTGGTTGGCCTTGCTCGCCGTGAACGTGTGGCTGGCCGGGCAGTTGCCGGACAGATCCGCAGTGGCCTTCGTGCACGCGAAAGTCACAGTCACCGGGCTGCGATACCAGTTGTACTTCGTCTTGGGCACGCTGCTCGAAATCGTCGTAGTCAGCTTCGGATTGCGCCGCGCGGTCGAGGACGGACGAGGTAAGAAGTCGGCGATCCTGAGCTTGGCAGAACAGCGCCGTGCTGGCGGCCCGCGGTCGGGACGTGTGTAGTCGATGGACGCTTGCCAGTGTCGTCGAGATTTGCTGTGCCCACGTGTGGCCCCGTCGACCCAGGAAGGTCACGCGCTCTTCCTTGCGATGCGGTGCTTTCGGCGTCAGCGCGCCGACCTGGGCGTCAGGGCCGACGGGCGTGATCGTGGTCGTGATCGTCGTGCTTGCAGAGCCAACCATGAAGTTTTTCGTTGTCTGGCCATCCGATAGTCGTTGGTCGATCCTGGGTCACGAGGGCGGTGCACGTTCCGTAGTGCAGAAGTGTGACTACGCCGCCCACGGTTACAGAACATGCTGTCGATGAGGTCTGGTAGTTGTAGCGACCGGACGACGCGCTCGATGAACTCAGCGAGTAGTCTGCCAACAACTCCATCGGTCGGCGAAGTGACCACGATCTGGGGCGTTGCCTTGCCGATCGGAATCGTTTCGCGTGAAGTGCGACTGACGTAGTCACCGCCATCTGGTTCTGTGAGCGTGGCGACGATGACGCAAGGCCCGGCGTGGTCGAAGTGCACGTTCGCAATGTTCGCCGCGCCGCCGTCGGAGAGCACGCACGGCGCATCGACAGACGAGTCCTTCGCTGACATCGTGAATTGACCGCCGCCAGAGGCGAGTTCGGCGCGATGGTTCGGTGACCGTCTCGTTGTCTCCGACCACTGCGGTTGACGGGCCGGCAAATGCGATGCTGGCGTCGCCTTGCCGATCGTGATCGTCTCGTTTGTCGTCTGACTGGCGTAGTCGCCGCCGACGGGCTCGGTCAGAGTCGCAACCACGACGCAAGTCCCCGCATGCTCGAACTGGACTTTCGTGGTCCCGCCCGTGTCGGTCGTAACGGTGCACGGCGCACGCCGTCGAGGTGTCTCGAGCCGTCAGTGTGAAGTCATCCGTCGGGACTTCGTTCGGCATGACCGACGCGCTGATCGTCGCTTCGTCCACGACTGCGGGGTCAGGAGCGCTCGAGAACTGGATGGTCGGTGTGGCCTTCTCGATCGGGAACGAGGTTATCTGGTCTGCCGCCGCGAAGTCGTCGGTTGCGTCGCGATGGGCAGCCAAGCTGCAATCCTGCGCGTGGAGGTACGAAACAGTCTGACCAGCGACGGTGCACACATTCGGCGTGCTGCTGGTGAGGGAAACAGCGCTCCCCGGGTACTGCGCCGGTGACCGTTGCATCGCCAGACTGATTGTAAATGGGGTTGGCCGGTGGACCGATCGCGATGTCCTGCGTGAAAGGCGGGATGATCAGGTCAGGAACCGTTTCGTCGTCGCCCCAGCAGGTGACTGTGCTGTCGCTCCCCACAGCGCAGGCGTGGTCGGCCCCGGCGCTGAGCTGGACGAAAGCGGTCGTCGGTGCGCTCGGCGCGCTCGTGCCCCAGCAGGTCGACTGCCCCAGTCGGTCGCCAGGGCGCACGCGAACCCGAGCCCGGAGGCGACGGCTGCGAAGGTGCCCGGCGGCTGTTCGTGAGGATCGCGGCGTCCGTTCCCCAGCAGGCAAGCGTGGCGTCGGCGGCCTGCACGCCGCAACTGAAGTCCGACCCGGCGCTCACGTCGGTGAACGTGGTGGCTGGCGTGCCGAGTGTGGCGAGGGATGTGTCGCCCCAGCACTGCACCGTGCCGTCGGTGGCCAGCGCGCACGCGTGTGCGGCGCCTGCGCTGACCTCGATGAACGAGCCGCTCGGAGGCGTACCGATCGTGCCCCAGCACGACAGCGTCGAGTCGACCGCGACGCCGCACGAGTACCCGTCGCCGACCGCGACCTGGGTGAATTGGGTGCCAGGTTGGGGCCTCGGACTGGCCGGCTGTGTCGTCGCCCCAGCAGCTGACGGTGCCGGATGTGGCTACCGCACAGGCGTGATCGGAGCCGTCGGCGACGTCGGTGAACGTTCCGGTGGAGGGAGCGCCCGGCTGGTGCCTGTCCCCAACAGGAGCGTTCCGTCGGTGCGCACTCCGCAGCTGCTCGACGTGCCCGCCGAGACCTGCGGGTGGCCGAAGTTGTATTGGGGCGGCGCAGTCGGCGTCGCACGCCGACTGCCCAACACGAGGCTGCGCCGTCGGTCTGCACGCCGCAGGATCCGACGCGCCCGGTACCGACGGCGACGTAACTTGCCGTCATCGCGGGCTCGCCTGGTCGCCGGTGCCGAAGCACGAACGCCGCCGTCGGTCTGCACGCCGCAGCCGTGCGCGCCGGCCATCGAGATCTGGCTGAACGTGAGCGAGGGCGATGGGCGTCGGTTCCGCATCGGTGCCCCAGCAGGCCAGGTGCGCATTGACGTCGATGCCGCATGCTTGCTGGTGGCCGACCGCGACCTGCGTGTACGGCCCGCCGGTGGGCGCGAGGTTGTTCGTCCCCCAGCATGTCGTCGGTGCCGTCGAGCTGCACGCCGCAGGCGTCTGGTCGCCGACGCTGATCTGCCGGAAGTCGTGCTCGGATGGCGCGGTGAGCCCGGAGCTGCACGTCACCGTCGAATCCAGCTGTGATCGCGCAGAGGATCGGACGAGCCGACGCTCACCTGCCGGTATTTCTCGGGCAGCGCTGTCAGGACGGGTCGCCCCGAGCACGCCATCGTCGCGTCCGGCTTCGAGGCCGCACGCGTCCGCGTTGCCAACGCTCACCTGCACGAAGGTGCCGGTCGGCGGCGTCAGACCATCGGTGCCCCAGCACGCCACGGCGCCGCCGGTCCGGATCGCACAGGCGTCGGCCGTCCCGACGCTGATCGAGGCGAGTCCAGGGGTTGCGGCGCTTCCGGTCAGTCCTGAGACCGACGAGCGGGGCGCAACGGCCGCGGCCGTACCTGTCGTGATCGCGACGACCAGGCCGGCGACGGTGCAGGCGGCAGCGAGCAACGCAACGAGGCGGCGCATTGCGGACAAAACTCCCTCAAACCCCATCCTGGCGAGACGCACGGCGGAGGACGCGTCTCTTCGAAGCCGCTCGGACCCTACCTCGTGTAAGGCGGCTGTTAGCAAAAGGAACGATCAAGCCTCGCTCCACTTCCCGGTGAGATTGTGCACCGTCCGGTGCGTCGTCGCGGGTAAATGGGCGCACACTGGAGGGCGTGTGGATCGTCCTCGTGGTCTTCGTGCTGGCGCTGCTCGTCGGCCTGTACTGGTTTGCGACCGTCGCCGACCGGGTCGAGGACGACAGCCGCGGCATGGTCGACGAGAACAGCCGTGAACCGTACGGAACGAAGTGGCTGTCGATCCTGAGCGGGACTGACCGCCGGCGCTAGCTCGCGCAGTGCTGGTCGGCGACCTCGAGCGCCTCGTCCAAGATCGCCAAGCCCTCGCGCACCTCTTGCTCGCTCGCCGTGCACGGCGGCACGACGTGGGTGCGGTTGAAGTGGATGAACGGCCACATGCCGCGCTGCTTGCAAGCCGTTGCGAACTCGTTCATCGGCGCGGCTGCCGGTCCGGCCGCGTTGTAGGGGACGAGCGGCTCGCGCGTCGCCCGGTCCTTGACCAGCTCGACGGCCCAGAACACCCCCAGCCCGCGGACCTCGCCGACCGAGGGATGCCGGTCGGCGATCTTGGCCAGCTCGGGCCCGATCACGTCCGTGCCGAGCGCGCGGGCATGCTCGATGATGCCCTCGTCCTTGAAGATGTTGATCGACGCGACCGCTGACGCGCAGGCCAGCGGATGCCCGGAGTAGGTGAGCCCGCCGGGGTAGACCCGCTGCTGGAAGGTCGCGGCGATGGCGTCGTTGAGGATCACGCCGCCGAGCGGCACGTACCCGGAGTTGATGCCCTTGGCGAAGGTGATCAGGTCGGGAGTCACGCCCCAGTGATCGACGGCGAACCACTCGCCGCACCGCCCGAAGCCGGCCATCACCTCGTCCGAGATCATCACGATGCCGTGCTCGTCGCAGATCGCGCGAACGCCCTCGAGGTAACCGGGCGGCGGGACCAGGATGCCGTTCGTGCCGACCACCGGCTCGAGGATGATCGCGGCGATCGTCCCCGCGCCCTCGACCATGATCGTGTCGCGCAGGTGCTGCAGCGCGCGCTCGGACTCCTCCTCGCGCCGTGGACGAGAAGAATGCGGACCGGTACGGGTACGGACCCCAGAAGTGGACTACGCCCGAGATCGACGGCTCCGACGCCCACCGCCGCGGGTCGCCGGTCAGCGCGATCGACGCGTGCGTCGCGCCGTGATAGCTGCGGTACATCGCGAGGATCTTGTGCCGTCCGGTGTGCAGCCGGGCCATCCGCACGGCGTTCTCGTTCGCCTCCGCGCCGGCGTTGGTGAAGAAGACCTGGTTGAGGTCACCGGGCGCGATCTCGGCGATCAGCCGGGCGGCCTCGCTGCGCGCGTCATTGGCGAACGACGGCGCGACGGTGCACATCTTCGCCGCGTACTCCTGGATGGCCGCGACCAGCTTCGGGTGCTGGTAGCCGATGTTGACGTTCACCAGCTGCGAGGAGAAGTCCAGGTAGGTCTTGCCGTCGTAGTCGGTGAAGTACGAGCCCTGCGCCGACGCGATCGGCAGCGGGTCGATCAGGGCCTGCGCCGACCACGAGTGGAAGACGTGTGCCTTGTCCAGCGCCTTGACCGTCTCGACGTCAGCGGGGATTCCGTCCAGTGGGTTCACTTCTGTCTCCTGTCAGGCTTGGCCCCGCTGCAGGGCGACACGCCGCAAAACACCCTGCAGAGAGGCCAAGTGGGGTCTAGCGGGTGCGCGGGAAGCCGAGGTCGATCTTGGACGTGGCCGGGTCGGGCCACCGCGAGGTGACGACCTTGCCGCGGGTGTAGAAGTTGACGCCCTCCGGGCCGTACATGTGCGTGTCGCCGAACAGCGAGTTCTTCCAGCCGCCGAACGAGTAGTACGCGACCGGGACCGGGATCGGCACGTTGATGCCGACCATGCCGACCTCGATGTCGAACTGGAACTGGCGCGCGGCACCGCCGTCGCGGGTGAAGATCGCGACGCCGTTGGCGAACTGGTTGGCGTTGATCAGCTCGACGGCCTCGTCGTAGGTCTCGGCGCGCACGACACACAGCACCGGGCCGAAGATCTCGTCGCGGTAGACCTCCATGTCGGGCGTGACCTTGTCGAGCAGGGTCGTGCCGAGGAAGAAGCCGTCGGACGGGACGTCGGCCTCGCGGCCGTCGACCACAACCGACGCCCCGGACGACGCGCCGGCGGCGATGTAACCGGCCACCTTGTCGCGGTGCTCGCCGGTGATCAGCGGACCCATCTCCGAGTCCGGATCCATGCCGTCGCCGACGCGCAGCTTCGGCAGCCGGGCAGCGATCGCGTCGACGAGGGTGTCGCCGATGCCGCCGACGGCCACGGCGACCGAGATCGCCATGCACCGCTCACCGGCCGCGCCGTACGCAGCGGACACCGCAGCGTCGGCGGCCATGTCGATGTCGGCGTCGGGCAGCACGACCATGTGGTTCTTCGCGCCGCCGAGGGCCTGCACGCGCTTGCCCGCGGCCGTCCCCTTCTCGTAGATGTAGCGCGCGATCGGAGTCGAGCCGACGAAGCTCACCGCAGCGATGTCGTCGTGGTCGAGGATCGCGTCGACGGCTTCCTTGTCGCCGTGCACGACGTTGAACACGCCGTCGGGCAGGCCGGCGCGCTTCCACAGCTCGGCGATGAACAGCGCGGAGGACGGGTCCTTTTCCGACGGCTTGAGCACGAAGGTGTTGCCGCACGCGATCGCGTTGGCTGCCATCCAGAGCGGCACCATGGCCGGGAAGTTGAACGGGGTGATGCCGGCGACCACGCCGAGCGGCTGGCGGATCGAGTAGACATCGACGCCGGTCGCGGCCTGCTCGCTGAAGCCGCCCTTCATCAGCTCCGGGACACCGCAGGCGTACTCGACGTTCTCCAGCCCGCGCGCGATCTCGCCGTGCGCGTCGCCGAGCACCTTGCCGTGTTCGGAGGTGAGGATCTTGGCCAGCTCATCGGCGTTGTCGTGCAGCAGCTGGCGGAACGCGAACAGCACGCCGCTGCGCTTGGACAGCGACGCGCTGCGCCACTCGTGCCAGGCCGCCTTCGCGCTGGCGACCGCGGCATCGACCTCGGCCTTGCTGGCGAGGTCGACCTCGCCGCTCTGCAGGCCGGTCGCCGGGTTGTAGACCGGGCCGGTGCGGCCCGAGGTGCCGGGGGTGGAGGTGCCGTCGATCCAGTGCGAAATACGAGTGGGCATGTGGACGACGATAGAAGCGCAGGCTGTACCGCACAATATCTCTATTGCTATGTTACAAAGATGGACAGGTCACTTCTCGAGGTGGAAAGCCGGCTGGACGAGCTGTCCGCACGTGGCCTGGCCACTGCGGTCAGCCGGGCGATCCGCGACGGCGCGCTGCTGCCCGGTGCCCGGCTGCCGGCGATCCGCACCGTGGCCGGCCGAGCTCGGCGTCTCGCCGACGACGGTGAGCGCCGCGTGGGCGCTGCTCGCCCGCTCCGGCACGATCCGCACCGACGGCCGGCGCGGCACGACGGTGGCCGACCGGCAGCGCCCGGCCAGCCTGCGCTACCAGCGCGCGCTCGACCGCAACACCGCCTTCCGCCTCGACCTGTCCACCGGCGTCCCCGATCCTGCGCTGCTGCCCGACCTGTCCCGCGCGCTGGGCGCGCTGACCGATGCCGCCACGCCCGGCAGCTACCTCGACGATCCGGTGCTGCCCGAGCTGGCCGAGATGCTGCGCGTCGCAGTGGCCGTTCGCCGCGGACGAGCTCACCGTGGTCGACGGCGCGATGGACGGCATCGAGCTGGCGACCCGGGTGCTGATCGGCTTCGGCGACCGGGTCGCGGTCGAGGATCCGGCCTTCCCGCCGCTGCTCGACCTGCTCGAGTCGCGCGGCGCCGAGATCGTCGGCATCCCGGTCGATGCGTCCGGGATGTCGGCCGACGCGCTGCGCGCCGCCGCCCACGATCACCGCCGTCTACCTGCAGCCGCGGGCGCAGAACCCGACCGGCGTCTCGCTGACCGCCGAACGCGCCGCCGAACTCGCCGACGTCGTGCGGTACACGTCGGCGGCGGTCATCGAGGACGACTCGGCCGGCGCGGTTGCCGCCACCGATCCGGTCAGCCTCGGCCAGTGGGTGCCCGAGCGCACCGTGCACGTGCGCAGCTTCGCCAAGTCGCACGGGCCCGATCTGCGGCTTGCCGCGCTCAGCGCGCCGGAGGACATCGCGCGCCGGATCTCGGCACTGCGCCAGCTCGGCCAGGGCTGGAGCAGCCGGCTGCTGCAGCGGCTGCTGCTCGGCCTGCTCACCGATGCGCACTCGGTTGCCGCCGTCGCGCGGCGCGCGCTCGACCTACGCCGAGCGGCGCGCCGCGATGGTCGCGGCGCTCGGGCAGCACGGGATCACGGTCGGCGGGACCGACGGGATCAACCTGTGGGTGCCTGTCGCGGACGAGACGGCTGCCGTCGTCCGGCTGGCCAGCCAGGGGATCGGGGTGGCGCCGGGCGCGCCGTTCGCCGTCCGGGCCGGACAGCCCCCGCACATCCGGGTCACAGTCGGACTGCTGGCCGAGGGGCACGCCGAGGTTGCTGCCGCGATCGCGGCGGCGGCGCGGGGCTCGGTCCGCATCTCGGTGTGACAATTCGCGACGGGCGCGCCGGGTAGCTCTGGACGCCGCCCGATTTGTCACGCAGCATGGACTTCCGGCACCACGGCGACTCTGCAGGAGGCACCGATGGACACCACCGCGCGCACCGCCGAACTCGAGGCCGTCCGGCAACGGCGGGCCGAGCTGCGCGAGACCCTCGACGTGTTGGAACGCTGCCTGGCGGCGCCGAGCGCCGGACCGGGCCGTCGTCTGGGGCGAGCAGTTGCGCTCGGCGCTCGACCGGCTCACGTCCGAATTCGCCCTGCACGTCGAGGTGACCGAGGGCACCGGACGGCCTGCACCAGGCGATCCTGGCCGGCGACCTGCGGCTGGCGAACCAGGTCGGCGCGCTGGCCGACGAGCACGGGCCGATCGCCGCCGACATTGCCGCGCTGCGCTGCTGCGTCCGACCCGCCGGTCACCGCCGACGACGTCGACGAGCTGCGTGCGCAGGGCAAGGCACTGCTCGAACGGATCGTGCGACACCGGCAGCGTGGCGCCGACCTCATCTACGAGGCCTTCCAGACCGATATCGGCGGCGGCGACTGAGGCTACTCAGCCAGTTCGCTGTCCAGGTCGACGCTCGTGCGCATGCACCCGGTCGGGATGCAGGAACACGAATCGCTTGTAGGCCCAGAATCTGAAGATTGTGCCGATTCCGATGGTCACGACCTTGACGATGAACACGGTGTCGCTGGCGTGCCCGTAGTGCAGCGGGTAGACGAAGACCGCGATGCATAGAGCCGAGAAGATCAGCGTGATGACGTTGATCCCGAAGAAGAATGCCGTCTCGCGCCCGATGCTCGTGCGTGCCCGGTGCGAGAAGGACAGGTAGCGGTTGCCGAAGTAGGCGAAGGTGGTCGACAGGGTGGTGGACACGATGTTCGCCTTGATCGCGCCGTGCGGCGACAGCCAGGCGAACACGCCGAGGTCGATGCGCGAATGCGATCGCGCCGATCAAGCCGAAAGCGCTGATTTCCTTCAACAGCACTCGCCACGAGTTGCGCAGATAGTGGCGCAATCGCGGTATGGGCGGGCTGGCGGTCATCAAGTGGGAGCCTACTGCCGGTAGTTGGCGATTCCTTGTGTCGCTCTAAGCTCACGTTTTGTGGACGCCCGGACCGGACTGCCCGTCGTCGGCATGGTCGGAGCCGGGCAACTCGCACGGATGACCCATCAGGCCGCGATCGCGCTCGGCCAATCCCTTCGGATCTTGGCCGAGTCGGCCGATGACGGGGCCGCACTCGTCGCGCATGACGTCATCGTCGGCGACTACCGCTCCCTCGACGATCTGCGCGCCTTCGCCGACGGGCTGTGACGTCGTGACCTGGGATCACGAGCACGTGCCGAACGAGCACATCGCCGCCCTCGCCGATGAGGGCGTGGCGGTGCGCCCGGGGCGTCGGCACTGCGATTCGCCCAGGACAAGGCGGCCATGCGATCGCGGCTCGCCGAGCTGGGCGTGCCGTGCCCGCGCTGGGCGCCGATCGCGTCGGCCGCCGACCTCGACGAGTTCGCCGGGCAGGTGGGGTGGCCGCTCGTCCTCAAGGCGACGCGTGGCGGCTACGACGGCAAGGGCGTCTGGGTCGTTGCCAACGCGCTCGATGCGGCTGCGGTGATCGCGTCCGGCACGCCACTGCTCGCCGAGGAGAGGGTGCCGATCGCGCGCGAGCTGGCCGCCGACGTCGCCCGCTCGCCGTGGGGGCAGGGCGCCGTCGTGGCCGGTCGTCGAAACGGTGCAGCAGGACGGGATCTGCGTCGAGGTGATCGCGCCGGCTCCCGACCTGCCGGACGCCCGGGCCGACGAGGCGCAGCAGCTCGCCCTGCAGATCGCGAAGGAGCTCGATGTCACCGGCGTCCTCGCTGTGGAGCTGTTCGAGACGACCGACGGACGGCTGCTGGTGAACGAGCTGGCGATGCGCCCGCACAACTCCGCGCACTGGACGATCGAGGGCGCCCGCACGTCGCAGTTCGAGCAGCACGTGCGCGCGGTGCTCGACTACCCGCTGGGCGCGACGTCGATGACCGCCCCGGTCGTGGTCATGGCAAACCTGCTCGGCGGCCCGGACGACGTCGTGCCGAAGGGCATCGACGAGCGCGTGCACCACTGCCTCGCGCGCTGGCCGGACGTGAAGATCCATCTGTACGGCAAGGGATTCCGCCCCGGTCGCAAGGTCGGGCACGTGACCGCACTCGGCGCGTCGCTCGCCGGACGTGCGTGCTCGCGCACGCGCGGCAGCGGACTATCTATCGAATGGGGATACCGGTGACTGAACCCGTCGTCGGCGTGATCATGGGCAGCGACTCGGACTGGTCGGTGATGTCGGCCGCGGCCGATGCGCTGCGCGAGTTCGACATCCCGTTCGAGGCGCACGTCGTCTCGGCCCACCGGATGCCGCTGGACATGGCCGCGTACGCCCAGGACGGCCGCTGGCCGCGGACTGCGGGTGATCATCGCCGGCGCCGGCGGCGCCGCCCACCTGCCCGGCATGGTTGCGTCACTGACCCCGCTGCCGGTGATCGGCGTGCCGGTGCCGCTGAAGTACCTGGACGGGATGGATTCGCTGCTCTCGATCGTCCAGATGCCGGCGGGCGTGCCGGTAGCAACGGTGTCGATCGGCGGTGCGCGAAACGCCGGGCTGCTGGCCGTCCGGATGCTCGCCGCGTCGGATCCGGAGCTGTCCCAGCGGGTCGTCGTCTTCCAGGACGCGCTGCGCGAGACCGCGCGCCTCAAGGACGAGGCGCTGCAGCAGAATCTCTGATCGCTGTCGCTCGCCGTGATGTCACAGCAGGTCGGGACCGGGTCTGCGGCACGGTGCTTGCTCGGCGTCGATCCAGTCAGGCGGAACCCACCAGGGAACGCCGTCGAGCATCACTGACTTCCAGCCCATCGCCTTGAAGTTCGCGTGGTCGTGCCCGCACACCAGCGTGCCGTCATCGACGGTAGTGCGCTGAGACTCCTGGTACTCCGTGACATGGTGAGCCTCGGTATGCAACGGACCGGAGTCACACAACGGGAAGGTGCACCCGTAGTCGCGCGCGATCATGGCAAGCCGCTGCTGTTCGGTGAAGATCCGGTGGCAGTCCGAATATGCCTCGATGCGTTTGGACTTCTGTAGCAGCACCGCGATGATGCGAGCTTCGTTGCCGGCCCCACCGCCGGCCCACTGTTTAGCCAAGTCTGCCGGGATCCCGTAGCCGTGGCCGGTGACGGCGACGCCCTGTCCGGTGGTGTACGCCTCGGCGTCCAGGTGCAGCAAGATGGTCGTCGTGATCCCTGCGGTCTGCGGCAGGACGCCGGCCTTCATAACCAGCCGGATCATCGCCAGCAGCGCATCGTGGCGACGCTGCCCCGGCGTGCGCGGGTCCTGCGTCCCGTCCTCGGCCGGCGCGGGTTTCGCAAGGGCGTCGAGGACTGTTTCCAGGAACTCCGCTGCCTCCGCAGTGAGCTCGCCTTCGACGCGCGCGGTGCCGTCCGCCCGGCGGCGGAAGTCGAAATATCGCCGCCGCTCCTGGTAGGCGAGCTCGTCGTAACGGCCGTCCTGGTCGAGGTAGTACCGCACGTACTCGGCGTAGCGGGCCAACGATGCCGGATCTCGAGTGACCGCCTTGGCGAGCAGTCCGTGTTCAACGTTGCGGTCTTCGACCGCCGCCACCTCGTCGGGTAGCTTCTCGACGGTGTCAGCGATCACGCGAGCGTGCTCGGCGGAGATCTCGCCGCGCTCGAGGGCGGCTGCCGTCGCGGGGTAGATCGGATCGAGCACCTGTCCGGTGAGCGCGATCTCTCGCCCGAACCGCTCCGCTGCTCGTACTCGCCGCCGCGCCTCGCCAGGTGTCAGCCGCAGCAGGTGTCGAAGGAAGGCGACGGTGTTCTTGCACGAATGCGCCGCGTAGCGGCTGCGGACCTTCGCCTGCTGGATGAGCGCCGCGTCCACGACGGCGTCGCTGCGATGCATCGATTCAAGGCGGCGCAGGATCTCGTCTGTCTCGGCGTCGGTACATGGGGTCAGGTCTACCGCCATGAATCGCCTGTGGGCTGCCTCGAGCTCGGCGAGCGCGATCATCGCCGCGCTGGCCTCGATCGGTGACTCGCTCATACATTCGATTATAGGCATTAGAATCAAGATTGTCAACACGGAATCTGCAGAGATAGTCGACGATTCACCAGAGCTGGACGATCCAGGCGTTGTCTAGCGCGTGCCTCTCGAGTGTCGATAGCGCAGCGCGCAAACACCCGATCCGTAGGCTGATCCAATGACGCGTGCCGCACTCCTGCAGCGACTGCGCGCGCGCAAGATCTACATCCCGCTCCTAGTGGTTCTCGTCGTCGCGATCGTCGGCATCACTGTCGCGGTCAGCCGCGCGTCCAGTGGCTATCGGACGGTCGACAGCTTCGTCACAGGTACGCCTGAACCCGACGGCACGGCGGTGAAGCTCGACACCACGCTGTACCTGCCCGACAAGACGCCCGCGCCTGCCGTGCTGCTCGCGCAGGGCTTCGGCGGCGACAAGTCCGACCTGGCCGGCAGGGCGCAGGCCCTCGCCCAGCATGGGTACGTCGTGCTCGCCTACTCCGCACGAGGCTTCGGCAACTCCGGCGGGTTCATCCACTTCGACTCACCGAAGTACGAGGTGCACGACGCCGAACTGCTCGTCGACCACCTGCTCCAGCTGCCGCAGGTGGAGAAGGACAAGATCGCTGTGGCCGGCAGCTCGTACGGCGGCGGGCTCGCGCTGCTGCTTGCCGCCTACGACAAGCGCATCAAAGCGGTCGCGGCCGACATCACCTGGAACGATCTGCAACAAGCATTGTTCCCGAACGGCGTCTTCAAGAAGTTGTGGACCGGGACATTGTTCGGCAATGCCTTCGCGCCGACCGTCCCACCTTCGCCTCAGGGACTCACCGGTGACGCCGCCAACATCTCGACGCCGAAGCCGGACTCCGCGTCGTGCGGGCGCTTCGCGCCCGACATCTGCGCGGCCTACCAGGCATCCGTGCGCACGGGCGTCCCGGACGCTGCGCTGAAGCAGGTGATGCGCGAGGCGAGTCCGGCAAGCGTCATCAGCCGGATCACCGCGCCCACATTGCTCACCCAGGGCGAGCAGGATTCGCTGTTCCCGCTCACCCAGGCCGACGCCAATGCGAAGGGCATCGCCAAGAACGGCACCCCGGTGCGGGTTGTTTGGCGACCGGGCGGCCACGACGACAGTTCGCGCGGCGGCGACGTCGCGACGGGCGCGATGCTCGACTGGTTCGGTTCCGTATTCGGCGGCACGGTGAGCACGACGCAGCCTTTCGAGTTCTCCGAACAGGGTGCGCTGCTGTCGTCTTCGAGCGGACGGTTGCGCCAGCAGGTGCGGCAGGCGACGGCCTACCCGGGCATCAACGGCACGCAGCAACAGACGGCAACCCTCGACCTGACCGGTCCACCACAGCAGATCGGTGCGCCCGCAGGCGGCACGCCTGCCGCGATCACGGCGGTACCGGGGCTCAGCGGCATTCTGAGCGATTTGGGCGTTCTCACCAATGCGACTGCCGGTTTGAGCGCGATACCTGCGCAGACCGCAGGCTTCATCTCGCCGAAGATCACGAAGAGTCTGCTCATCTGCGGGCCGTCATCGGTGCGCATCACGGTCACCACCCACGGCAGCACCGACGCCACGTTGTTCGTCGCACTGCGTGACCTCGCATCCGACGGCACTGCCGTGCTGCCCGCGCAACTCGTCACACCGATCCATCTGACGGGCCTGACGCCGGGCACGCCGCGCACGTTCACCGTGCCACTGCCGTCCGTGGTGCGCACCGTGCAGCCGGGCCACTACATCCAGCTCACGGTCGCGACAACCGATTTCGCCTATCAGCTGCCGCAGGACGCGCGCACCTACACGATCAGGCTGGCCGCTGGTGGCGCGCTGACCGTACCGACGATCGACGCGAAGGTGATCCGCTCCGGCCACCCATTGGCGTGGCTGATCGTCGGAGTGGTCGTCGCGCTCGCGACCGCACTGGCCGTCAGCTTCGTGATCGGCCGCCGGCGACGGGTGCTCAAGTCACGTCCCGACCTTGCCGACGTGCCGGTGAGCATCGAGTCGCTGGTCAAGGAGTACGCGGGCGGGTACCGAGCGGTCGACGACGTGAGCTTCCGCGTCGAGCGCGGCCAGGTCGTCGGACTGCTGGGGCCGAACGGCGCCGGCAAGACGACCGCACTTCGTGTGCTGGTCGGGCTGATCACGCCGACCTCCGGCGAGCTGCACGTGTTCGGTGAGCCGGTGGTCCCGGGAGCGCCGGTGCTCGCCCGGCTCGGCGCGTTCATCGAGGGGCCGGGCTTCCTGCCGCACCTGTCCGGACGCGAGAACCTGCGCCTGTACTGGGCAGCGACCGGACGTCCTATCGATGAAGCCGACTTCGACACCGCGCTGGAGATCGCCGGCCTGGGCGCCTCGATCGACCGGCGGGTCAAGTCGTACAGCCACGGCATGAAGCAGCGCCTCGGCATCGCGCAGGCCATGCTCGGCCTGCCCGAGCTGCTGGTACTGGACGAACCCACCAACGGTCTCGATCCGCCGCAGATCGCGGAGATGCGTGAGGTGCTGCAGCGCTACGCAGAGACCGGACGGACTGTCGTCGTGTCGTCGCATCTGCTGGCCGAGGTCGAGCAGACGTGCACGCACGTCGTCGTGATGCACAAGGGCAAGCTGGTCGCGGCCGGATCGGTGGTCGACATCGCCGGTGCCGGCGGAGTGCAACTCGCGGTGAGCGATCCGTCGCGCGCGGCGTCGGTGCTCGAAGCGGCCGGTATCACCACGACGCTCGTCCCGGCGCGCCGTGCCCTCGAAGACGTGTTCCTTGGCCTGATCGGGGATGAGGACGAATGAGCGAGCGCGAATTGTCCAAAGTAGCGCCGACTCGGCGTGGCGTGCACGACCGGTTGCTGGCGCTCGATGCGGGCCATCCGCCGACCTACAACCCGCGCCGCACGCTGTTCCTGCGAGTGGAGTTCGCCCGCCAGCTCAAGCGGCGGCGCACGCAGATCGTCGTGCTGCTGCTCCTGGTATTGCCGATCATCATCGCGCTCGCGTTCAAGATCGGCGGGCCGGTCACCGACGCCAACGACTCGAGCGCGCTGGTTTCCCTCGCGACCGTGGGCGCGACGAACTTCGCGCTGTTCACCGAGTTCGCGGCAGTCGGCTTCCTGTTGGTCGTGATGGTGTCGCTGTTCTGCGGCGACACCGTGGCCAGCGAGGCGAGCTGGGCGTCGTTGCGGTACCTGCTGGCGCAGCCCGTGCCACGGTCACGGCTGCTGCGCCAGAAGTTCATCGTTGCCGGCGTGCTGAGTGCCGCGGCGAACCTGTTGCTGCCCGTGTGGGCCTATCTCGTCGGCGGATTGTTCTTCGGCTGGGCGCCGGCCCGTTCACCGCTCGGCGGCACGTTCGACACCGGCGCCGCGCTCTGGCGGCTGCTCATCATCGTTGGCTACGTATGCGGGCAGATGCTCGTCGTAGCCGCGCTGGCATTCCTGCTCAGCGTCAGCGTCGACAATCCGCTCGGTGCGGTCGGCGGTGCGGTGATGCTCGTCGTGGTGTCGAACATCCTCGATCAGATCTCCGCGCTCGATCCGTACCGCCATTACCTGCCCACCCACTTCCAGTACGCCTGGACGGACACGCTCAGCTCGCCGATCAGCTGGGACGACATGTTGCGCGGCACCGGCCTGGCGCTGATCTATGCCGCGGTCTTCCTTGCCATCGCTTGGCTGCGCTTCGACCGCAAGGACGTCACGAGCTGAGCGCGTCGCGCACCGTCACCGTCGGCACCGATCGCCTGAACCGGTGGATCGACGGCTTCGCCGATCGGCACGGACCGTTCGAACCGTCCGTCACGCCGACTGAAGTCACGCTCACCGCACGGGACGGATCGACCGCCGCGATCGAGGTGCCGTTCCCGCCCATGGACGGGACGCGGCTGGCCGACCTGCTCGTGCACGCCACGCGGCCGCGTCGCGTCGGAGTGCTGCTCGTCCGTCGCGGCGGGTACGCGGCCGGTGTGTTCGCCGGCGCCACGCTCGAGTCGTCCAAGGTCGGGTCGTGCTACGTGCAAGGCACCACGAAAGCCGGTGGCTGGTCGCAGCAGCGCTTCGCCCGCCGCCGCGCCAACCAGGCGAGCGCGGCCTTCGCCGAGGCGGCCGATGTCGCCGTGCGCATCCTCGGCGCGGCTGAGCTCGACGCGGTTGTCGTCGGCGGCGACAAGGAGGCGGTGCGCAGCGTGCTCGCCGACCGCCGGCTCAAGCTGCTCGAACCGCTCGTCACCGGTCCGTGGCTGACCGTGAAGGATCCGAAGTTGCGCGTCCTGGCCACGATGCCCGAGCAGTTCCTCGCGGTGCGGATCGCCGTCACCGACGCCGATGGAAGTGCCTGACTGCGCCGCGCGGGGTACGGTCGTCGCGATCATGCTGGATGGCCCAGGGGAGGGGCGCATGGCTCGCGAGTCTGTCTTGCGTTCTAAGGCGTACTTTGTCCCGGCCTTGCTGGTCGCTGTGCTGGTCGCTGTGCTGGTCATAGCCGGCGGGATAGTGGCCGGCCCGGCCAGTGCGGCCGGGTCGACCCGCTACGTCGCGCCGAACGGCGTGGACACCGACAACGACTGCACTGATCAGGCAAATCCTTGCCAGACGATCCAGTATGCGACCGATCAGGCCAACGACGGCGACACGGTCTCGATCGCGACCGGCACCTACGCCGAGAGCGTGCGAATCCGCAAGTCCTTGACGCTGCTCGGATCCGGTGCCACCGGCTCGGGCCGGACGACCATCAGCGGGAGCGGCTCCGACCCGAGCATCTTCGTCGACGGCTTCGACACAGTGAGCGTGCCGCGGGTGACCGTCAAATACGTGAGCGTGTCGGGTAACCAAGCCGACAGCGGGATCTCGGTCTACGCCGGATCGCTCACGGTGATCGGCAGCGCGGTGTCGAACAACTTCGACAGCGGCATCGTCGTTGAAGGACCAAGTAGGGCGAAGGTCACGCGTACCACGCTCGACGGCAACGGACAGAACGGCCTCTTGTTGGAGGCGGTGGACGGCGAGTCCGCACCGCCGACAGTCAGGGTAGGCCTCAGCACGGTAAGCAGAAATTGGCACGGGGGCGTCGTGATTGAGGCGGGCGCCGGACACGTCACCAACTCCACGCTCGACAGGAACGTCGGCGCGGGCATGGTCTCGGACGGCGCGGCGACCTCGGGGTCGCTGACGACGAGCACGGTGTCGAACACCGTTCCGTTTACAGCCGGAGGAAGCGACCCGTACGGCGGTGGCGTGCTCGTGTTTCCTGGCGGCGGCGTGACGATCGATACCTCGACGATCTACGGAAACACCGGGCAGGGCGTGCTGGCCGACTCCGGCGCGGTGACGATGGACAACTCGACCGTCTCCGGGACCCATCCGGCGGCAACCGGCAGCGCCTTTCCGGCCGGCGGCATCGTCGCAGTTGCCTCGGCGCAGACGGCGCTCGCCGTCACCGGCACGATCGTCGCGCACAACACGTCGATCAGCGATTGCGTCGGTGTGGTGACCGACCACGGTTACAACCTGGACAGCGACGGCTCCTGCGCATGGACCCACGCTGGCAGCATCAACCGCGGCAAGGCCAGGCTCGGCCGGCTGGCCGACAACGGCGGCCCGACGAAGACGCTTCGGCCGACCAAGGGCAGCGATGCGATCGACGCGATTCCCAAGGGGTCGGCACGCTGCAGTACGAAGGCCAAGGACCAGCGCGGCGTGTCTCGTCCGCAGGGGCGTCGGTGCGACATCGGTGCGTTCGAGGTCGTCGTCAAGGTGAGCCAGTCGATCACGGTCACCTCGTCCCCGCCAGGCTCGCCGAGGGTCGGCCACTCCTACAAACCGACTGCCACCGCAAGTTCCGGACTTCCGGTGAAGTACTCCATAGATTCAGCGACGACCCATGCCGCGTGCACGCTCAGCGCCGGCGTGGTGCACTTCAAGCACGCCGGCTCGTGCGTCGTCGATTTCGACCAGGCCGGCAACTCGACCTACCGGGCGGCCCCGCGGGTTCACCAGACCATGGCTGTCCGGAGCAGGGTGTCCAACGCCGGGCAGGACCTCCTGATCAGGGGCCGGTGAGCTCCTCGCAATAGTGCGATCGGGCTCCGGAAGGCATCGCGCCGTTATTCGCAACCCACCCGTCTGGTACGTATGACTCATGGAGAACGTCGCGACGCCCCTCCGCCGCCGTCCCGCTTGGACGGCACTGACCGAGCACTACGAGCAACTGAGCCCCAAACATCTGCGCGAACTCTTTGCCGACGATCCGGATCGCGGCGAGCGCCTGGTGACCGAAGCGGTCGGGATCTATCTCGACTACTCGAAGAACCGGGTCACTGACGAGACGGTGCGGTTGTTGATCGAGCTGGCCGAGCAGTCCGGCCTGCGCGAGCGCATCGAGGCAATGTTCGACGGCGAGAAGATCAACGTCACCGAAGACCGCGCCGTGCTGCACGTGGCGCTGCGCGCACCGGCCAACCAGCGGATCAAGGTCGACGAAATCGACGTGGTACCGGCGGTCCACGAGGTGCTCGGCCGGATGGCCGAGTTCGCCGACAACATCCGCTCCGGGCGCTGGACGGGACACACCGGCAAGCGGATCGTCAACATAGTCAACATCGGGATCGGCGGTTCCGACCTCGGCCCGGTGATGGCCTACGAGGCGCTCAAGCACTACAGCGACCGCAAGCTCACCTTCCGCTTCGTCTCGAATGTGGACGGCACGGATTTCGCCGAGGCGACGCACGACCTCGATCCGGCCGAGACCGTGTTCATCGTCTCGTCCAAGACCTTCACCACGCTCGAGACGATGACGAACGCGGCGACGGCGCGGCAGTGGGTGCTCGACGCGTTGCGTGACAAGTCGTCGATCGCGAAGCACTTCGTTGCGGTCTCGACGAACTCCGAGGCGGTCGAGAAGTTCGGCATCGACGTGATGAACATGTTCGGCTTCTGGGACTGGGTCGGCGGCCGGTACTCGATGGATTCCGCGATCGGGCTGTCGACGATGATCGCGGTCGGGCCGAAGCAGTTCCGCGAGATGCTCGACGGCTTCCACGCGATGGACGAGCACTTCCGCAGCACGCCGTTCGAACGGAACCTGCCGGTGCTGCTCGGGTTGCTCACCGTCTGGTACACCGACTTCTTCGGCACGCAGACCCAGGCCGTCCTGCCCTATGACCAGTACCTCAAACGGTTCCCGGCCTACCTGCAGCAGCTCACCATGGAGTCGAACGGCAAGCACGTCACGCTGACCGGTGAGACCGTCGATTACGGCACCGGCCCGGTGTACTGGGGCGAGCCGGGGACGAACGGGCAGCACAGCTTCTATCAGCTGATCCACCAGGGCACCGAGCTCATTCCGGCTGACTTCATCGGCTTCACGCACTCGCTCAACTCGCTGCCCGCCGCGGATGGGGCGACCCACCACGATCTGCTCACCGCGAACGTCTTCGCGCAGACCGAGGCGCTCGCGTTCGGCAAGACCGCCCAGCAGGTCGAGGCCGAGGGCACGCCGGACTGGCTGGTTCCGCACCGGGTCTTCGAGGGCAACCGGCCGTCCAACACGTTGTTGCTGGAACGGCTCACGCCGTACGCGCTCGGCACGCTCATCGCGCTCTACGAGCACAGCGTCTTCGTGCAAGGCACGGTGTGGAGCGTGAACTCCTTCGACCAGTGGGGTGTCGAACTGGGCAAGGTGCTCGCCAAGAAGGTTGCCGACGAACTGTCGGCATCGGGCGATCCCGAGCTCGCGCACGACAGCTCGACCAACGCACTCATCCGCCGCTATCGCGCAGCACGTAAGGAGTCCTGAGCATGCAACTCGGAATGGTCGGCCTGGGTCGGATGGGCGCGAACATCACGCGCCGGATCATGCGGGCCGGGCACACGGCCGTCGCCTTCGACACCAACCCGGAAACGGTCGCCGAACTCGAGCACGAAGGCGCGATCGGCGCGACCGAACTCGAGGAGTTCGTGCTGGCCCTCGAGAAGCCGCGCGTGGCCTGGGTGATGATCCCGGCGGGCATCACCGGCAAGGTCGTCGAGCAACTGGCCGAGTTGATGGAGGAAGGCGACATCATCATCGACGGCGGCAACTCCAACTACCGCGAAGACATCGACCGTGCCGCTGCGCTGAAGCCGAAGGGCATTCACTACGTCGATGTCGGCACCAGCGGCGGGGTCTACGGCCTCGAGCGCGGCTACTGCCTGATGATCGGCGGCGAGGACGACGTCGTCGCCCACCTCGATCCGCTGTTCGCGTCAATCGCGCCCGGGGTCGACGCCGCGCCGCGCACGCCCGGACGCACCGGCAAGCCGTCGCGCGAGGAGCAGGGCTATCTGCACTGCGGGCCGAACGGCGCCGGCCACTTCGTGAAGATGGTTCACAACGGGATCGAGTACGGCATGATGGCCGCCTACGCCGAGGGCCTCAATGTGCTGCACCACGCCAACGCGGGCAAGCAGAGCGAGGAGCACTCGGCCGAGACCACGCCGCATGGATCAGCCGCAGTACTACATGTACGACCTCGACATCGGCAAGGTGTCGGAGGTGTGGCGACGCGGTTCGGTCATCGCGTCGTGGCTGCTCGACCTGACCGCGTTGATGTTGCAGGGCAACCCCGATCTGGCCAACGTCGCCGGCCGGGTGTCCGACAGCGGCGAGGGTCGCTGGACGGTGAAGGCCGCGATCGACGAGGGCGTGCCGGTGCCGGTGCTGTCCGCTGCGCTGTTCGCGCGGTTCTCCAGCCGCGGGGAAGCGATCTATGCCGACAAGCTGCTTTCGGTGATGCGGCAGGCCTTCGGCGGCCACGTGGAGCTGCCGACCGGCGAGTAGCGCGCCGCGCAGGCGATTCTGAGCTGATCAACGCCGAGTTGTAGCCATATACGACCAGAACTCGGCGTTGATCAAGCCGATCGGCCGAGCGAGGCGCCGCTAGTCGGTGGGGTTGGGAACGGGCGCCGTCACTTTTGCGCCGTTGAGCGAGTGCTGCGAGACGACGCGCGCCGGGAAGACAGTGGGGGTGTTGGGGCGCGCGGTCCGCTCGCCGAGCACGAGCACCTGATCGCCGGGGCCGAGCGTCACGCGAGCCGACTTGCGCGGGTTCAGCGTCACCGCGCGACGGCCGATCCGGTAGCCCAACGCGCTCTCGCCACGCCGGCTCGCCGCGGCCACGATGGCCGCGTACGAAACGGCGTGGCCAGGTGCATACAGCTCGGCCGGGCGCAGCGAGATGAAGGAGCCAGCCGCATCGAAGAGCTCGGCGAAAACGCGGTGCAGCTCCAGCCGTTCGGAAACCTGCGCCAGCATCAGGCTCGACAGCTCGTCGCTCACGATGAAGTCGTCGACCTCGATCGTCTGAGCGATCTCGACGTTCGACCGATCGAGCATCTCGGCGACGACGCGCGGGCGGTGCGGGTGCGCCCGTCCAAGCCTTGTGCATCGCCAGCAGCGTCAGCATGGTCCGCGCGTCGGCCTTGCTGGGATGCATCCGGTGCCGGTAGCCGAGCACGATCGCCTGGTCGTAGTCGCGTGCCGTGATCACCTCGATCAGCGCTTCCGGGCCGTGCGACAGTGCGCGAACGTTGATCGTGCAGTGCTGCGAGGTTCGGCAGCTGCACCTCCTCGACGTCGACGTGGTGGCCGTCGACCAGCAGGTCGATCACCGACCCGTCGCCGAGCACCTGATCGAGTTCGCGGATCACCTCGGCGCCGAGCGGGCTCCAGCCGACGATGGCGATGCGCTGGGCAGGCTCGTCGAACGGCACGTCGACGCCGACCTCGATCTCGACCGGCTTGCCGAAGCCGGTGAGCACCACGGTGTCGTCGTCCTCCGAGATCGCGATGATCTCGTCCTCGACGCGTGAAGACGTAGTCGCCCGGCGGGTTCAACATGACGGTTCCGGCGCGGCACACGCCGATGATCGATGACGTCTCGAAGGCGAGCTGGACCTCGCGTGTAGGTGTGCCCGGCGAGCTGCGGGACGGAGCTGATGTAGATGTCGTCGCCGTCGAAGCCGAGCAGGTCGCGGAACACCCCGGCCAGGCCGTTCTGGTGGCACGCCTGCGCGGTCACCTGGCTGATCACCTGGTCGGCCTGCACGGTCGCGATGCGCTCGTCGGTCAGGCTGCGCAGCGTGTCGGCGTGGCTGGCGCTGCCGAGTTCGGCGACGAGCCTGGTGCGGTCGAAGTTCGGGATCGACGCTGCGCACGGCGAGGACGGTCTTGACCACCCCGGCGTCACCCTCCTCGTCGGCGAGCACGATCACCGACCGGGCACCGGCCACGTTGACCAGCGCCAGGTCGGCCGGCTTGCTCGGATCACCGGTGCGGCAGACCACCCGGGTCGTGCCGGTGTTCGGGACGAGGCGGCGCAGCTCGTCCTCCATCTCGTCCTTGGGACGCTCGGCGAGGATGACGAAGGCCGAGCGGCGATGGTTCGCGTTCGCGACCACGAGCTCGGACGAGGATGACCGGCAGCCGGGGCGACCAGCCGAGCACGAGGGTGTGGCCGGACTCGAGCACCGCGGAGCGTCCCTTACGCAGCCGACCGATGCGCTGGTTGAGGGACGCGGCGATCAGCGCGATCAGCGCTCCAGCCAGGAAGATGCCTGCCAGCGTGACGATCAGGCTCAGCACTCTGGTCGGCCAGTCGCTGATCGGTCGCGAAGGCGCCCTTGCCCAGCATGCGCAGCATCGACTGCCAGAACGACTCGGCGAAGCCGAGCTTCGGGCCGCCGTTGACGCCGGACAGGTGCAGCGCGGTGACGATCCCGGCGGCCGCGGCGGTGATCGCCAGCGTCATGACCGCGAGGTACCCGATCACCATCAACGACCCGCGCGACAGGGCCAGATCGAGCCGGTAACGCAGGCGGGCGATCAGGCTGGGCTTTCCTGCCGAGCGGCGCGGCTCCCGGGGCCCCGAGATGGCGTGTCTGGGCGGCATGCCGGGACACTAACCTGATCAGCCTCTGTTCGCCTCCCAAGCCAACGCAAGATCTCCCAAATCAAGCGTCATGCTCAAGTTTGTCGCCTGCCCATTCGGTATGGAACGCGCCGTCCTTGTCCACCCGCTTGTAGGTGTGCGCACCGAAGTTGTCGCGCAGTCCTTGGATCAACGCGGCAGGCAGCCGGTCTCTGCGCAGCCCGTCGTAGTACGCGAGCGACGACGAGAACGCAGGTGTCGGGATCCCGGCGAGCGCGGCCTTCGACACGATCCGCCGCCACGAGTCGACGCCGTCGCGCACCGCGTCGGCGAAGTACGGTGCCACCAGCAGTGACGGCAGGTCGGGATCTGCCTCGTACGCCTCGCGAATCCGGTTCAGGAAGCGGGCACGGATGATGCAGCCACCGCGCCAGATCGTGGCCATCGCGCCACGATCGACATCCCAGTCGTACTCAGTGCTGCCTGCCGAAACGTGGTCGAAGCCCTGCGCGTACGCGACGACCTTCGAGGCATACAGCGCGCGCCGGACATCTTCGACGAAGCCGTCGCGATCTGCGGCGTCCAGGCTGTTGAGTTCCGATCCGAACGCGGCACGTGCCGGCTCGCGCTGCTCGGCGTGGCCGGACAGCGCCCGCGCGAACGTCGCCTCGGCGATGCCGGTGATCGGGATGCCGAGATCGAGCGCGCTCTGCACCGTCCAGCGCCCGGTGCCCTTCTGCTCGGCTTCGTCGAGCACCACGTCGATGAACGGCTTGCCGGTCTCCTTGTCCACTTGGGCCAGGACGGCGGCGGTGAGCTCGATAAGGAACGACTCGAGATCGCCCTCGTTCCACGACTTGAAGATCTCGGCGATCTCGCCGGGCGTCGCGTCGAGGCCGGCGCGGAGCAGGTCGTAGGCCTCCGCGATCAGTTGCATGTCCGCGTACTCGATGCCGTTGTGCACCATCTTCACGAAGTGCCCTGCGCCATCGGGGCCGACGTGCACGCAGCACGGGGTGCCGTCGACCTGCGCCGCGATCGACTCGAAGATCGGGCCGAGCTTCTCGTAGGACTGCTTCGATCCGCCGGGCATGATCGACGGTCCGAGCAGCGCGCCTTCTTCGCCGCCGGACACCCCGCACCCGACGAAGTGGATGCCCTGCTCGCGCAAGTGCTTCCTCGCGGCGGCGGGTATCCATGTAGTGCGCGTTGCCGCAGTCGATGATGATGTCGTCGGCGTCCATCAGCGGGACGAGTTCTTCGATCACGCGTCGGTCGGCTGCACCCGCCTTGACCATGATGATCACCGCGCGCGGCCGGGCGAGCGACGCGACGAACCCCGCCATCGAGGTGGACGGGCACGAAGGTCCCTCGTCGCCGTGCTGTTCGACAAGGGACTCCGTGCGCGCGTTCGTGCGGTTGTGCAGGGCGACGGTATGGCCGTGCCGGGCCAGATTCCGCGCGAGATTGCGGCCCATCACCGCCAGCCCGGTGACCCCGATATTCGCGATACCCTGCTGTCCCATGACTTCACCGTAGCGGGCGCTTCCACTTCGCCTAGAACTAACTTGAATCTCACGGGGTTAGATCAGGGCCGGGGGCCGTCGAGCAGAAGGACGACCGTCCCGATGACCAAGACAGTGATCTGCGCCGATATCAAGCGGCGATCGCGCACAGCAGGCATCGTGCGCATGCCGCCGTTGCGACCTGGGACCCGATCAGCCACGTGCTGTCGCGTTTCGCCTTCGGCCCGACCGCGGCCGACCGGGCCGCCTCGAGAAGCACGGGCCGTCCGCCTGGGTCGCCGCCAGCTGGCGCTTCGCCGCGACGAACCTCGGCTACGGCGGGAACACAGCCGTCGCAGGCCGTGCGGGCCGCAGCTGCGCAAGTCGCCCTACGACGCGCGGCAGTGGCTGGTCGCAGCACAGGGCAACGCGTACGGCTGGGACGCGATGGACCAGCTGACCCAGGTGACCCTCGGCCTGCAGGCCTGGAGCCCGGCGCAGCTGTACGAGACGCTGGTCGACTTCTTCTCCAACCACCTCAACGTGCCCAACCACAACGGCGACTGTGGGTCACCCGGCACGCCTACGACCGCGACGTCATCCGCGCGCAACGCCATGGGCAAGCTTCACCGACATGCTGCTGGCGTCGGCCAAGCACCCGGCGATGCTGATCTACCTGAGCCTCGCCGACTCGACGAAGGCCGCCGTCAACGAGAACTACGGCCGCGAGCTGCTCGAGCTGCACACCGTCGGCCTGCGCTACAGCGAGAGCGACGTGAGCAACGCGCGCGAAGATGCTGACCGGGCGCACCGTCGACGAGCTACCAGCACTACCTCTTCGACGGCTACATCCACCCGACGCGGGCCGGTGAAGGTGCTCGGCTTCACCCACGCCGAACGCCGACCGAAGACGGCGGCGAGGCTGCCGGCGACGCGCTGCTGCGCTACCTCGCCAGCCACCCGTACACCGCCGGCGAACCTCGCCACGAAGATGTGCGTGCGGTTCGTCTCCGACAACCCGTCGGCCGACGCTGGTCAATGCCGTTGCCGAAGGCGTACCTCGACAACGACACCGCAGATCATGCCGATGGTGCGACACGATCCTGCGCTCGAACGAGTTCTGGGAGAGCCGCGGCGCGAAGGTGCGCCGCCCGGCCGAGAACGTCGTAGCCACGATCCGCGCGCTCAGCCCGACGGTCACCGACTGCGGCAAGGCACCTGCAGGCGCTGCACTGGATCACCGCCTCGATGGGCAACGTGCCGCTCGACTGGCCCGCGCCGAACGGCTACCCGGACGTCGCCGCCGCGTGGCGCTCGGCCGGCAACCTGCTCACGTCGTGGAACCTGCATCTCGGCTTCGCCGGCGGCTGGTGGGACGGGCTGAAGGCGCCGGCCATCGACAGCGATGTACGACGCGTCGCGCGGGCGACCAGCGGCGACGCGATCGACGCAGCTCACCGAGCCGACTCACCGGCATGACGTATCGGCCAAGCCCGACAAGGCCGCGCTGCAGAGGTTCCTCGGCGAACCCGCCGACACCCCGATCGGCGAACTCGCGGCTGAGCTGGCTCGGCTACCCGCTCGCCGCGACTCATCCTGGACGGCCCCCACCATGCGCTGCGCTGAGACAGGACCCGACATGACTGCCATGAACTTCGACACCACCCTGCGCACGCACGCCGAGGGGGTCAGCGCCGAACTGCCGACCAGGACGAGGCGTGGGGCTGCTCGGGCTGGACGCGCCGCCGGTTCCTCGGCGGCGTCGGCATGGTCGGCGCGGCCGCGCTGGCGAGCCAGCTGGTCACGACGCGCGGCCGCCTTCGCCACCACGCCGGACACCACCGGGAACACCGCTCGTGGTGGTCTTCCTGCGCGGTGCCGCGGACGGGCTGCGCATCCTCGTCCCGAACTCCGTCCGATCTCGGGCTGAACTACCTGCGCGAGGTGCGCGCGAACCTCGTCCCGGGCGACGACGGGCTGGTCGCGCTGCCGACGGTGCCCGTGGCTGGGCGATCAACGCCGCGATGCAGCCGCTCTACGACACGCTGTGGGGCACCGGCGAGCTCGGGCTTCGTGCCCGGCGTCTCCAGACCCCGGCATCAGCCGCAGCCACTTCCAGGCCCAGCAGTACCTCGAGAAGGGCGGCTCGGACACCGCGACGAGCGGCTGGCTCGACCGCACCCTGACCGTGCTCGGCGCCGGCACCACCTTCCGCGCGGTGGCGGTGGGCTCGGCGACGCCGCTGTCGATGCTCGGGCCGGAGGCCACGCTCGCGATGGACGAGCTCGACGAACTTCAGCTTCCCCGGTTGGGACAGATCCGCGCCGCGTCGCAGCAGGCCGTCGCCACGCTGTACCGCGGGATGAGCGGCCCGCTCGGCGAGGACGTGCCGGCCACACTCGCCGCGCTGAAGACGGCCGCCGCGGTGCGCGCGGCTCGGCCGGCGTGCAGAACGGCGCCGAGCTACCCGAGCGGCGACTTTTCCCAGGCGCTGCAGGACATCGCGGCGATGCTGCGCGCCGAGGTCGGGCTGCAGGTGGCAACCGTCGATCTCGGCGGCTGGGACACCCACACCGACGAAGCGCGCGATCTCGACGGCAACCTGGCCTCGGCTGCCCAGTCGCGCTGGCCGCGTTCATGACCGACCTCGGCCCGGTGCGCCGCAAGCGGGTCACCGTCGTCGTCCAGACCGAGTTCGGCCGCCGGGTCGAGATGAACGCCAGCGGCGGCACCGACCACGGCCACGGCAGCCTGATGTGGCTGCTCGGCGGCGGGCTGTCCGGCAGCGGCGTCTTCGGCAAGTGGACGGCGCTGTCCGACGCGACCTCGACCAGGGCGACGTCCCCGGCGTCAACAACCCCTTCGACGTCCTCGGCGAGATCGTCCAGAAGCGACTGTCCGCCGGCTCGCTCGCCACCGTCTTCCCCGGCCACACCCTCAGCCCGTTGGGGGTCGCGACGGCGACCTGATCGCGGCGCATACGGTGAGGTCATGGCACAACTCACCGCGAGCGTGGCGATCATCGGTGGACGGGTCGTGCCGGTCGACGGCGACCCGATCGAGAACGGCACCGTCCTGATCATCGACGGCACGATCACCGCGGTCGGCGCCGACGTCGCGGTACCCGACGGCGTCGAGCGTCGTCGACGCGACCGGGCGGTGGGTGCTGCCCGGCTTCGTCGACGCCCACGCGCACGTCGGCGTGCACGAAGAGGGCGAGGGCGCCGCGGGCAACGACACCAACGAGATGACCGATCCGAACGGCGCGCGGATGCGCGCGCTCGACGGCATCAACCCGGCCGACATCGGCTTCCGCGATGCGCTTTCCGGCGGCGTGACCAGCTGTCGTGGTCAAGCCGGGCAGCGGGAACCCCATCGGCGGGCAGACGGTTGCGATCAAGACATGGGGACGGGTCGTCGACGAGATGGTGATCAAGTCGCCGTGCAGCGTGAAGAGCGCGCTCGGCGAGAACCCCAAGCGGGTCTACGGCGAGAAGAAGCAGCTGCCGTCGACGCGGCAGGGCGTCGCCGCGGTGATCCGCGACGCGCTGACGAAGGCGCAGGACTACAAGGCGCGGCGGGCGAAGGCGCTGCGGCGAAGGGCGAACCGTTCGACCGCGACAACACCAGCGAGGTGCTGGTGCGCGTGCTCGACGGCGAGCTGCCGTGGTGCCAGCACACCCACCGCGCCGACGACATCGCCACAGCGATCCGGCTCGCCGACGAATTCGGCTACCGGCTGATCGTCAACCACGCGACCGAGGGATTCCTGATCGCCGACCTGCTCGCCGAGCGCAACATCCCGTGCGTCGTCGGACCGCTGTTCAGCACGCGGTCGAAGGTCGAACTGCGCGAGCGGACGCTGGCCAACCCCGGGCGGCTGGCGAGCGCCGGCGTGCTCGTCGCGCTGACCACCGACCACCCCGTCGTCGCCGATCAACTTCCTCGTCCACCAGGCGACCTTCGCGGTCAAGGAGGGCATGACCCGCGATGACGCGCTGCGCGTCGATCACCGTCAACCCGGCCCACATGATGGGTCTGGCGAGCGGGTCGGTGCGCTCGAAGCCCGGGCTCGACGGCGACGTCGTGATCTGGGACGGCGATCCGCTGGACGTGATGAGCCGCGCGGTGCAGGTCTTCGTCGGCGGCGTCGCCGTCTACGAATACCGCGACGGCGTGGGCGTCACCAAGCGCCCTTACCGCGCCGGTCAGGCAACGCGGTAGACGGTTGGCGTAAGTACCCAGCTGATCGGTGACGGTGAGCAGCACCACGATGCCGACGTAGAAGGCCATGTCGGCGAGGAGCGCGCCTTGCAGCACGGCTGATCCCATCCGCACGGCGAGGTAGAACGCGCCGACGATCGCGAGCACCGAGACGGCGACGGCGATCACGCGCGCGCGTGTTGCCGCCGCGGCGCACGCGTACCGCGAGGTACAGGTAGCACAGCACCCACAGCGTGGCGGCGACGATCGCCGCGGCCAGGGCGACGTTGACAGCCGTGGTCGCGGTCGACGCGGCGACATCCGTGATATCTAGCGAGGATCTTGTCGCGCAGCAGGTCACGCTGCTGGAAGATGACGACGACCGAGACCGGCGCGATCGTGCGAGCAAGAACATCAGGCGCGACCGCCGAGCGCACTGACTGCGGCGGGCCGAACGGGCGGACGGCAAACATTCGCGGCGCGGCTTCTGGCTCGCCGGATACGGGAACGGAAGCCATCGGGTCGGACCGGGCCTGCATCGCTGATCGCTGATCGGTCATCACGTCTCGTTGCTCGTAAGGATCGGCTTCGGGCGAGCGTAACTCCGCCGGGCCGCCGCTCTGAAACGCACAGCGCGATCTTGAGCAGATCTAGCGATAGGTGCCTAGTACGTCCGCTTACGGAAGTAATCGGTGCTCGGCTTGCAGTCATCAGCGAGCACGATGAACCCGACGTAGCACGGCGAGCTGCACAGCGCCGAGAATCCGTCCGAGCCCGGTGTCCGGTCGCGCGAGGTTCGACACCGCGCCCAGAGCGCCGATCCCGGCGAGGATCCACGTGACGACGCGTGCCCACTGCTTGCCCTTGCGCACCTGCGAGTGCGAGCAGCACGTACAAGACGATCAACACGACGGCGATGACCGCGCCGATGACAAGGCCGAGGTTCACCGCGTCGTTGATCTGCTTCGTCGTCAGCGTGGTGTCACTGTCACGGATCGCCTTGCGCAGTTGATCCTCGGTCGGTCGAACAGCGACGATGAGCCCGAGCACGCTGAGCGTCACGCTCGCGAACATCAGCCGGACGGCGTTCACGACCGTCGACGGCGCCGGCCCCTTCGGCTGCTGCGGCTGGTAACCGGGCGGCGGAGCAGGCGGCATCGGCTGCGTAGCTCATCGAACGGACTCCTAGGTCACGTCGAGTGCCCGGGTAGAGCGGGTTCGCCTCCAGCATCTCGCTCGCGGCGGCATGGGTCTTGTCAGCCACGCCGTCGGCGATCGTGTACTTCGCCTTGGACGTGCCGCCCGATGGAGCCTGGGCCGGAGTGGTTGCCGCGAACACGTCGACGATCAGCTCGGCGACCCGGTCGAAGTCATCAGCGTCGAAACCGCGCGAGGTCAGCGCGGGCGTGCCGATGCGGACGCCGGAGGTGTACCAGGCGCCGTTCGGGTCGCGCGGGATCGCGTTGCGGTTGGTGACGATGCCGGCGTCGAGCAGCGCCGACTCGGCCTGCCGTCCGGTCAGGCCGAACGACGTCACGTCGATCAGCGCGAGGTGGTTCTCGGTGCCGTTGGTGACGAGCCGCGCGCCGCGCTTCATCAGCCCTTCGGCGAGCGCGACGGCGTTGTCGGCCACGGCGCGCGCATACGTCTGGAACGCCGGCTGACGCGCCTCGGCAAGCGCGACCGCCTTGGCGGCCATCACGTGCCCGAGCGGCCCACCGAGCACCATCGGGCAACCGCGATCGACCGAATCGGCGAACTCGGGCTGGCACAGCACCATGCCGCCGCGGGGGCCGCGCAGCGACTTGTGCGTTGTCGTCGTGGTCACGTGCGCGTGCGGTACCGGGTCGAAATCCCCGGTGAACACCTTGCCGGCAACCAGACCGGCGAAGTGCGCCATGTCGACCATCAACACTGCGCCGACCTCGTCGGCGATCTCTCGCATGGTCGCAAAGTTGATCTTGCGGGGATACGCGGAGTAGCCGGCGATGAGCACGAGCGGCTTGAACTCGCGCGCGGTGGCGCGCACGACGTCGTAGTCGAGCAGCTCGGTGTCGGGATCCGTCCCGTAGGAGCGACTGGTGGAACATCTTGCCGCTGATGTTGGGACGGAACCCGTGCGTGAGGTGACCGCCGGCGTCGAGCGACATCCCTAGCGCGCGCTGGTTGCCCAGTGCCTTGCGCAGGTTCTCCCAGTCCTCGACGGAGAGATCGTTCACGTGCTTGGCACCGGCGTCGGCCAGCGCCGGCGACTCGATGCGCTGGGCCAGGATCGCCCAGAACGCGACCAGGTTCGCGTCGATGCCCGAGTGCGGCTGCACGTAGGCGTGCGGGGCGCCGAACAGTGCGCGCGCATGATCGGCCGCGGTCTGCTCGACGGTGTCGATGTTCTGGCAGCCGGCGTAGAAGCGGTGTCCGATCGTCCCCTCGGCGTACTTGTCGGACAGCCAGGTGCCCATCGTCAGCAGCGTCGCGGGCGAGGCGTAGTTCTCACTCGCAATGAGCTTGAGCGACTCGCGCTGGTCGGTGAGCTCGCTGCGGATGGCTCCGGCGATGGTCGGTTCGACGGCTTCGATGACCTGGAGTGCGCTTCGGTAGGCGGCGGACGCTGCGGTTGCGTCGAAGGGCTGGGACATGCTCCGAAGATAGCCGAGATGCCCGGGAGCGGGTGCTGCCCGTCACCGGCCGCGCCGGCTGGGCGTCAGCGACTGCGCTTGCGCGGCCTGGCCACCAGCGCGGCATTCCACATCGTGGCGAGGTACTCGGTGTAGCGCTCGTCCGGCCAGCCCCGCTCGACGACGAGTCGATGCCAGAGCATGCCGTCGGTGCTGGCCCAGATCAGATCGCGGCACTCCTGCTCGGGCACCGCGAGTTGCCCGGTCGCCGCCGCGTCGCGGGCCATCACGCCCATGCCCTCGTAGCGTTGCCGGCCGATCTCGGCGAGCATCTCGGCGGCGGCAGGTTCGCTGCCTGCGGCGCCGTGCAGGGCCAGCAGGAACGGGGTGATCCGCCTCGCCACGGCGGTGAACATCGCCGCGTGCATGGCGAACCGCTTGGCCAGGTCCGGCTCCGCGCGGATCGCCTGGATCTCGGGACGCTCGTGGAACGGGATCGCCTTGTCGTCGCCGCCGATCGTGACGTCCCAGACGCGGTGCAGGATCGTGACCTTGTTCCGGAACGCCGAGTAGACCGTCTCGGGTGACACCTCTGCCGC
This sequence comes from uncultured Actinomycetota bacterium, assembly GCA_963794885.1. Taxonomy (GTDB): domain Bacteria; phylum Actinomycetota; class Actinomycetes; order Mycobacteriales; family Jatrophihabitantaceae; genus RYN-133. Next base: position 39,603 of record CAWCFH010000009.1, read on the forward strand.
CTTGGCGATGTCGGCGATCGTCGTGCGTCCATATCCGTTGGCGATGAACAGCTCGTGCGCGGCGTGCAGAACTCGCCGCTGGGTCAGGCGCGCCTGCTCCTGTCGGCGCGACGAGTCGTAACTGCGCTTGACCTGCTCGGGCATATCCGATACACCTTCACTGTATTGAAAACAGTCGAACTGTATCGGAGTGTGGCATGACGACAGCGAGTCAGCTTGATTGGGGAACCGTGGCGTCGAACTGGGACGCACATCGCGACCACGTCGAAGCGATGAAGGCCGAGCTCACCGCCGCACTGATCGCGGGGCTCGAGCTCACGCCGGGAGACCGTGTGCTGGAGCTCGGGGCCGGAACCGGCGCGCTCGCGGTACGGCTGGGGCATGCGGTGCGTCCCGGCGGCAGCGTGCTGGCCAGCGACGTGGCCCCAGGGATGGTCGAGTTGATCCGGGCCACCGCGGCCGGCCACCCAGAGATCGAGGTGGCACAGCTCGATGCCTACGACATCGCGCTCGCCGACGGGTCCTTCGATGCGATCGCGTTCCGGATGGGCTTGATGCTGCTGCCCGAGCCGGCGCGTGCGCTGGCCGAGTGCCGCCGAGTGCTGGCGCCGGGTGGACGGATCGCGATCGCGGTGTGGGCGGGGCCGCAGTTCAATCCGTGGCTGACCACGGTCGGCATCTCGGCGATGATGCACGGCCTGATGCCTGCTGGTCCGCCGACCGGACCGGGCAACCCGTTCTCGCTGGCTGATCCGGGCGAGTTCGAGTCGGTCGTCACGGCTGCCGGTTTCACCGACGTCGGCGTGCGCGCGATCGACGGGATCGCGTCGTTCACCACGACCGACGAGCACTTCGACACCGTGCGCTTCCTGGCACCACCGTTGGCGGCGGCGCTGTCCAGCGCGCCGCCCGAGGTGCTGGCCGAGGTGCGCGCGGCAACCGCGGGAATGCTGGCCAAGTTCGATACCGACGACGGGCTGCGCGTGCCGTTGCGCGCGCTGCTGTGCACCGCCCGCCGCTGAGATTGGCTCCCAATGATCAACAGGGCCGAAGCGCTCAATGCGAGCGGTTCGGCCCTGTTGATCTTGAGAGTTGTGCCGCGGGGCTTAGCAGGGCTGCTTCGAGGTCTTGAGCACGGTCGAACCGTGCCGCAGCTGGACGGTGTGCAGCGAGGCGGGGTGGCGCAGTTGGTAGGTGATCGTCTTGTTCAGCGCGTGCGTGGCCTTGATCAGGGTCGGGTAGGCCTTGATGGCGATCCCGCCGCCGCAGTGCAGGACTGAAACGCTGAACGGGGTGGCCGCGTCAGCCGCAGCCGGGCAGTGTCAGCGGCGCCAGCGCGACCGCGGCGGCCGTGGTGGCCACGATCAGCTTGCGACTCAGTCCCATACGCACAGCTAACACTCACCTCACCTAGATTTACGAAAGAGAACCTCAAGATTGTCTCTCCGTTTTTGTGTCGACGGTCGCGTCGGCCCGGGATTCGCGGCGCTGCTGCAGCAGCGCCTGCCGATCGGCGAGGCGACCGAGGTGCTGAAGTTTGTCGGGATTGATAACCGAACGCAGGGTTTGCACCTGGCCGTCGGCGATGTCGACGCTGAACACGTTGATCAAGCCGCCGTCGGCGCTGTGCAGCGTCGCTCCGGGCTGTCCGTTCACCTCGGTCGGACGCAGCGTGATCCCCATCCGGCGCATGTCGCTGGCCAGACCGACGAGCAATCGGGCGACCTTCTCCCGTCCCACAATGGCGTTCGGCCAGGACGGGCTGTGCCCGCCGCTGTCGCCCTGCACGACCACGTCGGCGGCGAGCAACGCGACAAGGCCATCGACGTCGCCCTCGGTGAACGCGGCGAGGAACCGATGCGCGAGCTCGTCGCGCTCCTGGCGCGACGGTTCGAACCGCGGTGCGTGCTCGGTGACGTGCCGGCGTGCCCGTACGCCGATCTGGCGGCAGTTGTCCGGCGATCGGTCGACGATCGGCGCCACCTCGCGGTAGTCGTAGCCGAAGACGTCGTGCAGCAGGAACACGGCACGCTCTACCGGCGAGAGCCGCTCGAGCAGCAGCAGGAAGGACATTGACAGCGAGTCGGCGTCGGCGATGCTTTGCGCCGGGTCGGTCTCGTCGGTGAGCAGCGGCTCAGGCAACCACTCACCGACGTAGCTCTCCCGCCGCACGCGTGCCGAACGCAGGTGATCAATGCACAAGCGGGTCGTGACGGCCGACAGGTACGCCTTGGGCGACTCGATCTCGGCGTCCGCGGCATGGAAGCGCAAGAAGCTCTCCTGCACCACGTCCTCGGCATCGGCAACGCTGGACAACATGCGGTACGCGATCGAGAACAGCAGCGGACGCAACTCGGTGTAGACGTCGGTCACGCTGTTAACAGTCATCCCGCGGCAACTGCCATTTCCAACTCCTGACGCACACCTTCGCGCCAGCTCGCCCAGCGCGGTGCCCACCCCAGCTCACGACGTGCCTTCGCGTTGGACGCGCCGCGAATCTGAGTGAGCATCGATACGCCGACCTCACCGGCGAGGATGCGGGCCATCCAGACCGGTACGTGGCGCGGCGGCTTGGCGCCGAGCAGTTCGGCGAGCGCCGGCACCATTTCGCGCACGGGTGTCGGGTCGTCGTCGACGATGTTGTAGATCCCGCTGCCGCGCTCGATCGCCGCGACCGTCGCTGCGGCGGCGTCCTCGATGTGCACCCACGACCAGATCGCGCCGGCGTCGCCGACGATCGGCAGCTGACGCTTGGCGATCGCGTCGAAAACCTGCGCAGCCACGCCGTTGCCGTAGAACGTGCCATAGCGCAGCGCGACACCTTCCAGCGATGAGTTGACCACCGTGTGCTCGACGTAGCGGATGGCCGCCATCGACTTGACCTGCTCCCGCGGCGGGTTCGGGTCGAGCGGGTCCGCCTCCGTCTTGACGGCGCTCCCCGCGCGGATGTTCGGCCACCCGGTGAAGCTCTGCGCGATGATCCGGCGCGTGCCAGTGGCGCGCGCAGCGGCAAGCAGATGGTCGAGCCCTTCGGTGCGCAGCCGATTGGTCTCGGCGAACTCGCGATCGAAGTGCTTGAGGTTGGTGAGACCGGCCAGACCGGTCATCTGATGGATGATCACCTCGGGTTCGGCGCGCGCCACCGCGTCGCCGATCGCTGCCGCATCCAACCCGTCCACAACCACCGGCTCGGCGCCGAGGTTCCACAGCAGCGGGACCTTGCTCTCGCTTCGTGTGGTCGCGGTCACCCGGTGGCCCGCGGTGATGAGTTGCGGCACCAAATGCCGTCCGATTGCGCCGGTCGCACCGGCCAGAAAGATTCTCATGCCCTTGAGACGAAACAGCGCAACCAGGATGTGACAGCTCGCCGGTTACTAGGTCGTCCTAGTATTTCAGCTATGGGCATCGGCAATCCGGACTTCGACCAGTACCAGCTCACCGACGAGCAGCGCATGCTGCGCGCGGCCGTCCGCGAGCTGGCCGACGACAAGATCGCGCCGCGCGCGGCGGCGATCGATGAGGACGCCGAGTTCCCCTACGACGTGCTCGAGGCGCTCAACCGTGCCGGGTTCAACGCGGTGCACATCCCGGAGGAGTACGGCGGCGCCGGGGCCGACGCGATCTCGGGCTGCATCGTCGTCGAGGAGGTCGCACGCGCTTGTGCGTCGTCGTCGCTCATTCCTGCCGTGAACAAGCTCGGCACGCAGCCCATCATCCTGTCCGGCTCCGAGGAGTTGAAGAAGGACGTCCTCGGCGAGGTCGCCGGCGGCAAGATGATCAGCTATGCATTGTCCGAGCGGGAAGCCGGTTCCGACGCGGCGTCGATGCGCACCCGCGCGGTTCTCGACGGCGACCACTGGGTTTTGAACGGGACGAAGTGCTGGATCACCAACGCCGGAGTGTCGACCTATTACACGGTGATGGCGGTGACCGATTCCGAGCGCGGCGCGAACGGGATCTCGGCGTTCGTAGTGCACAAGGATGATCCTGGATTCTCGGTCGGTGCGAAGGAGCGCAAGCTCGGCATCAAGGGCAGCCCGACCTGCGAGATCTACTTCGAGGACTGCACGATCCCGGCCGACAGGATCATCGGCGAGCCGGGCACCGGTTTCAAGACGGCACTGCGAACGCTCGACCACACCCGGTTGGCGATCGGTGCGCAGGCGCTCGGCATCGCGCAGGGTGCGCTCGACGCGGCCATCGGCTACGTCAAGCAGCGCCGCCAGTTCGGCAAGGCGATCTCCGAGTTCCAGGGCATCCAGTTCATGCTCGCGGACATGGCAATGCGCGTGGAGGCGTCCCGACAACTCGTCTATGCCGCCGCCGCTCGCGCCGAGCGGGACGAGCCGAATCTGACGTTCACGTCCGCAGCGGCAAAGGTGTTCGCCTCGGACACCGCGATGTCGGTGACCACTGACGCGGTGCAACTGTTCGGCGGCTACGGCTACACGCGCGACTTCCCGGTCGAGCGGATGATGCGCGACGCGAAGATCACCCAGATCTATGAGGGGACGAACCAGATCAACCGCATGGTGATGGCACGCAATATCCTGAAGTAGCGCGGCTCCCCGGCTGCGGGTTTACCGTCTGCAGGTATGGAGGGGCCGGCGCGTCGCTGCGACCGCATCCTGCCGTCCACCCGGATCCTCGCGGCAGTGATCGTCCCGTTTCTCGTGCTGGCCTTCGCGGTGCTTTTTCCTGATCCGAACGACACGTCGGCGTTCGCCTGGCAGATCAAGCCCTCAATGACGCCGATGGTGTTGGGCTCGGTCTATCTGGGCGGCGCGTACTTCTTCGTCCGAGTGGTCCGATCGTCGAAGTGGCACACGGTGGCCGGTGGATTCATCCCAGTCGGCACGTTTGCCAGCCTGATGGGGATCGCCACGATCCTGCACTGGGACCGGTTCATCCACACCAACGTCGCGTTCTGGCTCTGGGTCGCGCTGTACTTCACCACACCGTTCCTCGTCTTCGCCGTCTTCCTGCGCAACCGGCGCGAGTTCGTAACCGCCGATACCGACGACCTGCTGATCTCACCGATCGCGGCTGCCGCGATCGTTGTTGGCGGCGCTGCAGCGGTGCTGTCGAGCGCGTTCCTGTACCTGTTCCCGCTGACCGCTGCACACATCTGGCCATGGCCACTCACCGCGCTGACGGCACGAACACTCGGTGCGATCTTCGCGCTCGGGATCGCAGGCCTCGGTGCTCTGCACGAGCGGCGGTGGAGCGCGGCGCGGCTGCTGCTTCAGGTCGAAGGTTTCATGCTCGCCCTGATCCTGATTGCCGGAATCCGCGCCCACAACGATTTCGCTGGCTCGAACGTGTTGACCTGGTTGTTCGCTGCCGGATTCGCCGCGACAGCGTTGGCCACCGCCGTCCTGTACATCCGGATGGAGTCTCGTGCCAAGAACAGGCCGATGCCGGCACGACGATTCGTCACCGGGTGAGCCGGACGGTCGGGTGATTGTGAATCTGTTGTGCGGTGCCCAGGGTGATTGACCCCTGCAGATCTCACGGGGACGATGACCACCGTCACGCGGCCACCTCACGACTGCGTGCGATCAACATTGGGGGGAAATCAATGAAACTCCGTCATGCGCTGCTAGCCCTCGTCGTGGCCGGGCTCGCCGTGATCGGACTCGCCGCACCCGCTGGCGCCCAAGCCAAGTCCGGCACCGAGCACTTCCTGGCGCTGTCGAACTCGTCGTCCAGCAAGCGGCTGACTCTGATCGGCATCGGCCCGATCCATGCTCGTGGCGTTGACTTCCAATTGAGCGCGACGAAGGACCGGTTCAAGTTTCCTGACGGCGCGCTGCTGATCAAGCACAACCCGAAGCACAACCACAACACGTCCGACACGAAGACGTGTCTGCAGACCTACACCGAAAGCGGCACGTACAAGATCACCGGCGGCACGGGTGCTTACAAGGGAGCGACCGGCAATGGCAAGTACGCGCTGACGATCCTCGCGGTCGGTTGCACGCAGAGCAAGCCGCCGAAGGTGTTCCAGCTGCAGATTCGCGCATCGGGACCGCTCACGAAGTAGTGCTCACGAAATAGTTCAGAGCGCAGCGAAGCCCGGACCCCGCAGAGGGTCCGGGCTTCGTCGTTCTAGTGCTGTCAGTCCTCGAGAGCGTCCTGCTCCTTGTCGAGGGCTTCGGCCTTCTTCTCGTGGGCCTTGGCCTCCGCGCGGTCCTTGCTCTCGCGCGTCTCCTCTTCGCCCTTGGTCTGCTGGGCGTCGCCCTCGGCCTGCAGTTCGTCGTTGTCGGTCAGGTCGCCGGCCTTCTCCTTGATGGCGCCCTTAACCTGCTCACCGATACCCATCAGTTGTTCACCGCTTCCTTGGTCTTCTGCGCGCTCTTCTGGGCACTGCCGGCGGCGCCGGCCTTTGCCTGGTGCGCGTCAGCCTTCGTCTCGGCCTTGACCGCCTTGAGCCGCTCGGTGCCCTTTTCCTGCTGCACCTGGCCGGCCTTCTTCAGGCGATCACGGTTGGTCACGGTCCCGAAGATCTCCTTGCCGAGGCCGACGATCTTGTCGGTCAGGCCGAGCGCGTTCTTGGGATCTATGCGAGGAATCTGCATAACTCGCTCCTCTCTCTTGGTTGCTGTCTTGACGTCTTGTCCGCCTCGCGTAATGGGTACCCATCTGGGTGTAGGACAAATGTGTATATGTGAGCCGACCCACGATCTTGCGTGAGCGTCGAAGTGGCAGCCGCGCTCGCGACGTCGCGCTCAGAGAACTGCCAGCGTTGGTCGGGCGGATCGGTCAGGCGTTCTTGATCGCCGCCGCCTGCTCGAGGCCGAGCAACCCAACGGCATCCTCACGCATCTGCACCTTGCGGATCTTGCCGGTCACGGTCATCGGGAACTCGTCAACGACGTGTACGTACCGCGGGATCTTGTAGTGCGCCAGCTTGCCTGAGCAGAACTCGCGCAGCTGCTCGGCGTCCAGGGACGCGCCGTCCTTCAGCCGCACCCAGGCCATCAGTTCCTCGCCATAGCGTTCGTCCGGCACGCCGATCACCTGCGCGTCGACGATGTCGGGATGCGAGTACAGGAACTCCTCGATCTCGCGTGGGTACACGTTCTCGCCACCGCGGATCACCATGTCTTTGATCCGTCCGACGATGTTGAAGTAACCCTCTTCGTCCATCGTGGCGAGATCGCCGGTGTGCATCCAGCCGCGCTTCAGAACGTCGGCGGTCTTCTCCGGCTCGTCCCAGTAACCGGACATCACCGAGTAGCCGCGCGTGCACAGCTCACCGGTCTCGCCCGTCGGCACCGGCAGATCGGTCTCCGGGTCGATGACAGCCACCTCGAGATGAGGCATCACGGTGCCGACCGTCGACACGCGTCGCTCAAGGGCGTCGTCGCGACGCGTCTGCGTCGACACCGGCGAGGTCTCGGTCATGCCGTAACAAATGGTCACCTCGGGCATGTGCATCTCGTTGACGACGCGTTTCATCACCTCGACCGGGCAGGGCGAGCCGGCCATGATGCCGGTGCGCAAGGACGACAAGTCGTGGTCGGCGAACCCGGCAGAGCCGAGCTCGGCGATGAACATCGTGGGGACGCCATACAGCGATGTGCAGTTCTCGGCGGACACCGCCGTGAGCGTCGCGACCGGATCGAATCCCGGTGCCGGGATCACGACGCACGCGCCGTGCGAGGTCGACGCGAGGTTGCCCATCACCATCCCGAAGCAGTGGTAGAACGGCACCGGCACGCAGATGCGGTCGGCTTCGGTGTACCCGCAGATCTCGCCCACGAAGTAGCCGTTGTTCAGGATGTTGTGGTGCGACAGGGTCGCGCCCTTGGGGAATCCGGTCGTCCCTGACGTGTACTGGATGTTGATCGGGTCGTCGAAGGACAGCTCCGCGGACCGTGCGGCGACCTGTTCGCTGGTGACCTCGGCAGCGGCGGCGATGAGCGCGTCCCAGGACGGATCGCCGATGTAGATCACGTCGGCCAGGGCGGGCAGACCGCCGCGCACCTCGTCGATCATCGCGCGGTAGTCGCTGGTCTTGAACGAGACCGCCGACACCAGCGTCGAAATGCCGGCCTGGCCCAGCACGTATTCGAGCTCGTGCGTTCGATACGCCGGATTGATGTTGACCAGGATTGCGCCGACCCGGGCCGTCGCGTACTGCACGACGAACCACTCGATGCAGTTCGGTGCCCAGATCCCGACCCGGTCGCCCCGGCCGACCCCGCGGGCCATCAGGCCGCGCGCGACCTCGTCGACGGCGCGGTCCAGCTCGGCGTAGCTCAGCCGGCGGCCGGTTGCCGCGTCGACGACCGCCTCGCGTGCGCCGAACTGCGCAACTATGCGGCGCAGGTTGGCGTCGATCGTCTCGCCGAGCAGGGGGGTGTCCGACGTCCCGGACGAGTAGGACAGCGCGCGCGTCATGGGGTCACGTTAATGGGATCGAAAGATCCGGTCCACCGCCGCTTCCCCGCGCGGGGGTACCGTTGTCGGCGGTATCAGCTACAACTGAACAGCACCATTCAGCGGCCCTTCGGAGCCGCCAGACACGCGTGACGACGAGGTCACGGGACACAGACGGCGAGCCCGCGAGGAGGCCCACGTGCTAAGCACTACCGACACCAGCCGACTGACTCAGCAGTTCCTGGATGTCCGCGCGACGACTGACCTGTTGGCGTCGCGGCTCTCAGCTGAGGACCAGACGCCGCAATCGATGCCTGACGCCAGCCCGGCGAAGTGGCATCGCGCCCACACGACGTGGTTCTTCGAGGAGTTCATCCTCCGGCCCGACCCGTCCTACGCCGAGTACGACCCGTCCTACCGCTACTTGTTCAACTCGTACTACGAAGCGGTCGGCCCGCGGCATCCCCGCCCGCAGCGCGGGCTGGTCACCCGGCCCGGAATCGCCGACATCGCCCGCTATCGCGAGTACGTCCAGGACGCCGTCGTGCGAGCCCTGGATGCCGGCCGGCTCGACGAAGCCGCGCTCGACCTGGTCGAGCTCGGCTGCAACCACGAGCAGCAGCACCAGGAGCTGCTGCTGATGGATATCAAGCACCTGTTCTCGACCCACGCGTTCGCCCCGGTCTATGTCGACCGCGCCGCCGATGACGGCGCCGCGGTCGCGCCGCTCACCTGGCGCCCGGTCGAGGGCGGCCTCACCGAGATCGGGCACGACGGGATCGGTTTCGCCTACGACAACGAAGGGCCGCGGCACAACGCATTCCTGCTCGACTTCGAGATCGCCGAACGTGCCGTCACCAATGCCGACTGGCTCGAGTTCATCGCTGACGGCGGTTATCGCCAACCGGACCTGTGGCTCTCCGACGGCTGGGCGAGGATCAACGCCGAGGGATGGGACGCCCCCGGGTACTGGCGCGACGACGACGGCACGTGGACGACGTTCACGCTGTCCGGGCGCCGGCCGGTCGTCGCCGCCGAACCCGTCGTGCACGTGTCCTTCTACGAGGCCGACGCGTTCGCCCGGTGGGCCGGTGCGCGGCTGCCCACCGAGTTCGAGTGGGAGGCAGCGGCGGCCGGCCGGTCGCAAGCCCGGGGCCAGCTGCTCGATCCGGACCGATGTCATCCCGACATCGCAACCGCGGCCATGATCGGCGACGTGTGGGAGTGGACAGCCAGTGCATACCTGCCCTACCCCGGCTTCGTTCCGGCCAACGGTGCGGTCGGCGAGTACAACGGCAAGTTCATGAGCGACCAGCACGTGTTGCGCGGTGCGTCGGCGGCGACCCCGATGGGGCACGAGCGGGTCACCTACCGAAACTTCTTCCCGGCCCACGCCCGTTGGGCCTTCAGCGGACTTCGGTTGGCCCGATGATGAGCGCGCCGTCGCGTAATCGCATTGCCGAAGACGTCCAGGAAGGTTTGTGGCAGAGCCCGCCCACGCTGCCGGCGCGCTGGTTCTACGACGAACGCGGCAGCCGGCTGTTCGACGAGATCACCAGGCTGCCCGAGTACTACCCGACCCGGCGCGAGACCGACATCCTGCGCAGGCACAGCGCCGACATCGTCCGGCTCTCCGGCGCGACCACGTTGATCGAACTCGGCTCGGGTACCTCGACGAAGACCCGGCTGCTGCTCGACGCGTTCACCGCCGGAGGGCGCGCGCTCACTTTCGTCCCGCTCGATGTCAGCGCCGAGGTGCTCACCGAGAGTGCCGACCTCCTCGCCGGCGACTACCCGACCGCGACGGTCACTCCGGTGGTCGCCGACTTCGGCGAGCCGTTCGAGTCGCTGCCCGGCGTGCCCGGCGAGCGGCTGGTGATCTTCCTCGGCGGCACGATCGGCAACTTCGACGAGGACGAGCGCGCCGACTTCCTCGACCGGATCCGCGACGCGCTAGCGCCGGGCGATCACTTCCTGCTCGGTGCCGACCTGGTCAAACCGCCCTCACGGCTGACCGCGGCCTACGACGACAGCTCCGGCGTCACCGCCGCGTTCAACCGCAATCTGATCGAGGTGCTGCGCCACGAACTCGACGCCGAAGGGCTCTACGTCGACGACTTCGTGCACGTCGCGCGGTGGAATCCCGCGCGCAGTCGGATCGAGATGTGGCTGCGCGCCGTCCGCGACGTCAACGTCCACTTCGGCGCGCTCGACCGCGACTGGAAGCTGTCGGCAGGCGAGGAGATGCTCACCGAGATCAGCGTCAAGTTCCACCTGCCGCAGCTGCGCGCCGAACTCGCGTCGCACGGGCTCGAGCCGGTGGATTCCTGGACCGACGCCGACTGTGACTTCTCGTTGACCCTTGCGCGGTGCACGATCGGGGCATGACCGAACCTGCACTGACCGTGTTGAGCGTGCGTGGCGATTCCCGGCTCGAGGTCGCCCCCGATCTGGCGACGCTCGACTGCTCGCTCGTGGTGTACGAGCGGGAGAAGGCGGCAGCGCTGGCGGTGGCGGCGCAGCGGCTCGACGCGCTGCTCGCCGACCTGGCTGCGCTCGGCGGCGTCGTGCGCGAGGCTGACTGCTGACCGGAATCCACTGACCTGGCTGGCCCGCTCGGCGCGGACCTATCCCGAGATTCGCTATGACAAGGGCCACCGAGGCGCACCGGCCGCGTGGTCGCCAACGTCAGTCTCCGCGCTGGAGGTCCGCGACTTCGCACTGCTGGACCGGCTCGACGCAACGCTGGCTAGGCACGCCGACCTGCACGTCAACGAGCGTGGCATGGTCGGTCGACCAGGACAACCCGGCGTGGCCGCAGGTGCGCGCGGCAGCGATCGATGCGGCGATCCGGCAAGCCCGCCACTACGCGGCGGCCTTGGGCGGTGCGCTGGTGAGTGTCGACCATGTCGCTGACGCCGGCCTGCTCGACGGCGACTCCCACCGTGCGGAGCACGTCTGTGCGGTTTCGTTCGCGCAGAGCGGTCCAGTCGTGCCGACGACGGTGGCGATGCGCCGTCGCTGGATCCGGAGCCCATCGAGCTGCGCGCCGTGATCGAGGCGCGCTGCACCGCCGCGGTACGTCCCCTCGCCTGACCCCCGTCCCGCCTGCTCGCGTCCCTCTTGTTTTTGGTATCGGGTGACCAAAATCAGGCCGGCGAATCTGGTTACCAGATACCAAATCAGCGGGGGTTCAGCCGGTGCCACGTAGCCCGACGGCGTCCATGATCCAGAACGCCTCGGGGTAGACAAGCGCACCGGTCATCCACGGCTCCCATGCCGGCAGTTGGACGACCTGGAATGCGCGTTCGGGGATCCGCTCGGATGGCCGGCCGAACCCTTTCGTCCCAGCGGGTTCGAAGCCGAAGCGCGGGTAGTAGTTCCACGAGCCCTCCAGGAAGACGGCGGGCGCACCGAGCTCCTCCGCGCCGGCGAGCGCGGCGCGCACGAGTGCGCCGCCGATGCCCTGCCGCTGCGCAGGCGGATCGACCGACAAGGGCGAGAGGATCAAGACCTCGACGAGTCGCTGAGCGGCGTCGACCCAGCCGCGCGAGAGCATGCGTGTGCCCGACGACTGTGCCGTCGTCAGCTTCGGCAACCAGCGACAACCGTGCCGGCCCGGCTGCCAGCGCCTCGACGAGATCGGCGACGGACGGGTCGGCGGCGAACGCGCGCGTTGTCACGGCGCGGACGGCGGCTGCGTCACCGTCGCGCTGCGCGCGGACCAGCATCAGTGCAGCTTGGCGTGCAGGAACTCCAAGGTGCGGCCCCACGCCTGCTTGGCGGCGTCGGCGTTGTACGTGCCGATCTGGTCCTTGTCGTTGTGGAACGCGTGGCCGGCCGGGTAGTAGAAGAACTCGACCTCGGCCTGCGACTGCTCGCGGATCTGGCGCTCCTGCGCACGAGCCTGGTCGACGGGGTAGAACCCGTCCTCTTCTGCGTAGTGCCCCTGGATGGGCGCGGTGATGCCGCTGTACTGGTCAGGCACAGCGTCGCCCACGCCGTAGAACGGCACTGCTGCGCCGATCTTGTCGCCCTGCTGGGCCGCGAGCTGCAGCACGAACCCGCCGCCCATGCAGAACCCGACCGCGCCGACGTTGCTCGACGTCACGTCATCGTCGGCAAGCAGGAAGTCGACAGCGCCGGCGAGATCCCTGGCTGCTCGGTCGGCAGGCAGCTCCGCCATGAACTTGCCGGCTTCGTCGGTGTCGTGGGCCACCTTGCCGCCGAAGAGGTCCGGGGCGAGCGCGACGAAACCTTCGGCGGCGAGCCGGTCGACGATGTCGGCGATGTGGTCGTCGAGGCCCCACCACTCCTGGATGACGATCACGCCCGGTCCCGATCCCGATGCAGGTTTTGCGAGGTACCCGTGCGCCTCGCCGCCGTTGCTGGCGAAGGTCACGTTCTGCCGCGGGTTGGGCTCGGTCATCGCGGTTCCTCTCGTCGGTGAGCTCGTCGTCTCGACGTTACCTGCGTCCAATAGCTTGGTCTTTATGAGTACTAGGGGACCTGCCGAGTGCTGGCTCACCGACATGGACGGTGTGCTGGTGCACGAGGAGCACGCGCTGCCCGGCGCGGCCGACTTCCTCGAACGATTGATCGAGCGCGAACGCCGCTTTCTCGTCCTCACCAATAACTCGATCTTCACCCCGCGTGACCTGTCTGCGCGTTTGCAGCGCGCGGGCCTGACCGTCCCTGAGGAGTCGATCTGGACTTCTGCGCTGGCCACTGCCGACTTCCTCGCCGAACAGATGCCGCGCGGATCGGCTTACGTGATCGGCGAAGCCGGGCTCACCACTGCACTGCACGAAGTGGGCTACGTGCTGACCGACACCGATCCCGATTACGTGGTGCTCGGCGAGACGCGTACGTACTCGTTCGAGGCGATCACCCAAGCGATCCGCCTCGTCGCGAACGGTGCCCGATTCATCGCCACCAACCCCGACGTGACCGGACCGTCGCCGGAAGGCCCCATGCCGGCCACCGGCTCGGTTGCCGCGCTCATCACCAAGGCCACCGGCGCCGACCCGTACTTCGTCGGCAAGCCGAACCCGATGATGTTCCGCAGTGCCATGAACCGGATCGAGGCGCACTCGGAGAGCACGGTCATGGTTGGCGACCGGATGGACACCGACGTCGTCGCGGGTATCGAAGCGGGGCTCGACACCATCCTCGTGCTGACCGGGTCGACCAAGCGCGAACAGGTCGATCGGTTCCCGTTCCGTCCCGGCCGCGTGCTCGCGTCCATTGCCGACGCGATCGACCTGATCTGAGTCGTCAGACGCGGACTGCCGCGCGCTCCTGCTGCATGCGGCGCGCGACCAGCTCGTCATCGGGAGCGTTACGGACGTAGACGATCGAGCCGCCGACGGCAAGCGGCAACAGCAAGGTGTCGATCCACTCGGACGGCCCCGACCAATCGCGAGTGCTGAGCAGTCGCGCTCCGGCAGCGATGCCGAGGTCGCCGGCTCGGGCCCGCGCATCGGCGACCACGTCGGCGCGGCTGCGCGCATCTATGCCGGGATCGGACGGCGTCGCGACGAGGTGCACGCCGGCCCACGCGTCGGCCTGCGGGCGAACCGCGACCACGTAGTCGGACACTCCGTCAGGTACCTCGGCGCCGAACCCCACCGCGGGCGACGACGGGGCGATCGCATAGACGTCCGGGATGCCGCGCGCGAGGTCGGCCGTGGCCGGCGCGACGAACCCGACCGAGGCAGCCGCGGGATCGGTGGTCAGCGCCAGTCCGGCGGTAAGGCAACCGAGCACGGCCGGCACCGATATCCAGTGCGCGGGCAGTGCGATGAACGCGGCGTCGCCCGGACCGAGCGCGAGCTCGTCGATCAGCAGGAAATGCGTCTTGGCGACCCAGTTGGCAAGTGACCGCACCGACAGCTCGGCGCGCTCACCAGTGGCCTCGTCGTAGTAGGTCACGAACGGCCGGGACGGCTCGGCGGCAAGCAGGTCGCTGAAGAGCTGCTCAGGCGTCATCAGTTGATGCAGCCGGCGTCGATCGCTTTGTGCGACTTGTTCTTCGACGAATTCGGTGACTTCGGCTTCGACGGGGTCGAGTGCGCCTTCAGGTTGTTCGACCCCAGCACGAGGGTGAGCGTGTGCACGGTGGCGTCCTGGTCGACGGTGGCACCCGGCACGTACCCGGCGAGCGTCTTTGCCTGCGACTCCATGCCCTTGGCGTACCGGATCTCGGTGGCCTTCTGGTTGGGCAAGCCCTTGCCGATCGACGTCGTGAAGCCCGCTTGTTTCAGTGCACTCGAGGCAGCCGCGGCGCCGCCGTCGGCCGTGCCGCCGTTCTCGATGTCGACGGTGATCGAACTCGGGTCGACGGTCGACGCGTTCTTGTACGCCTGGGTATCAGTGCCGATCAGCTTCTTGATGAACGCCTGCACCTCGGCGGGATTGATGATCTCGACCGAGCCGACCGGGCTGTTGTTGTTGAACCCGTCGAACGGGATCGCCTTGCCAACGATGTTGTTCGCCGACAGGTTGGACATCTGCCGAGCGAGGTCGAGGATGTTGAGTCCTGAGTCGACGTAGATGGACTTGTCCACGGCCGTGATCAGATTTCGCAGCCGGCTGATGTTGAGCAGCGTGCCCGCCGAGGCAACCTTGCGGAAGGCCGCCGTCAGGAAGTAGCGCTGCCGCGCCGTGCGGTCGAGGTCACCGTTGGTCAAGAAGTGTCGTTGCCGCACGAACTGCAAGGCCTGGACGCCCTTGATCGTGGAGACACCCTTCGGCAGGACCAGCCCGGACCCGCCCTGGATGCCAGCCTCGCGGTTGCGTTTGAACGAGTCGTTGACGGCGTGGCACATGTTTACCTGGACGCCACCGACTGCATCGCTGATGTTGACGAAGCCGAGCAGGCTGACTTGCACGAAGTGGTCGATGTTGAGGCCGGTCAGGTTCTCAACCGTTCGGACGAGCTCATCGGCGCCAGCCGCCCGCTTCGCGTTCGCACTGCCGCTCGCGTCGTTGTAAGCCATCGCGTACGCCGCGTTGAGCCGATTCATGCCATAGCCGGGGATCGCCACGTAGGAGTCACGCGGCAGCGAGATGAGCGTGGCCTTCGACCCGTCGGCAGGGACGTGCACGATCATCATCGAGTCGGTGTTCAAGCTGCCGCCGTCACGTCCGACACGCAGCTGGCGCACCTGAGCATTGGTCATCTGGCTGCGGTCGTCGTTTCCGACGATGAGCAGGTTCTGGTCCTGGCCGTCGATGTCGGCCCGCACCTGCGTCTTCCCGGTCTTCGGGTTGACAGTCTGGCCACCGATGCTCTTGATGGTGAGCCGCTGCACGTTCTGGTTCAGCCCGCGCGCGGTCTGCCAGAGATAGCCGATGTAGACGACGAGAAAGATGGACACGGCCGCGCTGAGCGCCTTCACGATGAGCACGCTGGCGTGCTTCGCGGCCCCGCCGTGCGAGGCGGGATGGGCGTGCTTGCGCCGGCCGCGCGGGTCGAGCTCAGGCGGCAGCGGCGGCAGGCCGCCGTATGCCGGGGTTCCAGAGCTAGGACTCACATTTCGGAGGTTACCCGGACGATAGGTGGACCTAGCCTGCGCTACTCAGGCCCGTCTATGCCGGCACATGGCTGTCGATGGCTGTCGATGTCAGTCGATGCATCCCATCCCGTCTGCCTTGGCACTGTGCCCCGACTTGTGGCTGTGCGTGCCGCCCTTGCTCGGCGCGAGGCCTTGCACCTGTTTGCCGTCGGTGCCGAGTTCGAGGGTCACGCGGGGGACCGCCGAGGTCTCGACGAGCTTGGCGCCGGGTGTGGCGTTCGCGACGGCTTTGGCCGCGGCGGCGCGGCTGGCCGGGTACTCGACGACGGTTGTCGTGATCGGGCTGGGGGTCGAATCGATGACGTCGATCTTGAAACCGAGGTGCTCGAGCTGGTGCGCGTTGCGGGTGGCGAGTCGGTACACATTCGCGCCGTTGAGCACGTCGACGGTTACCGTGGCCGGCTTGGCAGGTTTGATCTTGGCCAGGTCTGGGTGCTCGCCGATCACCGACTTGATGAAACTGGGAATGGCGGCATGGTCGACCTGCACGATCGCGGTCTCGACTCCGTCGGGATAGATCACCTGCGGGCCGTTGTTCGGCAAGGTCTCGAAGTTGATGTCACCGGCTGACAGCAATTCGAGCGACCGGGCCAGCGACAGCAGGTTCAGCGTCGGGTCGGTGAGCAGCGACGAGCTGACCGCATCGAGCAGATGCTTGAGCTTGAACGGGTTGAGCAGGGTGCCGGCCGAGGCAACCTTGTGGAACGCCGCCGCAAGGAAGTACTGCTGGCGTTTGATGCGGTCGAGGTCGCCGTGCGGCAGGCCATGCCGCTGCCGTACAAACGCGAGGGCCTGCGCTCCCTCGATGGTCGAAACACCTGCAGGCAAGTCGATTCCGGAGTAACCCGAGCCGAAGGCGTCGCTGTCGGTCGTCGCGTTCTGCGCGTGCAGCAGGCACACTTGCACGCCGCCGATCGCCTCGCTGATCCGGTAGAAGCCGAGCAGGTTGACCTGCAGGTAGTGATCGATGTGCAGGCCGGTCAGCAACGAGAGCGTGCGCAGCGTCAGCAAGATGCCGGCGCCCTCGGCCTGCTGCTCGGTCTGGTGCAGGCTCATCGCGTGGTTGTAGGCGTCGCTGAACGCCGAGTTGAGCTTGCCCTTGCCGTAGCCGGGGATGTTGACCCACGAGTCGCGGGGGAACGAGATGAGCGACGGCTTCTGCCCGTCGGTGGGGATGTGCAAGATCATCATGGTGTCGGTGTTGACGGTCTGCAGGTCGTGACCGGAGTGCAGCGCGTGCAGCTCGGCCGGGGTGGCACCGGCGCGGCTGTCGTTGCCGATCATCAGGATGTCCTGCGCGCTGCCGTCGAGATCGGTCTGCCCGGCCGCGAGGGCCGGCACCGGATCGCCGTGCGGGATCGCCGCGGTGAAGTTCTTGAACAGCGCCCACGCGTAGCCGCTCGCGACGAAGATGATGAAGGCGAGCGCGGCGATGACGAACCTGCTGACGTTGCCCGCCCGGCGCGCCCGAACGAGGAATCGGGCGGCGGCGGGGGAGGTCGTCGGTGCCATGGTGCCGCCAGATTAACCGCGGGTTCGGCCGTGCCGTGGGACCGGCGCGGGCGTGCCGCCCGACATGAATTCGACGTATGGCGATGGGGCCGGTGTTCCAGGGCTAGCTTTATGTGACTCTTGAGCTTAAGCTGCGAAGGGCGGGGCCGTTCCCCGGCGTGTCGCCGGCCGAATTCAGGAGATCCGTGCTATGCGGCCTGTCCGTGCCCCCCGTTTCAGCCGCCGCACCGTCGCCACCGTCTGCGCGCTCGCCCTGGCCGCCGGCCTCGCCGCTGCCTCGGCCGCGTCGGCCGCAGCAAATACGCCCGAAACCGTGCGCGTCCCATCGTCCGGATCGATCACCGTGCACTGGCGCGGCAACGGTCACGGGCACGGCATGAGCCAGTACGGCGCCCGCGGCGCCGCGATCGCCGGGCTGACCGCGGCGAAGATCGTTGCCTTCTACTTCCCGGGCACCACGTTGGTGACCCTCCCGTCCTCCCACATCCGGGTAAACCTGTCCGAGGCAACGGCCGCGACGACGGTGTTCGCCGGTACCAGCGGGCTGGCGCTGACCGGCTACGGCACGCTCCCGACCACCGGATACTCGTATTTCCGACTCGTCCCGTCCGGCACCGGCTTGCGGCTGCAAGGCCGCAAGGCCGGCGGCTGGCGCAGTTTGAAGAACGGGCTACCGGCACGGGCCTACTTCTTCTCGAGCGTGCGCTGGGTGCAGGTACTGCTCGCGGACGGGTCGTCGACGCGCTATCACGGCCGGGTCGGCGCGGTGCGCGACGGATCGGGCGAGGCCACCGTCAACCGGCTCTGGCTGGATCAGTATGTGCAGGGCTCGGTGTCGCGCGAGGTGCCGACGAGCTGGGAGGCGGCCGCGGTTCGCGCCCAGGCCATCGCGGCCCGGTCCTACGCCGAGGCAGTGCGGGCATCGGCCGGACCTGGCAGCAAGTGGGACATCTGCGACACGACGATGTGCCAGGCCTACGGCGGCATGGCGCACTACTCGAGCAGCGGGCAGCTGCTCTACACCGACGATCCTGATGCGCTCGCCCACAACGCGAACATGGTGCTGCGGTACCGGGGCGCCCCGGTCCTGGCGCAGTACTCGGCCTCAAACGGTGGCGCGACCGTGTCCGGCGGCGAGCCGTACCTGGTGGGCAAGTCGGACCCGTACGACAGCTCGGCTTCCGGTGACCCGTACCTCAACCAGTCACGCAAGGTGTCGGTCTCGTCGCTGGCTGGCTACTACAACCTGAAGCGGGTCACCTCGATCGAGATCACCAAGCGGGACGGGAACGGCCCCTGGGGTGGGCGGATCGTCTCGGCAGTGGTCAACGGAACGACACCGGCGGGCAAGAAGGCGCACATCGACACCACCGGCTTCGACCTCGGCGCCGCGACCGGAACCTGGACCGACTACCTGCGCTTCGGGTAACTGCCAGTACTTTTGGGTCAGCCTGTCTAGAGAGCGCCGTTCTGCTGCTCCAGCGCGGCCAGCATCCGGGTGCTCGAGTCGGCCTTGTCGGTGCCGCCGATGCCGTAGAGCAGCGTGATCGAATTGCGTCGCGCCGCCTCGATCTCATCGGCCGGCAGCGAGTCGATGTCCTTGCGGTCGCCGCCGTTGCAGAACTCGAACTCAGTGTCCGGGTAGTCGCGCCGGATCACGTCGAACGTGCCGTTGATGCCAGGCCCGTCCTCGACGGCGATGTAGACGTCATCGACGATCCGTAGCGCCCGGACGATCCGGGCGCGCACGACGTCGGGCTGGATGACGCGACCCTTCTTCAGGATCTGCTGCTGATCGTTGTTCACGATGACGATCAGATATCCCGACCGCGCCTGCGCAGCCTCGAAGAGATCGAGATGCCCATGGTGCAACGGACCGAAGTACCCGCTGACGATCGATGCCTTGGCGGGCTTTTCGGTCACGCCAAACTCTCCAACCCTGGATGCGTCGCGGAGGGGTCTTTGCCTCGTCATGGTAGTCATGGCGATGTGCAGTATCGGACGGACGGCGGCGGCACCGAACGGGTCTGGGACGCCGGGCGCCCTGTCGACCTGCGCGGCACGCTGGCGCCGCTGGCGCGCGGCACCGGCGACCCCGCGCACCGCTTCCTCGCCGGCCGGTTCTGGTGGGCCTGCGCGACGCCGGAGGGCGACGGCACGCTCGCGCTGTCCGCGCGCGGCAAGCTGGTGTCCGCCGCGGCGTGGGGCGCGGGCGCCGGTTGGCTGCTCGAGCGCGTGCCGGCCCTGCTCGGTGCCGGCGACGACTGGTCGGCGGTCGACGTCCGGGCCTATCCCGCACTGCATCGCGTGCTGCGCACCAGTCCCGGCCTGCGGCTGTGCGCCACCGGCCTGATCTTCGATGCGCTCGTGCCGGCCGTCCTCGAACAGAAGGTGACCGGACACGAGGCGCGCCGATCGTGGCGGGCCCTGCTGCGCTGGTACGGCAGCCCTGCGCCGGGGCCGACGCCGGTGCCGATGCGGGTGCCGCCGAGCGCGGCGGTGTTACGCGAGGTCACGACGTGGGACTGGCACCGCATGGGTGTCGACCACAAGCGCTCGTCGACGATCCGCGCTGCCGCGTCGATCGCCGCCCGGCTGGAGGAGTGCGTTGCGATGTCGCCGGCCGAGGCCCTCGCGCGCCTGCGGTACGTGCCTGGTGTGGGGGAGTGGACGGCCGCCGAAACCGCCCAGCGTGCGATCGGGCATCCCGATGCGGTGAGCGTGGGCGACTTCCACATCAAGAACTGGGTGGTCCACGCCCTCACCGGGCGCGCCCGCGGTACCGACGCCGAGATGGTCGAACTGCTTGCGCCCTGGGCGGGGCATCGGCAGCGGGTCGTGCGGCTGATCGAGCTCAGCGGTCAGGGTGCGCCCCGATTCGGTCCGCGCTTCGCTCCGAACGACATCCGGGCCATCTGAACTGAACCGCCCGCGGCCCAGGTACGTGTCGCAAGCATGAGCCGACTCTTCCCCGCCGCCGCGCTCGCGTGCGCCGCCGTCATCGCCTCGTCCGCCCTCGTCGCCCCCGCCTCGGCGGTGCCGACCGCCGTCGTCAAGGCCCACCCGGTAATCACGATTTCCAACTTCGGCTTCCACGGCGACTTCACCGTGCGGCCCGGAGCGAGGGTGACGGTGAAGAACAAGGACATGGTGACGCACACGCTGACCGCCAGGCCGCCCCGTTTCTTCAACACCGGACGGATCCATCCGGGCACGACCACGACGTTCATCGCGCCGGAAAAGGGCGGCAGGTACCCGTTCCACTGCAGGATCCACACCGAGATGAAGGCCACGCTGATCGTCAAACCCCGCCGCTAGCTGACACGACGTGAGCGGAAATTGATCATTTGTTGCTTCGGGGCAGGTTGACCGCTGGTTAGGTTTCCGGGGTGTTTGCTCTGCCCTGGCGCCACACCGCGATCGGTGTTGCGCTGCTCCTCACCGCTGCCGGTTACGCGGCGCTACCGCCGCATGCCGCTGCGGTTCCCACCGCGCGGCGTCCTGCTGCGCACGTGCAGCACCCGACGCTGGTCCGGCACACGACGGCGAGCAAGACCGTCACGATCAGGATCGACCTCAACGGCAACTTCCGCGGCTACACGAACCCGAGGGTCACGCTGCACCGCGGCCAGATCCTGAAGGTCGTCAACCACGACCGGATGACCCACACGGTGACCTCGAACGCGGTCGACGCCAACGGCAACCGGCTCTTCGACACCAGCGTCGCGCCGGGCCACCGCGTGACCATCGCCAACGCGAGCAAGCTCGTCGCCGGCAAGTACACCTTCTACTGCCGCATCCACCCGAACATGAAGGGCACGCTCACCGTCAAGGGCCGCGGCGGCACCCTGAGGGCGGCAAAGCAGTCGTTCAACCAGCCGCTGCGCCTGCCGCCGGTCAAGACGGGAGCGAACATCACCGTCCCGATAAAGACGGCGCGGGTGCAGATCCTGCCGTCCGGACCGAAGACGAAGATGTGGACCTACGGCGGCACCTATCCCGGCCCCACCATCAAGCGGATCGCCGGCCAGGACACCAAGGTCACGTTCACCAACGACCTGCCGGCATCGGCCGGCAAGCTCACCGTGCACCTGCATGGCGACCACCACTCGTCCGCAGACGACGGCCAGCCGACCACACAGCTGATCGGCACCGGCGCCAGCAAGACCTACGACTATCCGCTCACCGACAACGGGCTGCCCGAGCGCGCGGCGATCGACTTCTATCACGACCACCGGATGAACGTGACGAGCCGCAACATCTGGGAAGGGCTGCAGGGGATGTTCCTCGTCGACCCGGCCGCCCCGGAACAGTCGTACAACCTGCCCAGCGGCAAGTACGACGTGCCGCTGATGGTGTCCGATCGCAGCTTCGACAAGCACAACCAGCTCACGAATCCGTTCACCGCGAGCGGCATGCCCCGCGCCGAGGGAACCGTCGGTGACAAGGTGCTCGTGGACGGGCGATACGCCCCGTACCTGAACGTCGACACGCACCGCTACCGGCTGCGGTTGCTGAACACCTCGAACTTCCAGGCGTACAACTTCGCGCTGTCCGACCATCAGAAGTTCGTTCAGGTCGGCACCGGCAGCGGATTGCTGCCCAAGCCGGTGACCCGCTCGACGATCCTGCTCGGCCCTGCGCAGCGCGCCGATGTGGTCGTCGACTTCAGCGGCGAGCTGCACAAGAACGTGGTGCTCGAGAGTGTCGCGCGCACCGATCACCCGCCCAAGGGCAGCGCCGCCGCGCCGACGGTGCCGATCATGCAGTTCCGGGTGCGGACGAGCGTGCCTGACGGGAATTCGGTGCCACCGGTGCTCGAGCCGGCGCCGGTCATGCCGCCGTCGACGGGCACGTTCACGTGGACGCTCGGTGGCAGCGGCATGCGGTGGACGATCAACGGCCACCAGTACGATCCGAATGCGGTTGACGTCGACGTCCCGCTCGGCGCGACGCAGACGTGGACGATCCGTAACAAGACGAAGATGACGCACTTCGTGCACCTGCACGAGGAGCAGTGGGAGACGGTCAGCCGCGACGGGAAGAAACCGCCGCCGTGGGAGAGCGGGCTGGAGGACACCTGGCGGCTCGACCCGGGCGAGTCGGTCGAGGTACGCGCGCACTTCACCGACTACCAGGGCGTTTTCATGATCCACTGCCACATGCTCGATCACGAGGACGACGGCATGATGGCGCAGTTCGCGGTCGGCGCGCTCCCGAAGGGCGTACATCTGGTGACGGCCGGCGCGCCGAGTTCATCCGGTGTCATGGAGATGACCGCGATGTCGCATGCCACCGCGCCGGCCGCGGCGCCGGTCGCGCCGGCGTTCTGGTCGCGCGTGCTGCACCGGGGCGCGTTCGCGATCGCGGTCGAGATCGCCGTGTTGCTGGCGTTGCGGCTGCTGCTCGGCTACCGGCGCCGCTTCGACACGCTCTCCGGCTGACCACTGCCGGGACGGGACGGCCCGCGCTCAGGAAAGGACCGCGTCGGCGAGCGCCGGCCATGCCTGCGCCGCCCACGGACCGAAGTCGCGGTCGGTGAGCGCGACGAGGCCGAGTTGGGCGTCCGGATCGATCCACAGCATCGTGCCGCGCTGGCCGAAGTGCCCGTAGGTGCGCGGCGAGTTCTTCGATCCCGTCCAGTGCGGTGACTTGTGCGCACGGATCTCAAAGCCCAGGCCCCAGTCGTTCGGATCCTGCGCCCCGAAGCCGGGCAGCACGCCGCGCAGGCCGGGGAACTGCACCGAGGACGCGTCGGACAGCGTCGCAGCGGCGAGCAGCCCGGTCGGCGCGAGCAGCTCGTGCAGCATCCGGGCCAGGTCGGCCACCGTCGAGATGCCGTCGCGCGCCGCGGAACCCGGTAGCGACGTATCGGCGAGCTGCAGCGGACCAAGCACCGCCTCGGCGAGGTAGTCGGGAAAGTCGATGCCGGCTGCTTCGGCCACCAGGGCCGCCGCCCGCTCGATGCCGACGTTGGAGTAGATCCGCCTCGTCCCCGGCGCAGCCGCCTTCATCGGACGGTCGGGAGCGTAGCCAGACGCGTGCGACAGCAGGTGTCGCAGTGTCGCACCGGGGACGACGCGCTCATCTGCAGGATCGTCGAGGGTGACGGCTTCCTCCTCGACTGCGACGAGAATCGCCAGCGCGGCAAGGGGTTTCGTGAGTGAGGCCAGCGCGAACTGCTGATCGACCGGACCGTACGTCGCGATGACCCCGCTGCGGTCAACGAGCGCGGCAGCAGCGGTGTCGACCGGCCACTCGCCGACGACGTCGAGAACGTCGGTCATCTACCGAGTCGCTGGCGGGCGGTCTCGACGAGGCGCGGCAGTTCAGGGGAGATGCCGTCGGGCAACCGATCCCAGGCGAACCACTGCAGATCGAGCGATTCGTCGCTGATCACCGCTTCCGCACCCTCCGGTGCGACCGCAAGGTACTGCACGTCGAAGTGCCGGGTGGGCACGCCGAGCGAGCAGGTGATCGGGTGCACGTGCAGGGTGAGCGGCACCGGGTCGAACGACAGGGCACCGATACCGCTCTCCTCGCGCGCCTCGCGCGCGGCCGCATCGAGCACCGTGTGGTCGCCCGGTTCGCAATGCCCGCCGACCTGGAACCAGCGGCCGGCGCGCGGGTGCAGGGTGAGCAGCACCCGGCGCTGGTAGGGGTCGATCACGATCGCGCTCGCGGTCAGGTGGCCAGGTGCGCATGAGCGCCACATCGCGTCGGGACGAGCGGCGAGGAAGCCCAAAAAGGCTTGCTGCACCGAGGGATCCACATCGGTCATCGACGACACGACCTCGATCGCATCGGCGTGGAGCGGCGGCGCGATCTCGGTTGCCCAGCCGACGTCCTCGCGACCGACCGCGATCGCTTCGGCGGTGCCGAGCCGGAACAGGTCATCTTCCGAGCCGCGGATGAGCGTGCGGCTGCCCATGTGGTCGTCGTCGAGCTTGCCATCGCGCGCGAACCCGCGCACCACGGCGACCGGGACGCCGCCGAGCTTGCCCTTGACCAGGTCGCCGGCCGCCGCGAGCTCGTCGGCGATCGCGACCTGCGTCACGACCAGGGTGTTGCCGTAGACGTCGGTGCGTCCGCGCGGGTCGGTGACGGCGGTGATACCGGCGACGCCGATCGCGGTATCGGTGATGCCGGCGCGCCACGGCCGTCCCATCGAGTCACTGATGATCACACCGACCTCGACGCCGAGCCGCTCCCGCAGGCTTTCCCGCAGCAGCTGGGCCGATGCGTCCGGATCGGCCGGCAGCAGGGCGAGTTCGTTGCGCGCGACGTTGGAGAGGTCGACTCCGGCGGCGGCCAGCACCAGGCCGTGCCGCGTCTCGACGATGCGCAAGGTGCCGCGGCTGGCCACGACGCGCACGGCCTCGGCGTCGATGGCCTGCTGACGGGCCGCCTCCCGGGCCTCCTCGTCGGCCGTGTCGAGCACGATGAGGCGTCCCTCGACCTTGGACACCGCCTTGGACGTCACGACCAGCACATCGCCGTCCTCGAGCGGCGGCGCGTGCTGCGCGATCAGCTCGGCGAGATCGTCGCCCGGACGCAACTCGCCGATCCCGGTGACGGGCAGGATCTCGATCCGCGACGAACCGTGGTCGAAGGTCATGTGAGCTGCTCTGCCATTTCGAGTGCGACCCGGACCATTTTCGCGGTCGCTTCGTCATCGGTCATGTACAGCGGGATGGCGCGCACCTCAACATCTGGGATATCCGCGGTGTCGGTCTCATGGATCAGCCAGCCGTCGAGCACGCCGCCTGCCGTGCGCGCGCCGTAGTGCCGCCCGACGCCCTCGGCCGACACCTCGACGCCGATCGCCGGCAGGCATGCGTCGGCCATGCCGCGCACGGGCGCGTTGCCGATGATCGGCGACAGGCCGATCACCGGCGCGGGCCCGTCCGAGACCACTTCGCGGATGTCGTCGAGGCCGAGGATCGTGCCGATGGAGACGACCGGGTTGCTCGGCGCGATGAGTACGACGTCGGCGGTGGTGATCGCCTCGAGCACGCCTGCGCCCGCTACAGCCTCGTCCAGACCGACCTGCACGAAGGCTTCGGCGGGCAGCGCGGCGCGGTGCTTCGTCCACCACTCCTGGAAGTGGATGGCCTGGCGGCGGCCGTCCAACTCGACCACGACGTGTGTCTCGCAGCGGTCGTCGGTCATCGGCAGCAGCGTGATCCCGGGCTGCCAGCGTTCGCACAACGCGGCCGTCACCGCACTCAGCGGGAAGCCGGCGTCGAGCATCCGGGTGCGGACCAGGTGGGTGGCGATGTCGAGGTCGCCGAGGCTGAACCAGGACGGTTCGGCGCCGTAGGCCTTGAACTCGGACATGATCCGCCAGGTCTCGTCCTTGCGCCCCCAGCCGCGCTCGGCGTCGTGGACGCCGCCCAGGGTGTACATGCAACTGTCGAGGTCCGGGGTGATGCGCAGCCCGTGCAGCGTGACGTCGTCGCCGGTGTTGATGATCGCGATGATCTCGTCATCGGGGCAGGCGGACCGGACACCGCGTAGGAAGCGGGCCCCGCCGACGCCGCCGGCCAGAACCGTGATGCGCACCCGTCGAACCTACGCGATCGGGTACATGGCTTTTGTCATGACTTCGCGGCGCGACACTCGGCGCGACGGCGGCGCAGCATGGCGCCGACCTCGTGCATGGTGATCTCCTGGGCGCCCAGTTCGACTGCCTGCGCCCGCAGGTGGGCCGGCAGATCGTGGTGCCAGCGCCAGGGGTGATCCTGGAAGAACCGGCGCGGGATGCCGAGCTGGTCGGCCATATCGTGCAGCTCCGCGCGGGTGTCGGCGAGCAGGTGGCAGAACCCGGTGAACCGCAGGCCGGCGTCGGGGTACTCGCGCACCGTGTCGACATAACAGGCCACGTCTTCGACGCTACCGTCGTCGGCATGACCGAGCGTCCCGCCAGCATTCCGGAGGGTCTCGTCATCGAGCTGTCGCGCGGGAAGGTGCTGCCCGGCGCGAGCGCCGAGGCCGATCGCTGGATGCAGATGCTCAACGATCGCCAGGACGAGTGCGTGGCCACCCTCGACGCCGAGCGGATGGCGATCGAGATCATCTTCCGGTTGCAGGAAGACGGCGCCGACTACCTGTACTGGGTGACTGTCCGCGGCGCGGAGGGCAGCGGACTCGACCTGTCCAACCCGATCGACCGCGACCACGATGCGCAGGCGCGCCGGACGAAGGAGCCGGGCTGGGTCGAGGCCGAGCCGCAGGTGTTGCTGCTGCCCGATCCGGTGCGCGCGGCCGTCCTGGCCTGGGCGCTGCGCCCGGCGGACTAGCGCGCAGGCGGCTACTTCTTGGCGGCGACCAGCAGGCCGTCGCCGACCGGCAGGAGCGCGGCCAGCAGGCGGTCGTCGTCTCGGACGGTCTTGGCGAGCTCGCGCAGCACCACCGTGTCGTTGTCGCGGACCGACGGGTCGGCCACCCGGTCGTGCCAGAGCGCGTTGTCGAAGGCCACGACGCCACCGGGGCGCAGCATGCGTACCGCCTGCTCGTAGTAGACGGCGTAGGCGCCCTTGTCGGCGTCGACGAACACCAAGTCGTAGGTGTCGTCGCGCATCCGTGGCAGCACGTCGGCGGCCGAACCGTTGATCAGCCGGTACCGGGTGGCCGCGATGCCGGCCTCGGTGAACGCCTCGCGGGCGGCCCGCTGGTTCTCGCTCTCGACGTCGATCGAGACGAGCTGGCCGTCCTCGGCCATCCCGCCGAGCAGGTAGAGCCCGGACACGCCGGCGCCCGTCCCGACCTCGACCACCGAGCGCGCTCCGGTCGCCCGCGCGAGGACACGCAGCGCGGCTCCGCCGGCCGGTCCGATCGGCGTGCAGCCCAGCTCGTGCCCGCGTTCGCGCGCGGCAGCGACCAGATCGCTCTCCGGCATGAACGACTCGGCATAGGCCAGGCTGGTCTCGTTCAACATCGCGTCCGCCATGGCCGGAACCTTATCGCCGCATCAGACCATCGAGTCGATGATGAGCTCCAGATCGTCGCGAGTCGTCAGCGGATTCACGATCGCGAACCGGGTGCACACCCGGTTGTTGTGCCGGGTCGCCGTGACGAACGCGACCTGCTGGTCGAGCAGGCGGGTCGTCCAGGCGGCGTAATCGGCTTCGGTCCAGCCGATCCGCTCGAAGATGAGCACGGACAGGTCCGGCTCGACGAGCAGGCGCAGGTGCTCGGCCGCGTCGATGAGGGCGCGTCCCTCGCGGGCCACCGTCAACGTCTGCTCGATCGCATCGCGGTAGGCGTCAGTGCCGTACACGGCCAGCGAGAACCAGAACGGCAGGCCACGCGCGCGGCGGGTCAGCTGGATCGCGAAGTCCGACGGGTTCCACTCGCCGTCGACGGTGACCACGTCGAGGTATCCGGCGTGCTGGGTGTGCGCCGCCCGGCCGATGCCGCGGGTCGCGGTAGAGCAGCGCGCACGCGTCGAACGGCGCGAACAGCCACTTGTGCGGATCGACGATGAACGAGTCGGCGTGCTCGACGCCGTCGAACAGGTGCCGCACGCTCGGCGCAGCCAGCCCCGCCCCGCCGTACGCGGCGTCGACGTGCAGCCACCACCGCTGCGCGCGGGCCACCTCGGCAATCCCGGCGATGTCGTCGACCACGCCGAGGTTGGTCGTCCCGGCCGTGGCGACCACCGCGAAAATGCCGTCGCGGACCCGTTCGGGCAGGTTGTCGACGACCCGCTGCACCGCCGCGCCGGTCAGCCGCCCGCGCTCGTCGCCGGGCACCTCGATCACGTCGGCGTCCATCACG
Organism: uncultured Actinomycetota bacterium; assembly: GCA_963794885.1. GTDB lineage: Bacteria > Actinomycetota > Actinomycetes > Mycobacteriales > Jatrophihabitantaceae > RYN-133. The sequence continues at coordinate 67,865 of CAWCFH010000009.1, forward strand.
ACCTGCACCGCGTGCTTGACCGACGAGTGCGTCTCGGCGGTGACAACGACCGACCAGCGGGCCGGCCGCGATCCGCGGCGGCGGTTGAGCGCGTACTCGCGGGCGGCCACCAGCGCGGACAGGTTGCCCACCGTCCCGCCCTGCACGAACGTTCCGCCCGCCTCCGGCGGCAGGCCGGCCAGGTCGGCGATCCACCGCAGCGCCTGGTTCTCGGCGTAGACCGCACCGGAGCCCTCGAGCCACGACCCGCTGTACACGTTCGACGCGGCCACGAGCATGTCGAAGTAGCAGGCGGCCTTGGTCGGGGCGTTCGGGATGAACGACAGGTACCGCTTGTGGTCGACCGAGAGGCACGCTGGCCCGATCACCTCGGCCCACAGCCGCAGCGCCTCGTCCCGGCCGATGCCCTCTGCGGACACCGTCCCGCCGGCCAGCGCCTCCAGCTCTGCGGGGTTCAGCGGGCGGTCCAGCGGTACGTCCTGGGCAAGCCGTTCGAGGCAGTACTCGACGACCGTCCGGGCGATACGATCGTCCTCCTCGCTATACGCATGCACGCCGCGAAGAGTAGTGGCCCGATCCGGGAACGTCCGAGACCTGCCTGGCGTTTAGCTGGCGTACAGGTTCAGGTGATTGGGTAGCCGCATGACGACCGTTGAGACGCAGGCGTGGGTTCCTCCCACGTGGGACGAGGTCGTGCGCGAGCACGCCGACCGGGTGTACCGGCTGGCCTACCGGCTGTCGGGCAACCGCGCCGACGCCGAGGATCTCACCCAGGAAACCTTCGTCCGGGTCTTCAAGTCCCTTGCCGAGTACACCCCCGGGACGTTCGAGGGCTGGCTGCACCGCATCACCACCAACCTGTTCCTGGACATGGTCCGCCGCCGCCAGCGGATCCGCTTCGACGCGCTGCCTGAGGACGCCGGTGACCGGCTGCCCTCGCGCGAATCCGGCCCGGAGCAGGTCTACGACCAGATGAACCTCGATCCGGAGATCCAGGCCGCGCTCGACGCGCTGCCCGCCGACTTCCGGGTCGCGGTCGTCCTTTGCGACCTCGAGCAACTTTCCTACGAAGAGATCGGCGCCACGCTGGGCATCAAGGTCGGGACGGTGCGCTCGCGCATCCACCGCGGCCGGGTGCTGCTGCGGCAGGCGCTCGCGCACCGCGCTCCCGGACTGCGTCCGGTCGAGCCCGGCCAGTCCGCCATGGAGGCGGTTGGCTGATGCGCGAGCAGCACCTGTCCGACGAGGCGATCGCGGCCTTCGCCGACGACGTCTTGCCCAAGCACGCTCGCGAGCGAGCCCGCCGGCACACCGCGGCCTGCCCGGAATGCGACCACGCCGTCGCTGTGCAGCGCGAAGCGGTCTGGGCGCTGCGGGCCGCCCCGGCGCCATCGTTACCCATCGGCCTGCTCGACCGGCTGCGCGAGGTTCCGGTGACCACGCCCATCCGGCACATCCCCTCGACCGTCGACGAGAACGGCAACGCGATGTTCGCGACCTTCAGCGCGCCGGCCGCGGCCTTCGTCGCGCAGTCGGCACCGAAACCCCGCAGCCGGATGAGCCGTCCGGTCGCGATGACCGCCGCGTCGTTGACTCTTGCCGGCGTCCTGGCCGGTGCTGCGATCGCGGCCGACTCACACCACACCAGCCCGCCCTCGCACATCCAGCCCGCCAGCGTATGGCTGCCCGCCGGCCGCTGATCGGTTCACGCCCGGCGCCCGCTGCCCACGATGAGGCAGACTCGTGGAGAGCGATCAGCACCGAATCGAGGGAGTCCCGTGAGTGAGCGGAGCGAGCGAACCGATGTAATCGGGCTCTGCCGCCCGCACCGAGCGCAGCGAGGTCGGGCGTGACTGAGTCCGGACGGCACTCGGCGCAGAACGACGCCGAGGCGGGCGTTCCGGCGCCCGGTACGCCGCTCGACGACTCGGGTTATCGCCGCCCTGAGGGCCTGCGCGACTCGTTCGAACCCCGCCCGGCCCCGCCGGCCTACACGCCGCCGCCGCCGACCGTCGCCCCCGAGGATTCCGCGGTATTCGGGCGGCCGTCCGGTGCCGGCGCGTTCGACCCCGGTCCCGGTGACCGGATCCCGCCCCGTGCGACCCCGCGCCCGGCCGTCCCGTGGCAGATGGCGAGCGCGTTCGGCGCCACCCCGGACGCGCAGGAGGGGTTCGCGCCGGCGCCGGGCGACCGCATCCCACCCACTGGCCGCGAACCGGAGTACCCGTGGTGGAAGCGCGACGCGCCGCGCGACCCGTGGCGTGATCCGGCCGCGCCGTTCTGGCTCGGCCGCGGCGCGATCTACTTCACCGGCGAACCCGCGCAACTCGACCCGACGCAGGATGTCGAGCACGTGGACGAGCCGGCGACCGAGGTGGACGAGAAGCCCGCGCCGACCGTCATCACCGGTGGACGGGCCCGTTTCGGGCTCAACGCGGTCCTGCTCAGCATCGTCATCGCGCTGCTTGCCGGGGCACTGGGCGGCTTCGGCGGCTACTGGCTGGCCGGGCGCGCCCGCGACGCGCTGCACCGCTCCGACGTCACGCTGGCACAGGTGAACAGCGCGGCCAATCGGCCGCCCGGTTCGGTTGCCTCCATCGTCAAGCAGGTCGGCCCGGCCGTGGTGTCGCTCGCGGTCACCAGCGCGGACAAATCCCGCTACGGCGTCGGCTCCGGCGTCGTGATCGACAAGCATGGCTACGTGCTGACCAACGACCACGTGGCCGAGGTTGCCAAGGGCGGCGGCTCGATCGTGGCGACGTTCTCCGACGAGGACACCGCCAAGGCGCAGATCGTCGGGCTCGACCCGATCAGCGACATCGCCGTGCTCAAGGTTCCCGACACGGCGTTGACGGTCGCCACGCTCGGCAAGTCGTCGCAGCTCGCGGTCGGCGACCCGGTGATCGCGATCGGCTCACCGCTCGGGCTCGAGGGCACCGTCACGGCCGGCATCATCTCGGCGCTCAACCGTCCCGTGCACACCAGCGACAGCGGCACCTCCGGCGCCTACCTCGACGCGATCCAGACCGACGCGGCGATCAACCCGGGCAACTCCGGCGGCGCGCTGGTCGATGCGCAGGGCGCTGTCATCGGCATCAACTCCGCGGCCCGGTTGCTGACGACCGACGGCGCGAACGGCACGTTGCCGGTCAGCGGCATCGGCTACGCGATCCCGATCGACTACGCGCGCGACATCGCGCTGCAGCTGATCAAGACCGGCAAGGCGGTGCACGGGTCGCTCGACGCGCAGGGCCGCACGGCACAGGCCGGACTGCAGGAGGGCGCTTACCTCGAGCAGGTGCTGCCCAAGGGCGCGGCGGCCAACGCCGGCCTGCGGAACGGCGACGTGATCGTCGTCGCCGACGGCAAGGCGATCATCAGTTACGACCAGCTCGTCGTCACCGTCCAGGAGCACAAACCGGGGGACAAGATCGACGTCACGTACTACCGCGGAGCGGCGAAGCGGACCACAACCGTGACCCTCGGCTCGGCGTAAGGTCGACCCATGTTCAACATCGGGCCGATGGAGTTCCTGGTGCTCGGCATCGTTGCCGTCATCGTCATCGGCCCCGACCGGCTCCCGGCGCTGGCCCGCGACGCGGCCCGGATGCTGCGCACGTTGCGCGAACTCGCGACCGGTGCGCGCACCCAGCTGCGTGACGAGCTCGGTCCCGAGTTCGCCGATCTCGGCCTCGACGACCTGCGCAACCTCAACCCGCGCACCGCACTGCAGCGGGCGATCCTCGGCGACGACGAGACGGGACTGCGCGCCGACCTGCGCAAGCTCGACCCGCGCGAGGAGCTGCGCGATGCCGATCCGCGGCGCGCCGTGCGCGAGATGAACGCCGAGGAGCCGATCTCGATGCGCAAGCCTGGCGAGCGCCCGCTCGCCCGCGGCGAGGAAGCCCCGTTCGACGAGGACGCGACCTGACGCGTTACCGGCGAGCAGCCGGTGCGAGCCCGAGCGACCGGCCGACCAGGCTGGTCTGCCGCTTCGCCAGCTGATCCGCGACCGCGCTGAGCGCCTGGGCCGCAGCGGATTCCGGAGCGCCGAGCACGATCGGGGTGCCGTCGTCGCCGCCCTCGCGCACGTGCTGGTCGATCGGGATCTGGCCCAGCAGCGGCACGTTCGTCCCGGTCATGGTCGACAGCGAGTCGGCGACAGCCTGACCACCGCCGGCGCCGAAGAGCTCCATCCGCGAGCCGTCGGGCAGGTCGAGCCAGCTCATGTTCTCGACGACGCCGACGATCTGCTGGTGGGTCTGCAGGGCGAGCGAGCCGGCCCGCTCGGCAACCTCGCGGGCGGCGAGTTGCGGCGTGGTCACCACGAGCAGCTCGGCGGACGGGACGAGCTGAGCGACCGAGATCGCGATGTCGCCGGTGCCGGGCGGCAGGTCCATCAGCAACACGTCGAGGTCGCCCCAGAAGACGTCGGCCAGGAACTGCTGCAGGGCGCGGTGCAGCATCGGCCCGCGCCACACCACGGCGGTGTTGCCCGGCGTGAACATGCCGATCGAGATGACCTTCACGTCGTGGGCGACCGGCGGCATGATCATCTGCTCGACCTGGGTGGGCTTGCCGGTGACGCCGAGCATGCGCGGGACGGAGAAGCCGTAGATGTCCGCGTCGAGGACGCCCGACCGCCATGCCGCGCTTGGCGAGGCACGCGGCCAGGTTCACCGTCACCGACGACTTGCCCACGCCACCCTTGCCGGAGGCGACCGCGTACACCCGGGTTCGCGACCCGGGTTGCGCGAACGGGATCTCGTTGGCAGGTGCGTCGCCGCGCAGGTTCTGCCGCAGTTCCGTGCGCTGCGCGTCGGTCATCACGCCGAGGTCGACGTCGACGCCGGTCACGCCCTCGACCCGGGACACCGCGGCGGTCACCCGCTGGGTCAGCTCGGCCTTCATCGGGCAGCCGGCCACCGTCAGCAGCACCCGTACGGTCACCCGTCCACCCGGTTGGATCGCGACCGACTCGACCATCTTCAGTTCGGTGATCGGCTTGCGGATCTCGGGATCGTCGACCGTCGCGAGGGCGGCGCGGATCGAATTTTCGGACGGGTGGGTCACGACCGCGATGGTACGTGCCGCCCAAGGCAATACCATCGGACGCCATGACCGGAGTGACCCCCGACGCGCCGGCGCCGGACCCGGCCGATTGGCGGGTTGCGGCCTGGCGCAGCTTCCTGCGGGCGCACGCGACGGTCATCCGGGAGCTCGAACGCGATCTCGACACCGACGCCGCGATGCCGCTGGCCTGGTACGACGTGCTGCTCACCCTCGCGCAGGCGCCCGGCCGGAGGCTGCGCATGGCGCAACTGGCCGATCGGGTGCTGCTCTCGCGATCCGGGCTGACCCGCCTGGTCGATCGCCTCGAGCGGGAGGAACTGGTGCGCCGGGAGCGGTCCTCAGACGACGCCCGTGGCACGTACACGGTGCTGACCTCCGCCGGGCTGCGGCGGTTGAAGGACGCCGTCCCCGCGCATCTGGCGAGCGTGCAGCGGCACTGGCTGGCGCACTTCGACGATGCCGAGTTGCGCACGCTCGCGCTGCTGATGGCTCGCATCGACGCCGACGGGTGAGCGCGCCAGCTGCTGCCCGGCGCGGGGTCGTCCGCAACTGCATCGGGGTCGGCGTCGCGGTGGGCACCTACGGGTTCGCGTTCGGCGCGGCGTCGGTCTCGGCGGGGCTGTCGGTGCTGCAGACCTGCTTGCTGTCGCTGCTGGCCTTCACCGGCGGCACCCAGTTCGCGGTGGTCGGAGTGGTGGCCGGCGGCGGCACGCTGGCCGCGGCGCTGGGCAGCGGGCTGCTGCTCGGCAGCCGGAACGCCCTCTACGCCATGCGGCTGGCCCCGCTGCTGCGGGTGCGCGGCCCGCGGCGGCTGCTGGCCGCGCTGGGCACCATCGACGAGTCGACCGCGATGGCGGTCGCGCAGAAGGATGAACCGCTCGCCCGCGTCGCGTTCTGGTGGACGTTCGGCTCGGTGTTCGTGGTGTGGAACCTGTCCACCCTGCTCGGCGCTGCCGGCGCCACCGCGATCGGCAACCCGCAGAAGTTCGGGCTGGACGCAGTGATCCCGGCGGCCTTCCTCGCCCTGCTGGCCCCGCGGCTGCGCGATGGCCGGATCGAGCGCCGGGTGGCCCTCGGCGGTGCGGTGATCGCGTTCGTCCTGATCCCGATCACGCCGGCCGGGGTGCCGGTGCTCGCGTCCACCGCAGCGCTGCTGCTCGCCGGACGGGTTCGGCGCTCGGCATGAACCTCTGGTACCTCGTGCTCGGCACCGTCGTCGGCTGCTACCTGCTCAAGCTGGCCGGCTACTTGGTGCCGCCGCGCGTGCTCGAGCACGGCCCGACCCGACGCGCGGTCGAACTGCTGCCGGTGGCCCTGCTGGCCGCGCTGGTTGTCGTCGAGGCGGTGTCGAACGGCAGCGCGTACGACTTCGACTGGCCCCGGCTGGCCGGTTTCGCGGTCGGGGCTGTCGCGGTGTGGCGCCGTGCGCCGTTCCTGGTGATCGTCCTCGCAGCAGCCGTCGTGGCCGCGCTGCTCCGCCTGGCCTAGTCCGCCGCCCCACCACCCCGTCCCACCCGCTGTTTGGTACCGGGTGACCAAAACTGAGCGTGAATTCTGGTCACCCGATACCAAAAACGGGGGCCGGACGTGCGCGGCGAGGTGGTCAACGCGACGATCTACCGGCAGACTCGCGTGCGGTCGAAACGAGGGGAGATCGCCAGTGGGGGTCCGGCTGCGCCTTGTGCTGGCGAGTGCGCTCATGCTGTTCGTCGAGCTGAGCCTGATCCGCTGGCTGGGCGCCAACCTGGTGCATCTGGCGTACTTCTCCAACTTCGTGCTGCTCGGGTCGTTCCTCGGCGTCGGTCTCGGTTTCCTGCGCGCATCCCGCGACAACCGGCCCGCCCGCCCGCAGCCGTACTACGCCCTGGTCGTGCTGCTGGGCCTGATCGGCTTCGTGAGCGCGTACCCGGTGACGGTCGACCGGTCGAGCACCCAGGTCGTGTTCTTCACCAACATCAGCACGTCCGGGCCACCGATCTGGCTGGTGCTCCCGGCGGTGTTCCTCTCGGTGGCTGCGGTGACCGCCGGGCCCGCCGAGATCGTCGGCGGCTGCTTTCGCGACCTGCCCCGGCTGCAGGCCTACCGCTTCGACCTGATCGGCAGCCTGTGCGGCATCGTGTCGTTCACGATCCTGTCGATCTTCGATTCGCCGCCGCTGGTCTGGTTCGCGATCGTCGGCGCGCTGTTCGTCGCGCTGCTGGGACGGGCCGGGCCGGGGTGAGCGTCACGCTGCTGGTGGCGCTCGCGGTGATGTTCGTCTACCCGCTGCGCCACGACACCGGGGTCTTCTGGTCGCCGTACTACAAGGTCTCGACCCAGGCCGTCGACGACGGCCGCGGCGGAACGGCCTGGTCGGTCTCGGTGAACGGCATCCCGCATCAGCGACTGACCTCGGCGGCGACCCGCGAGGCCGAGGAGCCCTACTACCTGCAGCCGTACCGGCCAGCTCGCACGCTCCGAAGCGGGTGCTCATCATCGGCGCCGGTACCGGCACCGACGTGGCCATCGCGCTGAAGCAGGGTGCGCAAGCACGTCGACGCGGTCGAGATCGACCCGACGCTGCAACGCTTCGGTGCGCAGCACGACCCCGACCACGCCTACCAGGACCCGCGCGTGACCGTGCACATCGACGACGGCCGCGCGTTCCTGCAACGCACCTCGCAGCAGTACGACCTGATCTTGTTCGCGCTGCCCGACTCGTTGACGCTGGTGTCCGGCGCGAGCTCGCTGCGGCTGGAGAGCTACCTGTTCACGCTGCAGGCCGCGCAGACCGCACGCGATCACCTTGCGCCCGACGGCGCGTTCGCGATGTACAACTTCTACCGCGAGCAGTGGATCGTCGACCGGCTCGCCGGCACGCTGGACGACGCGTTCGGGCACGCGCCCTGCGTGTACGCGGTGCCGCAGGTGACCGCGCTGGCCGTCCTCACCATCGGACGGACGGCAGGCGGACCAGACCTGCGGCAGCACGACGTGGAAGCGGCCCGCGGACACGCCCGCCGCCCGCGACCGACGACCAGCCGTTCGTCTACCTGCGCAGCCCCGGCATCCCCGGCCTGTACCGCGCGACGTTGCTGATGATCATCCTGGTCAGCGTGGTCTCGGTCGGCGTTCGTGCTCGTGCTGAATGCGCGCGCAGGCGCGGTCCCGGCGCGCGGCGCCGGCTGCGCGCCCAGGGCAAGGCGATGTGGAGCTATCGCGACCTGTTCCTGCTCGGTGTCGGGTTCCTGCTGCTGGAGACCAAGAGCGTCACCGGCTTCGCGTTGCTGTTCGGCACGACGTGGCTGGTCAACGCGTTCGTGTTCGCCGGGGTGCTCATCGCCGTCCTCGCCGCTGTCGAGTTGACCGCGCGAATGCCGACGCCGCCGGTGCCGGTGATGTACGGGGTGCTGCTCGGCGGGTTGGCGCTGTCGTGGGCCGTACCGACGAGTTGGCTGCTCGGGCTGACCGTGTGGCTGCGGCTGCTCGTCGCGGTGGTGATCGCCGTGCTGCCGATCTTCGCCGCGAACGTGATCTTCGCCAAGCGCTTCGCGGCGACCGCCGACGCGCCGCTCGCGTTCGGCACGAACCTGCTCGGCGCGATCCTCGGCGGCTGCCTGGAGTACCTCTCCCTCGAGTTCGGCTACCGCGCGCTGCTGATCGTCGCGGCGGTGGTCTACGTACTGGCGTTCGTCGTCCGGCCACGTGAGCGAGGATGCGCGTCGGACGCGCTGGCTCAGTCGTCCTGACTCGCCGTGCGGTCCCGGCCGTCTGATCGAGCCGGGTACAGTTCGGAGCGCAGGAAGTCGCGGGTCGCGACCTCGCCGAGCGCCATCCGGATCGAGGCCAGCTCGCGGGCCAGGTACTCGAGGTCGGCCTTGGCCTGCCGCGCCTCGTCACGGTCGGCTTCGAGGTTGACGCGGTCACGGTCGTCCTGCCGGTTCTGCGCGAGCAGGATCAGCGGCGCGGCGTAGGCGGCCTGCAGGGACAGGATGAGCGTCAGGAACATGAACGGTGTACGGGTCGAAGCGGCAGCTCTCGGCGTAGCGGTGTTGAACAGGATCCACAGGATGATCAACAGCGATCTGGTAGACCAGGTAGCGACCGGTGCCGAGGAAGCGCGCGATCCGCTCGGTCAGCCGGCCGAACTCGTCGGCGTCGAACCGCAGCCGGGGGCCGCGCTCGACCTTGGGCTGGTCGAGGCGAGCGCGCGCGCTCAGCCATTGCACGGCCGACCGGTCGGCGTCGCGCCAGCCCTCGGGCAGCAGGTGGTCGAGCACGTCATCGACCGACACCGCTCCGAGCAGGCGGTCGTGGTCGTCGACCACCGGCGCCGCGACGAGGTTGTAGGTGGCCAGGTGACGGGTGACGTCCTCGAGCGTGGTGTTCGGCGCGCAGCGTGCCGGTGTCCTTCTCGCAGACGCCGCTGACCAGCGGCGACGGCGGTTCGCGCAGCAGCCGCTGCAGGTGCGCGGTGCCGAGGAACTTGCCGGTCGGCGTGGCCTGCGGCGGCCGCACGACGAACACCTGTGCCGCGATGGCCGGCGACAGCTCGGGGTTGCGCACCAGCGCCAGCGCCTCGGCGACCGTCGCGTCCGGCAGCAGGATCACCGGCTCGGAGGTCATCATGCCGCCGGCGGTGTAGTCGGCGTAGGTCATCAGCCGGCGGACCGGCTCGGCGTCCTCGGGTTCCATCAGCTCGAGCAGGCGCTGCTGGTCGGCCGCGGGCAGATCACCGAGCAGGTCGGCGGCGTCGTCGTCGTCCATCGCCTCGAGGACGTCGGCGGCGCGCTCGTCCTCGAGCGCGCCCAGCACCTCGACCTGGTCGTCCTCCTCCATCTCCTGCAGCACGTCGGCAAGCCGCTCGTCGTCGAGCGCGCGGACGACCTCGATCCGGCGCTTGTCAGGCATGTCCTACAGCGCGTGGGCGACGTCGGCGGCGCGCATGTCCGACAGGGTCGACAGCAGCGCGTCGGTTCCCTGGTTCGACTCGGGCAGCGCCAGGCCGTCGACCTCGTTCCACTCGACCTGGGAGAGCTGGCCGCGGCGGCGGGTCAGGCGCGGCGCGGTCGTGCGCACGGCGAGCCGCGAGATCACCCAGTCGCGCGTCCGGTTCTGTTCCATGCCGAGGTCGACGATGACGACGCGGGCGCCGTTGTCGCGCAGCGTCACCGTGCGGTCGAGCAGTTGCGCGAGCACCAGCGTCTCGCTCGACCGGCGCTCGAAGCGCTTCATGTTCACCGTGCCCGACGAGAGCACGACCTGCGTCGGGCTCGATGCGGGTGACCCGTCCCATCGGGACGAAGATCCGGTGCCGCTGCTGGAGTTCGACGACGAGGCCGAGCAGGCGCGGCGGCTGCCGGTCGACACGAAATGCAGTCACCGCGTCGCGAACCCGGCCGAGCTGATCGCCGCTGGGGTCGTAGACGCCGATGCCCGCCAGCCGCGCGATGAAGACGCGCGTCCCGGTGCTCACGCGGGTCTCCGATCACGCCTGAAGGGTAGTCGCCGAACGGTGACCGTTCGCCGTGTGAGCCGTCCGACACGTGTTTGTCATCGGGCCGGTGGTTGGGCATGCTCGAGACATGACCGAAACGCTTCGCCCTCGCCGTTCCTGTCTGGCAGTTCCGGGAAGCAATCCCCGCTTCCTGGAGAAGGCGAAGGGTCTCGACGCCGATCAGGTGTTCCTGGACCTCGAGGACGCCTGTGCTCCGCTGGCCAAGCCGGAAGCCCGCAAGAACATCGTCGCCGCGCTCAACGAGGGCGGGTGGGGCGGCAAGATCCGCGTGGTGCGGGTGAACGACTGGACGACGCACTGGACGTACCGCGACGTGATCGAGGTCGTCGAGGGTGCCGGCGCGAATCTCGACTGCATCATGCTGCCGAAGGTGCAGACCGCCGACCAGGTCGTCGCGCTGGACATCCTGCTCACCCAGATCGAGAAGACGATGGGCTTCGAGGTCGGCAGGATCGGTATCGAGGCGCAGATCGAGAACGCCCAGGGTCTGCTCGGCGATCGACGCGATCGCGAAGGCGGCACCGCGCGTCCAGACGATGATCTTCGGCCCGGCCGACTTCATGGCGTAGATCAACATGAAGTCGCTGACGGTCGGCGAGCAGCCGCCCGGCTACGACGTGGGCGACGCGTACCACCACATCCTGATGTCGATCCTGATGGCGGCGCGGGCCAACAACAAGCAGGCGATCGACGGGCCGTACCTGCAGATCCGCGATGCTGACGGGTTCCGGCGGGTCGCCGTCGCAGTCGCCGCGCTCGGCTTCGACGGCAAATGGGTGCTGCACCCGGACCAGGTCGCCATCGCCAACGAGGTCTACGCGCCGTCGCAGGGCGACTACGACCATGCCGAGCTCATCCTCGACGCCTACGAGTGGGCGACGTCGGAGGCCGGCGGGAAGAAGGGTTCGGCGATGCTCGGCGACGAGATGATCGACGAGGCGTCGCGGAAGATGGCGTTGGTGGTAGCGGCGAAGGGCCGCGCCGCAGGCATGGACCGCACGTCCAAGTTCGAGCCGCCGGAGAGCTGACCGCTCACTCGACAGGACGGGACCGGGCGACTAATTCGGCGGAATGCGGTGAGTCAGCCGGGACGACGCAGAACAGCAACCCGGCCGGATCGCGCAGCACCACCCAGCTGTGCGGTCGCGACACCTCGACCGCGCCCAGCCCGACCAGCCGGCTGACCTCGGCCTCGACGTCGTCGGTCTCGATGTCCAGATGCACCCGGGCCGGACCGTCGCCGATGTCCTGCACGCCGATGTCGGGCAGCGCCGCAGCATCGGCGAGATCGGTGAACTCGGTATAGCCATCGAGCAGGTGCGGCCGGGCGAGCAACGCGGCTGACCAGAAGTCGCGCGTCGCCACCACGGCCGATGACGGCACGTCGATGACCGCTTCGCGCAGCACGATGCGGTGCGTCATGACTGCGCTGCGTACAGATCGCGGACAGTCGCAATGTCCGAGCCGTGCGCGATGAGTTCGCGGTTCATCCACCAGGCGATGTCGACGAATGGCAGGTCCGGATCCATGCCGATCGGGAACGACGAGTAGCCGACCTGCAGGGCCTGCTCGGGACTTGCGTCGACCAGCGCTGACCGCCAACGCGAGGCGGCGGCCCGCAGCTCGTCGACCGCCGCGGCCGCGGTAGCTGGGAACGGCTGGTAGTCGAGCGGACGGTTCTTCGCGCCGTCGGTGTAGTCGGCGCGCGTCCAGCACATGTCGACGAGATGCCCGAGCGTCCAGGCGATCGTTCGGGTGGCGCCGCCCGACTCCTCCGGCACGCGAAACGCACCGTCGCCGTCGACGACGAGGTCGGCAGCATCGGGCGTCGGGCGCCAGCGGTACTCGTCGTCGGTGAGGCCGTCGAGCCGTTCGAGCAGCATCGCCAGCGAGGTCTGCCATTGCGCGATCAGCGGCGCCAGCAACTCCGTGCCGCCGGCACTTGCGGTGAGGGTCGGTTCGATCATGCCGTCCAGCCTGCCCGATCTCACCGACGACTGTCAGGACGACGGGATGAGCGGGATCTCCACCGCGGACGAGCCCAGCTGTACCTGGTAGACGCCGCCGGCCAGCTTGGCCAGCCCGGCAGGGTCGGCAGCAGGTGCGGGGTGTCGGCCGTCGACAGCGTGACCCTGATGCGGTGCCCCTTCGCGATCGTCGCGTAGGTCGGGAACACGTCGATGTCGTAGCGGGTCAGCTGGCCCGGTGTGACCGGCGCGGCGTCGTGCTTGGATAGGTGTGGAACGGCTGCAGGATCTCGCCGTCCTTGGCCCGCCACGTCCCGCTGGACGAGACCTTGCGCAGCGAGCCGAGCAGCGCGCCCTCGGTGAGCGGCGTCGACGTGCCGTCCGGCGCGACGTCCTCGACCTCGGCGACCCACTGGGTCTCGGTCGTCGTCGCCGTGGCGTTGACGGTGACGTCGATCGGTCCGGCGATCGTCTTCGCGCTGGTCAGCGGCGCGGTGGTGAACGTGGTGCGGTCCGGTCCGAGCTGCCCGCCGCGGTCGTCGCCGTCGACGCACGGCGTCCCGGGTCGGACGGACCCGGTGACCAGCGACGCACTGCCCATCCGCCCACTGATCGGTGGGCCGCCCGCACGGGCTGCCGACCGGCGACCATAGAGCGTGGCGTCCGAGGTCGGGTCGGGCTCGTGGTCGACACGTGTTGCCCGCCCGAAGTAGTAACGCGTCGCGGCGCGCCGCTGAACGGGTACTGGGCGTGCTCGGTGTACTTACCGGTGCCGAGGTCGTAGTAATGCAGCGGGGTCGGCGTCTTGCCCATGCCGGTGTTGGCGCCCTTGAGCCAGGTGTCGAACCACTCGAGCATCAGCGGGTTCAGGTCCGCGGTCGAGCCGGTCAGGTGCGTGAACGGGCCGTCGAGAGCTGGTAGCGCCCGGTCGTCTTCTGGTTCGGCAGCATCGGCGCAGTGACCGGACGTCCCGCCCACGCGTTCTGCAAGCCGCTGTAGTCGAGCGGCTCACCGCGCTGGAACAGGTCGTACTCGCCGCCGACCAGGTAGGCCGGGATGCCGTTGCCGCGATCTTCTTCAGCACGTTGACCGGGTTGCGCGCGTGCCAGTACGTGTCGTCGTAGGCGCTCGCGCCGCCGCTGAGCGTCTTCGCCGTGAACGCAGCGTCGAACGTCGCCAGGTCGCCGAGGTGCGCGATCTCGGCGGCATCAGCTCGGCCAGCTTCGCGGATCCTGCAGGCCCTCCAGTATCGGGCCGACGCTGTTGAGCCCGCCGGTCAGTGCGAGGTAGGCCGCACTGAACTCGATGTCGATCAGGCCGCCCATGGTGGCGGTGTCCTTGTACAGGTCGTTGCCGGGACGACCGGGAAGATCGCCTTCAGCGGGCTGCCCTTGGGCAACGCGGCAGCGGTGAGCAGCTGGTCGATGCCGAGGTAGGACGCGCCGTACATGCCGACCTTGCCGTTGGAGCCGGCGCGCTTGGCGGCCCAGTTCACCAGCGTCGCGCCGTCGGCATCCTGCACCGGGTCGAACAGGCCGAACTCGCCCTCGGAGTCGCCGGTGCCACGGACGTCGGCGACGACGTCGATGTAACCGCGCTGGACGAGGTAGTCGTTCGGCCCGGTCTGGCCGCCCTGGCTCCCGGACGCGCCGAGCACGTTCTTGCCGTACGGCGTCAGCGTCAGTATTACCGGGAACTTGCCCGCGGCGCGCTTGCCGCTCGCGTCGGTGGGGTAGTAGACGTCGGCGCGCAACACCGTGCCGTCCTTCATCGTGACCGGCAGGTTCGTCTTGGACCCAACGCTGTACTTCGCCGCTCCGGGCTGCCACGAATGCCCTGGTGCGGCGCTCGCCTTGATGACGTCGGGCGGTATCGTTGCGCCCGTTCCCGTGCTCGGTGCGGCACTGCTCGGGGTGGCGGCGAGCATCGTGGCGGCGAGGGCGCCGACGACGAAGAGGGCGGGACGCGGGATGCGCATGCGGGCTCCTTCGGGTTACCTGCTGGTAACAACGAGGCCGAGAGCCCGGAGTGACGTCGGTCCTGCTGCGTGGCTTCGGCGCGGGTACCCGGGGGAGACTGGCCGGTAATCACGCCGATACCTGGAGGCCACGCATGGCTCGCCTTGCCCAGACCGCCGGACTCACCGACGTCCAGACCGAGATCATCTCGGCGGTGAAGTCCTTCGTGGACAAGGAGATCCTGCCGCACGCCACCGAGCTCGAGCACAAGGACGAGTTCCCCGAGGCGATCGTCGAGGGCATGAAGGAGATGGGCCTGTTCGGGCTGACCATCGACGAGCAGTACGGCGGCCTCGGCGAGTCGCTGCTCACCTACGCGCTGGTGGTGGAGCAGATCGCCCGCGGCTGGATGTCGATCTCCGGCGTGATCAACACGCACTTCATCGTCGCCTACATGATCGGCCAGCACGGCACCGACGAGCAGAAGCAGTACTTCCTGCCAAAGATGGCGACCGGCGAGATCCGGGGCGCGTTCTCGATGAGCGAGCCCGAATGCGGCTCGGACGTCGCGGCGATCAAGTCCCGCGCGACCGAAGACGGCGACGAATTCGTCCTCAACGGACAGAAGATGTGGCTGACGAACGGCGCCCGCGCCGGCGGTGGTCGCCACGCTGGTGAAGGACGAGCTCGGCGGGATTCGGTCTACAAGAACATGACCACGTTCCTCATCGAGAAGGAGCCCGGTTCGGCGAGACCCGGCCCGGCCTCACCATCCCGGGCAAGATCGAGAAGATGGGTTACAAGGGCGTCGAGACGACCGAGATGGTGCTGGACGGCGTGCAGGTGCCGGCCATCGGCGGTGCTCGGCGGCTCGGGCGGTCGGGGTCGCGGCTTCTACCAGATGATGGACGGCGTCGAGGTCGGCCGGGTCAACGTGGCTGCGCGCGCCTGCGGCATCTCGATCCGCGCGTTCGAGCTCGCGGTCGCCTACGCCCAGCAGCGAAGACGTTCGGCAAGCAGATCGCCGACCACCAGGCGATCGCGTTCAAGCTGGCCGAGATGGCGACCAAGGTCGAGGCGGCCCACCTGATGATGGTCAACGCCGCCCGGCTCAAGGACGCCGGTGAGCGCAACGACGTCGAGGCCGGGATGGCGAAGCTGCTCGCGTCCGAGTACTGCGCCGAGGTCACCCAGGAGGCATTCCGCATCCACGGCGGCTACGGCTACTCGAAGGAGTACGAGATCGAGCGGCTCATGCGCGAGGCGCCGTTCCTGCTCATCGGCGAGGGCACGTCCGAGATCCAGAAGACGATCATCAGCCGGGGGCTGCTCCGCGAATACCGCGCCGCCCAGTAAGCGGCTACCCGGAAGCGCTGCCTGAGTGGCGGTGCCGGGCCGGCATTGTCCCGATTTCGACTCTCGCGGTGCACAACGCCGAGTCGTTCGAGCGTTCGCCTTCGTGGGGGTCGACCACCTACCACGGTGAGCGCGGGCCACGCTCCGCCG
>CAWCFH010000010.1:0-163792 GCA_963794885.1 uncultured Actinomycetota bacterium
GGCAACGGTCGACGAGCCAGCCGGTCGCGTTGTCGTGGTAGAGGTGGCCTGCACGGCGCCGCGGGCGAGGAACAGCGCGGTGCCGATCAGGGTCGCGATCGTGTACGCCCGCAGCAGCGGCTTGCGCTTGTGCCATGGCTGGTCCGGGTGCGCCGGATCGTCCGGCGACGGGTCGAGGAACTCCCACAGCAACCCGATCAGCGGACGGCGCACCACGACCGAGACCGCGAACGGCACCGCGTAGAGGAACTGCCCCAGATGCCGAGCAGGAAGTAGCCGCGGGCCTGCCCGGTGCGCGCTGCGATGAGCGCGGCGATCAAGACACCGAACAGCCCGGAAATGGCCTGCTGGACCGACTGCTTGCGAGCGAGCCGGTAGATCGTCGAGGGCGACGCCGGTAGCGACCGCGGCGATGATGGCCGGCCGCAGCCCGGCCGTGCTGTTCACGATGACGAAGACGACCGGCGGCAACGCGGTGATGGCCGTGCCGGTCCATCCACCGATGCTTTCGAGCAGCTGCTTGCGGTACGTCTCGCGCAGGTCGCCCGCTCGGTCACTGGAGTTCGTACCAGGGGTTGTGGATGGCGAGCTTTCCGTCGTGCAGGCCGACCCGTCCGCGTGCGAGCAGCTTGCGGCCCGGCTCGATGCCGGGGATGCGCCGCCTGCCGAGCCACACCAGCTGGATCTGGCACGAGCCGTCGAACAGCTCGGCCTCGAGCACCGGGACGTTGGCGGTAGGGGTGAATTTCACCGAGCGGAGCCGCCGCCGACCACGGTCGTCTCACCGCGCTCGACGTCCTTGAGCTTCGCGCACGGCAGCTTGTCGACCTCGGACTCGAGCTCGGCCGCGTCGAGGCGGTGCGTGCTCGCCGTCAGGCAGTGCCGCAAGGACATCCTGGAACCCACGGTTCCCAGGGTAACCGCCCGCGGTGGCGCTACCTAGCGCTCGTCTTCGGGCGCCTCGTCGGTGGGCAGCACGACGTCCTTGGGCAGCGTCAGCGGAACCGGGTCGCGCACCGGCAACGGCTCCGTGCCGCGGATGACGATGACGTTGCGCAGGGCGCGCTCGAACCGATCGGCCTTCGTCGGGTCGGCCGCCGCGCCGACGAGCATCGCGCGCAGGAACCAGCGCGGGCCGTCGACGCCGATGAAGCGCACCGGCACCTTGCCGCCGTCGCCGGGGATCGTGCCCGTCAGCTCGGTGCCGAACGCGCCGCCGGTTCGCTCGGTGGGATTGCCGCGCTGCTGCTTCATCGAGGCTGCGATCTCCTCGCGCACCTCGTCCCAGATGCCCTCATTGCGCGGCGCGGCGAACAGGCCGAGCTGCATGTTGCCCTGCGCGGTCGCCAGCGTCGCGCTGACGATCTGCTGGGCCTCGTTCACCTCGACCTGCAGGTCGAGCCCGGCACCGACCGGGATCTGCAGGGCGCCCAGATCGGCTCGGGTGATGTCGTCGTCGGGAGCGTCGCGTTCGTCGTACGGGCCCGTTGTCGGCTCGGGTTCGTCGCGAACGCGCGCGTCCCACGGCGGTGTCGCGTCCAACTTCGACTGCTCGGTGCGTTTTTGCTTACGTCGCAGCGCCACTACGCTCCGTCCCCTCTCGAACTACTGCTGTCCGCTGCGAACAGCGCTGCTGCGCCACCGGTCGAGCCATGCCCACCGGCGCCGCGCTCGGACGACGGCAGCTCGGGCACCTCGACGAAGGTCGCCCGCTCGACCCGCTGGAACACCAGCTGGGCGACCCGTTCGCCGCGCGCCAGGTACAGCGGCGCATTGCCGATCATGATTGATCACGATCACCTTGATCTCACCGCGGTAGCCGGAGTCGATCGTCCCAGGCGCATTCACCAGCCCGAGACCGGCACGCGCGGCGAGCCCGGAGCGCGGATGTACGAAGGCCGCGTACCCGTCCGGCAATGCGATCGCCAGGCCAGTCGGAAGGACGGCACGCTCCCCCGGCGCCAGCGCGAGATCCTCGGCCGCGACGATGTCGGCGCCGGCGTCGCCCGGCAACGCGTACACCGGCAGCGGGACGCCGTGATCCAGGCGCTGCACGAGCACTTGCAGCGCGCCCTCCTCCCCGCCGTTGCCCACGCCCCGTCTCACTTCGTTTCGACGGGTCGGCGAAGCCCTGTGCCCATGGTTCGCTCGGTGCGCTCGCTCACGGGCCGCAACGCTACCCTCGATCACATGACCACCAGCAACGAGCACCGCGCCGGCGAGCAGCCCGCGGGAACGTTGTACCGCGAGTCGCTGCGCACCCCGTTCTGGTGGTACCTGGTGGCGTTGCTGGTCGCCGCGCTCATCGCGGCGGAGTTCCACATCAGCGGATTGCAGCTGACCGACTGGCTGTCATTCGGCATCCTGTTGCCGCTCTCGGTGGTGTTCGTCTGGGCGTTCGGGCGCGGCAACCTCGAGATCCGGGGGGCGAGCTGCGTGTGCGCGGCGCGCACATTCCGGTCAACGAGCTCAGCGGGGCGGTCGCGCTTGACGCGCTGACCCTTCGCCGCCTCGTCGGTCGCGAAGCCGATCCCGCGGCGTTCGTGTCGATCCGGCCGTGGATCGGCTCCGGCGTGCAACTGTGGGTGGACGACCCCGACGATCCGACGCCGTACTGGGTCGTGTCGAGCCGGCATCCGCAGCAGATCGTCGACATCGTGCGCAGCCTGCACTGAGCTCGCCGCCACGGCGCAGCTACGCTGCGGCCTCATGACCGCACAGTCTGTTTCAGCCACCGAGCAGGGCCACCAATACGGGCAGCGCTTCGCCGGCAAGACCGCCGTCATCACCGGCGCTAGCCGGGGCATCGGCCTCGCGATCGCCGCGCGGATCGTGGACGAGGGCGGCCGTGTCGTCGTGACCGCGCGCAAGCCGGAAGGCCTCGAGGATGCGATCGCCGCGCTGGGTGGTCCCGACGTGGCCATCCCGGTCGCCGGTCGCGCCGACGATCCGGATCACCAGTCCGAGGCGCTCGAGCGGATAGTGCGCGAGTTCGGGCGGCTCGACGTCTTGGTGAACAACACCGGGATCAACCCGGCCTACGGACCGCTCACCCAGATCGACGAGAGTGCCGCCCGCAAGATCATGGACGTCAACGTCCTGGCGGCGCTGTCGTGGACCAGGAAGGCCCTCGACGTCGGGCTGGGCGCCAACGGGCACGGCGCCGTGGTCAACATCGCGTCGGTGGCCGGGCTGCACCCGTCCCCCGGGATCGGCTACTACGGCGTGAGCAAGTCGGCCCTGATCGGGCTGACCGTGCAACTGGCCGCCGAACTGGCGCCCAGAGTCCGGGTCAACGCGGTGGCTCCGGCCGTGGTGAAGACCAAGTTCGCGGCGGCGCTGTACGAGAAGGACGAGGACAAGGCGGCCTCGGTGTACCCGCTCGGCCGCCTCGGTGAGCCCGAGGACGTCGCCGCCGCGGCAGCGTTCCTGGCCAGCGGCGACGCCGCATGGCTGACCGGCCAGACGCTGGTCGTGGACGGCGGGCTCAGCCTCCGCGCAACCCTCTAGCCCCGCCGGCGTCGCCGGTCGAGGGCGCTCGTGCGAGGAGCCGATCGCCACGCGGGGAGCCGCGTCGACGGCGGCGAGACGGCGCCCGAAGGGTGCCAGGTCGCCGCCGCTACGCGATCAGATCAAGCACAGTCGCGGCAAATCAGCCGTCCGCCCTTTTCTCGAGCTAGACGGCTGCGGTGGTGGACAAGGAAGCAGCTCGCGCAGGTGAACTCGTCGTCCTGTTTCGGCAGGACTCGGACGGTCAACTCCTCACCGGACAGGCTGGAAAGATCCGCCCCCGGCAGCTCGAGCGACTCGTTGAGCTCAGTCTCGTCTACATCGATCGACCCGGACTGCGCCTCGGCACGGCGCGCCTTCAGTTCCTCGAGCGAGTCTTCGCCCATCTCATCGACTTCACCGCGACGCGGGGCGTCGTAGTCGGTGGCCATTTACTGTTCAACTCCCTCAGCGGGTTCGTAAAGCGTTTTCTCTCGTTGCATCCGGCGCGTGCAACGCTTCAGTTCCGCAATTTGTGCCCGGGTTGGGCTGTGACTTCACTTCTTGGCCGAACATCTTGGACGCGGAACGCTACCGCGCATAGATTTCACACGAACGACCGGGCGGCGATCCGCATTCCCGCGCCGAGTGTGTCCTACGCTGACGCGACCGGAGACGACGGATTTCCGACCAATTCAGCAGGGTAGGCCGACGCGATGACCGCTCCAGAACGACGGCGGCCGCTTCCTGCCCTTGCCTTCATCGGGGCGTTGTCGTTGCTCACGGCGTTGGTCTGGTTTCGCGTCCTGCACCGGACCGACGGCAGCGCTGCTGGGCCCGGCAACTCGACCTCGTCATCGTGCCCGAGTCCGAGCGCAACGCCCAGTGCGACACCCACAGTACTTCCGGTTCCCACAAAGGTGACGGTTCTCGTCCTGAATTCGACCAATCGCGACGGAATCGCCGGAGACACGTCCAAGGTCTTGTCCAAGGCCGGCTTCAAGGTCAGCAAGCCCGAGGACGATTCCAGCACGTACGGCGGCCACGGCCTGATCAAGGGCGTCGGTGAGATCCGCTACGCGCCGAGCGCGCTGCCGAGCGCGACGCTGCTCTCGTACTACTTCCCGCACGCGAAGATGCGGCCGACCGATTCATCGAGCGCGACGGTGATGGTCGCGCTCGGCTCGAAGTTCAAGACGGTGACCCCGGCGAAGGTCGTGCGCCGTGAGCTCAGGCACGCGCACATCACCCTCGCGCACCACCGCGTACGCACCCCGTCTCCGGGGCCGAAGCCGTGCTAGCCGGCCACCTGGTCGGCCGCTAACTCCTCCAGGAGCCCGAACAGGTCGGTGGCCAGCCCCGGACCGGCCACCGCGGCCATGCGCGTCGACAACGGCTGCCCACGCAGTCCGCTCACGACGCACCCCGCCTCGGCGGCGATGAGCGCGCCCGCCCCGTAGTCCCACGGGTTCAGTCCCGACTCGAAATAACCGTCGAGGCGACCGCAGGCGACCGCGCAAAGATCCAGCGCCGCCGAACCCAACCGCCGGACGTCGGCGACCCGCGGCAGCAACTCGGCGACCACCTGCGCCTGGCGGCGCCGGACCTCCCGGTCGTATCCGAAGCCGGTGCCGACGACCGCCCGGCTCAGCTCGACCGATCGAGGCCCGGAAAGGCGCTGCCCGTCCAGCGCGGCACCGCCGCCGAGCGTTGCGGTGAACAGCTCTCCGCTGACCGGATTGCAGACCGCGCCGGCGACGAACTGACCGTCGACCTGCGCGGCGACCGAGACCGCGTACTGCGGCAGACCGAGCACGAAGTTGACCGTCCCGTCGATCGGGTCGAGTACCCACCGCACACCGCTCGTGCCGTTGCGTCCGCCGCCCTCCTCGCCGAGGACGGCGTCGTCAGGACGATCGACGCTGATCTGGTCGACCAACCACCGCTCGCTGGCGCGGTCGACGGCCGTCACCAGATCGGTGCTGGTGCTCTTCGAACCGATGTCGAGCGGACGGTGCGACGCGGTCTGCTCGCGTACCAGCTCGGCCGCGCCGCGCGCGAGATGAACTGCGTATTCGCCGAGTTCCCTCGGGGTCGCCGTCATCTGCCAATCGCACCACACCGGTCCGGCGGCGATAGGGTCAGCGTCATGACCGAAGTAAGGCAACGTGCGTTCGGCATCGATATCGGCGGGTCAGGCATCAAAGGCGCGATCGTCGATACCAGCACTGGCGCACTGGTCACGCCGCGCACCCGCATCCTGACGCCGCGCCCGTCCACACCGGAGGCCGTGGCCGAAGTAGTGGCCAAGCTCGTCTCGGATGCCGGCTGGAACGGTCCGGTCGGTGCGACCTTCCCGGCGGTGATCCAGCACGGTGTGGCGCGCTCAGCGGCCAACGTCGACCCGAGCTGGATCGGCACCGACGTCGACGAGTGCTTCACCCGCGCGACTCCCTCTGCCACCGACGTGCGCGTGCTCAACGACGCTGACGCGGCCGGCATCGCCGAGGCGAGGTTCGGTGCGGCCAAGGACGTCGCCGGCGTCGTCATCCTGCTCACGTTCGGCACCGGCATCGGCAGCGCGTTGCTCAACAACGGGACGCTCGTCCCCAACACCGAGCTCGGCCACCTCGAACTGGACGGCTACGACGCCGAGAAGCGCGCCGCCGCCTCGGTGCGCGAGGACACCAAGATGTCCTACAAGGAGTGGGCCAAGCGGGTCGACCGGTACATGCAGCACGTGGAGCGGCTGTTCACCCCGGATCTGTTCGTCGTCGGCGGTGGCGTCAGCAAGGACGCCGAGAAATGGGTGCCGCGGTTGACCCTCAACACGCCGGTGAAACCTGCCGAGCTGCTCAACGATGCAGGCATCGTCGGGGCTGCCATCGCCGCCGCGGAGCGACACGGCGAGTAGTCATCGCGGCGCCTGGCTCGCGTGTCACCAGAGCCGCAGTACAATAGATCCTCGGGACTGCGCACGTACTGGACTCGATCGTGAGCCAACAAACAGACGGCCTTTACCCACCGAGGTTTTCCCGGGGTATGCCCGCACAGTCATCCGCCTCACGCGGTGTGTTCGATCCGCGTCCGGACTCCTGTCCGTCCGCGCCTGTGGTGAAAGGTCACCTGTGGTTTCCAGCGACAAAGCCGACGACGTTCCCGCACACGCAACGAAGACCACGCTTGCCGCCGCTAGCTCCACCAAGCGGGTGAGCGCACCGGTCAAGTCCGCAACCAAGGTCGCGCCCAAGAAGGCGGACGCGGCGAAGGACACGGCGAAGCCCCCGGCGAAGAAGGCCGCGACCAAGGCCGCCGCGAAGGCTCCCGCGACTGCGGCGGCCACCAAGACGGCGGCGAAGACGGCCGGCAAGAAGGACGCGGCGGCTCCCACCCCCGAGGACCCCAACGCGGTCGTAGCGACCGAGGAGGTCGAAGGGGACGCTCCGGAGGACGCCGTAGTCGAGGGTGAGGAGGCCGAGGAGGACTCGGCCGAGTTCACCTGGGACGACGAGGAGGAGTCCGAGGCGCTGCGCCAGGCGCGCAAGGACGCCGAGATGACTGCGTCGGCCGACTCGGTGCGCGCGTATCTCAAGCAGATCGGCAAGGTCGCGCTCCTCAATGCCGAGGAGGAAGTCGATCTCGCCAAGCGGATCGAGGCCGGCCTGTACGCCGCTGAGCGGCTCCGCGCCGCCGACGAGGCGAACGAGAAGCTCGTCCTGCAGATGAAGCGTGACCTGCGCTGGATCGTGCGCGACGGTGAGCGCGCCAAGAATCACCTGCTCGAAGCGAACCTGCGTCTCGTGGTCTCGCTGGCCAAGCGCTACACCGGGCGCGGGATGGCCTTCCTCGACCTGATCCAGGAGGGCAACCTCGGCCTGATCCGCGCCGTCGAGAAGTTCGACTACACCAAGGGCTACAAGTTCTCGACCTACGCCACCTGGTGGATCCGTCAGGCGATCACCCGCGCGATGGCCGACCAGGCCCGCACCATCCGGATCCCGGTGCACATGGTCGAGGTCATCAACAAGCTCGGCCGGATTCAGCGTGAGCTGCTGCAGGACCTGGGCCGCGAGCCCACGCCCGAGGAGCTCGCCAAGGAAATGGACATCACGCCGGACAAGGTGCTCGAGATCCAGCAGTACGCGCGCGAGCCGATCAGCCTGGACCAGACCATCGGCGATGAGGGCGACAGCCAGCTCGGCGACTTCATCGAGGACTCCGAGGCCGTCGTGGCCGTCGACGCCGTCTCGTTCACGCTGCTGCAGGACCAGTTGCAATCGGTGCTGCAGACGCTGTCCGAGCGCGAGGCCGGCGTGGTCAAGCTGCGGTTCGGGCTCACCGACGGTCAGCCGCGCACGCTGGACGAGATCGGCCAGGTCTACGGCGTGACCCGCGAGCGGATCCGCCAGATCGAGTCGAAGACGATGTCCAAGCTGCGCCACCCGTCCCGGTCCCAGGTGCTGCGCGACTACCTGGACTGAGACCAGTCGTTGATCATGCTGAAGGCCCCGGATTCCGGGGCCTTCAGTCACTCCTGGGCCGGATCGGGCGGTTGCGTGCCAGGACCGGCGAAACTCGGTTGTATTCTACCTAGCCCTAGGTAGAATAACAGCGTGACCACTCGCGAACCGCGCATGACGATCCCCACCCAGCTGGTGCTGCGCGCGCTCCTGGCCGACCCGGGGCGTGAGCTGTACGGCGTGGAGATCGGCGAGGCAGCCGGTCTGCCCAGCGGCACGATTCACCCGATGCTCGCGAGGTTGGAAGGGCTCGGCTGGTTGGACTCCCGATGGGAGGACATCGACCCGAGCGCCGAGGGCCGCCCAGCGCGTCGGTACTACCGGCTCACCCCGACTGGCGCCGAGCAAGCCCGGCACGCGTTGGCGCGTGCCTTCCAGGGTCGGCGCACGTGGCAGAGCCTGCGCCCGGTCGGTGACCAACCATGACCGCCCAGCTCACCCAGCACCCGGCCGCCGAACCGGCCGCCGCGTTCTGGCCGGCCCGCACCGTCCGGCTCGCCGTGCACGCGTTGCCGCCCGGACCGATCCGCGAGCGATACCGGCAAGAGCTGCTCGCCGAGCTCTACGGCCTCGATCGCTTCCGCCAGACCCGCCATGCCCTGAGCGTCCTGACGCATTCGCACGCGCTGCGTGCGGCGCTCAGCACTGTTCAGTTCTCATCCACGGAGCCACTCATGAAGACTGCGACGCCGCGAAGGCCGCTGCTGTGCCGAACGCACGTACACCACAAATGGCGCCTCGAGCGCAACCCCGACGGCGAGACCTACCTGCGCTGCGGACGCTGCGGCAACGACCGCTACGACGTCGAGCGCGTCGACGGCCCCAACATGGGCGGCAACCTGATGGGCCTGCACGGCGGGGTGTGACGCCGAGGGTGAGGCCGAATGTGAGCACTACAGGTGAACGGCCCGGTCGGCGTGACTGCCGCCCGGGCGCCTGGGATAGTTGCTGCGATGACCACGTCGGAACGGCCCCTGGCTGGCGGTGACACCGCTGAAGAGAACCCCGTGCCCGCGCCAGGCCCGGACGGTGGCTCGCCGTACCGGATCAGCCGCGCCGCGGTCGTGCTCATCGCGCTGGCATTGGGGCTTGGACTGCTCATCGGCCGGGCGAGCGTCAAGACCGACACGTCGGCCGGGCCGGCACAACCGTCGCCCGGGTCAACTCGCTCCTCGACACTCGTGCCGTTAGGCCCGAAGTCGTTGCAGGAGACGGGTGCGCTGTGCTCGCAGCAGCTCGGCAAGAAGCTCGTGCTGGCGATCGAAGTGCGCAACACCTCGACGGGTCCGTTGATCTTCAAGAAGATGCTGGTCGACCTGCCACAGAAGGGGTTGACGGTGCTTTCGAAGGGCATCGGCAGCTGCGGTGAGTTCAACGTGCCGAAGTTGGAGGATCTCGGCCTGCCGCCGCAAGGGGCCGTGTGGCTGAACGTGCAGCTGCGTCCCAAGGAGAAGTGCCCCGCGCCATATCCGGTGGCGCTGCGGATGCTGGTTCAGGACACGACCGGGCAGAAGCAGATGATCAACCTGACCGGGTTCAAGGACCTCAGCCAAGTGCCGTGGCGCGGCTGTCATAACTAGCCGGCGGCCGACGACCTGCCTGGGTCAGGCCGCAACCTCACGACCGACGGACGCCAACGCGCTGGTCCCGGCGTCGTGGACTCGGGCCGGCTGGGTGAGCATCCGCCGGCACTGAACGCGGACGGCCTCGCCGGCCAGCACGACCAGCAACACGGACAACAGCACCAGCGTCGCAGCAACCATGATCTTTTTGTGCCCGATCGGACGCGACGCTAAACACCGCAGAGGGTGAGAAACTTCGCATCGGCTGCCTTCTCATGAAAAATCAGGCCCCGTCCGGTCGGACGGGGCCTGATACGTCAGGTCAGGCGGGCGGGCTCAGCGCTCGTCGAGTGCGGCGACCGCGGGGACCTCGATGAGCCGATCGGTCTGGTCATGGATGTTGACGGCGATCTCGCGCAGCCGCGCCTCGTTGTCGTGCCAGTGGTGGCTGCAAAACAGCAACTCGGAACCGGAGCCGAGCACGGTGCGCACGTAGGCCTGGGCGCCGCACCGGTCGCAACGGTCAGTGGCGGTCAGTTCGCGTGCTTCGATGGTCGGGGTCACGTCGGCACCTCTTCTCTTTCGCTCTTGGCTCCACCGTATGTGTCGGGCGGTAACCAACGTGTCGTCCTATCGGCTATTTCGCGCTGTCGAACGGTCGAACTCATCCTTGCCTGCCTGGTGTCAACGAAACCACCGGATTAGCCGGTGACACTCGCGACACCCCGGCAGGTTCGTTTTCGTTCTTGTTACATCTGATTACGTCTGAGTTGGTGTAACGGGATGTACCCACTGGCAGATTCCGCGTATCCGCCGTGTGTGGTGTCACAGCCAGAATGAGACCTTCGCGCGGCTGCTCACGCGCCGATGCCGCCCAGCAAACCGAGCAGGTGGTCGCGGCGCTGCTCCAGGACCTCCGCGCTGGCCGCCGCCGAGGCCGGCCCTGGAACGGCCCGGCGAACGAGCGCGTGTACCTGGCCGTGCGGCGTGCCCTGCCGCGCAGCGAGAACGCTGACCAGCCGGTTCACCTCCCG
This sequence comes from uncultured Actinomycetota bacterium, assembly GCA_963794885.1. Taxonomy (GTDB): domain Bacteria; phylum Actinomycetota; class Actinomycetes; order Mycobacteriales; family Jatrophihabitantaceae; genus RYN-133. Next base: position 10,606 of record CAWCFH010000010.1, read on the forward strand.
CCGAAGCTCCGCGGCGGCCCGCCACGAGGCGGCCTCGAGCGAGGGTGGGGCCGCTTCCACCTGGCCGGCCCGCTTGCGGGCGTGCTCGTCGCGGCGCGCCAGCACCTGGGCCATCTGCTCGGGCGACAGGATGCCAGGCAGCCCGAGGAAGTCCTCGTCGTCGGTGCTCAACTCGGGCGCAGCCACAACGGCACGCCCGGCGTGCAGGACGTGCGCGAAGGAGGCATCGGCGTCGACCAGTTCGTAGCCGTCGCGCTCGCCCGGCTCGGGTTCGACCGGTTCGACGTCGAGGAGGTGGTCATCGCCGACGGCCGGCGGTGGGATCACGTGGTTTCGCTCGTCCTCGAGCTCTGCCGCCAGCGCCAGCAGCGGGCGGACGGCCGGCACGAACACCGTCGCCGACTCGTGCCGGCCACGAGCGCGCACGACCCGCCCGACACCCTGCGCGAAGAACAGCGGGGTGCGGTAGGACGTCATCCACGCCAGGCACGCCGCCCGCGGCACGTCGACTCCCTCGGAGACCATCCGTACGCAGACCGCCATCCGCTGGTCGCCGGTGGCGAAGGCAGCGATCTTGTCGCTGGCCTTGGGATCGTCGGACAGGATCAGCACCGGCGGGTGCCCGGTGACCTGCTCGGCGATCCGCGCGTACTCGCGTGCGTCGTCCTGGTCGCTGGCCAGCACGAGCCCGGCGGCGTCGGGCATGCCGTTCTGGCGCAGGTGGGTGATCCGCTCGTCCATCGCGGCGAGGACGTGCGGCACCCATCGGCCCTTCGGGTTGAGCGCGGTACGCCACGCCATCGCCTCGGTGCGCTTCGTCCCCGCCTCGGACAGCGAGGCGGCCAGCACCTCACCGGCACTGTTGCGCCACCGCGACGTCCCGGTATAGGCGGCGAAGACCACGGGACGGACGACCTGATCGCGCAACGCCTCCCGGTACCCGTAGGTGAAGTCGGCGCTGCTGCGCCAGCCGCCGTCACTGTCGGCCTCGTAGCGCACGAACGGGATGCGCTCATCGGGACGAGTGCGGAACGGCGTGCCGGTGAGGCACAGCCGCCGCGCCGCCGCGTCGAATGCGGCAGCGATCGCATCACCCCACGACAGCCCGTCGCCGGCGTGGTGCACCTCATCGAGGATCACCAGGGTGCGCCGGTGCAGGGTGCGGGCGGCGTGCAGTGCCGGCTTTGCCGCCACCTGCGCGTACGTCGTGACGTAGCCGGTGACATCGGGACGGAGCGGGCCGGTCGCGTTGGACAGCGCGCCGTCGAGCGCGATCCCCATCCGGTCCGCCGCGTCGGCCCACTGCGTGCGCAGATGGTCGGTCGGTGCGACGACCACGATCCGGTCGATCGCGCGCCGCGCGATCAGCCGCGCGGCCAGCGTGAGCGCGAACGCCGTCTTGCCGGCCCCTGGCGTGGCGGTGACGAGGAAGTCGCGGCGCGGGTTGTGTGCCTCATAGGCCGTCAGGGCGGCGCGCTGCCAGTGGCGCAGCGGGTTCTGCCGGCGCTCGCGGGGTGCTGCCAACTTCTGTGCCGTCCCCGCTTCGCTCAGTGTCTATGGGTGTCAAGATCGCGACGCGCCATCGCGGGCGCCAACCATAACTGGGCGGACGGCGCGCCTCGCGGGGGGCGCGCCGGAAGCGTCCGCCGACACTCCCGTGCTCGGCGTTGCAGCTGTGCAGCTAGGTGCGCTCGGCAGACTTGACCCGTGAACCCCGGTCGGACGCTGCTCGGCGGGCTGCGGCTGCTGCTGCACCTGCTGCGGCGCACCGTCGCCAAGGCCTGGCGCGACCGGGTGCTCGGGCTGTCGGCCGAGGCCGCATTCTGGCAGCTGCTCTCCCTGCCCTCGCTCTTCCTCGCCCTGGTCGCGACGCTGGGCTACGCGTCGCGCTGGTTCGGCGGCGACACGGTCAACCGCACCGAGGCCCGCCTGGAATCGACCCTGGGCTCCGCGTTCAGCCAGGAGGTCGTGCGCCAGGTGATCCACCCGATGCTGTACGAGGTGCTGCACAGCGGGCGCGCAGACGTCATCAGCATCGGCTTCCTGATCGCGGTGTGGGCCGGCTCGTCGGCAACCGCAACCTTCGTCAACACGATCACGATCGCGTACGACATGCGCGACCTGCGCGGGGCGGTCAGGAGTCGGTTGCTCGCGCTGTGGCTCTTCCTCGGCTCGGTGGTGATCGGCGTCATCGTGCTGCCGCTGCTCGTGCTCGGCCCGAGCCTGCTGAAACGGATCATCCCGAAGAGCGCGCGCGACACGGCCAGCACGATCATCGACGCGGGCTACTACCCGGTGATCGTGGTGCTGCTCCTCGTCGGGCTGACGACGCTGTACCACCTCGCGCCCCCGCGGCGGCTGCCGTGGCGGCGCGGCGTCCCGGGAGCGGTTCTGGCGATCCTGGTGTTTCTCGGCGGCGCCGTGGCGTTGCGCACCTACATCACCTTCATCGTCCAGCACAACCACGCCGCGTACGGCACCATCGCCGCGCCGATTGCCGCGTTGTTGTTCTTCTTCCTACTGGCCCTCGGGGTGTTGCTCGGCGCGGAGTTCAACGCCGCGATCGAGCAGCACCAGCCGTCCAAACCCAAGAAGCCGCGGATCTTGAACCCGAAGGAGTGGCAGCGGCACGACCCGGACGATCAAGACTTGGCGTCGTAGATCTCCTGGCAGCGCGGGCACACCGGTGAGCCGGGCTTCGGCGCCTTCGTCACGGGGAACACCGCTCCGCAGATGGCCTGCACGAGCGCGCCGGTCACCGCGCTCTCGACGATCTTTGCCTTCGGTACGTAGTGGAACAGATCGTCGTCGTCGGTGTCGGAGTTCGAGGGTGCCGGCTTCTCCCGGACGTCGGTCTTCACGCCTGTCGATTCTGCCATCTCAGCCCTCCACGGTCCGGTCATCATCGCCGGACGGCAGCGCGCGCTCGCCGGAACGCGCGACGTGGCCGAGATCGACGCCCTTCTTCTTGGCGGGACGGTCGTTGGCGATCAGCACTGCGCACCACGGCAACACCACGCCGGCGACGGCGAAGGTCAGCGCGACCGGCATCGACACCCGGTAGAAGCTGGCGGCCAAGATCACGCAGAGCGCGCGGGTCGCCATCATGATCGCGTACTTCTTCTTGCGATGGTCGTACTCGTCGTCGCTGCTGACCGGGACGGTGGTGATCACCGTGGGGTCGTCGGCATGGGAGCGACGCATGCCGTCCATGGAACCACTAATGCGAGACCGTTACGAGGATCGAGAGGATTGCCACGTGACCACACCGCTGCTCGAATCCTCCGCGCTCGACGCGCTGCGGCTCGCGCTGGCGAACTTCACCGTCGACGGCGTGCACGAACTGCTCGGGCTGGTCGGACGGGCGGCGCACGAGCGAGGCGACCTCGCCGGCGTCGCGCGCGTGCTGCCGGCCGACGACCGGCTCGCCGACCTCGTCCGGCTGTTCCTGCTCGGCCACGAGGTGGACGAGGGCGCCGCCCGCGCGGCGCTGCACCCGCTGGATCTCGAGTCGGCCGCTGCCCTGCTCGCGCGCAGCGCCGGCGCGGTGCGCGCCCGGCTGGAGGTGCGTCCGTACGGCGATGCCGACAGCGCCGAGCCCTGGTGGGTCGTCTCGGACTTCGGCAGCGACGTGCGGCCCGGCCCGTTGGCCGGCGATCACGTCCTCGGCATCGGCGCGGCCTCGCTGACGCTCGCGCAGGCGGTCGTCCGGCGGCCGGCCGAGCGGGCGCTCGACGTCGGGACCGGCTGCGGCGTGCAGGCGCTGCATCTGGCCACGCACGCCGGGTCGGTGGTGGCCACGGACGTCAGCGCGCGGGCGCTGCGGATGGCCGCGACGACCGCGGCGCTGTCCGGTCAGGAGTGGGACCTGCGGCAAGGCTCGCTGCTCGAGCCGGTGGCCGGCGAGGCGTTCGACCTGGTCGTCGCGAACCCGCCCGTTCGTGGTGTCGCCCGGGCTGCGCACCGGCAGCGGCGGGCTACGACTACCGCGACAGCGGGCTGGCCGGCGACGCGGTCAGCGCCGCCCTGCTGCGCGACGTGGCATCGGTGCTCGCGCCCGGCGGCACGGCGTCGCTGCTGGCGAACTGGATCATTCCCGACGACGGCGACTGGGCCGGCCGGGTCGGCGGCTGGGTCGCCGGCGCCGGTTGCGACGCGTGGGTGTGGCAACGCGAGGTCGTCGAGCCGGGCGTCCTACGTCACGCTGTGGCTGCGCGACGCCGGCGAGCAACCTGGATCGGCGCGGTGGGCGCAGCGCTACGACGAGTGGCTGGACTGGTTCGACGCGTCGGGCGTCGCCGCGATCGGGATGGGCCTGGTCACGCTGTGGCGCACCGACCGGCGCGACCCGCGCATCGTCTGCGAGGACGTGCCGCAGGCCGTCGAGCAGCCGGCCGGCGCCCACATCGGCGGCTGGTTCGCGCGGCAGCGCTGGCTGGCCGGCCGCGACGACGACGAGCTGCTCGGCGGCGCGGCTGCGCGTGCGCCGACGGTGTCGTCCGCACCCGCCACGACCTGCGCACGCGGCGACGGCTGGACGACCGAGCTCGCGCAGCTGCGGCAGTCCTGCGGCATGCGCTGGGAGGTCGAGGTGGACGACGCCGATCGCCGGCCTGGTGGCGGCCTGCGACGGGACGGTCCCGCTCGGCGTCCTGCTCGCCGTTGCTGCGCCGGCGCGGTCGAGGCCGGAATGGACGAGGTCGAGCGGCGTCGCGTTGCTGCCGGTCGGTGCGCGACCTGGTCGGCCGCGGCTTCCTCGAACCGGAGGATGGCCGGCGTGAGGGCCGTCGTGCAGCGGGTGACGAGCGCGTCGGTGCCGTCGCCGGCGAGCCGATCGCGCGCGATCGGCACCGGGCTGCTGGTGCTGGTCGGCGTGACGCACGGCGACGGGCCGGCACCGCCGCGGCGCTCGCCCGCAAGATCCACGGGCTGCGCATCCTGCGCGACGAGCGAGCGTGGCCGACGACCCCGGCGCCGGCGTGCTGGTGGTCAGCCAGTTCACCCTCTACGGCGACGCGCGCAAGGGCCGCCGGCCGACCTGGGCGGCGGCGGCGCCCGGGCCGGTCGCCGAGCCGCTGGTCGAGCGCGGTCGTCGCCGAACTGCGCGCACTCGGCGCCGCCGTGCAGACCGGCGGTTCGGCGCCGACATGGCGGTCGAGCTGGTCAACGACGGCCCGGTGACCGTGCTGCTCGAGCTCTGAACGAGCGCCGCGCGCGTCTGTGCCGCGGCCTTAGAGACTGGGCGCCGGCAATTCGGGGGTTTCGGGAACACCGGGGTCCCAGAACGTTCATTCGAGTGAACCCGAACAGCCATCGACAACGAAAGGTCAGTGACAGGTGATCGCGACATCTGAGGTGGTCGAACCAACCGTGACTGCAACTGCTCGTACCAATTCTGCCCGCACCAAGCGCGCGGCTCGCGCCGGCGCCCGAGCGCCACTTCCACGCACCCATCGCACGACCCGCACGCACGACCCGACCGTCCGCCGCGCGCGCCGGCAAGGTCGACGAGACCTCGGCCGTCGCCGTCCTGGACGTCGGAGACGCAGGCGTCGACCCGCGACCGCGGCGACGAGCCGACGACCGAGGCCAACGTGCGCACCGAGCGGCCGACCTCGACGAGGTGGCGGCGTCGGCCGACCTCGTGCGGGTCTACCTGAACGAGATCGGCAAGGTCGCCCTGCTCACCGCCGCCGACGAGGTCGAGCTGTCCAAGCGGATCGAGGCCGGGCTCTACGCCGCGCACCTGCTGCAGCGCGCACAACAGCTTCACCGCGGCCCGCAAGCGCGACCTGCGCCTGGTCGTCGCCGACGGCGAGCGGGCCAAGGATCACCTGCTGCGCGCGAACCTGCGCCTGGTCGTCTCGCTGGCCAAGCGCTACACCGGCCACGGCATGCCGTTCCTGGACCTGATCCAGGAGGGCAACCTCGGCCTGATCCGCGCGGTCGAGAAGTTCGACTACACCAAGGGCTTCAAGTTCTCGACCTACGCGACGTGGTGGATCCGGCAGGCGATCAGCCGCGCCATGGCCGACCAGTCGCGCACCATCCGGCTGCCCGTCCACCTGGTCGAGCAGGTCAACAAGATGCAGCGCGTGCGGCGCGAGCTGAACCAGACGCTGGGCCGCGAGGCGACCCACGCCGAGCTGGGCCACGAGCTCGACATCACCGAGGAGCGCGTCCGCGAGCTGATCGACCTGTCCCGCGACCTGGTCAGCCTCGACCAGACCGTCGGCGCCGACGACGACGCGTCGCTGGGCGACTTCATCGCCGACCAGCGCACGCAGCTGCGAGGCCGAGACCACCGTCGAGGCCGCAGCTGATGCGCCGCCAGCTCAGCGAGGTGCTCGACACGCTCGAGGAGCGCGAGGCCGCGGTCGTGCGGATGCGCTACGGCCTGGACGGCGTGCAGCCCAAGACCCTCGACGAGATCGGCCGCGCGTTCAAGCTGTCGCGCGAGCGGATCCGCCAGATCGAGCGCGAGACGATGGCCAAGCTGCGCCACCCGTCGCGCGCCCAGGTCCTGCGCGACTACCTCGACGACTGACGCACCCGCCTGGACCGTCCGCGCCGTCTGGACCGCTCGAGTCGCCCGGGTCCGTCTGCGCGTGCCAGGCCGTAAGCGCCGAGCGCACTACGATGCGGTCATGCCGACCTAGACTGATGTCGTGAGCCATCACAGCGACCTCATCGACACGACCGAGATGTATCTGCGGACCGTGTACGAGCTCGAGGAGGAGGGCGTCGTCCCGCTGCGCGCCCGCATCGCCGAGCGGCTCGGGCAGAGCGGTCCGACGGTGAGCCAGACCGTCGCGCGGATGGAGCGCGACGGGCTGGTGCACGTGGCCGACGACCGGCACCTGGAACTCACCGACAAGGGCCGCCACGAGGCCGTCGGCGTGATGCGCAAGCACCGCCTGGCCGAGCGGCTGCTCGTCGACATCATCGGCCTCGACTGGGAGGACGTCCACATCGAGGCGTGCCGCTGGGAGCACGTGATGAGCGAGGCCGTCGAGCGGCGGATCGTGGCCATGCTCGACAAGCCGCTGGTGTGCCCGCACGGCAACCCGATTCCCGGCCTGGACGACCTGGGCCTGCCCGTTCCGCGCCACCGACGACCACCCCGGGCTGGTCACGCTCAGCGCGGCCGCCGTGGACGGCGGCGTCGCAGCCGGTCGTCGTCGATCGGATCAGCGAGCAGCTGCAGCCCGACGCGGCGACGATGCACCAGCCTCACCGACGCCGGCCTGCGGCCCGGGCAGCAGGTCGCGGTGCACCGCGGCCGCCGACGGGGTCGAGGTGCTGGGCCGACGGCGAGCGGATGCTGCTCGACCGGCACGTGAGCGACCACGTCTTCGTGCGCGCTGCGTCTGACGCGGCATCGCGACCGCGCTCGACCTACAACTCGGCTCCGGGTCCGCGAGCCACCGACGCCTCGAGCACCGCTGCTCGACCGCCACTGCCCGCGCCGACCGCTGCAGCCCGACCGAGAGGGCCATCCGGTGGCACACGACCCCCAGGGGTTCCTGAAGTACGACCGCGTGGACACGCCCAAGCGGCCCGCGGCCGAGCGCGTGCGCGACTGGCAGCCGATCTACCTGCGCGCCCGCGACGAGGTCGTCAGCGAGCAGGCGGCCCGGTGCATGGACTGCGGCGTCGCGTTCTGCCACAGCGGCTGCCCGCTGGGCAACCTGATCCCGGAGTGGAACGAGTTCGTCGCGCGCGACGACTACCTCGGCGCCAGCGAGCGGCTGCACGCCACCAACAACTTCCCCGAGTTCACCGGCTGGATCTGCCCGGCGCCCTGCGAGGCGGCCTGCGTGCTCGCCCTCAACACCGACCCGGTCACGATCAAGCAGGTCGAGGTCTCGATCGTCGAGCGGGCCTTCGAGACAGGCATCGTGCTGCCGCAGCCGCCGCTGCGAGCGCACCGGGCAAGACGGTCGCCGTCATCGGCTCGGGCCCGGCCGGGCTTGCCGCGGCCCAGCAGCTGACCCGCGCCGGGCACGCGGTGACCGTGTTCGAGCGCGACGACCGGATCGGCGGGCTGCTGCGCTACGGCATCCCGGACTTCAAGATGCCCAAGGACATCATCGACCGCCGGCTGGCCCAGATGCGCGCCGAGGGCACGACGTTCCGGGTCAGCGCCCGGATCGGTCGCGCAGGACGCCGACCGGCTGCGCGCCGACTTCGACGCCGTCGTGCTCGCCGTCGGCGCGCTGGCCCCGCGCGAGCTGACGCATGCCCGGCCGCGAGCTGCGCGGCGTGCACCAGGCGATGGAGTACCTGCCGCACGGCAACCACGTGCAGGCCGGCGACATCGACGGCCGCCGACATCGACGCGGCCGGCAAGCACGTGATCATCATCGGCGGCGGCGACACCGCGGCCGACTGCCTCGGCACCGCGAACCGGCAGGGCGCGCTGTCGGTGACGGTGCTCGACCACAACCCGCGGCCCGCAGGCCCGCGCGGGCCTGGTCAACCCGATCTGGCCGTCGGCGCCGAGCACGCCGGGGCAGCTCGCCGGCCCACGACGAGGGCGTGCACGAGGCGTGGGCGCGCGAGGTCGTCGAGTTCCGCGGCGACGACGACGGCAGCGGTGCGCGCGGTCGTCGTCGAGGAGGTCGAGATCGTCCGCGTCGACGGACGGCGCGAGTTCCGGCCGGTCGCCGGGTCGCGCACCGAGCTGCCCGCCGACCTCGTGCTGCTCGCCGCCGGGTTCGTCGGGCACCGACGTGCCGGAACTGCTCGCCGCGCTCGGCGTGGAGCGACGACCCGGCACGCGGCACGGCCGTGGTCGACGACGGCTGGCAGACCTCGGCGGAGGGCGTGTACTCCTGCGGCGACGCGACGCGCGGTGCGTCGCTCGTCGTCTGGGCCATCGCCGAGGGCCGGGCGTGCGCCGCGGCGGTCGACGACGTGCTCACCGGCGCCTCGGACCTGCCCAGCCGGTGGTGCCCCGCGCGCTGCCGCTCTGACGGCGCCGGAGCGATCGGCGCTAACGCCGGGCTCGCTGCCGTAGCCGCGGGCATGCGCCGCGGATCGATCGCCTGCGACAGCGCGGCGAGCAGCAGGTCGGCCGCGGTGTAGCCGGGGTCGCTGGCCAGCGGCGCGCTCGGCGGCCATCCCGGCCAGCGCGCCGTTGCCGGCGCGCCAGCTCGCCCAGCCGAACAGGAACAGCGCGGGCGCGTCGTAGGGCCCGGGCAGCCGGCGCGCCCAGCTGGCGCCACAGCGGCCGGCCGTCGAGCCGCCGGTCGTCGACCGCCATCCACACCGCGTCGCGCACCGGGATGCGCTGCAGCGCGACGCCGAAGCGGACGACGTCGCTCGTCGGGCAGGTCGAACTGCGGCCCGGCGAGTCGGCGATGCGCGCCGCCGCGAACAAGCGCACGTTTGACCGCTCGCTCTGCCCGCGCGCCGCCGCCGCGCACGATCGTGGCCACCGCGGCGCGCTCGGCGCGTCGAGGCGCGGCAGCAGCGCGGCACGTCGTGCGCCAGGCACCGGGTCGAGCAGCGCCGCGACCGCCGCCCGGTCGGGCAGCGCGACCAGACCCGCGTAGGTGGCCGCGGCGGCCACCTCGGTGCTCGGCTCGAGCTGCGTGCCCCTCCGGCGGGCAACAGGACGGCATCGCCGCAGGAGTAGGACCACCACCGCGCGATCGACTGACCAGGAGCACGTCGTCGACGACCGCGCCGACCCGTGCGACGGCTGCGGCCACCTCGGCAGCCGCGCCGGCCCACGGCAGCGGCGGCCCGTCGCCCGACCGCCGCGGCGGCCGGTGCGCGTGTCGTCGAAGATCAGCGCCGACGAACTCGTCGGCGCCGCCGCGGCGCATCGCCGTCACCGTGCCCGGCAGCAGCATCGGCTCGGCGAGGTCGGCGAGATCGATGCGCGCCGTGACCACCACCCGGCCGCGCTCGAGCCCGAGCAGCACCAGGCTCTGCGCGGGATGGAAGCCGAGCAGGTACGGAACGGCCTGCACGAGATCGGCCGGGCCGCTCACCCGCAGGGCCGGCACGGCGGCAGGATCGGCGTCGGCGGCGGCGTCGGTCGTCATGGCGCCACGACTGTCGCCGCATCGCGTGCGGCCGCGCGTCGGCCGAGCGCGCGCGCTGTGGACACCGGGACGCGGCTGTGGATGCAGACCACGCCGACTTGTCTGCGGGACGTGCTAGCGGCGCGCGCCGAGTCGGCGCCGACTCAGCGCAGCGTGCCGGCCCGCCACCGCCGCGCCGCGGCACTCAGATCGCGCCGCCGCCCGCTCGTTGCGCTCGGCCAGGTCGCGCTCGGCTGCGCCGCGCTCGTCCGGCGCCGGCGAGCTCGCGCCGGCCGGCCGCGACGACCCGGAACAGCGCCGCCGCACGTTCCAGGGCCACCGCGAAGTCGCCGCGGTACACCCCGCTCAGCACGGCGTCGGCGGCGCTTCGCACCGAGTCGACGTCGCCCGGCTCGGCGACCCCGGCGACCACGGCGTCGGCGGGCGCCAGCGGCGCGCCGGCGCGCCACAGCAGGCGGACCTCCTCGCCGTTGGTCCGGCACCACTGCCGCAGCAGGTACAGCGCCCACAGCGCACCCGGCAGGCTGACCGGCTCGGCGTCCTGCCACAGCGCGGCGAGCGTGTCGAGCCCGACCTGGTCGGCGAGGTCGACGAAGCGGTCGTCCGCCGCCGTGCCTGGCTCGCGACCGGCCTGCACGACCACCGCCGCGGTCGCCGCCGCGATCTCGGCGCGCGAGCTCGGCGACAGCGCCGCCGGCCGCGTCGATGAGCGCGGTCAGGTCGGCGTACGGCGCCGGGCGGTGCGGCCGGGACGGGCTGATCCACACGTCCACGATAACGGCCGGCGGCTCCGGGCGATCGCGCACCTCAGCGGTCCGCGCGCCCGGCTGCAGGCGGTCCGGTACCGTGGGACGCGACGTCGGCCCGTTCATGGCCCCCGGTCCCACATCTGCCGCCACGAGCGGCCTTCCGCCGAGAGGCGACCTGGCGGGCCGGCGTCCCGAACCTGCATCGACGACAGCGATGGCTGCGCGAACGGTGACGCGGCGACGGCAACGGCTGGGTGTTCTGCAGCCCGGGCCACCGGCACTGGGGCCGGTTCGGCGCGGCCGGGAATGCTGATCACCGACGGCACGCCGGGTCGTGCTGCAGCACCGCGCCGCGTGGACCCACGAGGGCGGCACCTGGGCGCTGCCCGGCGGCGCGCGCGACAGCCACGAGGACGCCGTCGCCGCGGCGCTGCGCGAGGCCGTCGAGGAGGCCACGCTCGACCCGGCCACGTGACGCCGTTCGCGCGAGTGGGTCGACGATCACGGCGGCTGGTCGTACACGACCGTGCTCGCCGCGCACCGACGGCACCGGTCGAGCTGGCGCCGGCCAACGTCGAGAGCATCGCGATCCGCTGGTGGTCGTGGACGAGGTCGCCGCGCTGCCGCTGCACACCGGGTTCGCCGCCGCCTGGCCGCACCTGCGCCGCATGCTCGAACCCGCCTGAGCCGCCGCGGTCGGTAGCGTCTGCGCACGTGCGCGTGCTGCTGCCGCCGAGCGAGGCGAAGACGCCCCGGTGGCCGCGGACGGCCGCTGGCCGCGCGCCGACCGCACCCGACCTCGGCGCGGCGCGCGACCGCGTGCTGCAGCGCCTGGCCGAGCTCCTCGACGGCTCCCGCGACGCGGCCGCCGGGCGCTGCTGCTGCCCGCCCGCCGCGGTCGACGCCGCGCTGCGCCGCCAACGCGCGCGTGCGCACGTCGCGCGACCGTGCCGGCGCTGCGACCGCTACGCCGGCGTCGTCTACGACGGGCTCGGCTTCGGCTGCGCTCGACCGACGCCGAGCAGCGCCTCGCCGCGCGCACGCGTGCTGGTGTTCTCCGGGCTGTTCGGCGTCGTGCGCGGCGACGAGCCGATACCGCCTATCGCGTGCCGGCGAAGGCGGTGCTGCCCGGCATCGGGGTGGCCGGAACGTTCTGGCGGCCCGGTGCTGGACGAGGCGATGCCGGCGCTGCTCGGTCCGCGGCGGGCTGGTCGTCGATCTGCGCTCGAGTGACTACGCCGCGATGTGGCGACCGGAGCGGCGCCCTGGCTCGCCGGGTCGTCACCGTCCGCGTGCTGTCGCCGCTGCCGTCCGGGCGGCCGCGGTGTCGTCAGCTATGCGAGCAAGTTCGCGAAGGGCCAACTCGCTGCCGCGCTCGTCCGGCGGCTGGCCGCCGGCGCGCCGGTCGAGACGGTCACCGACGTGGCCGCGGCGTGGCTGACCGGCGGCGCGCACGCCGAGCCGGATGGCACGAACCATCTCGTGCTGCACACAGCCTGAGGCGAGAGCGGTTGTACACCTGCACGTTCGGTTCGGTGCAAGCACCCCGCGCATGACGACGCGACGACGGTGGGCCACGATGTGACGCATGCGTCTGGACCACCTCAGCTACGTGGCCGGGCCGGAAGGACTCGCGGCCTGCGTGCAGCGCCTCGGCGCCCGGCTCGGCGCCGGTTTCACCGACGGCGGCATCCATCCCGTCCTTCGGCACTCGCAACTTCGTGCTTGCCGCTCGCCGACGGCTGCTACCTCGAGGTCGTCGAGGCGCTCGACCATCCCGCCGTCGACCGCGCACCGTTCGGCCGGGCCGTGCGCGACCGCGCCGAGCGAGGGCGGCGGCTGGCTGGCCTGGGTGATCGGCGTCGACGACATCGCACCGATCGAGCAACGCCTGTCGCGCATTGCCGCGGCCGGGCACCGTCGCCGCCCCGACGGCGTCGACCTGCGCTGGCCGCAGATCGGCGTCAACGACGTCGCGATCGACCCGCAGCTGCCGTTCTTCGTGCAGTGGGATGTGCCCGAAGCCGAGAGCACCCGTCCGGCGGGGGCTCGCGGGTGCGGTTGCGGCGGCTCGAGATCGCCGGTGACGAGCACACGCATCGACGACTACCTCGGCGACGTCCTCCGACAGCCGCTGGACGGCGTCGACGTCGACTGGGTCGATCAGTCCGACGACGGCACGGGCGTCGTCGCGGCCGTGTTCGACACGGCGTCCGGCCCCGTGCGGATCGACTGATCGTCGACCGTCTCGCAGATCACCGCCTCGGGCACTGCTGCGTGCGGCGACACGGCGCCGCGCGGCGAGCACCGAGCCGATGCAGGATCAGCGGGAACCCGACACCCATGCCCAGGGTGAAGTCCTCGTCGAGCAGGGTGACGCCGAACAGCACCGCGACGGCCGGATTGACATAGGTGATCACCACCGCGCGCGCCGGGCCGATCGCGGCGATCAACGCGAAGAACAGGACGAACGCCACCGCGGTGCACACCAGCCCGAGCACCGCGATCGACCACCTGCCGTTCGCGTGCACGTGCGTCGGCGGCCGCAGCACGGCGTAGGGCAGGTACCCGACCGCGACGAGCAGCAGCGACGCGCACACCACCGGGATGCTCGGCAGGTCGGCGAGCCGGCGCGCCATGATCACCGGCGCGACCGCGTAGCCGATCACCACCACGAGGACCTCCAGCAGCGCGCCGCCGCTGATGTCGCCGAAGTCGAGCCCGACGAGCATCGCGACGCCGAAGCAGGCCGACGAGCAGTCCGACCATCTGTAGCGCATCGGCCCGCTCGTCGGAGCGGATCAGCGCGGGCCACGACGACGCCGACGAGCGGCACCGCCGCGATGAGCAGGCCGGTCAGCGAACTGGACAGGTGCTGCTCGGCGTCGGAGAGGAACAGCCACGGAAGCGGCCATCTCGAGGGCGGTGAACGCGAGCAGCGGCGCGCCACCGGCGCAGCACCGGCACGAAGCCGCCGCGCGTGAATGCCAGCGGCAGCAGGATGAGTCCGCCGATCGCGGTGCGCAGGAACACCAGCGTGCCCGGCGCGACGTCGCGCACGGCGACGCGGATCAGGAGGTACGGAATACCCCAGATCACGCACATCGCCGCGAACAGCGCCCAGCTCCGCCGCGTCATCGCCGCCCGTCCCCGTACCGCACGGCACAAAAGTAGCGATCCGATCTGACACGTGCTGGCGATTATCGGCCGTCCAGTCCCGAAATCGAGACGATCAGTGCGGCCGACATGCGCACCGACAAGGCATAGTGGTCGCGTGCAGACCGTGTCGCTGACCTGGCAGCACGCCGGTGAGGTGGCCGGTGTGCTCGCCGTGGCCAGCGTCGCGATGCGTGCGGTGCGGCAGCGGTACGTGCGGATGTTCGCGCCGTTCGTGTTCGAAGCCGCGATCATCGGCGTGCTGTACGCGATGTGGCAGCTCGCCGGCAAGCTGTCGGTGCTCGGCACGAACGGCGCGCTGGCACGAGCGCGATGGATCGACCATTTCGACGACGACCTGCCATTGCCGTCCGAACACACGCTGCAACCACGCGCTGGCCGGCCATCACCTCCTCGCGCAGGCCGCGAATCTGTACTACGCCACCATGCACTTCACGATGATGTTCGTCTTCCTGATCTGGTTGTTCTGGCGATATCGCGATCGATACCGCCCGGTGCGCACGACCATGGCGTGGACGACGTTCTTCTGCCTGGTCATCCAGTTGCTGCCGGTCGCCCCGCCGCGCATGCTGCCCGGCTTCGTCGACACCGCGATGCTCTACAACCAGTCGGTGTACAGCAACGGTCTTGCTGCCGACCAGCTTTCGGCGATGCCGTCGGTGCACGTCGCGTGGGCAGTCGTCGTCGGCTAGTACGTCGCGACGATCAGCACCAGCCGGTGGCGCTGGATCGGGCCGCTGCACGCTGTGCTCACCACGCTGGTCGTCGTCGCGACCGCCAACCACTGGTGGCTCGACGGCATCGTCGCGGTCGCCGTGCTGGTCGCCTGCGCATGGGGGCGCCACGGCATCGTCACCGCCTGGCGTCATCTCGTCCGGCAGCGTGCCACCGACGAACCGGCAACACCGCAGCCGATAACAGAATCCTCTGATGTCTGACCGGGTCGAGATGCCGGTGGCCGACCAACCGAAACGGTCGATATACCCGTGGCTCACGGCGTCGCTTATCCCGCGCGCGATCGCGTGGGTGTCGACCGTCTCGGCGGACGGCGCGGAGAACCTCGCGCCGCACTCGTTCACGACAGTCGCCGGCGTCGACCCGCCGACGTTGTGCTTCACCTCGGTAGGCGCGAAGGACACGCTGGCCAACGCTCGTGCCACCGGCGAGTTCGTTCTGAACATCGGGACGGAGTCGATGCTGCACGCGATGAACGACTCGGCCACGAACTTCCCGCACGGGATGAGCGAGTTCGACGAGGCTCAGTTGCGCAGCGAGCCGAGTGTGGCGGTGCGGCCGCCCCGCGTGGCCGGTGCGCCGATCGCGTTCGAGTGCCGGGTAAGCGGTGAGCACCAGATCGGCGATTGCGTGATGGTGTTCGGCGAGGTGCTGCACATCGCCGCAGCTCGCGCGGTGCATCGCTGCGGACGGGCTGCCCGACCCGCGCGCTGTTGCTCCGCTCGCCCGGCTCGGACGATCGCAGTGGACGACGCTCGGCGAGGTCATCGACCTTCCTCGCATCCGCTACGACGACTGGCAGCAGGGCGAGCGCTCGTCGCCTTCGTGATCAGTTGGACGGGGCGTCGCCGACCGGGAGGCAGGCCTCGCAGAACGTCCGGCCGAACTCGTTCAGATGGATGCTGCGGTGCACAGTCTTCGGCATCCGCCCCGCCCGCTTGACCGCTTCGGTGACCTTTGGTTGCGCCTCGACGACCTGGTAGCGCTGCGGATTGGTCACCTGCTCCTTGGAGAACTCGATCAACCCGAGCCGGGCGAGGTTGGTCAGGTACTGGTGGATCTGGTCGACATTGCGGCAGCCTGCGTGCTCACCGATCATGTTGAGCCCACCGGCCACCAGTTCCGATCCGATTCCGAGGGGCCGGTTGGTGCGCACGTCGATCGCCGGTTGCGGTCCGTCCAGGTAGAGGAAGCGCAGGACGCGAGCCTCGTCGGGCGTGATCTCGGACAGGATGCGCGCGAACGCGGGGTGGGTGTCCTCCACCACGTGCACGTCGTTCGAGCGGCGCAGCAGTTCGTCGCCGCGCCGCTGCAATTCCTCGGTCGACGGCGCCGTTGCGCTTCTCGGCGGCCATCGTTCCGCGCGGGTCGACCGAGCCCATGATGCCCAGCGCCCGCCACGCCGCCGTGCGCAGATCCTGCGCCGCCTCCTGCATGATCAGCGCTGCCGACTCCCCCGCGGCGGCCCGTTGCACGACGTAGTTCGTGCCGGTGACCGATGCGCTCGCAGTCCAGCGCACGAGCTTCCACGACGACGACGACCGCCACCTGGGCAAGCCCGGCCGCGCCACGCAGGACGTCCTGGGCGGGCGATTCGTCACTCATGTTCACACTCCGAAGATCGCGAGATGCAGAAAGCCGGCGAGCAGGCCGAGCGCACCGCCATGGAAGAACAGCAGCCACTCGTCCTGCTTTATCGCCGATCGAAGCATCTCGACGAAGTCGTCCGGTCCCAGATCCCGCATCTGCTCGTTGATGTAGGTATAGATCTTGCCCGACTGGCGCTTGTTGAATGCGGCGTCGGCGAACGCCTTCGGAGCGAGGCCGCTCGCTTGCAGCGCCACCGAGGAGCGGATCTGGTTGTACTCGCGCGATCCGATCGCCACCTTTACCGCCGCGCGGGCCGGACCGATCGCGCGGTCGACAGCTGGGTGCAGCGCGTCATGCAACAGCTGGAGCGTGCGATCGCTGCGCGGGCCGGTCAGCAGCTCTTCGCCGATGTTGCGCAGCGTGATCACCTTGTCGGCGATGAGCTGGGCGTAGAGCTCGGACACTTCGGCCTTGCGCTTGAGCAGCAGACCTTGATGCCACGGCACCCACTTCTTGTAGTGCACCGGCCCAAAGATCATCTCGATGCCAAGGTAGTTGGCCACCCAGCCGATGATGATTCCGCCGATCGGCAGGACCTCCCAGTACGGCAGCACCTGTAGCACGCCGAACAGGACGAACCCCATCGGGAAGCCGAAATAGGCGCCGAAGTTCTGCATGAAGCGCAGCTCCTTGCGACCCATGATCATGAACAATTCGTTGAGCAGCTCCGGGTGCGCCACGAAGTACCGGATCACCATCAATTTGGCATCGATGAGCTGCTCGACGTTCTCGCCGATCTCATCGGTGATGCTCTTGACGAGCTCGGGCAACTGCGCCCGGACACGGGCATGTACGGCCTCGCGCACGAGTGGCGGCAGATCGTGCCACAGCTGCGGGTTCTCTTCGCGCATGATCTGCTCGACGACATCCCGAATCTCGGCCTGCGCGATCGTCGCCAGGTGCTCCGCGATCCGGTCCGGCTCGAGCTCCCGGTAGAAGTCCCCGACGTTGCCGAGCTTCAGCAAGCCCTTGTCCACCGCGATGCTCGCCATCTTGTCCGCGCGCGACGGCACGATGCCCTGCCAGCCCAACCGGCCGTCATAGCGGATCAACGGCAGCACCTGCACACGCCGGGGCAGGATCGGGAACAGCACCTTGAGGCCGGGCACCCGCACGCCGTAGAACCGGATCGGCTTGAACAGCATGAGCACGCCGGTCCAGTTGGTCACATAGCCGATCACACCGGTAAATATGGGGATGGTGATCAGGTCGACCAGCGTCTTGTGGTCCATGAAGAGCAGCGCACCCCCGTTCGATGACTCTCATCATCCGAACGGGGGTGCGTATCGTCCAGCCGAGTTTGATCCGGCTAGACGTTCGTCACGTATGCGTGAATGACCCGTACGTGGCCGTCGAGGGGTCCCAGATGGTTTGGTGGGCCACGCCCTCCTGCTCATCGATCGCTGCCACCGTGTCACCGGGCTTGAGGTAGATGCCGACGTGATAAACCGCGCCCTCGTTGTCGTGATAGAAGACGAGATCGCCTGGAACGGCACGCGATGCAGGGATGACGCGCGCGGCCGTGAACTGGTCCTGCGCGATCCGCGGTGTGGTGTAACCGGCCTTGCCGTAGCTGTACATGACCAGCCCGGAGCAGTCGAACTTGTGCGGACCTTCGGCACCCCACACGTAGGGCTCGCCGATGTGCTTGCGTGCTTCCTTGACCACCGCCCTGTTCAGCTTGGGTTCGGTGACCGTGCCGGTGCCTGGCCCGCCGCGCGTATCGGCCGCGCCACAGCCGAGCAACGAGTTGAACCCGAAGCCGGTGTTCACCACCCACACGCAGCCGTTGTGCGCACCCTTGCTGACCGGGACGGTGATCGTGAACGCGCCGCGCTTCCCGGCGCCGGCCTGACGCTGTGCCGAGGTCGCGCGGGCGGTCTTGACTGTCTCGGCCGGGGCTCCGTCGACGTAGAGCACGGCGACCATGCGGCCGGCGCGGAAGTCTGGTTCTGCTGCCCAGCCAGTGACTTTGAACGACGTTGCGGTGGCGCTCACCTTCGACACGACGCCGGTGGGGTCATGGGCAGCGAGCTGCGAGCTGCTCAGTTTCGTTCCGAGCGGAGTCACGCGGCAGCCGAGCACGCGCGTCAGCCCAGGGCCGATGTTGGCAACCGCGGTGCACAGTGTGTGCACGCCCGACGCCGGCACCGCGACGGTGAAGTCATAGCCGGGCGTGGGGCCGGTGTGGTGCTCCTTGGTTACCGCCGGGCGCGATACCGCCGTCACGATCTTGGCCACGATGCGGCCATCGAGCAGCGCGTACACCGTTGCGTTCGACTGGCTGTCCGGGTCAGCCGCCCAGCCCTGCAGGCGAAACGCGTTGCCCTTCTGCACGGTGACGTGCCCGAGCGCGCCGACCGGATCGTGCGGCATCGGCGGGTTGGCGGCGGCCGGCGAGGCAGTGAGGGCGATCGCCGCAAGTACCGACGTCGAGACGATGGCGCCGGCCAGTGCGAGCGAGCCGAGCCTGCGACGGCACGAGTTCGGACTTTCGGGGAGGGTCATCTGCGGTGTCCTTCGGGGTCATCGGAGGCGTCCTCTCCCCGCGACAGGACGACCGCCCTTCGGCATTCGTATATCGATCTTCACCGGCGAATCCCGTTCCGTCAAGACCCTGTAAAGAACATCTATGCCTCAACTCAAGGTTTATCCATTACTGGACGGCGCTTTGTCGCGAGTGGTGCGTATTGCGCCAGTCGCGAGGACGTGCCGGAAACTCGCCGCCCGGAAGTTAAACCGACCGAGTGTGTCGAAGCGAACAGCAGGTGTGATCGGGGACGACCCCGATCGCATCGTCAGACGGGGGGCAAGGCACATGACGAAGGACCACAGCCGGCGCGGGTTCCTGGCAATAGCCGGAACGGGTACCGCGGCCGCGGCCGGAGCGGCAATGCTCGGCGGCGCCGCCGATGCCGGCGCGAAGCCGGCAACGAAAGTTCCGGCACGCGCCACCACACCATTGGTCGCCTACGTGAGCGACGCGCACAGCGGCGAGGTGACGGTGATGGTCGACGACCGCGAAGTCGTCGTCCATGACAAGGAACTGGCCGCACGAATCGCCCGCGCGGCGCACGGAGGTCAGTGATGTCATCGCATCGCGAAGCACCTGAGATCTCGAAGGACCCGGCTGCCGACAACGCCGACGTCTACGCCTTCGTCAGCCCGGATCATCCGGACACGGTCACCATCATCGCCACGTACATCCCGCTGCAGAACCCTGACGGCGGCCCGAACTTCTTCGAATTCGCCGATGACGTCACCTATCGCATTCACATCTCCAACCAGGGTGACGCGCGGGCGGACATCACCTATGCGTTCGACTTCACGACGAAGATCCGCAACCCGAACACCTTCCTCTACAACGTCGGACCGATCGAGAGCATCGACAGCACCAACTGGAACAGGCCGCAGTTCTACAGCCTCACCCGCTGGGACGGCCTCAAGCACAAGGTGCTGGCCGACCACCTCGCCGTGCCGCCGGTCAACATCGGCCCGCGCAGCACGCCGAACTATGCGAGCACCTTCACCAAAGCGGCCGTGCACAAGATCGGGCACAACCGGCACGTGTTCGCCGGTCAGCGCGCCGATGCGTTCTGGGTCGACCTCGGCAGCATCTTCGACCTGGGCACCCTGCGTCCCTTCGAGGAGGCTCATCTGATCCCGACACCGAACGCCCCCGGCGTCAACGGGCTGCAGGGTCTCAACGTGCACTCGATCGCGCTGCAGGTGCCGATCACGGATCTGACCCGCAACGGTGTCACGCCCAAGAGCATCAACGACCCGCATGCGGTCATCGGAGTCTGGGCGTCGGCCAGCCGGCGCAAGTCGCGGGTGTTCGACGACAAGAAGAAGCAATGGATATCGACCGGTCCGTACCGGCAGGTGTCGAGGCTGGGCAACCCGTTGTTCAACGAGGTCCTCGTGCCGATGGCAGAGAAGGACTACTGGAACACGACCGTGCCGCACGACGACAAGCAGTTCGCCAAGTACGTGCTCAAGCCGGAACTGGCCGGGCTGTTGCCGGTTCTGTATCCGGGTGTCTTCAAGCACCTGGCGAAGTACAAGAAGGACCGGATCGACCTGGCAGCGACGCTGCTCACCGGTATCCCGAAGGGGATCGTCGCAGGCTTCCAGAATTTCACCGGAGCCACCGAGGCCGACATGCTGCGGCTCAACGTGATGATCCCGCCGAAGACCAACGAGAACGCGAACGAGCTGGGCGTTATCGGGGGCGACCTCGCCGGCTTCCCGAACGGTCGTCGGCTGATCGACAACGTGGTGACGATCGAGATTCGCGCCATCGCCGGTGTCACCATCCCGCTCGTCGACCCGAGTTACACGCCCGACGCCGCGGCGGGAGAGGTCGAGGACGGCACCACCAACACGAACCCACCGGTGCTCGATCACTTCCCGTACATGGGGACGCCGGCCGGCGGTTACCAGACAACTCCCGGAACGCCGGGTACGTGATGACCGCCGTGACGCACCACCACGACGGTCACACGCATACGCACGAGGACCTGTCCTACGCCGGTCAGGGTGCGGTACTGGTCGACGTCGGCGGCGACGTCGGGGCGCTCATCGTGCACACCCCGGCCGACCTCGCCGGTGTCGAGATCGAGATCTGCCCGGCCGGTGAGGAGCACTCGGCGGCGGTACGCCCGCACGTCGCGGTGCTCGGACGTCCGGCCGGTGGATCGATCGTGCACGCTGCGGTGTTCCCGAGCCTGCTCGCCGGACGGTACGAGCTGTACCGCAAGTCGGACGGCCCGACCGAACTCACCGTCGAGCTAACGGGCGGCCAGGTCAGCGAAGTCGTCTGGCCCTAACCCTGTTTTGGTATCGGGTGACCGAATTCAGCGTCGAATTCTGGTCACCCGATACCAAATCAGCGGGGGTCAGCGGGGGGCGAGGGCCGCGTTCGCGTGCCGGTCGATCGCATCGCGCAGCGCGCTGTAGGACGCCACGAGGGTGCGGCGTTCCTCGGCGAGCAGCGGATCGGCAAGTTCGCAGCCAGCCTCGACCCACTCGTCGGACAGCCGCATCGCAACGACCCGATGCCGGGCGGCCTCGACCACGGTTGCCTCCTCGACGCCGTACACATATGCGTAGAGGTGCGCCACCGATGCGGTCAGGTCCTCCTCGCTCAGACCCTGCTCGCGCTGGTGCACCCGATGGATCCGCCACCACTCGACCTCTCGCCTGGATGCCTCGATCGGGTCGATCGACAACGCCTTGTCCGTCGCGAGCATCGCGTAGAACTGGCGCATCAATTCTCGCGCCCGGTCAGGATCGTTGTCGGGATAAGGCGCCCACGCCATGTTCGCGCGCAGCACCAGCCAGGCACCGATCAGTGTGCGGCGCGGTCCCATGCCGAAACCCTCCTTGACCAGGCTCACCGACGCCGCAAGGAACGCCCGCCACTCGTGGCGGTAGTACGCCACCCACGCGTCGGTCTCACGGCGACCGACCGTCACCGGATCGAAGGACCACATTCCTGCCATCGCGCCTCCCCCAGCGCCATACTTCACGCCATCGTGCACCGCGGAGGACGGACATGACAGCCATCGACGATGTTGCGCAGCGCCTCGCCGAGCGCGCCGCCGCACTGCCGGATCGGCTTGCCCACCGGCGCATCTTCATCGACACCTACCGGCGCACCACGCTCGCGGTCGGCAAGGCGATCGGCGACGCGCACTTCGAGGATCCGCACTGGGTCACCGCCTGGGATGTCGCGTTCGCCGAGCTGTACCTGCACGCGCACGACGCGGACCGCGACGGCGGGCAAGCACCCCGGCCATGGCGGCTTGCGTTCGACGCGCCTGCCGACTTGCCGCCGCTCCGACACGTGTTGCTCGGAATCAACGCGCACGTCAACTTCGACTTGCCGCAGGCGTTGCTCGCTGTGATCAGCGACGACGAGTTCACCGACGACGTGCTGCTCGATCGCCGCCGACGCGACCACGAGCGCATCGACGCGGTACTCGCCGGTCGGGTCTCCGCCGAAGACGACGAGCTCAGCGCGGCCGGCAAGACGCTTCTCGACCGTGTGCTCACGCCACTGAACCGGATGGGTTCGAAGCGGTTCTTGCGTGAGGCGCGGCTGAAGGTTTGGCACAACACCGCCGAACTGCAGCTTGCGCGGCTCGACGGCGCAGCTGCATACCGTGCCCGACTCGCCGAGCTCGAGGTGCTCTCCGCCGCGCGCATCGCCGATCTGCTCGCCCCAGGACAGGTGCTGTTGCGCCTTGCGGTGGCCGGTTTCGGGGTCGTGCTGCCACCGCTCTGATCGTCGGTGCATCATCGGTACATGACCGTCACGTCCAGCTTGTCCGTCGAGATCGACCCCGCAGAAGCCGGATTCGCGGTGGACCGCCTGGCCCGTATCGACGACCATTTCGATCGATACGTGTCTGACGGCAAGCTGCCGGGCTGGTCCGCGCTGGTGGCCCGCCGCGGAAAGGTTGTGCACGTCGGCTCGGGCGGGCACCGCGATGTCGAGGCCGGCCTGCCGGTCGAAGTCGACACCGTGTTCCGGATCTATTCGATGACCAAGCCGATCACCTCCGTCGCCACGATGATGCTGTACGAGCGGGGCGCCTTCGAGCTGACCGATCCGGTGTCGCGATACATCCCGTCCTTCGCCGATGCGCGGGTGTACGCAGGCGGATCCGATCTCAAATCCAGCACAGTTGCCGCTACCGAGCCGGTACGCATCTGGCACCTGCTGACGCACACCTCCGGACTGACCTACGGATTCCACCGAGTCCATCCGGTCGACGCGATGTACCGTGCCGCCGGATACGAGTGGACGCTCGGGCCGCCCGGCGCCGATCTCGAGACCACGATCGACACGTTCGCCCGGCTGCCATTGCTGTTCCAACCGGGAACCGAGTGGAACTACTCGGTGAGCACCGACGTGCTCGGCAGGCTGATCGAGGTGGTCACCGGGAAGTCGCTCGCGGACGCCTTCCGCGAGTTGATCTTCGAACCGCTCGGCATGCACGAGACGTGGTTCGCCGTGCCAGAGGCACACCGAGATCGGTTGGCTGCGCTTTACACGCCGTCGCCGCGCGGCGGGCTGAACCGCAACGACGCGCTCGGTGAATCATTCCTGTCGCCGTCGTGGCTATCCGGTGGTGGCGGGCTGAGCTCGACGCTCTACGACTACCACCGGTTCACGCGCTTCCTGCTCGGCCGCGGCGAGCTGGACGGCACCCGCCTGCTCGGCGACCGCACGATGCGGTACATGACCCGCAACCACCTGCCGGGCAACTCCGACCTCACCGCGTTCGGCCGACCCCTGTTCGCCGAGGCTCCCTTCGACGGCGTCGGCTTCGGTCTCGGCTTCTCGGTCACCCTCGACCCGGTCGCCACCCACACCCTCGGCAGCGTGGGCGAATTCGCCTGGGGCGGCGCCGCGAGCACCGCGTTCTGGGTAGATCCCCTCGAGAGAGATCACGGTCGTCTTCATGACCCAACTGCTGCCGTCGAGCACGTACCCGTTGCGACCGCAGCTACGCCAGCTCGTCTACAGCGCGCTGGTGGACTGAGCGCAGTGCGCCGAACGCGAAACCAGTAGAGGCGCGGCGGCCGGTCGATCTACTGTCGCCGGATGCAGATGATCGACATCGGCTCGGGCCGCATCGCCTGTGACAGCCGGGGGTCAGGTGCACCAGTCGTCCTGAGCCACGCCAGCCTCGCCGATCGCCGGATGTGGCGCGCGCAGCTCGACGCGCTCGCGCACCGGTACCGGGTGATCGCGATCGACCAGCGCGGTTACGGCGAATCCAGCGATGCCCCGGCCACGGTGCGCCACGGTGCCGATCTGTTGCAGGTGCTCGACGCCCTCGGAATCGAGCGGGCTGCGCTGGTCGGCACGTCGATGGGCGGCGGGTACTCCCTCGACGCGGCACTGCTCGCACCGGAGCGCGTCGCGGCACTCGTGTTGATCTGCCCAGGTGTGCCGGGGTACCGCTGGCCGGACGAGATGCAAGCCGAGGTGGGCCCGTTGCTTCGCGCGGCCGTCCCGCCAGAGCGGCTGGCTGCCTACAGTGCGCACAGCGCCGACGCCGTACTGGACGAGGACATCGCAGCGATGGCCGAAACGCAACTGCGCTACATGGCCGTCGGCCCCGGACGCACTACGGCGGTCTTCGAC
This sequence comes from uncultured Actinomycetota bacterium, assembly GCA_963794885.1. Taxonomy (GTDB): domain Bacteria; phylum Actinomycetota; class Actinomycetes; order Mycobacteriales; family Jatrophihabitantaceae; genus RYN-133. Next base: position 35,139 of record CAWCFH010000010.1, read on the forward strand.
CGCGATACGTGGGAGTTCCTGCTCGCCATGACACGCGGCGTCTTCGCCCGGATGTGGCGCGACCCGGCCTCGACCGAGGTCGATCCCGAACCGCCGCTGTTGGCTCGGCTCGACGACGTCCAGGCGCCGACGCTGGTCATCAACGGGCGATCGGACGTGCGCTTCGTCCAAGACCTCGGCCGGATGCTGTCCGACGGCATTCCCGAGGCGAAGCGGATCGATCTCGACGACACCGCGCACCTGCCGCCAGTAGAACGCCCCGACGTAGTCAACGCGGCACTGCTGGAGTTCCTCGACCAGCTACCGGGTTAGCCAGACCCGCCACAGGGCGGCAGGATCCGACAGCGGATCGCCATGTACGAGGCTGAAGTGCGCCGGGCCGCCGTCGACGATCCGGCCCGCCGTCGGATCACCGATCAGGTCGCCGCCACGCCACGTCGCCGCCGCGAGCGCGACCTGCGGGGCAATGCCAGCCGCGACGAGGGCCTCGACCTCCCAGGCAAGCTGGTTCGCGCGCAGTGACCCGCCGCCGAAGTCCGAGCCGGCCGCGATCGCGACACCGGCTCCCGCCGCGAGCCGCACGCTGTGTTCGGCCTGCTCCCGCCGCGCGGCGATTGCAGTCGCGCCGGAGGTGAACCGCTCGACCGACGACGTCGCGCCGAAACTCTGCCACGAGTGCAGCACCGCCAGTGTCGACACCAGCGTTACGTTGTGCGCAGCAAGTGCGGCCGCCGCATCGGCGTCGAGCGTGAACCCGTGCTCGATGCTGTCGACGCCGGCCTCGGCACCGACTCGGGCGCCGGCGAGCACGCTCGAGTGTGCCGCCACCTTCGCACCGCGAGCATGCGCCGTCAGAACCGCGGCAGACACCTCGTTCGCCGAGAACGGTGCCGCGTCGGCATCGGGGCCGTCCAGGTAGAGCTTGACGAGGTCCGCACCGTCGTCGAGTTGCTGCTCCACCGCCGCGACGAGGTCGGCACCGTGTTCGATCTCGATCGCCAGCCCGTGCGGCAACGATCCGGCGCGTGATAGCCACGTGCCTGCTGCGCGCACGTAAGGGCGGTCGGCCTGGCCGGCCCATCGATCGCGCAATACGAGGCTGAGCGCGCGTTCGCGCCCGCCGGCATCGGCACGGCGTGGTGCGCCGACATCGCGTGCCCACCGGATCCCCGCGCGCACCATCAGCTCGCCGTTGTCCTCGCCGACTGCAAGCAGCTCATCGGTCGGGTCGAACCCGCGAGCCACCCAGTTCGCGCCGCCCGGCATCGACAGGTGCGCGTGCGAGTCGACCAGGCCGGGAACGATCGTCGACCCGGCACCGTCGATGACGACCGCGGCGAGATCGGCTCGATCCGGGCCATCGCCGTCGAACCACAGCCCGGCCACCATCCCGTTGTCGACCAGCAAGGTGACGCCGCGGCGCAGTTCGTCCGACGTTCCGTCGGCGAGCGCGGCGTCGACGACGACGAGCCGAGGAGCATCCAGTCGCGACATGCGTCCATCCTGCCCCCAGCGGTAAGGCACAGTGGACGCAGATATGGACGCCAACCCCGACACCGCGCTGACTGCAACCCTCACCGGCGAGCCGCTCGACGCCGACGACCTCTACACCGCGTTCACCGGTTGGGTGGCCGGCGAGGGCATTGCGCTGTACCCGGCGCAGGACGAAGCGATCCTGGAGCTGGTCACCGGCAACAACGTGGTGCTGGCAACCCCGACCGGCTCCGGGAAGTCACTCGTGGCCGTCGCCGCGCACTACTTCGCCTTTGCCCGCGGTGTTCGTTCGGTCTACACGGCGCCGATCAAGGCGCTAGTCAGCGAGAAGTTCTTCGCGCTGTGTGCAGTCTTCGGTTCGGCCAACGTCGGGATGATGACCGGTGACGCCGCGGTCAACGCCGATGCGCCGATCCTCTGCTGCACCGCCGAGATCCTCGCCAACATCGCGTTGCGCACCGGCGCGACGAGCGACCTCAGCGTGGTCATCATGGACGAGTTCCACTTCTACGCCGACCCCGACCGCGGCTGGGCCTGGCAGGTGCCGTTACTGGAGATGAATGAGGCGCAGTTCCTGCTGATGTCCGCGACGCTCGGCGACATGTCTGATCTCGCGGCCGATCTTGCCCAGCGAACAGGCCGCGACACGGTGACCGTTACCGCCGACGAACGGCCCGTGCCGTTGCACCATTACTACGAGGTCAGCGCGCTGCACGAGACGATTGCCGATCTGCTCGCCGGCGGGCAGGCGCCGATCTACGTCGTGCACTTCACCCAGGCCGCGGCGCTGGAACACGCGCAGTCGCTGACGAGCATCAACGTCGCATCGCGGCCGGAGCGCGATCAGATCGCCGAGACTATCGGCGCGTTCCGCTTCACTGCCGGTTTCGGAAAGGTGCTCTCCCGGCTCGTGCGGCACGGGATCGGGGTGCATCACGCGGGCATGCTGCCCAAGTACCGCCGCCTGGTCGAGCAGCTCGCCCAGGCCGGGTTGCTGAAGGTCATCTGCGGCACCGACACCCTCGGCGTGGGCATCAACGTGCCCATCCGCACCGTCGTCTTCGCGGCCCTGAGCAAGTACGACGGCCAGCGCACCAGGCAGCTGCAGGTGCGTGAGTTCCATCAGATAGCCGGGCGTGCCGGACGGGCCGGCTTCGACACGGCCGGAACCGTGGTCGTGCAGGCACCGGAGCACGAGGTCGAGAACGCCCGCCTGCTCGCAAAGGCCGGCGACGACGAGAAGAAGCGTCGCAAGATCGTGCGCAAGAAGCCGCCGGAAGGATTCGTGTCGTGGGGCAAGGGCACGCATGACCGGCTGCTCTCCGCGCCGCCCGAGGCGCTCACACCGCAGTTCGCGGTGACACCGGCGATGGTGCTCAACGTGATCGCGCGCCCGGGAAACGCGTTCGAGGCGATGCGCAACCTGATCTTGAGCAATCACTCCCCGCCGTCGGCGCGCCGCGCCCAGGTGCGCGCGGCCATCCAGGCGTATCGCGCGCTGCTGGCCGCCGGTGTGATCGAGCGTCTCGACGCACCGGACGAGCTGGGCCGGATCGTCCGGCTCACCGAAGACCTGCCGCTGAACTTCGCGCTGAATCAACCGCTGTCGACGTTTGCGCTGGCTGCACTCGACCTGCTCGACCCGGCCGCCGACACGTACGCCCTCGACGTCGTCTCGGTGTTCGAGTCGACGCTGGACGACCCGCGGCAGATCCTGTCGGCCCAGCAGTTCAAGGCACGCGGCGAAGCGGTCGCCGCGATGAAGTCCGAAGGCATCGAGTACGACGAGCGGATGGAGTTGCTCACCGAGGTCACCCATCCCAAGCCCTTGGACGAGCTGCTCACCGGCGCATTCGCGATCTACCGGCAGACCCACCCATGGCTGAGCGAGGACCAGCTCTCGCCGAAGTCGATCGTGCGTGACATGTGGGAACGCGCGATGACCTTCACCGAGTACGTCTCCTTCTACGGTCTGTCGCGCAGCGAAGGTCTGGTGCTGCGCTACCTGTCCGACGCGTACCGCACACTGCGCTCGAGCGTCCCCGACGCTGCACGCACCGAGGCGCTCGACGATCTCACCGAGTGGCTCGGGGCACTGGTCCGCCAGGTCGACTCGAGCCTGCTCGACGAGTGGGAGCAGCTGACCTCGGTCACGACCACGGGCGGCGTCGACATCGAGGTGACCGTGCCGGTGTCGTTGACCGAGAACGTGCGCGCGTTCACGGTGCTGGTGCGCAACGCGATGTTCCGGCGCGTCGAGCTCGCGGCGCTGGGCAGGTTCGACGAGCTGGGCGAGCTGGACGTGCGGCCGGGTGGGACGCCGACCGTTGGCGCACGGCGATCGAGGCCTACTTCGTCGAGTACGACCGGCTGCCCACCGACGCCGACGCACGTAACCCGGCGCTGTTGCACGTGACGCCCGAACCTGGCCGATGGCTCGTCCGTCAGGTCTTCGACGACCCCGACGGCGATCACGACTGGGGCATCAGCGCGACCATCGATCTGGTCGCGAGCGACGACGCCGGCGAGCCGGTAGTGAATGTGACCGACGTCGGGCCGTTCGGCTAGGCGCCACGACGGTGGCAGCCGCCGGCCTTCCAGTTCCACACCGGCACCAGGCCCGACTCGGCCTTGAGCAGCCGCACGAGCATCTCCAGCTGATACGCGTCCACCCCGCAGTCACTGCGCCGGCGGGCCGGCTCGTCGGTGTCGAAGACCTTGAGCAGGTCGGTCGCCGAACGCACGCCCATCCGCCGCAACGCAACCCGGGTCTTGGCGCTCGCCGGCGCGTCGCCGGTAGCTGTACGGGCCGCGGTGAGCTGGTCACGGGTCACGCCGTCGAGATGGATGAGCAGGAACGCCTGGTCGATCCAGTCGATCAACCGTCCCACCGGCGCCCGGGTGTGCAGCAGCATGTCGACGAGGTTCATCGTCGTGAGGTTCTGCATGTCCTCGACGCCCTCCTCGACGAGGCGGGCTTCGTACCAGATGTTGAGCCCGTCGAGCTGATCGAGCGGGTACTCGGGCGCCAGCTGCGGCACAACGACATGCAGTGCCTTCCCCGCCACGCGCTGCAACGCCTGCAGCCCGGCCAGCGGGAAGAACCCGACGACGAACGCGGAAACGAATTCGATCTGGTTCGCCATCGCCGTCGGCGTGTGGTTTATCCCGAACAGCTGGTGCAGCACGACAAGGATCAGCATCACGAGCACGATTCGCAGCACGACCGACGCGTACGCGCTCGGGCGCAAATCGCTTTGATAGAACCGACGCACCAGCATCGAGATCGCGAACGCGTACGCCCCGAGGTACCCGTACTCCAGACCGGCCCATGGCTGCGCGGGATCGACAAGCGAACCGGGGTTCCACAGCAGCACCGTCCACGCGACGGCGAGCGTCGCGGTGCACAAGAACACCGGGAACAGGGTCTCGACGTTGACTGCGAAGTCGTCGGCGTCGCTCGGGTGCGACGACACCCGGCGTCCGTAGTAGGCGTTGAACTTCTGCCGGTAGATGTTCGTGGTCTCGTCGCCGCCACTCGCTGCGTCCGGCAGATCGCTGTATTCCGACTCCGCCGGAGGCGGCGGCAGGTACTTCGGCGCGTCGACGCCGAGTCGGTACAGGTTCAGCACGTACTCGTTCCACAGTGCGCCCGCGCGCTGACCGAGGAAGCGCACATAGAGCCAGCCGGGAACGAACGAGAGCAGCCAGATCGCGAACACGGTGATCGCACGCACCGACCAGCCGGCGTGTGGCACAGCGGGCAGCAGCGTGCCGCTGGTGACCGCGGCAACCGCAACGACGACGGCGATGAGGATGTTCATCCAGATCGCCGCGGCGGTTCGCCGCAGGTACCCGCTCGCGACGAGCGCGCCGAACAGGTGCGGGATGCGCCCCAACAAGCCAACCGGCAGCGGCCGGGTGTGGATCGACGGTGTAGCAGCCATTTCTTCCTCCTGACCTAGCTCGGGGGAAGGTGGTACGTACGCAACGGCTCGAAGCCGTTGAACCAGACCGATGAGTAAGACGAGGTGTACGCGCCCGTTGCCAGCAGGTCGACGAACTGACCCTCCTGCAGATCCACCGGCAGCGGGTACGGCTCGCGTTCGTAGAGGACGTCGAGGCTGTCACACGTCGGGCCGGCCAGCACCGCAGGCGCAAGCTCACCGGAGGTGCCCGGGCAGCGCACCCGGTACCGGATCGCCTCCTCCTGCGTCTCGGTCAGACCGTTGAACATTCCGACGTCGAGGTACACCCAACGGCGCCCGGCGTCGGTCGCCTTCTCGGTGATGAGGACGACCTCGGACCGCAGCACGCCGGCATCGCCGACAAGGAAGCGGCCCGGCTCCACCATGACGCGCATCCCGTGTTCGGCACCGAGCGTGGCCCGCACGGCGTGCTCGATCTCTCGACCGTAGACGTCGATCGACGGCGTGGCGGTGAAGTGCGTGCTCGGCAGCCCGCCGCCGAGATTCACCGTCGAGAGCCGGTGACCGTATTGCGCGAGCGAGGCAGCAAGATCGGCGACGACCGCTAGCGGCGCGCGCCAGGCACCGGGGTCGCGTTGCTGAGAACCGACATGGAAGCTGACACCGATTTCGAGGCCCTGATCGGCGGCTTCGAGCAGCATGACCTCGGCTTCGGCGGGAGTGCAGCCGAATTTGCGGCTCAACGGCCAGTCCGCCCCGTCCCCGTCGGTGCTGACCCGCACGAGCACAGTGCCTTCCGCACAGTGCGTGCGGATCTTGTCCAGCTCGGCGATCGAGTCAACCGCGTAAGTACGGACGCCACGCGCGTAGGCGGCCGCGATGTCGCGCGCCTTCTTGATCGTGTTCCCGTACGACAGCCGGTCCGGCTCGATGCCCAGGCGCAGGCACAGGTCGATCTCGCCGACGCTGGCGACGTCGAAGCTCGATCCGAGTTCGGCAAGCAGCCCGACGACTTCCGGATCCGGATTCGCCTTGACCGCGAAGTACACGGTCGCCAGCGGCAGCGCGGCGCGCAAGCTCTCATACCGCTCGCGCACGACGTCCAGGTCGATCACGAGAAACGGGGTGGGCAGCTCAGGACGCTCGTCAAGGAACTGGCTGATGCGTGCAGGCACGGCGGCGGGACGAACGCCGACGGCCGTCATCGGTGCTGCCATGCTGCCTCCTTGACGAGTTCCCGCTGCGGCTCGGCCGCAACTGGGAGTTCCGATACCGGTCCGCTGCCGAGCCGGGTCCACCCGAACCCGACCACCGATGCGGTGAGCAGCGCTGCACCGGCGATCTGGTTGGGCGCCAACCGCTCGTCGAGCAGCAACACAGCGGTGGCCAGCCCGAACGCCGGGATCATATTGATGATGATTGCGGCGGGTCCGGCCTCGATGATCACGATTGCATAGTTGTACAGCAGGAAGCTCGCCCCGTAACCGCCGATACCCACCAGCAGCGCGATTGCCCAAAAGCGCAACGGGACGTGCGTGGGCGGCGCCTCGCTCCCGGTCAGCCACGAGCACACCGCGATCGGGACGATCACCGCCGACGCGACGGCGAACTGGCGCACAGTCAGCGCCAACGGGTCGATCGATGCGTCCATCTTGCGGGCGACGATCACGTACACCGCAGCGCTGAACGTGCCGCCCAGGACGAACGTGTCCCCGATCCCCGGACCCGACAGCAGGCCCGTCCGTTCGAGCAGCCCGAGGCCGACGAAACCGGCCACGACGGCGAGGCCGAGCGCGCGGTCGATGCGCTCCCCCAGGAACACCGCGGCGAGCAGCACGACGAAGCACGACTCGAGGCCCAGGATCACGGCAGCGTTGGCCGCACTGGTACGCACCAGACCGGCCGTGTCGCCGAGGTACGCGGTGGCCGGCTCGAGCAGCCCAAGCGTTATAGCCAGCCGCCAGGACGGCGGGCGTCCCGTGCCTCGAGTGGCGGCCGCGATCCACAGCGCGATGGTCGCGCCGAGCAGTTCGACCGCGAGCAGCGTCATCGGGCCGAAACCGCCGAGCGCGAACTTCGTACCGGTCGTCGCACACCCCCAGAAAGCCGCGGCAACGAACAGCGCGGCCACCGCACTCGCTGCTCTCTTGCGTGCCATCGGATTTCCTTCGCAGGTAAGTCGGGCTGTTGTTGGGCATGGGGCATCGCCGTCCGGGCTCGTGCCCGGTCGTCGAGGGGATCGTTAGTGCGGGTCGGCCGCCTGCTCAGAGGCCGACGTTGGCGGCTTTCAGCTCGGCCAGTGCCGGGCCGTCGATGGTGACAGTCAATTCGTCATCGGGCTTTCCGTCCTGGCTCGCCCTGCCCGAGATCACCACGGACGAGCCACCACCGCGCACCACTGCGTCGGTGTGCATGTTGAACGCCTCCACGCCGTGGTGATGGTGCGAGCCGTTGCCGAGGTGCACCCGCCCGCCGGCCTTCTCGTGGACCTTCCGGGCGACGTCACTGCTCACCGTCACGCTGTGCACGTTGCCGTGCTCGTCCTTGGCCGTGAGCGTGACGGTCCCGTCGGCGCTGCCGGAGACCTTCATGTCGGTGTGCATGTTGAGAGCTTGAAAGCTCATGATTGGTTCCTCCCCATGTCGAGCAAGTTGAGCTGGGCCGCGGCGGCTGCAGCTTCGGTTCTGGATCGAGCACCCAGCTTGGCGAGCAGGTTCGATACGTGGACACCCACCGTGCGGTGGCTGAGAAAGAGCTTGTCCGCGATCTCGCGGTTGCTGAGGCCGGCCGCAAGCTCGTCGAGCACCTGGCGCTCGCGTGCGGTGAGACGCAGGTACGCGACGGCTGCGCCGTCCCTGATCTCGACAACACCGGTCTCGGCAGGACGGTCTGAGTGGGACGCGGCCGAGCTCGGCAAGCGATTCGGCCGCGGCGACAATGGGTTGCGCGCCGAATTCGACAGCGACTTCGTGCGCCCGGCGCAGGCTGGTGCGCGCCGACGCGGCGCGGCGCACAGCAGCTCGGCCTCGGCTTGCCGGAACAGGCAGTAGGCCAGGCCGCGCGGGCGTTCGAGCGCATGCCACTGCTCGCCCGCTGCACGCCAGATGTCCGGTTCGCTGCGACGCAGCGCCCGCGCGTACTCGCCGTCGCCGGTGCACGCGTATGCGCGTGATCTCGGGCGACGGCGTGCCCGAGCGAGTCGCTTCGAGCCGGGCGTGGAACCGCTCTGCGCGTTCGGTGTCGGTCTCGCCGCTGCGAGCGCGGCGGGATTGTCGGCGATCTCCGCCTCGATCCGCAGCCCGAGCAGGCAGGTGCGCACGGACAGTCGCGGGGTGTCGTCGTTGAGCATCTCGACGGCCTGGTCGACCGCAGAGGCCGCTGATTGCGGATCGTCGTGGCCCAGCGCGATGGTGGCCTCGGCGAGGTGCAGGTCGGCGACGACCTCGGTGCTGCCCTGCGCACCGGCGAGCTGAGGCCTTGTCGAGGTGCTCGCGCGCCCGCTCGAGTTGCCCGCGCGCGATCTCGAGTTCGGTGCGCGACAACGCGATGCGCAGCGCCATGCCGTCCGGCGAGACCCTGCGCCTCGGCCTCGTCGGAGAGCTGCTCGGCATCGAGCCAACGGCCGCACATCCGCAGCAGCACGATGGTGTTGCTGGTGAGCGCGCCGCCGCCGGCAGCGGCGAGGCCGTACCGGCGCATCATCTGCAGCCCGGCACACCGACCTCGCACGCCTCGCGGGTCCGGCCGGCGATCAGCAGCGCGTACGAGAGGTTGCTGTCGGCGCGTCGGCGGTCGTCGAGGTCGCCGTGCGCGTGGACGAGCTCGTGGCCGTCGCGGACGTGCTGCAGCCCGTCCTCGACCTCGCCGAGCAGGACCTGGCTCATCCCGAGCGCCGTGTGCGCGCGGCCCTGCTCGGCGGGGACGTCCGCGGCGGCAGCGAGTTCCAGTGCGGCACGCCTGCGGGATCGCCTGGTGGTACCGGCCGGTCAGCAGCAACAGCCGGGCGGACGACGACGGCGACCCGCGCGTGCAGCGCGGGGTCGTCGAGCGTCGGCCGCGAGTTCGGAGCGCGCGAGGTAAAGCCGCCTCGGCGTCGGCGAACCGGCCGGCGTCGACGAGGTAGCGGCCGATTCGCTCGGCGATCGCGGCGCGTTCGTGATAGCCGGTGCACGCCTGGCACGGCGCGCTCGGCGAGTTCGACCGCTGTGGCAGTCGCCGCTCCACCGCGCGGCGTCCGCGGCCTCGGCCAGCACGACCATCGCGGGCTCGGCGAGCGCAGCTGTATCGACGCGTCGAGCAGGTCGACGACGCGGCTGTACTGCCGCCACGCTGTCGCCGTACGCGTAGACGCCGGCGGACAGCCGCGCCGCGTGCAGCGGCGCCGGAGCGCCGCGGCCCGATCGCCCGACGGCGAGCACGTGCGCGGCCCACTCGGCCGCGCGGCTCGCGCTCTGCGTGACGCTCGGGTCGCCGCGCGAGCGCGGTCGCGATGGTGCGTGCAGGCGCCGGCGTTCGGCCGGCAGCAGCCGCTGGCGAACGGCGTCCTGGGTGAGCACGTGCCGGAACGCGTACTCCTCGCGTCGGCGTCGGCGACGAGCAGGCCGCTGCCGACCGCCTGCGCACCGCGGCGGCGAGCCGGCCGTCGTCGAGCCGGCTCGCGTCCAGCGAACAGGTCGTGGCCGACGGGGCGTCCGAGCAGTGCCGTCACGCGCACCAGGTGCTCGGCGTCCGGAGTCGATCTGCGAGGCGCGGGCCAGCAGGATGTCGTGCAGCGACGGTCGGAACGGTCAGCTCGCCGTCGGCCACGAGCAGCTCCTCGGCGATGAACGGGTTGCCCTGCGAGCGGTCGACGAGCGCGTCGAGTTCGGCGTCCGAGGCCGGCCGAGCCGATCACCGATTCGGCTCAGCTCCGCGAGCTCGTCGCGGGTCAGGCGGGCGAGTTCGACCCGGGTGACCTGGCGCGAGCGGACGAGGTGCTCGGTCAGCCGGCTCAGCGCGGGCGAGCGGTGCCAGTCCTCGTCGCGGTAGGTCAGCAGCAGCAGCGCGTCGCCGTCCAGGTTGCGCAGCAGGAACGAGATCATGTCGAGCGTGCCGGCGTCGGCCCAGTGCAGGTCCTCGAGCGCGAAGACGAGCGGGCCGTCGGTCCGACACCCGCTGGACGATCGACAGTGCGTGCTCGAACAGCTCGGCCAGATCGCGCGGCGCCTCGCCGCGCCCGGCTGCCGAGCATGGTGTCGATGGCGGCCTGGATCAGTCCTCGTCGTCGATCTCGCGCCGCAGCGAGCGCAACGCGCGCGGCGATCGGGGCGTACGGGATCGGGTCGCCGCTGACCTCGACGCAGCCGCCGGTCAGCACGCGCCAGCCGTCGCGCGCGGCGGTCCTCGATGACGTGGTCGAGCAGGCGGCTCTTGCCGATCCCGGCCTCGCCGGTCACGACGACGACGTTGGGCCCGGGCTGATGAACGGAGGCGTCCCGGATCGCGGTCAAGGCATCGGTTCGGCCGATGAGCGGACGACCCCGGCGATCAAGCGGCACGCCTGGCAGTATCCCGGGCATCCGCATCGCCGTGAAAGGCCCTTTAGGCGGGCTGGCCGGCGCGTGGAGGCTAGTCACACGCGCCGACCGCACAGCGCTCGCAGCGGTCATGAGTTGCCTCCCCCCTGCGACCCGCGGGCCGATCTCTTGCCGAGCCCGTCCCTCCCGACGGGTTCGGCGTGAGTGTCGCCGCCTGCTATCCGCACCCCCCGATTAGCGTCTAGCAGGTCGGCGACGAGACAAACGATGCCTGCGATCGCGATCAGTTGGATCTGTCAGATGACGTATTACTGACCGCGCAAACCGGCGTTGCGGGCCAACCGGACATTCCAGCGTGGCCGGCAGTTCGGTTTGCACCCGCCGCGGTCGCTATACCGGATGGGACGGGGCATATAGCGACCACGGCGGGTGCAAACCGGGTCACCATGCATTGGACTAGACCACTGCGAGCTGGCGTGCTTGACTTGAGCGCAATGCGGACGAGCATCAAGTCGCGCATCCAGCCGACCAACGACGCCGAGGAGATCGCCGGTGAGCAGCGCCGCCGCCCAACCGGATCGTGAACCGAAGTACTACACCGTCAAGCGGCACCTGCTGGCGCAACATCGAGTCGCTCGAGCCCGGCAGCGCGGTGCCGACCGAACGCGTACTGGCGGCCGAACTGGAGACCTCGCGCACGACTGTGCGGCAGGCGCTGCTCGAACTGGTCGCCGAAGGCCGGCTGGTGCGGCGCCAGGGGTCGGGCACGTACGTCGCCGAACCGAAGATGGACTGGCCGCTGCACCTGACCAGCTTCACCGAGCAGGCCGCCGCCAACGGTTTCACCGCGTCGACGCGCCTGCTGGCCGCCGACCGGGTCCGGGCCGACGACATGCGTCGCCGAGAAGCTCGGCCTCGACGATCGGCGCGGGGGTCTGGCAGATCGAGCGGCTGCGGCTGGCCGACGACCGGCCGATGGCGGTGGAGACCTCGCACCTGTCGGCGCAGCGCTTTCCCCAGCTCAGCCGCCACATCCGCCGCGAGCAGTCGCTCTACGCGATCCTCGACCGCGTCTACGGCGTCGTCGCCGGCCCACGCCGAGGAATCGATCTCGACAGCGCCGGCGTCGACGCGTGAGGCGCGCGCTGCTCAACACCGACACCGGCGCGCCGATGCTCGTGCTCGGCCGGCACAGCTTCGACGAGGCGGGCGAGCCGGTGGAGTGGGTGACGAGCTGGTACCGCGGCGACCGGGTCACGTTCGTCGCCGACCTGACGGCGCCGCTGATCGGCTACTTGATCGATCCCGCGGTCAGCCCGCCGACGACCTTGCCCTCGATCATGGCGAACAGGATGATCACCGGGATCGTCGCGATCACCGAGCCGGCGAACAGGTGGCCCCAGTCGATCGAGTACTGGCCGATGTAGTTGTTGATCTCCACCGTGATCGGCCGCTGACACTGCGACGAGCCCAGCGTCAGAGTCAGCGCGACGAGCAACTCGTTCCACGCGCCGATGAAGGTGAAGATCAGCGCAGTCACGATGCCGGGCCAGGCCAGCGGCAGCGTGATCCGGCGCGAGCGCGCCGAGCCGGCTCGTGCCGTCGACCATCGCGGCCTCCTCGAGCTCGACCGGGATCGACGAGAAGTAGGCGTTGAGGATCCACACCGCGAACGCGAGGTTGAAGCCGGCGTTGACGAGGATCAGCGAGATGATCGGGCTGGGCAGGTTGAAACTCGATGAACTCGCGCTGGACGCCGACGAGCATCGCGGCCGGCTGGAACATCTGCGTGGCGAGCACGAGCAGCAGGAACAGCGTCCGGCCGCGGAACCGGTGACGTGCCGTGTAGTACGCGGCCGGCATCGCGACGAGCAGGACGAGCACGGTCGCGCCGCCCGCGATCTTCAGGCTTGCGCCGAGATTCTTGCCGAAGCCGGTCTTCCAGATCGAGGTGAAGTTCGACCAGTCGAAGTGGTGGGGCAGGTAGCCGCGGTCGAGCAACTCCTTCGGCGGCCGCAACGCCGAGATGACCATCTCCGCGTACGGCAGCAGGAAGATCATCGCGATGACGTACGCGACGAGCGCGAGCACGACCTTGCCCGGCGTCCACCGGGTACCTCGGCGCCGCGCGGGCTTGCGCGGCGCTGCCGGCGGGCGCATCGACCGTCTGGACCGCTATCGCCATCGTCAGCCCACCTGGTCCTTCCACCGAGTCGCGCGCAGGAACAGCGCGACCAGCAGGATCACCAGCCCGAAGTTGATCACCGACATGCTCGCGGACTCGCCGATGTAGCTCTGCTTGAGCAGGAACATGAACGTCGTCGTCGTGCTGGTCGCGTACCCAGGACCGCCGCGCGTCATCTCCCAGATGATCGGGAACGAGTTGAACACGTTGATGATGTTGATCAGCGCCGCGACCAGGAACGCCGGCCGCAGCAGCGGGAGCGTGATCGAGCGCGTACGTCCGCCAGCTTGATGGCGCCGTCGACACGCGCTGCTTCGTACACGTCGGTCGGGATCGCCTGCAGGCCGGCGAGCAGCGCGTACGTCGAGAACGGCAGCGACACGAACACCGCGACGACCATCATCCAGACGAACGCGGACGTGGGCCGGCCGAGCCAGTCGGCCTCGTTCGAGTTGAACGCCTTCAGCACGCCGATGTCGTGCAGGAAGACGTTGATCGACGCCGTTGTTGGCGTCCAGCGCCCACCGGAAGACCAGCGCGGTCATCATCACCGACGCGGCCCACGGCGCGATCAGCGCCCAGCGCGCCACCCGCCTGCCGGGGAAGCGCTCGTTGAACAGCTGCGCCAGCAGCAGCGACAGCACCATCGTCACGGCGACGACCGCCACGACCCAGACGACGGTGCGCATCAGCACGCCGGACAGGTCGGGCTCGTCGAACAGGTCGCGCGTAGTTCTTGCCGCCGGCCGAGCCGAGGTCGAAGCCGTCCGGGCTGATGTGCTGGAACGAGGTCCGGAACATGACCACGACGGGCCACAGCACGACGACCGCGATGAGCGCGACGGCCGGGCCGATCCAGACGAGCGGCGCTGCGGCCCGGCCGATCCGGCGCAGCGGGCTGCGGCCGGCGACCTGCGCGCCGGACCGCGTCGTCATGCTCGCACCGCTGCGGTCAGCTGCCCTTCTCTGCCGTCTGCTGGATCGTGCCCAGCACGGACTTCGGGTCGCCGGTCACGGCGGTGCCGATGATGTGCTGGATCTGGGTCTTGACGTTGGCCCACGCCGTGCTGTTCGGGTACTGCACCGCCTGCGGCAGGGCCTTCAGGAACGGGCCAAGATCGGGTCGGAGGACAGTCGCCTTGCGTAGCCGAGTTCGTGGCCGGCAGCAGGTCGTATTCCTTGTCGAACTGCGAGCTGGTACTTGTCCTGGTAGGCGAAGTCCAGGAACTTCTTGATCGCTGCCTGCTTGGACGTGCCGCCGTTCTTGAACGCGGCGACGAAGTCGCACACGCCGAGCGTCGTCTGCAGCGGGCCGGTCTTGCCTGGCGATCGGAACCGAGGTCCAGTCCGAGGAGGAGAGCACCTTGCCCTCCTGGATGATCGGGACGAGCGCGGGCGAGCCGTTGATCATGCCGATCTGGCCCTGCGCGAACTGCTTCCACAGGTCGGTGCGGTTCTTCGTGCCCGGGTTCGGCTCGGTGTCGCCGGCGGCGACGAAGCTGCTTCAGGAAGTGGAACGTCTCGACGTTCTGCGAGCTGTCGATCGTCCACTTGCCGCTGCTGTCTTGTAGTTGCCGCCGTTGCCGAGCATCCACAGCAGCGCCTCGGCCTGGGCCTCCTCCGAGCCGAACGGCAGGCCGAAGCCGATCTTGCCGAGCGCCTTGATCTTGGCGGCGTCGGTCTGGACGTCGGCCCAGGTCTGCGGCGCGGACGTGATGTGCGCCTGCGCGAAGAGCTTCTTGTTGTAGAACAGCGTGCGCGAGCTCGTCGTGAACGGCATGCCGTACTGCGCGCCCTTGTAGCTGCCGAGCTTCGTGAACACCTGCATGCAGGTTGTCCGGCTTGCTCAGGACGTCGCTGGCCTTGTACAGCAGGCCTTCCTGCGCGTAGTTCGCGAAGTAGTCGCCCTCGGTGATGTCCGGGTACTGCTTGTTCTGGACCATCGTCTGGACCTGGGTGTCGAAGTCGTTCCAGTTGATGGTCTGGACCGAGACCTTGATGCTTCGGGTTCGCCTTGTGGAAGGCGTCCGCGATGCCCTGCCAGTACTTCTGAGCTGCTGTTGGCCGGGCCGGTGCCGTAGTCGGCGGCGACGAGCTTCAACGAGTGTCGCGCCGTTCCGCTCCCTCCGCTGCCGCCGGAACTGCCACACGCCGTCAGTGCGACTGCCGCCAGAAGCGACACCGCTGCGACCGCCGATCGCGACTCGTCTCATGAATACCCGATCCTTTCCTCGGCCGTTGGGGTCCGGACGCTACCTGACTCGACCGTAGTGGTCTAGACCAGATGAGAGATTTGTCTGTACCAGTTTGATGACGGAGCGGAACGCGGACGGACCTCGCCGCCATGCCGGGAGACGTGACACGCACCGTGACCGCCGGCGGGACCGCGCCCGGATAGGTGTGGCCGGCCCGGATCCGGTACAGGCCGTTCACCCGGTCCTTGCCCGGCCCGGCACCACGGACCTTCGCCGTCGAGGTTGCCCCGTCACCCCAGCGCACCGTCGCGTGCACCGCCGACGGTCGCCGCGCCGGTGCGGACAGCGCGGCGATGACCCCGCTCACCCGCTGCCCGGTCGCGGTCTGGTGCGGTGAGCCGGGGGCCAACGCCAGGTGCCAGGGCACCTCCGGCGTCGGGTAGAAGTTGATCCCGGCCGCCTGCAACCGCGGGCCTTCGCCGGCGAGCCGGGTCAGGAAGTGCGCGTAGGCCCGGCTGTGTGCCGCGCGGCGAACGCGGGGCGACCAGGCCACCTCGGCCAGCGCCAGCAGTCGCGGGACGACCATGTACTCAGCCACGCTGGGGGTGCGCAGGGTCTCGGTCCACAGCGCGCCCTCGACGCCGATCACGTCGTGCCCGGAGACGCCGTTGACGTAGTGCGCGGGATCCCAGTTGTAGAACTGGTCGACGTCGCAGCCGTGCGCGCAGGCCCAGGTCTGGCCGAGATCGGTCGGCACATGAGCGCGATACCGCTGGTCGAGGTAGGTGTGGTTGGCCGGGGCCATCACCACCTGCATGCCTTTCGCTACCGCGTCGGTGGCACTCTCGGTGCCGTCTGCCGAGCCGGCAGCGGGATTCCAGTACTCGGCAACCGATCCCTTCGGCGGTTTCGTGCCGGCGCTGGAGATATCGGCCCAGCCCATGACGGTCTTGCCGTCGCCCGCGACGATGCCGCTCTCCTTGTTGACCAGCGCCGCGTAGCGCGAATGGCTCAGCACGGTCGTCGGCACCTCGTCGCCGCCGAGGTCGTAGTAGGGCCCGGGCGACAGCTTCGTCAGCTGACCGATGATCGCGCGCAGCAGCGTCCACGTGTTCTTGCTCGCCGGGCACAGCGCGCTGTAGCCGACATCGCCGGTGTAGTTCCACTTGGGCGGGTGTTTCTTACCGCAGTTGATGTCGCGCGGATGCCCGTTCAGCCTCGGGTTAGCGGTGTCTCGGTATTCGGACATGATGATCGCGTTGTTGTGGCCGGGGGTGTCGACCTCGGGCACGACGGTCATGAACCGCGCAGCGGCATACGCGACGACCGAGCGATATTGCGCCTGCGTCCAGAAGCCGCCCGGATCCTTCGTGCGGCCTTGGGTGCCGACCGAGCCGCGCCCACCGATCCTGCTGAGCCGGGGAAAACCATGGATCACGAGGCGGAACCCCTGATCGTCGCTCAGGTGCAGGTGGAACACGTTGAACTTGTATTGCGCCGCCTCGCCGATCAACCGCTTGACGACCGCCGGCGGCTCGAAGTGCCGGGCGATGTCCAGCATGAATCCGCGATATCCGTAGCGCGGAAAGTCGATGATGTGCGTCGACGAGATCGTCCACGGCCCGGGGCGGCGCGTGCGGCTCGCGATCCACGGCGGCAGCAGCTGACGGAGCGTCTCGATCCCGTCGAACAAGCCGTGTGCCTTGACCGCACGCAGCACGACTCCACGTGGCGTGACGGCCAGCCGGTAACCCTCGCCGAAGCGGTCCGCCGCGATGCCGGCCGATGGGTCCAGCCGCACCCGGATATCACCGCGCCGGGCGTGGCCCGGTACCACCTGCAACGGGTAGCCGGTGGCCGGGCGCAACGCCCGGGCCAGATCCCGTCCGACCGCTGCGGCCACGCCAGCAGCCACGATGCGGGTGTGCCTGGTGAGGGTGAAGTGTCCGCGGCCTGCGGTTTCGTGCACCGGTTGCGGAATGAGCTGCGGTAGGTGCCCAGCACGCGTCACATCGCGCTGGGGCGCCTGGGCGGTGGCCGACGGAGCGAGTGCCAGCGCCACAACCAGGGCTAGGCAGCCGAGCAGCGCGCCGCTGCGATGGATTCGGTCGACCGGCATGGCAGTTCCCGGATTGCTGAGGCGACGGGGTGATCTCCCTGGTCTATACCAATCGGGCATATCCGGCAAGTGGGTTGGGTGGTGTCTAGTGCCCACAAGAGCGGCGATCCCGGATGCGGGAACAATGGCGCCATGGCACTCGACGACGACGCGACCGTACTGCAGCAGCTCAGCCTCGAGGAGAAGGCGTCGCTGTGCCTCGGCTCGGATATGTGGCACACCGCGCGCGGTCGACCGGCTGGGCATCGCGTCGATCGCGGTGTCCGACGGCCCGCACGGCCTGCGCCGGCAGCCCGATGAGCGGCGACCACGTCGGGCTCGTCCGGCAGCCTGCCCGGCCACCTGCTTCCCGACCGCGTCGGCGCTCGGGCTCGTCGTGGGACGTCGGAGCTGGCCCGCGCGGTCGGCGAAGCGCTCGGGCGGTGAGGCGCGCGCGCAGGGCGTCGCCGTGGTGCTCGGGCCCGGGCATCAACATCAAGCGCTCGCCGCTGTGCGGGCGCAACTTCGAGTACCTGTCCGAGGATCCGCGTGCTGGCCGGCCGGCTGGCTGCAGCGATGGTCGAGGCATCCAGGGCGAGGGTGTCGGCACCTCGCTCAAGCACTTCGCCGCGAACAACCAGGAGACCGACCGGCTGCGGGTCAGCGCCGAGGTCGACGAGCGAACGCTGCGCGAGATCTACCTGCCGGCGTTCGAGCACGTCGTCACGACGGCCCGGCCGTGGACGGTGATGTGCGCCTACAACCGGATCAACGGCACGTACGCCTCGCAGCACGAATGGCTGCTCACCATCGGTACTGCGCGACGAGTGGGGCTTCGACGGGCTGGTGATGTCCGACTGGGGTGCGGTGCACGACCGGGTGGCGGCGCTGGCTGCCGGGCTGGACCTCGAGATGCCGCCCAACCTCGGCGTGAGCGACGCCGCGATCGTCGACGCGGTGCGCCGGGCACCTCGACGAGGCCGTCCTGGACACCGCGGTGCGGCGCGTGCTGCAACTGGTGCGCGCGCGCGACCGCCGCACCCGGCCGGCTTGGCGGATCGATGTCGACGCCCACCACGGTTGGCCCGCGAGGCGGCGCGCGACTGCGCAGTGCTGCTGAAGAACGACGGCGACACGCTGCCGTTGCAGCCGTCCTCGGGGCAGACGCTTGCCGTGATCGGCGAGTTCGCCCGCTCGCCGCGATTCCAGGGCGCCGGCAGCTCGCAGGTGAACCCGACCCGCGTCGACAATCCGCTCGACGAGGTGCGCGCCGCCGCGCCGGACGGCGTCGACGTGGCGTTCGCCGCCGGCTTCACGCTTACCGGCGATGCGGCTGACGATGCGGCCCTGGCCGATGAAGCTGTCGCACTCGCCGCCCGCGCAGATGTCGTCGTGGTCTTCTGCGGGTTGCCGGGATCGGACGAGTCGGAGGGCTTCGACCGCGTGCACATGCGGCTGCCGACGAACCAGACCGCACTGCTCCCCCGGCTGGCGGCCGCGAACCCGCGGCTCGTCGTCGTGCTGGCCAACGGATCAGCGGTGCAAGTATCCGACTGGGAGGCGCATGCTGCTGCGATCCTGGAGACGCTGGCTGTCGCGGCCAGGCCGCGGGCGGCGCGACGGCCGACCTGCTCTTCGGTGTCGCCAACCCCAGCGGGCGGCTGGCCGAGACAATGCCGCTCCGGCTCGAGGACAACTCGTCCTACCTCAACTTCCCGGGCGAGGACGGGCACGTCCGGTACGGCGAGGGCGTGTTCGTCGGCTACCGCGGCTACGACGCACGCGATCAGCAGGTCAGCTACCCGTTCGGGCATGGGCTGTCCTACACGACCTTCGACTACTCCGACCTCGACGTCTCGGTTGCCGATGACGCGGCGGTGTCGGTCAGCTGCGCGGTCACCAACACCGGTCAGCGTCGCGGCAAGGAGGTGGTGCAGCTGTACGTCGGCGACCTGCTCACGTCGGTTGCCAGGCCGCGCCGCGAGCTGAAGAGCTTTGCGAAGGTCGACCTCGAGCCGGGTGCGACCGAGGTCGTGCAGTTCACTCTGAACGCGCGCGACTTCTCGTTCTGGTCGACCCGTCGCCGTTCGTGGCACCTGGAGAGCGGTGCCTTCGAGATCGCGATCGGCGCATCGTCGCGTGATCTTCGGCTGCGCGAGACCATCGAGCTCGAGTCGCACGAACCGCCCCTGCCGCTCGATGAGATGTCGACTCTGGACGAATGGCTCGCCGATCCTGAGGCGGCCGCCGCGTTGCGCAAGATTCTCGACGATGCCGGCGTTGGCGAGAGCATCCTCGAGAACGAGGAGATGAAGCGGCTGATCGGTAACTTCCCGATCAGCAGTCTTGCCGCATTCCCCGGCCACGGGCTCAGCCACGAGGTCGTCCGCGATGTCATCGACCAGAGACGTGCGCTGGAGCGGTGAAGCTCAAGCTCGACCTCCATGACATCTACAACCGTGGTGACGAGATCGATCGAGCACTTCAGTCGATCATCGCCGAGGCTGTGGCGAAGAAGGCACCACTCGTCGAGATCATCACCGGGAAGGGCTCCGGCCAGCTCAAGAAACGCGTTCTGCGCTTCCTCGACCGAAAGGACATCCGCGCGGTGTATCACCGGGTCGAGAAGGACTCGGACAATTTTGGTCGCGTCTTCGTGCACTTTCGGTGGAAGTGACGCGGCAACCGGCCAACGCGTGCCTTGCTCGGTGACCCGGCAGGTATCACGCGCGACGATTGCATCCCCTCCGCACTGAGGCCGGACCCCGACGGCAAACCTGTGTGCGCGTGGAGGATCAGATGAGTGGTCATCGGTTGAGTTGCCTCGCTGCGGTGCTCTTCCTGCTGGCGTATCCGGTGTCGGCGGCACGAGCCGTTGGCGGCACCACCTACACCTGGGTCGGCAACACGGTGACCGCCGGCGCCGACAACCACTCGTGGAGTGATCAGCACAACTGGAGCCCGGTGGGCGTCCCCGGCGACGGCGACTCGGTGATCATCACTCAGCCGTCCAACGACGATTGCTTCGCGCACGTCGACGCGGTTCCGACCGTCGAGCTGACCGACTTCACGCTGACGCAGAATCCTGCGCTGTGCACGACCAGCGTGAGCGGCGGGGCAATCTCGGTCACCGGCACGTTCATGTGGGACGGCGGCACGCTCGATACGCCGACGACGATCGAATCGGCCGCGACCGGAACGGTCAGCGGGGCGAACCAGGAACCCAACAGCCTCACCCAGGCACTCGACGTGGCCGGGACGCTGAACTTGAGCGGGGTCACCGGCTCGGGCGCGCTGCAGATCACCCACCCGCAGATGCTGCACATCGAATCGGCCGCGACTCTGATGTCGTCCGGCAACAACGAGATCGACGGCGACGAGTGCTGCGCCGCCCCGGGAAAGGTCGTCAACGACGGCACCGTTTCGATCGACAACGGAACGCTCACGATCACCGTGGTCGAGTTCGACCAGAACGCGGCCGTGACCACGTCGTCGGGCGGCGAGCTGGTGACCTCTGCCGCGCCGGTGACCGTCGCGCCCGGAGGCACGTACCAGGGCGACGGCGGGTGGTCGATGCAAGGGCAGTCGAGCGCGCACTTCAGCGGCACCCAAACGCTCGGCCACGCCTTCGATCTCGAACTCGGCGGCTTGACGACGAACACGTCGTCGACGCTTTCCGGCACGGCCACGCTGGCCGGCTCGGGCACGTTCGACTGGACCGGCGGCCTGATCGAGGCAGCCCTGACGATCGGCCACAGCGTGACGATGCGAGTCGATGGCGCGCACACCGGAAACGGGCACCGGGTCCTGGCCGGCGAAGACCTCTCCGGCGGCGGCCCCGGCGTGCCGGTCGTGCAGACCAACCACGGCACCATCACCGTCGGCAACGGGGCAACGATCACCACGGCGGATGCAGCACACCTGGTGAACGCCACGAACGGCACGATCCGCCTCGCCGCCGGGACGTCGCTGTCGAGCCAGGGCTGCTGTACGAATCCGGATCGGTTGAGCAACAGCGGGACGCTAGCCGTTCCCACCGGTGGATCCGGCGCGACTGTCCTCGACGGTGTCGCCTACGAAGCCGGCGCGGGCACCACCAGGATCGCCGCCGGACGCACCCTTCAGCTCACCGGCGGCGCGCCGAACAAGCTCACCGCGACCGCGATCACCGGCGGCGGGCACCTCTCGGTAACCGGGCCGACGGCCGTGAGCGGCACTATCGCGATCGGCTCGAGCACGCAACTGCTGCTCGGCACGCACGGATCGCTCGACGGCACCGCGACACTCGGCGGCGCCGGCGAGGTGAAGTGGACTGGCGGGTCGTTGTCGGGCGACGTCACCATCTCGGCTGCCGGCGGCCTGGCGATCGCCGGCAGCGACGTCAAGTCGATCAGCAATGTCGGCGGCGGCAGCACGCCCAGCACGGTCACCGTGCGCGTGCCGGCGACGACGGCGGCCGGCACGTCGCACGCACATGATGTGGTGGGTCTTGGCCACTCGGCGCTGGTCCTCGTGTCGTCGACAACACTGGGCGCGTTCACCGAGTTCGACAGTGGATTCCTCGTCAACAAGGGCACGCTCGATCTGCACGCCGGCAAGATCACCGCCTCGACGTTCGACCAAGCGCCCAGTGGCACGCTCGCGGTCGACGTTTCGCACAGCGCGCACGGCATGCTGCAGCTGTCGGAGGCCGCTACGTTGCACGGCGCGGCGGCGGGGCACAACTCCGTCCAGCCGGCGCTCGGCGCGAAGGTGACGATCCTCAAGGCGCCGACGATCACCGGCTCGCTGAGCTGCGTGTCGACGTCGGGCACGGGATCGGGCGGCGCGCATCCGGGGCACTGGGCGGCATCGCAAACGGCAACTCAGCTGAACCTGGTGTGGAAGCGCGGCGCGCACACGAGCTGCTGACGCCGCGCGCACTAACATCCGCACGTTCGTCCGTGAACCTCTTCGTGACAGACGACAAGAACTCGCTGCCGCAGATCACCGGCGGAGCCAAGCCTGAAGACCGCGAAGACATCACCAACCTCGAGGTGAAGGTGCTGCTCGGCAAGCCGTGAAGTGTGCGGGACCGCCCAGCTGAGCAACCATTCGCCCCTTCGGGCAATTTGTGCCCAATTCGTAGCTGCGCCGCATTGGTTGGGGATAGCTTCGCCCTGCCGGATCAGACGAGCCGAAGTCGCTCGCAAAACACACGGGGGGAGACGGCAATGGGCGAACCGAATGAGTTGCCAGAAGGCGGCGAAGGTGGCGGTGGCATCTTCGGAGGCGGCATCAGGGGCGAGTGGCCGCAAGAGTTGCCGGTGGGTCCTGACTACGGGGTGTGGCGGGAAATCCTGTCCGAGGTGAGCCGGCTGCAGCTGCGGATCCAGGCCCTCGAAGGCGCCCAACTTCAGCAACGCGTACTCGGCGCCGCGGGCGGCGCGCAGACGCGTGCGATGTCGTTCATCGGCGGCCCGAATGAGCTGCCCGAAGGCGGCGAGGGCGGCGGAGGCGGCTTCCGGGTCGGTGGCATTCGCGGCGAGTGGCCGCAAGAGTTGCCGCCGCCCGACGTCTTCGCCGAGCTCGTCGAGCGGTTGGCCAGTGTCGAGCAGGTGCTCACCGCACGGCTCAGCGGGATCGAGGCGAAGCTCGACAGCATCGCCGGCGTCGGCTGACGATACCGGTGCGCAACGAGCAAGCCGTGGAGGGGTTGCGCGCCCTGCTCGCCAGCGACGGAGTGCTGTGGTCGACGCCGGAGCACCCGATCCGTCATCGTGACGGCTCCACCGCGCCATGGATGTTCTACTCGTGGAACGTCACGATGACGGCCGAGGGCCTGGCACTCGCAGCGCGTGCGTTGCTGGATCGGCTCGCCCGATTCGAGTCGACCCAGCTCGCCGCGCACGGGATGACTGGGCTGCCGTTGCTGTCGGCGTGCGTGGCAGCCGGAGCGGGGCACTACACCGGCCTGGCGATCCGCAAGCAACGCAAGACCTACCTGTCGGGGCGTCTCATCGAGGGGCCCGGTGACCGCAGCAAGTCGGTCGTGATCATCGACGACTCGCTCAGCTCCGGCACTGCCTTGTCCGACGCGATCAAGGCGCTCGAAGCCGAGGGCTACACCGTCGAGGGAGCGATCGCGGTGGTGGGCTTTCCTGGCCGCGGTGGGCTCGCGTGGGCTTCGGCTGCGGGCTACCGGGTCGAAGTGTTGCTCGACATCGAGCGCGACCTGGGCATGCAGCTGCACCGGCCGCCCGCGACGCTCGCGACCGCGCCGTCCGACCCGGTGCGCAAGTTGCCGGGCGGACTGCACCCGACCGCACTGGCCCGCCGCGCCGCGGAGCACTGGCTCACGCACGGCACCGTGCCCATCGCACCGACAACGTTGGACGACGAGTACGACGGCGCGGGCGGGGTGTTCGTCAGCTTCCGGCGCGCCGACGACGACGCCCGGCTCGCCCGGGACGGGTTGTGGCACCTGCCCGAGGACGGCCCGGTCGATGTCTGCACTCCGGCCGACGTGGTGGCTGCGACGATCCGCACGTTGCGGCTCTCGGCCGGCCTGATCCGGCTGGATCGGCTGCCTGCGCTGAAGATCGCGGTGACCTTCCTGGGCCACGCCGAGGCGGTCGCGCCCAGCGAATTGGACTTCAGCCGCTACGCGATCGTGTGCACCGACCGCAGCGGCGCACGCCGCGGCGGTGCGCTGCCGAACACCCAGGTCTTCACCAACGAGGCTCAGCAGTACCGGCACGCGCTCACGACGAACGCCCGCATCGACCGCACCGAGGCGCACACGCTGTATCGGCAGACCGTGCGCAAGGTTGCCGAACCCGGCGTGCAGTGGCACACCTACGGGCAACCGGACGGCCCTGAGCTCGGTTGGACGAGCGACGAGGAATACGGCCGGCAATTGACCGACTGGGCGGCAGCCGCGCTGCAACCGGACGGTTCGCCGGTAGTGACGCCGAAGGATCCCGGCGTCGCGTTCGAGGGCGCGGCGGTCGCGCTGTACGGCGGCCGGACGCTCGGCGTCGGCGTCGCGTGGGGACGGGCTGACCTGGCCGATCTCGTGGCCCGTGCGGCACGCGACGCGGCAGCGCGCGCCGGTGAGCTGACGGTGCGCCCGACCGCGGTGTCGGTGAGCGTGCTGTTCGACTGCGAGGACTTCGGCACCGATGCGCGGCTGGCCATGATGAAAGTGCGCCGCGGCTTCGACACACTGCGTGCAGACGCCGCAGGCTCACCGCCGCGAGTAGCCCTGCCCGGCGCCGCGGTCTACAACGGCTGGTCGAAGCAGGAACTTGCCGCGGCGGTAACCGGCGGCGCCGTTCGGCCGCGGATGCGGACGTATCGCACCGCCAGCTGGGTGCGCGGGCCGGCCGGTGTGCGCGTGCTCTCCGGCGGCTTCCCGGCGCGCCCGCCGATGACCGAACCGGCCGATCCCGTTGCACAGGCGCGCGCTCTGGCCGAATTCACCCACCGCAACATGTCTGCGCAAGGCGTGCCGGTCTACGCGGTGAACGCGGTCACCGGCGAGCAGCAGCGCGATGGAACTGCACCGCGCATGCTGCACGCGCTGTGCGGCCTGTATCGCGCGGGCGTCATCCTCGACGAGCCGGCGTGGCGCGATGATGCGCTGCGCGGGGTCGACACCTACCTGTCCGGGCGCACCGACGGCCCGTCCGCGTTCGATGTCGATCGAGGCGGGCCGCTAGCCGACGCGGTGCTGTTCGCCACCTTCGGGGCACCAGCCTCACCGCTGGCGAACCGGGCGGAGCTGCGCGCGGTCGGGCGTCGACTGGCCGCGATGCTGCGTAGCAGCGGCGCCATATCCGCTCGGCCGGTGACCCTGGCCGACCAACAGGATGCGATCTACCTGCCCGGTGCCGTGCTCGTCGCGCTGAGCAGCGATCCGAGCCTGGTCGCCGACGTTCCGGAGGCGGTCTGGCGGCGTTGCCTCGCCGTGCAGCGCGCACGCTTCGCCGCGCTGCAGAGCTGGGGTCTCGTCGGCTGGTCGGCCCAGGGGTGGAACGCGGTGCACCGCATCAGCGGCGATCCGGATCAGGCGGCGTTCGTGCTGCAGCTGGCCGACTGGGCGATCGACCGGCAGGTCCGCACAACCGGTGCCTTCCTGGAGGACCTCAGCCCGGACGAGCCGAGCTTCAACACCGGCTTCATCGGCGAGGGTGTGGCCGCGGCGTGGGCTCTCGCCGCGCGCATCGGTGACAGCGAGCGCGGGTCGCGCGGTACCGGCGATCGTGGCTTCGCGGCAACGCATTCATGCGCCGACTGCAGGTAGTGCCGGACGACTGCTTCGTGTGCGCCGATCCCGGCAGCGCGCTCGGCGGCGTGCGCATCGTGCCGAGCGGGCCGTGGATCCGCGCTGACAGCGTCAGCCATTGGTTGGCGGCGTTGTGCACCGGCCTCGAACTCGACAGTCAGGCTCGTACCACCACGCCGTGATCGGTGTCGCTGGTGAGGATCTCGAACAGGGCTCGGTTGGCGGCGCGCAGTTCGGTGCTCTGGCCGGTTCGGCGATCACGCACCGTCACCTCGGCCGTTGCGATCTTGGTGTTCAGGCAGTGCTTGAAGCCGCCGGGCGGATTGTCGTAGCGCAGGCCGACGAACGCGTCGCGGTCAGCGACGATCCGTCCGAGACGTCGACCTCGTCATCGCTGCTGGCGAAGTCCCACTGGAAGTACGAGTAGTTCGCCTTCGCCGTAACCGCCTTGCGCAGCGCGACAAGTGAGTGTTCTCGGCCGTCGTGCCGCAGCACGAGGTTCGTCAGCCAGGGTGTCGTCACCGGTCCGGCGATCCTGGCCTTCACTGTGGCGACTTCGAGGAAGCTGTCCGGCTCGCCATCGAAGCCGGCCACCTGTCCGAACGCGTAGCGATCGGTGTGCTCGCTGCCCCAGTTGTGATTCTGGCTGCCGATCCAGCCATCGACGGCTAGCTCGCGGCCGTTGACCGTGCACGTTCCGGAGAACCGCGCGGCCGGCAACGCCACCAGGCTTTTCGCCTTCGGAAAACGTCCGGCATAGAGCCGTGGTGGCAACAGCAGCAATGGCGGCTCGTCCCCCGTGTAGCGCAGCG
The DNA here is from genome assembly GCA_963794885.1 of uncultured Actinomycetota bacterium. Lineage (GTDB taxonomy): Bacteria > Actinomycetota > Actinomycetes > Mycobacteriales > Jatrophihabitantaceae > RYN-133. Next base: position 61,637 of record CAWCFH010000010.1, read on the forward strand.
CCCAGCCGATACCGCCGGCCGTCCCGGTGAGCAGGCCGGGGCCCAGTTCGGCGGTGCCGATCCGCGCTGCGAAGCCGTCCTGTTTGAAATCGCAGTCGGCGATCGGAAACTCCTCTTTGCCGACCTCATGCTGTCGCGTTTCGCCGTCGAACAGAACCGCCCACAGCTCGCCACGTGCCTTGCTCGGGTCGACGGCTGGGCAGAAGATCGTGTACCTGATCCAGAACGCCAGCGGACGGCTCGGATGGTTTGCTCGCTGGTAGAAACTCTCGTAGTGACCGGCCCGCTGGCCCGGCGTGTACACGGTGCGATTGAGCAGCCAGCGATCCTTCGTCAGCCCTGCGGTCACGTCCATCGCTCGCCACTCCCCCGCCGTGCTGTCACAGGTTGTGCGCCCGAAGCCAGTCTGTCCGCCGCCGTGCCGATGCTCGCGCGAGCCACGCCTCCTGAACCAGTTCGGCCAGTTCCACACGCGACAGCTCGCCGACCCGAGCAGCTCGAAGCAAGACCGACAGATGGCCGGTGAAGTGCGGCGTGGTGAAGAACGGAGTTGTCGCGTCCTGGATCAGCGCCTGCTTCTCGGCCTCGGAACCGACCCAGAAGACGATCACATCGGGGTATCGCTGGCCAGTGTCCGGGTCGAAGGCATCCGGTCGTGGTGTCCGGAAGAAGATGAACGACTTGCCGCCGACCTGGTAGATGGGATTTTCCGACGGGCCGTGGAGCACCGTGACGTGCGGCATCCCCAACGCGAGGTCGTGAATGTCCTCGACACGTGCCCGCTTGGCCGCCATCGTTCGTGCCGCGCGCTACTGGCCGACCCGGCCGTCGATGCGCTCGCGCAAGAGATCTGCGTGACCGTTGTGGCGCGCGTACTCCTCGATCATGTGCACGAGCAGCTCGCGCAGCGAGACCGGATCGCCCGCGTTGTCGTGGCCGACGAACTCGAGGTCGGTGTCGCGCACGAACTGATCGGTGAAGTCCATCTCGTCGCGCCAAGCCGCCCACGCCTCAGCAACGACTTCGTCATCAGCAACCGCGCCGTCGAAGTCGCCGTCGGGGTCGGCTTCGGTCTGATAGCGCTTGGGCACCTGGTTCGATGCGAACCGCCGGCGGAACCATTCGCGCTCGACTTCGGCCATGTGCCTGATCAGCCCCAACAGCGACATCGTTGACGGGTCGACCGAGCGGCGGGCAAGTTGCTCGGCAGTCAAGCCCGTGCACTTGACCTGCAGCGTCAGCCGCTGGCCCCGCAGGAATTCGATCAGCGTGGCCCGCTCGTCGCCGAGCGACGTCCCACCCTGACGCGGGTCGTCGTCGACGGCGAGGAACAGGTTCGCACGATGCTGCGGCTTGGTCACCGGGTCATTGTCGCGGACCGGTCGACTCGCGAACGATCAACTCGGTGGCCACCTCGACACGACGGCTGGTCAAGGTTCGTCCCTCCATCAACCTGGTGAGCATGCCTGCCGCGAGGGCGCCCATCTCGGCCAGCGGTTGGCGCACGGTCGTCAGCGGTGGCGGGAGCCAGCGAGCCAGCGGCAGGTCGTCGAAGCCGACGACGCTGAGCTGATCAGGTACCGCCATGCCCCGTCGCCGGGCCGCCTCGTAGACCCCGAGCGCTTGCTGATCGCTGCCGGCGAAGATCGCGGTCGGCGGGTCGTCCAGCCCGAACAGCTCCTCGGCGCACCGGAAGCCGCCCTCGTGGCGGAAGTCGCCCCACCGCACCAGCGCGCTGTCGAAGTCGAGACCGCCCGACTCAAGGGCATGGCGATATCCCTCGACCCGCGCACGACTGCACAAGTAGCGCTGCGGGCCGCTGATGACAGCAATCCGGCGGTGACCGAGCTGCAGCAGGTGTTCGGTGGCCGCGATTCCGCCGTCCCAGTTCGTGGCGCCGACGCTGGGCACCTGTCGGTCGGGCGTCCCGGCCGGGTCGATCACAACGAGCGGGATGCCCTGATGATTGAGCTCGTGCAGCTGGCTCGTGCTCAGCTGCGACATCACCAGCAGGACGCCCGCGGAATGGTGACGCGTCACCGCTCCGGTCCAGCTTGCCGGGCGGACCGGACCGCCCCGCGGCACGACCGACACCGCCACTGATCGGCCGTGTCCGGAGAAGTGCGTCTCGACCCCGCGCAGGATCTCGATCGCCCACGGGCTGTCGAGGCCGTTGAAGACGATGTCCACCGGCCCCGCGCTGCGCTGCGGCGGCAGGTAGTCGAGCTCTTCGAGCAGGTGCGCAACCCGCGCACGGGTGGCCGCGGCGACGTCGGCGCGACCGTTGAGCACCTTCGACACCGTCGCCGACGACACCCCGGCGCGCACCGCCACCTCGGCCAGCGTGATGCGCGGACCGACCGGGTCGGCCGCGCCATTGGCCCGCCGGTGGCGTTCGGGCATGCCTACCTCCGAAGTCCTCGAAACATTTCGGATGATAGCCGCCCGTTCCGACAGGCAATTCGCCGGAGTTGGCGAGCGTTCCGTCCGAAATGTTCCGATCGCCACGTCGCAACGCCAACTGCGCGCGGTGGTCAACTCAGCCCTTGCGCTGCTCGCGACGGAACCGGCGCGCGCTCCGGCGCGCGGTTGCCTTCAGGACGAAGCTCGGCGGTGGCCGAGCTTGAGCTGCTCGAGCATCGCCGCGACGTCCTCGCAATGCCAGACTTCGGCGAGCTTTCCGTCCCGAATGCGAAAGATCTCCTGGCCACCCATCTTCACCGGCCACCCCGTCGGCGGAATGCCCAGCGGCTCGAACGGCCCGGTGTGCGTCCCGGTCATCGTCCATCGGCCGGTCACGTGTTCGTCGTCGGCGAAGACCACGTCGATCTCGAAGTGCATGTCCGGGAACGCGGTGCGAATCGTCCTGGCCGCCCAGATGTCGCCCGCGCGGCCGGTCGGCTGTCCGGCCATCGGGGTGTGATCAAGCAAGTCGTCGGCGATGAATTCCTCGGCTGCCGCGTAGTCGGCGTTGTTCCAGACCTCGTCGAGCCATCGACGGTAGAGCGTGATGTTCTGTTCGGCGCTCATCGTTGCCTCCGGATGGTCGTCCGCACCACTCATGGCTGCCCCTCCCGACGCTGGCCCGGTGTGGCGTGTTGCGCACACAGCAAGGATTCGCTCGCCGTTGCGCGACGGATTAGCCGCTGGTCGGTACGTCTTCGCCCAGATGGACGTACGCTGGCGTTGCTGAGCTTGCAGCCGGTCCAGGGCGAACCCCATCAAGGGCGTTACGAGTACTCACTCACGCTGGGCGCATCGGGACGATCACGGTCAGAAGCCCCATGAGCCTGCTCAGCTACGCACGCGGGTCGCCGCGTGCTGCCGGCGTGCTGCCGCGGTGGATCCTCTTGTCCGCCTCGCTGGCGCCGGTCTCTCTCGTCACGTGCTGGATTGCCGCCGGAATGGTGCAGCGCGGGCACTACGACGCGGTGCAGCAAACGATAAGCGTGCTCGCCAGCGACGCCGCATCGCACCGCTGGATCATGACCGCCGGCCTCTATGCGCTCGCGGCGTGCCAACTTCTGACCGCGGTCGGGTTCTCCATCGGACGGCCGTTCGCCCGCACCCTGCTCGGGATCGGTGGGCTCGCCGGGCTGGGCGTGGCGATCTTCCCGCAGGCCTCGCACGGCGACCTGGCCGTCACCCACCTCGTCTTCGCCGCGCTGAGCGTCTGCCTGCTCGCGCTGTGGCCGGCGACCATCGGCTCACGCGGATCGCCGCGCTCGCTGGTGTTGAGCATGCGCGGGTCATTGGTCGCGACGGCGGTATTCCTCAGTCTGCTGGCCTGGCTGTATGCAGCCGCCCACGGCGTCGGGGGCTTGGGCGTGGCCGAGCGGGTGGACACCGCGGTCGAGAACTCGTGGCCGCTCGTGGTGATTCTGGCCGTCCGGAAACAGTCCCGTGCCGCGTAGGCTTTGCGCTGGAGGCATCGGGTGAACACTCTCTGGCGCGGACTGGCCGATGGCGTGGTCGCAGTGCACTACGCGTTCATGGCCTTCCTGGTCGTCGGCGGCTTCCTCGCCTGGCGCTGGCCGAAGGTCATCTGGGCACACGTGCCTGCGGTCGTATGGGCTGTGCTGATCGTGTCGGTGAAGTTTCCGTGTCCGCTGACCGCGCTGCAGAACCATCTGCGCGAGAGCGCGGGTCAGCGGCCACTGTCGGACAGCTTCATCAACCTCTACATCCGCGGAACGTTCTATCCGGCCGGCCAGCAACCCGTCGCCCAGGCCGTGCTCGGCGTCATCGTGATCGCGTCGTGGATCGGTTACGCGCGGGTGCGCCGAGGCAAGGCCGAAGCGCGAGTGACTGCACGACAGTCCGTTTCCTGACCGCGGGCCGGCGCCGGAACAGAAATTTGTCGAAAAACCCGATGCACCTGCGCGTGATCGGCACCTATTCTCGACGCGACGGTTAGGAAGTAGCCGAACGTTTTGGCGCGGGCGGCTGCGCACGCCCGCCGGAGGCGCAACATGTTCCGATCCACGGATCCGGACCTGTGCGCACCCTACGGTCGCCAGCCGCGTCCGCCTCGCCGCATATCGCGTCGATCGCTGCGGACCTGGTCATGACCTCGATCCGGCCGGGCACCCTCATCCGGCTGCCGCAGGCGGTCAGCTCGGCCCTCCCGTGGCGTGCCGGCGCAGTTGACCGGGTCGGCCGCATCCCACGCTGGACGCTCCTCTCGGCCGGACTCGCGCCGGTGCTGCTGACCGCGGCATGGCTGGCGGCCGATGCGCGGCAACCACGGCATTACAGCCCGATGCGGCAGACAGTCAGCGTGATGTCCGGATATGCGGGCGCGGACCGTTGGCTCATGACCGGCGGACTGCTTCTCGTCGGCGCGTGCTACTTCGTCACGGCCGCCGGGCTGCGCGATCTCCCGGCCCTCGCCGGCGTCCTGGTGGTCACCGGCGCGGCAGCGGTCGGCGTAGCCGCGTTCCCGCAGCCGGCGCACGGGTCGACGCCGGCACACATGCTGTGGACGGGGATCGGCGAACTCGCGCTGGCTGCGCTGCCCGTCATCGTCACCCTGCACCGCCTCGACCGTCCATTGCTCGGCGCTCCGGCGTCGGGGCTGGTGGCAGTGGCCTTCAGCGGCTTGTTCGTCTGGCTGGTGTTCGAGCTCTACGACGGCCAGCATCTCGGCCTGGCCGAACGACTGTCGTCCTCGCTGCAGACCTGCTGGCCGTTCGTCGTCGTGCTCGCCCTGCGCCGCTCAGCCGACACAGCGGACACTGGACAGCGTGGATCGAGCACAACTGCGCAGCTGGATCGAGGACGCGCTCAGTCGTCACGAGCGTGACGCCCGCGAGCGCGACGAGGACGAAGCGACCGTCACCGTCGCCGAGATCGTCGACGCCGTCTGGGGTCGCCTGCCACTTGAGGTGCGCCGGTCAACCACGCGTGCAGAGGTGCAGGCCAGCCTCACGATGCTCACGTTGCGTCACGGCATTGCCATGACCAGAAAGGACGACGACACCCGCCCGCCGATCGGCAGCTGAACTCGACCGACCGGCCGGTGGCTTCGCCGTGCAGCGCTGTACTGACAGCGGTCGCATGCGATGGATACGCTTTGTCGCACGGTCGATCCCGGACCTCGTCTGCGGGTCGCTGAGAAGTGGGGGCGCGAATGGCCGACTTCGTCGACGATCTGAGAACCCTGCGGGTGGGCGATCTCGTGCTGTCGGGAGAAGCGAAGCTCAGCCAGGGATCCGACTGGCGCAGCGCCGCATGGAGCAAAGTCGGCATCGTCGCCAAGGCCGACGATCTCGACGTCGGAACCGGCGGCACCGAGATGATCTATGTCGATGTCACATCCGGCGATATGCAGCCGCTCGTCGAGGCAGTCGAGTCCATCGCGGGCGACAAGGTCACGTTCGCTGCACGCATCGACGCGAGGTCGACCGGGCCGAAGCCGATGGAGCTGTTGATCGGCAAGGGCGTGGACGATGCCGTACGAAGCGCCGTGGAATCCGGACTTTACGACCATCTGGATCGGATAGTGCGCACGTGTAAGTACGATGGCAACGAGCGGCCGTGCCCGCAGCACGGTTAGCGTGCGCGGCCATGACCGATGTCAATCCGATCTGGGACAGCCCGCGTGAACTCGGGTCCGGCGCGGCAATGTCCGGGATCGGGAGCACGGCGATCGCGGTTCTCGGTGGGTTCGCGCTGACGACCGAGGTGGGCACCCTCGCACTGACCGCGACCTTGTGGCGCGACGTGGCACTCGTGCTGCTCAGCGCAGCCGTGTCCTCGTTCGTCATCGCGCTCGTCTTCGTCTCCGAGTCGGCCCAGTACCAGGTCACCCCAGATGTTCGGCTCAACTGGACCCCGGAAGCCCGCCACGATCCGCAAGTCCTCGAAACGGAGCGCCGACTGCAGCGACAAGACGAGTGGTTGCTCGACAAGTACGCCATTCGGATCTCCGTCGCGACCCTGTTCGGCATCGTCTCGACGCTTGTTGCACTCGGTTGCCTGACCCAGACGGTGCACCGCTCGTGGGGAACAGATCTCGCCGCGGTGTTACTCGTCCCGGCCGTGGCCGTAGTGGTGCTCAATCACTTCCGATTCAAACGCGCGGGGCTCTTCCCGCGACCGGCCGACTGGAACGAGGCGCGCACGCCGCCGGTGGCCCTTACCGCGGATCAGCGCAAGATGCTCGAGCCACCCGGATAGGCCGCCGAACGGATTGGTCAGCTGCAGCCGCTGGTGCTGCCGCAACCTTCGCAGACGAAGCAGCTGCCGGCCGGGCGCATCTTCGTGCCGCAGTTCATGCACAGCGGCGCGTCGGCCGAACTCCCCATCAGCGACTCGAGCAATTCCGTCGAGCTGTGCACCCCGCTCGGCGCAGGCAGTTCGGCCGCGTCGTCCTCGTCCACCACGTCGGTGGCGTGGCGTGCCACCGGCGCCGACTGCGCGAGCGTCTCGAGGTCTTCCTCCACCGACTCCTCGGTCGGCATGTACGAGCCGGTCTCGAGTTGGCGAGTGCGCTCGTCGGCGGTGTAGATCCCCAGCGACGAACGGGTGTCGAAGTCGAGGTAGTCCAGCGCCAGCCGGCGGAAGATGTAGTCGAGGATCGACTGCGCCATCCGGATGTCCGGGTCGTCGGTCAAACCGGCCGGCTCGAAGCGCATGTTGGTGAACTTCTGCACGTACGTGTCGAGCGGCACGCCGTACTGCAGCGCGATCGAGATCGCGATCGAGAAGGCGTCCATCACTCCGGCCAGCGTCGAGCCCTGCTTGCCGAGCTTGAGGAACACCTCGCCGAGACCGTCGTCCGGGTACGACCCGGCCGTCATGTAGCCCTCGGCCCCGCCGACCGTGAACGACGTCGTCTTGGACGGCCGCGACTTCGGCAGCCGGGTACGTGTCGGGCGGTACTCGACGACCTTGTCGACAACCGCCGCCGGTGCCTCGGTGCCGTTGTTGTCGCCCTTGCCCGCAGACAGCGGCTGGCCGACCTTGCAGTTGTCGCGGTACACCGCCAGCGCCTTCAGGCCGAGCTGCCAACCCTGGAAGTAGACGTCTTCGATGTCCTCGACGGTCGCCGACTCGGGCAGGTTGACCGTCTTCGAGATCGCACCTGACAGGAACGGCTGAGCCGCCGCCATCATGCGCACGTGGCCCATCGCCTTGATCGGGCGCGCACCCATCGCGCAGTCGAACACCTCGTAGTGCTCTTGGCGCAGTCCGGGTGCATCGATCACGTGACCGTGCTCGGCGATGTACTCGACGATCGCCTCGACCTGCTCGTCCTGGTAACCGAGCGCGCGCAGCGCACGCGGCACGGTCTGGTTGACGATCTGCATCGAGCCGCCGCCGACCAGCTTCTTGAACTTGACGAGTGCGAGGTCGGGCTCGATGCCGGTGGTGTCGCAGTCCATCATCAAGCCGATGGTGCCCGTCGGAGCCAGCACGCTGGCCTGCGCGTTGCGCCAGCCGTTCTTCTCACCGATCTTGTTGCCCTTGGCCCACTCCTCGCCCGCGGCGGCGAAGATGTCGCGGTCGATCTGGTGAGCCGGACGAGCGGAGTCGTTCGCGGCCGCGTGCTTGCGCATCACTCGCGCGTGCGCCTTCGCGTTGCGGGCAAAGCCCTCGTACGGACCGACGATGCCGGCGAGCTCTGCCGAGCGGCGGTAGGACGTGCCGGTCATCAACGACGTGATCGCGCCGGCCAGCGCGCGCCCACCCTCGGAGTCGTATGCATGACCGGAAGCCATCAGCAGCGCACCGAGGTTCGCATAGCCGATACCGAGCTGGCGGTAGGCGCGGGTGTTGATGCCGATCGCCTCGGTCGGGAAGTCGGCGAAGCAGATGGAGATGTCCATCGCGGTGATGATCAGCTCGACGGCCTTGACGAACTTGTCGGTCTCGAAGCGGTTGTCGTCGGTGAGGAACTTCATCAGGTTCAGCGACGCGAGGTTGCAGGAGGTGTTGTCGAGGCTCATGTACTCCGAGCACGGGTTTGACGCGGTGATGCGGCCGGTCTCGGGGTTGGTGTGCCAGTCGTTGATCGTGTCGTCGTACTGGATGCCGGGGTCTGCGCATTCCCACGCCGCCTGCGCCACCTTGCGGAACAGCTCCTTGGCGTCAACGGTCTCGATCACCTCGTGCGTGCTGCGAGCGCGCAGCCCGAATTCGGCCCCTTCGTCGACCGCACGCATGAACTCGTCGGAGACCCGGACGGAGTTGTTCGCGTTCTGGTACTGCACGCTGGTGATGTCGGCGCCGCCGAGATCCATGTCGAAGCCTGCGTCGCGCAGCACGCGGATCTTGTCTTCCTCGCGCGCCTTGGTCTGCACGAACTCTTCGATGTCGGGGTGATCGATGTCGAGCACGACCATCTTGGCCGCGCGACGGGTCGCCCCGCCGGACTTGATGGTGCCCGCCGATGCGTCGGCGCCGCGCATGAAGCTGACCGGGCCGGACGCAGTGCCGCCCGAGCTGAGCAGTTCCTTCGACGAGCGGATCCGGGACAGGTTGAGGCCGGCACCCGAGCCACCCTTGAAGATCAGCCCCTCTTCGCGGTACCAGTTCAGGATCGAATCCATCGTGTCGTCGACGGCCAGGATGAAGCAGGCGCTGACCTGCTGCGGCGAGGTCGTGCCGACGTTGAACCACACCGGCGAGTTGAAGCTGAACACCTGGTGCAGGAGCATCCAGGTGAGCTCGTGCTCGAAGATCTCGGCGTCGTCGGCCGACTTGAAGTAGCCGTGCTCGCGCCCTGCCGCGACGTACTTCAACACGACACGGTCTATCAACTGGCGCAGTGACCACTCACGCACTTCGGTGCCCACCGCACCGCGGAAGTACTTGGTCGTGACGATGTTGGCCGCGTTGACCGACCAGAAGTCCGGGAACTCGACGCCGCGCTGCTCGAAGTTGATCGAGCCGTCGCGCCAGTTCGTCATCACGACGTCGCGACGCTCCCAGCTCACCTCGTCGTAGGGGTGCACGCCCGGCGTTGTGTAAACCCGGTCGACCCACAGGCCGTTGCGCGGGTACACCGCTTCGGCTGCACCCTCTGCGGGGGCGGCGGGGTTCGCGACTTTGTCGGGCGCCTCGGTCATGCGGGTTCCTTCCGTGCGGACGGGCGATTTCGGGGGTCGTGCTCAGCTGTTCGGGTCGCGATGTTCGGATCGCAGATCCGAGATCGCCTTTTCGAAGTCATCGATGGAGCTGAAGGCCTGGTACACCGACGCGAAGCGCAGGTAGGCCACCTCGTCCAGGTCGCGCAGCGGGCCGAGGATGGCCAGGCCGACCTCGTCGCTGGGGACCTCGGCGACACCGGTCGCCCGGACCGCCTCTTCGACGCTTTGCGCCAGTTGGGCCAGCGCGTCCTCGTCGACCGGGCGGCCCTGGCAGGCCCGCCGAACGCCGCTGACGACCTTGGCCCGGCTGAACGGTTCGGTGACGCCGCTGCGCTTGATGACGGCCAGCGTGGCCTCTTCGACGGTGGTGAACCGCTTGCCGCATTCCTGGCACGAGCGCCGCCGCCGGATGACCTGGCCCTCGTCGACCTCGCGGGAGTCGACGACGCGCGAGTCGGGGTTACGGCAGTACGGGCACCTCATGCCAACCCGCCTCCTCTACCCGACGTCTAGACCCGGCAATGCGACGAACCTGTGGATGGACCTGTCGACAAGGCTGGGGACCGAAGGTGGATATCCACGAAACTCTGTGGACACCCAAACCCAAGCTGTGGACGAAGTACAACCGTGTAACTACTAGATGTAGGGGTAACCGTAGATCCGCGCCAGATGTTCCGCAAGAGCCAACCTCGGCGCGTCGCACATCGGTTTCGACGAATTGGCCCGGCGAAGTGAGACGTACGCCACTGCCGATGCGTCGGGCGTAGGTCAGTGCGTACGAAGTACCTGGCCGGGCACCAGCGGGCCGTTGCCGAGCGAGTTGACCTGCTGCAGCAGCTCGACCTCGGCACGCGGATCGCGCTGCGGGGCGAGCCGGGTGGCGATGTCCCACAGCGTGTCGCCGGGGTGCACGGTCACGGTCGCGGGCAGCGAGCGGGCCGCCGGCGACCCGGCCGCGGCACCGCTCGGAGCGGACAGCCAAGCTGTCAGCAGCAGCGCCGCGGAGACGACGGCGACCGCCGCAGCGAGCGCGATCACGCCGCGCCGGGTGAGCCGCAGCGGCGGTGCGATGCTCTGCTCGCTGGGCTGATACAGCGCGGTCACGGTGGCCAGCCGCTCGGCTGGCCGGTGGGTACGAGCCTGCGGCGGGATGTAGACGGCGGGCGCGAATTCGGTGGCGGCGGACATGGTTGCTCCTGCTGGTCGGTGATCGATTCGGTCGTCGATCGGTGGTCAAACGGCGGTGCAGTTGTCGAACGCGCGTTCTATCGAACGCCTGATCGAAGGTGTACCAGCGGGGTCTGACAATTTCCACCCGCGCCCGGCGTGTCGTTCGAACAAGTGTTTGAGATTGACACCGCATCGCGCTACCGTTCGCAGCAACGATCACGGCCCGACCGACTCGTCGCACACCTCCCCCGCCGCGCAGATTAGGAGACGAAAATGGCGCAGAAGGCGTCTACCAAAACGTCCGCCAAGGCGTCCGCCAGAACACCCTCGGTCAAGGCAGCACCAGCTGCCCGGACGACCACCAAGACCGCCGCGAAGCCGGCCGCACGAGCGACCCGATCCGGCGTCGCGAAGGCGGTTGCGGCGGCCGCGTCCGAACCCGAACGGCGCAAGCCCGGCCGTCCGAAGGTCACCGAACTTCCCGATCCGAAGACCGGGTTGACCCGCCGCCAGCAGGCCATCCTCGACGTCATTCGCGATTCGATCGAGCGGCGCGGCTATCCGCCGAGCATCCGCGAGATCTGCGAATCCGCGGGCCTGGCCTCGACCTCGAGCGTTGCCCACCAACTGGCCATGCTCGAGCGCAAGGGCTTCTTGCGGCGCGACCCGAACCGGCCGCGCGCGGTCGACATGCGGCTGGGTTCCGACGGTGAGCGGCCCAAGGCGGTCCGCCGCGCGGTCGCGGTCACCGACGACGCTCCGCGCGGCGACGCCCCGGTGTTCGTCCCGGTGGTCGGGCGCATCGCGGCCGGCGGCCCGATCCTGGCCGAGCAGATGATCGAAGACGTCTTCCCGCTGCCCAAGGCGCTCGTCGGCGACGGCTCGCTGTTCCTGCTCAAGGTCGTCGGCGACTCCATGATCGAGGCCGCGATCTCCGACGGTGACTGGGTGGTCGTGCGTCAGCAGCCCGATGCCGACAACGGTGACATCGTCGCGGCGATGCTCGACGGCGAGGCGACGGTCAAGTCACTGCGCCGGCGCGACGGGCACGCGTGGCTGCTGCCGCACAACGCGGCCTACCAGCCGATCGACGGCGACGAGGCAACGATCCTCGGCCGGGTGGTGGCGGTACTGCGCAAGATCTGACAGCCGACGCCAACGGCGCGCCGCGGGTAACCGCTGCGCGCCGTTTGTCGTCGTGCTGGGCGGAGGGTCAGGTCGCGGGCTTGTCGCTGTCGCCCGGCGGAGTGGTCACCGGCGACGGTGCGGGTTGCACGACCGGCGGGGTGGCGGCGGCCTCTTCAGCTGCCGGCGCGATCGCCGGCGGTGACTTGGCCTGCTCGCGGGCCTTGTCGTCCTCGCCCATGCCCTTGATCTCGGTCTTGAAGATGCGCAGTGAGCGGCCCAACGAACGCGCCATGTCGGGAAGCTGCTTCCAGCCGAAGAACAGGACCACTGCGATGACCAGCAACACCAGCAAGTGACCCGGAGTGAACAACTCCATGGCGGCGGACTCCCTCGAATAGGTGGTGCGCTTGCGGGCCCCAGAGTACGCCCATATCTGTATTCGTCAGGCAGTGCCGAACGGATTCAGCACGGCCGCAAGGTCCGGTGCGACCCGCGCGCGCAGCCTGGTGCCGGTCGCTGTGTGCTCGGTGCTGAGCACCTCGGCGTGGTCGTGCATGCGCGCGACCAGGTCACCGCGGGTGTAGGGCACCAGCACGTCGACCTCGACGTCCGGGCGGGGTAACAGGTCCTCGAGCCCGGCGCGCAGCTTGTCGATGCCCTCCCCGGTCCGCGCGGAGACGAAGATCGCGTCCGGGGCGAGGTGCCGAAGGCGCAGCAGCATCTCCGGGTCGGCGGCGTCGACCTTGTTGAACACGAGTTGCTCCCGCACACCGAGCGCGTCGATGTCGGCGAACACCTCGCGCACCGCGCGGATCTGAGCCTCCGGGTCTGCATCAGCGGCGTCGACGACGTGCAGGATCAGATCGGCCTGAGCCACTTCCTCCAGCGTCGACCGGAACGCTTCGATCAGCTGGGTGGGCAGGTGCCGCACGAATCCGACCGTGTCGGCCAGTGTGAAGGGCCGCCCGTCCGAGGCCTGCGCGCGGCGCACGGTCGGGTCGAGGGTGGCGAACAGCGCGTTCTCGACCAGGACGCCGGCGTCGGTGAGCCGGTTGAGCAGCGAGGACTTGCCTGCGTTCGTGTAGCCGGCGAGAACCACCGAGGGGACGTTGCGGGCGTGGCGGCGCGAGCGCTTCACGTCGCGCGCGGTCTTCATCCCGGCGAGTTCCTTGCGCAGCTTGGCCATCCGCGAGGTGATCCGCCGGCGATCGATCTCGATCTTGGTCTCGCCGGGGCCGCGGCCGCCGATGCCGGCACCGCCGGCCGCCCGGCCGCCGACCTGGCGGGAGAGCGACTCGCCCCAGCCGCGCAGCCGGGGACGCAGGTACTGCAGCTGAGCCAGCTCGACTTGTGCCTTGCCCTCCTTCGAGCGGGCGTGCTGGGCGAAGATGTCGAGGATCAGCGCGGTGCGGTCGACGACCTTGACCTTCACGACCTTCTCCAGCTGCTGCAGCTGGCCGGGGGTCAGCTCGCCGTCGCAGATCACCGTGTCGGCCGCCTCGGCTTCCACGATGTCGCGCAGCTCCTTCGCCTTGCCCGAGCCGATGTAGGTCGCTGCGTCCGGCTTGTCGCGGCGCTGGATCAGCCCGTCCAGGACGAGCGAGCCAGCGGTCTCGGCAAGGCGGGCCAGCTCGGCGAGGGAGTTCTCGGCGTCGGCCAGCGAGCCGCCGGTCCAGACGCCGACGAGCACGACCCGTTCCAGGCGGAGTTGGCGGTATTCGACCTCGGTGACGTCCTGCAGCTCGGTCGACAGCCCGGCCACGCGGCGTAATGCCTGGCGGTCTTCGAGGTCGTAGTCGCCGGTGGCATCGGCCTGCGGGTCAAGAAATTCGGTCATCGTGGTTCCCATGGTGGCACGCCGCGACCACCCGATTCACCCGGCGACCCCGGCGAGCCAGTCATCGTCGAGATCCAGCTCGGCCACGATGACCGCGGGGCCGACCAGTTCGATCGCGCCGTCGCGGTGCCAGATGACGCGGCAGGTACCACCCGGGACGTCCACCCGCCACGTCGATCCGTCCGAACCAGTGCCGTTGGCAGTCGCGGCAGCCACTACTGCTGCGCAGATCCCGGTACCGCACGACCGGGTCTCGCCGACGCCGCGCTCGTGCACGCGCATGCGCAGGTGCCGGTCGCCGACGGTGGCGATGAATTCGACGTTCTGCCCGTCCGGGAGCGGCGGGTCGAGCGTGGGCGGGCTGCTGAGGTCGAGCGCCTCGAGCTCGTCGGTCGAAACCGCGACGACGACGTGCGGATTCGGCATGCGCACGGCGGCCACCGACGCGCGCGACTGGAGGGGCGCGGCGGTGGCGACCGGCCGGTCGGCAAGGACCAGGGGCAGTCCCATCTGCACGCTGATGTCTCCATCCGTGCTGGACCGCACACTCACGATCCCGCCGCGTGTCGCCACCGCCGCTGACTCTCCAACGAGGCTGACCCTCTGTAGGTATCGCAAAAAAACACGAATCCCATTTCCGCACATCTCGGCGACCGACCCGTCGGCGTTGCGGTAGTCCATGAAGTACTCCGCCTCGGCCGCGAATTCCTTTCCGTCGTCGCAGTTTTCGCTGCGGACGACCCGCAAAACACCGTCCGCGCCGATGCCGGCCGAGCGGTCGCACAGCGCGCGGACCAATTCGGGTGTGAGCGGGATCGCACCGTCGAGGTCGGGGAGCAGGACGAAGTCGTTCTCCGTCCCGTGCCCCTTCAACGCGTGCATCACTCCAGGGTAAGTGCTTGGTCGAGCAGGTCCGGCGCTGCGCCGTCGAGCCAGCGCACCCGCGGGTCGCGCCGGAACCACGAGCGCTGCCGGCGCACGAACCGCCGCGTCGCCCGCACGGTTGCCTCGACCGCGCCATCAAGATCCCCGCTGACCGCACCGGTGTCGTCGAGTACTGCCAACAGCTGCGCGTAGCCGAGGGCCTTGCCCGCGGTCGGGCTGTCGCGCAGCCCGAACCTGAGCAGCCCGCGGATCTCGTCGACGAAGCCCTGCGCCATCATCCGGTGCACCCGCAGCTCGACGCGCTCGTCGAGGTCGGCCCGGTCGAGGCCGAGATAGGTCGTGTCATACACCGAGTCGAAGCCGGGCATGGTCGCGGTGAACGGGCGCCCGGTGATCTCGATGACCTCCAGCGCCCGCACGATGCGCCGGCCGTTGCTCGGCAGGATCGCCGCGCCGGCGGCCGGATCGAGCCCGGTCAGCCGGGCGTGCAGGGCCGCTGCGCCCAGCTCGTCCAACTCGGCGTAGAGGCGAGCGCGGATCGGCGGCGACTCGCCGGGGAACTCGAGGTGATCGAGGGCGCCGCGCAGGTACAGCCCGGAGCCACCGACCAGGATGGGGAGCGCTCCCCGCTCGGCGATCTCGGCGATGCATGCGCGCGCCATGGCCTGGTACTCGGCCACCGCGGCGGACTTCTGCACCGGCCACACGTCGAGCAGATGATGCGGCACGCCGTGCCACTCGGGTTCGGGCAGCTTCGCCGTGCCGATGTCCATTCCCGCATAGAGCTGCATCGAGTCGGCGTTGACGATCTCGCCGCCCAGCGCCTCGGCCAGGGCGACGGCGAGGTCGGACTTGCCGGTCGCGGTGGGCCCGACCACCGCGATGACCCGCGTCATGTCCATGCGGCCACGAAGTACCCGACGCCGTAGGGAGCTTCGTCGTAGCGCACCTCTGCCGCGTAGCGCTGATCGCCGACCAGGCGGCCCGCGGCGTGCCAGGCGGGCACGCCTGCGGCCAGCAGGTGCGCGCCGAGCGCCGCATCGATGCTTTCCAGCCGCCGCCCGTCGCCGCTGCCGAGCGCGGCGGCAACGGCGGCGTCGAAGCCGGCGGCCCGATCGTCCAGGTAGCCGGGTGCTGCCAGGCTGCGGCGCGCACTGCCGTCGCCCATGACCAGAAGCGTGACGTCGCCGTCGTCGGCCAGCTGGGCCTCTGAACCGGCAGTCACGCTCAGCCCGATCGCACCGCAATTCGCGCCGAGCGCCTCGCGGGCGAGCCAGGCACCCACACTCAGCGACAGCGGGAGCTCGATCGGGCCCGGTTCGTCGCTGCCCAGCGGCACCTCGAGCGGCACGCCGAAGCCGGCGAACGTGCCGCGCGCGGTGGCCGGAAACTCGCGCGCGTCCGGGCCGGTGCCGAGAACGATCAGCTGAGCGCCGGGGGCCGCGATCTGGGCGATCACATCGATACAGGCGGCGCGCAGTTCGGCCAGTTCGCCTGCCGCGCCCTGGGCAACCGCAGGCACCAACACCGGCGGATTCGGGCAGAACGCGACTGAGACGATCACCGCAGCAGGCTATCGGCGCAGCGGAGGGTGGGCTCCATCGTGTTCAATACCCAGTCATGAGCTCGTCGTCGGCATGGGGACGCATTGATGAAGACGGCACCGTCTTCGTCAAGACCACCGACGGCGAGCGTGAGATCGGCTCGTGGCAGGCCGGCGACGCCGATGCCGGGCTGCAGTTCTACATCCGCCGGTACGAGGACCTGGCAACCGAGGTCGTCCTGCTCGAGAAGCGGCTCGAATCGGGCAGCGGTGATCCGGCCTCGACCAAGACCCACGCCCTGGCGATGAAGGAGCAGCTGCCGACCGCAGCCGTCATCGGCGACCTCGGCGCGCTCGACGCCCGCCTCGACGCCGTGCTCGCTGCTGCCGACGCGCGCGCCGGCGAAGCGCAGGCAGCCCGTGAGCAGGCTCGCGCCGACGCGATCGCTGCGAAGGAGGCGCTGGTCGCGGAGGCTAACCAGATCGCCGAGAGCGCGACGTCCTGGAAGGTGTCCGGCGACCGGCTGCGCGCCATCGTCGAGGAGTGGAAGCAGATCAAGGGCATCGATCGCAAGACCGACGACGCCCTGTGGAAGCAGTTCGCCGCGGCTCGTGACGCGTTCGGCAAGCGGCGCGGCCAGCACTTCGCCCAACTCGACGCCGAGCGCGGCACGGCGAAGGTTGCCAAGGAGAAGCTGGTCGAGCGCGCCGAGGAACTGTCCGGGTCCTCCGAGCTGGCGCGATACCGCGGCGGCGATGCGCGATCTGATGACCGAGTGGAAGGCGGCGCCGCGGGCGGGACGCGACATCGAGGACGCGCTGTGGACCCGGTTCCGGGCCGCGCAGGACGCGTTCTTCGCGCGCCGGTCGGAGACCTTCGCCGAGCGCGACGCCGAGCAGGTCGAGAACCAGCGCAAGAAGGAAGCGATGATCGCCAAGGCCGCGGCCCTCGACATCGCCGATCCGAAGGCGGCCCAGGCCACGCTGCGCGACTTGCAGGCGCGAGTTCGACGACATCGGGCACGTGCCGCGCGACGCGATGCGCCGCGTCGATGACCAGATGCGCGCCGCCGAGCAGCGGGTGCGCGACGCCGTTGACGCCGGGTGGCGAGCGGCCAGCGTCGAATCCAACCCGTTCCTCGCCGAGTTGCGTGCTCGGTTGAGCGAGGCGGAGGCGAAGCTCGAACGCGCCCGCAAGGCCGGCGACGAGGCACGGATCAAGAAGGCCGAGGACGAGGTGGCATCGCGCAAGGCGTTGCTGCCGGACTGAGCGGCGCTACCGACGCCGGACGCGGGCCGATCGTCAGCAGCTGCTTGGGCGCCGCATGCGGCACTGACCTCGGTGCCCCGCCACGGCCGGCGCGCGGTGATCCCGCCGTCGGCAACCAGGTGGTGCGGCGCGGCATAGGTGACCGTCGCGGTGACCAGGTCGCCCGGCTCGGCGGTGCCGGCGACGTGCACGAGCCGACCGTCGCGGGCCCGTCCCGACACCCGGCCGGTCGCGCCGTCCTTGCGGCCCTCGCCGGTGCTGACCAGCACCTCGACCTCGCGCCCGACCAGTTCCTTGGCGGCCGTCCAGGACATCTCTTCCTGCAACGCGATCAAGCGCTCGTAGCGCTCCTGCACGACCGCCTTCGGGATCTGGTCGGGCATCGTCGCCGCGGGCGTGCCCGGCCGTTTCGAGTACTGGAAGGTGAACGCGCTGGCGAACTTCGCGCGTCGAACGACGGCCAGGGTCTGCTCGAAGTCGGCCTCGGTCTCACCCGGGAAGCCCACGATGATGTCGGTGGTGATCGCCGCGTCGGGCATCGCCGCACGCACGCTGTCGATGATCGCGAGGTAGCGCTCCTGCCGGTACGACCGGCGCATCGCGCGCAGCACCGCGTCGGAACCCGACTGCATCGGCATGTGCAGCTGCGGCATCACGTTGGGCGTCTCGGCCATTGCCGCGATCACGTCGTCGGTGAAGTCGCGCGGGTGCGGGCTGGTGAACCGCACCCGCTCGAGACCGTCGATGTCGCCGCAGGCGCGGAGCAGCTTGCCGAATGCGAAGCGGTCGCCGAACGATCGGCCGTAGGAGTTCACGTTCTGCCCGAGCAGGGTGATCTCGACGACGCCGGACTCGACGAGAGCGCGGATCTCGGCGAGCACGTCACCGGGCCGGCGGTCGGTCTCCTTGCCGCGCAGGGACGGGACGATGCAGAACGTGCACGTGTTGTCGCAGCCGACCGACACGGAAACCCAGGCGCTGTAAGGCCGATTCGCGGCGGGTCGGCAGATCGGACGGGAAGTTCTGTAGCGCGTCGACGATCTCGACCTGCGCCGTGCGGTTGTGCCGCGCGCGTTCGAGCAGCACCGGCAGAGACGCGAGGTTGTGCGTGCCGAACACGACGTCGACCCACGGCGCCTTCTCGACGATGCGGCCGCGGTCCTTCTGTGCGAGGCAGCCGCCGACGGCGATCTGCATGTCCGGACTGCGGCCTTCTTGACCGGGTACGAGGTGGCCGAGGTTGCCGTAGAGCCGGTTGTCGGCGTTCTCGCGCACCGCGCAGGTGTTGAAGACGACGAGATCGGGCGGATCGCCGGCGGCGCGCACGTAGCCGGCGTCCTCGAGCAGCCCGGCGAGCCGTTCGGAGTCGTGCACGTTCATCTGGCACCCGTAGGTGCGGATCTCGTAGGTCCGTGCGGCCATATCCGGTCGAGGATACGGGCCGCACTCTGGTCCAATGACGGCATGACGCCTGTCCGACGGAGACGTTGCTGCCCTCGCCCGCGAGGCGGTCGACCGGCGCGACCCGGATCTCGACGATCCGCATCGAGCCGGCGGACCCGGTCGATCCGTACCGCTGGGAGCGCCGCTGGCTGGACTGTGCACGCGCTCGGCGGCGCGAGCAGCTACATCGGTGTGTACCTCGATCGGGCATGACGCCGAGGAGGCGCTGCGAGCGGCTGGTACCGGGATCACTGCGACCGCACATGAACATGATCGACGTCGCCGGCCGACTTCGCCGGCGTCGTGTCGGTCAGCCGCAGCACCGAGGTCGAGTTCGAGCAGGCGTACGGCCTCGCCGATCGCGCGCACGACATCGCTGCGACCGTCGACACCCGGTTCGCGATCGCGAGCGCGACGAAGGGGTTCACCGCACTGGCGGTGGTCGCGCTGATCGCAGACGGCGTGCTGGCCTGGACACGCGGCTGCGCCCGGTGCTCGGCGCCGACCTGCCGCTCATCGCCGACGACGTCACGGTCGAGCACCTGCTCGCGCACCGCTCGGGCATCGGCGACTACGTCGACGAGGACCTCGCCGAGGAGCTGCCGCTCAAGGTGCCGGTGCAGCGGCTGGACAGCACAGAGGCTTACCTGCCGGCGCTCGACGGATTCGCCGACGAAGTTCCCGGCCGGCGAGCGGTTCTCCTACTGCAACAGCGGATTCGTCGTCCTGGCGCTGCATCGCCGAGCGGGCGTCCGGCAAGCCGTTCGCGCGAACTGCTCGCCGAGCGGGTCTGCGCCAGGCGGGGATGACGGCACGGCGTTCCTGCGCTCGGACGAACTGCCCGGCGACGCCGCGCTCGGCTACCTCGACGACGGGCGCACGAACGTGTTCGCCCTGCCGGTCGTCGGCACCGGCGACGGTGGCGCGTACACGACCGTCGCGGACCTGCGGGCGTTCTGGGCCGCGCTGTTCGCGGGCCGCATCGTCGCGCCCGAGCTGGACCGCGCGGATGTCACCGCGCGTCACGACGGACACCGGCAGACCGCTGCGCTACGGGCTCGGCTTCTGGCTCGCTACGCACCGGCTCTGCAGTCGTTCCTGGAGGGCTGCGACCACGGGGTGTCGTTCCGCAGTCCTGGCACGACCCCGACCGCGACCGGACCGCAACGGTCGTCGCGAACACGACCGACGGCGCGTGGCCGGTGGCGCGCGCGCTCGGCAGCACGTCGTTCGAGGCGCTGCTAGCTGGCCGGCGATGTTCGTCACGCTGCGGTGCCGCACGCGACGGCGACGTCGGCATGCTCTACGAGGCGCTCGCCGGACCTTGACGACGTGGGAGGAGCGCACCCGAGCGCCGCCCGCGGCCGGTCGACCGCGCGCGAGTTCGAGCGGCGGCTGGCAAGACAGGTGACTATCGAACGCGCCGACCTCGATTTCGTCATCGAGTCCGACGGCGCAGCGGTCGGCCGGTGCACGCTGATGCACGAGGACGCACTGCGCGCACCGCCGAGGTGGGCATCTCGCTGGTCGCGTCGCGCGCGGGCAGGGCGTAGGGCACCGAGGCGCTGCGCCAACTGGTCCGAATTCGCCTTCGATACGGCGCAATCTGCGCCGCGTTGCACCTGACCGTGGTCGCGACGAATGTCGGCGGCCTCGCGCTGCTACCGCAAGGTCGGCTTCGTCGAGGAGGGCCGCCGCCGCGAGGCGTGCTGGGTGCGTGGGCGACTACGAGGACGAGGTGCTCATGGCTCTGCTGCGCTCGGACTGGGCGGCCGCGTCGGTGTAGCGGGTCAGTGAAAGGTCGCGAGCGAGCACGATTGCGGACGGCCGCCGTTGAGGCCGCGGTCGATCGCGGCGAGGCGCTGCGCCGGCGTGCCGTGGGTCGCGATCTCGGGTTCGGTGCTGATGCTTGTCAGCACCTGCATCGCGACCGTTCGGAACTGCGCGGGTCGAGGCCCTCCTGCGGGCGGCGTGCGCCCAGACCCCGGACAGGCAGTCCGCCTGCTGCTCGACGAAGCGGGTGACGTCGGCGCTCGGATGGTCCTCCTCGATCTGCGGCTGGCGCACCGCGAGCTGCACGACGTGGCCCATTTCGTGCGACTGCACGACGGCGAAGGCGTAGCTCGCAGCGCGGCCGCTGAACGTGCTGACGCAGCGTCGTGACGAACGCGTCGGTGAAGTACAGCGTCCGGTCTCGTCGAGCAGGTGAACGCGGGCGCGACCCGCAGGCCGCATCCGGCACGGCGCCGGCACGGCGGCCGTCGCGGCGCGGCTCGGCGACCGGTGTTGAGCCGAGACCCTCCAGTAGGCCGATGGCGCGCGGCGAGGAGCCGCCCAGCGACGGCTGCTGCAGGGCACGAGCGACGATCGGCGCGTCGCTCGACGGACGCGGGGCAGCTGCGAGGCGCGGCGACCGAGGCGTGGCCGCGGCCGGCGACGCTGCGGTCGGACGCAGGCGCCGGCTGTGCACGGCGATGCAGCCGGCCAGGACGAGCCGCGCAGGCGCAATGTGCCGGATCAGTGCGCGATCTCCGTGGCGCGGGACTCGCGCACCACCGTGACGCGGATCTGGCCCGGGTAGGTCAGCTCGTCCTCGATCTGCTTGGCGATCTCGCGGGCGAGCACCGACGCTGCGAGGTCGTCGATCTCGCTCGGCTGCACCATGACCCGCACCTCGCGGCCGGACTGCATCGCGAACACCCGGTCGACGCCGGGCTCGGCGTCGACGCGATCTCCTCGATGCGCGCCAGCCGCTTCACGTAGGACTCGAGCGACTCGCGCCGAGCGCCGGGACGGGCCGCGGAACAGGTGTCCGATGCCTGGGTGAGCACCGCTTCGACGGTGCGCGGCTGGACCTCGTTGTGGTGTGCCTCGACGGCGTGGGCGACGGCCTCGTCCTCGCCGTACTTGCGCAACAGCTCGGCGCCGATGATCGCGTGGCTGCCCTCGACCTCGTGCGTGAGCGCCTTGCCGATGTCGTGCAGGAACGCGCAGCGCTTGATCAGGGTCGGTTCGATGCCGAGCTCGGCGGCCATGACGCCGGCGATGTGCGCCGTCTCGATGAGATGGCCGAGGACGTTCTGGCCGTAGCTGGTGCGGTACTTCAGCCGGCCCAGCGTCGGCAGCAGGCGCTCGTCCAGGTCGGTGATGCCGACGTCGGCGAGGGCGTCCTTGGCCGCGCGCAGGCACAGTCCGTCGACCTCGGCCTTGCTCTGCTCGAACGCCTCTTCGATGCGCTGCGGGTGGATCCGGCCGTCGAGGACGAGCCGCTCGAGGGTGAGCCGGCCGACCTCGCGGCGCACCGGATCGAAACACGACAGCAGCACCGCCTCGGGAGTGTCGTCGATGATCAGGTTGACGCCGGTGACCGTCTCGTAGGTGCGGATGTTGCGGCCCTCGCGGCCGATGATCCGGCCCTTCATCTCGTCACTGGGCAGGTGCATGACGCTGACGACGGTCTCGCTGGTCTGGTCGCTCGCGACGCGCTGGACGGCCTCGGCGACGATGGCGCGGGCCCGCTCGTTCGCCTCGGCGCGGGCGTCGGTCTCGATGGTGCGGACGAGCACGGCGGCGTCGCGGCGGGCGTTGGCCTCGACGCCGGCGAGCAGCTCGGCCTTGGCCTGCTCGGCGGTGAGCCCGGCGACCCGCTCGAGCTCGCGGACGAACTCTCCGACGCGCTGTTCCAGGGCGGCCAGCCGGTCGTCGAGCTCGACGTTGCGCTGCTCGAGGTCGGCCTGCGGCGGCGTCGAGCTCGCGCTGGCGGGCGTTGAGCTGCGCGAGGATCTGTCGAGCTCGGCCGCCTCGGCGTCGAGGCGGCGCTCCTCGGCCTCGAGGCGGGTTTCGGTCTGTTCGAGCTCGCGGGCGCGGGTGGCGAGATCCGACTCCCTCTCGCGGGCGTCCGCGGTGATGCGGGCGATCTCTTGCGCGGCGGTGGTCCGTGCCTCGGCCGAGCACGTCGGCCGCCTCGGCGTCGGCGCGCGTGCGGGTCGCGTGCGCGTCCAGAGTCGCCGTCTGGGCGTCGGCCTGTGCGGCACGCCGGGTGGCGTCGGCCTCGGCTTCTGCCGCGTGCCGCAGGGCCTCGGTCTCGGCGTGCACCTGAGCGCGGTGCGTGACGGCCTCGCCGTCATAGCTGCGCTCGGCCGGGGTCTCGGCGGGCAGCACCGCGGCAGTCGTCGTGGCGATCTCAGGGCGCCGGCGTGGCGGCCGGGACGCCCGACGCGGCGGCGTAGGCGTAGACGAACAGGAGGCCGAGCAGGAAGACCGCAGCCACCGCGGCGTACCAGACGCCTACCATCTCCGCCTCCTCGTCGCGCTCCGATATATCAACCAGGAACGCCGCAAGAACCCGCGTGCTGAGTGGTCAGACACGACCCTGGCGCGGGGCGCCGGCGGTGGTGGCGCCGCCTTTCTGTCGTGGCGCGGATCCTCGATCTAAGTGTCAACCGGCCGCCCGCCGTGGGTGGCGACCGGGTTGGTGTTATAAGGCGTTACTCCTGGTAACCGAGGTTAGGAATGCTGTTGCCACAAATCAAGTGACAGGCAACCTACCCTGGTTGGCGAGTCGCGCCGTTTCGTCCGCAAATCTGGGCCCTCGGCGCGGCTGTGGACGATCAGTCACCGAGTGCGTCGAAGTCCGCTGCGCTGCCGAAATCGTCGCGTCGGTCGGCGCACGCATGACGCACGGACCACCTCGTGGGCAAGACCCGGGCGGATAGCCCTTGCGCGCCAGCAGGCCGACCAGCCGGCGTGCCTGCACGCGGGTCGAGCCCGGCGCAGCGACCGCAGCCGTCGGTTACCAGGCGCGGCGCGGCGGCCTGCTTCGCTCGTCGCGGTCGATCTGCGCGAGCGCGGCGTGGACCGTGTCGTCGGCGATGCCGCGCTGGCGCAGCTTCGAGCGCGACGGCGCGGCCGGCGAGCCCTCGCTCGCGGTGCTGGGCGGCGCGTACCCTCGGCCAGCGCCGCGTCGTCGATCAGCCCGACCTCGGCGAAGCGGTCCAGCACCCGGTCGGCTGCGTCGTCCGGGACGCCGCGCTTGCCAGCGCGGTGCGCAGCTCGGCGCGGGTGCGCGCCCGCCGGTCGAGCAGGCGCAGGCAGACGATGCGGGCGACCGCCTCGGGATCACCCGGCGCTGTGAGCTCCTCGTCGTCCGGCGATGCCGGCACGGCGACCATGCGATCTCCTAGGTGTGCGGTGGGCTCGCATCCATGATGCTGACGGCGCGTCCTCGCCTGCCCTGCGCAACGCTGCCCAGGGCAGGCGGTGGCATTAGAAGTCGACCGTTGCGGGCACCACGTCGATCGGCGCGCCCTCGTCGACCCGGGCGCCGATGCCCAGCTTCTCCTTGATCTTCTTCTCGATCTCGTCGGCGAGGTCGGGGTTGTCGCGCAGGAAGCTGCGCACGTTCTCCTTGCCCTGGCCGAGCTGGTCGGACTCGTAGGTGTACCAGGCGCCGGACTTCTTGATGATCCCCTGCTCGACACCGACGTCGATCAGCGAGCCCTCGCGGCTGATGCCCTGGCCGTACACGATGTCGAACTCGGCCTGCTTGAACGGCGGCGCGACCTTGTTCTTGACCACCTTGACCCGGGTGCGGTTGCCGACCGCGTCCGTGCCGTCCTTGAGCGTCTCGATGCGGCGCACGTCCAGCCGGACCGAGGAGTAGAACTTCAGCGCCTCGCCACCGGTGGTCGTCTCGGGACTGCCGAACATCACGCCGATCTTCTCGCGGAGCTGGTTGATGAAGATCGCGGTCGTGCCGGAGTTGCTCAGCGCGCCGGTGATCTTGCGCAGCGCCTGGCTCATCAGCCGGGCCTGCAGGCCGACGTGGCTGTCGCCCATCTCGCCCTCGATCTCGGCACGCGGCACGAGCGCGGCGACCGAGTCGATGACGATGATGTCGATCGCGCCGGAGCGGATCAGCATGTCGGCGATCTCGAGCGCCTGCTCGCCGGTGTCGGGCTGGCTGACCAGCAGGCTGTCGGTGTCGACGCCGAGCGCTTGCGCGTAGTCGGGGTCGAGCGCGTGCTCGGCGTCGATGAACGCGGCGATGCCGCCGGCAGCCTGCGCGTTGGCCACCGCGTGCAGCGCGACCGTCGTCTTGCCGGACGATTCCGGGCCGTAGATCTCGACGACCCGCCCGCGCGGCAGCCCGCCGATGCCGAGCGCGACGTCGAGCGCGATCGAGCCGGTCGGGATCACCTCGATCGGGACGGCGGCGCGGTCGCCGAGGCGCATGACGGCACCCTTGCCGTACTGCTTGTCGATCTGCGCCATGGCGACGTCGAGCGCCTTGTTGCTGTCGAACGCTGCCATCGTGAACCCCTTCGGATGTGTCTGTCTGACTGGCTACTGACTGGATATTGACTGGCTATTGACTAGCTGATGTCACGCTAGGACCGGCCACCGACAACTTCGGCGCGAATCGCCCGGCTGTGGACGGACGGCCCCGCTGTGGACAGAGCTTAGCGAACACCTGTTCGAAGGTGCAGGATGCGCGCCGGCGTGTCGCGGCGAGCGGCGCGGGTCGTCAGCGCAGGTGGCTGGGCACGTCGAACTCGGCGCACACCGCCCGCCAGATGTCCTTGGCCTCGACCCCGGCGCGCAGTGCTTCGTCGACGGTCGTCGCCGAGCAGCGGCAGCCGGTAGTCGGCGGCAACGCTGCGGGCGTAGGACGCGCCGAAGCGCTCGTCCATCCGTCGCCAGAACTCGGTCAATCGCACTTGTCCAGCCTACGTAGGCTGCCGACATGATCGACCCGGCCCTGTCTGCCGCGCTGATCGCACTCGATCTGCCACCAGCGATCGCGGCCGAGCCGATGACCGGTTTCGATGCCACCGTGTGGCGGGTCGAGTTCTCCAGCCGTCCCGACGTAGCCGTGCGCATCCTGCGCCCCGGGGTCTCATCGGCCGCTGAACTCGCTGCCCTGCGACTGGCGGCTCGAGCACGGACATCCGGTACCGGCGGTCGTCGGCACCGCCGAATGCGACGGGCGCGACGCGCTCGCGCTGTCCTGGTGCGACGGCCGGACGATCGGCGACCTGCTGCTGGCCGGCGGCGACCCGGCCGAGCTCGGCCGGCTGCTCGGCGATGCGCAGGCACGTTTGCACGCTCCGCTGGATGCTGACGGATCGGTGCTGTGCCATCTCGACTTCCAGCCCTTCAACGTCTTGGCGCTCGGCGGGCAGGTGACTGGAATCGTCGACTGGGCCAACGCACATGTCGGCGACCGCCGCGACGACCTTGCCTGGACGCGCGTCGTGCTGGCATTCGGCTCGGCGCTGATCCCGTACCTCGCTGACGGCATCGACGAATTCACCGCTGGCTGGCAGGCCGGATACGCCCAGCTGCGCACGATGCCGGGCGACATCGAACTCGCGCCATTCCTCGCCGAAGCGGCGCGCCGGCAACTGGCCGACTGGCAACCGCGCGCCGCCGCCGGTGAGTGCCCGCCGGCCGTCCTTGACCGCGCCGAAGCTCTCACCCGCCGGTGGCGACGGTGACCAGATCCGTCCGCATCATGTCTGCCTGAGCCCTGGCAACCACGGCCGACGAAGCGCACGATCGACGCTATGAATCGAGCCCTACTGGTCATCGACGTCCAAGAATCGTTCCGCAGCCGCTCCACGGACTGGGACGAGATGCAGAACCCGCGACATCGCCAAGCAGGTCACCCGCCTGGTCGACGCGGCCCGCGACAGCGGCGATCTGGTCGTGTGGGTGCTGCACGCCGAGCCAGGGTCGGACACCGTGTTCGACCCCGAGCAGGGCTTCGTCCGAGCTCATCGACGAGCTCGAGACCGCAGGCCGAAGAACCCGTCGTGGTGAAGACATCGCATCAACGCGTTCACCACGACGAACCTGCAGCAGCAACTCGTGCAGAACGGCGTCCGGGAAGTCGTGATCTGCGGGATCCGCACCGAGCAGTGCTGCGAGACCACGGCGCGCGTCGCCTCCGATCTCGGCTTCGACGTCACCTTCGTCGCCGATGCCACGACCACGTCGGCGATCGACGGGCTGTCCGCCGCAGACATCATCGACCGCACGGCACGCGTGCTCGAGGCGCGCGAGTTCGCCACCATCGCCACGACCGACGAACTCGTGGCACCGATGACCGGATCGTGACCGCTGTCGTCTTCGCTCTCGTCCCCGGCGTCCACCTGCTCGACTTCGCCGGCCCTGCTCAAGTGTTTTCCAGCGCCGGCTACGACCTGCGCTACGTCGCCCAGGACCCGGTCGTCCAGACGGCACAGCAATTGCCCGTGCAGGCCGAAACCGCCATGCCGCCGCTCGACGTCGACGACCTGCTCGTGATTCCGGGCTGGCGCGGCGATCGCCTCGGCCGATCCGGTGGCGATCCCGGACTTCGTGCTCGAGTCGCTCGTCGCGCACCACGCCCGGGGCGGCACGGTTGCCAGCGTCTGCGCGGGCGCCGAGGCGCTCGGCCGGGCGGGGCTGCTCGACGGCCGCCGGTGCACCACGCACCACGAACACCAGGACGAACTCGCCGCCCGCTACCCACGGGCTCACGTCGTGCGTGACGTGCTGTTCACCGAGGACGGCGGCGTCGTCACGTCGGCCGGCATCGCGAGCGGCATCGACCTCGCGCTGCACCTGGTCGCGAAGCGCCACGGTGCGGCGCTGGCGGCACGGATCGCGAGGGAGATGGTGATCTACACCCGGCGCAACGGCGAGGCCGCGCAGGAGAGCGCGATGCTGCGCCACCGGGTGCACCTGTCCGATCAGGTGCACCGCGCCCAGGAGCTGATCGACGCCCGGTTCGCCGCGCCGCTGCGCCTGGCCGAGCTCGCCGCCGCCGTCGGGCGTGAGCGAACGCACGCTGACCCGCCGGTTCACCCGGACGATCGGGCTGACGCCGCTGCGTTACCAGCAGACGCTGCGGCTCGAGCGCGCCGAAGCGCTGATCGCGCATGGCAGCACGGTCGAGTCCGCAGCGCGGTCGGTCGGTTTCGACGACGCCCGGATGCTGCGCCGGCTGCGTGCCGCTTCTCGGTAAGCGGCCCGGCTGATCGACGCGCGCGGGCTGGGAGGATCGTGCTGTGAACCCCGACGCGTGGTACGCGCTGCCCGTCCTCACCGGGCGGTTGATCCGCCTCGAGCCGCTCGCGATCGAACACGCACCCGGCTACCTCGCGGCTGCCGGCACCGGCGAGGATGCCGACGAGGTGTTCCGCTGGCTAACCCGAAACACGGCAGCAATTCCGTCCCCAAGACCCTCGACGATGCCGAACAGCACATCCTGGCTGCATTGGCGTCACGCGCCCGCGGCGAGCGGTTCCCCTACGCGCAGTTCGACGCAGCCACCGGCGAGTTCGCCGGGACGACTTCGCTCTACGACGTGTCACCGAGCCTGCGCACGCTGGCGATCGGGCACACCTGGCTCGGCCGGCGCTGGTGGCGCACCGGGCACAACACCGAGTCGAAGCTGTTGCTGCTGACCTACGCCTTCGACGACCTGGGCGCGGTGCGGGTCGTCTGGCACACCGACATCTACAACGTGCGCTCGCAGGACGCGATCGCCCGGCTGGGCGCGACCCGCGAGGGCGTGCTGCGCAAGCACCGGCTGCGCCGCGACGGGTCGTGGCGCGACACCGTGCAGTACGCGATGACCGACGACGACTGGCCGGCCGTCCGCGACCGGCTGACGTCCCGGTTGGCCGCCGGCTGAGTCTTGGCCCCGGCTGCAGGGCGACACGCCGCAACGCACCCTGCAGCGGGGCCAAGACGTGTGTCAGGGGCCCGGGCAGCTTGGACCGGTGACCCGGTTCTCCCCCGCCACCCAGGCCTGGCTGGATGGCGCGTTCGACGCGCCGACGCCGGCCCAGGACGGCGCGTGGGACGCGATCGCGCGCGGCGAGCACACCCTGGTCGTCGCACCGACCGGTAGCGGGAAGACGCTGGCCGCGTTCCTGTCCGCCCTCGACCGGCTCGCCGCATTGCCCAAGCCCGACGACCCGATGCGCCGGTGCCGGGTGCTCTACGTCAGCCCGCTCAAGGCGCTGGCCGTCGACGTCGAGCGCAACCTGCGCTCCCCGCTGGCCGGCATCGGCCAGGCCGCGGCCCGGCTCGGACTCCCCGCACCCGACGTCACGGTGGCGATGCGCTCCGGCGACACGCCGGCCGACGAGCGGCGCGCCTTCGCCCGCCACCCGTCCGACATCCTGATCACCACGCCCGAATCGCTGTTCCTGCTGCTCACCTCCGCCGCCCGCGAGGCGCTGCGCGGCGTCGACACCGTGATCGTCGACGAGGTGCACGCGGTCTGCTCGACCAAGCGCGGCGCCCACCTGGCCCTGACCCTCGAACGGCTCGACGCGCTGCTCGACCAGCCCGCGCAGCGCATCGGGCTGTCCGCCACGGTCCGTCCCGTCGACGAGGTCGCCACCTTCCTCGCCGGCGGGCGCCCGGTGACCGTCGTGCAGCCGCCGATCGAGAAGACGTTCGACCTCGAGGTCGTCGTCCCGATCGAGGACATGTCCAACCTCGGCGAGCTGACCGAGGACCTCTCCGGCCCGGCTGCCGGTGCCGGCCGGCGAGCCAGCATCTGGCCGCACGTCGAGGAGCGCGTGCTCGACCTCGTCGAGCCGCACCGCTCGACGATCGTGTTCGCCAACTCGCGCCGCCTCGCCGAGCGGCTGACCGCCCGGCTCAACGAACTCGCGACCGAACGAGCCGGCATCGCACCCTCGACGACGGTCCCGCCGCCTGCGCAGATGATGGCGCAAGCCGGATCGGCGCATCCGACCGGTGACATCGTCGTCGCCCGCGCGCACCACGGCTCGGTGTCGCGCGAGCAGCGCGCCCTCGTCGAGGAGGATCTGAAGGCCGGCCGGCTGCCGGCCGTCGTCGCCACGTCCAGCCTCGAGCTCGGCATCGACATGGGCGCGGTCGATCTCGTCGTGCAGGTCGAGTCGCCGCCGTCGGTCGCGTCCGGGCTTGCAGCGGGTCGGACGGGCCGGGCACCAGGTCGGCGCCGTGAGTCGCGGCGTGATCTTCCCGAAGTTCCGCGGCGACCTCGTCGAATGCGCGGTCGTCGCCGAGCGCATGCGGGTCGGCGCGATCGAGTCGATGCGCTACCCGCGCAACCCGCTCGACGTCCTCGCCCAGCAGATCGTCGCCATGGTCGCGCTCGAGCCGGTCACCGTCGACGACGTCGAGGCGCTGGTCCGCCGCGCCGCGCCGTTCGCCGGGCTGCCCCGCTCCGCGCTCGAGGCGACGCTGGACATGCTCGCCGGCCGCTACCCGTCCGACGCCTTCGCCGAGCTGCGTCCGCGCCTGGTCTGGGATCGCGTCACCGGCGAGCTCACCGCCCGCCGCGGGGCGCAACGGCTCGCTGTGACCAGCGGCGGCACGATCCCCGACCGCGGCCTGTTCGGCGTCTTCCTCGCCTCCGGCGAGGGTCCGGGCCGGCGCGTCGGCGAGCTGGACGAGGAGATGGTGTACGAGTCGCGCGTCGGCGACGTGTTCCTGCTCGGCTCGTCCTCGTGGCGCATCGAGGACATCACCCACGACCGCGTGCTGGTGACGCCCGCGCCCGGGCAGATCGGGAAGATGCCGTTCTGGAAAGGGGATTCGCCCGGCCGTCCGGTCGAGCTCGGCCGAGCGCTCGGCGCGTTCCTGCGCGAGGTCGCCTCCGCGTCGCCCGCCGACGCCGCGGCCCGGGCGCGAGCCGGCCGGCCTGGACGAGTGGGGCACGGCCAACCTGCTCGCCTACCTCGACGAGCAGCGCGAGGCGACCCGGCACCTGCCCGACGACCGCACCGTGCTCGTCGAGCGGTTCCGCGACGAACTCGGCGACTGGCGCCTGGTCGTGCACTCCCCGTTCGGCGCGCCGGTCAACGCGCCGTGGGCGCTGGCGATCGCCGCCCGGCTGCGCGAGCGCTACGGCCTCGACGTCTCGACGATGCACTCCGACGACGGCATCGTGCTGCGCCTGCCGGACACCGACGGCGAGGTGCCCGGCGCCGACCTCGCCGTGTTCGAGGCGGACGAGATCGAGGCGCTGGTCACCGCGAGGTCGGCGGCTCGGCGCTGTTCGCGTCGCGCTTCCGCGAGTGCGCGGCCCGCTCGCTGCTGCTGCCCCGCCGCGATCCGCGCCGCCGCACGCCGCTGTGGCAGCAGCGCCAGCGCGCCAACCAGCTGCTGCAGGTCGCGTCCGAGTACGGCGACTTCCCGGTCGTGCTCGAGGCGATGCGCGAGTGCCTGCAGGACGTCTACGACGTGCCCGGCCTCGTCGGCCTGATGCGCGATCTCGTCCGCACGGCAGGTGAAACTGGTCGAGGTCGAGACACCGACCGCGTCGCCGTTCGCGCGCTCGTTGCTGTTCGGCTACGTCGGGATGTTCCTGTACGAGGGCGACGCGCCGCTGGCCGAGCGGCGCGCGCAGGCGCTCTCCCTCGACTCGGCGATGCTCGCCGAACTGCTCGGCGCCACCGAATTGCGCGAGCTGCTCGACGCCGATGCGCTCGCCGACGTCGAGCGCGAGATCGCCCGGCTCGCCGCCGATCGGCACGCGCACGGGCATCGACGCGGTGCACGACCTGCTGCGCGCCGTCGGCGACCTGACCACCGACGAGGCGATCGCGCGCGGCGCGACCGCCGCAGGACCTCGCCGCGCTCGAGGAATCGCGCCGCGCGATCCGGGTGCGCATCGCCGGCGAGCAGCGCTGGCTGGCGATCGAGGACGCCGGCCGGGTGCGCGACGCGCTCGGCGCGGCGCTGCCGGTCGGCGTCCCCGAGGCGTTCACCGAGCCGGTCAAGGACCCGCTCGGCGACCTGGTCTCGCGCTACGCCCGCACGCACGGCCCGTTCCATCCGTCCGACGTCGCGGCCCGGCTCGGTCTCGGGGTCGCCGTCGTCGGCGCCGCGCTGGCCCGGCTGGCGACGTCCGGCCGGATCGTCCAAGGCGAGTTCCGGCCGGGCGGCACGGCGCTGGAGTGGTGCGACGCCGAGGTGCTGCGCATGGTGCGCCGCCGCTCGCTCGCGGCGCTGCGCAAGGAGGTCGAGCCGGTGCCGCCGGCCGCGCTCGCCCGGTTCATCCCCGCGTGGCAGGGCATCGGCGCCCGATCCGCGCGCGGCGTCGACGGCGTGCTGCGTGCGGTCGAGCAACTCGCCGGCGTCCCGGTGCCCGCAGTCCGCGCTCGAGTCGTTGGTCCTGCCGACCCGGGTCGCCGACTACGCCCCGGCGCATGCTCGACGAGCTGACGCTGCCGGCGAGGTGGTGTGGACCGGCGCCGGTGCGCTCGCCGGCAACGACGGCTGGCTCGTGCTCGCCCCGGCCGAGATCGCCCCGCTGCTGCTGCCGCCGCCCGACCCGGTCGACGGCGATCGGCCGCACCTGCTCGCCGGGCTCGAGCCCGGCAGCGCGGTGTTCTTCCGCGCGCTGGCCGAGCGGCCGCGCGACGCGTCAGACGACGACGTCGCCGCGGCGGTCTGGGATCTCGTCTGGGCCGGCGCGCTCACCAACGACACGCTCGCGCCGGTGCGGGCCCGCCTGGACTGCGGGTCGCGCACCGCGCACGCGCGCAAGCGCGCGCCGCCACGCACCCGGTACGGCCGCTACGGCGGGCTGGCCGGCATCCCGAGGCCGCAGCACCGCGGGTCGCGCCGCCGCACACGATGGGCGGGCGCTGGTCGGCGGTGCCGGCCCGCGACGTCGACCCGACCCGCCGCGCGCTGGCCGCCGCCGACACGCTGCTCGACCGGTACGGCCTGGTCACCCGCGGCTCGGTCGCCGCCGAGCGGGTCACCGGCGGGTTCGCGGCGGTCTATCCGGTGCTCAAGGCGGCCGAGGAGTCCGGACGGGCCCGGCGCGGCTACTTCGTCGACGGCCTCGGCGCCGCGCAGTTCGCGCTGCCGGGCGCGGTCGACCGGCTGCGCGCCCAGGCCCGTCCCGACGATGTGCGCGAGCCCGGCCCGACGCTCGTGCTGGCCGCGACCGATCCCGGCCAACCCCTACGGCGCGGCGCTGCCCTGGCCGCAGGCACCGGCGCCCGAGGGCGGCGGCCGCGGGCACCAGGCGGCGCGCAAGGCCGGCGCGCTGGTCGTGCTGGTCGACGGCGCGTGCGCGCTCTACGTCGAGCGCGGCGGGCGCACCCTGCTCTCCTTCGCCGACGACGCCGCGGTGCTGCAGCCGGCCGCCGACGCGCTGGCCCTCGCCGTGCGCGACGGCGCGCTCGGCAAGCTCGCCGTCGAACGCGCCGACGGCGTGCCGATCGTGGCCTCGCCGCTCGGCGACGCGCTGGAGTCGGCCGGCTTCCGGCCGACCCCGCGCGGGCTGCGGCTGCGCGGCTGAGTTTCCGCGCGATGCGGGCCAGATCAACTCGCATGCCGATCTCACGCCGTGCCGACCGTCGCTCGTGACGGCCGCGCTGTCCCTCGCCGGGACCGCCTGCTCGAGTGGCTCGCGGCAGCTCCGGCTCGTCCGCACTGGCGCAGGCGACGGCGTCGGTGTCAGGCAGCGGCGCCGCACGCACGAGTTCCAATACGGCGACATGCCGCGGTTGCGCGAGCTCGGCATCGTCGATGTCGAGCGCAAGCCCGTCATCGACACCCGCTGGCAGCTGGTCGTCGGCTACGGCGTCGGGCCGGTTCACGCCAGTCTCGGTCGGCCTGTCGAAGCTGATCGCAGTCGACGTGCTCGCGACTGATTCGCACGGTGACCATCGGCACGCCGCCCAACACGGCGACCCGGATCAGCGGCGGAGTCGACAAGACCGCGGTGACCGCGAAGCTGAAGGCCCTCGGCGCCAAGCCGCGTAGCTTCGGCGGCACGGCCGGGCTTTCCCTCGCCGCGGACAACGCGATCAACCGCACCCGGCGATGGCGCAACAGCGGCCTGCTCAACGACACTCAATCAGGTCGTCGTCGGCGACGACAGCATCGACGAGCAGTCCGAACGGCGCGACGCTGCAGCAGGCGCTCGGCGACGGCGCCGTCCCTGCTCGACGCCGACGCGTTATCACGACCTCGCCGACTGCCTCGGCGACGTGATCGGGGCCGACATCATGTCGGCACCGGCCAGTCGACAAGAACGCGGCGGTGTACGCGGTCGGGGTTCGCGACCCGGACGAGGTCCGGGGCCGACCGCGAGGTGTTGTGCGCTCCTGCCGCGCGACGGGAAGCAGTGGCGCGGTGCGTGCTGCATTCAGCAAGAACCTCGCGCTGTCCGCGACGGACCCGGTCACCCGCGCGCCGATCTCGCACTATGTGGCCAAATCCGAGGTCGGCACGTCCGGCAACGCGGTTCAGGCCGTGCTGACCGTGAAGTCCGGCACCCCGATCGGCTACGTCGCTGGCGGTCGTTGTTGCGCGGCGCGCTACCCGTGTGGGACGGCAGTCGTGCCGAGCCGCAACCGACGCACCGCTGCTGATGCCCGAGGGCGACACCGTCTGGCTCACCGCGCACCGCCTCGATCAGGCGCTGCGCGGCACGCGTGCTGACCGTCGCCGACCTGCGCGTGCCGCAGCTGGCCACCGAGCGACCTGCGCGGCGACGACCGTGACCGCGGTCGCTGGCGCGCGGCAAGCACATCCTGACCCGGCTCGCGTCGGGTCGGACGCTGCACAGCCACCTGCGCATGGACGGCTCGTGGTACCTCAGCCGGGCCGGCAGCGACCCCGCCGGCATCCCGAGCACATGATCCGCGCGCAGCTCGGCAACGCCGACTGGCTCGCCACCGGCTACCGCGTGCACGACCTGCGCATGGTGCGCGACCGACCGACGAGGCCGAGCTCGTCGGGCATCTCGGCCCGGACCTGCTCGGCGCCGACTGGGACCTCGAGCGCGCGGTGGCAAACCTGCGCCGCGGCCCCGACCGTCGCGATCGGCGAGGCGCTGCTCGACCAGCGCAATCTCGCCGGCATCGGCAACATGTACAAGTGCGAGGCGCTGTTCGTGGAGCGGGTCAATCCGTGGACGCCGACCGGCGACGGTGCCCGACCTGCCACGGCTCGTCGCCACCGCGCACCGGCTGCTGCGCGCCAACCGCGACCATCCGGAGCAGTCGACGACCGGGCGGACCGGGCGCGGCCAGGAGCACTGGGTGTACGGCCGCCGCGGCGAGGCGTGCCTGCGCTGCCGCACCCCGATCAGCTACGCCGAGCAGGGCACCCCGCCGTATCAGCGCAGCACGTACTGGTGCCCGCGCTGCCAGCCGGCTCAGGCCTGAAGCGGCGACCTCGGCGCGCGGCCGGCACGTCGGGCAGCGCGGCGACGAGCACGGCCAGGTCGGCGGCGATGGTGGCCGGCGGGCCGGGGTGAGCAGGAACGACGCCAGCCAGCGCAGCACGAAGTCGGCGCCGCCGCGCGAGTCGGCGGCCAGCGCGGCGTCGACGGCGGCGCGGGCGCGCTGCCAGCCGGCGGCGGTGCGGTCGATCCGGCCGAGCGCGGCGACCGTGGCGGGCTCGATGCGGGCCAGCGTGCGCAGCAGCGGGCTGTCGGACAGGGCGGCGGCGGTCGCGGCCAGCGCGTCGGCCAGCGGCAGGCCGGCGGCCCGCTCGGCGAGCGCGCGCACCTCGTCGAGCAGCAGCGCGTCGAGCACGGCCTCGCGGGTGCGGAAGTGGTTGTACAGCGTCGCCTTGGCGACACCGGCCGCCGCGGCGACCTGCGCCATCGTGATCTTGGTGCCGCTCGACCTCGACCGCGCGGCGCGCACCGTCGAGCAGCGCGGCGCGGGTGCGGTTCATCGCGTTGCCCGCGCGCGACCGGGTGCCGGTCTCGCGCACCGGCGCCGCCGACGCGATCGCCGGCGGCGACGCGGGCAGCACGGTCGAACGGAACAGGGTGTCGAACAGCGGGTCGGCCATGGTCGCGACGCTAGCCCCGCGGCCGCCGGACGCGGCCGACGGCGCGCGCAGGCGCGCCGAGAACTGTGACGGATGTTGCTGGTGTGACAGATGTGCGCGGCAGCTCAGGCGGCGACGGTCGGCGACGGCCCGCAGCTGCGGCCGTTCCGGCCTCGGTCGCCGGCGCCGGCGTGATCCGCGCGGAGCCCGCGCCGGGGACGGCGGCGAGCGTGTCCGCGCGGCCAGCTTCTCCTCGCGGCGCAGGATCGCCGCTGACCTCCTGGAACAGCTCGGACAGCTCGACGTCCAGCGCCGCGGCGATCGCCGCGAGCAGCTCCGAGGACGGTTCCTTCTGGCCGCGCTCGACCTCGGACAGGTAGCCGAGGCTCACCCGCGCGCTGGCCGAGACCTCGCGCAGGGTGCGCCGCTGGCGCAGCGGCAGCCGCGGAGGGTCTCACCGACCACTTGGCGAAGCACGGGCATGGCGTGGACCCCCTCGGTCGATCAAGCACCTGGCGAGTGCCGGCTGGTCAGTTCACGGTACCGGCCGCGGCCGGACCGGCGTGGCGGCGAATAAAGCCCGTCCGCTCAGAGCGAACATCACAATCTGTCGTATCTCGAACGTCCGAGCACGCGTGCCGATTCCACGTCGAGCAGCGCCGCGTGCGCCGAGCGCCGCAGCTGCACCGCCCGTCCGACGTAGTCGAGGCCGGTCGACCAGCGCGACGACGATCGCCGCGATCATCACGACCCAGGCGATGTCGCGCAGCCAGCCCCACTCGGGCAGCACGAACAGGCCGATCGCGACGCCTTGCAGCAGCGTCTTCAGCTTGCCGCCGCGGCTGGCCGCGATCACGCCGTGCCGGATCACCCAGAACCGCAGCACCGTCACGCCGACCTCGCGCACCAGGATCGACGACGGTGACCCACCACGGCAGGTCGCCGAGCAGCGACAGGCCGATCAGCGCCGCGCCGACCAGCGCCTTGTCGGCGATCGGGTCGGCGAGCTTGCCGAACTCGGTGATCAGGTTGCGCCTGCGGGCGAGTTCGCCGTCGAAGCGGTCGGTGACCGAGGCGACCGCGAACACCGCCCAGGCGATCACCCGCCAGCTGGTCTCGTGCCCGGTGCCCCAGAACAGGGCGACCAGGAACACCGGCACGAGCACCAGCCGGAACACGGTCAGCGCGTTGGCGATGTTCCACGCCGAGACCGCGTTCGGCGGGTCGGCGATCGGGTCGTCACCCATCGGCTCGAGGTTGAGCCGCGGCGGGTTCTTCACCATCCGGTGCCCTTGGCGTCGGCGACGAGGTCGATCGCCCTCGCTGTCGATGACGACCGCGGGCACGAACCGTGCCGCGCTGCGACCGGCCCGGTCAGCCGGACGATGCCGTCGGTCTCCGGGCCCTGATGCATGGCCCGCCCGATCCCCTCGTCGGCGTCCTCGACGAGCACCTCGACCAGTTCGCCGACACGGTCCTCGGCGCGCTGGGCCATCAGCTCGTCGACCAGCGCGCTGATGTGCTCGACGCGCGCGGCGATCTCGTCCGGCGAGTGCTTGTCGTCGAACTTCTCCGCGTCGGTGCCGTCCTCGTCGGAGTAGCCGAACACGCCGACGACGTCGAGGCGTGCCTCGGTCAGGAATCGCTCGAGCTCGGCGAGGTCGTCGTCGGTCTCGCCGGGGAACCCGACGATCACGTTCGAGCGCGCGCCGAGCTCGGGGACGAACGCCCGCGCCCGCGCAAGGATGTCGAGGAACGACTCGGTCGAGCCGAACCGCTTCATCCGGCGCAGCACGCCCGGTGACGGCGTGCTGGAAGGACAGGTCGAAGTACGGCGCCACGCCGGGTGTCGTCGCGATCGCCTCGAGCAGGGACGGCCGCAGCTCGGCCGGCTGCAGGTAGGACACGCGGATCCGCTCGATGCCGTCGACGGCGGCCAGGTCGGGCAGCAGGTTCTCCAGGGCGCGCAGGTCGCCGAGGTCCTTGCCGTAGGACGTCGAGTTCTCGCTGACCAGCACGAGCTCGCGCGCACCCTGCCCGGCGAGCCACTGCGCCTCGGCGAGAACGTCGGCCGGCAGGCGGGACACGAACGAGCCGCGGAAGGACGGGATCGCGCAGAACGTGCACCGCCGGTCGCAGCCGGACGCGATCTTCAGGTAGGCAAGCGGCGAGTCGTCCAACCGCTTGCGGGCGGTGCCGGTCGGGCAGCCAGGCATGACCCGGGAGCGCGACGTCGACCGAGGCGGCGGGGCGGTGCACCGGCGTCACCGGCAGCAGCGTGCGCCGGTCGCGTGGTTTGTGCGGGGTGATCGCCCGGCCGGCGACGACGTCGTCGAGCCGGGCAGCGATGTCGGCGTAGGAGTCGAAGCCGAGCACGGCGTCGGCCTCGGGCAGCTGCGCGGCCAGTTCGTCGCCGTAGCGCTCGGCGAGGCAGCCGACGGCGA
Source organism: uncultured Actinomycetota bacterium (assembly GCA_963794885.1). Taxonomy (GTDB): domain Bacteria; phylum Actinomycetota; class Actinomycetes; order Mycobacteriales; family Jatrophihabitantaceae; genus RYN-133. The sequence goes on from CAWCFH010000010.1 coordinate 99,756, forward strand.
CGACCTTCTTGCCGGTGTCGGCGGCGGCCAGGACGGTGTCGATCGAGTCCTTCTTCGCCGCGTCGACGAAGCCGCAGGTGTTGACGACGAGGACGTCGGCGTCGGCCTCGTCGGAGAGCTCCCAGTTGCCCGTACCCAGGCGGGCAGCCAGCTCTTCGGAGTCGACCTCGTTGCGGGCACAGCCAAGGGTCACCAACGCGACCCGGCGCGCCTCATTACTCACCTGAAGGAGTTTAGTCGCCAAAACGTGTAACCCCTGCCGCCCATGACCTCGTTGCACAGGACGTGATCTCGATGTCGGTGCAGCCGAGCGGCTCCGCGGCCGGTCCCGGCTGCCGGAACTGCGCTGCTGAGCCACCCGATAGCGTGCAAGCGTGGCTCCGCTCGTCCGTCGCGCCCGCACGCCCGACGTCCCCGCGATGAAGGCGCTCGTCGACGTCTACGCCGGGTCCGGGCGCAAGCTGCTCGCCAAGGAACTCGTCACGCTCTACGAGGACGTGCAGGACTTCCTCGTCGCCGAGCAGGACGGCGCGGTGGTGGCCTGCGGGGCGCTGCACGTGCTGTGGGCTGATCTCGGTGAGATCCGCACGCTGGCCGTCCATCCGGAGCACCGCGGCCATGGCGTCGGGGCGCTCGTTCTCGACGAGCTGGTCAACACCGCCCGCGAGCTCGGCCTCACCCGGCTGTTCGCGCTGACCTTCCACACCGGCTTCTTCGAGCGGCACGGCTTCGCCGAGATCGAAGGCACCCCGGTCGAGCCGGACACCTACGATGCGCTGCGCCGCTCGTACGACCCTGGCGTGGCCGAGTTCCTGGGCCTCGAATACGTCAAGCCGAACACGCTGGGCAACACCCGGATGCTGCGCCGCCTCTGATCGCCCGCGGTGCGCGCACCGGCGCGCCGCCCGGGTCAAGTGCGGGTCGAGGGTTAGCGTCGACGCCGAAGGGGGTGAGCCTGCATGGCCACAATCGATCGGATCGAGCCGGCGTATACGGCGTGGTCGCCGTCGACGTCCGGGTTCACATCGACAGACGAAGCCACCGAGGTCTACGTCGGCAGGCACCGCCGTCCCGACGCTCGCGGGCTCGGCGTCCTGCGCATGTTCTCCGGGGCTTTCCACCGGGCAAAGCACCGCCGTCGGTGATCAAGGCGCCCTGAGTGGCGCGTAAACGTATCGAGTGGCGCGATATTTCGCGCCACTCGATGGTTGTAACGCGCCACTCGGCTAAGCCGACGTCGGCTGCGCCTCGTCCGGCTCGTCGTCGTCGGCGCTGACCAGGTCGTCGGCCGTGCCGCCGTTACGCAGCGTGTAGATCAGCCCGGCCATCTCGTCGGGCAGCACGAGCACATCGCGCGCCTTCGATCCCTCGGACGGACCGACGATGCCGCGCGATTCCATCAGGTCCATCAGCCGGCCGGCCTTGGCGAAGCCGACCCGCAGCTTGCGCTGCAGCATCGAGGTCGACCCGAACTGCGTCGACACCACCAACTCGACGGCCGACAGGAACAGCTCCATGTCGTCGCCGATGTCCTCGTCGATCTCCTTGCGGGCCGCGACGGGCGCGGTCACGTCGTCGCGATAGGTCGGCTGCAACTGCTCCTTGCAGTGCGCGACGATCGCGTGGATCTCCGGGTCGGTGACGAACGCGCCCTGCATGCGGGCCGGCTTCGACGCGCCCATCGGCAGGAACAGCGCGTCGCCCTTGCCGAGCAACTTCTCGGCGCCGGGCTGATCGAGGATGACCCGCGAGTCGGCCAGCGACGACGTCTTGAAACCCAGCCGCGACGGCACGTTCGCCTTGATCAGCCCGGTCACCACGTCGACGGACGGCCGCTGCGTCGCCACCACGAGATGGATGCCCGCCGCACGCGCCAGCTGGGTGATCCGCACGATCGCGTCTTCCACATCTCGCGGCGCGACCATCATCAGGTCGGCGAGCTCGTCGACGATCACCAGCAGGTACGGGTACGCGCTGTAGACCCGCTCGGATCCGGGCGGTGCGACCAGCTCGCCGCTGCGCACCTTGTGGTTGAAGTCGTCGATGTGCCGCACGCCCGACGACTCCATGTCCTCGTAGCGCATGTCCATCTCGCGGACGACCCACTGCAGCGCGTCGGACGCCTTCTTCGCGTTCGTGATCACCGGCGTGACGAGGTGCGGAATCCCTTGGTACGCGGCGAATTCCACGCGCTTCGGGTCGATCAACACCATGCGCACCTGGTCAGGCGTCGCCCGCGTCAAGATCGACAGAATCAGCGTGTTGATGCAGGACGACTTGCCGGCACCCGTCGCGCCGGCGACCAGCAGGTGCGGCATCTTCGTCAGGTTCGCGACGATGAAGCCGCCCTCGACGTCCTTGCCCAGTGCCACCAGCATCGGGTGCTGATCACGCTGCGCGACCGGCGAGCGCAGCACGTCGCCGAGCATGACCACCTCGGGGTCGGCGTTCGGGATCTCGACGCCGACCGCGCTGCGGCCCGGGATCGGCGACAGGATGCGCACCTCGGCGCTCTTCACGGCGTATGCGATGTTGCGGGTCAGGTTGGTGATCCGCTCCACCTTCACCCCCGGGCCGAGCGTGACGTGATAGCGCGTGACGGTCGGGCCGCGGTCGAATCCGGTCACGGCGCAGTCGACGTCGAACTCGCCGAACACCTGCTGCAAGGCCGCGATCACCTCGTCGTTGGCCTTCGTGTGCGCGAGCGGCGGCGCACCGGTCGCCAGGTCCTTGATCGACGGCAGCGTGTACAACCCTGCCCCGCGATCGAGCTCGAGCTGCAGCGGCCGGTCGATCGGCGGCAGATCCTCTTCGACCTTCGGCGCGCGCGGCTTGCGCGGCCGCGGTGCGCGCGGCGACGCATCGATCTCCGCCGCCGACGGCAGGATCGTCGTGTCGCCGTCAGTCAGTGCCGCGTCGATCAGCGGGTCGGCCTCAGCCAGCTTGCGCGAGCGGCGCTTGCGCTGCACCGGTTCGGCGGCCTCTTCGTCCTCGTCGAGGACCTGTTTCGGCTTGCCGGTGAACAGCTCGCGCAGGTACGCGAACAGGACGGGCAGCGGGGTGGCGGTGACCACCAGGCTGCCGAACGCGCCGACGATGAGCAGCAACGGCACGGCCAGGGCCGCGGACACGCCGCGCGCGAGCGGCGCACCGACGATCGCGCCGATCGCGCCGCCGGCGTGTGCTCGCCCGTGGCTCGTGCTCGGCGAATCGGCCCACAGGTCGAACAGGCCGAGCACCGAGATCGTCGAGCGCCAGCGACCCGACGAGCATCCGGCCGCGGGTGTTGGGTTGCGGCGCCTGGCGCAGCATGTGCGCGGCGCCGCCGAGCAGCACGATCGGCAGCAGCAGCGCGCCGTTGCCGATCACGGCACGAACGGCGACCGACAGGCCATGACCGATCGGGCCGGCCGCGCCGAACCACAGCGCGACGACGGCAATGAGGCCGAAGGCGAGTACTCCGAGAGCGACACCGTCGCGGCGGTGCTCGGGCTCGAGATCGCGGGCGGTCGCGGCATTGCGGCCGGCCGCGCGGGCCACGCCGCCGACTACTGCCGAGAGCCCGCGCCACAGCGCGCGCAACAGTTTGCCGAACGCGATGAACGGGACGAGAAATGGCGCGGGCTGGTGCTTCTTACGCGCCTTGCTGCCCGAGGACTTCCGCGCAGGCGGGCGGGCTTTGGTCGACGTTGCCACCGGTCGACTCTAACGCTGAAGTCGACGGTTACCCGGGAGGCGCGAGGCTCACAGGCCGGGACGGTCGCGGCAGGTCCTCGCGCAGGTGGCTGATCTCGTGCTCGGTGGCATCGACCAATGGCGGCCGGACCGGCCCGACGTCAAGCCCGCGGATCCGCAGCCCGGCCTTCACCAGGATCGTCCCCTGGGTACGGAAGATGCCCGTGAAGATCGGCAGCAGCTCGCGGTGCTTCTGCAACGCGGTCGGCGTTGTCACCGCGTTCGAAGGCCTCGATCAGGGCCTTCGTGCCCGTCCCGCTGAAGTGCGTCGACGTCCCCACCACACCCACGCCACCGACGGCGAGCAGCGGCAGCGTCATCGCGTCGTCACCGGCGTAGTACGCGAGCCCGGTCTCGGCGATGACGCGCGACGACGCCGGCAGGTCGCCCTTGGCGTCCTTGACCGCGACGATCCGCTCGTGCGCCGCGAGCGCGATCATCGTCTCGGTCGCAATCGGCGTCCCGGTGCGGTGCGGGATGTCGTAGAGCGCGATCGGCAGCTCGGTCGAGTCGGCGACGGCGCGGAAGTGCACCAGCAACCGGCTTGCGGGGGCCGTGAGTAGTACGGCGTGACGACGAGCAGGCCGTGCGCGCCCGCCTTCGCCGCCTGCTCGGCCAGGTGGATGGTGTGCACGGTGTCGAAAGTGCCCACGCCGGCAACCACATGGGCGCGGTCGCCGACGGCATCGACCACGGCGCGCACCAGGTCGGCCTTCTCGGCATCGGTGGTCGTCGGCGACTCGCCCGTCGTCCCGTTGATCACGAGCCCGTCGTTGCCCTGCTCGTCGACGAGGTACGTGGCCAGCTGCGCCGCCTTGTCCAGGTCGAGGCCGCCGTCGACCCCGAACGGGGTGACCATCGCGGTGAGCAACCGGCCAAACGGGCGACGAGGGTCCGACGCTTCGGGCATGCAACTACGCTACCCCGCATGCGGCTCCGGCTGTGGACGACACTGGCGGCGCTGCTCGCCTCCGTCGTGCTGCCGATGGCCTCCCCGGCTCGCGCAGACCAAACCACGATTGCCGAGAACAACCTGCGCACCGCATGGGACGACGCCGAGCCCGCGCTCACCCCCGAATCGGTCGCTGCAGCTCGATTTCGGCCGGCTCTGGACGACCAAGCTGCCGCGTCCGAAAGGGCAGGACGCGACCAGCTACCCGAACCAGGTCTACGCGCAGCCGTTGGTCGCGAACGGGCACGTGGTCGTCGCGACCGAAGAGAATCAGGTCGATGCGCTCGACCCGGGCACTGGACGCGTGCAGTGGAGCGTGACACTCGGGCCGGCGTCGACTCCGCCGCAAGGCTGCGGGGTGCTCGTACCGCATGTCGGCATTACCTCGACGCCGGTGTTCGACCCGTCGACCAAGACGGTCTATGTCGTGACGTCGAGCACGGACACCGACGGAACGCACCTGCGGCTGCACGCGCTCGATGTGACCAACGGCAAGGAGCGGCCGCACTGGCCGATCGATCTCGCGGGCAAGGCCGACAACAGTGACGAGGTGCTCGATCCCGCTACGTCCAACCAGCGCCCCGGCCTGCTGCTGCTCAACGGTCGCGTCTACGTCGCGACGGCAAGTTACTGCGACATAGGGCCGTACGTCGGGTTCCTCGTCGGCGTCGACACGACCAACCGCTCCGTGCACCGGTGGAGCGACGAGGACGGCAGCGCCTCGAGCGGCGCAGGCATCTGGCAGAGCGGCGGCGGCCCGATGTCGGACGGACCAGGGCGCATCTTCGTCGCTACCGGCAACGGCGTGTCACCCGCACCCGGACCCGGGGAGACGCCGCCGGCGACACTGGCCGAATCGGTCGTCCGGCTGCGTGTCAGCAAGGACGGCACGATGGCCGCGCGCGACTACTTCAGCCCGGCGAACAACGCCGCGCTCGATCAGGACGACGCCGACCTCGGCTCGGGCAGCCCGGTCGGTTTGCCCGACTCGTTCGGTACGGAAGCGCATCGGCATCTGCTCGTGCTGGGCGGCAAGGACGGTGTCGTGCACCTGCTCGATCGCGACGACCTCGGCGGCACGGCGCAGGGTGAGGGCGGTACCGACGACCAAGTCAGCTCGCTACAGCTCAACGGCATCTGGGGGCGTGCCGCCGTGTTCGACGCCTCGTCATCAGCAGGTGCGCAGCATTTGATCTATCTGCTTCCCAGCAAGAGCCCGATGCACGCATTGCAGGTCGCACCCGATGCAGACGGCGACCCGACGCTCAGCGACGTCGGTCAGACCGCCGCCTCCTTCGGCTACTCGTCGGGCTCGCCGGTAGTCACATCGACCGGCAATGACCCGGCGACCGCGCTGGTCTGGCTGGTGACCTGCACCCGCGCGTCGGGTCAGGGCGGCCTGTTGCAGGCGTTCCCCGCGATCCCGCCGGCCGACGGCGGCTGGCAACCGGTGTTCCAGGCCCCACTCGGACCGGTCGCGAGATTCGTCGACGCCGGCCACGGACGGCGGCCGGGTATTCGTCGGCACTCGCACCGGGCGGATCCGAGCCTTCGGCGCGCCGACGACGGCCACGGTCACCGCGCCCTCGACCGACTTCGGAGTCGTCCACACCGGACAGCAAGAGGTGCGCGATGTGACGATCACGGCGCACGCGAACACCACCGTGACATCGCTCAGCGCGAGCAGTCCGTTCACCGTCGGAACGACCACGCTGCCGGCGACGCTCTCGGCCGGCAGCACGTTGACCGTGCCGGTCACGTTCGGGCCGACGTCGGCCGGCAACGCCAACGGGACCCTCACGGTGACCGTCGACAACGGGTCCGGGTCACACAGTTACCTGTTCAGTCTGAACGGTGTCGGCGCGGCAGACGGGCTTGCCGCGACGCCGGTCGCGCTCAACTTCGGCGAGGTCGCGCTCGGCCAGGGATCGAGCATGGGCGTCACCATTCGCAACACCGGCACGTCCGCAACGACCATCACCGCAGTCACGCCGCCGTCGTCGAGCAGCTTCACAGTGTCTGGACTGCCGGCGGCCGGGACCACGCTCGGGGCGCAGCAGTCGCTTACCGGCACCGTCACCTTCACCCCCGCTGCGCCCGGACGTGTCGGTGGCACGCTCACCGTCGCCGCGGCGAGCGGGTCTGTCTCCGTTCGGCTGCACGGGGTGGGTCGGAAAGGTCCACCACGGTTGACGATCCGTCCGACGAAACTGTCGTTCGACAACATCGAGCCCGGCCAGTCGCAAACGCGCACGTTCACCGTGACCAACACCGGAAAATCCACCCTCACGATCAACAAGGCGCCCCCGCCGAACCCGCCGTTCGCCGCCGCGACGCCGATCAGCGAAGGGCAGCAACTCGCCCCTGGCGATGCGTTGCACGTATCGCTGACGTTCGCGCCGACCTCCGGCGAGGCGGTGACGGGCGGCTACGCGCTGTCCAGCGATGACCCGCGTGGCCCGCAACTGCTGCGCATCACCGGGAACACCGCGCCGTGGCGCGGAGTCATCCGCGGCCGGTCCGGCTGCCTGGCGCCGACCTCGTCACCGGTAGCTGCAGGGACGCCGGTGCGCATGGTTGCGTGCGCTGCCGGTGCCGGCCGGTTCACCCGCGGCAGCGCGGGCACGTTGCATCTCGACCACGCGGGCGGCCACTGGTGTCTCGTCGGCGCCAGTATCGGCCACTGCGGCGCCGACCGCGCGCACTGGACCTGGACGAATGCGAACCGGCTGCGCAACAAGCACAACGGTCGCTGCCTGGCGGCCGGCGCGCACAGGTTGCTGCCATGCACGACGGCGCCCTCGCAGCGCTGGGATCTCTCCACTACCTACGCGCGTCGCGGGCTGGTCAGCGTCGGCGCCGCGCCGGCCAACCAGGTCTGCCTCGACGTGCGCGGCGGCGACGCGCAGATCGCCCGCTGCACCGCGCGTCCCTCCCAAGTCGCGATGGTCGCCCAACAGCTGATCCGCATTCGCGGGCGCTGCCTCGACACGCACGGCCGAAGCGGTCCTGATCGCGATCTGCGCGGCAACTTCGTCGCAGCGTTGGCGGGCAACGTCGTCCGGCCAATTGACGAACGTTTCGAGCGGGCGGTGCCTGAGCGACCCGAACGATTCTCTTGCGACGGGCACGCGCCTGCGAATGTCGGCCTGCTCGCGCGCATCCGGGCAGGTATGGCGCCTCCCGTGAGGAATCCCGGATCTGGTGGAATGCGGCCATGACGGCCCTAGGCATCGACCGCACCCGCTTGCACGCGCTGCTCGAACGCGAACGCGCCACCTTCGCCACGGCGCATCCGCGTTCGGCGCAGGAGTACGACCGTGCGGGTGGCTCGCTGTTCGGCGGCGTGCCCATGACCTGGATGAACAAGGCGGCAGGCGGGTTCCCGCTCTTCCTGGACGAAGCACACGGCGCAACGGTGACCGACATCGACGGCATCAGCTATGTCGACTTCGCCCTCGGCGACACCGGCGCTATGGCCGGTCACGCACCGGCGGCGACGGTCGAAGCAGTGACTGCGCAACTCGCCCGCGGGATCACCGCGATGATGCCGACCACCGACGGCACGTGGGTCGGCACGGAACTCGCCCGCCGGTTCGGCCTGCCCGTGTGGAGCTTCGCGCTCACCGCCACCGACGCGAACCGCTGGGCGATCCGGATGGCACGCGCAGTTACCGACCGTCCGAAGATTCTCGTCAACTCGTACTGCTACCACGGCACCGTCGACGAAACACTCGTGAAGGTCGACGAGCACGGCAACCAGGTGATCCGCGAAGGCAATGTCGGCGCGCCGGTCGATCCGACCACCACCACGCGGGTCGTCGAGTACAACGACGTCGAGTCACTCGAGCGCGAGCTGTCGTACGGCGACGTCGCCTGCGTGTTGATGGAGCCGGCTTTGACGAACATCGGCATCGTGCTGCCCGAGCCCGGCTACCTCGCCGCCGTGCGCAGGCTCACCGAAGCCACCGGAACGCTGCTGATCAACGATGAGACACACACCATCTCGGCGGGCCCGGGCGGCGCTACGCAAGCGTGGTCGCTGACGCCGGACATCCTCACCATCGGCAAGGCGATCGGCGGCGGAATCCCTTGCGGTGCCTACGGATTGTCCGCCGATCTCGCGGCGCGCCTCGATGCGATGGCCGACCTCGATCTGATCGACATGGGCGGCGTCGGCGGCACTCTCGCCGGCAACGCGGTGTCGCTCGCGGCGATGCGGGCGACGCTGTCCGACGTGCTCACCGACGATGCTTGGCCGCCGATGATCGAGCTCGCCAATCGGTTCGCCGACGCCGTCGATGCGGTGATCGCCGAACACGGCCTGCCCTGGTCGGTGAGCCGCCTCGGCGCACGCGTGGAATACCGCTTCCGCAGTCCGGCGCCGCGCACGGGCGGCGAGTCAGCGGCCGCGAATGACCCCGAACTCGAGGACTACCTGCACACCTACCTGGCCAACCGCGGCGTGCTGCTGACCCCGTTCCACAACATGGCGCTGATGTCGCCGGCCACCACGTCCGCCGACGTCGACCGGCACAGCGAGGTGTTCGCCGCTGCTGTTGCCGACCTTGTCAGCTGACCGTCACCCCTCGGTGACGTAGGGGCTGGACGCCACCGCGGTGCCATCAGGCAGCGCGGTGATCTCGAAATCGGCGAACGCGTTCGGCGCCACCCGCTGGAGCTCGCGCAAGCAGGATATTGCCAGCGCGCGGATCTCGATGTCGGCGTGCTCCGAGGCGCGCATCGCGACGAAGTGCCGCCACGCGCGGTAGTTGCCAGTGACGACGATCCGCGTCTCGGTCGCGTTGGGCAGCACCGACCGCGCAGCCTGGCGAGCCTGCTTGCGGCGCAAGGTCGCCGAAGCGCCCTCGTCGGCCAGGCGCTCCTCGAGCCCGGCCAGCAGATCCCGGTAGGCGGCCAGCGACGCCGCGGTGGCCTCGACGAAGCGCGCGTGCAACTCGGGGTCGGCAGCGACGACGTCGGGCTCGACCATGTCCGCCTCGCCGGAGGGCGCGTAGCGCTGCGACAGCTGCGAGTAGCTGAAATGGCGGTGCCGGATCAATTCGTGGGTCAGCGACCGCGACACGCCGCGCAGGTACACGGTCACGTTCGCATGCTCGAGGACGGACAGATGACCCACCTCGAGGATGTGCTGCAGGTACCCGGCGTTGGTCGCGGTGGCCGGATTCGGCTTGTGCCACGACTCGTAACACGCCCGTCCGGCGAATTCGGCGAGCGCCTCGCCACCGGTCGCGTCGGTCGTCCAGTCGATGTCGGCCGGCGGCTGGAACTGGGTCCAGGCGATGACCTGCACAGTCAGCGGCATGCCGTGACGCTACCGTCGACACCAGAACGACATTGCAATGACATCAGAGTGATGTCATAGTGGTGTCATGCAGCTCCAGCCGTACGTGTCTCAGGTGCAGGCACACCTCAACGCCGCCGCGGCCCTGGGCGACGATCGCACCCGCCACACCGCCGACGCGCTCGCTGCGGCGGCCGAGCCGGCGATGCGCCTGGCGATCCTGGCAGCCGTCACCGCGGCGGCCGACGACATCACCGCCGCCCTGCTCGACTCCCCCGGCGCGCCCGCCGTCTCCGTCCGCATCGACGGCGACGATCTGCGGGTCGAGGTGCGCTCGGCAGAATCCGCGCCGGAGCCGCCGACCGCTACCCCGGAGGACGCCGACGCCAGCGCGCGCATCTCGCTGCGCCTGTCCGAGGCACTCAAGTCCGACATCGAAGCCGCCGCCCGAACCGATGCGGTTTCGGTCAACACCTGGCTGGTGCGCGTCGCCGCTCGCGCACTGCTGCATGCCGGCCATGCGCGCGGCGCCGACCCGGGCCGCAACTTCGGCTGGGACAGCGCCGGCCGCGGCGGCAACGCCCACCACATCACCGGCTGGATCAACGGCTGAGCAGCCGTCCACATCTTCGAAGGAGCAATTCCATGGCAGAGGCTTACACGACCTTTCCGCTCACCGGCCCGATCAACCTGCTCGTGCGGGTCGGCCACGGCTCGGTGACCGTCACCGCCCGCGATGACATCGATGAGGCCACCGTGCGGCTCACCCCACGCGACGCGCGCAGTGACCTGCTCGAACGCACGGCCGTCGAGATGCGCGGTCCGACGCTGGCCGTGATGGCGCCGCGCCAAGGCGGAATCGCCGACGCCCTGGTCGGCTGGCGCCGCGATCGCGACCGGATCGATTGCGAAATCGTCGTCCCGTCCGGCACCGCGTCGAAGATCACCACTGCCAGCGCCGACATCACCGTCAAGGGACGGATCGGCGGCGCCGACCTGGTCACCGGCTCGGCCACGATCGAGGTCGATACCGTCGACGGCGATCTGCGCCTTCGGTACGGAAGCGCGAACAGCTCCGTCCAGACCGTCACCGGCTCGGCCACCGTCCGGTCCGGCGCCGGCAACGCGTCCTTCGGCGAGGTCGGCGGAGTGCTGCAGGCCGGGTTCGGCAGCGGCGATCTCGAGGTCGACGTGGCCCACGGTGGGGTCAGGTCGCGCGCCGGATCTGGAGACGCACGGATCGGCGAGGTGCACGGCGATGTCGATCTCGCCGCCGGATCTGGCGGGGTGTCGATCGGGCTGCCCGCAGGGATATCCGCCCGGCTGGAGGTCACGACCGGATCGGGCCGCGTGCAGTCGGAACTGCCGATCGAACAAACCACCGCGAACAGCGGGAAGTCCATCACCATCAAGGCGCGAACCGGCAGCGGCGACGTGCGCTTGTTCCGCGCGGCCTGAAAGCGACCCCTCATGCTCCTTGCACGCACACTCCGGCTCGGCGCCCTGCCGAAGTCAGGTGATCAACTCGACGGCCAGTCGGGCATGCCTCCCGCCGCGCGCCAGCAGCTCGTCGTGGCGCCCTTGCTCGACGATGCGTCCCTTCCCGAGCACGACGATCTCGTCTGCTCGCCGGTCGGTCGAGAGCCGGTGAGCAATGGCGATCGTGGTACGTCCCGCCGCGAGCTCGACGAGGTCGGCGTCGGACGCACCGGGCGCGGCGAACCGCAGGTTCGCCCCGAGCGTGTCGTGGAACAGGTAGGTCTCTTGGGTGACGAGCCCGATCGCCTCGCACCAGGGGTCGAGGGTCAGGATGCGAACGTCATGCCCGTCGATGCGCACCGTCGCCTCGTCGGCGTCGTAGCGGAACGCCGCCCCGTCCAGGCGCACTTCGCCACGCACCTGGTCTAGCCGGCGCGCATCCGGCCGCTCGACAGGCAGATCGAGCACCTCGAAGACGCGCACGAATTCAATTCGGCCTTCTCGATGACCGCCGTAATGCGGCCTCGGTCATATCTCGACCATCGCGACGTCGGAGTCGAATTCGGCGAGGCGAAGCATCAGCTGCGCCGATTGTGCGAGCTGGGCGCGTTCGTCGTCGGTCAGCACGACGGCCATCGCCCGTGCCAGCCACCGATCCCGCGGCACCATCTCGGCGTTGATCGCACTCCGGCCTTCTACGGTCGATACGAGCAGCGACTGCCGCCCGTCGGCAGGATCGGGTCTCCGCCGCACATAGCCAGCGGCCTCGAGTGCAGCGAACGTCCTGGTCAGCGACTGGGGCAGCATGCGCAGCTCCTCGGCCACGTCCCCAGGAGTGATCGGGCCCTGCGTGACGATCCGGCCGAGCACGGCTGTCTGGTTGAGGCTCAGCTCACCGCGGCGTTCGGCCCGGGCACGGGCTGCAAGTGCGGTTGCCGCCCGGCGAATGGTCCGAGCCTGAGCAAGCTGCTTCGTGGTAGTACGCATGTGCTGACGATATTGTCAGCGTCTACTTACTAACAGCCTTCGCGAGGTCGGGCGCGAGATCGCCACGCGGCATGACTTCGACATCGCCCAGACCGAGCCACGCAGCGGTGATCGCCAACTCCTCAGCAAGCTCGCCGGCGACGTAATGCGGGTCATGACCGTCTTCCAGATAGGCGGCTTGAACGCGGAGCACGCCTGCCTGCCGGTCTGACTTCAGGTCGACGCGGCCGACGAGCGCGTCGCCGAGCAGGAACGGCAGCACGTAGTACCCGTAGATGCGTTTCGGCGCCGGTGTGTAGATCTCGATGCGGTAGCGGAAACCGAAGATCCGCTCGGTGCGCTCGCGGAACCACACCAGCGAGTCGAACGGCGAGAGCAACGCGCGTGCGGCGACCTGCCGCGGGCGGCGTGCCTCGTGCCAGACATACGCCGGAGCGCCCCACCCGTCGACCTCGACAGGCAGCAGCTCGCCGGACTCGACCAGCTCGGCCACAGCCACCTTCGATCGGTTGTGCGACATCCGGAAGTAGTCACGCAGATCCGGCTCGGTGCCGACGCCGTGCGCGCGCGCGGCGATGCGGATCAGCTCGCGGCTGGCATCCTCGACCGACGGCGTCGGCGCCGCGAGAACCTCGGCTGGCAGCACGTTCTCGGTGAGGTCGTACAGCCGCTCGAAGTTGACCCGTCGTGCGGCCGTGACCCGCCCGGCGAAGAACAGGTACTCGAGTGCGATCTTGCCGTCGTGCCAGTTCCACATGTGACCCGGACGAGGGGCCCGCCGCGGGATGCCGGTGTCGGACGCCCGGATCGGGCCGTTCTGCTCGATCAACTCGAGCACGTCAGTCAGCAGGCCGGGCTGCTCCTTGGCGATGCGCCGGATGCCCGGCCACGGGTCGGATTCGGCCCGTGCCATCCGCCAGCGCAGCAGCGGCTGCAGCTCGAGCGGAATGAGCGAGGCCTCGTGCGCCCAGTACTCGAACAGCTCGCGACGCACCGGCCCGGCGGTGTGTGCGGTGAGCGTGTCCAGCAGCTCGCGCGAATACGGCCCCAACCGGGCGAAGATCGGCAGGTAGTGCGTGCGGCAGAACACGTTCACCGAGTCGATCTGCAGGATGCCGATGCGCGCCAGGACGCGCCGGATATGCCGCGCGTCGACCCGACCGGTCGGGCGCGGCTCGGCGAAGCCCTGCGCGGCGAGGGCGATCCGGCGCGCGCCGGGCGCGGACATGCTGGCAGCCACCCGTCGACCCTATGGGCACTGTCCGACACCGGTTGCCAGGCTGCCGTGACACCATGTGTCGATGTTCGAGCACGTCATGCGGACGATCGGTGATTCGGTCGGCTGGTGGCTCTACCTGATCTCCGGTGGTCTGGCGTTTGCCGAGGCCGCGATTCTCGTCGGCATGGTGCTGCCGGGCGAGACCGCGCTGCTCGTCGCCGGCGTGTTCTGCAACTCGAAGTACGGCAACCTCAACCTCGGCGTGATGATGGCCCTCGCCGTGGTGTGCGCGATCGGCGGTGACTCGGTCGGCTATGAGTTCGGCAAGCGGTACGGGCCGGCGTTGCGGCGCAGCCGGGTCGGACGCTGGGTCGGCGAGCGACGATGGGCCGCCGTCGACGGCTTCATCCACCGCCACGGCGGCAAGGCCGTGCTGCTGGGCCGACTGACCGCACTGATGCGCGCGCTCATGCCGTCGATGGCCGGGATGAGCGGCATGCGGTACCGCACCTTCCTGCTCTGGAACGCCGTCGGCGGCATCTTCTGGGCACCGGGATGCGTGCTGCTCGGCTATGCATTCTCCTCCGCACTCGGTGTCATCGGCGAGACGCTGACATGGGCACCGCTCGCCATCCTCGCGGTCATCATCGTCGTCTTCGTCGTCCTGCACATTCGCCGGAGCCGGATGGAGGAGGCTGAGGGCGAGGCGTACGCGGAAGCCGATGCCGCCGGCGAGGCGTGACCGTCGTCATCCGGCCGGCTCACGGCTCCGACGCCGGGGCCATCCTCGACGTCCGGTACGAGTCCTGGCGGGCGACGTACGGTCCGTACCTGCCCGAACACGTGTGGGACGAGAGCGAGCGCACCGGCCGTGTGGCGCGGTTCGCCCAGCGCCTGGCCGACGGCTCGATGCTGGCCCTGGTGGCCGAGGTCGACAACGCGATCCGTGCCTACGTCATCTACGGGTCGTCCCGCGATGACGACCTGACCGCGGCGGGCGAGATCCACGCGATCTACGCGCACCCGGACCACTGGTCGACCGGCCTGGGCCGGGCCCTGCTGGCGGCGGCGATCGACGCGCTCGCGGTGAGACCGATAACTCTCTGGGTGCTCGAGAACAACGAGCGCGCCCGCCGCTTCTACGAGATCGCCGGCTTCCACGCCGACGGCTCCCGGAAACAGGCCGACATGCCCGGCGGGGTCGAACTCCCGGAGATCCGGTACCGGCTCGGCTGATTCGAAGATCCACAGCCTCGTCGTGCCGTCGAGAACCGATCCTGGCTTCGCCCTAAAGTGCGAAACATGAGCGGACCCTATGAACCCCCGTACGACCCGCAGTACCCGCAGGATCAGGGGCCCTACCCCTACCAGCAGTACCCGGGCTACCCACCGGGACCGAGCGATCCCGGCATCCAGCAGCGCGGCCGGCTCGCCGAGCGGCTCGCCGAGCGGGTGGCGGCGCGACCCGCGCCGCGGTTCGGGATCGCGCTGGCGGGCGCGGGGGTCGTGCTGGCGATCCTCGGTGTCCTCTTCTGGGGGTTCACCTACATCTTCGAAGCGCCCGGCGACACCTTCGGCAGCGGCAGCGGTGGCACCGCGGGCGGTTCGCGGCACTACCTCGGCGGCGCGATCGCGCTTGGCGTAGTCGTCGTCGGTTACGCGCTGGCGATCCTCGCCGAGCGTGGCCCGCTGGCGACCGCCGGGGTCGGTGCGAGTGCGATCGGGATACCGGTCGCGATCGAGTTCCTGACCTTCGACCTGAAGTCGTCGGGCGGCGAGGTCGTCAACTTCGACGCGGTCACCTGGATCTCGGTCATCGCGTGGCTGGTCAGCTACCTGTTCGTGCAGGGGCGCGAGAGGGCACTCGTTCTACCTCGGCCTGGCCGCGTTGTTGGTGTGGGACTACGCGGTCGACAAGGCCGCCCCGACTGCGCTCAACCGGGCGATCTCGGTCGGCGACACGACGATCGGCGGCGGCAACGGCCTGGGCGGCGGCAGCTTCGACTTCGCCACCCTGGCCGGAGTGTCGTTGACCATCGGCCTGCTGTACTACGTGATCGCCTGGGCGCTGGACCGGTCTGACCGCCACGGTGCAGCGGTCGCGCTTGTGCTGGTCGGCTTTCCGGCGGTCGCGGTCGGCATCGCCGCGCTCATCCCCGATCTGAAGCAGGTCGGAACCGGGCTTGTGCTGCTCGCGGTGGGCCTGCTGCTCTCGGCATACGGCGGGCGGTACGGCCGTCGCTTCACGACGTGGGTCTGGGCGCTGGGTGCGGCCGGCGGGGCCGTCACGATCATGCTCAAGCTCATCGCCGACGACGGCGGTGTCACCATCGGCATCTCGCTCATCGCGCTCGGTGCGGTCTTCGTCGCGGTCGCCGCACTGGTGGCGAACCTGACCAACGAGCCGGACGACGTCGTGCCTGCGACCGAGCCGCGCTGACCCACTCGCTACTGTCGCGGGCATGGCCGACGTAAGTGTTCGCCCGGCCCGTGCCGGCGATGTTGCCGAAATCGCGCGCATCCAGGTCGAGACGTGGCAGCTCGGCTACGCCGACCTGCTGCCCGCACCGGTGCTGGCTGCGGTGACGACTCGAGGCGGCGGTCGTGGCATGGACCGACGCGGTAGCCGCAGCCGCCGACGCGGCGCCACCACGTCCTTGTCGCGCAGGAGAAGGAGTGGACCGTCGGCTTCGTCGCGCTGGCGCCGGCCGACGACCTGCTGCCCGACGATCCGGCTCCGGAGTCGACCGCTGCGGTCGGCCCGGTCGTCGTCGAGCCGCGGTGGGGACGGCGCGGGCACGGTTCGCGGTTGATGGCGGCTGCGGTCGACACCGCACGCCAGGACGGCATGACGAGAGCGATCAGCTGGATCCCGGAGGCCGACACGGTGACCCGGGAATTCCTCGTCGGCGCCGGCTGGGCGCCGGACGGACTGGCCCGCGCGCTCGACACCGGTGCCGGGGAGCTGCGCGAGATCCGGCTGCAAGTCACTCTCTAGGTGCCGGCCAGCCGGGCCCACTCCGGCCAGGCCGGGCTGCCGTGGTCCCTGGTGATCTCCCCCAGCCGCGCCATCGCGTCGTCAAGACCCGGGCGCCGGAGCGGATCGATGTCGATCATGGCGGTGATGAGCGCGGCGAGGTCGGAGCGGGGCAGTGGTTCGAGCTCGGGCCGCTCCCCCGCCGGCAGGTCCGGGTCGAAGGCCCGGCAGCCGGCCAGTGCCTCGTACAGCGTGATGCCCAGGCCGTAGACGTCCATCGCCGCGCTGATCGGTTCGCCGGCTTCGAGATCGGGTGCGGCGTAGCCCGGGCTGCCGATCAACGTGCCGGCCGGCTGGGCCTTACCGATGGCCCGTGCCGAACCGAAGTCGGCGAGCACGGGGCGCCCGTCGCGCAGCAGTACATTTGCCGGCTTGATGTCCACGTGCGCCAACCCGCGGGCGTGCACGGTGCGCAGCGCGGCGAGAACCTGTGCGCCGAGCAGTGCGACCTCGCCGGGTGCAAACGCGCCGTGCACGGCGATCTCGTCATCGAGCGCGTCGCCGTCGACGTGCTCGAAGACGACGTGCGGCACCGGCTCGGCCGTCCCGTCGACGTAGATGCGCGCAAGCGCGGGATGCAGGTTGCCCGCCAACACAGCCACCTCGCGCTGCAACGAGCGGCGGGCGCGCGGGTGTTCGACCTGGTGGGGCCGCGGGCAGCTTGACGACGGCGGGGCACCACAGCGGCACGGACCACGCGAGCCAGGTCTCGCACCGATGGCCGACGCCGAGGCGCTCCCACGCGCGGCAACCGCCGGGCAGCACGTCGCCCGGCGCGCGGTAGCTGACCGGTGAGCCGTCGGCGTCCAGACTCGTCGGCGTCGAAGTGCAGCGCGAGCATCGGCGAACTCCTCCACTGGGGTTGAGGCCGGCCCGCCGCCTGTGGTGGATGGGCGGCGGGCCGGCGGTAGGTCAGCCGCGGGACCGGCTGCGGTCGCGGCTACGGCTGCGGTCGCGGCTGCGCGAACCGTCGTGGCCGTTGTCGTCGTGCCCGTGGTGGGTGACTGGGCCCTTCACTCGAGCGGACTTGATCATGACGTTCACCTCCTCTCACTGGTGAGCATCGGTTCGACGACGCGGAGCCCGGCGGTGCGGTGGTGGTCAAGGACCACCACCCGATCGGCGAGTTCCGCGAGGTCGCGGTCATGGGTGACGAGCAGAACGGTGCGTCCGCTCATCGAGCGGCGCGATGGCGTCGATGACCGCCGTCGCTGATGCGTGGTCAAGCGATGCGGTCGGCTCGTCCAGCAGGACGAGCGGAGCGTCGGAGATTGCGGCGCGGGCCAGCGCGATCCGCCGGCGCTGCCCACCGGACAGCCGCGCGGCGCCTTCGCCGACGGTGGTGTCGTAGCCGTCCGGCAGGGCGAGCGCGAACTCGTCGACGAGCGCGGCCCGCCCGGCGGCCAGCACGCCGTGCCGGGTTGCGCTCGGTGAACCGTAGGCGATGTTCTCGGCGATCGTTGCGTCGAAGAGCCATGGATCCTGCGGGACGAACGCGATGCGGCGGCGCAGGCTCTGCTGGGCGATGTCACGCACGTCGACGCCGTCCATGCAGCACCGCGCCTGCGTCGACGTCGTAGAGCCGCAGCAGCAGGTGCAGGATCGTGCTCTTGCCGGCGCCGCTGGGCCCGAACAGGCACACCGTCTCGCCGGCATGCAGGGTGAGGTCGAACGAATCAAGCACGGGCCGGTCATCGTCGTAGCCGAACCGGACGCCCTCGAAACGCACCCCACAGCTCAGCGCGGGGGCGAGCCGCGCGCCCGGGCGGTCGACTACGCACTCGGTGCTGGTCAGCACCTCGTGCACGCGGTTCGCGCTCGCCGTGGATTTGGCCAGCACGCCGGACAGCCGGCTCAGACCGCGGATCGGCGAGTACAGCGCGCTCAGGTAGGTCATCACGACCAGCAGGTCACCCGTGCTCAGCCGTCCGTCCAATACCTGTCGGCCGCCGACGATCAGCACGAGCCCGGAGCCGATGGCGAGCACGACGTCGGCGACCGGCGACCAGCGCGCTTCGGTGGCGATTGCTTGCTGGCTGATGTCGCGCAACGCTTCGCTGCGTGCGCGAAAGGTCGCGCTGGACCGCGGCGCGCGGCCGAAGGCCTGCACGGCGCGCACGTTGCGGATCAGGTCGGTTGCCGTGGCGGCGAACCGGCCGGATTCGGCACGCGCGTCCTGTTGGACGGTGCGGACGATGCGCCGCTGCCGGATCGCGAACAGGAGCAACATCGGGACGACTGCGAGCGCCACGAGCAGGAGCGCCGGATTGATCGCGGCGAGGATGACGAACACGACGATCAACCGGATCGCATCGGGAAGCAGGGTGGACGAGATCGCGACCAGCGCATCGAGCAGGCGGCCCACGTCGGTGGTCAGGCGCGAGACGAGTTCGCCGGAGCGCATCCGGTCGTGCCAGCGCAACGAGAGCGCCATGGACCGGTCGAAGATGCGCTGGCGCAACCGCGCGCCGATGCGCTCGGCGGCGCGTTCGGCGGACACCACCGCGCCCATGTCGACGATGCCGGCAACGGCGGTGAGCAGCACGACGGCGATGCCGGCAGCGACGAGAACGGCGTTGGGCGCCAGGCCGAGGAAGGTGCGCCCGGCGATGGCGTAGTCGATGGCGATCGCAAGCGGCCAGGGCCGGGCCAGGTCGAGCGCGATCGCGGCGATGCCGAGCAAGGTGGAGGCCGCGAGCGGGCGCACCTCGCTGCGGGCGCTTGGCCCGGCGACGGTGAGCACGAGTGGGAGCGGCATGTGCCCAGCCTCAGCCGCACCGGGTGCCACCGACAATTGTCCGTTGGTACTAGCACCAGCTTCGGTTTGCACCTGCCGCGGTCGCTATATGCGGTCACGGAGCCGATATAGCGACCGCGCTGGGTGCAAACCGATCGCCAACCGCGACGTCGTAACGTTGCGGCGTGACGTTCACCGGCATCCCGACGGCGGCGCTGGACTTCTACGAAGACCTCGAGGCCGACAACAGCAAGGCGTTCTGGACGGCGCACAAGTCGGTGTACGAGGAGTCGGTACGCGCGCCGATCCAGGCGCTGGCCGAGGCCCTCGCGAAAGAGTTCGGCACGCCGAAGTTCTTCCGTCCGTACCGCGACGTGCGGTTCAGCAAGGACAAGACCCCGTACAAGACCCACCAGGGCGTCTGGTTCACCGAGTCGTCGACGTACCTGCACGTCTCCGCGGCCGGGTTGTACGTCGCCGCCGGCTACTGGGACACCTCTTCGGCGCAGGTCGATCGGCTGCGGCGCGGCATTGCCGACGACGTGGCCGGCCCGGCGCTCGGACGCGCGATCACGTCCGTGCAGCGCAAGGGCTTCGAGCTCGGCGGCCACCAGCTCACCCGTGTGCCGTCCGGATACGACAAGGAGCACCCGCGCGCCGACCTGCTGCGCTACAAGTCGCTCACCGTGCACAAGGATTTCGGCTGCCCGCAGTGGCTGGGCACCAAGCGCGCGCAGACCGAGGTGACGAAGGCGTGGCGGGCGATCGCACCGCTCACCGCCTGGCTCGACACCCATGTGGGACGGGACTGAGCTACACCGTCTCGATGAAGTCGGACAGGTCGCGCCACATCGCGGCGCGCAGCGGCAACGACATCGCATTGTTCGCGCCGGACGACCCGGGCAGCACGAACGCCGGACGGCCGGCCACCGGCCACGACAGCGGTCCGTAGCCACGCGGTTGTCGCTGCTTGGTCACGCTTGCATACGACGCTGCCGCGGTCTTGCTGACGAACGCAACCACGCGTGGACGGGCACGGCGCAACTGGCCGTGCAGCAGGTCGAGGTCGGGCACCCCGTCGCGATACACGAGATCGGTCAGGCCGAGACCGTACTCGGGCAGCCGCTCGTCGTCGTCCGGTTCGAGGCGGGCGGGCACGAGGCCGCTCATGTGCAGGATCGTCCAGAAGTGGTTGCCCGGCCCGTCGTAGTAGTGCAGCTGGTGCGGCGACCCCGATCGGCCGCGGGTGCCGACTAGCGCAGCGCGCAGCCCCGGACCCAGGATCGGCGGCAGGTCCGGCGCAATCATGCTGCCCGCTCGATCGCCGTGCGCATGGCAGCGCGGGCCCGGCGTCGGTCGCCCGCGTCGTCGTAGGCCAGCGCGAGCAGGTACCAGTTGTGCCAGTCGGCCGGATCGGCCTCGACCATCGCCCGGCACTGCGCAAACGCGGCGTCGGCTGCGTCCCGGTCGATCCGTCCGCTCACCGTGCGTGCAGGCGCGGGGGCCGGTGGCACGCCGTCGGCATCCATCCGGGCGGCGAGTCGCTGGGTGGCCAGTCCGAACCGCACCTCGGCGACGACCACGACGATCCCGATGGCAGGAAGCACGAGCACGGCCGCGCCGAGGACCCTCAGGCCGAGCGAGTGCTGCCCGAACAGGTACACCGCGCGGTACCCGATCAGCGCGAAGTACGCGGCCAGCGCGACCAGCAGAACCGCGACGAGCCTGCGTGCGCTCACAGCCCGATGCCAATTCGTTCGCTCGCTGCGCTTACTCACAGCCCGAGAAGGGACTCGATCCCGACCGTGAGGCCCGGGTGGGACGAGATCGCGCGCACCGCGAGCAGGACGCCCGGCATGAACGACGTGCGGTCCAGCGAGTCGTGCCGGATCGTGAGCACCTCGCCCTCGGTACCGAAGATGATCTCTTGGTGCGCCACCAACCCGGCGGCGCGCACCGAATGCACCCGGACGCCGTCGACATCGGCACCACGCGCGCCCTCCAACGCCTGCGCGGTGGCGTCCGGCACCGGCGCCATGCCGGCGTCACGCCGGGCGGCGGCGATGAGTGCTGCGGTGCGCGCAGCCGTCCCCGAGGGGGCGTCGGCCTTGCCCGCATGGTGCAACTCGATCACCTCGGCCGACTCGTAGAACCGGGCTGCGAGCTGGGCGAACCTCATCGACAGCACGGCGCCGATGCCGAAGTTGGGCGCGACGATGACGCCGAGCTCGGCGGTGTCCCGCAGCCACTCCTCGACCGTGCCCAGGCGTTGCGCGGTCATGCCGGTCGTGCCGATCACAGCGTGGATGTTCTGGTCGACGGCGAACCGGATGTTGTCCATCACCACGTCGGGATGGGTGAAGTCGACCAGCACTTGCGCGCCGGCATCGGCGACGCTGAACAGCCAGTCGCCGGCGTCGACCATGGCCACCAGCTCGAGATCGGGAGCAGCGTCGACCGCCTTGCAGACCTGCTGCCCCATCCGTCCCCGGGCGCCGAGCACACCAACCCGGATCGGCTCGCTCATCGCTTCCCGCAAGCGTCGCTCATCAGATGGCCCCGTCGAAGTCGTGATCGCCGAACGGGCCGACAACGGTCAGGCAGCGCGGCCGGGCCAGCAGGTCAGCGGCGACCTCGGCGACCAGCTGCGGGGTGACCGCATCGACTTCGGCAAGCAGTTCGTCCAACCCCATGACGTCGCCGTAGGTCAACTCGCTCTTGCCGATGCGGGTCATCCGCGAACCGGAGTCCTCCAGGCCGAGCACGATCGCGCCGCGCATCTGCCCCTTGCCGCGCTCGATCTCGGCATCGGTCAGGCCGCCGTGCGCCGCCGCGTCGAGTTCGGTGCTCATCAGCCCGAACACCTCGTCCGCCTTGCCCGGCTGGCAGCCGGCATACACGCCGAACTGGCCGGTGTCGGCGTAGGCCTGGGTGAACGAGTACACCGAGTAGGCCAGGCCGCGCTGCTCGCGGATGCGCTGGAACAGTCGCGAGCTCATCCCGCCCCCGAGCGCGGCCGAGAGCACACCGACCGCGAAGCGCCGTGGATCGTGCCGGGACAGCCCACGCATGCCCACTACGACGTTGGCCTGCTCGGTGTCGTCACCGACGACCCGGATCGGAATCGCCGGCCGGGCGGCGGCGTCCTCGCCACGGCGCACCGGGCGGGGATCGCCGGAGCCCTCCTCGAAGTGCCGCCGGACGAGGCGCAAGACGTCACCGTGCGCCATGTTTCCCGCAACGGACACGACGAGGTCCTCCGGCCGGTAGCGGCGCTGGTAGTACCCGTGCACCTGGGCGCGGGTCAGCGCCGTGATCGACTCGACCGTGCCGAGAATGGGGCGGCCCAGCGGTGCATCGCCGTGCAGCGCGGTCGCGAATTCATCGAAGACGAGATCGGACGGATCGTCGTCGCGCATCGCGATCTCTTCGAGCACGACGCTGCGCTCGATGTCCACATCCTGCGCGGTGATCACGGCGTGCTGGACGACGTCGGAGATGATGTCGATGGCCAGCTCGAGATCGCGGTCGAGCACGGTCGCGTAGTAGCAGGTGTGCTCCTTCTCGGTGAAGGCGTTGAACTCGCCACCCACCGCATCCATGGCCGACGCGATGTCGAGCGCCGACCGGGTGGACGTTCCCTTGAAGAGCAGGTGTTCGAGGAAGTGGCTCGTGCCGGCGAGACCGCGGCGACTCGTCACGCGACCCGACCGGGACCCACACTCCGACACTCAGGCTGCGCACGCCGGGCATCGCCTCGGTGACGACACGCATCCCGCCGGGCAGCGCGGTGCGGGTGATCGTGCCACCACCGTTGGCGTTCAGGCGTCGGGTGACGGCCCGGGTCGGGGTCATCCCCCGATCCTATGGGGCGCCCGTCCTCAGGGCCGCACGCCGCAGAATGTGCGCTGCCGCGCGGTCTTCACCACCGGGAAGTAGCCGCGGCGAAGCGAGAGCAGGTACCCACCGCCGGCGACCAGCAGCCCGCGCAGCACGGGCAGGCGCAACAACCAGCCCGCCCAGCCGAACATCGGCGCCACCAGCCAGGCCGTCACACCGGCGACGACGACGGCGGCAGCAACGTGCCCGCGGCCGTGCGACCCGACCAGCAGCCACAGCGCGAACCCGGCGGAGAGCACCGTGGCAGTCAGCCACACGTCACGCACCGCGCCGACCACGAGGGACGAGGGCAACAGGCCGAGCACCAGCATCGCCAGCACCGAGCAATCCCGACACGGCTCGCGAGGCCGTCCGGTGTTGGGGCGGAGTGTCATAGCACGGCAGCACCGAGAGCGGGTGCTCGGCGAGCATCGCCGCCCGATCGGCGTAGATCCGGGCGCTCGGGTAGTGCTGCGCGATCCGCGCCCGCAGCCCGCGCGGCACGGCGGGGCCGAGCCAGATCGCGTCGATGCGCGCGTGCTGCGCGCGTACGCCCTGCGTGCCGGCGACCACGCTGCCCCAGCACGACACCACGGCCTGGACGAAGCGCATGTTCCGGTTCCGGGCGGCAGCGATCTCGGTGCCGTAGGCGTAGAAGCCACATTCGCAGTCCGGCGAGGCAACCGGATGCTCGGTCCGTGCCCGCTCGCCGGTCGGCGGCGCGCACACGGCGGTGTTCGTGCCGTCGTACCAGGCTTCCTTGGCATACAGCGGGAGCAGCAGCCCGGATTCGTCCACCCGGAAACTCCGCAGCCCGACGATCTCGCCGACCAGCGGTTCGCAGCCCGAGAACTGCGCCATGTCGCTGCGCTACTCGGAGCTCGGTGGCTCGGGGATCGGATCCGGCGAGGGCTCGGGGTCCGGGACCGGCACCGGGTCGGGCTGCGGGATCGTCAGCCCGGCCGGCAGCACCTCGAAGTGCGCCGCGGTGTGCCCGATATCGCCCACGTTGGTCACCCTAACTCCGGATCACCCGCTAGCAAAGATCGATTGCGCCAGCGCGAACGTCTCCGCCCCGTACAGGACGAGGGTCGCCACCCCGTCGTTGGGCGCCGAGCCGATCGTGTCGATCGCCTGCCGGATCGCGTCGTCGGCCGGCCAGCCGTAGGCACCGGCGGAGATCAGCGGGAAGGCGACGGTGGTCGCGCCGAGCTCGGCAGCGATGGCAAGGCTGTTGCGGTAACAGGAGCGCAGCGTCTCGACGTCGCCGCGACGGTAGATCGGGCCGACGGTATGGATGACCCAGCGCGCCTTCAGCTTGCCCGCGGTCGTGGCGACGGCCTCGCCAGCGGGCAGGCCGTCCGGGTACGCTGGTGTTGCGTAGCTCCCGGCAGGCGGCCAGGATCGCCTTCGGCCACCCTTCTTGTGGATCGCGCCGTCCACGCCGCCGCCGCCGAACAGCGATGAATTCGCGGCGTTGACGATCGCGTCGACCCGCAGTGCGGTGATGTCGCCCTGCGCGAGCTCCAGCTTCACGGACTCACCGGGGCAGCCAGGCGTCCGGCTCGTCCACCATCCGCCGCACCGCGGCCGGGAGCTTCCCGCTCAGGACCTGGGCCAGCGTCGTCTCGTCGAGCACCCGGCGCAGGCTCGCGCGTACCGCGATCCAGACCTCGGGCAGATGGGCTGCGACGCCGGTGTAGGTCGGTCTCGTGCGGGCGCAGCCCGCGTACCTCGGCCAGCGGCCCGTCGACCGCCCGGATCACCGCGCCGAGCGTGATCTCGCTGGCCGGTCGGGCCAGGGCGTAGCCGCCGTCGGCGCCGCGCTGGCTGCGCACGATCGAGTCACGCCGCAGCTCACCGAGGATCGCCTCGACGAATTTGCGCGGCAATCCCTGCTCGCGCACGATGACATCGACCTTCACCAAATCCGGTTCATTTGCCGCCAATTGCAGCAATGCCCGGATTGCATAGTCCGACTTCGCCGAGATCTGCACCCCGGCATCTTCGCAAAGCGTTTAGTCAGCTGCGCGTACCCACACCCGAGTACCCTCGGCGAGTTCCAGCGATTCGGCCTGGCCGCGGGTCAGCTGAGCCCATGGCGCCTGGTCGCCGACCCGCAATTCGGCCCGCACCTCGAAGCCGATTCGCTGCAGCCGGGTGACCTCGCCCGGCACGGATCCGTCGACCTGGACCGGGAACAACTCGAGGTCGTGCGGGCGCACCAGGCGGTCGCCGAGCTTGGTGACCGGGCCGAGGAACTCCATCACGAACTCGTTGGCCGGCTTGTCGTACAGGTCTGCCGGAGTGCCGACCTGCTCGATGCGGCCGTGGTTGATCACGACGATCTCGTCGGAGACCTCGAGCGCCTCCTCCTGGTCGTGGGTGACGAAGACCGTCGTCACGTGCACCTCGTCGTGCAGCCGGCGCAGCCAGTCACGCAGCTCGCGGCGCACCTTGGCGTCGAGCGCGCCGAACGGCTCGTCCAGCAGCAGCACCGACGGCTCGACGGCAAGCGCGCGGGCCAGCGCCATCCGCTGGCGCTGGCCGCCGGACAGCTGCGCGGGCAACCGGTCGGCGAACTGCTCGAGGTGCACGAGCTCGAGCAACTCGTGCACCCGCTTGCGGATCTCGTCCTTCGGCCGCTTGCGGATCTCGAGGCCGAACGCGACGTTGCGGTACACCGAGAGGTGCTTGAACGCGGCGTAGTGCTGGAACACGAAGCCGACGTTGCGGCGCTGCGCCGGCACGCCGGTGATCTCGCGCCCGTCGATGCTCACCTGACCGGCGTCGGGCTCTTCGAG
Source organism: uncultured Actinomycetota bacterium (assembly GCA_963794885.1). Taxonomy (GTDB): domain Bacteria; phylum Actinomycetota; class Actinomycetes; order Mycobacteriales; family Jatrophihabitantaceae; genus RYN-133. The sequence goes on from CAWCFH010000010.1 coordinate 125,890, forward strand.
TCCGCCGATGATGCGCAACAGGGTCGACTTGCCGCCACCGGATGGACCGAGCAAGGCGGTCAGCTGGCCGCTCGCGACCGTGAGGTCGACGTCCTGAAGCGCGACGAAGTCGCCGAACCGCTTGGTGATGCCGGTTGCTTCGATGCTCATGACGAGCGCTCCTTCTTGCGCCGGATCGACACCGTAGCGATGGCGAGGACGGTGATCACGATCAGGACGAACGAAAGCTGATAGGTGCCGGACTCGAACTGCGCGCTCTTCTGGTCGATCAGCAGCGGCACCGTCTGCGTCTGGCCGAACCCGCCGACGTTGCCCGAGACGACCTTGACGGCACCGAACTCGCCGATGCACCGAGCCAGGCTGAGCACGATGCCGTAGGCGAGCGCCGGGCGGATGACGGGCAGCGTGATGCGACGGAACCGCTGGAATGCGCTGGCGCCGAGCACGCGTGCCGCCTGCTCCTGGTCGATGCCCTCTTCCTCGAGGACGGGGATCACCTCGCGAAGCACCAGCGGCATCGACACGAAAGCCGTCGCCATGATCATGCCGGGCAACGAGTAGATGATGTTGATCCCCGCGCTGGGCAAGCCCTTGCCGAACCACCCGTTCAACGGTCCGTACACGATCACCAGCGCCAGGCCGACGACGATCGGCGACACCGAGATCGACAGGTCGGTCAGCGGGCCGAGCAACCGCCGTCCCCAGAACCGATAGCGGGTCACGAGCAACGCGACGCCGACGCCGAACACGGTGTTGATCACGACGGCCGCGATGGCGATCTCGAACGTCAGCCGGAACGCGGTGACCGCCTCGCTGGAACGTCACAGCGCTCCAGAACGCCGACCAGCCCTCGTCGATCGTGCGGTAGCTGACGACGAAGAGCGGTACCAGGACGAGCACGCCGACGTACAGAACGACGAGAGTGCGCTGCGAGCCACTTGGCCCTGGTGCTAACCACGCCGCGCCGCCTTCCGCTGCAGGACGTCGAGCAACACGATCACGATCAGACTCACCAGCAACAGGACGGTGGCGATCGCCGCCGCGCCGGTGAAGTCGAAGTTCTCGATACTTCTGGAAGATGAGCACGGACGCCACTGTGGTCTGGCTGCGCCCGCCGGAGATGAGCAGCATCGAGCCGTACTCGCCCATCGCGCGGGCAAAGGCCAGCGCGGCGCCAGATCCGATGGCGGGCACCAGCAACGGCAAGATGATGCGCCGGAACGTCGTCCACGGCCCGGCGCCGAGACAGCCGCGCGGCCAGTTCCGACTCGGTGTCGAGCGCCTGCAGCACCGGCTGCACCGAGCGGACGACGAACGGCAGGGTGACGAACAGCAGCGCGATCACAATTGCGCGGCGCGTGCCGAGCAGATTGACGCCCACCGGGCTGTTCTTGCCGTACACCGCCAGCAGCACCAGGCCGGCCACGATCGTCGGCAACGCGAACGGGATGTCGATCACGAAGTCCAGCACGCGTTTGCCCGGGAAGTTGTCGCGCACGAGCACCCACGCGATCAGCGTGCCCATCACCGCGTTGATCACGGTGACGATGACCGAGCGACGTCACGGTGAACTCGAGCACGCTCCTGGTCGCGGGCGCGGACACCTCGCTCCAGAACTTCGACCAACCACCGCCGAACGCCTTGACGGCCACCGCGGCGAGCGGGCAGCAGGACCAGCAGGCTCAGCCAGATGACGGCCGTGCCCAGGCCAAGGCCTGACGCGCGCCGAGACGCAGCCCGACGGTCGACGTCCCGCGCCCCGCCGGTCGGGTGAGGGCTGTGCCCTCACCCGCCGGCTGCGGCGCCTCGGGGGCGTCGAGCACAGTCATCGTCAGCTGCCGCCCTCGATCTTGGTCACGATGCCGTTGGTCGGGTCGAAGAACTGCGTGTTGACCTTGCTCCAGCCGCCGAGGTCGTCGATCGTCTTGAGCTTGCTGAACGGTGCGGGTACGGGTTGCTCGGGTCATTCGCGCCCTGCACCGTGCCGGGGTTCACGCTGGTCGTCGCCGGCCGCCAGCCCTTGCTCGCGAAGATCTTCTGCCCGGCATCGCTCTCGACGTAGGACAGGAAGTCCTTCGCCGCCTTCGGCGCCGTCTTGGTGACCGCGACGGGCGTCTGGATGAGGAAGGACTGCTTCGGCACGATGTAGTCGAGCTTCTCACCGGCCTGCGGGCAGTGATCGCCTCGCTCTCGTACGAGATGAGCACGTCGCCGGTGCCGGACAAGAAGGTCTTCGCCGCGTCCGAACCGCTGGCGGCCTTCGCGACGGTGTTCTTGAAGAACTTGCCGAGGTAGGTCGCGGCGTCGGCCGCCGAGCCGCCGTCGGAGATCACGTGCTCGTACGCGGCGAGGATGTTCCACTTCGCCGAACCCGACGATGCCGGGTCAGCGGTGACGATGCCGATGCCGGGCTTGATCAGGTCGTCCCAGCCGGTGATGTGCTTCGGGTTGCCGTGCCGGACGCAGATGACGACGACCGAATCGGCGACCGATGCCCTTGGTGGAGTTGGTGTCCCAGCTCGAGTCGACGAACTTCGGGACGAGCTGGTCATGTCCGACCCGACCGAGAGCGCGACGTAGTCGGCCTTCTGTCCAGCCGCGACCGCCTTGCTCTGCGAACCGCTCGGGCCGTACGACGTCGAGAAGTGCACGCCCTTGCCGGCCGGCGTCTTGTTGAACGCGGCCGCGAGCGCGTCGTAGGCGGGCTTGGGCAGTCGAGAAGCCGATCAGAGTTGACCGTCTTGCTGTCGCTCCCGCCGCCGCTGCCGGACGAGCTGCAACCACTGACGGCCATCACAGCGGCGGTCGTCACGGCCAGCGCGGCGCTCACGCGACGCGGTCGCAAACGGTCTTCATCGTGTCGGGGTCTCCTCAGTTGGCGACCAGATGTAATCTGATCTTTCCTGTTGTTTAAATAGACAATACCTGCTAGCAAGACAATACAACGTGCCGGGCTCCCGAGGCGAATTTCGGCGTGTCGTTTTGGCGATCTGTCAGGTTGGACTGGTCACAGCTGCGGCGCTTTCGCGACGGATCAACGTCTCGCGTGCGCGCGCGACGAACGGCAGCGGCGTCAGCGCGACGGCCGCGCTGACCAGGAACGCCGGCCCGTACCCGTGGCTGTCGGCCATCGACCCGGCGACGACGGGTCCGAGCACGGCGCCGAGGTCGCCGGCCATCTGGAACACCGCGACGACCGTCCCGCCGCGGCTGCCGACGACGTCGCCGAGCACGGCGCCCGGCGCTACCGAGTCGGCCGCTCCTGCGAAGCCGAGCAGCACCATGCGCGACGATCAGTCCGCCATGGTCGGCGAACGAGGGCAGCAGCGCGAAGCCCACCGCGCCGAGCGCGAGCCCGCCGATGATGACCGGACGCCGGCCCCGCGTGTCGGCGATGTGCCCGAACGGCAACAGCAGCGCGCCACTCACCAGGCTGACCACGAGGAAGCCGGCGTAGACCCAGCCGTCGCCCAGGCCGCAGGCGGTCGGTGACGAACTGCGGGACGATCGAGGTGCGCGAGCCGACAACCGCGAAGTCGCCGGCGAACGAGGCGACGAGCGCGCGCGACGTAGGCGCGGTTGCGCAAGCGCGTCGCCAAGCGGCAGCGGCTCGGCGCGCGACGACCTGGCGCGCGGCGAACTCGCTGTGGCGCAGGTCGCCAAGGCCGAGCGTGCCGGCGACGACGAGCGTGCCGGCGTAGAGGAAGAACGGCAGCGCGCAGCGAGAAGGTCGCGATGGTGCCGACCGCCGGCCCGGCGATCATGCCGAGCAGGAACGACGCCGGCCCACGCGCCCTGCGCCCGCCCGCGCTGGTGGCTCGGCGTGACGCGGATCAGCAGGCTCGCCGCGCTGACGCTGAACATGATCGAGCCGATGCCGCCGATGCCGCGCAGCACGAGCAACTGCCAGTAGTCCTGCGACAGCCCGGCCAGCAGGCTCGACACCGCCACGACGCCGATGCCGGTGGCGAGCATGACCCGCTCGCCCGACGGCGTTCACCAGCCGCCCGACGAACGGCGCCGTCGACCAGGCGCATCAGCGCGAACGCGCTGATCACCGCGCCCGGCGGCGGTCTTGCCGACGCCGAACTGGCGGGCGAACAGCGGCAGCGCCGGCAGCGACGAGCGCCGAACCCGAGCGCGACCATGAACGCCACGCCGACGAGCGCGCGCACCTCGCTGGGCAGCTCCCTCAGCCCGCGCAGGCCGAGCTGCGGCACACGCCCTCCCCTGGGTCGACTCGGTCCGTCCATCTTGACATGTGACTAATTAGTCACCTATCTTGGCGGCGTGGACGACGACGATCCGGGTGTTCAAGGCACTGGCCGACCCGACCCGTCGCCACCTGCTCGACCGGCTCTTCGAGCGCGACGGCCGCTCGCTCGCGCGAGCTGGAGCGCAGGTTACCGAGACGTGCGGAGATGACCCGGTTCGGCGTGATGAAGCACCTCAAGGTGCTCGAGGACGCCGGGCTGGTCACCACCCGCCAGTGCCGGCCGGGAGAAGCTGCACTTCCTCAACCCGGTCCCGATCCGGCTGATCCACGACCGCTGGATCGACAAGTACACCGAGCAGCAGGTCTCGGCGCTCGCCGACCTCAAACGCGAACTGGAGAAGGACCAATGACCGACACCGCGCAGCGTCTGCCCAGGTCTACCAAGTGCTGATCAAGGCATCGAGCGCAGCAGATCTGGGACGCGATCACCGAACCCGAGTTCACCAGCCGCTACTTCCACGGCGCCCACGTCGACACGACCGGCGAGGCGGGTACGCCGATGCGCTGCTACCTCACCCGACGGCGACGAACGATCTCGGGGCGACGAGGTGATCCTCGGAGTCCGAGCCCGCCGCACCGGCTGGTGCTGCCGTGGCGCTCGCTCTACGACCCCGAGATGGCTGCCGAACCGGCGAGCCGGGTCACCTGGCTGATCGAGGAGCGCGACGGCGGCGTCTGCCTGCTCACCGTCACCCACGACCACGCTCGGAGAACTCGCCGATCACCGGCGAACAGCGTCAGCGGGACGGTTGGCTGACGGTCGTCAGCGGCCTCAAGACCCTGCTCGAGACCGGCCGGCCGCTGTTCCCGGCCGCAGAGCGCCGCTTAACGCAAAGAGCTGGTTCGCTCGCCGGCTGTGCGGCGAGCGAACCACTGCTGCGAGCAGGTCAGCTCTCGGCGGGCGCTTCCGCGTCGGCCTTCGGCGCCGCCGCGTCGTCGTCGACGAGGACGAGGCTGATCTTGCCGCGCTGGTCGATCTCGGCGATCTCGACCTGGAGCTTGTCGCCGACGTTCACGACGTCCTCGACCTTGCCGATGCGCTTGCCCCGGCCCAGCTTGCTGATGTGGATCAGGCCGTCCTTGCCGGGCAGCAGCGAGACGAACGCACCGAACGCCGCGGTCTTGACCACGGTGCCCAGGAAGCGCTCGCCCACCTTCGGCATCTGCGGGTTGGCGATCGCGTTGATCTGGTCGACCGCGGCCTGCGCGGACAGGCCGTCGGCCGCGCCGACGTAGATCGTGCCGTCGTCCTCGATCGTGATCTGCGCGCCGGTCTCGTCCTGAATCGAGTTGATCATCGCGCCCTTGGGGCCGATGACCGCGCCGATCTTGTCGACCGGGATCTTGACGACCGTGACGCGCGGGGCGTACGGGCTCATCTCGTCCGGGCCGTCGATGGCCTCGGCCATGACGTCCAGGATGTGCAGGCGGGCGTCGCGGGCCTGCTTGAGCGCGGCACCGAGCACCTCGGACGGGATGCCGTCGAGCTTGGTGTCGAGCTGCAGCGCGGTGACGAACTCCTTGGTGCCGGCGACCTTGAAGTCCATGTCGCCGAACGCGTCCTCGGCGCCGAGGATGTCGGTAAGCGCGACGTACTCGGTCTTGCCGTCGACGGTGTCGGACACCAGACCCATCGCGATGCCCGCGACCGGCGCCTTGAGCGGCACGCCGGCGTTGAGCAGGGCGAGCGTCGAGGCGCAGACCGAACCCATCGAGGTCGAGCCGTTCGAGCTGAGCGCCTCGGACACCTGCCGGATCGCGTACGGGAACTCGTCGCGGCTCGGCAGCACCGGAACCAGGGCACGCTCGGCGAGCGCGCCATGGCCGATCTCGCGCCGCTTCGGCGAGCCGACGCGGCCGGTCTCACCGGTCGAGTACGGCGGGAAGTTGTAGTTGTGCATGTACCGCTTGGTGCGGTTGGGGCTCAGCGTGTCGAGCTTCTGCTCGAGGCCGAGCATGTTCAGCGTGGTGACGCCCAGGATCTGCGTCTCGCCGCGCTGGAACAGCGCCGAGCCGTGCACCCGCGGGACGACCTCGACCTCGGCCGAGAGGGTGCGGATGTCGGCCAGCCCGCGGCCGTCGATGCGCACCTTGTCGCGCAGGATGCGCTGGCGCACCAGCTTCTTGGTCAGCGACCGGAAGGCCGGGCTGACCTCGTGGAAGCGGTCCTCGAACTTCTCGGCCAGGGCCGCCTTGGCGTCGTCCTTGACCTCGTCGAGCCGGGCCTCGCGCTCCTGCTTGTCGGCGATGGCCAGCGCGCCGGCCAGCTCGGCCGAAACGGCCGCCTCGACGGCCTCGAAGACCTCGTCGCTGTAGTCGAGGAAGACCGGGAACTCGGCGACCGGCTTGGCGGCCCGGGCGGCGAGATCGGCCTGCGCCCTGCACAGCTCGGCGATGAACGGCTTGGCCGCCTCGAGGCCCTCGGCCACGACCTCTTCGGTGGGCTTGGTGGCGCCGCCGGCGATCAGCTCGATGGTGTTCTCGGTGGCCTCGGCCTCGACCATCATGATCGCGACGTCGCCGCTCTCGAGCACGCGGCCGGCGACGACCATGTCGAAGGTGGCCCGCTCGAGCTCGCTGTGCATCGGGAAACCGACCCACTGGCCGTCGATCAGCGCGACCCGGGTGCCGCCGACCGGGCCGTTGAACGGCAGGCCGGAGATCTGCGTCGACGCCGACGCGGCGTTGATCGCGAGCACGTCGTAGGCGTGGTCGGGGTTGAGCGCCATCACCGTGATGACGACCTGGACCTCGTTGCGCAGGCCCTTGATGAAGGTCGGGCGCAGCGGGCGGTCGATCAGGCGGCAGGTGAGGATGGCGTCCTCGCTGGGGCGTCCCTCGCGGCGGAAGAACGAGCCGGGGATGCGGCCCGCGGCGTACATGCGCTCCTCGACGTCGACCGTCAGCGGGAAGAAGTCGAAGCCCTCGCGGGGCTTCTTGCCGGCCGTGGTGGCCGACAGCAGCATGGTGTCGTCGTCCAGGTAGGCGACGACCGATCCGGCGGCCTGCTTGGCCAGCCGGCCGGTCTCGAAGCGGATGGTGCGTTTGCCGAAACTGCCGTTGTCGATGACTGCTTCGGTCTCGTAGACGCCGCTCTCGGCGTCGATGGTCTCCGTCACGCGGATAGACCCCTCTCGTCGTTGCCGGTGCACAGTTGCGACGAACGAGCGGAAACACCCTCGAGTGGGTGCCGGTCTTCGATCGAAGCGGACGGGCCCCGAGCCCAACGGCTCGGTCTCCGTCCGCCACTACCGAGGACCGGCGATCCTGCGGATCAGTAGTCGCAAGGGACGCGCAGGTGTGCGTCCGGCGGTTGAAGTTGTACGAAGGGGAGCGAGCCCGATTGGTTCGCTCCCCCGTTGTAGCTATCGGCGCAAGCCGAGGCGCTCGATGATCGCCCGGTACCGGTTGATGTCGGTCCGGTGCAGGTAGTTCAGCAGGCGACGGCGGCGGCCGACCAGCAGCAGCAGGCCACGCCGGCTGTGGTGGTCGTGCTTGTGCGTCTTGAGGTGCTCGGTCAGGTCGCTGATGCGACGACTGAGCAGCGCGATCTGCACCTCGGCGGAGCCGGTGTCGCCGTCGGCTGAGGCGTGGTCGGCGATGATCTGCTTCTTGACGTCGTTGGCCAGTGGCACGGACGACTCCTTTTCTTGTCGGTGCAGGCGCGGCCCACCGGTTTGGGTCGCGGTGGAGGACGTAACGCACGCTGCTAAGGGCCGCTGGGCGGCCTGCGCCCTAAATGTTACCAGTGTTTGCTGGACGGCCCGTCCCAGCAGGGTCGCCAGCCGGTTTGCACCCGCCGCGGTCGCTATATCGGCCGGACTGGCCGATATAGCAGCCGCGGTGGGTGCAAACCGAGCTCAGATCTGGACGAGCGTCGCGGGTGCTCGCCACGTCCTTGTGCATCTGCTCGACCAGGGCGTCGACCGTGTCGTAGCGCTCCATGCCGCGCAGCCGGACGAGGAACTCGATGCCCAGCGCGTCGCCGTACAGGTCGCCGTCGAAGTCCAGCACGAAGGCCTCGACCCGGCGCTGGCGCACCTCGAAGGTCGGGTTCGTGCCCACCGAGATCGCGGCTGCCCCGAGCGGCGGGCCGGGACGGTGCGTCCCCATTCGTCCAGCCGCACCACCCGCCCGGCGTACACCCCGTCGGCCGGGACGGCGGCCCACTGCTCGGTGCGCAGGTTCGCGGTCGGGAAGCCGAGCTCGCGCCCGCGCTGGTCGCCCCGCTCGACGATCCCGTCGACGCGGTGCGGGCGGCCGAGCGCCTCGGCGGCGGCCGCCATGTCGCCGGCCTGCACGCACGACCGCACGTAGGTCGCGCTCAGCGTGGTGTCGCCGTCGCGCAGCAGCGTCACGCCCTCGGCGGTGAACCCGAAGCGCGCACCGAGCCGCTGCAGCTCGGCCACGTCGCCGGCCGCCTTGTGCCCGAACCGGAAGTTCTCGCCGACGATGACGCCCGACGCGTGCAGCCGCTCGACGAGCGCGCGGTGCACGAACTCGTCCGGGGGCAGCTGGGAGAACTCGAGCGTGAACGGCAGCGCGCAGAAGACGTCGACGCCGAGCTGTTCGACGAGTCTCGGCCCGCCGCACGATCGTGGTCAGCACCGGCGGGTGCGAGCCGGGCCGCACGACCTCGGACGGGTGCGGGACGAAGGTCATCAGCACGCTCGGCACGCCGCGCTGCCGGGCCTGCGCGACGGCCCGGCCGATGATCTCGGCGTGCCCGCGGTGCACGCCGTCGAACACCCCGATGGTGACCACGCAATGGCCCCATCCGGTCGGGACGGCGTCGAGTCCATGCCAGCGCTGCACGAGCGCGAGCCTACTGTGACGGTCGGTGACGCGACTGACGGCCCGACGCTCAGCGGCCGTAGACCGCGGCCTTCTCCTTCGCGAACCTCCGCTTGCCGATCAGCTGCCAAGCGACCCGCGCAGCCAGCGGGCAGCGTGGCTCAGGAACTCGCGCCGGTCGGCCGGCCGGCGTGCCGTCGAGCATCCAACCGAGCTGGATCAGCAGGCGGTCCTTGGGAATGCCGGCGCGACCGCGCTCGCCCAGCGCGGCCCACTCGGCGACGGTCAGGTGCTCGCTCGACGAGCGGCAGCACGTAGCGCTCCTCGTCGGCCATGTGCTCGCGCAGCACGCCATCGAGTTCGGTCAGCGTCGCGGCAAGGCTGTCGCGGTCGTCGCTGCGGGCGGCGGCGCGGAACGGCGGAACCTGGAGCTGTGCGAGTTCGAGCAGTTCGTGCACGCGCTCGTGCTGCTCCTCGGCGCGCAGGACGGTGCCGCACTCGGGCCGACCCGGTCGAGCAGATCGGCCACAGCAGCTCGTCCTCGCCGGTGTGGTGGTGCTCGAGCCGGTGGTGAGCTCCTCGACGGTGTCGCACAGCCGCGCTGCTCTGGTCGTGTCGCCCGCAGCGACGTTGCCGGATCAGGCCCGGCAGGTCGCCGAACAGGCGACGGAAACGTTGTGCACGACGATCATCTCGCGCGTGTCGGGCCGGGCGGCGGCAGGCGCCGAGCGGGTGGCAGTCATGTGGAACCCCTTCGTCGGTGATCTCTGGACGAAGGGTCGCGCGAGCCTCTTGGAAGTGGCTTGCGATGTGCTTATGCCCGGTTCCGGGTCAGCCGGGTTCTTCGAAGGCCGGCGCGAAGGCCAGCGGCACCTCGCCCCAACGGCCGACGAGGTACGCGCGCAGCCGCTCCGCCAGCTCGGCCAGGGCCGGCAGGTCGGTCGAACGCCGCGCGCCGTCGAGCCGGTGCAGGATCATCGCCCGGCGGGTCGGCGTCGGTTTGCTCGGATCGTCGGCCGGCGGATCGTCGCCGAGCGCGTTCGGCAGGAACCAGGACGTCGAGACGAACTGCCACGCCATCCCGGCCGCCGCGACATCGTGGCGGAACTGTGGGTCGCGCACGTACGGCAACTCCGCCTCGATCGTGGCGCGATAGCGCTCGATCGCCCGCTCGGCCACATCGGTCGGCATCCGCCACGAGCACCAGCACGTCGGCCACGGCACGCTGAGGTACGCGACGTCCCAGGCGATGTGCCGCCACTGCGCGCCCTCGAAGTCGACAAGCGTCAGCCGGTCGCCCGACCGGACGTTGTCCTGCGGGCACGCGTCGTCGGGCGACATCGCAGCGGCACCCTCACCGTTGAGCCGTCGGGGCACGTCGCGCAGCTCGCGCAGCGCATGCGGCGGGACGGACACGTCCAGGTTTGCGCAGTGCTCCTCGAGGTGATGCGCCGCCTCGTCGACCATCGCCGACACCCGCGATTCGCTGAGCAACAGCTCGCCGGAGCGCTGACCGAGCGCGGCGCGGAACTGCTCCCGTGACCCCAGGGTCGACCGGTGCAGGGTCGCGATGGCGGTGGCCCACTGCGCGACTGCATCAGAGGCGTCCTGCGCATCGCCGGCAAGGAGCGCGTCGGCAACGCTGGGTCCGGTGCCGATGTCGGTCATCACGACGATCGGAGGCAACGCACTCTCCGCGATCGTGCGCGGCGGCCGGTGCGTCCTCGGGCGTCACGGCCAGAGCCGCGGCCTCGCGCATCCACCACTCGCCGACGTCGGTGAAGCACTTGACGATCACCGGCGCCTCCGGCGAATCCGGCCACTGCGCACGCACCCGCCACACCGTTGATCGCTCGCTGCCACCGAGCCGTTCGGGATCGCTGAGGCGCACGCCCGGCAGTAGGGTGCGCGCGTCGTCCAGTTCGTCCCGCATCCCGAGGTCTTACCCCGCTGCGGCGAACACAAGTACTGGGCGGGCTGAACTTCCGTCCTCGGTGAGCAACGCGACAACGCTGCCGTCCGGGGCCAGCGCTCCGTACGTGCCGGGCAGACCGCACGGCTCGAGGGCCTTGCCGAACGAGAGCGCGCGCGCTTGCTCGTCGTCGACGGCACGCACCGCCATCGCGCGCCGCACGGCGTCGGCCAGCGGGAGCGTGACCGGATCGTCGAGCGTCGGCAAGGTCGTCGAGTGTCCGTGCCACGTCGAGGGTGAACGGCCCGACCCGGGTGCGGCGCAACGCGGTGAGGTGGCCGCCGACGCCGAGCGCAGCACCCAGATCGCGGGCGAGGGCGCGCACGTACGTCCCCGATGAGCACTCCACCGTCACGTCGACGTCGAGCAGCTCACCCACCCGGCGGAACGCCAGCGCCTCGAAGCGGGACACCGTGACCGGGCGCGCGGCCAGTTCGACGGCCTCGCCGTCGCGCACCCGCTGATACGACCGCTGACCGCCGACCTTGATCGCCGATACCGAACTCGGCACCTGTTCGATCGCGCCGCTCAGCGGCACCATCGCGGCCCGCACCGCGTCGTCGGTGACCGCGGTCGCCGATGCCACCGACACCAGCTCGCCCTCGGCGTCATCGGTCACCGTCGCCTGGCCCAGCCGGATCGTCGCGTCATACGCCTTGTCGGTCAGGACGAGATGGTGCAGCAGCCGGGTCGCCTTGTTGACACCCAGCACGAGCACGCCGGTCGCCATCGGGTCGAGCGTGCCGGCGTGGCCCACCCGGCGGGTGTGCGCGAGGCGGCGCATCGCGCCGACCACGTCGTGCGAAGTACGCCCGGCCGGCTTGTCGACGATCACCAGTCCATCGCTCACTGCGCGACCCCCAGCACGATCCAGCGCTCGCCGCGCGCGCGCAGCAGCATGCCGACCAGCCGAACCACGATGAACGCGGTCAGGCCCGCCCACACACCGCCGAGCCCCCAGTGCCAGTGCAGCGCAGCCAGGTTCAGCGGCGCGAACGCGAACACGCCGGCGATGATCGTGATGGTGCGCAGGAACGCGACGTCGCCGGCGCCGATCAGCACGCCGTCGAGCGCGAACACGACACCGGCCGCCGGCAGCATCCCGATGAACCACGGCCAGAGCACGTGCGCTTGGTGCAGCACGGGCCCGACGATGTGAACACATGCGGGATCAGCGCCCACCCGGCCGCGTAGATCGCGGCGAACCCGACACCCGCGTACAGCCCCCACCGCGATACCTGCAGCGCCATCTGCCGGGCGGCGGAGGGATCCGACCCGCCCAGCGCCGCGCCGACCAGCGACTGGGCCGCGATCGCGAACGAGTCCAGCAGCAGTGCGGTGAATTCCCACAACTGCAGGCCGATCTGGTGCGCGGCGATCTGTGCGGTGCCCATGCGCGACGCGACGCCGGCGGCGGTGAGGAACGCAACCTGAAAGGCAGCCGCGCGCACGATGAGATCGCGGCCGACCACCAGTTGCGCGCGCATCACCTTGCGGTCGGGACGGACGTGATGTGCCGCGCGGGCCAGCGAACGCAGGAACAGTCCGGCCCCGATGGTCTGCGCGATCAGGTTGGCGATTGCCGAACCCTGGAGGCCGAGACCGGCCGGGTACACGAGCAGCGGGCAGAGCACCGCGGACAGCGCGTTCGCGGCGATCACGATGACGACCGGTTCGCGAGTGCGCTGCACACCGCGCATCCAGCCGTTGCCGGCGAGCACGAGCAGCACACCAGGCAGGCCGATCACGCCGATGCGGAACCACGACTCGGCGGCATGCTGCGTGGCGCTGGACCCGCCGGCGAGCAGGCCGGTCAATGGTCCGGCGAACAGTTCGCCGAGCAGCACCAAGATCGTCCCGATCCCGACGGCGAGCCACGACGCTTGAACGCCTTCGTTGATCGCATCCTCGGTGCGCCCCGCACCGAACCAGCGCGCAGCTCGCGATGTTGTGCCGTACTCGACGAACGTGCCGACACGGTCAGCAACGCCATCAGCGCGCCGGCAACGGCAAGCCCTCCGAGCGGCACCGATCCGAGATGCCCGACCACTGCCGTGTCGACGAGGACGTAGGTCGGCTCGGCCGCCAGCACGACGATCGCCGACGCGGACAGGGCGAGCAACCGGCGGGTCGAGCCGGCCGAGGTGGCTGCCGTGTCGCGTCATGGCGAACCCAGCGGCGACGAACTCGCTCACCAACCACCGTCCGCCGGTGTAGGTGACGCCGACCTCGTAGCGCAACGTGCCGGAGGCCGACACCTTCCCGCTGTTGTCGAGCCGGCTGCCCGTAGCGCAGGCGAGCATGAGGACGGACGTCCCGGACGCGCTCTCGATGCCCACCGCGCGCACAGCGCCCGCGTAGTCGAACCCGCCGGACAGCATCGCCGATTTGAGCGCGCTCGCCTGCGCTTGCTGAGCCGCACGCAACGTGCCGGTCAGGCCGTCGAGAGCGCGGTTCAGATCGGCGGTGAAGTTGTTGCGCGTGTACGAGAGCAGGTCGACGACCCCGCGCGCACCGGCGGTCACCGCGGCGGCGAGGCCGGGCGTGCCCGGTGGCGCGGCGGTCAGGGTGCCATTCGCGCCGAGGTCGGTCATGTTGCTGATCCGCCACACGCCGCCGTCGCTCTGCATCGTGACGCCGAGCGTGAGCGGCGTGGTGCGCCCGCCCGGGTGCGCTGTGTCGACGACCTGCAGGCGGCCGACGGCGAGCGCCGTGGCCTGGTTGCCGGACAGCGAGGTGATGCCGATCTTCTCGACGGTCGCCTGCTGCACGGTCTTGGCACTGCGTGCCGAAGCCTTGATCGATCCCGACAACGAGGTGTTGAACCTGGTCAGGAAATCGCCGGTGCTGACCTTGTCACCAGCCACCTTCGCCGCGGCCAGATGCCGATAGTCGTAGCTGTCCACCGTTTGCACCGCCGTGTTCGCCGCGGCGAGCACACCACTGACCGCGCTCGCATCGGTGAACTCGGCGGTGCTGATCGACCCGGTCGCGGTTGGCGACGCGATCGGCAACGATGCAATCGGCTGGGGCGCGATCGACCCCGACGCGGTCGCCGCGGCGGCTGGGCTCGACGAGCCGGTGTGACGGCGCACCAGGATCACGACCACGACGGCTGCGCCGAGCGCAACGACGAGCAGCGCCGCGATCAGGGCGGGACGGTTGGTCGTTCGCGCGCGGTGCGACCGGCCGGGTTGTGGCCGCCGGATCGGGCCCGGAAGCGGGCGGCGCGGCGAGCCGCCGTCCGCATCTGGTCGGGGGCGCGGCCGCCTCGGCTCGCTCACTGGTCCGGATCGTCCTCCGGCACGCGTGGCTTTCGGTACGGATCGGGGTCGCCGGCCGGCTTCGCGCCGCGGCGGCGAACCGCCTCGACCTCGGCGTCAGCCTTGGCTGCGACGGCGAGCAGGTCGTCGATGTGGCGCACGTCCTCGGGCAGCGAGTCGAGCTTGAACGTGAGCGTCGGCGTGAACCGGACGCCGGTCTGCCGGCCGACCTCGCTGCGCAGCACGCCCTTGGCCGACTCGAGCGCGGCGGCCGAAGCGGCGTGCGCGGCGTCGTCGCCGAACACGGTGTAGAAGATCGTCGCGTCGTGCAGGTCGCCGGTGACGCGGACGTCGGTGAGCGTCACCATGCCCAGCCGCGGATCCTTGATGTGCGTCTCGATCTGGGTGGCCACGATCTGCTTGATCCGCCCGGCAAGTCGCCGCGCGCGTCCGGCATCGACCATTCCGATCTCCTAACCCAAGTCCTCGTCGTCGAGGACGCGTATCCGTACCGACAGCACTTCGATCTCGGGACGGCCGGCGATGAGCCGTTCGCAGGCTTCGAGAACCTCCGTCGCGTGCCGGTGCTCCGAGCTGACCAACGCGACCGACAGCTCCGCCCGCCGGTGCAGATCTTGGTCACCGGTCTCGGCCGCCGCCACCTCAAAACGCCGCCGCAGCTCGGCGACCATCGGCCGCACGACGCCCCGCTTCTCCTTCAGCGAATGCACATCCCCAAGCAGGACGATCCGCAGTGAGGGCGCCCACCACCACCTGCTACCCCCCACCAGCGAATGCGGTACGAGCGAAAGCCGCGGCGAGACGGAGCGGAGCAAGGATGGGCCATCTGAAGATGTAAAAAGCTCTGCTATCTGAAGAGGCCCATCCTTGCGGAGCGAACCGGACTACGCCCGCGGCTTCTCGCGCAACTCGAACGTCTCGATCACGTCGTCGATCTTGATGTCGTTGTACGAACCGAGCCCGATACCGCACTCGTACCCGTCACGAACCTCGGTCGCGTCGTCCTTGAACCGCTTGAGCGACTCGACGGTGAGGTTGTCCGCGACGACCGTGCCGTCACGGACCAGCCGCGCCTTGGAGTTGCGTCGGATGATGCCGCTGCGCACGAGCGAACCGGCGATGTTGCCGATGCGCGGCACGCGGAACACCTCGCGGACCTCGGCGGTACCGAGCTGCACCTCTTCGAACTCGGGCTTGAGCATGCCCTTGAGCGCAGCCTCGATCTCGTCGATGGCCTGGTAGATGACCGTGTAGTACCGGACGTCGACGCCCTCGCGCTCGGCCGCCTCGCGCGCCTTGCCCTCGGGACGGACGTTGAAGCCGATGACGACCGCGTCCGAGGCGATGGCCAGGTTGATGTCGTTCTCGGTGATCGCACCGACGCCGCGGCCGATGACCCGCAGCGACACCTCGTCGCTGCGCCTCGCCGAGGTCGATGTTGACCAGGGCGTCCTCGAGCGCCTCGACCGAACCGGACACGTCGCCCTTGATGATGAGGTTGAGCTGCTCGCACCTCGCCCGCCGCGAGCGCCTTGTCCAGATCGTCGAGCGAGATCCGGCGGCGCGACGAGGCGAGCTGCGCGTTGCGCTCGCGCGCCTGGCGCCGGTCTGGCGATCTGCCGCGCGATGCGGTCCTCGTCGACGACGAGGAACGAGTCGCCGGCACCGGGCACGGAGGTGAGGCCGAGCACCTGCACCGGACGGGACGGGTCCGGCGACGTCGACGTTGTCGCCGTTCTCGTCGAGCATCGCCCGCACGCGACCGAACGCGTCGCCGGCGACGACCGAGTCGCCGACGTTGCAGCGTGCCGCGCTGCACGAGCAGCGTGGCCACCGGACCGCGACCGCGGTCGAGCCGGGCCTCGATGACGATGCCCTGCGCGTCCTGGTCGGGGTTGGCCCGCAGGTCCAGCGCGGCGTCCGCGGTGAGCAGGATGCCCTCGAGCAGGTCGTCGATGTGCAGGTTCGACCGCGCGGAGACGTCGACGAACAGCGTGTCGCCGCCGTACTCCTCGGCGACCAGCCCGTACTCGGTGAGCTGCTGGCGCACCTTGGCCGGGTTGGCGTCCTCCTTGTCGATCTTGTTCACCGCCACCACGATCGGCACGTCGGCCGCCTGGGCGTGGTTGAGCGCCTCGACCGTCTGCGGCATGACGCCGTCATCGGCCGCGACGACCAGCACGACGATGTCGGTGGTCGCCGCACCACGGGCACGCATGGCGGTGAACGCCTCGTGACCGGGGGTGTCGATGAAGGTGATCGCGCGGTCCTGGCCCTCGTGCTCGACGTGCACCTGGTAGGCACCGATGTGCTGGGTGATGCCGCCGGCCTCGTCGCCCATGACGTTCGTCTTGCGGATCGCGTCGAGCAGGCGGGTCTTGCCGTGGTCGACGTGACCCATGACGGTGACGACCGGCGGGCGGGCGACGAGGTTCTCGTCCTCGCCCTCGTCCTCGCCGAAGGTGAGATCGAAGGACTCGAGCAGCTCGCGGTCCTCGTCCTCGGGGCTGACGACCTGCACCTGGTAGTTCAGCTCGGCACCGAGCAGCTGCAGGGTCTCCTCGTTGACCGACTGCGTCGCGGTGACCATCTCGCCGAGGTGGAACATCACCTGGACGAGCGAGGCCGGGTTGGCGTTGATCTTGTCGGCGAAGTCGGACAGCGACGCGCCGCGGGGCAGGCGCAGGACGTCGCCGTTGCCGCGCGGAACCTGCACGCCGCCGATCGACGGCGCGGACATGTTGTCGAACTCGGCCCGGCGCTGCTTCTTGCTCTTGCGACCGCGCGCGGCCGGACCGCCACGGCGGCCGAACGCGCCGGCCGTGCTGGCGCCGCGTCCACCGCGGCCGCCGCCGCCCGGACGGCCACCGGGGCCGCCGCGGTACGGACCGCCGCCGCCGGGACCACCCGGACCGCCGCCGGGCCGCCGGGCCGCCACCGCCGGGCCGCCGCGGTAGCCACCGCCGCCACCGCCGCCGGGACCGCCGCGCCGGGGCCACCGGGACGGCCGCCGCGGGCGCGCCGGGACGCCGCCGGGGCCGCCGGGCGCGCGCCGGGACCGCCGGGGCCACCGGGCCGCCGGGACCGGCCGGCCGCGGCCGGGCACCATGCCCGGGTTCGGCCGCGGCGGCATCATGCCGGGGTTCGGGCGCGGGCCGCCGGGGCCGGCGCTGCCGCCGGGACGCCGGCCGGACGCGGCGGCATCTGCGCCCGGGCGCGCCGGTGCGGGCCGGGGCCGTGCGTGCGGGCGGGTGCTGCCGCCGACGCCGAAGGGGTTGTTCGCGATGCGCGGGCCGGGCGCGGGCCGCCGGGCGCTGCCGGGCTGCCGGGGTGCCGCGGCGCGGCCGGCGCCGCTGGCGCGCCGGCTGCCGGCGCTGCCGGGGCGATCGGCTCGGCGCAGGCGCGGCGGCTCGGCGACCGGCGCAGGCGCGGGCTCGGCGACGACGGGCGCTGCCGGAGCGGCGCGCGGCGGCCGGCGCCGCGGCGGCTCGGCGGCAGCGGGTGCTGCCGCGGCCTTCTTGGCGGGCGCCTTCTTCGCCGGCTTGGCGGCGGGGGCCGGGAACGCCTCGCGCAGCTGGCGCTCGACGGGCGCCTCGACGGTGGACGATGCGGACTTCACGTACTCGCCCATCTCGCAGCTTGGCGAGTACTTCCTTGCTGGTGACTCCGAGCTCTTTGGCGAGCGCGGAAACGCGGGCCTTGCCTGCCACGTGACTCCTTCGGAGGGTCCGGGCGGCATTCCCGCTCGACCCGGTTAGACGGTGGACGTGCTCATCGCTGGCGCTTCATCGAGTGCCCATGCTCATTCACTCCTGCGGGGTTCCGCTGGTCGGGTTCGTGCTCGGGTGGCTGCAGTCGACGTACTCGCGGACCGGCGTCGGGTCGAGCGGTCCGGACACCCGGAGGGCCCGGCCGAACGCCCGGCGCCGCTCGGCGAGGTCCACGCATCCGGGGTCGGGGTGCACCCAAGCACCTCGGCCGGGTGCGCGATGACGCGGGTCGGGAAGCGACGATCGATCCCGGCCCAGCGACGACGCGGAGCAACTCGGCGGCCGCCGCCCGCTGCCGGCACCCGATGCACGTCCGGATCGGGCTGCGCCCGATTTCGGGGTCCGCCCGGTCTGAACGGGATCGGATGCCGTCGTCGATCGGACGGCCACGAGCAGTCTACCCCTCGCGCTCGGGCGTGTCGCCCGAGCGCCGGTGCGGCCGGGGCCGGGCGGCCGGCGGCTGCCGGGGCGGCCGCCGGGCCGGCCGCCTCGGCGTCGCTGTGGATGTCGATGCGCCAGCCGGTCAGCCGCGCGGCGAGCCGGGCGTTCTGGCCCTCCCGTCCGATCGCCAGCGAGAGCTGGAAGTCGGGCACGACGACCCGCACCGGCCTGGGTCGGCCGGGTCGACGACCTGGCTCTCGAGCGCGTGCGCCGGCGACAGCGCGTTGCCGACGTAGGTGGCCGGGTCCTCGGCCCAGTCGACGATGTCGATCTTCTCGCCGTGCAGTTCGGCGACGACGTTGCGCACCCGCTGGCCCATCGGGCCGATGCACGCGCCCTTGGCGTTGAGCCCGGCGACCGACGTGCGCACCGCGATCTTGCGTGCGGTGCCCGGCCTCGCGCGCGACGTCGACGATCTCGACGCTGCCGTCGGCGATCTCGGGGACCTCGAGCGCGAACAGCTTCTTGACCAGGTTCGGGTGGGTGCGGCTCACCGTCACCTGCGGGCCGCGCATGCCGCGGGTCACGCCGATCACGTAGCACCGCAGCCGGGTGCCGTGCGTGTAGTCCTCGCCCGGCACCTGCTCGGACTGCGGCAGCACCGCCTCGATCTTGCCGATGTCGACCAGGACGACGCCGCGCTGCGCCGCCTGCGCGTCGGCCTGGATCACGCCGGTGACGATGTCGCCCTCGCGTCCGGAGTACTCGCCGAAGGTCTGGTCGTGCTCGGCGTCGCGCAGCCGCTGCAGGATCACCTGCCGCGCGGTCATCGCGGCGACCCGGCCGAAGTCGGTCGGGGTGTCGTCGTACTCCTCGACGATGTCGCCGTCCGGGCCGAGCTCCTGCGCCCAGACGATGACCTCGCCGGTCTTGCGGTCGATGGCGACGCGGGCGTGCGGCATCGAGTGCGGGGTGTGCTTGTACGCGGTGAGCAGCGCGGTCTCGAGCGCGTCCATCAGGGTGTTGAAGGGGATCTCCTTCTCCCGCTCGATGCTGCGCAGCGCGGCGATGTCGACGTTGACCATGGTCAGTCCTCCTCCCGCCTGCCGGTTGAACTCGACCTGCACCCGGCCGGCGACCGAGCTCGGCCCAGGCGATCTCGCGCGCGTGCCGTCGACGTCGAGCGTCACGCCGCCGTCGGTCGGTGTCGGCGATCCGCCCGGTGACGGTCTCGTCGCCGACCTGCACCTGCACCAGCCGGCCCGCGGCGCGCCGCCAGTGCCGCGGCTCGGTGAGCGGGCGGTCGACGCCCGGCGAGCTGACTTCGAGCACGAACGGGCCGGCGAAGCGGCGCCGCCGTCGCGTCGTCAGTCGAGCGCATCGGACACGGCGCGGCTGACGTCGGCGACCGCGTCGAGGTCGACGCCGCCGTCGGCGTCGACGATGACCCGGACGAGGCTGCGCCGGCCGGCCGAGGTGACGGTGACGTCCTCGAGGTCGTGCCCGGTCGCGGCGACGACCGGCGTCGAGCAGGTCGAGCAGGTGCTCGCGCGCCTGGCCGGCGCGCGCGGATCCGGCGGCGCGGCCCGCGTTGGCAGCAGGTCTCCGGCGGATGCGGGCATCGTGACCTCTCCTGCTCGATCCAGTTGTCGACGTGTTTCGGCTGCTGAGCCTATCGGCTCTGCCAGACTTGCCTGCGATGGACGACGAGACTGCGACGGCTGTCCCGACCCGTCCCTGCACGGCCGTCCCGCGCCGCCCGCACCGAGCCCGCCGCCACGGCCGTCCCGGCGCGGCTTCCTCGTCGGCGGCGGGCTCGCGGTCGTCGCCGCGCCGGCGGCGGCGTCGGCCGCCGGGCTGCTCGGTCGTCGACCGGCATCGCCGCAGAGGCGGCCGATGTCGTCGCGCATCTGGCCGCAGACCTGCTCGCCGCGGTCGCCGCCGAGCGCGACCTGCTCGCGAGGTCGACGCCGCGCTGGCGACACGCGCACGGCCAGCACGCGGTGCTGCGCCCGTGCGCGCCGACCACGCGGCGCACCTCGCGGCGCTCGCCGCGGCCGTCGCGCGATGACGCCGTCCGGCGCGCCGTCCCGAGCGTCGTCCGTCGGCACCGCGCCACCGCCGGCACGGTCGGGCCGCGCGACGTCCGCGGGATCGAGCAGCGCGCCGCCGCGCGCGGCCGCCGCGCGCGCGCTGCGGCTGACCGGCGTGACGCGGCGCTGCTCGCGAGCATCGCCGCGTGCGAGGCCACGCACGCGGAGTTGCTCGTGATGAGCTGCGCGGTCCTGCGCAGCTTGCAGGCAGCGCGAGAGCTGCATGGCGGTGACGACGCGTGGCAGGCGGCGCTCGCCGCCGAGCAGCAGGCCGCCTTCGGTTACGCGCTGCTCGGCCCGCAGCTGACCGGCGGCGCAGCAGGACCTCGCCCGCGCGTGCCAGGCCGCCCACGAGGCGCTGCGCGATCGCACTGCTGAGGCCGATCGCCGCGGCCGGCGCGACGCCCGTCGCGCCGCTCGGCGACTATCCCGCGCTGTACCCGAGCGAGCGACGCCACGCGGCGCTCGCCGCGCGGCTGGAAGACGAGTGCGCCGCGGCCTGGCGCTTCCTCTACGCGCACGGCGGCCGTCGCCGACGGCACGGGGTCGACTGCGCATCCGCACCGACGCGCAGGCCGGCTCACGGCGAGCGCGGTGCGCGCGACCCGCTGGCGGCAAGCCGGCATCGACCCGAACCGCGCCGTTCGGCGTTCCCGGGCATCTGAGCGCTCGGCGCTCAGAAGCAGGTGCCGTGCTGCGGGGCCGGTCGGCGAGAAGCGCCCGGTCGAGCCGGCTTGCCAGCCGACGGTCGTCGGCACTGGACCCGACCGGCCCGCGCGAGCGGGCGAGCCGGGTGCCGCCGAGGACGACCGCGCCGAGATCGGCCACCGTCAGCGTCGACGTCCGGCGACGCGTCGGTGCGCTCGCACTCGGCACCGTCCGGGCCGCCGCGCAGCCGGTACGGCCGTCGCCGAGCAGCGCGATCGCGCACCTCGAGCCACGACGTCGACCTCGACGGCGTAGCGTGCGCGCGGACAGCAGCGCGGCGACGTCCAGCGGGCGGACCCACAGCCCGTCGGCGAGCGCGATCGTGCGCGACCTGCCGCGGGTCGGCCAGCAGGAGCGGCAGCGGGTCGTCGAGCGGGATCCGCGGCTCTCGATCCGCGCGCACCAGGTCCATGCCGAGCAGCACCTGCCACAGCGCGGCGTGCGCCTCGGGCGTGCACAGCGCGTAGTCGGCGACCGCGGCACGGTGTGCCGCGGCGCCGTCGTTCCAGTCCTCGGTGCATGCGGTACGACACGTAGCCGTCGGCGTGCACGAGGTGGAACAGCCCGGACATGCCGTGGCGCTGGTAGTCGCGGTCGAGCAGGTGCAGCTGCCACCGCGTCCGGTGTGCGGTCGAGGCCGCCCGGGCGTCTGCCGGCGCCACCGGTCGTAGATGCCGGGCAGCAGCGTCGCGGGCCGTCCTCGGTCGATCAGCCGGCGCACGCCGTGGTCGCTCGACCGGGTCGCGCGAGCCGCGCGGCGCGCCGCTCGACGACGGTCTCTGCGGCAGTGGTCGGCGACGCCGAAGCCGTACCGGCCGTAGATGCCGCCCTCGCTCGCGGTCAGGATCGCGGCGGCGAAGCCGTCGCGCGGCGCGGTCGCGCAGCTGCCGCTCCATCAGCGCGCGCAGGATGCCGCGCCGGCGGTGGGTGACCTCGACCGACACCCAGGTGAGCCCGGCGACGCGGACGGCGCCGCCCGGCAACGTCATCGTCGAACGGCACGTCCGCGCTCGCGCCGACGATCCGGCCGCCGTCGCTCCGCGACGAGGAAGCGGTCGGGCTCGACGTCGAGCCGCGCGTCGCGCAGGTCCTCGTCCGATGTACTGGAAGCCGAAGCTCGCGCCGTCCAGCTCGGCGATCGCCGGGAAGTCGTCCGGGCGTCGCGTAGTCAGCTCGTAGCCCACGTCGGCAGTCTCCCAGCGTCGTCGCAATCCGGCTTACGGCACCGGGACCGGTTCGTCCTCGATCGGTGGGCTGCGTGAACTGCGCGTGGTAGAGCTCGGAGTACGCGCCGTCGCGCTGCGAGCAGCTCGTGGTGCGTGCCCTGCTCGACGATGCGGCCGTGCTCCATGACCAGGATCAGGTCGGCGTCGCGGATCGTCGACAGCCGGTGCGCGACGACGAAGCTGGTGCGGTTGGCCCGCAGCGCGGCGGTCGCGTGCTGGACGAGCAGTTCGGTGCGGGTGTCGACCGAGCTCGTCGCCTCGTCGAGGATCAGCAGCGCCGGATCGGCGAGGTAGGCCCGCGCGATCGTGATCAGCTGCCGCTGGCCGGCGCTGACGTTGCTGCGTCTCCTCGTCGAGCACGGTCTCGTACCCGTCCGGCAGCGACTGCACGAAGCGGTCGACGAACGCGGCCTGGCGGCGGCCAGGATCTCTCGTCGGTCGCGTCGGGACGGCCGTAGGCGATGTTGTCCCAGATCGTGCCGCCGAACAGCCAGGTGTCCTGCAGCACCATCCCGATCGCGCCGCGCAGCTGGTCGCGGCGCATCGCGGTGATGTCGACGCCGTCGAGGGTGATCCGCCCGGCGTCGAGCTCGTAGAAGCGCATGATCAGGTTGACCAGCGTGGTCTTGCCCGCGCCGGTCGGGCCCGACGATCGCGATCGTGTGCCCGGGCTCGGCGACCAGCGACAGGTCGTCGATCAGCGGCTCGTCCGGCTGGTAGCGGAAGCGGACGTGCTCGAACTCGACCCGGCCGCGGCGCTGCGTCGGGCACCTGCGGATCGTCCGGGTCGGGCGACTGCTCCGGCGCGTCGAGCAGGTCGAACACCCGCTCGGCGGACGCCACGCCCGACTGCAGCAGGTTCGCCATCGACGCGATCTGGGTCAGCGGCTGGGTGAACTGGCGCGAGTACTGGATGAAGGCCTGGACGTCGCCGAGCGACATCGATGCCGGACGCGACCCGCAGGCCGCCGACGACCGCGATGACGACGTAGTTCAGGTTTCCGATGAACATCATCGCCGGCATGATCATGCCGCTGATGAACTGCGCGCCGAAGCTCGCCTGGAACAGCTCGTCGTTGGTGCGCGCGAACGTGCTCCTCGACTCTCGTGCTGGCGGCCGAACACCCGCACGAGCTCGTGGCCGGAGAACGCTCTCCTCGATGTGCGCGTTGAGCCGTCCGGTCGCCTTCCACTGCGCGATGAACTTCGGCTGCGACCGCTTGCGCGATCGCCTTCGTGACGCAGCATCGTCACCGGGATCGTGACCAGCGCGATCACCGCGAGCAGCGGCGAGATCACGAACATCACCGTGACGACGCCGATCACCATCAGCAGCGACGTGAGCAGCTGGCTCAGCGTCTGCTGCAGCGACTGCGCGACGTTGTCGATGTCGTTCGTGACGCGGCTGAGCAGCTCGCCGCGCGGCTGCGAGTCGACGTAGGGCAGCGGCAGCGCGGTTGCAGCTTCGTCCTCGACGTCGCGCGCGCAGTTGCGCGCACGGTGTTCTGCACGGCGCCGTTGAGCAGGTAGCCCTGCAGCCAGCGAACAGCACGCCGGCGGCGACGTACACGCGCGAGCGCCCACGAGCAGCACGTGGCCGAGCGCGCCGAAGTCGATGCCGACGCCGGGGACGGCGTGCGAGCGCAGCAGCAGGTCGGCGAAGTCGTTGTCGCCGTCGCGCCCGCGCGCGCCGCCACGACCTGGTCAGCGAGGTGCCGGCGGGCAGCCGCGAGCCGAGGTAGCCCTTGAAGATCACGTCGGTCGCGTGGCCGAGCAGCTTCGGCCCGATGACCGATGAGCGTGACGCTGACGACGGCGAGCGCGAGCACGAGCAGCGATGCGGGCGCGCTCGGGACGCAGCCGCCGCAGCAGCCGGCGCGCGGACGGCCCGAAGGTCATCGCCTTCTCGGCCGGCATGGCCGCGCCCATCCACGGCGGGCCGCCGCCGCGGCGCGCCTCGCCGCCCGCTGCGGGCAGCCGCTGCGGCAGCGACCTGGCCTTGTCCTTGCTGGGTTGACGTCGCTCATGCGGCATCCTCCGCCGAGAGCTGCGACTCGACGATCTCGGCGTAGGTCGGGCAGGTCTCGAGCAGCTCGTCGTGGCGTGCCGAGGCCGACGACGGCGGCCGCCGTCGAGGACGACGATCTGGTCGGCGTCGATGATCGTCGAGATGCGCGAGGCGACGACGAGCACGGCGGCGTCGCGGGTGACCGGTCGCAGCGCGGCACGCAGCCGCGCGTCCGTGCCGAGGTCGAGCGCGGAGAACGACTCGTCGAACAGGTAGATCTCCGGGACGCCGGACGAGCGCTCGCGCGATCGCGAGCCGCTGCCGCTGGCCGCCGGACACGTTCGTGCCGCCCTGCGCGATCGGCGCCTCGAGCCCGCCGGGCATCGCCGTCGACGAAGTCGCGCGCCTGCGCGATGCGCAGCGCGTCCCACAGCTCGTCGTCGGTCGCGTCCGGCGTTGCCGTAGCGCAGGTTGCTCGCGACCGTGCCGGTGAACAGGTACGCCTTCTGCGGCACGAGCCCGATCCGCCGCCAGAGCACCTCCGGGTCGAGGTCGCGCACGTCCACGCCGTCGACGAGCACCGCGCCGGCGGTCGCGTCGAACAGCCGCGGGATCGAGCGAGAGCAGCGTCGACTTGCCCGCGCCCGTGCTGCCGACGATCGCCGTCGTCGTGCCCGGCGCGCACGTGCAGCGTCACTTCGGTCAGCACCGGCGCGGCCGCGCCCGGGTAGCGGAACGTCGACGTCGCGGAACTCGACCTGCGCGTGCGCCGGGTGGCTCGTGCGCGACGGGATCGTTCGGCGGCGACCACGGACGAGTCGGTGTCGAGCACCTCCTGCACGCGGTCGGCGCACACGGCCGCGCGCGGCACCATCATCAGCATGAAGGTCGCCATCATCACCGACATCAGGATCTGCGCGAGGTAGGTGAGGAACGCGGTCAGCGAACCGATCTGCGTCTGCCCGCCGTCGATGCGTCCGGCGCCGAACCAGAGCACCGCGACGCTGGACAGGTTGAGCACGAGCATCACGGTCGGGAACATCAGCACCATCAGCCGGCCGGCGCGGATGCCGGTGTCGGTGAGTTCGTCGTTCGCGACGGCCGAACCGCCCGTCTCCTGCCGGCTCGCGGACGAACGCGCGCACGACCCGGATGCCGCCGATCTGCTCGCGCAGCACGCGGTTGACGGTGTCGATGCGCGCCTGCATCGTGCGGAACTGCGGCACCATCCGCGGACGATCATGCCGATGGCGACGGCGAGCACCGGAACGCTCACGCCGAGCAGCCAGCGACATGCCGACGTCCTCGCGCAGCGCCATCACGATGCCGCCGACGCACATGATCGGCGCGCCGATCATCAGCGTGCAGGCCATGACGACGAGCATCTGCACCTGCTGCACGTCGTTCGTGTTGCGCGTGATCAGCGACGGCGCGCCGAAGTGCGCCACCTCGCGCGCGCTGAACGTGCCGACCTTGCCGAACAGTCGCGCGCGCAGGTCGCGTCCGAACGACATCGCGGTGCGCGCGCCGAAGAACACCGCGGCGATCGAGGCGACGATCTGGACGAGGCTGACGGCAGCATCCAGCCGCCGACCCGCACGATGTAGCCGGTGTCGCCGTGCGCGACGCCGTTGTCGATGATGTCGGCGTTCAGGCTCGGCAGGTACAGCGCGGCGAGCGTGCTGATCAGTTGCAGGCCGACGACGTCGGCCAGCCAGCGGCGGTACGGCGCGAGGTAGGTTACGCAGAACACGGACGAGCATGCGATCAAGCATGCTCCGCAGTCCTGGCAGACCGCGCACATCCTGGCTGTCAGCAGCCAGCCGTCGACGACGTGCAGCACGTCGGCGAGGCGCTGCGACCACGGCGTCCGGCTCGCCCTCGGTGTGCCCGATGCTGCTCGGCGCGGGATGTCGCTGTGCGGGATCGAGGATCGTGCGCATGCCGACCGCGGCCGCGCCGTGGATGTCGTCGAAGGGCCGGTCGCCGACGAAGACGGCGCGTGCCGGGTCGGCGACGCCGACGGCGTCCAGCGCGGCCCGGAACGCCTCCGGGTGCGGCTTGGTCCAGGTGATCTCGGAGGTGTACACCGCGCCGTCGATCAGCGTCGAGGAGCCGTCGCGCTCGAAGATCCGCTCGTGCTCGGCGCGCGGCCAGATCGTGTTCGACAGGACGCCGATCTTGCAGCCCGCGCTCGCGCAGGCCGCGAACAGGTCGGCGGCGTCGGGGTCGGAGATAGGTGTGCGGCTCCCACCACGCGTGGAACGCCGCGAGCATCTCGCGGTGTGCTCGACGCCGGCGGCCGCGAACACCTCGGCCAGCGTGGCGCTGCTGGTGCTCGTCGCGGTGCCGCGTCCCAGACCGCAGTCTCGGCCTCGTGCAGCTGCGCGGCGAGTCGGGGTCGCCGACCGCGGCGAGCCAGCGCGTCGAGCGGGTCGACTGTGTGCCACGGCGTGAGCGTGCCGCCCCAGTCGAAGATCACCGCGGCGATGTTCACTCCGGCGAGTCTACGAACCGGGTCCGACTGCGTTCGATCGCGGCGGTCAGAACAGGACGGTCGCAGCGTCGCCACCTGGCGCATCCCGAGCTGGGCGTACATGCGCAGCGCGGCAGCGTTGAAGTCGTTCACGTACAGGCTCACGGTCGGCGCGAGGCGCAGCGCGTGCTGCAGCACGCCGGCGAGCGCGGCGGTGCCGAGCCCCCGTCCGCGCAGGTCGGGACGCACCCACACGCCCTGCACCTGGCAGGTGGCGCCGACGACCGCGCCGAGATCGGCCTTGAACGCCATCCGGCCGTCGGCGTCGACGATGCCGAACGAGCGCCCGGTGGCGAGCAGCGACTCGACGCGGCGCCGGTAGGCGGGCCGGCGCGGCCGGCGAACGGCGAGACGCCGAGCTCCTCGGTGAACATCGCCGCCGCGGCCGGCAGGTAGCGCTCGATGTCGTCGGGACGCATCACGCGCACGCGCTGATCGGGCTGCAGGCGCTGCTGGCCGCGGTCGAGCACGAGCAGCGGCTGGTCGTCGCGGATGGCGCGGGCCGTGCCCCAGGGCGGCTCGAGCATCGGCCACATCGCCGCGACCGCCTCGGCGCGTCCCGACGATGGACGTGCAGAGCCGGCCGCGCCGGCCGAGGTGCTCGGCGAGCGCGTCCCAGTGCGGCGGTCGCCGCCGATCGGCAGCAGGTTGCCGCCGTTGAACGCGGCGGCGACAAGGCGGTCGGTGCGGACGCCGAGCGGCCGCCGCCGAAGCGCGCCGGTTCGAGCGTGCGGTAGGCGGCGAGCCGCGACGCGACGACGGCGTTGACGAGCGGGTCGGCCGCGACGAGGCGCTCGAGGTCGCTGCGCGCGGAGTCGGTGATGAGCTCCACGGGCCAGGCGCTGGTGCTCGCCTGGCGCAGGAACGTCACGTGCCGACGGTACCGGGTTTTCCACAGATCAGGCGTTCGACGATGCCTCGACGCGCCTGATGAGGCATCATTCAGACGTGGGCAGGATTTGGACATTTGCCGCATTTCTGGTGCTCTCCTGCGCCGCCTGTACCTCCTCGACCGGTGGCGCGCCGGCGAGCCCGACGCCGCGGCCGACCGTGTCGGTGCCGCCGCCGACCACGTCGGTGCCGGTTTCGAGTCCGCCGTCGACGTCGTTCACCGGGCCGCCCCGCCCGCCGCAGCCCACCGTGCCGCCAGACGTGCCGAAGACCGGACCGAACACCAAGCCCGGCGAGAAGCCGCCGATCATGCCACTCGAGGCAACCCAGCACACGCCCGAAGGCGCGAAAGCCTTCGCCGAGTTCTTCATCAAGACCATCGACTGGGGCTACGCCACGACCAGCAGCGCCTACATGCGGCACTACTACGCCAGAGACATGCAAAGGATGCCGGAGCTTCGCGCACGCATTTGATAAAGGCGCGACACGACAGGCATCGCTTCATCGGCGGCCGGATTCACCGATCACGAGCCAGACGCTCGTCGCGCGATCCTGCACTGCCCGAGCACAGGTACTGTCACCTTCAACATAAAGTCGATCGAGGAGGTCGACTAAGCACGGAAAGTTCGTAAAGGCCGACGCGGCACACAACGGCGAACGTTTCGCGATCTCGGCATGAAGTGGCACATCGATCGTTGGCATCGTCGACGACTTGACGGTCAGAGCCGTGATGGACGCACGATCCTGCTGGCACGTTCGTCGTCTTGGCAATCTGGCTGTGCCGGCCACTGTCCGGCGGCTGGCCGACGCTGCAGGGCCGGCACGCTGTGCGTCATCGACGGACTGGCATCGAGGAGGCATACTGATCGGCGCATCTGTCCTGCTGACGCAACGGAGGATGCGGCTCGCCTCAACGTCGGCGGCCGACCGCCATGCGAACGAAGGTGGTTGATTGTGGGCGGCCTTCGTCCAAGAGCAACGCACTGTGGCAACCGTCGTGTGGGGCACCGCAGTTCTGCTACGACACGGTGACCGATCCGAAGAAGAAGACGCCCGAAGACGCCTACGCGACCTTCGTGCAGGCCAACGGCCGCTGGGTGCTGCAGAGCGTGTGGTGTCCGGCAACGGCCCAGCCGATCCCGACGACGCAGGCGCTGCGCGAACAGGTGCTGCGCTTGCTGCCGTCGGTGCAGATCGGATCAGCCTGGACCCATCGCGCCCTGGTCAACGCCGAGACGATCCTCTGGGCTGACACCGGCGCCAGCCGCACCCTGCGCACGGTCAACGTCGTCGGTCGGCGCGTGCACCTGCGCATCGCCTTCGACCACGCCAACTGGAACTTCGGCGACCAGCACACCGACACCACGACCGACCCGGGCAAGCCGTACTCGAAGACCGACCGAGTGCGGCACGGCCCAATGCCCCGACTACTACGGCCACACCTACACCGACGTCGGACCGGTCACGATCACGCTGTCCGTCGCCTGGCACGCCGAATTCAGCCTCGACAACGGCGCCACCTGGACCGACGTCGACGCCGCCCCGCTCACGGGCCCGCAAACCACGCACGACCTCGACGTGGTGCAGGCGCGCGGCATCCTCGTCGCCGGCCCAGGCGGCCACTGAGCGCGTCACTTCGGCATCTAATAGGCGGCACCGCCGAACCGGGCAAGAATATCTTCGAGATTCTTTTCGCAGAGTGCTCTGCGACCCCCGATATTGTCGTACCCATGTTCTAATGTCGGACACGTGGCGGACGGTGAAATCGGCAGCGATGCGACAGCCTAGGCGGCTGGCGCGATCGCGCTGCACCGCGAGGCCGATCGAGCTGCTGCTCGCCGTCGATCTGGACGCGATGTCCGCTGCGGAGCTGACCGCGTCGCTGGTCGCACGTGAGGTGCAGCGGCGGCGTCGATGCCGCGGTGGATCAGCGGTTGATCGCGAGCGTGGTGGAGCGCAACATCGCCGGCGATTACGGGGCGACCAGCCCGGCCGCGCTGCTGGTCGAGCTGCTGCGGATCACCCCGGCCGAGGCGAAAGCGCGGGTCGCGCGGGCCCGGGACCTGGGGCCGCGGCGGGTCCCGTCGTCGGGGGAGCTGCTGGACCCGATCCTGCCGGTGATCGCCGCCGCGCAACGCGCCGGGGAGATCTCGGCCGAGCACGCCAGCGGTGATCGTGAAGGCCGTCGACGCGATCCCGGACCGGCTGGCCGCCGCAGTTCAGCGAGCTGGTCGAGACGGCCCTGGTCGAGCAGGCTCGTCATCTGCATCCCGGCGAGGTCGCCGGCCGGGCTGGTGCTGCTGGCCCGCATCGACCACGACGGCGTCGCACCGCGCGAAGAGGAACACCAACGCCGCTGCGATTTCGGGTTGCGCGACAACCGCGACGGCACCGGCACCCCGTACGGGCGGTGGACCCCGGAACTGTGTGCGGTCTGGAAACCGATCCTCGACGCCCTCTCCGCACCGCAACCCGCCCAGAACACCGACGACACCGACGGACGGCATCGTCGATGCCGGACCCGCGCACCGCCGGGCAGCGCCGCCACGACGCGCTGCTCGAAGCCGGGCTGCGGCTGCTGCGCTCCGGCACCCTGCCCGACTCCGGCGGCGCCCCGGTCACCGTGCTCGCCCACCTGTCCGCAGACCGCAGCTGCGTGAACAGACCGGCTATGCGACCACCGGCCACGGCGACCTGATCCCGGTCGCCACCCTGCTCCGCCTCGCCTCCGAAGCCGCAGATCATCCCGGTGGTGTTCGACGACGCCGGCGGCATCCTGTCCTACGGCCAACGCCGCCGCCTGGCCTGCTGCGGGCAACGCCAAGCCCTGGCCGCGCGCGACAACGGCTGCTGCTTCCCCGGCTGCACCCGCCCACCGGCCTGGTGCGAAGCCCACCACGTCATCCCCTGGTACCTCGGCGGACCCGACCGCGCTCGACAATCTGTGCCTGCTCTGCGCCTACCACCACCGCGAGTTCGAACGCCGCGGCTGGACCGTCGCAGATCGACGACGGCATCCCCGCAATGGACGCCACCAGCCTGGCTGGACCCGCACCGAAAACCCAGAACGCAACACCGCCCACCACATCGGAGACGTCGACTTCGCCGACACCGGGTAAACCGCGCGCGTGTCAGTGGTGACCACCGGTTCACGGCTAGAACGCGCACCGGTAAGAACGCTGCCCCGTCAATACGAAAGAAAAGGAAAAAGGGAAGAAGACGAGTGCACGTTATCGCCGATGTGCCTTGACGACGATAAAATACTACGTACATGCTGCGGGGGAGGGAAGGATCGTACGAACGCGGGGCTGAAACGTCGTCATGTAGCGCAAAACCAGGTCGAATCACGGCTAGATCGAGCTGCAGAACATTTGCGTGCCTAAAAGCGCGAGCGCACCGTGAAAAAGAACGTCGCAATAGTAACTTTGCACTAACGAGTTAAAGTACATATTATAAAAGATGCCGTGAAGGCCACCCGCCTGCGCGGGAAAAACGCCGCCGCGCCGCGTCAGGTGACCGAGACGGTCGGCTCGCCCGACGCAACGCCGGCGTCGCCCATCTCCTCGGCCATCCGCAGCGCCTCTTCGATCAGCGTCTCGACGATCTGCGACTCGGGCACGGTCTTGATGACCTCGCCGCGGACGAAGATCTGGCCCTTGCCGTTGCCGGACGCCACGCCGAGGTCGGCCTCGCGCGCCTCCCCCGGCCCGTTCACGACGCAGCCCATGACGGCGACGCGCAGCGGGACCTCGATGCCCTCGAGGCCGGCGGTGACCTTGTCGGCCAGCGTGTAGACGTCCACCTGGGCGCGCCCGCACGACGGGCAGGACACGATCTCGAGCCGGCGCTGGCGCAGGTTCAGCGACTCGAGGATCGGCGAGGCCGACCTTGACCTCTTCGACCGGCGGCGCGGACAGCGAGACGCGGATCGTGTCGCCGATGCCGCGCGAGAGCAGCGCACCGAACGCGACCGAGGACTTGATCGTGCCCTGGAACGCCGGGCCGGCCTCGGTGACGCCGAGGTGCAGCGGGTAGTCGCACTGCTCGGCGAGCTGCTCGTACGCGCGCACCATGACGACCGGGTCGTTGTGCTTCACCGAGATCTTGAAGTCGCGGAAGCCGTGCTCCTCGAACAGCGGCGCCTCCCACAGCGCCGACTCGACGAGCGCCTCGGGCGTCGCCTTGCCGTACTTCTCCAGCAGCCGCTTGTCGAGCGAGCCGGCGTTGACGCCGATGCGCAGCGACACGCCGGCGTCGGCGGCCGCGCGCGCGATCTCGCCGACCTTGTCGTCGAACTCCTTGATGTTGCCCGGGTTCACCCGCACGGCGGCGCAGCCGGCGTCGATCGCGGCGAAGACGTACTTCGGCTGGAAGTGGATGTCGGCGATCACCGGGATCTGCGACTTCGTGCGCGATCGCGGGCAGCGCGTCGGCGTCGTCCTGCGACGGGCACGGCGACGCGCACGATGTCGCAGCCGGCCGCGGTGAGCTCGGCGATCTGCTGCAGCGTCGCGTTGACGTCGGACGTCAGCGTCGTCGTCATCGACTGCACCGAGATCGGCGCGTCGCCGCCGACCGCGACCGACCCGACCTTGATCTGGCGCGACTTGCGCCGCGGCGCGAGGACGGGCGGCGGTGCGGCGGGCATGCCGAGCGAGACAGCCATATCTCCATTATCCGATGTTGATGGGTTTGACGATGTCCGCGTACAGCGTCAGCAGCGTGACGAGGATCAGCACCGATGCGACCGCGTACATCACCGGCAGCATCTGCGCGGTGTCGACGAAGATCTGCGGACGGGCGCGGCCGGCGCGCCGGGTCGCGGCGCCGCTCGGCCGGCCCGCAGCCGGGCCCGTCCGCGCTTGGCGGCCTCGACGAGCGCGCCCGCGACGTGGCCGCCGTCGAGCGGCAGCAGCGGCAGCAGGTTGAAGAGGAACAGCAGCAGGTTCACGCTCGCGAGCAGGCCGATCAGCGTGTACAGCCTTGTCCTTCAGCGTCACCGATGTGCTAGTCGGCGATCTGGCCGCCGATCCGGCCGATGCCCACGACGCCGACCGCGCCCTGCGGGTCGCGCGGCTTGCCCTCGAAGACCGTCTGCCACAGCGAGTGCAGCTTCGCCGGGTAGCTGCCCGAGCGCGTGGCAGCCGACGCTGAGCTGGCGGCCGATCTCGCCGGGCACGTCGAGGACGCCCTGCGACTCGTAGTAGTAGTGCGTGGTCGGCGACGATGCCGATGAAGCCGACGTCCTTGGTCTTGCGTCGACGTGTCGTTGACGTACTTGACGTTGCGCACCGGCGTGACCGTGAGCGGGATGTCCCTGCCCGTCGCGCAGCACGGTCAGGGGCAGCGGCTTGCCGACCGCCGGCTCGATCGTCGACGATGAGCTGCTTCCACGTCGTGATCTTCGTGCCGTCGACCGCGACGATCTGGTCGCCGGCCTTGAGCCCGGCCAGCGCGGCCGGCGAGTTCGTCTGCGTGCAGCCTTCTGCTGCGCCGGGGTGGCGTTCGCGGCCACGACGCACTTGCACGACCTCGGCGACCTTCGTCGTGGCGTCCTGCTGCCGGCTTGCCGAACGCGTGAGCAGCAGGATGATCGTGAGGACGAGGTAGATGAGCAGGTTCATGCTCGGTCCGCCGAGCATGACGATCATCTTCTTGCCCGGGGTCAGCCGGTAGAACTGGCGCGGCTCGTCGAACTCGGACTTGACCTCGGCGCGGCTGACCTGGCGGAAGTCCTCGATCGCGGTCGAGAACCGCCGCGGCCAGCGCGACTGCTTCCCGTCCGCGCGGGCCGGCGGCACCATCCCGATCATGCGGATGTAGCCGCCGAGCGGGATCGCCTTGACGCCGTACTCGGTGTCGCCCTTCTTGCGCGACCAGAGGGTCGGGCCGAACCCGACCATGTACTGCGTCACCTTCACGCCGAACTTCTTCGCGGGCACCATGTGCCCGATCTCGTGCAGCGCGATGGACAGCAACAGGCCGACGGCGAAGATCAGCACGCCGAGCGCGTACAGCATGCGACCTCCGGATCAGCTCGTCGGAGTTCGGTGGCCCGGGAGCGGGCCCAGGCGTCCGCCTGTTCGACGTCCTCGACGGTACCCGGGTTCCCCGCGACCGCCGTGGTGGTCGCTCAGCCACTCGTCCACCACATCGGCAACGGTGTCCACGATCTGCAGGAATCCGATGCTTCCGGCGTGGAAGGCGGCGACCAGCGCCTCGTTCGCGGCGTTGTACACGGCCGGCGCGCAGCCGCCCGCACGGCCGACCTTGCGGGCGAGCCCGACGGCCGGGAACGCAGCGTCGTCGAGCGGTTCGAAGGTCCAGTTCTGCGGCTTCGTCCAGTCCATCGGGGACGCGGCGTCGGGCACGCGGTCGGGCCAGCCGAGCGCCAGCGCGATCGTCAGCCGCATGTCCGGCGGCGACAGCTGGGCGAGCGTCGAGCCGTCGGTGAACTCGACCATCGAATGGACGATCGACTGCGGGTGCACGACGACGTCGATCGCGTCGTAGGGGATGTCGAAGAGCAGGTGCGCCTCGATCACCTCGAGACCCTTGTTGACGAGGGTCGCGGAGTTGGTGGTGATCAGGGTGCCCATGTCCCAGGTCGGGTGGGCGAGCGCCTCGGCCGGGGTGACGTGCTCGAGCTCGGCGCGGGCCTTGCCGCGGAACGGCCCGCCGCTCGCGGTGACGACGAGCTTGCGCACCTCGTCGGCGGTGCCGCCGCGCAGGCACTGCGCGAGCGCCGAGTGCTCCGAGTCGACCGGGCGCAATTGGCCCGGCCTCGCGCGTCCGGTCACCAGCGGTCCGCCGGCGACGAGCGATTCCTTGTTGGCGAGCGCGACGGTGCGCCCGGCGTCCAGCGCGGTCAGGGTGGCGCGCAGCCCGGCCGCACCGGCGATGGCGTTGAGCACGACGTCGCAGTCGAGCCCGGCGAGGTCGACGACCTCGGCGCCGGTGACGATGCGCGGCTGGGCCGAGGGCGAGCGCCTGCAGCCGTTCGGACGAGCTCCTGCGCCGCGTCGGCACGTCCGACCCCGACGACAGCGACGCCGAACTCGGCGGCCTGGCTCGCCAGCAGTGCGAGGTCCGACCCGCCGGCCGCGAGCGCGGTGACCGCGAACCGGTCCGGCGCGTCGCGGGCGACGTCGAGCGCCTGCGTGCCGATCGACCCGGTCGAGCCGAGGACGACGACCCGGCGCTGGTCTCCCATGCGTCCAGTGTCTCAGTGCCGGAAGCCGGTCGCGCCGCTCTGGGTTGCCGTGCGGCGGCCTCTGCAGTTCGTCACGGCCTCGCGCAGGTTCTCGAGCAGCAGGTCGGCGAGGTCGTGCGAGAAGCCGTTGCGGCACACGATGCGCAGCACGGCGAGATCCGTCGCGATTCGCCGGGAAGGTGTACGCCGGCACCTGCCAGCCGCGCTCACGCAGCTTCGCCGACACCGCGAAGACGTCCCAGCCGCTGACACGAGTCGGCGGTGGTGAAGGCGAAGACGGGGAGTTCGTCGCCGCGCGAGATCAGCCGGAAGTGCTCGGTCTTCTCGATCTCCTCCGCCAGGAACATGGCGACATCGCGCGCGCCTGGTGCACCGCGCGATAGCCCTCGCGGCCGAGCCGGAAGAACGTGTAGTACTGCGCGATGACTTCGCGCGCCCGGACGGGAGAAGTTCAGCGCGAACGTCGGCATCTCCCCGCCGAGGTAGTTCACGTTGAAGACGAGGTCCTCCGGCAGCGACTCCTTGTCGCGCCACAGTGCCCAGCCCACGCCGGGGTAGACCAGCCCGTACTTGTGCCCCGAGGCGTTGATCGACACGACGCGCTGGAGGCGGAAGTCCCAGATGAACTCGGGGTCGAGGAACGGTGCGACGAATCCGCCCGACGCGCCGTCGACATGGACGGGGACGAACGTGCCGGTGCGCTGCTCGTACTCGTCGAGCGCTGCGGCGATCTCGGCAACGGGCTCGTAGCTCCCGTCGAAGGTCGAGCCGAGGATCGCGACGACGCCGATCGTGTTCTCGTCGCACGGCGGCGACCGCGGCTCGGCGTCGAGGTGGAAGCGCTCGCCCTCCATCGGCACGAAGCGCGGCTCGACGTCCCAGTACCGGCAGAACTTCTCCCAGCACACCTGGACGTTGGCGCCCATCACCAGGTTCGGCGTGCGCTCCGGTCCGGCGCCGGTGCGCGCCTGCCCAGCGCCGCTTCAGCGCCATCCCGGCGAGCATCGCCGCCTCGCTCGACCCGGTCGTCGAGCAGCCGATCGCCTCGTCGCAGTCGGGGGCGTGCCACAGGTCGGCGAGGATCGCGACGCAGCGCCGTTCGAGCTCGGCGGTCTGCGGGTACTCGTCCTTGTCGATCATGTTCTTGTCGACGCACTCGGCCATGAGACGCTGGCCTGCGGCTCCATCCAGGTCGTGACGAAGGTGGCGAGGTTGAGCCGGGCGCTGCCGTCGAGCAGCAGCTCGTCGTGGATCAGCTGGTAGGCGACCTCGGGCGGCACCGGCTGGTCGGCCAGCCGGCGGTGCGGCGGGACGACGGCCGCGCCGAGGCCGGGTTCGCCTCGCCGATGAACGGGTTGGCGTCGGCGAGCGCCGGGCGTGCGGCGGGTGGCGGTGCTTTGCGCGGCGGAGTGGATGGCCATGCGGCGACTATGTCCTATCGGTCGGGGTCAGGGAGTCCCGGTCAGCGGCCGGACGTGCGGTTGCCCGACAGCGCGACGGCGAGGTCGAGGTCGGCGAGCAGGCTGCGCAGCACGTGCCGCACGCCGTCCGTCCCGCCGAGGCCCGAGGCCGTAGACCCACGGACGGCCGACCAGCACGGCCTTCGCACCGAGCGCGAGCGCCTTGACGATGTCGGAGCCGGTGCGGATGCCGGAGTCGAAGAGCACGTCGACCTGGTCGCCGACCGCGTCGGCGATCCCGGGCAGCGCGTCGAGCGCGCCGATCGCGCCGTCGACCTGCCGCCCGCCGTGGTTGGACACCAGCACGCCGTCCATGCCCGCGTCGACGGCGCGACGCGCGTCGTCGACGTGCTGGATGCCCTTGAGCGCGATCGGGCCGTCCCAGTGCTCGCGCAGGAACGCGAGCTGGTCCCAGGTGTGGTCGGTGCCGGTGAACATCGGCAGCCAGCGCAGCACGGCCGCCTGCAGGTCGTCGCTCCGGCGGCTTCTCGAGCCGGCGAAGGAACGCCGGGTCGGTGAAGTAGTTGGCCAGGCCCTCGCCGGTGAGGAACGGCAGGTAGGCGTTGTCGAGGTCGTGCGGGCGCCAGCCGAGCAGCCAGGTGTCGAGCGTGACGAGCAGCGCGGTGAACCCGGCCGCCTTCGCGCGCTCGAGCAGGCTCGCGCACACGTCCTCGTCGTTGGGCCAGTACAGCTGGAACCAGCGCGCGCCGTCGGCGTTCTCCTTGGCGACGTCCTCGAGCACGATCGAGCGCACCGTCGACAGCGCCATGCCGATGCCGAGTTCGTGCGCGACGCGTGGCTGCCGCGCGCTCGGCGTCGGGGTGGACGATCGACTGCACGCCGATCGGCGACGTGATCACCGGCGCGCGACAGCGTCGAGCCGAGCACCGTCGTCGCCAGGTCGCGGTCGGTCGCGCCGGTGAGCATGCGCGGCACGATGCGCCAGTGGTCGAACGCCGTCGCGGTTGGCGCGCGCGGTGGCGCCGGAGCCGGCCGACCCGGCGACGTACCAGAACGGCTTCGGGTCCATGACGGCGCGCGCCGCGTCTTCGAGGCGGCGGGGTCGGTGGTGAACGGCGGCGCTCGCCGCCCATGCCGTGCAGGTAGATCTCGCTGGCGTACATCGACGGCTTCGTCATCCGTCGGAGTCTGTCAGGCGAAGAGCGTCTTGCCAAAGTACTCGCTAGCGGCGCGCAGCCCCGGGCGGCACCGCGAACAGGGCGCTGGCCGGTGTGCCGGATGTACTCGTTGAGCAGGTCGTTCTGTCCCAGCCGTTGCTGGATCGGTACGA
>CAWCFH010000011.1:0-46311 GCA_963794885.1 uncultured Actinomycetota bacterium
ACGACATCGAGGGCAAGACCGACAACCACATCTTCGATTGGGAAGCCGGCGACGCGGCCGCGACCGACGCGGCGTTCGCCGACGCCGACGGTCGTCGTCACCGAGGACATCCTCTACCCGCGTCGTCCACCCCGCACCCATGAAGACGTGCGGCCCCAGATCGCGGACATGAACAAGGTCACCGGCAAGCTCACCATCTACTGCACCACGCAGGCCCCGCACGTGCACCGCACGCTGTACGCGCTCGTGGCCGGTCTGCCCGAGCACAAGATCCAGTGTGATCCCCCCCGACATCGGTGGCGGCTTCGGCAACAAGGTCGGCATCTACCCCGGCTATGTGCTCACCGCTGGTCGGCTCGATCGTGACCGGCAAGCCGGTGAAGTGGGTCGAGGACCGCTCCGAGAACCTCATGTCCACTTCGTTCGCGCGCGACTACCACATGCACGGCGAAGATCGCCGCGACGCGCGACGGCAAGATCCTCGCGCTGCAGGTGGACGTGCTCGCCGACCACGGCGCGTTCAACAACACCGCCCAGCCGACGAAGTTCCCGGCCGGCTTCTTCCACATCTTCACCGGCAGTTACGACTACCCGGTTGCGCACTGCAACGGTGACAGGGCGTCTACACGAACAAGGCGCCGGGCGGAGTCGCGTACGCATGCTCGTTCCGGATCACCGAAGCGGTGTACGCTGGTCGAGCGGATCGTCGACTGCCTAGCCCATGAACTCGACGATGGATCCGGCCGAGCTGCGGATGAAGAACCTGCTCCAGCCGGATCAGTTCCCGTACACGACACCGACCGGCTGGGAGTACGACTCGGGCGACTATCCACGCGCGTTGCGCACCGCGATGGATCTGGCCGGCTACGACGAGCTGCGTCGCGAGCAGGCCGAGAAGCG
Source organism: uncultured Actinomycetota bacterium (assembly GCA_963794885.1). GTDB lineage: Bacteria > Actinomycetota > Actinomycetes > Mycobacteriales > Jatrophihabitantaceae > RYN-133. The sequence goes on from CAWCFH010000011.1 coordinate 901, forward strand.
CGAGCGTGGCGAGCTGATGGGTATCGGCGTCTCGTTCTTCACCGAAGGGGTGGGCGCCGGGCCGCGCAAGCACATGGACATCCTCGGTCTCGGGATGGCCGACGGTGCCGAGGTGCGAGTGCACCCGACCGGGCAAGGCCGTGGTGCGCCTATCCGTCCAGTCGCAGGGCCAGGGCCACGAGACGACCTTCGCGCAGATCGTGTCGCATGTGATCGGGCATCCCGTCGGAGGACATCGAGGTCGTGCACGGCGACACCGACAACACGCCGTTCGGCCTCGGCACGTACGGCAGCCGGTCAACACCGGTGTCCGGCGGCGCAGTTGCGGTGGCGTCGAAGCGTGTCGTCGACAAGGCCAAGATCGTCGCCGCGGCGATGTTGGAGATCCTCGCCGGACGACCTGGACTTCGACAACGGGACGTTCCACCGTCAAGGGCGACCCGGTTCGGTCCAAGACGATCCAGGAAGTTGCTCTCGCTGCGCACGGCGCACTCGAACTGCCCGAAGGCGTCGAGGGCCACCTCGACGCGTCGTGTGTCTACAACCCGCCGAACCTCACCTACCCGTTGGGGGCCGCGAGTATCCCCCGCGCGGTCGACGTGGACGCCGCAACCGGCGAGGTGAAGGTGCGTCGCTTCATCGCCGTCGACGACTGCGGGCCGCGGATCAACCCGATGATCGTCGAAGGCCAGATCCATGGTGGTCTGGCAGACGGGATCGGGATGGCGCTCTTCCGAGGTGATCGCGTTCGACGAGGACGGGAACTGCCTCGGCGGTTCGCTGATGGACTACCAGCTGCCGACCGCGATGGAGTGCCCGTCGTGGGAGCTGGGCCAGACCGTCACGCCGTCGCCGCATCACCCGATCGGCGTCAAGGGCGTGGGGGAGTCGGCCACCGTCGGTTCGCCGGCGGCCGTGGTGAACGCCGTTCTTGATGCGCTCGAGCCGTACGGTGTGCGGCACGCCGACATGCCGTTCACCCCGGCGCAGGTGTGGTGCACCATCCAGGGCCGTCCGTTCCGAACCGATTTGGCGATCGCTGACTGATGACCTCGCGCGTCGACCTTGCGGTTCGAGCGGCGGAATTGACCGCCGCGGACACGCCGTTCGTGTGGGCGACTGTCGTGCGAGCCGAGCGGCCGACGAGTGCCAAGGCGGGCGATGCGGCGCTCGTCCATCCTGATGGCCGCCTCGATGGTTTCGTCGGTGGCGACTGCGCGGAGTCGACGGTGCGGGCAGAGGCGCTCGAAGCGCTCGCGACAGGCGAGGCGCGGCTGCTGCGGATCTCGCCGACACCGAAATCGACGTCGTCGCTCCGGGTGTGATCAGCAGGCACAACCCGTGCCTGTCCGGCGGCGCACTCGAGATCTTCCTCGAGCCGTCCGTCCCGCTTCCCGGCCGTGCTCGTGTTCGGCGAGGCGCCGATCGCGACGGCGCTGCTGCGCGCCGACCGGATGTTCGGCCAGAGCGTTCGTTCTGGCATCTTCGTCGACGATCCGCTGCCGGCCGGGGCGCACGCGGTGGCGGTCTGGATCGCACGGCAACGACGAGGTGCCGGTGCTCGAGCTGGCACTGGCTCGCGAGATTCCGTACATCGGGCTGGTGGCGAGCCGTCGGCGGGGGGCTGCGGTGCTCGAGTCGCTGGCAGTCGACGACGACTCCCGCAAACGCGTCCGCACACCGGCCGGCCTCGACATCGGTGCGCGTACGCCGCCGGAAGTGGCACTGTCGATCCTCGCTGAGATAGTCGACGTGCTTCGCGGGTCTGTCGAGGGGGCCACCGCTGAACCGCACGTGGCGTAACGCGCCGCCGGAGACCGCGATCGATCCGGTCTGCGCGATGACGGTCGTGGCGGTGGAGGCTTCGGTGCACCTCGACACGCCGTCCGGACGAGTGTGGTTCTGCGGCACCGGCTGCCGCGATGCCTACCGCGACAACCCGGCCGCCTACCGGCACTGACAACCTTCCGCACTGACCAACAGGCGCGAACCGCCTTGATAGGGCAGTTCGCGCCTGTTGATCAACTGGGTAGGTCCGCCTATGTGAAGGTGAACCTGTTCGCTGCTGCCGATGGGCTGGTGCCGCTCGGCGTCTTCACCTGGACGTTCACGGTGCCGGTCGCGTGCGCCGGCGCGTGCACCGTGATCTTCGTCGCCGAAACGACGGTGAAGGTGGTGACGTTCTTCGCCCGAACTTCACCACCGAGGCCCCGGTGAAGTGCGTGCCGGTGACGGTGATCGTCTTGCCACCGGCGTGGGGGCGGATGCCGGTGACAAGCCGGTGACCGTGGGTGCCGCTTGGTAGGTGTACTTGTCGCCAGCCGATGCATGGCTGGTGCCGTAAGGCGTCGTGACGTGTACATCTACCGTGCCACCGGCGTGTGCCGGTGAGACAGCGGTGATCTTCGTTGCGCTAACCACGGTGACGCCTGTTGCTGCGGTCGAGCCGAACTTGACGGCAGTAGCACCGGTGAAACGCGCTCCGGTGATGGTCACCGTCTTGCCGCCTCCGGTCGGTCCGGACACTGCCGAGACCGCGGTCACCTTCGGCGAGGCGGCCACGTTGATCGTGTCCGTCGCCGGCGTCGACCACATGCCGGCGTTGTTCTCGAACCGCACCGACACGGTCTTGGTGCCGTCCGGCGCCGGCAGGGTCGCCGTGCCCGACGTCGAGAACGGCACGACCGGCTCGGTGTCGAACACGCCGTCGGTGCTGATCTGCATCGCCATGACCCCTGTCTGGGTGTCAGCTGCGGACAGCGTCAGCGCCACGTTCGGATTGGTGGTGCTGGCTGCGCCCGAGTTGATGTCGACAGTGCCCGTCGGCGCCGTGGTGTCGGCGTACACGCTGACGTTGCCGGCCGTCCGGTTGTTGTCGAGCACGATCAGTCCGTGCCAACCGCTGACTGTCGGTGTGTAGGTCAGGGTTGCCGGGTTGGACACCCCTGGGTCGATGCTGCTCGTCGTTGCCGATCGCGACGCTGCGTTCAGATCAGCGGACGCGACGGCGAGTTGCACGTCCTGGCCCGCGGCCGGGACAGCGCGATAGAACACCGGAACGCCGGCGTTCTGGAAGCTGTCGAAGACACGGACCAGCTGCCCGCTGATGAAGCCGAACGTGCTGGTACCGGTCGACAAGGCGTTCGAGCCCTGCGCTTCCTGGATCTCGTAGCCACCCGTGCCCGCGAACTGGTGTACGCGTGGGTAGTAGGTCTGCAGTGCACGGTGCCCGCTGTTGGAGTTGATCGCGACGAAGTCGGTCGTCGTGCCGCCGAAGGAGGACGAGGCGAGCACCGACGTCTGGTTGAAGTCGGTGAACACGGACAAGTCGGTGTCGCTGCCGGCATCAGGCTGCTCCGCCACCACCGACCAGAAGCCGGTGGTCGTGGTGTGGCTGTAATTGTGATCGGGTACCGCTGCCGGGAAGTGCTTCGCGACGTAGTCGCTCAGCGGGTTGCGGAAGCCGTAGTCGATCGTGCCCTGATACAGCGCACTCAACGCGGTCTGGCTCACGTCTTGGCCGGCCAGCGCACGATCATTCCAGAAGGAAGCGAACGTGTTCGGGCGGTAGGTGTTGAGCACGGCGAAGAAGTTGCGGTTGTCGCGCACCCCGGCACCCTCACCAGGGTCGTTGTCCCACGGTGCCTTCGTGCCGTCGGTCAGGCTGCGCATCGCTTGCACGATGCGTCCCTCGACCTGGTCGCCGGTGTTCTGGCCGTCGCCCCACGTGGTGTCGAAGCTGGTGGTCGAGCCGCCGTTGAACGTCCAGGTCGTGTTGTTGTAGACGCTGGTGGCTACCCAGTCGGCCCAGCCTTCGGTGAACCCGCAGGTGGTCGAGCTGGCGGTGAACAGGAAGTGCGGGTTGCAGTTGGTCGTGGCCGGGAAGTTGTGCCCGTACAGCTCCCACATCAGGTTGTGCCCGATCTCGTGGGCGGGTTCGTCCACGGTGTCCGGTGAGCCGGCCAGCAGGTACACCCCGGAGGTGTTCCAGAACGTGCCGGTCGTCGAGTCGGACTGCCAGTGGATGGTCAACTGCGTGCAGCCCGACGACTGGTACGGGTTCCAGCACTGTCCGCCGAAGTACTGGTGCACCCACTGCCACTCGTCGTTGGCGATCGCGAAGGCGTGCAGGCCGGGGTAGTAGCTCGAGCTACCCGGAAACAGGTTGCCGAAGTTGTGCGTCGTGCTATCCGGAACCGACACCAACCCGGTGCTGAAGCTGTAGACGTTGTTGCTGTTGTCGGTGACCCGCCAGATGTTGTTCGACTCGATGAACTTGACGTAGACCGTCGACGCGGTCGTTGGCCAGCAGATGTTGTACGAGCCGTCGCCACCCGACACCGCGTAGGACTGCAGCGCGTTCGAGCTGTTGAGCACCTCGACCAGGGTGTTGGCGGCGGGGCGCGAGACGCCGTTCTGATCGACGAAGTTCCACGTACCCGTGGCGCAGGCCTGACCCGCGGTGAGGGGGTGGATCGCTGCTGGCTTGATGCCACCGGCGACGGTGACCGGCGCCGTGTGCAACGGCGTCGACTGGACCCGCTCCGGTCCACCGCTGCGTAGCGGCAACCGCACGGTGCCGTGCGTCTGTGCCGCACTCTGGTCGATGCCGCCGCCGCGGAAGGTGTTCATGGCGCTCGATCCGGTCGTGACGAAGACCGAGTCCGTCCCGCCGTCGGTGCGCGAGGCCGACAGCCGGTTCGCCGCCGAAGCGGTGATCGCCCCGAACCCTGAGCCGACCGCCTTCACCACGCGGGTCAAGGTGCGCGTCTGTCCCTTGGCCATGTTCAGGGTCGCGAGTTGGGCGCGCGCGACCGTGCCGTGGCCGGTCATGGCCGGGTGGGTGACAGTGCCGTCGGCGAAGACGAAGGTGGACGGGAGGTCGACCGAGACGCGGGTCGTCGGCTCCGATCGCGCGGCCTTGACCGTGACGGTCAGTATCGCCTTGCCGCCCAGGCGCGGGATAGACGACAGCTTCGCGCCAACTGCGATGCAGCTCGCTTCGTCACCGCCCGGATGGGTCAGCGACGGCGAGAGCGTGCAGTTCTTGTCCAGCGACGCGGCGACCGTGGGCCGTGCCGCGCCCTTCGGCACAGGCTTCGCGGACGCGGCGATCGGCACCAGCGCCACAGCCAGCGTGGTCGCGGCGGTGAGCGCAACGATGTTCTTCATTCCTGGACCCCCCCAGAGGTTCGATGAGTTATCACCGAGATCGGAGCGGATCGCTTCGAAGCTGAGACACGACGACGTTCGACGCGAGCGAATTGGTCGCGGAATGGGCAGAAGAACGGGTCCGAATGGCGAAACGTCGCCAAGAACCGGTTCGGAGGTATCAGAACCGGTCCGTCAGCCTCCGGGCGCTATCCCGTCGCGGCGAACACGCCGGTTGCCGGAAAGGCGCCGTTCCCGGTGATCCGTCGTGACAGCGCCTTGCCAAGCTCGATCAACCGCGCGGTGCCGGTATCACCAAGGTGTTGCCAAGGCGGCGCGTCGAGCTCATCGGTCTCTGCTTCGATGTCGGCGCGCAGTCTCGTCCCAGCTGCTGTCAGCTGGTCGCCGTCCATCAGCCCGCGCCGGCACAATTCTGCGGCTGCACCGTGCCACTGTTCATCGGACCAACCGCGCAGATGCTTGGCCGCTTCGACGGTGAAGCCCCGTCCGGTTGCGGTGTGGGTGACGATCGATTCGAGCCCCGTCAACCCCGCATGGGCCAGCGCGATCGTGTGCCCGTCGCCACGTGATTCACGCAGCAACGTTACGGCGTGCCAAAGGACGAGGTGTGGTTCGTCTGGCCAGGGCAGATCGGCGTGGCCCGCATACAGCGGGCGCGCCTCCGGTGTGAGCACGGTGGTCGCGGCACGTGCGAGCTCGGCAAGCTCGGCGACCTCGGGAGCGTCGATCGCGTCGCCGAGCAGGGTGCGCAACGTGACGTCGGCTCCACGCAACCGGGCGGCAAGGATGTCCTCGATCGACGCGAGCGTCCATGCCCGCGGGATGTACTTGACGATCAGATCCGGATTGAAGTTGACGAACGTCGCGGCGGTGACACCCGGCGACACTGCGCCCATCGGTGCCGAACGCGAGGCGAAGTAACACATTCGGCCCGGGCGCAAGCCAGCCGCGACGAGTTCGGCGTCGGCCTGCTCGGAGAAGTAGATCATCGAGTGCAGCGACTCGGTGGCGCGGTGCGCGCGGCCGGCCAGCTCGGCGGGAGAGGTCACCCTCGCACTCTAGAAGTCGCTGCGGGTCAGAGGCGTGTCCAGGCCTCGGTGAGCACCGACCGCAGGATCTGTTCCATCTCGTCGAACTCGCTCTGCCCGACGATCAGTGGTGGCGCGAGTTGCACCACCGGGTCGCCACGGTCGTCGGCGCGGCAGTACAGGCCGGCGTTGAACAGGGCCTTCGACAGGAAACCGCGCAGCAACCGCTCCGACTCGTCCTCGTCGAAGGTCTCCTTGGTCGCCTTGTCCTTGACCAGTTCGATCCCGTAGAAATACCCGTCGCCGCGAACGTCGCCGACGATCGGCAGGTCGTTGAGCTTCTCCAGCGTCGCCCGGAACGCGCCCTCGTTGGCGAGGACGTGCTCGTTGAGGCCCTCACGCTCGAAGATGTCGAGGTTGGCGTTCGCCACGGCGGCAGAAACGGGATGGCCACCGAAGGTGTAGCCGTGCGCGAACGAGTTGTCGCCGTGGTGGAACGGTTCGGCGATGCGGTCGCTGACAATGCAGGCCCCGATGGGGGAGTAGCCGCTGGTCATGCCCTTCGCGCACGTGATCATGTCGGGGACGTAGCCGAACTTGTCCGAGCCGAACATGTGGCCGAGCCGGCCGAACGCGCAGATGACCTCGTCCGACACGAGCAACACGTCGTGACGGTCACAGATCTCACGGACCCGCTGGAAGTATCCGGGCGGCGGCGGGAAGCAGCCACCGGAGTTCTGCACCGGCTCCAACGACGACCGCGGCCACGGTGTCGGCGCCTTCGAACTCGATGGCGTGCTCGATCTGATCGGCGGCCCAGATCCCGAAAGCATCGATGTCGTCGCCGTGCTCGGGCGCCCGGTAGAAGTTGGTGTTGTGCACCTTGTGCGCACCGGGGACGAGTGGCTCGAACCACTTCTTCGCGTCCGGGATGCCCGTGATCGACAACGCACCCTGGGGCGTGCCGTGGTAGGCGATGTTGCGGCTGATCACCTTGTGCTTCATCGGCTTGCCGGTCATCTTGAAGTACTGCTTGGCCAGCTTCCAGGCCGTCTCTACGGCTTCGCCACCGCCGGTGGTGAAGAAGACCCGGTTCAGGTCGCCTGGAGCGTGCTCGGCCAGCCGGTCGGCCAGCTCGATCGCCTGCGGGTGCGCGTACGACCAGAGCGGGAAGAACGCCAACTCGCTGGCCTGCTTGTACGCGGCCTCGGCCAGTTCGCGACGGCCGTGTCCGGCCTGGACGACGAACAGGCCGGCGAGCCCGTCGAGGTAGGCCCGGCCGTGCGAGTCGTAGATCCGCGCGCCATCGCCTCGAACAATCGTGGGAACCGGCGCGTCGGCGTAGGACGAGAGCCGGGTGAAGTGCATCCACAGGTGTTCGCGCGCCGTATCGGACAGCTGCGCGGCGGATGGGTCGAGCGGGTTGTTCATTTGGCGCCCCAGTTGTAGGTCTGCTTGGTCAGTTTGAGATAGAGGAACGTTTCGGTGCGATCGACACCGTCGATCGATCGGATGCTGCGGTTGATCAGGCGGAGCAGGTGGTCGTCGTCCTCGACGACGACCTCGGCGAGGATGTCCCACGAGCCGGCGGTGATCACCAGGTAATCGACCTCGGGAATGCCGGCGAGCTTCGCGGCGATCGCTTCGACGTCGCCGGTGCACGAGATACCCACCATGGCCTGGCGGGCGAAACCGATCTGCATCGGGTCGGTGACCGCGACGATCTGCATGACGCCGCTGTCGATCAACTTCTGCACGCGCTGTCGCACCGCGGCCTCGGACAACCCGACCGCCTGGCCGATAGCGGCGTACGAGCGGCGACCGTCGGCCTGCAGCTGTTCGATGATCGCCCGGCTGACGTCGTCGGTCGTCACGCGTGACGGGGATCGGGCCATGACAACGATTTTGCCCAGTGCGGGTGGTGTTTGGCAAGCGAATCCGTAGTTGAGCGATGCTCAGGCAACGTAAATCGGTAGTGCGGCCGGACCAATGCCGATCCGGTGGTCTGCTCACCGGTCACGGTACTTTTAACACGCGTGAAACTCGCGGCGCGATTGAATCAGTAGCGCAAACGTGGTCTGGCTACGGATTCCGCTGCGCACGGCTTGTCGCGCACAAGCTTGCGTGTCAAGATGCTGCCACCGTCCGCACCACCTTCCGCACCACCGACCTGCGCCGGCCGGCAGAGGAGGCCTCGGTACCCCTATGGACCTGACCAAGTCACCCGCGTCCACCATCGACCAGCCCGGACAGCGGCATGAGCGACCGGAAGAGTCGCACTCGACGGAGGGCACGATTCCGGCCATCGAACTGGTCGGGATCGCGAAACGGTTCCACTCCCGCCGCGGCGAGGTGACGGCGGTCGAGCGGGTCGATCTCATCATCGGCGAGGGCGAGTTCTTCTCGCTGCTCGGCCCGTCCGGATGCGGCAAGACCACGACCCTGCGCATGATCGGCGGGTTCGAGGAGCCGACCGAGGGCCAGATCCTGCTCTACGGCAAGGACGTGGTCGGCGTGCCGCCGAACCATCGTGACGTCAATATGGTCTTCCAGTCCTACGCGCTGTTCCCGCACATGTCGGTGTACGACAACGTCGCGTTCGGGCTGCGCCGCAAGAGCGTCGACCGGGCCGAGACCGAGCGACGGGTCAACGAGATGCTCGAGCTGGTGCAGCTGGAGGGAAAGTCCGACCGCCGACCGCGCGAGCTGTCCGGTGGCCAGCAGCAACGCGTCGCGCTCGCTCGCGCGCTGGTCAACAATCCGCGCGCGCTGCTGCTGGACGAGCCGCTTGCGGCACTCGATCTGAAGCTGCGGCAGGCGATGCAGATCGAGCTCAAGCGCATCCAGCGCGAGGTCGGCATCACGTTCATCTTCGTCACGCACGACCAGAACGAGGCGCTCACGATGTCCGACCGGCTCGTGGTGATGAACGCCGGGCGCATCGAGCAACTGGGTTCGCCGCGAGAGGTGTACGAGCGGCCTCGCACCCGGTTCGTCGCCGGCTTCATCGGCACGTCCAATCTCATCAGCGGCACAGTGGCGCCGATGGACGGCGGGACGGCGGTGCTCGAGACGCGGCGCGACGAGTCGGTCATCGTCCCGAGCGCGGACGAGGTCGGCGCCGCGGTCGGACAGCCACTCGAACTCACCGTCCGGCCGGAGAAGATCGTGCTGACCACCGACGCGCCGACGGCCGGCCGGTGCGCGATCCGCGGCACGGTCAGCGAGGTGGTCTACCTGGGCACGTCCACCCAGTACGCAGTGCGAACCACCGACGGCAGCGAGCTGCTCGTGTTCGTGCAGAACGCGTCCGACTCGGCCGACATCGCCGAACGCGGTGAGCAGGTCTGGTTGTCGTGGCGTCCCGATCACTCGCTCGTCCTTGCGCCTGGCGAGAGTCCGGCGCCGAGCGAGCCGGAGACCGTCGCGTGAACGCACCGGAGAACACGCCGGCTGACCTGATCCGTGGCTTGACGTCACCGCGGCTGTCTCGTCGGCGGACGCTGCAGGTCGGTGGCCTGTCCGCCCTCGGCCTCGGTCTGGCCGCATGCGGCATTCCCGGTGCGCAAGAGCAGCAAGCTCGGGTTGACCGCGGCACGTGCCGAGATCGCGAAGTTCTGGGCGACGCACGAGAAGACGGGCCGGCTCGACTTCGGCAACTGGCCGCTCTACATCGACCAGGCTCCGAATAACAAGAACGACCACCCGAGCCTCGACCTGTTCACCAAGGAGACCGGGATCCAGGTCAACTACATGGAGGATGTCAATGCCAACGACACCTTCTTCGCCAAGATCCAGCCGCAACTCGCCGCCCAGCAGGGCACCGGCTACGACATCATCGTCATCACCAACGGGATCTATCTCGACAAGCTGATCGAGCTCGATTACCTGATCCCGCTCGACCAGAACCGGATGCCCAACTTCTACGCGAACTCGAGCCGACTGGTCGCGAGGATCCGAGCTACGACCGCGGCAACGTCTACACGATGGCGTGGCAGTCCGGGATGACCGGCATCGGCTACGACCCGAAGCGGGTCGGCAAGAAGATCACCAGCTGGAACGACCTGCAAGACCCGGCGCTCAAGGGCAAGATCGGGATGTTCGCCGACAACGAGGATCTGCCGTCCGCCGCGTTGTTCGCCGTCGGGGTGAACCCGGAGACGTCGACCGAGGCCGACTGGCAGAAGGCGGCCGACATGGCTGAAGAAGCAGCGGCCGCTGGTGCGCAAGTACTACGACCAGTCCTACATCGATGCGCTCGTCGCAAGGGCGACATCTGGGCGTCGATGGCATACTCGGGCGACATCTTCCAGGCGAACCTGTCGGGTGCGACACCTCGAGTTCGTCGTGCCCGAACGAGGGCGCCGCCATCTGGACCGACAACATGTGCATCCCCCAGCATGCGGCGCATCCGCGTCGACGCGATGACCTACATGGACTTCGTCTATCAACCGAAGATCGCCGCGATGCTCGCCGAGGACATCAACTACATCACCCCGGTCACCGCGGCGCAGGCAGTTCATCAAGAAGGACGCTGCGGAGGCGAGCGGCAAGAACGCCAAGACGTCTAGGACGACCTCGCGAACAGCCCGCTGATCTTCCCGTCGCAGGCGGACTACTCGAAGCTGCACCGCTACCGCGTGCTGAGCAAGGCCGAGGAGACGGCCTGGAACAACCTCTTCGAGCCGATCTACCAGTCATGACCACGACCGCACGCGCCACCAGTGCGCCGCCGCCGCCACCACCGGCCGCGGCGCGCGCCCGCCGGCGATCGGTGCGCATGCGCACGCTGGCGCCGTACTGGCTGGTCCTGCCGGGCTGGCTCTGGCTGGCGATCTTCTTCGTCGTCCCGATCGTCGATCATGCTTTCGGTGTCGACGATGACCGGCGACATCCCAACGGCTTCAAGCAGACGTTCCACTGGAGCAACTACAGCGACGCCTGGACCGCTACCACGTTCAGTTCGTGCGCTCGCTCATCTACGGCGTGATCGCGACCGGATCTGTGCATGCTGATCGGCTACCCGGTCGCCTATTGGATCGCCTTCCGCGGCGGTGCGCACAAGTCCAGCCTGCTGTTCCTGCTGCTGCTGCCGTTCTTCGTGTCGTTCGTGATCCGCACCCAGTCGTGGAACTTCATCCTGTCCGACAACGGGATGGTGATCTCGCGGCTCAAGGAGTGGGGCTGGGTCGGCGCAGAACTTCCACATCCTGCAGACGCCCTACGCGGTGATCGGCGGCCTGGTCTACAACTTCATCCCGTTCATGATGCTGCCGATCTACGTCGCGCTCGAGCGCGTCGACCCGGCGCTGCTCGAGGCCTCGGCCGACCTGTACGCGAACAAGTTGACGGCGTTTCTCAGGGTGGTCTTCCCGCTGTCGATTCCTGGCGTGTTCGCCGGCGTGCTGCTGACGTTCGTCCCGGTCGCATCTGACTACGTCAACGCGACGATCCTCGGTGGCAGCACGGGCACGACGATGATCGGCAACATCATCCAGACGCAGTACTTCACCAACCTGAACTACCCGACGGCGGCGTGCGCATGTCGTTCATCCTGATGGCGATCCTGCTGGTCGGCGTCTTCCTGTATGCGCGGTCTGCTCGGCACCGAGGACGTGCTGGAAGCGGCAGGTAACTGATGGCCTGCAGACCGAGGTCGTCTCGCCCGCCCGAGCCGGCGGCGCCGCGACCGGTGCCTGCGCGCAGGCGGCGACGGGCCTGAACGGCCGTTGGGTCTGCCGGTGTGGGGCTGGTTGGTCATCGTCTGGCTGTCGCCGCCGATCATCGTGATGATCGTGTTCGGGTTCAACAACACCACCGGCAAGTTCAACATCCGCTGGCAGGGCTTCACCCTGCACTGGTACCGCACCTGTTCGGCAATCGACGACCTCACCGACGCGCTGGTCGAACTCGCTCACGATCGCCTCGATCGCGACGGCCATCGCCGACCGTGCTCGGCACGTTGATCGGCATGGCGCTGGGCAAGTACCGGTTCCGCGGTTCGGGTTCGGTGACGCTGCTGCTGTTCGCCAACATCGCCGCGCCCGAGGTCGTGCTCGGTGCCGCGCTGCTGAGCATGTTCCTGACCCTCGACGTCCCGCGCGGGTTACTGGACGATCGTCATCGCGCACGTGATGTTCAGCCTCGCCTACGTGGCGGTCACGGTCCGAGCGCGGATGGCCGGCATGGACCCGTCGCTCGACGAGGCCGCGCGCGACCTCGGGTGCCGGTCCGCTCGTCGACATTCTTCAGGGTGACCCTGCCGCTGATCATGCCCGGCGTGCTGTCCGGCGCGCTGCTCGCGTTCGCGCTGTCGATCGACGACTACATCATCACCAGCTTCAACGCCGGCAACACGGTGACGTTCCCGCTGTGGGTGTACGGCGCATCGCGCACCGGTGTGCCGCCGCAGGTGAACGTGATGGGCACGCTGATCTTCGCTGTTCGGTGTGCTGGTCGCCATCTACGGCTTCATACCTCGCGCCGGCAGAAGGCATGACGCTCGGCTACCAGCCTCCCTCGCCGACGCGGCTCCGATCTCGTTCTGGCTCGACTCGCCGGACGCGTCCGACCGCCGCAGCCCCGCTGAGCGCCGACACATCGCTGCGATCTCGCCGTGGTCGGGCGGCGGTACACGGGGCTGTGGACCGCGCTGCTGGCGAAGGAGGCCGATCCGTCGCGCGACGTCGTCGTGCTCGAGGCACGGACGCGCGGGCTGGGCGGCGTCCGGCCGCAACGGCGGATTCTGCGCCGCGTCGCTGACGCACGGCGTCGACAACGGGCGGTCCCGCTTCCCGGACGAGGTGCCGGCGCTCGAGCGGCTCGGCCGCGCGAACCTCGACGCGATCGAGGCGGCGGTCGCGCGCTACGGCATCGACTGCGATTTCGAACGCACCGGCGAGATGGCCGTCGCGACCGAGCCGCACCAGGTCGAGTGGCTGCGCGACGAGGTCGCCGACTGAATCGAGCTCGGACACGACAGCGTGTTCCTCGACCAGGACGCGGTGCGCGCCGAGATCGACTCGCCGACCTACCTCGCCGGCGGCTGGGACCGCGACCAGGCCGCGCTGGTCGATCCGGCCCGGCTGGCGTGGGGGCTGCGCGCCGCGTGCCTGTCGCTCGGCGTGCGGATCGTCGAGCGGACACCGACGTCATCGTCGCTGGCCGAGGACGGCGCCGGCGTGCGATTGGCTGCGGTGCGGGTGCGATCGGTGCACGCGCGGCCGGGTCGCGCTCGGCGACGAACGCGTTTCCCGCGCTGCTGCGGCGGCTGCGTCCCTACATCGTGCCGGTGTACGACTACGTGCTGATGACCGAACCGCTGAGCCAGGCGCAGCTGGCCGCGATCGGCTGGCGCAACCGGCAGGGCATCGGCGACGTGGCCAACCAGTTCCACTACTACCGGCATGACCCGCGACAACCGGATCCTCTGGGGCGGCTACGACGCGATCTACCACTGGCGCAACGGATTGCGCGACGAGCTCGACCAGCGACCGGCGACGTTCGAGCTGCTCGCCGCGCAGTTCTTCGAGACGTTCCCGCAGCTGGACGGGCTTGCGCTTCACGCACAAGTGGGGCGGCGCCATCGACACGTCCACGCGCTTCTTCGCCTTCCAGCGCACGGCGCTCGGCGGGCGGGTGGCGTACAGCGTCGGCTACACCGGGCTGGGCGTCGCCGCCACGCGCTTCGGCGCGCAGGACATGCTCGACCTGCTCGCCGGCGGCGACAGCGAGGCGACCTCGTTGCGCGCAGTGACGCCGCGTCCGTTGCCGTTTCCGCCGGAGCCGGTGCGGTGGCGGGCATCCAGCTCACGCGTCGCGAGCTGGCAAGCGCCGACCGCAACCGGGCCGGCGCGGCCCGTGGTTGCGCACTGCTCGACCGCCTCGGTCTCGGCTTCGACTCCTAGACCGCGTGCCTCGGGATCCGGCACCAGCGTCGCGGTGTCGCGGTTGAGCGTCTCGCCGCGGAAGAACGCCGGCGCGACGCGCCCGCCAGACGTACATCAGGATCACGCCGAGGACGAAGATTCCGACGCCGATGAGGAACACCCCGCCGATGCGCCAGTGCGGTGCGAACGGCATCAGCCAACTGGTGTAGCTCGTGGCTTCGTCGCTGAACACCCAGTCGTCATGGAGCTCCAGGCGAGCGCGCCGAACAGGATGACGCCGCCGAGCAACGGGATGATGCCCTGGAAGATCAGGAACTGCGCGGGCTGCGGGTCAGCTCGTGGCGGTAGTACCAGAAACACGTGAAGCCGGTGAGTCCGTAGTAGAACGCGATCATCATGCCGAGCGCCGGACACGCAGTCGGCGATGACGCTGATCGGCGTTGCCGGTGTAGTTCAGCATCGACGTAGAGCACGATCGAGACATGCGCCGAACGCGACGGTCGACACGGTCGGGATCAGGTTCCGCGGGTGGATCGCGCGAACGCGTTCGGCAGCGCCTTGTAGACCGCCATCGACAGCGAGGTCCGCGCCGTCGGCAGGATCGTCGTCTGCGTCGAGGCCGCCGCGGACGTGAGCACGAGGAAGATCAGCAGATGGCTCATCACCGAGCCGTACGCGCCGCCGCCGAACACCGACTTGCCGAGCACCGACAGGATGTCGCCCCAGTTGTCGGCGTTGCTGAGGCCGATGCCCTTGTCGCCGATGCCGGCGAACGACTGCGCGGCCATCGTCATCAGCGTGTAGGTCGCGAGCAGCAGGACGGTCGAGATGACGGCCGCCCGGCCGGGCGTCTTGTCGCGGTCCGCGGTCTCCTCGTTGACCGACGACCGCGCTGTCCCAGCCCCAGTAGATGAACAGCATCAGGATCAGCCCGCGGACGAACGTGTGAGAAGTCGGGACGTCGAGCGGGTTGAACCACGACAGCGACGGGTGGATCGCCGTGGCCGGCGCGTGTTGCCGAAGACCTTGAAGAACGCGGTGACGACGAAGATCGCGAGCACGATCAGCTCGATGACCAGGAAGACCTGCTGCATCCGTGCGGACAGCTCGACGCCGCGGTAGCAGATCCAGGTCATCAGCACGATCCAGCCGAGGCCGACGAGCAGCACCCAGCCGCTGGTCGGGTTGCCGCCGATGCCGTCGGCGTTGAACAGCAGGAACACGTACTGTCCGGCGACCTGCGCCAGGGAGGCCATCACCAGGATGTCGGCGGCGAGGATGCCCCAGCCGCCCATCCAGCCGGTCTTCGGTCCGAACGCCTTGGTCGCCCAGGTGAACGTCGTGCCGCAGTCGGGATCGCGCTTGTTGAGCTCCTGGTAGCCGATCGCGACGAACAGCATCGGGATGAACGCGAGCACGACGATGAGCGGCGCCTGCAGGCCGACAAGGCGACGATGAAGCCGAGCGTTGCCGCCAGGCTGTAGGCGGGCGCGGTCGAGGCGACGCCGATGACGACGCTCGACGCCAGGCCGAGCGCGCCGGACTTGAGGCCCTTGCCGCCGTCGTCAGCCGATCGGGACGGAGGCGGAGCTTCGGTAACCGACATGGGAGGCCTCCTTGGGTTGTAGTGCGTTTATCGCAGCTGAACGGCATTTCGGCAAGGGTTTCCGTGTCTTTGCTTCCAGACCCCTATGGATTCCGTTGATGAGCTGTCTATAGAGTCAGGCGGTGCGAATCCTCATCCTCGGTGCCGGCGGGGTGGGTTCGGCTGCGGCCCTCATCGCCGCACGCCGCCCCTTTGCCTCCCATGTCGTCGTCGCTGATTACGACCGCGCTCGCGCCGAGCGGGCCGCCGCGGCGACGAACGACTCGCGGTTCGTCGCCGCCCAGGTCGACGCGTCTGATCAGTCGGCGATCGAGGCGCTGCTCGCCGAGCAGCGGGTCGACGCCGTGCTCGGTGCCACCGATCCGCGCTTCACGATGCCGATCTTCCGCGCCGCGCTCGCTGCCCGCACGCACTACCTCGACATGGCGATGTCGCTGTCGCGTCCGGATCCGGCCGACCCGTACGCCAAGACAGGCGTGAAGCTCGGCGACGAGCAGTTCGCCCTCGCCGAGCGAATGGGAGGCTGCCGATCGGCTCGCGCTGTGGGGATCGGTGTCGAACCCGGTCTGGCCGACGTCTTCGCCCGGTACGCCGCCGACGAGCTGTTCAGCTCCATCGACGAGGCCGGCGTGCGCGACGGTGCGAACCTCGCCGTTGCCGGTTTCGACTTCGCGCCGTCCTTCTCGATCTGGACGACGATCGAGGAGTGCTTGAACCCGCCCGTCATCTACGAGAAGGATCGCGGCTGGTTCACGACCGAACCGTTCAGCGAGCCGGAGGTGTTCGACTTTCCGGAGGGGATCGGGCCGGTCGAGTGCGTGAACGTCGAGCACGAGGAAGTGCTGCTCATCCCGCGCTGGATCGATGCGAAGCGGGTGACCTTCAAGTACGGCCTTGGTGACGAGTTCATCCAGGTGCTCAAGACGTTGCACCTGCTCGGGCTCGACCGCACCGAGAAGGTTCGCGTCGGACCGGTCGAGGTCAGCCCGCGTGACGTCGTGGCCGCGTGCCTGCCCGATCCGGCAACGCTCGGGCGACAAGATGACCGGCAAGACCTGCGCGGGGCTGTGGGTGCGCGGTACCGGCAAGGACGGCGCAGCCGCGCTCGACCTACCTCTACCACGTCGTCGACAACGAGTGGTCGATGTCGGAGTACGGCTCGCAGGCCGTCGTCTGGCAGACGGCGGTCAATCCAATCGTCGCGCTCGAACTCATCGCCAACGGCTCGTGGGCCGGCGCGGGCGTGCTCGGCCCGGAGGCGTTCGACGCGAAGGCGTTCCTCGACCTGCTCTCGGGCGAATACGGCTCGCCGTGGGGGATGCAGGAACTCGAGGTCTAGGTTCTCGGCATAGCGACGCTTGCGGAGAGGAGATCGCATGGCCAGATACGGAGCGCAATTCGGTCCGGACATCACCTTCC
The DNA here is from genome assembly GCA_963794885.1 of uncultured Actinomycetota bacterium. GTDB lineage: Bacteria > Actinomycetota > Actinomycetes > Mycobacteriales > Jatrophihabitantaceae > RYN-133. The sequence goes on from CAWCFH010000011.1 coordinate 18,015, forward strand.
TCGGTGTCGATCGATGCGACTGGGCCGATGCCGCGAGCTTTGCCGATGCCGACGTCGTGATCCTCGGCGCGCCGTTTGACGGCGGCACCTCGCACCGTTCCGGCACGCGCTTCGGACCGCAGCACATCCGGCAGACGTGTTACCTGCCGCACGACGGCTCGCGCCCGTCGCTCGCGATGCGCGTCGACGGGTTGCAGGACTTGCGTGTCTACGACGCCGGCGACGTCGAGATGTACTCCGGCGACGCGCAGCGCTCGGTGCACGACTTGCAGGCCGCGGTCTACGCGGTGGCGCGCACCGGCGCCATCCCGCTGATCCTCGGTGGCGACCACACGATCGCCTGGCCGGATGCCGCCGGGGTCGCGGAGCATGTCGGCCAGGGCAAGATCTCGATGATCCACTTCGATGCGCACGCCGATACCGGCAACATCGAGTTCGGCTCGCTGATCGGCCACGGGCAGCCGATGCGCCGACTGATCGAATCCGGCGCGCTGCGCGGTGATCGCTTCCTGCAGATCGGCTTGCGCGGGTATTGGCCGCCGCCGGAGACGCTCGACTGGATGGCCGAGCAGCGGATGCGCTCGTACGAGATGAGCGAGATCGGCGCTCGGGGTCTGGACGAATGCCTCACCGAGGCGTTCGGCATTGCGATGGACGAGTGCGAAGGGGTCTTTCTCTCCGTCGACATCGACGTGTGCGACCCGGGCCACGCACCGGGCACGGGCACACCCGAGCCGGGCGGGCTGACCGCTCGGCAACTGCTCGACTCGGTGCGTCGGATCGCGTACGAGCTTCCCGTGCTCGGGGTCGATGTCGTCGAAGTGTCGCCGCCTTACGACCACGCGGAGATCACTTCGTTCCTCGCCAACCGGGTGGTGCTCGAAACACTCACCGGTATTGCCCGCCGCCGTCGTGACGCGCGCGACGGCACGACCTGGGATCCGCGGCAGCCGCTGCTCGACGGGCGTTGATGAACCTGGATCTGCTGCCGCCTGGTGCCGTAGTCGACGGTGCCGATCTGCGCATCGGCGGCTGCTCGGTTGTCGACCTCGCCAACGAATACGGCACGCCGGCCTACATCGTGGACGAGGGCGCGCTGCGTGAGCGGGCGCGTCGCTACCGGACCGCATTCACCGATCTGCACCCGGCAACGACGATCTGCTTTGCCTGCAAGGCTTTTCCGTCGGCATCGGTGATCCGTGTCTTGGTGGAGGAAGGGCTCGGCTGCGACGTGGTAGGCGGCGAGCTTGCCTTTGCCCAGGCTGCGGGCGCACGTCCCGACACGGTCTTGATGCATGGCAACGCGAAGACCGACACCGACATTCAGGCCGCGCTGGACGCCGGAATCGGCTGGATCGTCGTCGACGGATTCGACGACATCGAACGCATTGCGCGGCTCGCGCGCCGCATGGTCCCGGTGCTGCTGCGCGTCGTACCCGGGATCGAAGCCGACACGCACGACGCGATGGCCACCGGTGGCGTCGGTTCGAAGTTCGGCGTTGCCGCCGACCGCGTGCCCGAGGCGATCGAGCACATGCGTGCCGAGCCCTTGATCGACCTCCAGGGGCTGCACGCGCACATCGGATCGGCGGTCACCAACCTCGACCAGTTCGAAGCCGAGGTCGAAGCGCTAGGTCAGTTCGAGCGGTTCGGTGTCTACGACCTCGGCGGCGGGCTGGGCGTGCGCTATGTGCCGTCCGACGAGGCGCCGAGCATCGAGGAGTACGCGTCGCGGATCGTCGGTGCCGTGCACCGGCACCTCGGGCGTGACGTGCGATTGATCATCGAACCGGGCCGGTCGATGGTGGCGCCGGTCGGAGTGACGCTCTACCGGGTGGTGACCGTCAAGCACGGTGCGCGCACGCACGTCGCCGTCGACGGCGGGATGGGCGACAACCTCGAGGTGTCGCTGTATCGCCAGCCGTTCGCGCCGTTCGTGGTCGGGCGGTGGGACGAGCCGGTGCGGACCGTCGACCTGGTCGGCCGGCACTGCGAATCCGGTGATGTGCTCGTGGCCGATGCCGCGCTGGTCGAACCGCGTCGCGACGACCTCGTCGTCGTTCCGGTCACCGGGGCCTACTGCTTCACGATGGCCAACACCTACAACGCGGCGCCGCGACCGCCGGTGATTTTCTGCCACGATGGTGTGTCCCGCGTCGCAGTTCGGCGGGAGCGCCCTGAGGAACTGCTGCTGCGCGAGGTTGGGCTGGCAAAACCTACGCTAACGTAGGCGTAGGTACGAGAGGAGCCTCCATGACGATGCTCGACCCCGCAGACACTGACATCGGCGCACAGCAGCGCTTGCTGCACGACCTGGAACCCGTCGTTGCCGAGAACCTCGACCGGCACCTCAGCCTGGCCAAGGAATGGCACCCGCACGACTACGTGCCGTGGAGCCGCGGGCGCGACTTCGCGTTCCTCGGCGGCGAGGACTGGCGCCCGGAGGACTCACCGCTCGACCCGGTCGCGAAGACCGCGATGACGGTCAACCTGCTGACCGAGGACAACCTGCCCTCCTACCACCGCGAGATCGCCACCCGGTTCGGTCGCGACGGCGCGTGGGGCGAGTGGGTCGGCCGGTGGACGGCCGAGGAGGGCCGGCACGGCATCGCGCTGCGCGACTACCTCGTCGTCACCCGCGGCGTGGATCCGGTGGAACTGGAACGGCTGCGGATGGTGCACATGGCTGCCGGCTACGACTCCGGCGACAAGACGGCGCTGCAGGCCGTCGCCTACGTCTCGTTCCAGGAACTGGCCACCCGCGTGTCGCACCGCAACACCGGCGCGGCGACCGGCTGCCCGCTGGCCGAGCAGCTGCTCGCCCGCATCGCCACCGACGAGAACCTGCACATGGTGTTCTACCGCAACCTGGTCGCCGCGGCGCTCGACCGGCTGCCCGACGCCACGATGATGCGCGATCCGCGACGAGGTGGTCGGCTTCCAGATGCCCGGGCCAGGGAATGCCGAACTTCCTGCGCAACTCGGCCACGATCGCCAAGGCCGGCATCTATGACCTGCGGCTGCACCACGACGAGGTGATCGCGCCCGTCCTGCGGTTCTGGAAGGTGTTCCAGCGCACCGACTTCGGCCCGGCGGGCGAGGCGGCCCGCGACGAGCTCGCCGACTTCATGACCGAGCTGGACGCGCAGGCGACCCGGTTCGTCGAGAAGCGCGACAAGCAGCGCGCCAAGGCCAGCTGAACGCAACGCGCCGCGTCCCGCGGCTGGGCGTTACTTCCGCCAGGCGTTCTTGCGGCGCTGGACGTCCCAGATCAGAACGACGATCAGGCCGATCGCAACGCCGATCAACCAGGCTGCGCCGGACGAGTTGTAGTGGGTCGCGGTCACCATGACCACCAACAGGATTGCGACGACCCAGCCGGCGACGCGCGCAGCCCGTCCCCATTCGCCGTGCCAGCCCCAGTCCTCGGGGTGCTCGTCCGGGTGCTCAGCTGCGTAGTCGGGCGGCGCCCCGAGATTGGGCTGCTCGCTGTGCGGATTCAAGGCCACGGGCTCATTCTGGCACCTGCGCGCCGGTCGATACCGTGGAGGGCATGCGAACCACCCCACGAGATTCCTCGTCGCCCTCAGAGTTCCGCGGCGGCGCCGAGTGAAGATCACCGGTCTGGGCCATGCGAGCGTGTTCATCGAGACGGCGCACGGCTCGATCCTGACCGATCCGTGGGTGAATCCGGCGTACTTCGGCTCGTGGTTCCCGTTCCCGGACAACTCCGAACTCGACTGGGACCGGTTCGGCCGAGCCGACTACCTGTTCGTCTCGCACCTGCACCGCGACCACTTCGATCCCGAGCACCTGCGCCGGTTCGTTGACAAGAAGGCGACGGTGCTGCTGCCCGCCTTTCCGACCAGTGAACTCGAGGACCGGCTGCGCGAGTGTGGCTTCACCTCGTTCGTGACGCCCGAATCGGGCGATGTGGTCGAGGTCGACGGCCTGCAGATCATGATCCAGTCGCTGACCTCGCCGACCGACGGCCCGATCGGCGACTCGTCGCTGTGGGTGCACGACGGCTCGCAGACCGTGCTCAACCAGAACGACGCGCGCCCGTCGGAATTGGACATGTTCAAGGCGCTCGGCCCGGTCGACGGCTACCTGGTGCAGTTCTCCGGGGCGATCTGGTTCCCGATGGTGTACGAGCTGCCGGCGCGCGCGAAGCAGGCGCTGGGCACGACCAAGCGCGAGCGCCAGTTCGACCGCACGCTGCGCTACATCACCGAACTCGGGGCGCGGTACGTCTTCCCGTCCGCGGGGCCGCCGTGCTTCCTCGACGAGGAGCTGTGGGGCTTCAACGACATCTTCGGCGACGAGTCGAACATCTTCCCCGACCAGACGGTGTACCTGGAGTGGCTTTCGTCCCAAGGCCATGACGAGGGGCGGCTGCTGCTGCCTGGGACGGTCGCCGCACTGGACGAGCCGGATTGCCCGCTGACGCATCCGTACGAACCGACACATGTCTTTGCCGACAAGTCGACATATCTACGCGAGATGCAGACCCGCCGGATGCCGGCGGTTGACGCCATGAAGGCCGGCTGGGCGCACCCCGAGATCGACATCCTGGCCGAGCTGACCGAGTGGTTCACCCCGCTGCTGCAGGAAGCCGACCACATGGCGGCGGGCATCGACGGCGGGGTTCGGTTCACCTGCGAGGACTCGGGATACGACGGGGCACGCGGCGATGTCGATGTGCTGCTGGACTTCGTCAAGCGCGAGGTACGCGCATATGCGGGGGAGAAGGTGCGGTACCGGTTCCGCACCCGGCGCGCCTATGTCGAGCAGTTGATCGCCGAGCACGAGATCGACTGGGTGAACTCGCTGTTCCTGTCGTGCAGGTTCTCCGCACACCGCATCGGCCCGTACAACGAGTTCATCTACGTCTTCTTCAAGTGCCTGTCCGAGGAGCGGCTCAACTACGCCGAAGGATGGTTCGCCGAGCAGAACGCTTCAGAGGCGGCCGAGACCATCACGCTGGACGGCTGGGACCTGCAGCGCCGGTGCCCGCACCTCAAGGCAGACCTGTCGCGGTTCGGCAACATCGAGGGCGACGTTTTGACGTGCCAGATGCACGGCTGGAAGTGGCGGCTGACCGACGGCAAGTGCCTCACCTCGGTCGGGCACGATCTGCGCTCGGCACCGGCCGGGCAGCCGGTGCCGGGCGAACCGCTCCCGCCCGTGGAGCATCACGATCGGCACAACCACCACGACGACGAGGACGACGACGAGGAGCGGGTCTCCTGAACGACGCCCGCTGAGTCGTGATCATGCAGATCGCCCGGCTGGGGCGGGCAATTGTGCATGATCACAAGTAGGGCCGGCGGGATTCGAACCCGCACTGTACGGCACCTAAAGCCGTTGCCTCCTGCCAGTTGGGCTACGGCCCCTTCGGGAACACAATACGGGGGCGCCGATCCGGATCAGTGGTCAGCGGGAGGCGCAGGTTATGCAGCGCGCAGCCTCGGGTCGGGCCTCGAGCCGCTCGGCAGCGATCGGCTGACCGCACGACACGCACCGTCCATACGTCCCGGCCGTCAGCCGGTCGAGGGCGGCGTCGATCGCGGCAAGATGCTCCTGCGCCTGAGCCAGCAGCGCCATCGCCTGCGCCCGCTCGAAGCCGATCGTCGCGCCCTCCGGATCGTGCTCGTCGTCGCCGGTGGTCGACGACGCCGATCCCACGATCATCGCGACATCGCTCTGCAAAGCCGCGATCCGCGCCAGCGCGGCCTCGCGGTCGGTGGCCAGTAGTGCGGCCGCTGTGTGCATCTCGCAATCGTCTCGCGACGCGATGAGGCCCTGATCAGGACTTCCGGCCCTGTTGAGGTCTCGTGTCGACGCGTCCACTGAGGGGGTATTCCGCCGAACGGAGCCAGCAATGCCGAACCATGCAAGCTCAGCCCTCGCGTCAGTGGTGAACCTGCACCATCCGGGCCACTACCTGCACTGGGGCGTGATCCAGATATCGGTCGCCAACGTGGTCGTCATCCTGATCATGGTGGCCCTTTTCGTGCTCGCCCTCCTGCTGCCGTTCCCGCACGGACGGAAGCGGCGATGACCGCCACCGACCCCGACACCCGCACCAGCGACTCGGGCGACCCGGTCGAACCCACGGAGTCGGGTGCGGCCTGGTCCGGTGGCTGGACCGGCGCGCTGCGCCGCAGGACCGTGCGCGCCATGCCGCCGGACAAGTTGCTGCCCGACACCCAGCCGTCCTACGTGTCGTCCTGGATCTATGTGTTCGGTGTGCTCACCCTGTGCGCGCTGCTCGTCGTGCTCATCAGTGGCGGGGTGCTCGCGCTGGAAGGCCCGGCCTGGTGGCACGGCTCGCGTGTCGGCCACTACGTGAACAGCCTGCACCTGTGGAGCGTGCAGTTGTTCATGGGATTCATGGTCATCCACCTTTGGGGCAAGTTCTGGATGGCCGCCTGGCGCGGCCGTCGCGCGCTGACGTGGATAACCGGCGCGGTGGCCTTCGTTGCCTCGATCGGAACAGCGTTCACCGGCTACGCGATGCAGCAGAACTTCGACTCGCAGTGGATCACCACGCAGGCGAAGGACGGGCTGAACTCGGTCGGAGTCGGCGCCTACTTCAACGTGTTGAACTTCGGACAGATGCTGATGTGGCACATCGTGCTGCTCCCGCTGGCGCTCGGCCTGCTCGTCGTGCTGCATGTGCTGCTGGTGCGCAAGCGCGGCGTCGTGCCGCCGCTACCGCTACCGCATAGCGAGAGCGCGACCGAACCGGAGGCGGCGTCATGACCGGCGTGTTGCGACGGCAACGAGTCGTCGAGCCGGATCCGTACAGCTTCGGTCAGCGGCCCTACGACCTGGTCAAGGAGTTCGTCGCCGCGTTCGTCGTCGTCGCCGTGCTGACCGCTGCGTTAGCGGCCGTGTTCTCGTCGCCGGACGACCCGGCCATCACCATCGCGCAGTGGGCGAAGGCTGCGCCGGCCGACTTCACCGCAACCGCGCTGTCCGAACTCGACGCAACCAGCGGCACGGCGCAGTACGGCCCGCCGTACAACAGCGCCTCGATCGGGCAGAAGCTCGGCCCGCTCGAGTTGCAGAAGTTCGCCGGTGTCCGGCATCCGATAAACACCGCGACCGACTTCGTGCTCACCCCGCTCGCCGAATCGGCGCCGTCGCCGGCCGTTGCTGCCGCGCTGGCCAGCTACACCGGTTCCAGCGTCGCACAGCAGAACCGGTGGACCAGCTGCGTACTCCGACGCGTTGGCCAAGGCGCCCGGCGGGAGCCCGGCCAAGGTTCGGCCGGGCAGCTACGGCCCGGTGCCGGTCATCCTCGCCGGGTTGCTGAACATGGCCCGTTCCGGCGGTCTCGACGGGCCGTTGCTGGCCCAGGGAGCGTTCTTCCAGACCGACAACACCGCAGCGCTGCTGTTCCTCGCCGACGGCGGGTACCTCGAAGCCAAGGCAACCGAGCAGCATCTGGCCGGCGACCAGTGGGGAATGATGAACGAGACCGGTAGCTATCCCGGTCAGGCCTGGCTGTGGCTGTACACGTTCTGGTACCAGGTCAAGCCGTTCAGCACCTCGGACAACGCTGACGCGCTCGTCTGGGGGCTCATGATGTTGCTCACCGTCTTGTTCGTCTTCGTCCCGTTCCTGCCCGGAGTGCGGTCGATTCCGCGGCTGATCCCGATCTACCGGCTGATCTGGCGCGATCACTACCGCGAGCAGGCGAAGGCGCGCCGGACTTAGTCGACGCCCAGATCGCGGCGCAGCTTGGCGACGTGCCCGGTGGCCTTGACGTTGTACTGCGCCAGCTCGACCTTGCCCGTCCTCGTCGACGACGAACGTCGAGCGGATCACGCCGGTGACCTTCTTGCCGTACATCGTCTTCTCGCCGAACGCGCCGTAGGCCTCGAGCGTCGCGCGGTCGGGGTCGGACAGCAGCGGGAAGGTCAGCGCCGTCGCGCTCGCGGAACTTGGCGAGCTTCGCGGGCTTGTCCGGCGAGATGCCCAGGACGGCGAACCCGGCGCGCTGCGAGCGAGCTCAGGTTGTCGCGGAAGTCGCACGCCTGCGTGGTGCAGCCGGGCGTCATCGCGGCCGGGTAGAAGTACACGACAACCTTGCGGCCGCGGAAGTCCTTGAGCGCGACGGTCGTTGCCGTCGGCGTCGGCGAGGGCGAAGTCGGGAGCCGGGTCGCCCGGCGCGAGGCGCGTCATGGTGCCGAACGTTACCGACGCATGCCCTAGGCTCGGCGCAAAGGCAGGCACGGACGGACGAAGGGGCAGGCGTGGCCGACCGTAGTGCGGACGACATCCAGCGCGACATCGAGCAGGCCCGCGTGTCGCTGGCCAGCGCCGTCGACCAGATCGCCTACCGCACGAGCCCGAAGCGGCTCAGCGAGCAGGTCAAGCAGACCCTGAAGGAAAAGGCGCAGACGCCCGCAGGGCAAGGCCGTCATCGGCGCTGCCGGGGTCGTCGTCGTGCTGCTGATCGTCCGCAGGCGCGTGAGCGCGACCGCTGACCACCGCGGTCCTGCTGATCTCCTGCCGAGACCAGCCGGGTCTCGTGCACGCGGTCGCTCGAGTTCGTCCTCGCTGTCGGCGGCAACATCCTGCACGCCGAGCAGCACACCGACCGCGAGGCCGGCGTCTTCTTCCAGCGCGTCGAGTTCGACCTGGCCGAGTCACCGCTGGCCCGCGACGAGATCGCCGCGGCGTTCGCGCCGGTTGCCGAGCGGTTCGGGATGGACGCGAGGGTGCGCTTCTCCGACGACCGGCCGCGTGTCGCGGTGCTCGCCTCGCACGAGCCGCACTGCCTGGCCGACCTGCTCGGCCGGTGGCGCTCGGGCGAGCTGCCCGCCGAGATCGTCGCGGTCATCAGCAACCACCCCGACCACGCCGCGCTCGCCGAGTTCAGCGGGGTGCCGTTCCACCACCTGCCGGTCGACGCCCAGACTCGACGCCGACAGGAGGTCGAGCTCGTCGAGTTGCTGCGCGCGCTACGCGGTCGATCTGGTCGTGCTGGCCCGCTACATGCAGATCCTCGGCCCGACCGTGCTCGACGCGTACCCGAGCCGGATCATCAACATCCACCACTCGTTCCTGCCCGCGTTCGTCGGCGCCCGCCCGTACCACCAGGCCCAGCAGCGCGGCGTCAAGATCATCGGCGCGACCGCGCACTACGCGACCGCCGACCTCGACGAGGGGCCGATCATCGCCCAGGACGTCGAGCCGGTCAGCCATCGCGACTCGGTCGCCGACCTGGTCCGCAAGGGCCGCGACCTGGAGACCGTCGTGCTCGCGCGGGCGGTCCGGGCCCACGTCGAGCACCGCACCCTGGTCTTCGGCAACAAGACGATCGTGTTCGGCTGAGCGACACGACGCACGTTCATCGACGGGCAACCGTTTCGTTCATCCGACGCAGGCGGATACCCTGCACCGCGTGGCATTCCGTCTGACCCCCCGCGACAGCGCGTTCTACGGCATGTTCACCGAGGCCGGTCAGAACATCGCCGACTGCGCCGACATCCTCGCCGGCCTGCTCGACCCGAACGCCAACCGCGAGGCCATCGCCAAGCAGTTGCGCGAGCGCGAGCACGCCGGCGACTCGGTGACCCATCGCATCATGCGCCAGCTCAACACCAGCTTCGTGACGCCGTTCGACCGCGAGGACATCTACCGCCTCGCCGCGGCGCTCGACGACGTCGTCGACGCGATGGAGGCCGCGGCCGACTTCATCGTGCTGGCCGACGTCGGCAAGCTGCCGTCGCTGATGGGCGAGCAGATCACCCTGCTCGCCAAGTCGGCGCACGAGACGGCCGACGCGATGGGACGGCTGGAGACGCTGCGCGACCTCGAGCCGTACTGGATCGAGGTGAACCGCCTCGAGAACGAGGCCGACCGGGTCTATCGCAAGCTGCTCTCGCGGCTGTTCAGCGGCGACTACGACGCGCTGACGATGGTGAAGCTGCGCGAGGTCGCCGACGGGTTCGAGGAGGCCGCCGACGCGCTCGAACACGTCGCGCACGCGGTCGAGACGATCGCGGTCAAGGAGTCCTAGCGGTGGATCCAACCGCACTCGCGGTCGTCATCATCGTCGTGGCGCTCGGCTTCGACTTCACCAACGGCTTCCACGACTCGGGCAACGCGATCGCGACCTCGATCTCGACGCGCGCGCTGACGCCTCGGGTCGCGCTCGCGCTGGCGGCGGTGATGAACATCGTCGGCGCGCTGATCTCGACCAAGGTGGCGGCCACTGTCGGCGGCGGGATCATCGAGGCCGCCGACCGGTCGCGCCGGCCTGGTCATCGTGCTGGCCGCGCTGCTCGGCGCGATCGCGTGGAACCTGGTCACCTGGTGGCTCGGCCTGCCCGTCGTCGTCGTCGCACGCGCTGATCGGCGGGCTGGTCGGCGCAGCGCTGGCCGGCGCGGAGGCGGTGAAGTGGAGCGGCGTCGTCGACAAGGTCGTCATCCCGATGGTGGTCTCGCCGCTGATCGGGTTCGGGCTGAGCTACCTGTTCATGCTCGCACTGCTCTGGATGTTCCGGAAAGCCAACGCGGTCCGCGCCAACCGCGGCTTCCGCTGGGGCCAGATCGTGTCGGCCGCGACGATGGCGTTCGGCCACGGCACCCAGGACGCGCAGAAGACGATGGGCGTCATCGCGCTGACCCTGGTCGTGTCCGGTCACCTCGGCGCGAACCAGGGCATCCCGCTTGTGGGTCATCCTGTCCTCGGCGGCGGCCATCTCGCTCGGCACCTACTCCGGCGGCTGGCGGGTCATGCGCACGCTCGGCCGCCGCATCTTCTCGCTGACTCCGGCGCACGGCTTCGCCGCGCAGACCGTGGCCAGCGCGGTCATGCTGGCCACCGCCGCATACGGCCTGCCGGTGTCGACCACGCACGTCATCAGCTCGTCGGTCATGGGCGTCGGCGCGACCCGCCGGCTGTCGGCCGTGCGCTGGGGCGTCGCCGGCAACATCATGGTCGCGTGGGTGCTGACGATCCCGGCCGCGGCCGCGGTCGCGGCGCTGATGTGGGCTGATCCTGCACGTCACGCTCGTCTGAACCGCACGACGTCGCCGGGACGAAGCTGCGCCGACGAGGTCGAGGTCGGCATCGGCGAGCACCGCGATCACCGGGTAGCCGCCGGTCACCGGAGCGTCCGGCCCGAGCAGGATCGGCCGGCCGTCGGCGGGCACCTGCAGCGCGCCGGGCAGCGTCGGCTCGCTGGGCAGCTCGTCGGCGCGGGCGCGTGGCAGCGGCGGGCCGTCCAGGCGCAGGCCGATCCGGTCGGACTCGGCCCGCACCGTCCACGCCGTACTCGTCAGACAGCCCGAGCGCGTCGGGCGGTGAACCAGTCAGCTCGCGGGGCCGAGCCAGATGCGCAGCGGTCGCGAGGAGCGGATCGCGGCGGCGGTCGGCGCCGCTCGGGTCGTCCACCGGCTCGCGGCCGACCGGCAGCCGGTCGCCTGCGCGCAAGCGGCGCCGGTCCGAGCCCGCTGAGCAGGTCGGTGCTGCGCGAGCCGAGCACCGGGTCGACGCGCGAGCCCGCCGCGCACCGCGAGGTAGCTGCGCAGCCCGGCCGCGCCGGAACGCCGAGCCGCGATCGTGCGCCCGGCGGCGACGCTGAACGCGACCCCGAAGTCGGCGCCGGGACACGCCGCGCCGGTCAGGGCAAAGGTCGCCGCCTCCAGCGCCCGCACCGCCAGGCCGCCGAGAGTGATCTCGAGCGACGGCGCGTCGACCGGCGTTGCCGACCAGCCGGTTCGCCAGCCGCGCCGCGGCGCGGTCGAACGCGCCGGATCGGGGCACGCCGAGCGATGCCCAGCCGGGCCGGCCGAGATCCTGGACCGTCGCGAGCGGCCCGGCTGCAACGATCTCGATCATGCCGGCACGAACCGCACCCGCGTGCCGGGCGTGAGCAGCGCGGGCGGGTCGCGGTGCGACGTCCCAGAGCGTCGCGTCGGTGCGCCCGAGCAGCCGCCAGCCGCCCGGGGACGAGCGCGGGTAGACGCCGGTGAACTCGCCGGCGATCGCGACCGAACCGGCCGGGACGGCGGTGCGCGGCGATCGCGTGGCGCGGCGACGTGCAGCCGCGGGTCGAGCCCGTCCAGGTAGGCGAAGCCGGGGGAGAACCCGCAGAACCGCACGGTGTACTCGGCGCCGGCGTGCAGGGCGACGACCTCGACTCGGCGACAGGTCGACATTCGCGGCGACCGCGTCCAGATCGGCGCCGTCGTAGACGACCGGCACGTCCACCGATCGGGGCGAGTTCTGCTGCGCCACGGCCGCGCAAATCTCCCCGATCGAGCGCGTCGCGCGACGGACGCTGCGAGGTGCGCGCCGGATCGAACATGACCAGCACGGTCTGCGCGCCGGCGACCGCGTCGACGACGCCCGGCTCGGCCGGCGGCCAGCGCGCAGGCCGGCACGACGATGCGGGTCGTCCAGTTCGGCAAGCAGCGCCCGCTCGCCGTACGGCAGCACCTTCATCGGCGCGAACGGCGCCAGCATCGCGCCGGCATCTTCCAGCGCGGCCCGAACCGCCCGGGCGAGCGCCACCGCACCGGGCGTGTCGCCGTGCAGGCACAGCGACGCTGCCCGCACCTGACACCGGCGTGCCGTCGACCGCGTGCACCACGCCGTCGCGCACGAGCGACACCGCCTGCGCGACGACGGTCGCCTCGTCGTGATGCACCGCGCCGGCCTCGGTGCGCGGCACGAGCCGGCCGGCCGCCGTGTACGCGCGGTCGGCGAACGCCTCGGCGACGAACGGGACGCCGGCCTCGGCCGCAGCCTCGGCCAGCTGCCGAGCGGGCAGCCCGAGCAGCGGCAGCGCGGGTCGTAGCGGGCGACCGCCGCGGCGACCGCGCCGGCCTGCACCGGATCGTCGGCTGCGGTGTTGTAGAGCGCGCCGTGCGGCTTCACGTACCGCACGCGCGTGCCGGCGGCCCGGGCGAAGGCGTCCAGCGCGCCGAGCTGGTAGAGCACGTCGGCGGTCAGGTCGGCCGGCGCGATGTCCATGCGCCGGCGGCCGAAGCCGGCCAGATCGCGGTAGCCCGACCTGCGCACCGATCGCGACGCCCCGCGCGGCCGCGGCCGCGCACACCCGCTGCATGGTCGAGCGGGTCGCCGGCGTGGAAGCCGCAGGCCACGTTGGCGCTGGTGATCGACGTCGAGCAGCGCGTCGTCGTCGCCGAGGCGCCAGGCGCCGAAGCCCTCGCCGAGGTCGGCGTTCAGGTCGATCCGCACACACCCGGAGACTAGTGCGGCGGCGCTGGGTTATCGTGCATACGGCAAGATAGGCATGCCTAACCTAACGAGGACGAGGACGGGTGCATGCTCCCCACGTTCGTGATCGGCCTGCGCGAGGGCCTCGAGGCCGCACTCATCGTCGGCATCATCGCCGCCTTCCTGCGCAAGCAGGGCCGCCGCGACCTGCTGCGCTGGGTCTTCCTCGGCGTCGGCACCGCGATCCTGCTGTGCGTCGCCGCCGGCGTCGCGCTCAACGTGGTGTCCAAGGATCTGCCGCAGCGCCAGCAGGAGGGCCTGGAGACGGTCATCGGCGCCCTGGCCGTCGGCATGGTCACCTACATGGTCGTCTGGATGAAGCGGAACTCCCGCGGGCTCAAGGGCCAGCTCGAGGGCATGGCTGCCGACGCGATGAACGGCACGTCGCGGCGCGGCGCGCGCGATGGTCGCTGATGGCGTTCCTCGCCGTGCTGCGCGAGGGCGTCGAGACCGTCGATGTTCCTGCTCGCGGCGTTCAACCAGTCCGACGAGCGGCGCGGACGCCGCCATCGGCGCCGCGCTCGGCATCGCGGTCGCGGTCGGGCTCGGCTACGGCATCTACCGCGGCGGCGTCCGGATCAATCTGTCGAAGTTCTTCCGCGCCACCGGGCTGGTGCTCGTGCTGGTCGCGGCCGGCCTCGTCGTCAACGCGCTGCGCACCGCGCACGAGGCGGGCTGGCTCGACTTCGGCCAGGGCACGCACCGTCGACCTGACCTGGCTGGTCGAGCCCGGGCTCGGTGCAGGCGTCGCTGCTCACCGGGATGCTCGGGCTGCAGAGCCGTCCGGTGCGTCATCGAGGTGATCGGCTGGCTGGTCTACCTGGTGCCGGTCGGCGCTGTACGTCGCGTGGCCGCCGGGCCGGTCGCCGGCCCGCCGCTCGGTGACCCGCGCGCTGCCTGGCCGCGGGTGCCGTGCTCGGCCTGGCACCGCGGTCGTGCTCGCCGTCGTGATGCCCGGCCGTCCTGCCGCGCGCCCGAGCACCGCCGGCGCGCGGGTCGATCGCGCTCGGCCGGTCCGACGGCGACGGTGCAGCGTGGACGGCGCGCCGCGCTCGACGCTGCACGCAGACCGGCGCCAGCCGCGCGGGACGGCGTCGCCGCGCAGCGTCTACACCGCACGCCACCCGGGCACCGACGGCGCCGGGCTGCCGACGCACGCTGACCGACCAGCGCATCGCGGGGCTCAACGGCGGCCGGCTGCCGATCGGGCTGCAGCGCCACGCCGGCGCAGCGCGCAGGTGCGCTACACCGACACGGTGACCGTGACGGCCTGGATCGAGCCGCGCACGCATCGCATCGTCGACGCTGCGCTCGGTCGAGCGGGTCACGGCCGCGGTCGTCGACCCCGCGCGCGCGACGCTGCCGCTGCTGCCGCCCGGTCGCACCGTCACGCACCGCGCCTGCCTGCCGGCGCCGCCGTGCGCGGCCGCCGCGCAGCGCTGCCGCCGACATCGCCACGCTGCGAGCACCGCGCGCTGCTCGCCGGCCTGGCCTGGACGGCGGCGGTGCTCGGCGCTGGTGCTGCTGCTCGCCGGCGCCGCGCTGGTCGATCGCGCCGCGGCGCCGGCAGCGCGGTGCGTGCCGCGCCGGCGCGGGATACCCCGTGTCGGAGCTCGTCAATAGTTAGGTTAGGCTCACCTAACTGTCGTCGACCGACCTGGAGACGCCGATGCCTGCCCGCCCGGCGCTGCCGCTACTGCGCGTCGCCGCGCCGCTGCGCCGTGGCTCGGCGCTCGCCGCCTGCTCGTCGTCCGGAACGCGGCGGCGCCAAGACGCGGCTGCGGCCGACCGACGCACGCCGCACGATCGCCACGTGACGATCACCGCGGCGAAGGGCTGCCAGCTCGACCACACCGAGTTCGCCGCCGGCGGCATCACCTTCAAGATCACGAACAAGGACGCGACGGCGGTCAGCGAGGTCGAGCTGCTCTCCGGCGAGCGCATCCTCGGCGAGAAGGAGAACGTCCCGGCCGGCCTCGGCGGCGAGTTCGCGGTGAAGGTCGACGCCGGCACGTACACGCTGTACTGCCCGGGCGCGCGCCACCGAGAAGCAGCACGATCACCGTCACCGGCAAGGCGGCGCCGGTCGACGACAGCGTCGCCGGCGCTGCTCAAGCAGGGCACCGACGAGTACAAGAAGTACGTCGACACCCAGATCGGCTATCTCGTCACGGCGACCGGCAAGCTCGAACACCGCGCTGCACGGCACGGACCTCACGGCGGCGCAGGACGCCTACATCGCGGCCCGTCCGTTCTACGAGAAGGTCGAGCCGGTCGCCGAGTCGTTCGTCAGCGGCAAGCAGAACCTCGACGCCGACATCGACGCGCGCGCCGAACGACGTCCCCGCGTCGAAGTGGAGCGGCTTCCACCTGATCGAGAAGGCGCTGTTCCAGACCAAGACGCTGGCCGGGCATGGCGAAGTGGGGCGACAAGCTCGTCACCGACTGCGGCCTGCTGCAGAGCCAAGGCGACGAGCGCTGACCTACCAGGCGCCCGATCTCGCCAACGGCGCGCAGGGCCTGCTCGACGAGGTCGCCGCCAGCAAGATCACCGGCGAGGAGGAGCGGTACTCGCACATCGACATCGTCGACATGGCCAACAACGTCGAGGGTTCCGAGCAGGCGTTCGCCGATCTCGAGCCGGCGCTGGACAAGATCGACGCCGACCTGTCGGCGCACGATCGCCGCGCAGTTCGCCGCGCTGGACAAGGTGCTCGACAAGTACCGCACGCACCAGCAACCTGTCCGGCTACGTCCTGTACACGACGCTGAACGACGCCGACCGGCGCGCGCTCGCCGCCGCGGTCAAGGCGGTCCAGGAGCCGCTGTCGAGGGTGGCCGGCAAGGTGGCCGAACGCCTGATAGCGATGCCGACCGTCGCCAGCCGGCGGATCGTTCCTCGGCGGCGCGCTCGGCGCCGCCGGGCTGGCCGCCGCCGGTGGCGCCGGGTTCGGCATCGCCCGCGCCGCAGACGGCGACCGCCGACGCGCGCGCGGCCGGTCGTCGTGCCGTTCTACGGCGCGCACCAGGCCGGCATCGCCACGCCTGCCCAGGACCGGCTCGCGTTCGCGGCGTTCGACGTGACGAGCACCGACCGCACCGAGCTGCAGACGCTGCTGGCGCAGTGGGCCGCGGCCGCCGCGCAGATGACGAAGGGCCAGCCGATCGGCGCGGTCGAGACCGCGCCGGACAGCCCGCCGATCGACACCGGCGAGGCGCTCGGGCCTGGCCGCGGCGCAAGCTGACCGTCACCGTCGGGTTCGGGCCCGGCCTGTTCGACGAGCGGTTCGGCCTCGGCCGGCACCGGCCCGGCCGCGCTCGCCGACGCTGCCGGCGCTGCCCGGCGACGCGCTCGAGCCCGGCCGCAGCGGCGGCGACCTGTGCGTGCAGGCCTGCGCCGACGACCCGCAGGTCGCCTTCCACGTCGATCCGCAACTTCGCTCGGCTGGCGCGCGGGACGGCGGTGCATGCGCTGGTCGCAACTCGGCTTCGGGCGCACGTCCTCGACGTCGACCGCGCAGGCGACGCCGCGCAACCTGATGGGCTTCAAGGACGGCACGCGCAACATCAAGTCCGAGTCGGCCGCCGAGATGGACCGGTTCGTCTGGGTCGGCGCCGAGACCGACCAGCCTGGCTGCGCGGCGGCAGCTACCTCGTCGCGCGGCGCATCCGGATGCTGATCGAGTCGTGGGACACCGACTACCTCGCCGACCAGGAGAAGGTGTTCGGCCGGGCGAAGAACAGCGGCGCGCCGCTCACCGGCGCGCACGAGTTCGACACGCCGAACCTGTCGGCCGAGGCAAGCACGGCGCGCCGGTCATCGACCTGCAACGCGCACATCCGGCTGGCCGCGCCGGCGAGCAACGGCGGGCAGATGATCCTGCGCCGCGGCTACTCCTACACCGATGGCATCGACCAGCAGCACCGGGCTGCTCGACGCCGGGCCTGTTCTTCATCGCCTACCAGAAGGATCCGCGCAAGCAGTTCGTGCCGATCCAGCGACGGCTCGGGCAGCACGACCTGCTCAACGAGTACATCCGGCACACCGGCAGCGCGCTGTTCGCCGTGCCGCCCGGGCTGCGCGGCCGCGGGGGACTACTACGGCAAGTCGCTGTTCGCCTGACAGACTCACAGGCATGACTACACCGTCGGTCTACTCCAGCGAGATCTACCTGCGCGGCATGGGCGGCGAGCTGCCCGCCGTTCACCACCGTCCCCGGCCGATCTCGAGGACGCGGCACGGGCGAAGCTCGATCACAAGCCGTTCTGGTACGTCGCCGGCTCGGCCGGTTCGGGCGCGACGGCCCGCGCGAACCGCGAGGCGTTCGACCGGTGGCGCATCGTCCCGCGCATGCTGACCGGTTCGACCCATCGCGACCTGACGACGACGGTGCTCGGCAGCGAGCTCAGCGCGCCGGTGATCACCTCGCCGATCGGCGTGCAGTCGATCGTGCACCCCGACGCCGAGCGGCGGCCGCACGGGTGGCGGCACGAGCTCGGCATCGGCATGGCGCTGTCGACCGTGTCGTCGTTCGTCCTCGAGGACGTCGCGAAGGAGAACGGCGACGGCCCGCGCTGGTTCCAGCTGTACTGGCCCAACGACCCGGACGTGTGCATCAGCATCCTCGAGCGGGCCAAGGCCGCCGGCTTCACCGCGCTGCGTGGTCACCCTCGACACCTGGCTGCTCGGCTGGCGCCCGCACGACCTCGACAACGCCTACCTGCCGTTCCTCACCGGCGAAGGCCTGGCCAACTACTTCACCGACCCGGTCTTCCTGGCCGGTCTCGAGAAGCCGCCCGGCGAAGACCTGCCGGCCGCGCTGATGCGCTGGCTGCCGATGTTCACCGGCACCGACCACACCTGGGACGAGATCGCGTTCCTTCGCGAGCACTGGGACGGCCCGATCGCGCTCAAGGGCATCCAGCACGTCGACGACGCGCGGCGGGCGGTCGATGCCGGCGTGCGAGGGCATTCTGGTTTCCAACCACGGCGGGCGGCAGGTCGACGGCGCGATCGGAGCGCTCGACGCGCTGCCGGGCATCGTCGACGCGGTCGGCGAGCAGGTCGAGATCCTGTTCGACTCGGGCATCCGCACCGGCTCGGACATCGTCAAGGCGCTCGCGCTCGGCGCCCGGGCCGTGCTGGTCGGCCGGCCGTGGGTGTACGGGCTCGGGCTCGGCGGCACGGACGGCGTGCGGCACGTGCTGCGCAGCCTGCTCGCGGATCTCGATCTGTCGATGGCGTTGTCCGGGCACCGCACGCCGGCCGAGCTCACCCGGGAATCCCTGCACACAGCCGGATAGGCCATAGTCGCAGCATGGCCATCTACTCCGCAGCGCATAAGCACCGCCGCGCCGTCGATCCCGCGCATCGCGGCGACGCGAACCCGTTCATGGGGGAGGCGAATCCGGCCTACGGCGCGTCCGTCGTCCCGCCGCACAACATGCTCGCCGAGCGGCCCGTCCCGGCCAGGTTGCCTACCAGCTCATCCACGACGAACTGCTGCTCGACGGCAGCGCGCGACTCAATCTCGCCACGTTCGTCACCACCTGGATGGAGCCGCAGGCTCGAGTGCTGATGGCCGAGTGCGTCGACAAGAACATGATCGACAAGGACGAGTATCCGCAGACCGCGGAGATCGAGCGACGGTGCGTGGCCATCCTCGCCGAGTTGTGGCACGCGCCCGATTGCGACGATGCCGTCGGCTGCTCGACCACCGGGTCGAGCGAGGCCGCGATGCTCGCCGGGATGGCGCTCAAACGCCGTTGGGCCACGCGCACCGGCGCCGGACCGGAGCGCAAGCCCAACCTGGTGATGGGTTCGAACGTCCAGGTGTGCTGGGAGAAGTTCTGCCGGTACTGGGACGTCGAGCCGCGCTATGTGCCGATGGAGGGTGAGCGCTACCACCTCGACGCGCCGAGCGCGGTCGCCGTGTGCGACGAGAACACGATCGGGGTCGTCGCGATCCTCGGCTCGACCTTCGACGGCAGCTACGAGCCGGTCGCCGAAATCGCCGCAGCGTTGGACGAGTACGAGAAGCGCACCGGCAACTTCGTGCCGGTGCACGTGGACGGCGCGTCCGGCGGGTTCGTCGCGCCGTTCATCGACACCGAGCTGATCTGGGACTTCCGCATCGAGCGGGTGGTGTCGATCAACGCGTCCGGGCACAAGTACGGGCTGGTGTACCCCGGCGTCGGCTGGGCGCTGTGGCGCGACCACGACTCGTTGCCGGAAGAACTCGTCTTCAAGGTGAACTACCTGGGCGGCGAGATGCCGACGTTCGCGCTGAACTTCTCCCGTCCCGGGGCGGAGGTCGTGGCCCAGTACTACACGTTCTTCCGGCTCGGCCGCGAGGGCTACCGGGCGGTGCACGAGAGCGCGCGCAGCGTGGCCATGTTCCTCTCCCACGAGATCGAGAAGACCGGACACTTCCGGCTCATCTCGCGCGGTGATCAGCTGCCGGTGTTCGCCTTCACCACCGCGGACACCGTCAAGGGCTGGGACGTCTTCGCGGTCTCGGCCAAGCTGCGCGAGCGCGGGTGGCAGGTTCCGGCATACACCTTCCCGGCCAACCGCGAGGATCTCGCCGTGCTGCGGATCGTGTGCCGCAACGGCTTCTCGCATGACTTGGCCGAACTGCTGCTCGAGCATTTGCACGCGTCCGTGAGCGAACTCGAGGCCGCCGAAGCGACCCAGAGCGGACCGGCCGGGTTCCGGCACTGACAGACTGAGTCGCATGACCACTCAGCGGCGCGTAGTCGTCCTGGGTTCGACCGGGTCGATCGGTACGCAGGCTCTCGACGTCGCGCGCAACGCACCCGACCGGTTCGTCGTGACAGCGTTGGCTG
This sequence comes from uncultured Actinomycetota bacterium, assembly GCA_963794885.1. Lineage (GTDB taxonomy): Bacteria > Actinomycetota > Actinomycetes > Mycobacteriales > Jatrophihabitantaceae > RYN-133. The sequence continues at coordinate 38,134 of CAWCFH010000011.1, forward strand.
CCGGCGGGTCGGACGTCGCGCTGCTCGCGTCTCAGGCCGCCGAGTTCGGTGTCTCGGTCGTGGGCGTGTCACGGCCCGACGCAGCGCGCGAGCTGTCCGAACGCCTGCAGGCGCTCGTCCCGTCAGCACTGCCGCGGATCGTCGACCGGCGCCGACGTGGTCGGGCTGGCCGCGCTCGACTGCGACGTCGTGCTGAACGCCATCGCCGGTGCGGCCGGTCTGCGCGCGACCCTCACCGCGCTCGACGCCGGTCGTGAGGTGGCCCTTGCGAACAAGGAGTCGCTCGTCGCGGGCGGGCCGCTCGTCACCGGCCGGGCCAAGCCGGGCCAGATCCGGCCGGTCGATTCCGAGCATTCGGCGCTGGCGCAGTGCCTGCGCGCAGGCACTGCAGGCGAGGTGCGGCGGCTGGTGGTGACGGCCAGTGGTGGCCCGTTCCGGGGTCGCTCGCGCGCATCGCTCGAATCGGTCACCCCGGCCGAGGCGCTGGCCCACCCGACGTGGGACATGGGCACCCTCATCACCACCAACTCGGCCACGCTCGTGAACAAGGGCCTCGAGGTGATCGAGGCGCACCTGCTCTTCGACATCCCCTACGAGCGCATCGATGTCGTGGTGCACCCGCAGTCGATCGTCCATTCGATGGTCGAATTCACCGACGGGTCGACGCTGGCCCAGGTCTCGCCCCCGGACATGCGGTTGACCATCTCGCTCGCCCTCGGCTGGCCGGATCGGGTGCCCGACGCAGCCCCGGCCATGGACTGGACGAAGCCGCAGAGCTGGGTGTTCGAGCCGCTGGACGACAGCGCGTTTCCGGCGGTGTCGCTGGCCCGCCGAGCCGGCGCTGCCGGCGGCTGCGCGCCGGCGGTCTACAACGCCGCCAACGAGGCGCTCGTCACGGCGTTCCACGATGGTTCGATCGCATTTCTGCAGATCGTCGACACCGTGGGTCTCGTCCTGGACGAGTGGCTGAGTGAACACCACCCGATCGTGGGGAACCCAGGTACCGTCGAGGACGTCGAACAAGCTGACGAGTGGGCCCGAAACCGGGCTCGGAGTCCTGACGAGCTGATCCGGAGGTCGCATGCTGTACGCGCTCGGCGTGCTGATCTTCGCAGTCGGCCTGCTGCTGTCCATCGCGCTGCACGAGGTCGGGCACATGGTGCCCGCCAAGAAGTTCGGCGTGAAGGTGACGCAGTACATGGTCGGCTTCGGCCCGACCGTGTGGTCGCGCAAGAAGGGCGACACCGAGTACGGCATCAAGGCCATCCCGCTGGGCGGCTACATCCGGATGATCGGGATGGTGCCGCCCTCGCGCACCGACGGCAAGAAGTCGCGCTGGCCGCGCCGGTTCTCCACGGCGATCGAGGATTTCCGCCAGGTGAGCCGCTCCGAGGTGCAGCCCGGCGACGAACCTCGCCAGTTCTACCGGCTGACACCGGGCAAGAAGATGATCGTCATGCTCGGCGGGCCGTGCATGAACCTGTTCATCTACCTCGTGCTGACGACCATCCTGCTGCTCACGCTCGGCACGCCGCAGAGCGACGCCACGACGAAGATCTCTCAGGTCAGCAAGTGCCTGCTGCCCGTGACCGCCACGCCGGCGCAGGTCAAGGCGTGCAACCAGACGAATACTCCCGCTGCGCTGGCCGGCCTCAAAGCGGGCGACCAGATCGTCTCGGTCAATGGCACGGCGATCAAATCGTGGGATCAGCTGATCTCGATCGTCGAGCCGTCGGTCAACAAGCCGCTGTCGTTTACGGTGTTGCGCAAGGGCCAGGACGTGTCGCTGACGGTGACTCCGGTCCGCAACGTGAAGTGCGCGAACACCGACTGCTCGAAGACCAAGCAGGCCGGCTTCCTGGGTATCTCGCCGCACATCCGCAACTACTTCGCGTCGCAGTCGATCACCGACGTGCCCGGCCAGGTCGCGAGCCAGATCAGCCTCGGTGCGCGAGCGCTGGGCAGCTACCCGTCCAAGCTGCATTCGCTGTGGCAGACGGTGTTCGACGGCAAGCCGCGCGACCCGCAGGGCGCGGTCGGTGTGGTCGGCATCGGCCGGCTCGGCGGTCAGATCGCCGACAGCCATCGGGTGCCGTGGAAGGACAAGCTTTACTCGCTCATCGGCTTGCTCGCCTCGGTGAACCTGCTGCTGTTCTTCTTCAACCTGCTGCCGTTGCTGCCGCTGGACGGTGGGCACGTCGCGGGTGCGCTCGTCGAGGCCGCCAAGCGGGGACGGGCCCGGCTGCGCGGGCGCGCCGAGCAGCGCCGCGACCCGAGTGCTGCGGTGGTGACCCGTCCTCAGATCTTCGTCGACACCGCGCAGATGCTGCCGGTGATGTACGCAGTGGCGTCCGTCCTGATCCTGATCACCCTGCTCACCCTCTACGCCGACATCGTCAAACCCATCAACATCGGATAATCGACATATGGCTATCTCGCTCGGAATGCCCGCTCTGCCCCCGCCCGTCCTGACACCGCGCCGCAAGTCGCGCCAGATCAAGGTCGGCTCGGTGCTCGTCGGCGGTGACGCGCCCGTCTCGGTGCAGTCGATGACCACGACGTTGACCTCGGACATCAACGCGACCTTGCAGCAGATCGCCGAGCTCACCGCGACCGGGTGCGACATCGTGCGCGTCGCCGTCCCGTCGCAGGACGACGCGGACGCGCTGCCGGCGATCGCCACGAAGTCGCAGATCCCGGTGATCGCCGACATCCATTTCCAGCCGCGGTACGTGTTCGCGGCCATCGATGCCGGTTGTGCGGCCGTCCGGGTGAACCCGGGCAACATCAAGGCGTTCGACGACAAGGTCGGCGAGATCGCCCGCGCCGCTGCGGGCGCGGGGGTGTCGCTGCGCATCGGGGTCAACGCCGGCTCGCTCGACAAGCGGCTGCTGGCCAAGTACGGCAAGGCGACGCCCGAGGCGCTCGTCGAGTCGGCACTCAACGAGGCGGCCCTGTTCGAGGAGCACGACTTCCGCGACTTCAAGATCTCGGTGAAGCACAACGATCCGGTCATCATGGTGCGCGCGTACGAACTGCTGGCCGAGCAATGCGACTACCCGCTGCACCTCGGGGTGACCGAAGCCGGTCCGGCGTTCCAGGGCACGATCAAGTCGTCGGTCGCGTTCGGCGCGCTGCTCTCGCGCGGTATCGGCGACACGATCCGCGTGTCGCTGTCCGCGCCGCCGGTCGAAGAGGTCAAGGTCGGGCTGTCGATTCTCGAGTCGCTGAACCTTCGCCAGCGCAGGCTTGAGATCGTGTCGTGCCCGTCGTGCGGCCGCGCACAGGTCGACGTGTACACGCTCGCGGACAAGGTGACGGCCGGACTCGAAGGCATCGAGGTGCCGCTGCGGGTGGCCGTGATGGGCTGCGTGGTGAACGGCCCCGGTGAAGCGCGTGAAGCCGATCTCGGCGTGGCGTCCGGCAACGGCAAGGGCCAGATCTTCGTGCGCGGCGAGGTCATCAAGACCGTCCCGGAATCGCAGATCGTCGAGACGCTGATCGAGGAAGCGCTCCGGATGGCCGAGGAGATGGGCGACTCGGGCGTTGCGTCAGGCCAGCCGACGGTCTCGATCACCTAAGCGCGGCGCGACGACGGTCTGCCCGCGGCGTCGGGCGGCCTGGACGGCATCAAATGGACGCTGGCCTGCACCACGTCTGGGCATAGGTTCGAGTGCGCCGTACCTCAACACGCGTGCCGCTCGCGCCTGTAGGAAAGCGAAGTTCTGCAGCTCGCCGGAGCAGTCAACCGACCTGGGATGAGATAAATGACGACGTTTCGGCCCTGAGTTCGCACGATGCCTATAGGCGGGCGCGGCAGGTTCGCAGCACCTTTTCGTGGGCATGGCACAGCGACGACTCCATGCACTCGAGGTCAGGCCGAGACGCAGAACGGTCGGATGGAACAGAGGCAGCGCTCCAATCGGTGCGGGCTTCAGCCGTGAACCGGTCATTCACCACTGACAGGCGCGGTTTACCCGGTGTCGGCGAAGTCGAGGTCTCGGAGGTGGTGGGCGGTGTTGCGCTCTGGGTTTTCGTTGCGGGTCGAGCCAGGCCGGTGGGGTCCATTGCGGGACGCCGTTGACGATGTGCGACCTGCCAGCCGCGGCGTTCGAACTCGCGGTGGTGGTAGGCGCACAGCAGGCACAGGTTGGATAGCGAGGTCGGGCCGCCGAGGTTCCAGGGGATGACGTGGTGGGCTTCGCACCAGGCTGGTGGGCGGGTGCAGCCGGGGAAACAGCAGCCTTTGTCCCGCGCTGCCAGGGCTTGGCGTTGCCCGCAGGAGGCGAGGCGGCGGCGTTGGCCGTAGGACAGGATGCCGCCGGCGTCGTCGAACACCACCGGGATGACGGTGGCCTCGGAAGCGAGGTGGAGCAGGGTGGTGACCGGGATGAGGTCGCCGTGGCCGGTGGTGGCATACCCGGTCTGTTCACGCAGCTGCTGTCTCGGACAGGTGGGCGAGCACGGTGACCGGGGCGCCACCGGAGTCGGGCAGGGTGGCGGAGCGCAGCAGCCGCAGCCCGGCCTCGAGCAGCGCGTCGTGGCGGCGCTGCCCGGCGCTGCGCGGGTCCGGTTCGACGATGCCGTCGACGGTGCCGTCCGCGGTGTTGTCGGTGTTCTGGGCGGGTTGGGGTGCGGACAGGGCGTCGAGGATCGGTTTCCAGATCGCACCCAGTTCGGGGGTGAACCGCCCGTACGGGCTGGTGGTGCCGTCGCGGTTGTCGCGCAACCCGAAATCACGCCGGCGCTGCTGGTCCTCCTCACGCGGGTGCGAGGCCGTCCTGGTCGATGCGGGCCAGCAGCACCAGCCCGGCCTTGGCGACCTCACCGGGATGCAGATGACGAGCCTGCTCGACCAGGGTCGTCTCCACCAGCCCGCTGAACTGGGCGGCCAGATGCGAGGGGATCGCGTCGACGGCTTTCACGATCACCGTGGCGTGCTCGGCCGAGATCTGGCCCGTCGCGCTGCGCGGCGGCAATCACCGGCAGGATCGGCTCCAGCACCTCCCCCGACGACGGGACCCGCCGCGGCCCCAGGTCGCGGGCCCGCGCCACCCGGGCTTTCGCCTCGGCCGGGCTGATCCGCAACAGCTCGACCAGCAACCCGGCCGGACTGGTCGCCCCGTAATCGCCGGCGATGTTGCGCTCCACCACACTCGCGATCAGCCGCTGATCTACCGCGGCATCGACTCGACGCTGCACCTCACGCGCGGCCAGCAACGCAGCAACCTCCGCAGCGGACATGGCGTCCAGCTCGACATCGAGCAGCAGCTCATTGGCATCGCGGTGCAGCGCGACCGCGCCAGCCGCCTCGGCTGCCGCACCGCTGACAATTTCACCGTCCGCCACGTGCCCGACATTAGAACAGGGGTACGACAATTTCGGGGGTCGCAGCAGCACTCTGCGAAAAGAATTTCGAAGATATTCTTGCCCGGTTCGGCGGTGCCGCCGGCCTACATGCTCGGTGACGCGATCAGCGACCGGCTGGTCCGGCGACGATGATGCCGCGAGCTTGGACGACGTCGAGATCATGCGTGGTTTGCGGGCCCGTGAGCGGTGCGGCGTCGACGTCGGTCCAGGTGTTGCCGTTGTCGAGACTGAATTCGGCGTGCCACGCGACGGACAGCGTGATCGTGACTGGCCCGACGTCGGTATAGGTGTGCCCGTAGTAGCCGGGGCACTGCGCCGTACCGCATCCCTCGGCCTTCGAATACGGCTTGCCGGGGTCGGTCGTGGTGTCGGTGTGCTGGTCGCCGAAGCTCCAGTTGGCGTGATCGAACGCGATCCGCAGTTGGACGCGCCTGCCGACGACGTTGACCGTGCGCAGGGTGCGGCTCGCGCCGGTGTCCGCCCAGAGGATCGTCTCGGCGTTGACGAGCGCCCGATGGCTCCAGGCTGATCCGATCTGCACGGACGGCAGCAAGCGCAGCACCTGTTCGCGAAGCGCCTGCGTCGTCGGGATCGGCCGGGCCGTGGCCGGACACCACACGCTCTGCAGCACCCACCGGCCGTTGGCCTGGACGAACGTCGCGTAGGCGTCTTCGGGAGTCTTCTTTTTCGGATCGGTCACCGTGTCGTAGCAGAACTGCGGCGCACCACACGACGGTTGCCACAGTGCGTTGCTCTTGGAAGAGGGCCGACCACAATCAACAACCTTCGTGCGAAGGGCGGTCGGCACGCCAACATCGACGACTGAAACGCATTCCCCCTGGATCAGGACGCCGGATGTGCCTGTGAATCCACCTGAGCCAGTGTTCGATGACGCACGCGGCGGACCCTGCGCGCCTACGGCCTCCGACTTGGCCAGTACGAACAATGCCAGGACGACCAGCGGCCATAGCACGAACGAGCACTTCATGGCATGCACGCGAATCGTCGACCTGCCAACGAGTCGACGCGCCATGTCGAGTCGACCAGCTAGCGAGAAACGAACATTCGCCGCTGGTGCGGCGTCAATCGGCTTTCCGATGCATCTCGACTACTTGGAACGACTGGACATCGAACGTCACTAGCACCTCCTGACGTTCGCGGCAGGAGCGTCCGAGAGCTCGACGGCTCTGATGGTGAACCGGCCGCCAACGAAGTGATTCCTTTTGTGCTGCGCCTATTCGAGTGCGTTGGCCAAGCTCCGGCAACCCATGCACGATTGGCGAAGTAGTGGCGCATGTAGGCGCTACTGGTGGTGGCGTAGCCCCAGTCGATGGTCTTGATGAAGAACTCGGCAAACGCCTTCGCGCCATCGGGAGTGTGCTGGGTTGCCTCGAGCGGCATGATCGGCGGCTTCTCGCCAGGTTTGGTGTTCGGCCCGGTCTTCGGCACGTCCGGCGGCAGGGTGGGCCGGGGCGGCCGGGGCGGCCCGGTGAACGACGTCGACGGCGGACTCGAAACCGGCACTGACGTGGTCGGCGGTGGCACCGACACGCTCGGCCGCGGCGTCGGGCTCGCCGGCCCGCCGCCGCTCGACGACGTACAGGCGGCGCAGGCGAGCACCAGAAATGCGGCAAATGTCCAAATCCTGCCCACGTCTGAATGATGCCTCATGAGGCGCGTCGAGGCATCGTCGAACGCCTGATCTGTGGAAAACCCGGTACCGTCGGCACGTGACGTTCCTGCGCCAGGCGAGCACCAGCGCCTGGCCCGTGGAGATCATCACCGACTCCTCGCGCCGCGACCTCGAACTCCTCGTCGCCGCCGATCCGCTGGTCAACGTCGTGGTCGCGTCGCGCCTTGCCGCCTACCCGACGGTCGAACCGGCCCGGTTCGGCGGCCGGACACTTGGCATCCGCACCGACCGCCTTGTCGCCGCAGCGTTCAACGGCGGAAACCTGCTTCCGATCGGCGGCGAACCGCCGCACTGGGATGCGCTCGCCAATCACCTGGCCGGCACGGCACGCCACTGCACCTCGATAGTCGGCAGAGCCGAGGCCGTCGCCGCGATGTGGCCGATCCTCGAGCCGTCCTGGGGCACTGCACGCGCCATCCGCGACGATCAGCCCCTGCTGATGCTCGAGCGCGGCCAGCAGCGCCTGCAGCCCGATCAGCGGGTGCGCGTGATGCGCCCCGGTGACATCGAGCGGTACCTCCCGGCGGCGGCCGCGATGTTCACCGAGGAACTCGGCGTCTCCCCGTTCGTCAACTCCACCGGCCTGTCCTACCGGCGTCGCGTCGAGTCGCTGCTGGCCACCGGGCGGGCGTTCGGCGTCGTCGACGATGACGGACGGATGGCGTTCAAGGCCGACATCGGCGCGCTCTCGAGCGCGACGTGTCAGGTGCAAGGCGTGTGGGTCCGTCCCGACCTTCGTGGACGCGGGCTGGGCACAGCGGCACTGGCCGGCGTGCTGCAATACGCGCTGCGACTGGCGCCGACCGCGAGCCTGTATGTGAACGACTTCAACGCCGCCGCCCGACGGATGTACGAGAAGCTCGGGATGCGGCATGTGGCCACCCTCGCGACCGTATTGTTCTGATCCGCCTGCGAACCGAAACGCAGTCGCACCCGGTTCGTAGACTCGCCGGAGTGAACATTGCGGCGGTGATCTTCGACTGGGGCGGCACGCTCACGCCATGGCACACGGTCGACCCTCTCGAAGCCTGGCTCGCGGCTGTCGGTGACCCCGAACTGGCCCGCACCCTGCACGAGGCCGAACTCGCGGTCTGGAAGCGGCACCTCGACGACAG
>CAWCFH010000012.1:0-565160 GCA_963794885.1 uncultured Actinomycetota bacterium
TGATCGCTTCGTCGATGTCGTGCGTGACAAAGGCGATCGTCTTGCCCAGCTCGCTCTGCAGGCGCAGGAACTCGTTCTGCAACTGCTCGCGCACAACGGGGTCGACGGCGCTGAACGGTTCGTCCATCAGCATCACCGGCGGGTCGGCGGCGAGGGCGCGCGCAACACCGACGCGTTGCTGCTGCCCGCCGGACAGTTGCGCCGGGTACCGCTTGGCGAAAACGGGATCGAGGCCGACCCGCTCGAGCAGTTCCATCGCCTGCCGGCGCGCCTTCTTCTTGTCCACGCCGAGCAGCATCGGCACGGTCGCGACGTTGTCGACGACGGTGCGGTGCGGGAACAGCCCGGCGTGCTGGATCACGTAGCCGATGCCGCGGCGCAGCTGCGCCGGATCGATCTTCGCGGTGTCGGTGTCGTCGAGCATGATCCGCCCCGACGTCGCGTCGATCATCCGGTTGATCATGCGCAGGCTGGTGGTCTTGCCGCACCCGGACGGACCGACCAGCACGGTGATCTTGCCCGAGGGCGCCTCGAGGCTGAGCTCGTCGACGGCGACCGTGCCGTCCGGATATCGCTTGGTGACCGACTCGAACCGGATCACGAAACCTCCCTCACGCCGAGCTGTGCACCGATCGCGTCGGCCTCCGCTGCGACGATTGCGCCGTAGCTGTGCATGGTCTGTTCGTCCATTCGGTAGGTGGGACCGAGCAGGTTCAGTGCGCCGGCCACGCCGCCCGTCCAGCGGATCGGTGCGGCGATGGCGGTGACGTCAGGAGCGTCGCGGTCGCGCTGGGCCACGTAGCCGGCCGGCGAGACGTTGCCCATCAGCGCCTGCTCGACGGCGAGATCCTCCAGCTCGATGGCCCGCCCGACCCAGCTGGTGTGCCGGATCGCGTGCGTGCCCTCGACCATCGCGACGTACACGGCGGTGTTGCCGGCGCCGCGGATGACGAAGTAGGTGGATTCACCGGTGCGCTCGACGATGCGTTGCAGGCCGGGACGGACCTGGTTGACCAGCGATTGGCGCGCCAGCGCGAGGGCGCCGAGCTGCACGAGCCGGGTGCCGGGTTGGTAGCTGTTGCCGTGCTTCTCGATGAATCCGGTGGCCTCGAGGGTGCGCAGCAGGCGCAGCGCGGTGCTGGGCGCCAGCGCGGTGCGGCGGGCGCATTCGGACAGCGTTAGATGCTCGCCGACGCTGACTTCGGCTAGCAGGGCGAGGGCGCGCTCCACCGTCCGTGCCGTTTCGGACAAACAACGCCCCCCGGATGCCGTGCCGCGCAATAGAATCTGCTTGCCACCACGCGGTAACAGCTATCGAACCACTCGGGTCCGACACCGTATTCCGGCTAGGGCGAATCGTCACCGGTTCGTGAGGTTTGCGGCGCGGTCTGGCCCGCGCCCTGGGCGCCGGTAGCCAGGCGCCGGAGCAGGCCGGCGCCGGGGAGCTCGCCCAGAACGGTGGCGATCCGCTCGACGGTGCCCTGCAGCAGCGCGACTTGGCGCTGGGTGTCGGTGGCGGCGCGCAGCGCGGGCAGCGCCTCCTTGCGGATCGCGTCGGCCAGCGCCGGCAGGTCGCGGACCCGTTCGCTGGTCTTCTCCATCCGGGTGACCATGCGATCGAGGCGCGCGACGCTCTCGTTGAACCGCTCGAGGCTGTCGTTGAGGGTCTTGATGGTGGCGGGCAGCTGGCTGACCAGCTTGGCGTTCTGCTCGACCAGCTCCTGCAGCCACTGCGCCTGGCTGTCGGCCTGCTTGACCAGGTCGCCCACCACCGGAATCGATCCGACGGCGGACGGAACGCGCGAAGTCTTGGCCATGGCGCTGATTGTCCGGGGGTAGCGCTCGCCGTGTCGACTCGCCGCGCTGGCCGGTCTCGCGGTTTCGCGGTGCGCGCGGTGTGCGGAGGACAGGCGGCGCGGGACGGCCGGGCCAGCTCAGCGCCGGGCCAGCTCAGCTCGGCATCACAGATGCGCCAGGGCGCCCCGGACGCGCCGAGCGCATCACAGATGCGGGAGCCGCCGGCCCCGCGCGCGCTTCGGCATCACAGATGCGCCAGGGCGCCCCGGACGCGCCGAGCGCATCACAGATGCGGCGCCGGCCGGACCCGCCGGGCTTCGGCATCACAGATGCGCCAGGGCACCCCGGACGCGCCGAGCGCATCACAGATGCGGGGTGGGCCGGCCGCCGACGGGCTGCCGACCCGCTTGCCCGCGAGTGCGCGGGCAATGCTCTATCGCTCGCGCACACCCCCGCCGGGCCGGCAAGCGCCACGGGCCACAACGTGGGAGCCGCCACACGGGGTCTGATTGGTTACTGGTCGGTAATACCGAATAGTCTCAAGCAATCCCATGACGGCAGAGGAGCTGCACTGTGGCGCTGAGCGCGAGCACGCACGAACTCGCGTACAACAAGCTGTTCGACTGGACCTACACCGGTCCCGGCCCGCTGCGGATCGTTCTCGCGCTGCTCATGCTCGCAGTCACCGTGGCCGTCGCCGGCCGGCGGATCGCCTGGCTGGTCAAGCTGATCCGGTCCGGACGGCACGCCGAGGGACGCACCGACCACATCGAGGAACGGCTCAAGAGCCAGGTCGAAGAGGTCTTCGGCCAGCGCAAGTTGCTCAAGTGGAGCGGTCCGGGCATCGCGCACTTCTTCACGTTCTGGGGTTTCGTCATCCTCGGCCTGACCATCGTCGAGGCGTTCGGCGCGCTGGTCATCAGCCAGGACTTCGCCATCCCGATCCTCGGCCACGCCCGCTGGCTCGGCTTCGGCGAGGATTTCTTCGCCGTCGCCGTCCTACTGGCAATCATCTGGTTCTCGATCAACCGGCTGCGCAACGCACCGGAACGCAAGCAGCGCGAGAGCCGCTTCTACGGCTCGCACACCGGACCGGCCTGGGTCATCCTCGCCATGATCTCGCTGGTCATCATCACGCTCCTGATCTACCGCGGCGCGCAGTACAACACCGGGCACTTCCCGTTCGGCCGGTCGAAGGCCCCGTTCGCGTCCTACGCGGTGGCCAAGCTGCTCGGCGACGGCGCGTACAACCAGGGCATCGAGACGTTCTTCCTGCTCGCGCAGATGGCCGTCATCTTCGGCTTCACGATCATCGTCACGTACTCCAAGCACCTGCACATCGCGACCGCACCGCTCAACGTGCTCACCAAGCGCGAGCCCGACGCGTTGAGAGAACTGCTGCCCGTGACGGGCGAGGACGGCAAGCCGATCGACTTCGCCGATGTCGAGAACCTGTCCGAGGACACCGTGTTCGGCAAGGGCAAGATCGAGGACTTCACCTGGAAGGGCTACCTCGACTTCTCCACCTGCACCGAATGCGGCCGCTGCCAATCGCAGTGCCCGGCCTGGAACACCGGCAAGCCGCTCTCGCCCAAGCTCGTGATCATGGACCTGCGCGATCACCTGTTCGCCAAGGCGCCCTACATCATCGGCGGCAAGAACGTTCCGACCGACGCGAGCGCCGAGGGCAAGGAAGGGCATGTGCCCGAGTCCGGCTTCCCGCGCATCGAGGGATCCGGACCGGACCAGGCCGTCCGTCCCCTCGTCGGTGACCTGGCCAGCGGCGGCGTGATCGACCCGGACGTGCTCTGGTCATGCACCACCTGCGGCGCGTGCGTCGAGCAGTGCCCGGTCGACATCGAGCACATCGACCACATCGTGGACATGCGCCGCTACCAGGTGCTCATCGAGTCGGCGTTCCCGTCCGAGGCCGGCGTCATGCTGCGCAACATCGAGAACAAGGGCAACCCGTGGGGGATGGCCGATCGCGGCCGCGACGAGTGGATGGCCGACCTGTCCTTCGAGGTCCGCCGCGCCGAGCCCGGCACGAAGCTGGACGCCGACATCGACTACCTGTTCTGGGTGGGCTGCGCGGGCGCGCTCGAAGACCGCTCGCGCAAGGTGACGATCGCGTTCGCCGAACTGCTGCACGTGGCCGGTGTCGAGTTCGCGGTGCTCGGCTCGGGCGAGACGTGCACCGGCGACCCGGCGCGGCGGCTGGGCAACGAGTTCCTGTTCCAGATGCAGGGCATGCAGAACGTCGAGACGCTCAACTCGATCGAGCGGACGGGCCCGATGAAGATCGTCGCGACCTGCCCGCACTGCTTCAACACGCTGGCCAACGAGTACCCGCAGATGGGCGGGCACTACGAGGTCGTGCACCACACCCAACTGCTCGGCAAGCTGGTCGCCGACGGCCGGCTCACCCCGGTCGAGCCGGTCGACAAGAACGTCACCTACCACGATCCGTGCTACCTGGGCCGGCACAACAAGGTCTACACACCGCCGCGCGAAGTGCTCGGCGCGATCCCGTCCCTCAAGTCGCAGGAGATGCATCGCTGCAAGGAACGCGGCTTCTGCTGCGGCGCCGGCGGTGCGCGGTTCTGGATGGAGGAGAAGATCGGCAAGCGGATCAACGTCGAACGCACCGAGGAAGCGCTCGGCCTCGATCCGGACCTGATCTCGACCGCCTGCCCGTTCTGCATGGTGATGCTCTCCGACGCCGTTGCGGCCAAGGTCGGCGACGGCACCGCACGCGAAGACGTCAAGGTGCTCGACGTGGCGCAAATCCTGCAGCAATCGCTCGGCGGGCCGCCCCGCAAGCCAGAGCCGCCGAGCCCGAGCCGGAAGCCGCCCCGACGAGCTGACCTGCACCCTCGTCCCGACCGCAACCTGAGGGCCCCCGTAGTTCGGCAGGTCAGCGGAGCAAACCGCACGTAATCTCGCTTCGGACGGCCAAAATTACGTAGCGAAAGGGACAAACGTGTCCGAGCCCGAGCGGCTCCAGTTGGGACGCGCCAAGCGGCGCGGCTCGGGCGCGCCCAAAAACGACGCGAACAAGACAACGGCGAAGGCCGCTGCCAAGGACGGCTCCTTCCGCGAGCGGTGGAAGAAGCGCCGCCGGGCGAAGAAGAAGCGCATCGCCGCGATGTCGCGCAAGCGGCGGATCGCGCGTCGCGTCGGCATTCTCTCGACGTGGTTTCTCGGCATCATCGCCGCGTTCATGGTCACCGCGGTCATCCTGTTCTACACGCTCAGCGACGTGCCCGAGCCGGGCACGCTGCCGCTGCCGCAGGTGGCCACGATCCTGTACTCCGACGGCAGCGTGATGGCGCGCATCGGCACGGTGAACCGCGTCATCGTCAAGCTCGACCAGGTGCCCAAGCCGGTGCAGTGGGACGTGATCGCCGCCGAGGACCGCAACTTCTACAACGAGCCCGGCGTCTCGATCACCGGGACGATCCGCGCCGCGCTCAACGACCTCACCGGCGGTGACACGCAGGGCGGCTCGGGCATCACGCAGCAGTACGCGAAGAACGCCTACCTGAGCAACTCGCGCACGCTGAGCCGCAAGCTCAAGGAGCTCGCCATCGCGGTCAAGCTGAGCCGCGACTACTCGAAGGACCAGATCCTCGAGTTCTACCTGAACACCGTCTACTTCGGGCGCGGCACGTACGGCATCGAGGCCGCGTCGCAGGCCTACTTCGGCAAGGACGTCAGCAAGCTCAACGTGTCGCAGGGCGCGGTGCTCGCGGCGCTGCTGCGCGCGCCGTCCTACTACGACCCGGCGGTCAACCCGGGCCAGGCGAAGGCCCGCTGGAAGTACGTCCTCGACGGAATGGTCAGCATCGGCCAGCTGACCCAGGCGCAGGAAAACCAGATCAAGTTCCCCAAGGTCAAGCCGCCGAAGAAGACGAGCGGGCTGACGACCACCGGACCCAAGGCGCTCATCGTGCAGCGCGTGATCGCCGAACTCGAGGCGCACGGCATCTCCGAGGACGAGATCTACGCGCGCGGCATGACGATCCAGACCACGATCGACCGCAAGGCACAGGACGACGCCGAGAGCGCGATCAACCAGACGTTCGGCAACCTGACCAAGCAGCAGCGCAACATGAAGAACGCGCTGATCGCGGTCAATCCGAGCACCGGCGGAGTACTTGCGTACTACGGCGGTCCGAACGGTGACAACTACGCGGGCAAGAAGGATTACTACGACTACGCCGGCCTCGGCTCGGCGGCACCCGGTTCGTCGTTCAAGCCGTACACGCTGGCGACGGCGTTGCAGCAGACCGTCGACGGCGACAAGTCGCACGGCAAGCTGCTCGCGATCAACTCGACCGTCAACGGCAGCTACTGCGTGACGATCGAAGGCACCCAGATCTGCAACGACCCGAGTGACAAGCAGTTCAGCTCGCCGGCGCTCAAGGTCTCCGACGCGATGAAGTACTCGCTCAACACGACGTTCGACCAGATGGCCGAGAAGGTCGGTCCGGGCAACGTCGCCGCAACCGCGCATGCTGCCGGCGTCTCGAAGATGATCAACGGGCAACCCTCGCTGGCCGGCGCGAACGGCAAGACGAACTTCGGTATCGGCATCGGCAACTACGCGGTGCACCCGATCGACCAGGCCGTCGGCTTCAGCACCTTCGCCAACGGCGGGATGGCCAACAGCGCCTACTTCGTCGAGAAGGCAACCTCGTCGGACGGCAGCTTGATCTACAAGCACAAGGACGCACCGACGCAGGCGTTCGACAGCAAGGTCGCCAACGACGTCACGATGACTCTCGAGCCGATCGCGGCGTGGTCCGGCGACGCGCTGGCCGGCGGCCGGCCGTCCGCGGCGAAGACCGGCACCGAAGGCATCGAGACCGGCAAGGCCAAGGGCGGCAACAGCGACGCCTGGATGGTCGGCTTCACCCCGCAGGTCAGCGCCGCGGTGTGGGTCGGCAGCGGCAACTCGATCCAACCGATCGTCGACGCCTACGGCAGCCCTGAATACGGGCGCGACCTGCCCGGCAAGGCGTGGAAGATCTTCATGGACACCTACCTGTCCGGCAAGCCCAACCTGCCGCTGCCGAACAAGCAGCTGATCACGGCGCCGAACACTCCGATCTCGCCGAGCAGCACGGCCGCGTCGCGCACACCGACGCATTCGCGCACGCCGACCTCCACCGCGCCGACCTCGAACCCGCCTACCTCGAAGCCGACGACGTCCACCCCACCCACCTCGAAGCCGCCGACGTCAACCTCGCGGCCTACGCCGTCGCCGTCGTGCACGCCCGGTCTCGTGCTGCCGAACTGCCCGACGCCCACACCGACACCGACACCGTCCGGATCTGCGCCAGCAACTCCCTGATCGCCGCGTGCCAGGATGACGGCGTGACGTCCACGCGCAGCACCGCTCGCGCGCCCAGCCAGGTGGATGCGACCGCCGCGCGCGCCTCCGCGCTGTTCGGCGGAGTCTGGGGACGCCGCGCCGGCGTCCCGTCCAGCGCCTGGTGGTCACCGCTGCGCATCCTGCTCGCCGCCACGCTGTTCACGCTGCTGCTCGGGTTCGCGCAGAAGGCGCCGTGCGCCACCGGCGACTGGTCGGGCTCGAAGCAGTACACGCACATGTGCTACTCCGACGTCGTGCCGCTGTGGAGCGACGAGCGGTTGGACGTCGGCGCGGTGCCCTACCGCGACACCGCGGTCGAGTACCCGGTGCTGACCGGCGGATTCATGTGGTTGACCGCCGACCTCACCCGTGCCCTGCACAATTTCGAGACCGACTGGTCAGAGATCGTGATCTTCGGCGTGGTCACCGCGTTGCTGCTCGCGGTCTGCGGCCTGGTCACGACGGCCGCGACCTCGCTGACCGCACGGGGACGTCCCTATGACGCGGCCATGTTCGCGCTCTCACCGCTGCTCGTCTTCCACGCGTTCTCGAACTGGGACCTGCTCGCGATGGCGCTGGCCAGTTGCGCGCTGTGGGCGTGGTCGCGTTCCAAACCGGTGGCCACCGGCGTGCTCATCGGGCTCGGCACTGCGGCGAAGCTGTATCCGGTCTTCCTGCTCATCCCGCTGGTGATCCTGGCCATCCGCACCCGCCGCTACGCGCCCGTGGTGTGGGCGTCGGTCGCCACAGCGGTGTCGTGGCTGACGGTGAACATCCCGGTCGCGGTGGCCTACCACCACGGCTGGTGGGCGTTCTACCAGTTCAGCGAGATCCGGCCCGCCGAGCGCAGCTCGCTGTGGGCGATCGGCAAGACGATGCTGACCGAGGGCAACAACCCGGCCGACGCGACCTACTGGGTGCCGCCGGGCGCCGCGGTCGCGCTGGCGGTGATCGCCGGCGTCCTGGTGGTGGCCTGGATCGGGCTCAGCGCGCCGACCAAGCCGCGCGTGGCGCAACTGGCGTTCCTCGCCGTGCTGGCCTTCCTGCTCACCACCAAGGTGTGGAGCCCGCAGTACTCGCTGTGGCTGGTGCCGCTGCTCGCGCTGGCCCGTCCGCGCTGGCGGCTCTCGATCGTGTGGCAGTTCACCGAGATCGCGGTCTGGTTCGCAACCCTCACCCTGTTGTTGGGGCTCAACCCCGACCAATCGGCACGGGGCATCGGCTACGGCTGGCTCATCCTGCTCATCATCGCCCGCGACGTCATGCTGCTGGCCCTGGCCGGGCTCATCGTGCGCGACATCTGGCGGCCCGAGGGTGACATCGTCCGCTCCGGTGGACAGGACGATCCGGGCGGCGGATTCTTCGATGGAGCGCGGGATTACTTCGCTCGTCCTGGGAATGCTAATACCAACGCTCTGGCTGCTACGCGCCAGTAACCTTAACTGAACAGCCTCGGTTAATCCGTGTGACACAGCAGGCCGTGCTGTGACAAAAGTCCGAATAGTCCGGGAGTGACTTCTATGCGTATCCGGCGTTCCGCCGAACGACGCGGGCGGCTGTCCTCGCCCACTACGTGGGTCGCGCTGCTGGCCGGTGGCGCGGTTGCCGGGGCGATCGCGCTGGCCATGGCGCCGGCCAATGCGGAAGCCGCGAGCACGACCGCGACGCTCACCTTCACCGGACTCGTCGACTCCAATTGCCAGTTCTCCACCGGCGGCACCACGGCCTACGTCGCCCCCGGCGGTTCGGTCACCATCAAGGCCTCGCTGGCCGGTGCAAGTGTCAAGGTGCCGGCCACGTTGCCCGGGCTGCCGCCCGTCACGGTTCCGCTCGACTCCGCGAAGGTCGCCTCGTTCGTCGACAAGGTGAAGATCGACGGCCACAAGCACACCCTGAAGACCGCGAAGGACAAGATCGTCCTGAACAACGTCAACGGCACCCACCAAATCGCCTGGAAGGCCACCGCAGTCTCGCTGCTCGGCGGCCTCGGCACGGTGCCGCTCAACGGCAACGACGTGAACCTGCCCGCCGGCGGACAGCTGAGCTGGTCGGGCAAGATCGTGGCCAGCAAGAACACCAACTGCGGCGTGCAGATCGCCGTCCCGACGGTGAAGGTCTCCGCCCCGGGGCACACCCTCACGGTGTCCGGAACCAACGTCTCGCTGCCCAACCCGATCCCGAGCATCACCGGCAAGTTGCCGACCCTGACCCCGCCGAACCTGCCGACCGGCAGCTCCAGCAGCACGCCGGCGCATCACCCGAAGACGCGGTCCGGTGGCGGCGGCACGATCAAGTACACGCCCCCGCCGACAACCGTGCCGGAGAAGGTCATGCCGCACGCCGTGAACTTCGGCGGCGGTGGCAGCGGCAACGGCGGCTTCGCGCCCCCGGCTGCCGGTGGTGGTGGAGTTGCGGCTCCGGTCGCCCCGCCGGTGACCAGCACGGCGCCTGCGCCGCCGCACACCAGCCCGGCCGCGAAGATCAAGCCGGCCAAGACAGTCGACGTCGCGCAGCGCGATCAGCTCGGCGGCGCGCAACTGCCCGTCCTGCTCGCGATCGTGGCGATCCTGGCGCTGTCGACGGTCACCGCGATGTACGCGCGGATGTTCCTTCTGCGCCGCAGCAACTGACCGATGCCTACCCCGCAGTAGCGGACTAACCTCCTGCCATGCGAGCCAACGGGTCGGTTCGCGAGCTGGGTGGACTGGGTCGCACGAGCCATCTCTGCTGGCCGTACGACGACCCGGAGCACCTTCACCTCGCAGCCGCGGCCTACATCGCCGAGGGATTCGCCCTCGGCGAGCGCGTGGCGTGCATCGGCGATGACTTCACGGCGTCGCAGAACGAAGTGGTGGCGCTCGACGACGCGTACGGCAAAGGCCCCGCTCGACACCCCGGAGAAGAAGCTGCGGTTCTGGGACGACGTCACCCGCCAGGCGCTGGCCGACGGCTACACCGGCCTGCGCGTGCTCGCCGAGGTGACCCGCCTCGCGATGGATCCGGACCAGCTCGACGAGCACCTGCGCTGGGAACACCTCGCCGACGACTACATCGCCAACGGCCCCGGCCTGAGTGCGGTCTGCGCCTACCGGACCGATGTTCTGGACGAGACGGTGATCCGCGAGCTGGCCTGCCGGCACCCGCAGGTGCGCGAGCCGGTGCAGGAGGAATCGTTCCGGCTCTTCTTCGACGGCGACACCCTCGTGCTGGCCGGAATGCTCGACTCGTTCAACGCCGAGCAGCTCGAGCGGCTGCTCGCTGGCACGCACGTGCAGCGCGATCGGCTGGTGCTCGACGTCAGCCAACTCGAGTTCGTCGACGGCCGCGGAACCACCGTTCTTGCCGAGCTCGCGCTCGCGTTGAGCGAGCGCAAGGGGATGCTGCGGATCGTCGGCGCGTCCGCGACATTGCAGAAGATCTGGCGCGTGTTGGGCTATTCACAACTCACGAACGTCACGCTCAGTGGGGCCGGTCGCGACTAGCCGGCCGCTCGGACCAAACGTGCCAAGATCGCGCACGACCGCCGGGAAGCGACTAGTGTCAGGTTGTGCCAGTCGACTTAGAACATCAGATCCTCAAATCGCTACGGGCACTTTCCAGTGCGGATCGTCCAGCGACCTTCAACGACCTGGCCCGCCAATTCGGGGTGAATGCCCGCCTCGTCGCGTCCGTCGGTCACCAGCTCGTCGACCGCGGCCTGGCCGAACCGTCGTTCGCGACGATCCACGGCGAGCGCAGGATGTTCGGCCTGCTTCCCCAGCCTGCGGCGAAGCCCGCGACCGCGGAGATGCCCACGCAACCGGAGTAGTGTCCGGCCCGTTGGGGATATCTCGTACGCCGGCCATTCGATGCCGACCTCGTCCCCGCACGTGGAATATCGGCCGGTGACCGGCCAGATCGGGATTCCCGATGGCGAAGAACAAGGGCGGGCGCGAAGTCCGCAAACCCAAGCAGGCCAAGAAACCCGTGGCTGAGGCACCCGTATTGCTCGCTCCCGGCGGAGTGAAGGCCAAGCCGAAGCACAGCAAGTAACTAGCTTGCGAGGAAGTCGCCGGCCGAGCTGCCAAGCACGAGCAGCAGCAGGTCGAGCGCCACCAGCGCGATGATCGCGTAGAACGGAAAGCGGCTGGTCGCCAGCGACGCCACGGCCAGCACGGTCACCAAGCCGAGCCCTAGCCAGTCGAGTGCGCCGGGTGCGCCGCGCGGTCCGAGCACGATGAGCACCGATGCGCCGGCCAGCAGGATCGTCGACAACACCAGTGCTGCGCGCGCGCCGATGCGATGCGGGAAGCCGACGATGCGGTTCGCGCGGTCATCGTCCAGATCGGGGACGGTGTTCGTCAGGTGCCCGGCCACGCCGAGCAACGCACCGGCAGCGACCACCCACGGCGCGGGTGCGGGATGCCCCGGCAGCGCCAGCGTCGCGATCGCGGGCAGCGATCCGAACGCGAGCGCGAACGGCAACCATGAGAACCAGGTCGACTTCAGCACGAGGTTGTACGACCAGCCGCACGCGACGGCGAACAAGTGCGTGAGACCCGGCCACACGCCGAGCGCGAGTGACAGCACGATCGTCGCGACGAGGCTCGCCACGACCGCGATGTCTATGACCCGCAACGGCGCGGCGTCGGCGGCCAGCGGCTTGTCCGAGCGTCCGGTGCGCCGGTCGCGGGCGGCATCGATGCGGTCGTTCGACCAGCCGATGGACAGCTGACCGGCCAGGATCGCGAACGCCAGCAGCACCGTCGTCCCCGCCGTGTTCCCCACCAACACCGACAGCACGGTCGCGAAGACCGTGACCGCCGCGCTCGGTGCCGGATGGCACGACCGGATGAGAAGACGTACCACGGCTCTCATCCTTGCGTACAAAGGAAGAGTGTCGGGTACCGCGACTGCGAGTGCCTGATCCCAACAGGAGGCCCGATGACTCTGCTCGCTGCGGTACGCGGGGTACTTCCCCCGCACCGGTACGACCACGACGAGATCACTGCGATGTTCGGCTCGCTGCTGGGTGATCCGGTGCGCGCGCGACTGATGGAGCGGTTGCACGAGAGCGCGCGGGTGCAGAGCCGTCACCTCGTGCTGCCGCTGGACGAGTACCCGAAGCTGCGCGACTTCGGTGCGGCCAACGACGTCTTCATCGAGCACGCGATCGAGTTGGGTAGCGAGGCGATCTGTGGCGCGCTCGCCGATGCCGGCTTGGCGCCGGGCGATGTCGACGTGGTGTTCTCGACGACGGTGACCGGTGTCGCGGCGCCGTCGATCGAGGCGCGGATCGCGAATCGCATCGGCCTTCGTCCCGACGTGAAGCGGGTGCCGATGTTCGGGCTCGGCTGCGTGGCCGGCGCGGCCGGGATCGCGCGGGTGCACGACTACCTGCGCGGCGCTCCGTCGGACGTGGCCGTCCTGCTGTCGGTGGAGCTGTGCTCGCTGACGTTGCAGCGCGACGACGATTCGACCGCGAACCTGGTGGCGAGCGGGTTGTTCGGTGATGGCGCGTCCGCGGTGGTGGCGGTGGGATCGGCGCGCGAGTCGGACCATGTCGGTGGCGCGCACGTGCTGGATTCGCGCAGCCATCTCTACCCGGACACCCAGCGCACGATGGGCTGGGACATCACCAGCACCGGACTGAAGATCGTGCTGGACGCCGACGTGCCGACGCTGGTGCGCAAGTACCTCGGCGACGACGTGCGCGGGTTCCTCGGCGCGCACGAGCTGACCATCGACGACGTCACGGCGTGGGTGTGCCACCCGGGCGGGCCGAAGGTGATCGAGGCGATCCAGGATGTGCTCGATGCCGGGCCCGATGCGCTCGAGCTGACGTGGCGATCGCTGGCCGAGATCGGCAACCTCTCGTCATCGTCGGTGCTGCACGTCTTGCGCGACACCCTGCACAAGCACCCGCCGACCGGCACACCAGGGGTGCTGATGGCGATGGGCCCGGGGTTCTGTTCGGAGCTCGTCCTGCTGCGGTGGAACTGACGTGGGCTGGTACATCGCGCTGGTGGCGTTGGTCGCGGTCGAGCGCGTTCTCGAGCTGGTCGTGTCGAAGCGCAACGAGCAGTGGAGCAAGGCGCAGGGCGGGGTCGAGACCGGCGCGTCGCACTACCCGTTCATGGTCGCGCTGCACACCGGTTTGCTGGTGGCGTGCGTGCTGGAGGCTTGGTCACGTCCCTTCGTGCCGTGGCTCGGGTGGACGATGCTGGCGGTGGTGGTGGCCTCGCAGGCGCTGCGCTGGTGGTGCATCGCGACGCTGGGACGGCAGTGGAACACGCGCATCTTCGTGGTGCCCGGGGCGGGCCGGGTGAGCGGCGGGCCGTACCGGTTGTTCAGCCATCCGAACTACGTGGCGGTCGTGCTGGAGGGCGCCGCGCTGCCGCTGGTGCACACCGCGTGGATCACGGCGGTGGCGTTCACCGTGCTGAACGCGGTGCTGCTGCGGGTGCGGATCACGGCCGAGAACCGGGCGCTGGTAGCGCTGTGATCTGACCTGCTCGTCGCGGGCGGCGGGCCGGCCGGGCTGGTGACGGCGCTGCATGCCGCGCGGGCCGGGCTGTCGTGCGTGGTGCTGGAGCCGCGGCAGGGCGCGATCGACAAGGCGTGCGGCGAGGGGTTGATGCCGGGTGCGGTGGCTGCGCTTGCCGCCCTCGGGGTGTCGCCGTGTCGGGATGCCGTTTCGGGGGATCCGGTACACCGACGGGTCGCGTTCGGCGGTGGCGTCGTTTCGCTCCGGCACGGGTCTCGGCGTGCGGCGCACGTCGTTGCACGCGGCGCTACTCGAGGCCGCAGTTGCTGCCGGGGTGCGCGTCGAGGTGGGGCGGGTGCGGTCGGTGACGCAGTCGTCCTCGTCGGTAACAGCGGGTGGCTTCACGGCGCGCTATCTGGTGGCTGCCGACGGGTTGCACTCGACGGTGCGTCGGCTGGTCGGGGTGCCTGCCGCGCCCGGCGCCCGGCGGCGGTGGGGCGTGCGGGCGCATTTCGCGGTGGCGCCGTGGAGCGACGTGGTCGAGGTGCACTGGGCGCGCGAGGCCGAGGCGTACGTGACGCCGGTCGGGCCGTCCTGCGTCGGGGTGGCGGTGCTGGGTAGCAGGCAGGCGCCGTACTCGGATCTGCTGGCGCCGTTCCCGTCGCTGGCGGCGCTGGGGTCGCCGGCCGGACCGGTGCGGGCGGCGGGGCCGTTGCGGCAGGACGTGGCTCGCCGGGTGGCCGGCCGGGTGCTGCTCGTCGGCGATGCGGCCGGCTACCTGGACGCGTTGACCGGCGAGGGGCTGGCGCTGTCGTTTCGGTGCGCGGCGGCCGCGGTCGAGCGGATCGTCGCCGGCGACGGTGGCCGGCTACGAGCACGACTACCGGCGGATCACCCGGCGGTACCGGCTGCTCACGTCGTCGCTGCTGTGGGCCAGCGGCGTCCCGTCCGTGCGCCGGCTGCTCGTTCCGGCGGCCACCCGCCTGCCGCCGGTCTTCCGAACCGCCGTCAACGCCCTCGCCTAGCGATTTCGGGTTGCGACGGGCGGACGGGTACTCTGAAACGGTTCGCCTTGGCTGTGCCCCGAGTCGTAGTGGGCCCAGGGCAGTTCCCGGGCGAACCACCTCCTGCCGCGGAGAGTCCGCGGCCGATTTAGTCCACAGGAGGACTTCTGGTGAGTACGCCTACGTCCAAGCTGCGCCACTATGAGGTCATGGTCATCCTTGATCCCAGCCTCGAAGAGCGCACCATCGCCCCGTCCCTAGACGCCTTTCTGTCGGTCGTGAAGAACGACGGCGGGTCGGTCGAGAAGGTCGACATCTGGGGCCGCCGCCGGCTGGCCTACGAGATCAACAAGAACATCGAGGGCATCTACGCGGTCATCGACCTGCAGGCCAAGCCCGCCGCAGTGCAGGAGCTCGACCGCCAGCTGAACCTCAACGAGTCGGTGCTGCGGACCAAGGTCCTGCGCCCGGAAGAGCGGTAGGCCCATGGCTGGCGAAACGATCATCACGGTCGTCGGCAACCTGACCGCCGATCCGGAGCTGCGGTTCACGCCGTCCGGTGCTGCGGTCGCGTCGTTCACGATCGCCTCCACGCCGCGCACGTTCGACCGCAACACCAATGAGTGGAAGGACGGCGAGGCGCTGTTCCTGCGCTGCTCGATCTGGCGCCAGGCGGCCGAGAACGTGGCCGAGTCGCTGACGCGCGGCATGCGCGTGATCGCCTCGGGGCGGCTCAAGCAGCGCTCGTACGAGACCCGCGAGGGTGAGAAGCGCACCGTCATCGAGCTCGACGTCGACGAGGTCGGACCGTCGCTGAAGTACGCATCGGCGAAGGTGAACAAGACCCAGCGCGGTTCGGGTGGGGGCGGCGGCTACGGCGCGTCCGGCTCGGGCGGCAGCACCGGTGGCAGCGCACCCAGCGACGACCCATGGGGTTCGGCCCCGCCGGCCGGCGACAGCGCCGGCGGCGGCTTCAGCGAAGAACCCCCCTTCTAGACACCCCACACGAAATCGCTCCGCAAAGAACACTCCGCGATCTCGCGGGGACCCCGACCAATTTGAAACAGAGAGATTGAGCAGATGCCCAAGCCACCCATTCGCAAGCCGAAGAAGAAGAGCAACCCGCTCCTTCAGGCCAAGATCACCTACATCGACTACAAGGACACCAACCTGCTGCGCAAGTTCGTGTCCGACCGCGGCAAGATCCGTGCGCGGCGCGTCACCGGCGTGACCTCGCAGCAGCAGCGCCAGCTCGCCAAGGCGATCAAGAACGCCCGCGAGATGGCCCTGCTGCCCTACACCTCGACCGCTCGCTAAGGAGGTTCGCGATGAAGCTCATCCTCACTCGTGAGGTCGCCGGTCTCGGACTCGCCGGCGACATCGTCGAGGTCGCTGACGGCTACGGCCGCAACTTCCTCGTGCCGCGCGGTGCCGCCATTGCGTGGACGAAGGGCGCCGAGAAGCAGATCGTGCAGATCAAGCGGTCGCGTGACGCCCGCGAGATCCGCGACCTGACGCACGCCCGCGAGATCAAGACCGATCTCGAGAAGCTTTCGGTGTCGCTGTCGGCACGTGCCGGCAAGGACGGCAAGCTCTTCGGTTCGGTCACCACCTCGGACATCGCCGCCGCGGTGAAGAGCGCGGGCGGTCCGCTGCTGGACAAGAAGCGCATCCAGCTGCCCGGTCACATCAAGACGACCGGCGCGCACACCGTGACCGTCGACCTGCACCCCGACGTCGTGGCATCCGTCCCGGTGAACGTCACCGCGGTCTGATCGCAGATTCTCAGCCCCGGCTCCCGTCCGTTCGTGGACAGGAGCCGGGCTTTTTGCCGTGACGCCGACGGCCCTGTTGATCAATGTGCGCGGATGATGGCTGCAGGCATGCGCAGGGCTTGTTGATCAACGTGTTCCGGTCACTGCGCGACGGGCGACAAGATCGTTAAGGGAACGTCGCGAAATTTCTTTTGTCCACACGACGTGGACGACGCCGAGCCTGCAAATGCGCGGGTGGCAGCGGGGTGCGGCCCGAGAATTCACAGGTCTTTCCCCAGGCTGTCTACAACGAAAATGCCGATACGCACAGGGTCGTCCCGAGGTTGTGCACAAAGCCCGTTTTGGCGTGTCGCTGCGGTGACCCCTAGCTTGCTGAGGCAGCACCAAGCGCGCTGGGACATTTCCGAGCAATTCGGAAGCCGATTCAGAAACTGTCGGTACCCGCGCGTACGTATGTGCGATATGAAGATAGCTCTGGTCGGGAGGGCAGCGCGTCCATGACGCTCGCGAACGAGGCGCGCCCGGCCACAAGGCTCCGACTTCGACCGCACGCCGCCCCAGTCGATCGAGGCTGAGCAGTCGGTGCTCGGCGCGATGATGCTGTCCAAGGACGCGATCGCCGACGTTGTCGAAGTCGTGCGGCCGGGGGATTTCTACCGTCCGGCGCACCAGTTGATCTACGACTCGGTGCTCGATCTGTACGGGCGCGGCGAGCCGGCCGACGCGGTCACGGTGTCGGCGGAGCTGACCCGCAACGGCCAGCTGGTGCGCGTCGGCGGGGCGCCGTACCTGCACACCCTGATCAACCTGGTCCCGACCGCGGCCAACGCCGGCTACTACGCGCAGATCGTCGCCGAGCGGGCCACCCTTCGTCGGCTGGTCGTCGCGGGCACGCGCATCGTGCAGATGGGTTACGAGACGGCGTCGGGCTCGACCGATGTCACCGGCACCGTCGACGACGTCGTCGACCGCGCGCAGGCCGAGGTCTACGAAGTCACCGAGCGGCGCACGTCCGAGGACTACGTGCACATCGAGACGCTGCTGCAACCCACCCTCGACGAGATCGACAAGATCTCCTCGACCGGCGGCATCGGCACGGGTATCCCGACCGGCTTCCACCAGCTCGACGAGTACACCAACGGATTGCACCCGGGCCAGATGATCACCGTCGCCGGCCGGCCAGGCAGCGGGAAGGCGCTTGCGCTCGACACTCCGCTCGCAACACCCACCGGGTGGACGACGATGGGCGCCGTTCGAGTAGGCGAGTACCTGCTCCGTGCCGACGGCCGCCCTACTCGTGTCGTTGCCGCAACGGACGTGATGGTCGGACGCCCTTGTTACGAGGTCGAATTCTCTGACGGCACCGTCATCGTCGCCGACGCCGAACACCAGTGGCGGCTGACTGTTTTCGCGCGGGAGCTCACCGCTGCGGGGCACGGTCACGCGGCGCCGATTGGGCCGGCAACCGAATACACAAATCAGGTTTGGACGACCGAGCGCATCGCGTTCGCTCTCGTGTCTGATCCGTCGAAGAACTACTCAGTCGTCTGCACGGCACCGAACGTGACTACGTATCGCTACATCGTGGATGTGCGCGTCACTGATTCCGTGCCGGTGCGCTGCGTGCAGGTCGACAACCACGACCACATGTATCTGGCCGGGCGAACCATGGTGCCGACGCACAACTCCACCCTCGCCTTGGATATTGCTCGGAGTGCGGCGGTGAAGCACGGCAAGCCTTCGGTGATCTTCTCGCTGGAGATGTCGAAGATCGAAATCATGATGCGGATGTTCTCGGCAGAGGCAACGGTCTCGCTGCAGAACATGCGCTCGGGTCACATGACCGATCAGGACTGGACGCGGCTGGCTCGGCGATCGAGCGAGCTCGCCGAGGCGCCGCTGTTCATCGACGACAGCCCGAACCTGACGATGATGGAGATCCGTGCGAAGGCGCGGCGGCTGCGCCAACGCCACGACCTGCAGCTGGTCGTCATCGACTACCTGCAGCTGATGACCAGCGGCAAGCGCGTCGAGTCGCGCCAGCAGGAGGTCAGCGAGTTCTCCCGCGCGACCAAGCTGCTCGCCAAGGAGCTCGACCTCCCGGTGGTCGTGCTGTCACAGCTCAACCGCGGTCCCGAGCAACGCACCGACAAGAAGCCCCTCCTGTCCGATTTACGCGAATCGGGATCATCGAACAGGACTCAGACGTCGTGCTGCTCGTCCATCGTCCCGATCTGTACGAACCGGAGACTGAGCGGGCCGGCGAGGCCGACCTAATCCTGGCCAAGCACCGTAACGGCCCAACTGCCACCTGCGCGGTCGCGTTCCAGGGCCGCTACAGCCGCTTTGCCGACATGCCCAACTGACCGCTGCGAACTGGCGACCCGTTCGGTTTACCCGCGCGCGGTCGGTTGCGGGCGGTGACACGATGGCCCGGTGGCTGACGAAATGAAGACAATCGGCATCCTGCTGTTCGCCGGTGTCGAGGAGCTGGACGCGGTCGGGCCGTGGGAGGTGCTCTCGTCCTGGACCCAAAGCCATCCGGACGACGGGTACGCGGTGACGTGCCTGTCGCAGTCCGGCGGCCCGGTCGAGTGCGCGAAAGGGCTGACGATTCAGGCCCGGCACTCCTACGCCGATGTGCCGCCGCTGGACGTGCTGATCTATCCCGGCGGCCGCGGCACCCGTCCGCAGCTGACCGACGACGCACAGCTCGACTGGGTTCGTCGCCAGCGCGAGACCGTCGCGTTGCTGACCAGCGTGTGCACCGGATCGTTGGTCTACGCAGCCGCCGGTTTGCTCGCGGGACGGCCGGCAACGACGCACTGGGCCTCGTTGGATCTGCTCGCCGAGCTCGATCCGAGCATCGCTGTGCGGCCCGAGGCGCGCTTCGTCGACGACGGCGACATCATCACGTCAGCCGGCGTGTCGGCCGGCATCGACATGGCCCTGCACCTCGTCGATCGGCTGGCCGGGACTGCGCGGGCGCGCGAGGTGCGCCGCTACATCCAGTACGACCCCGCACCGCCCGTCTAGGCCGGTCCCGCCGCGTTGATCCACACACTTCGTCAGTACGCGTAGCGTCTGCGCCGCCCGACGTTGCGAGGTGAGCTGGCATGAGCGCGGAACATTCCGACGGGGCTGCCCTGTCGGTGCATGGTCTGGGCAAGCGCTTCGGTGACCGAGTCGCGTTCGAAGGTGTCTCGTTCGACATCGGCTACGGCGAGATCTTCGGTTTCCTGGGGCCCAACGGAGCCGGGAAGACCACGACGGTGCGCACGCTCGGCACGCTGATCGCGCCGAGCTCCGGCGCCGCCACCGTCGCCGGGTTCGCGCTGACGCCCGAGAACGGGGTGCAGATCCGGCAGCAGATCTCGATCATGCCCGAGTCGCCCGGCCTGTATCTGCGTCTGAGCGTGCTCGAGAACCTCGAGTGTTTCGCCGATCTGTACGAGGTGCCCGATGCTCGCGATCGCATTGACCGCGCGCTACAGGCGGTGCACCTGGCCGACCGGGCGCGTGACGCGTGCGGCACGCTGTCCAAGGGCCTGCGGCAGCGGGTGGCTCTGGCCCGCGCGCTGCTCAGCGACCCGCAGGTGCTGTTCCTGGACGAGCCCACGTCCGGACTCGATCCGGTCGCCACCCGCGACGTGCACGACCTGATCGCCGATCTGCGAGAGCGCGGCGTGACGATCTTCCTGACGACTCATCGCCTCGAGGAGGCCGAGCGGCTCTGCGACCGCGTCGCCATCCTCAACACGACGTTGCGGACGATTGGCCGACCCGATGAGCTGCGCGATCGGCTGTTCGCCAAGACCCTCGCCGTCCAAACCGTCGACCCGCTTCCCGATCCGGGCCACGTCTTCGCCGACCTCCCGGCCGTCGACACTTGGCGCCAGGACGGTCGCGCCGGCTACGTCCTTGCGGTCTCCGATCCTGCAGCCGCCGCCCCGGGTGTCACCCGCGCCCTAGTCGCGGCCGGTGCCGACGTGCTCTCGATCAGCCAGTCGCATCACTCGCTCGAAGACGTCTACCTCGAACTCATCGACCCCGCCGAACAGGTGAGCCAAGGATGAGCGTCAGCAGGAGACGGGTCGGCGCCATCCTCCGCAAGGAGCTGCGCGAGTACCGCCGCAACCGTTCCATGACCATCGGGATGGCGATCATCCCGGTCGTGTTCGCCATCCAGCCGTTGCTCAACGTCTTCAGCCTGAACTCGGCAGCGTCAGGGCCGCTCAAGCACGAACATGTGCTGCTGTACATGCTCGGCATCCCGGCGCTCGTGCCGTCCTTGATCGCTGCCTATTCGGTGGTCGGCGAGCGGCAACAGGGCACGCTCGAACCGGTGCTCACGACCCC
Source organism: uncultured Actinomycetota bacterium (assembly GCA_963794885.1). Taxonomy (GTDB): domain Bacteria; phylum Actinomycetota; class Actinomycetes; order Mycobacteriales; family Jatrophihabitantaceae; genus RYN-133. Next base: position 20,782 of record CAWCFH010000012.1, read on the forward strand.
GATCCGCCGCGAGGAACTGTTGCTGGGCAAGGCGTTGGCCGCCCTGCTCCCCTCGATCGCGGTCGCCTACGCGGTGTACGGCGTGGTGCTGGGTTGCATCGAGCTGTTCGCGGATCCGAGCGTGGCGCACGCGCTCGTCCGTCCACCCGACTTGATCGCCCAGCTCATCTTCACGCCGCTTATCGCCGGCTGGTCGATCTGGCTTGCCATGCTGATCTCGACCCGGTCGAACGATATTCGCGTCGCGCAGCAGCTCGCCACGCTGGCGAGCCTGCCCACCATTGCGGTGACCACGCTCGTCGCGTTCAACGTCATCAAGGCAACGCTGCCTGTTGCCCTGATCGCTGGTGTGGCACTTGTGGCGCTCAACCGGGTCGCGTGGCGGGTCGTGTCGGCGGCCTTCGACCGCGAACGGCTGATCACCGGCCATTGATCACGGGTAGGCGCGCGCACCGTCGGTGATCAACGCCGAGTTGTGCCCCCCATATACGACCACAACTCACTGTTGATCACCGGTGATTCGGGAGGCCGCGCGCGCTAGCTGGAATGATCGAGGGATGCCACCTGGAACTTGTCAGATCTGCGGGGAGCCGACCTCGACCCAGTTGAGCTACTCCGAAACGCTCACCGTCGGGGCTGCCCCTGAAGCGGTGTACGACCTCGTCTCGGACGTCACCCGGACGGGGGAGTGGAGCCCGATCTGCCAGGCCGCGTGGTGGGACGCGGGCGACGGCCCGCGCGCCGACGCCTGGTTCACCGGTCGCAATCAGACCGGCGACACCGTCTGGGAGACGCGTTCACGCGTCGAGGTTGCCGATCGTCCCCGTGAGTTCGCGTGGCTGGTCAGCGACGGCTTCGTGCGCTGGGGCTACCGCCTCGACCCGGTGGACGGCGGCACCGAGCTCACCGAGTCCTGGCAGCTGCGCCGTGCCGGACTGCAGATGTTCCACGACAAGTACCGCGACGGGGCGCACGACCGCATCGCCTTGCGCTCGAGCCAGGCACTTGATGGCATTCCGCGCACGCTCGCCGCGATCAAGAAGATCGCCGAGAGCTAGGACGGCAGGCGGTACACCGAGACGTGCGAGCCAGACTCGGCGGTGAACTCCGAGCCGGTCCAGTCGGCGTGTCTGCTCTCCAGCTCGAATCCGGCTAGTTGTGCCATCAGGTCGAGCTCGGCCGGCCAGATGTAGCGGTGCGGGCTGCGGAAGATCGTCGCCTGCCGGCCCTCGCCGAACCTGAAGTGGTGCGAGACGAGCTGCTGGTGCAGCACGTCGTAGGTGTCCACCCCGATGTAGCCGGACTCGGCGCGAAACACGGTGGCGGCCTGACCGGGCGGAAGGATGCGCAACTCGGGAACCTCAAGCTCGATCACGAAGCGGCCGCCGGGCACGAGATGCGCGGCCGCATTGCGGAAACACGCGACCTGTTCAGCTTGAGTCAGCAGGTTGGAGATCGTGTTGTAGACGAGGTAGACGAGCGTGAACTCGCCCTCGACCCGAACGGTGGCCATGTCGCCTACCACCACCGGGATCGCGGACTCGTCGACCTTGGTGCGCAACTGCTCGAGCATCGGTCGTGACAGCTCGATTCCGGTGACGGGCACACCGCTCGCGGCCAACGGCACGGCGATTCGTCCCGTCCCGATCGCGAACTCCAGCGCCCGCCCACCGCCGGCCAACGAGGCCAGCCGATCGACAGTCGGCCCCACAACCTCAGCCGCGAAGACGCCGGTGCCCGGGGTGTCGTAGCCGTGCGCCGCGTCGACGTCCCAGATCTCGTCCTGCTGCACGAGATCGACGATGCCAACGACGTCCAGCAGATTTCAGTCGTTGCGGGCGGTCTCCGGGCCGGTGATCCGTTCCAGCAGCGGCAGCGTCGACGCGATCACGGCCAGCGAGACGACCAGTCCCGCGGCCACCACCACGTAGTACTCGGGCCCCGGGGCGCGCAACGAGTAGTTCAGCTGCGACCGAAGGAACAGCGCGGCTGCCACGAATCCGGCGCCCGCCGACACCACCGCGCTGACGAGCAGCGGCACGACACCCTCGAGGGCAACTACCCGCCGCAGCAGCGCGAGCGGCACGCCGGACAGCCGCAACAGGCTGAACGGGCGCTTGCGGTCGGTCAGCCCGGCCGCCACGCTCACCGCGAGGCTGCACCCGGCGATCGGCAGGCTGGCCAGGATCACCACGTCGGCCAACTGCTGGTACTGGTTGATCAACCGCGAACCCTGCGCGCGGTACTCGCCGATCGTGTTCGGGCTGAACCGGTCGGGCACCGCCAGTTCGAGAACGGTGCGCGCCCGCTCGATGGCTGCCGTCGAGCCGTCGGTCCTGACGACGAGGTCCTGCACGCGCAAGTTGGCCAGCTGCGCAGCCGAGATCGCCACACTCGGCCAGACCACCCCGGCCTGCGACACCTCGCCACTGAGATTCGGATCGATCTTCACCGCCGACGCCCCGCGCGGGCATCGGCCGAGGTACGGGACGGCCGCCAGCTCCGCGCACGACACGACTCCCGGCGCGAACGCGTGCAGCGGAGTGGACGCCTGGGCGTGAATCACGGCGATGCCGCGCACGCCGGGGATCGCCCGGACCTTCGTGGCCAACCCGGCCGGCAAGGCGCGGATCGAGGGGATCGGCCCGGCTGACGGGGTGTCACGGAAGTACTGCTGGGCCAGCACGTCCTGGGCCGCCGCACCGCCGACCGGCGTGCCCTTGAATGCCACGATGGTGGTGATCACCCCGACCGCCACGCTGGTCACGAACAGCGCCAGGACGAGGCCGCTGATCGCCCTGAACCCGGCCTGCGGGTTGTCGGCCAGCCGTCGCCCGGCAATGAGCACCGCCGGCCGGTTCGTGCGGCGGTGCATCAGCCGGGAACCGATCATCGTCAACCACGGCCCGGCGATGACCAGGCCGGCAACGATCAGCACCATCCCGCCGAGATAGGCAATCACCTGGCGGTCGGAGCCATCGGGACGGCCGACCTTCGCGAAGAACCCGAGCTCGGCGATCCCGGCGAGCAACGGCACGAGCCGCCACGCTCGCGGCGCGCTCGGCGTGACCCGCCGAGTCACGCCCAGCGGCGAGATCGTCACCCGCCGCAACGCAAGCCGAGCAGCCACCGCCGCGGCCACGGGGACGCCGAGGGCAACGCCGAGCACGTCCAGGGTGTTCACCGACAGGTCGCTGGTGAAGAACGGTGAGCCGGTGAACGGGATCTTGGCGAGGTCGGTTCGGAACAGCGCGAACAGCCCGAAGCCGAGCAGCACTCCGCTGATCGCGCCGACGCTCGACTCGACCGCCGCGATCAGCGAGATCTGCCGCGGTGTCGCACCGACGAGCCGCATCGCCGCGAAGCGCTGCTCACGCCGTGCCGCCGACAGCCGCGTGGCCGACGCGATGAAGATCAGCACCGGGAACAGCAAGGCGATCGCCACCACGCCGAGGATCAGGTCGATGCCGTTGGCGTCGACGCCGACGTCGACGGGGCAGCCATTGCAGCTGCTCGGTGCGGTGGTCGCGATGCTGCTCACCCGCAGTGCGCCCGGCGGCTTGTTGATGGCGTGCACGGTCAAGCCGGTGACCACGAGCAACGAGTCGGGTGCGGGAAGTCCTGCAACACCGATCGTCCCGATCTGGCGCGTGCCGTACCGATCCCGCAGCTGCGCTGCCGGCGTGGAGTGCAGCAGCCGGCTCAGCGCAGGCGACGCGTAGAACTCACCCGGCTTGGGCAGGTGCGCGATGCCCGGCGGGACGGGCGCGCCACGACGGACATCGGCGACATCGACCCGTCCGATCTCGGCGCCGCGGAATTCGTCCGCAGTCACCCGCCACAGCACCGACGATGCGCCCGGAGCTGCGGGTGGCAAGGAGGTGAATTCGGTTTCCAGCCAGGCGTATCGCCCGTTCTGCGTGTTGACGGCGTTGATGCCGGCCAGCGTCGTCAACAGCAGGCCGACGCCGAGTGCCACAGCGAGCGCGGTGATGACCAGGCGGACGATGGCCTCCCGTCCGCCGTTGAGGGTGAGCCGCAGGCTGAGGCGGATCATGATGCGAGCGGAGCGGCCGAGTACGAGGTGACCTTGCCGTCGCGCACGATCACCTCGCGATCGGCGTAGGCGGCCACCCGTGGTTCATGGGTGACCAGGACGACCGTGGTGCCCTGTTCGCGGGCCGCGCTCACGAGCAACTCCATGACGTGCTCGCCGGTCAGCGAGTCGAGCGATCCGGTCGGCTCGTCGGCGAACAGCACTTGGGGACGGGACACCAGGCCGCGCGCCAGCGCCACCCGCTGTGCCTGGCCGCCGGACAGCTCACCCGAGCGGCGGCCGCCCATACCGTCCAGCTCGAGCCGGTCGAACCAGCTCCGCGCGGTGTGCAGCGCTTCGGCACGTCGGGTGCCGCTGAGCATGAGCGGCAGCGCGACGTTCTCCTCCGCGGTCAGCTCCGGCACGAGCTGGCCGAACTGGAAGACGAAGCCGAACCGGTCGCGGCGCAGGGCACTGCGCTCGCCCTCGCGCAGCGTGTCGATCCGTTGCCCGGCGAAGAACACCTCGCCCGAGTCGGGCACGAGAATGCCGGCCAGGGTGTGCAGCAGTGTCGACTTGCCCGACCCGCTCGGACCCATCACCGCCAGGATCTCGCCGCGGGTCACCGCGACGCTCGCTGCGCGCAATGCCGGCGTCTGCCCGAACGACAGCACGACCTGGCGTGCCTCAACGACGATCTCGGTCACGACGCCACCTCCTTGGCCAGCGCGTCGAGGCGTGCTGCGGTCAGGTCGATCCAGCGCAGGTCGGCCTCGAGGTGGAACAGCCCGTGGTCGGCGAGCAGCGCGTCGACCACGCTTCCCGTCCGCTTGATCTCGGTCAGCTCGCGCATCCGGGTCAGGTGCGCCGCGCGCTGCGTGTCGAGGTATTCCTCGGCCGGCCGGTCGAGCATCAGCGCCAGGACGACCTTGACGAACAGCACGGTCTGCAGATGCGGCTCGGGCGCCACCGGCTGGGTGAGCCAGGTCTGCACCTCGGTCACGCCCTGCTCGGTGATCACGTAGCGCTTGCGATCGGGGCCCGCGCCGGGCTCGGCCTCGGCCGCGACCACCTTGCCGTCGCGGGCGAGCCGGCTCAGCGTCGCGTACACCTGGCCGAACGGCAGCGGCTTGCCGCGCCCGAAGTACTGGTCGTAGTCGCGTTTGAGGTCGTATCCGTGGCTGGGCTCGCGTTCCAGCAAGCCGAGCAGGGTCAGCGGGACGGTCATGTCGAGGACAATACACTGAGCGTATACTCTGCGATAGTACTAGTTTGTTCGAGGCGCCGTCGGGTAGGAAGAGACGGGATGCGAGACTCGCCCGGACGAGAGGACGCGCACCGACGATGGCAGACGTGGTAGCAGCGCTGGACGACGCCGGGTTGAAGAACGAGCGGGTGCGCGAATTCGTCCAGTACTGGGCGGAGCTGACCGGAGCCGAGCGCGTCGAGGTCGTCAGCGCGGCCGACGACGCCCGGCTGATCGAGGAGGCGCTGGCCGCCGGCGAGCTGGAGCCGGCCGGCGAGGGGCGCTACTACTCACGCAGCTACGCCAAGGACACCGCGCGCTCGGAGGAGCGCACGATCGTGGCGACCAGCAACCCCGACGACCGCGGCGTCTACAACAACTGGCGCCCGGCCGAGGAGATGAAGTCACTGCTCGAGGGCCGCATGCGCGGGGCGTCGGCCGGCAAGACGATGTACGTGGTGCCGTACCTGATGGCACCGCCCGGTTCACCGCTGGAGCGCTTCGCCGCCGGCGTCGAGCTCACCGACACCCGCACCGTCGTCCTGCACATGATCCGGATGGCCCGCGTTGGTGCCGAGCACGTCGACGACCTCGACGATCAGGACAGCTTCGTCCGCGGCGTGCACGTGACCGGTGATCTGGAGAACCTCGGGCAGGGCACCGACGACGATCAGCGCTACTTCGTCACCGTCGCCGACGAGCGGACGATCCTGCATTTCGGCTCGTCCTACGGCGGCAACGCGCTGCTGGGCAAGATCGCACACGGGCTGCGCCAGGCGTCCTACGACGGCTGGGCCTCGGGTGAGTTCCTCGCCGAGCAGTTCATGCTCATCGGCATCGAGGACAAGCAGACCGGCACGTCCTACCACATCTGTGGCGGCTTCCCGAGCGCGTCCGGCAAGACCAACCTGGCCATGATGCTGCCGCCGGACGTACTCGGCGACCGCTACCGCGTGACGTTCTACGGCGACGACATCGCCTGGCTGTGGGTCGACCCGGACGACGGCCGGTTGTACGGGATGAACCCGGAGTTCGGCGTCTTCGGCGTCGCCAAGGACACCAACGAGAAGACCAACCCGACCGCGCTGCACTCGGTGGACGAGGGCACCCAGGCGATCTTCACCAACGTCGCCTACAACGAGACCACCCACGAGGTGTGGTGGGAGGGCAAGACGCCGGAGCCACCGGCCGACACCGCGGGCTGGCGCGACTGGACCGGCACGCTCATCGCGGATCGTCGCGCCGACAGCGACGAGCCGTGGGCGCACCCGAACAGCAGGTTCACCACGACGCTGACCAACGTTCCCAACATCGCCGGCGACGTGAACAACCCGCACGGCGTGCCGATCGATGCCATCATCTTCGGCGGCCGCACCCATGATCGCGAACCGCTGATCCGGGCGATCCCGGACGTCGCCGGTGGCGTGTACGACGGCCTGACGCTCGGCGCCGAGGCCACCTACGCCGCCGAGGGGGTCGAGGGACAGCTGCGCTACGACCCGATGTCGATGCGCCCGTTCATGTCCTATCCCGAGGGCCGCTACGCCGAGCACTGGCTGAAGATCATGGACGCGGTGCGCGAGAAACCGGTCTTCGCGCACGTCAACTGGTTCCAGCGCGATCTGGACGACGGGCACTTCCGCTGGCCGGGCTACCAGGACAACCTGCGCCCGCTGCTGTGGCTGATGCAGCTCAAGACCGGCGAGGTGACCGGCCGGCAGACCGCGGTGGGCATCATCCCGACCGAGGACGAGCTCAACCTCGAGGGCGTCGACATCACGCCCGAGGACCTGGCGACGATCTTGGCGGTCGACGTCGGGCGCTGGCGGCAGGAGATGACGCTGCGCCAGGAGCACCTCGAGCAGTTCGAGAACCTGCCCGAAGAGATCTGGCAGGCGCACCGGCGGATGGCCGCCGCGCTGGACGACGAGCCGGCGTAGTTCCGAATTGGGCGAATTTCTTACACCATCGCCCGCGTACCTCGTCTAGCGGGAACTTGACGCGGAAGCCTTTGTGGGAAAGGTTGTGCAGGCCGCTCACGCGGTAAATCAAGCGATCCGCCTCAGAAAGGCGCACTACATGGCAATGAAGCCTCGCACGAAGATCCGCACGCTGGCGGCAGTCGGTGCCGCAGCCCTTGCGGTCACCACCCTCGTCGCACTCGCCCCGAGCGGCTCGGCCGCACCGGCGCACCGCGCCGCCCCTCCGGTCAGCGCGGGTTCCCGGTACCTCGCCCTCGGTGACTCGATCCCGTTCGGGTACCGGGAGAAGGCAAGCAGCTCCGACGCCGCACTACGCCAACGCCGAAGACGCTCATCGGCTACCCGGAACTGGTCGCCCAGGACCTCGGCCTCAAGCTCACCAACGCGGCCTGCCCGGGTGAGTCAGCGACGAGCATGATCAACACTTCGCGTCCCGACAACGGCTGCAACCCTCGCCGGGCGGCGGCCCGGGCTACAAGGACGGCTTCCCGCTGCACGTCGACTACACCGGCTCGCAGCTCGACTATGCGGTCTCGTTCCTCAAGGCGCACCCGACCACCAAGCTGGTCACGCTGCAGATCGGCGCCAACGACGGCCTCATCTGCCAGGAGACCACGGCTGACCACTGCACCAGCGGGGCCGAGCTCCAGGCACTGCTGGCCGGGATCGCCAAGCACGTCAACACGATCCTCAAGCGGCTGCGTGGCACCGGCTACACCGGCCAGCTCGTGATCGTGAACTACTACTCGATCAACTCGGCGTACAACAACGCGAACGCGAACAGCCTCGCGGTCAACAACGCGGTCAAGAACGCGTCCGCGCCGTACGACGTCACGATCGCCGACGCGTACGCCCTGTTCGCCAAGGCGTCGCAGAACGCTCCCGGTAACGACACCTGCGCGGCCGGTCTGTTGACCCTCCCGCCGGTGGGGACACGCCGTGCGGCATCCACCCGAGCTACGCCGGCCAGGCAGTGCATTGCCACCGCGGCGGAGCGGGTCATCACGAAGTCGTAGTACCTGTTCGACCACGACATGGCCCCCAACCGGAGACGGTTGGGGGCCATGTTTGTCAGCAGCTAGGACAGCGGCTCGGTGAGGTAGCGCTGCAGGTTGGGCCCGACGGCCGCGATGATCGTCTCGGCGTCGGCTCGCGCGATCGCCTCGATCGGGATCACGAAGCGCAGCAACGCCAGCCCGGCCATCTGGGTGGCGACAAGGGCCGCGCGCAGTTCCGCGTCAGGGGCTGGCATGCGCGCGATCAGCACGCTCAGCAACTGGGACGTGAACAGGTCGCGCAAGGCCGCCGCGGCCCGCTCGTGCGAGATCCCCACCCGCAGGAGCGCCTGCAACCGCGACCGCACCGTCGGCTGATCCCACAGCGAGATCGCGCGGCGGACCAGCTCGGCCCCCTCGCGTCCCGGATTGTCGACCAGCGCGTCGGCCAGATAGGTCGGCGGCAGCGGCAGTTCCAGCGCCGCGACCAGCAGATCGTCCTTCGTCCCGAAGAAGTGGTGCACCATCGCCGGGTTGACCTCGGCCCGCGCCGCGATAGCCCGGATCGTCGTTCGCTCGTAGCCCCGCTCGGCGAACAGCTCGCGGGCCGCTTCGAGGATCACCGGACGGGTCGACCCCGCGCCGGGACGGCGACCGCTGCGCGTCATCCGGCCTGTCCCGTCATGCGCTTCGACTGATCGCGAGCATGGTCTCTTCCAGGGTTGCGGGCACCTCGACGACCGAGGCGTCGAGGCCGGCCAGCGCGCTTTGCACGTCGGCCACGGACGTTTCCGCGACCCGCACCCGGCGCCCGGCCAGCGTCACCGGTAGGCCGGCGTCGTCGAGCGCGGTGAACGCGCCGGCCCAGTCGTCGGTGCGCACCTCGACGGCCACCGCGTCACCGACGATGCCGGCGACGGTGCCGGTGGCCACCACCCGGCTCGCCGCCATGATCACCAGCCGGTCGCACTGCTGGGCCTCCTGCATGTAGTGCGTGGTCACCAGCACGCCGACGCCGGCCTCGGCCTGGTCGTGGATGGTGTCCCACAACCGGGCGCGGGCCAGCGCGTCGACGCCGGAGGTCGGTTCGTCCAGCACGAGCAGTTCGGGACGGTGGCCGAGCGCGCACGCGAAGGCGAGCTGGCGCTGCCGGCCCAGCCCGATCTCGCCGACGAGCCGGTCGCTGATGGCCCGCAGGCTGTCCGGAAGCGCGATGTCGCGCACACCGAATGCCTGCGCGGAGAACCGGATGTTCTCGGCGACGGTCAGGTCGGTGTAGAGGCCCAAACCTTGCGGCACGTAGCCGAGGCGGCGGCGTTCCTGCCGCGAGGGCGCGGCGCCGAACAGCAGCGCCGCTCCGCGGGTCGGTCGGAGCAGGCCGAGCAGCATGCGCAGCAGCGTCGTCTTGCCTGCCCCGTTGGCGCCGAGCAGCCCGACGATCTCGCCGGCGGCGACGTCGAGCGACGCGTCGGCGACCGCGGTGAACGAGCCGAAGGTCTTGGTGACGTTCTCGGCCCGGGCGAGGCCCGCAGTCATTGCAACATCTCCACGATGATCGCGTCCTCGAGATCGGGCGGGTCCACCCGGCTCTCGTCGGGCAACCACTCGTGGAACACCCGGCCGCGCCGCCACGCCCGGGCGCGGTCGCTCGGGTGCTCGACCTCGACGACGCGTCCCGGCGTCTTCGCGACCACCTCGTCCGGCCGGCCGGCGAGCACGGCTCGTCCCGCATCGAGCACGAGCAGCGACGACGCCCGCTCGGCTTCGTCCAGGTACGTCGTGGACATGACCACCGCGGTGCCGCCGGCCGCGGCGCCGGCGATCATGCGCCACAGCTCGACCCGGCTGACCGGGTCGAGGCCGGTGGACGGCTCGTCGAGCACGAGCAACTCGGGATCGTGCTGCATGGCGAGCACGAAGCCGAGCTTGTGCCGCATGCCGCCGGAAAGCTGGCCGGCGAGCCGCCCACCGACGTCGGCGAGCCCGGCCCGTTCGAGCAGGTCGGGCCGCGGTGGTGCACCGTACGCGCCGGCGACGAAGGCGACGTTCTCGTCGACGGTCAGGTCGTGCCACGTCCCCGACGACGAGCACATGTAGCCGACCTGCCGCTTGGGCGGGCGCTCGACCGAACCTTGCTGCGGGACGATGAGTCCGACCAGGCAGCGCAGCAAGGTCGACTTGCCGGCGCCGTCGCCGCCGACGAGCGCGGTCACGGCACCGGCCGGGACCTCGAGCGAGACGTCCCGCAACGCCGTGACCTGGCCGAACGAGACGGTGACGTTGCGCGCTCCGAACGTCATGCGGCCGCCTTCACGTTCGGCGCGAGATCGCGCCGGAACCGCAGGATCGCCACGCCGAGAACGAGAAACGCCATCCCGGCCAGGACGACGAGCGACGGCCACAGCGAGACGAGCGACGCATCGCGCAGCATCACCCCGCGCGAGATGTTGATGTAGTACGTCAATGGCAGCGCGTAGCCGATCCAGCGCACGCCCCACGGCATCGCGCTGAGCGGGAAGATCATTCCCGACAGCAAGACCTGCGGCAGCATCACCAGCAGCGCTGCCTGGATCGCCTGGCCCTGGTTCTGCGACAGCGTCGAGATCAGCACGCCGAGGCCGAGCACGACGAGCAGGAAGACCGCGCTGGCGAGGGCGAACACCAGCAGGTTGCCGGCGAACGGCACGCCGAACAGCGCTACTCCGACGATCGTCACGAGCACCATGTCGACCGATGCGAGCAAGAAGTACGGCGCGATCTTGCCGATGATCACGTCGCTGGGGCGGAACGGCATGACCGCCAATTGCTCGAGCGTGCCGGACTGCCGTTCACGCACCAGGCCGAGGCTGGTGATGATCGTGCCGATGAACGTCATGATCAGCCCGACGAGGGCGGGCACCATCACCCACGAGGTCTTCAGGTGCGGGTTGAACAGCACTTGCACGGTCAACCCGCTGACGTGGCTCAGCGCGCCCACGGCGCTCTGCGCGGTGAACAGCGACGAGCCGTCGACGAGGGCGACCGGCGGGCTGCCTTGACTCGTGACGACCACGATGTCGGAGCGGTCGTTGCGCAGGTCGTCGACAGCGGCGCGCGGGTGCCGGCCGGGTCGATCTCCTTGACGTGGAACGGGCTGCGCACCTGCTGGGACAGCTGCTGCGCCTGCGGCCCGAACAGCTCGGTCTCGATCTTGCTGACGCTGAAGTTGGCCGCGTAGCCGAACACGGTCAGCAGGATCAGCGGAAGCGCGATGAGCATCGCCATCGTGCGGCGATCGCGGACCAGCTCGCGGAATTCCTTGACCACCATCGCCCACATGCCTGGCGACGCTAGAGCTGCGTTCGGAGTTAAGTCAACGGTCGTTTGATTAATTCTGCCCGTGGACGACCGTGGCCTCGTCGCCGTCCTGTTCGATCCGGGCGCTGAGCCCGACGGCCTGCATCGCCGTCGCGAGGTGCGGCGCCTGCCGCTCGCTGCTCTCGACGAACACGGTGCCGCGCCTGGCGAGCCAGTTCGGGGCACCGGCGATGACCCGGCGGAGCACGTCGAGCCCGTCCGCGCCGCCGTCGAGCGCGGTGCGGGCCTCGTGCTCGCGGGCTTCGGGCGGCATCAGCGCGACGGCATCGGTCGGGACGTACGGGGCGTTGGCCAGCAGCACGTCGACGCCGCCCCTGAGGCGCTCGGGGAGCGCGTCGAACAGGTCGCCCGCGTAGACCTCGCCGATGATGTTGCGGCGCGCGCAGCGGACGGCTGCGGGGTCGAGGTCGGCGGCGTAGAGCTCGATGTCCGGCTGGGCGGCCTTCAGCGCTGCGCCGAGCGCGCCGGATCCGCAGCACAGGTCGACGACGACGTCGCCCGGCTTGGCCCGGCGTGCCGCTTGCGCGACGAGGAACTCGGTGCGGCGCCGCGGGACGAATACCCCCGGCTCGACGGCGATGCGCAGCCCGGCGAACTCGGCCCAGCCGAGCACGTACTCGAGCGGCTCGCCGGCGACGCGACGCGCGACGAGCTCGTCCTGCTCGGCCGGCGTGCGCGCTTCGGCGACGAGCAGGCGGGCCTCGTCCTCGGCGAAGACGCACCCGGCCGCGCGCAGCCGGGCCACGATCGGTTCCACCCCGGCGACGCTAGTCGGCCGTCCCCGGCAACCGGATCACGTTCGGCTGGTCGTCCCATTGGTTTGCACCCAATACGGCTGCTATCTCGACAGATCCGGCGCATATAGCGACCACGACGGGTGCAAACCGCGCTTTGTCCCGGCCGGCCGGTGCGCTCTACGGTGGGCGGATGCCGAGGCCACAAGCCGACATCGACGCCACCGCCGCGTCGCACGCCCGCCTGCACGCCACCCTCGCCACGCTCACCGACGAGCTCGCGCGCCGCCCGTCCCTGCTGCCGAACTGGACCGTCGGGCACGTCGTCACCCACCTGGCCCGCAATGCCGACAGCGTCACCCGCCGGCTCAGCGCTGCGGCCGAGGGCCGGTTGGTGCCGCAGTACGAAGGGGGACGCGACGGGCGCGCCCGCGAGATCGACGAGGCCGCGCACCGTGCGGCCGCCGAGCTGCTCGCCGACCTGCACAGCGCCGACGCCGCGCTCGAGTCGCTCTACGCAGAGCTTCCCGACGACGTGTGGGAGCGCCCCGTCCTCAACATCGCCGGCGAGCAGACACCGGCGCCGGAGATCGTCTTCCACCGCTGGCGCGAGGTGGAGACCCACCACGTCGACCTGGGCCTGGGCTATCACGTCAGCGATTGGCCGGACGAGCTCGTCGCGCGCTGGCTGCCGATCCTGCTCGACCGGCTGCCCCGCCGCGCCGATCCGCAGGCGCTGGCCGGCTGGCTGGTCGACCGCGCGCCCCGCGCCCGAGCTAGGCCCCTGGGAGTAGCGCGACCGCCGCCGCCGCGGCGGTGCGAGCCTGGGCGGCAGCGACCGGCGACAGCGCGACCCGGGTGCGCCGCTCGAGCAGGTCGGCCTCGTCGAGCGCTCCCTCGTGCGTGACGCCGAAGCGCAGCTCGGCGACCGTCGTGTCCACGCCGTCGGCCACCGGCACGAGCAGCGCCGGATCGGCCGCGACCAGCGGCGCCTCGGTGCCGTAGCGCCGCACCAGCCGGTCGGACGTATCGAGGTTGCCTGCCGCCCCGACCAGCGGCAGGTGCGCCGTGACGCAGGGGCGAGGCGACGACCCGGCCGCCAGCACCGCGGCGTCGAGCGCGTCCTGCGCCATCCGCCGGTAAGTGGTGAGCTTGCCGCCGACCACGGTCACCAACCCGTCCGCTGCGGTGAGCACCGCGTGCTTGCGCGAGATGTCGGCCGTGCTGTCGCCGCCGGTGTCGAGCAGCGGACGCAGCCCCGAGTAGGTGCCGAGCAGGTCGGCGCGCGTCAGCGGCGTGCGCAGCGCGGTGTTCACGGTGTCGAGCAGGAAGTCGATCTCGCGCTCCGACGCAGACGGGACGTCCGGGATCTCGCCCGGCGCGTCCTCGTCGGTCAGCCCCACGTACACCCGCCGGTCCGGCGCGGGCAGTGCGAACACGAACCGGTTGATCGTGCCGGCCACCGGGACGGTGAGTCCGGCGCTCAGCCCGTCGAAGCTGTCCTGCGAGAGGACGAGGTGCGTGCCCCGGCTCGGGCGCAGCGTGATGTCGGGCGCGATCTGCCCGGCCCACACCCCAGCAGCGTTGATCACCATGCGCGCATCGACGTCGACCGTCGCGCCGGTGAGCGTGTCGCGCAGCACCGCGCCGCGGCCGGTCACCTGCGTCGCCTCGCACCGGGTGAGGATCTTGGCACCGAACGATGCGGCGGTGCGCGCGATGGCCACGACCAGGCGCGCGTCGTCGACGAGCTGGCCGTCCCACGCCAGCAGGCCGCCGCGCAGCCCCTCGGTGCGCACGGTCGGTGCGTAGCGTGCGACGGCCGACGACGGGATGCGGCGCGAATGCGGCAGCACCGAGCCCGGCGTGCGAGCCACCACGCGCAACACGTCACCGGCACCGAAACCGGCCCGGATGAGCGCGGCGTTGCGATGCGAAAGAGAAGGCAGCAACGGGACGACCTGCGGCAGCGCGCGCACGAGATGCGGCGCGGTACGGGTCATCAGGATGCCGCGCTCGACCGCGCTCTCGTGCGCGATGCCGACCGCTCCGGACGCGAGGTAGCGCAGCCCGCCGTGCACCAGCTTCGAGCTCCACCGGCTCGTCCCGAACGCCAGGTCGTGCTTCTCGGCGAGCACCACCGTGTACCCGCGCGACGCAGCATCGAGCGCGACACCGGCACCGGTAACGCCGCCGCCGATGACGAGCACGTCGACCGGTGCAGACAGCGAGTCGAGTTCGCGCGCACGTCGCGCGGCGTTCAACGCAGACGACGTCACGGCGCGAGGTACCGATCGAGCATGGCGCGCAGTTCACGGTCGAGCGTGGCCAGGCTGACCGCATCGCCGGCGAGCACCGGCGCAGTAAGGGTGAACGACCACGCGGCAAGCCACAGCGCGCGCGCCTGAGCCGCCCGGTTGCCGCGGCGGATCGAACCGTCCGACGACTTGAGCGCCGCAACGAGCAGGTCGAGCTGGGCGATCGTGCTCGTCCCGGGCCGCTCGAGCAAGTAGGGCAGCAGGAACTCGGGATCGACCTCGATGATCTTGCGGGTGAGCGGATGCTCGCGCACTGCGCGCACGGTCGCGACTATCCCGTCGACAACTGCCGTCCGAGCATCTTTCGCCTTGCGTCCAAAGGCATTCGGTGTCAGCCGGGCGAACTCGCGCGTGGTGAGCGCACCGACAACGGCGTGGACGTTCGGCCAGCGGCGGTAGAGGGTGGCACGGGAGACGTCCGCATGGCGGGCGATGTCAGCCATGCTCATCCGGCGCATTCCTACCGCCAGCAGCAGCTCGTAGGCCGCGTCGAGGATCTGCTCCTCGGGGATCGCACTGTTGCGATGTTGAGACACCACGTGTCACAGTGTATCAGTGACTGAATCGCAGCTGCCCGTTGTCGAGATGCGCCCGTACCGCTGGGGCGATCCGTCGCACGATGTGGAACTGCCCGAGCAAGCAGCCTCCGCGCTCTCGGCGCTCGGTGTGAAACCACCGGCGAGCAGCGCCGGTCGACCCGGCCGATGCGACGCTGCCCGGCACCGCGCTCGATCCCGATGTGCTGCAGGCCCTCGAAGGCACGGTCGGCGCTGAACACCTCGCCACCGACGCCGCGGCCCGGGTGGCCCACACCCGCGGCTGGTCGACGCCCGACCTGCTCAAGCTGCGCGCCGGCGATGGCTCCGACGCACCCGACGCCGTCGCCTTCCCGGGCACGCACGACGAGGTCGTGCGCGTGCTCGAGATCTGCTCCGAACACCGCGTCGCCGTCGTCCCGTTCGCCGGAGGGACGTCGGTGGTGGGCGGTCTCGTCGCCGCCCGCGACGGCTTTGCCGGGGTCCTCGCGCTGGACGTGCGCCGCCTCGACGCGATGACCGACCTCGACGAGATCTCGCGCACCGTCACCCTCGGCGCCGGACTGCGCGGCACGGCGGTCGAGGCCCTGCTCAACGAGGCCGGCTACACGCTCGGCCACTTCCCGCAGTCGTACGAGGGCGCCAGCATCGGCGGTTACGCGGCCGCCCGCTCGGCCGGCCAATCCTCGGCCGGCTACGGCCGCTTCGACGAGATGGTGGTCGGGCTCGTACTGGCGACACCGCGCGGCACGATCACCCTGGGTACCGCACCGATGTCAGCAGCCGGCCCGGACCTGCGCCAGCTCGTGCTCGGTTCCGAGGGCACGCTCGGCGTGATCACCTCGGTCACCGTGCGGGTACGCCCGCAGCCCGACGTGCGCGAGTTCGACGGCTGGCGGTTCGCGTCGTTCGACGCCGGTGCGGCCGCGCTGCGCCGCCTCGTACAGGACGGCCCGGAGCCGACCGTCCTGCGCCTGTCCGACGAAGCGGAAACCGCGGTGAACCTGGCCGATCCCGACGCCGTGCTCGGCAGCGGACCGGGCGGCTGCCTGGCCATTGCCGGTTACGAAGGGACCGCCGAAGACGTTGCCGCGCGGCGCGCGGCGTGCACCGCCGTCCTCACCGATGCCGGTGGCGAAGCGCTCGGCAGCGCACCCGGCGAGGCGTGGCGCACCGGGCGGTACCGCGCGCCGTACCTGCGCGATCCGCTGCTCGACGCGGGCGCACTGGTCGAGACGCTCGAGACCGCAACGTTCTGGTCGAACCTGTCGGCACTGCGCGCGGCAGTCACGTCGGCGCTGACCGAGACGCTCACCGACCTGGGCACCCCGCCGGTCGTGCTGTGCCACATCTCGCACGTGTACGAGACCGGCGCATCGCTGTACTTCACCGTGCTGTGCGCGCAGTCCGACGACCCGATTGCCCAATGGCATAAGGCGAAACTCGCTGCCAACGCAGCCATTCGCGGCGCCGGCGCCGCGATCACGCACCATCACGGCGTGGGCACCGATCATCGCGACACCTACCACGAAGAGATCGGCCCGCTCGCCGTCGACGCACTGCGGGCAGTCAAGACCGCGCTCGACCCCGCCGGGATCCTCAACCCCGGCGTGCTGATCTGACATGCGCGCGTACACCGCGCTCGTCAATCCGATCTCCGGTGGCGGCAAGGCGGCGCAGAAGTGGGCGCCGCTCGCCGCACGGCTCAACACGGCCGGCGCAGACGTTCGGGTCGAGCTCACCCGCAGCCGCGAGCACGCAGTCCAGTGCGCGCGTGTCGCTGCGGCCGAGGGACGGGTCGTGGTTGCTGTCGGCGGCGACGGGCTGGTGCGCGACGTCGCCGAGGGAACGGTCGCGGCGAAGGGGACGATGGCGATCGTCGCGGCCGGACGCGGCAACGACCTCGCGCGCATGCTCGGCCTGCCCACCGGGGTCGACGGCCTGGCCGACCTGCTGCTGCAACGCCGAGCCGAAGCCGCTCGACGTGATCGACCTGAACGGCACGATCGTGGCCGGCAACGTGTACTGCGGCATCGACTCGGTGTCCAACGCGATCATCAACAACAACCGCTGGCTGCCCGCGAAGGTGATCTACCGGCTCGCGCCGGTGCGCGCGATCCTGACGTGGCGGGCGCCGACGTTCACCGTCACCATCGACGGCACCGCGCGCACCATCGAGGCGCACTCAGTCGTGGTGGCGAACTCCGGGTCGTACGGGCACGGCATGCGCATCGTCCCGTCTGCAGCTGTCGACGACGGGCACCTCGACGTGCTGCTCGTCGGTGCCGGACCGCGCCGCGCTGTCGTGTCGTTCATGCGCCAGGCACAGCAGGGCACGCACGTCGCCCGTCCCGAGGTGGAGGTCGTGACCGCGCACGAGGTCACCATCGCTGCCGATCGGGAGCTGCCGGTGTGCGGCGACGGCGAGGAACTCGCCACCCTGCCGGTCACGATGCGCATCCGGCCCGGCGCGCTGAACCTGCTCGTCCCCGCAAGTCACTCCTGAGGGCTGGATCAGTCGCGGTCCTGCCAGGTGCAGACACAGACCTCGTTACCTTCGGCGTCGGCGAGCACCCAGAACGAGCGGGCGTACTCGTCGGTGAGCAGCCGGCCGCCGTTCGCGAGCGCTGCCGCGACGCGCGCGTCGGCCTCGTCGTGGGCCACAGTCATGTCGAAATGGATCCGGTTGCGCTGCGGTCGCGGCGCGTCCATCTGCTGGAACCAGATCGCCGGGCCCTGCCGCGCCGGGTCGACGAGCGCATCGGTCGGGCCGCTGTGCCCGGGTTCGTCCTCGTAGGCCATGCACCGCCTTCCAGAACGGGCGGATGGCGGCGATGTCGAGTGCGTCGATGGCGAGCTCGAGCGCCTGCACCGGGCGCGACCCGCCGGCCGCCACCGTGTCGAGGCCGAGATCACGCACCGCGTCGGTGATGCCGTGCGCCAGCTCGACATCGCGCGCGGTGACGGCGACGCCGGACTGCAGGGTCAGCTCGAGCCGGTCGGCACGCGCGTCAGCGCGCAGGTGCGCGTTGCCGTCGTCACCGCACGCGGCCACTGCGACTGCGGCGGCACCGAGGGCCTGGTCGAGCGAGTTGACGGGCACCGACGTGCTGATCGCGCCGAGCAGGTAACGCCAGCCGAGCTCCTCGACCGCCTCGGACGCCTCGGTACGGGACAGGGCGCGGGCGATTCCACTGTTCGCTCCGAAATCGTCGCTCATCGGACGAGCGTCCTGACCTCGTGGCCGACCGGGACGGCGAGCGAGCTGGCGATGAAGCAGGCCTTGTTGGCCGGCTCGTGCAGGCTCTCCGCCAGGTCGACCTGGTCGGCGTCGGTGATCGTGACGGTCGGGTGCAGCGTGATCTCGGTGAACTTGCCGCCGCCCGCGCCGTCCTCGGTCATGACGCCCGCCGGATGGTCGACGTAGCCGACGACAACGACGCCGTGCGTAGCGGCCTGGTGCAGGTAGGACAGCATGTGGCACTGCGCTGCGGCGGCGACGAGCAGCTGTTCCGGATTCCAGCGCGACGGATTGCCGCGGAACGTGGGATCGGCCGATCCCGCGATCGCGGCGGCGTGCTCGGCGCGCATCTCGTGATCGCGGTCGTAGCTGCGGTAGGTCGAAGTGCCCTCGCCCCGGTTGCCCGTCCATTCGACGGTGAGCGTGTAGCGGTGTTGCCGGTCTTGCCCAGACACGTGTTCCTCCTGACTCAGGCGTGCGGTCCGACGGTAACTGGGCCGATGGTGAGTTCTACTCGTCCGTCGAGGATTGTGCCGACCTTGTCGGCTTCGTCCTCGAGCGCCCTGCGGGCCTTCGCGGGCAGCCGGCGCAGCGGCTCGACGGTGAGCGCGATCTTCTTGCCGGATCGGCGCTGGTGCCACACCCCGGAGACGACGCCGTCGATCAGCAGCACGGGGTAGTTGCCGGCCTGGCTGCCGGCCAGCGCACGTTGTGCTGCCCGTCCCGGATACAGCAGTGACCGCGGATGCGACCCGACTGCGAACGCGTCGAAGTACGGCAGCAGCCGCACACCCGCGGGGTCGGCGTCGAAGGCGGTGTCGCCCTTGTTGACCCAGGCCGGCTCGCCGTCCAGCTGCACCTCGGTGAGTTCGTGCCTGTCGAACATCGAGGTTGCCCACGACTTCGGTGCGGCCAGCCATTGCGCGAAGTGGGCCGGTGTGGCCGGCCCGTAGGAGTGCAGGTAGCCGTGCAGCAGGTGCGCGGTGGCGTCCGGGCGTGGCGGCTTCGTCGGCAGCCAGCGGTGCGGGTTGGTGTAGGTGATCCGGCGCGCGCGGTTGGGGCCGAAGCAGAGCACGCCACGCGCGGCGGCGGTGCTGATCTCTTGTCGCCAGCGCGGCCAGTAGCCGCCGAAGGCGGGCATGGTGAGCTCGCCGGCCCAATCGCCGCAGGCGCGCACGACCGCGGCGTCGAGTTCCTCGACGGTGAGGTCGGCGCCGGACAAGGCGGCGCCGATCGCGGCGACGACCTCGTCGGTTTGCGCCGGTTCCAGCCGCAGGCCGGGCGGCATGCGGGCCGGCCTGGGGATCGCCGAAAGCGCGGCGCACCAGTCGGTCAGTTGCGCGGCCGGCAGCAGGTGGACGGTGCCGCGCGGCCCGAACGTCTTGACGAGGCTGCGGTCGGCGAGGGCGGCAGCCACGTCACTGCGCGTGACCCCGGCCACGCGCAAGCCGACCGAGACCTCGGCAGCCGACATGACCTGCGCGTGCGCGCCGCACATCGCTTCGGCCGCTGCGGCGATCGAGGGCACCGGCTGGAGCAGGCCGTGGCGCGCGAGCCGGCGACCAGCCGCCTGCGCCCACGAGATGACCGCCACCACGTCAGTGATCCTGGCGTGCGGCTCCGACAACGGCGCGACGTACGGTGGAACCATGTCCGCTGCCGCCCCGCCCCTCGGCTCGAAACCCAAGCGTGGCCCTGGCGCCTGGGTCGGCGCCTTCACCGGCTTCTACCCGGCCAGCGCGAGCGACCTGTCCGGGCTCGACCCGGTGGCCCGGTTCCTCTACGCCGCGCGCAGCGTGATCCTGGTGATCTCGGCGCAGTCGGCCGTGATCGCCGGACTGCTGGCCGCCACCGACCGCCGCTTCGAGGTCGTGCCGTTCATCCTGGTGTTCGTCGGCTACGTGGTGCTGCACGGCATCAGCAATCTGTCCAACGACTACTTCGGCTACCGGCGCGGACACGACACCGAGGATTCGCCGCGCCGGCGCTACACGCTGCACCCGGTCGCCAGCGGTGCGTTCACGATGCGCTTCCTCGCGACCGGACTCGCCGTGCTCGCTGTGATCGCCGCCGCGATCGGCGTCTACTTCGTGGCGTTGCGCGGCTGGGGTGCGGTCGTGCTCACCCTCGTCGGCGCGGTGCTGCTGTATGCCTACGACGCGGCGCCGCGCGCGTTGAAGGAACTCGGCCTAGGCGAGGTTGCCGCGTTCATCGTGTGGGGTCCGCTGATGATCGGCGGCGGCTACTACGTGATCACCGGACACTGGTCCGGCTCGGCGTTCCTGGCCTCGGTGCCCTACGGCCTCGGCGTCATGTCGATCCTGGTCGGCAAGCACATCGATCAGCGGGCCTTCGACATCTCGCAGTCGCAGCACACCCTGCCCGTCCTGCTCGGTGAGCGGGGTGCGCGGTTGCTGAACCAGACGTCGGTGGCGTTGATGTACGTGATCGCCGCAGTCGCGATCCTGGTCGGCGCCCTGTCGCCGTTCGTCGCGGTGGTACTGCTCGCGTTGCCGCGGGCGCTGCGGGCGTTACGGGTGATGGGCGCTCCGGCACCGGCAGCACCGCCGGAGGGATATGTCGGCTGGCCGCTCTGGTACCACCGGGTCTGCCTCGTGCACAACCGCGCGTTCGGGTGGCTGTTCATCATCGGTGCCGCGGCCGGTGCGATCTGGCCGGCGGCATCGATCGGCCATTAACCCGCCATCAGTGGTTGGTACGTCCGGCTCACCGGCGCGCGAAATCGGGACGACGGTGCAACACTCGCGCGGCTAGCGTCTGCGTATGCACTCGATCTGGGAGTTCCTGCTCGTCGCGCTGGTCGTCTGCCTGACACCCGGCCCCGCCACCGCGCTCGTAGTGCGCGTGGCCGCCCGCGACGGCCGGCAGGCCGCCCTGGCCACCGTGGCCGGGAACAGCGTCGGCGTGCTGATGTGGGCGTCGCTGTCCGCGGTCGGTGTCTCGTCGCTGATCCTGGCCTCGCGCATCGCCTACGACGTGCTGCGCATCGCCGGCGCGGTAGTGCTGGTCGTGCTCGGCCTGCGGTCGTTGCTGCGCCGCGGATCGGACGAACCGGTTGCCCCGACACCGCGGCTGACCGGCTGGAAGCTCGGGCTGCTGACCGGCGCCGGCGAACCCGAAGCTGGCGGTGTTCTTCGTCGCGCTCTTCCCGCAGTTCCTCTCGCCCGGCTCGTCCGTGCTGCCCGCGGCGCTCGCCATGGGCGCGGTGATCGTGCTCTACGACATCGTCTGGTTCAGCCTGCTCGCCTACAGCGTCGACCGCGCGGGACGGGTGCTGCGCCCGAAGGTCCGGCACGCGATGGAGCGCACCACGGGTGGAGTGATGGTGGCGCTCGGTGTGAGCGTCGCCGCGGAGACGCGCTAGCTGCCGTACGGCCTGATCTGGTAGTCGCCGACCGTCGTCGCGACCACCGTTGCGTCCGCGCCGACGACGGTTGCCCGCAGCTCGAAGCGTGGCTTGCCACCAGCGCCGGCTTCGTCCTTGACGCGCGCAATCGTCTCGTCATCGAGCGTTGTCGACGCGCTCAGCGCGCCTCGTCCCGCTGCGACGAAGTCGATCGACATCGCGCGCACGAGCGGGTAATGCGTGGACGGATCGAACGTCGCGAAGTGCAGCGCACCGCCGAGCACTTCGGCGAGGGTGAAGATCACGCCCGCATACACCGTGCCGAAGTGGTTGCCGTTGCCGTCGAAGGGCAGCTCGGCACGAACGTACCCGGGCCGCAGCTCGACGAACCGCACGCCCATCTGGTGCGCGCGCGGGACAAGCTGCTCGAGTCCGGCATTCACCATCTCCAGCGGGCCGGCCACGCAATCTCCTCTCCGCCACTCGCTACGCTCGGGCGGATCATCGATCGCGTACGGCCTGGCGGCCGGCGATCCTTATGTTCGCTCCGCAAGCGTCGCTCAAGACCGCACCCTAGCGCGGCAGCAACTCGTAGATCGGATTGGCCAGCGCGAGGTGGCCTTTGTACTCGCCGACCCGTCCGCTCGCGC
The DNA here is from genome assembly GCA_963794885.1 of uncultured Actinomycetota bacterium. Classification (GTDB taxonomy): domain Bacteria; phylum Actinomycetota; class Actinomycetes; order Mycobacteriales; family Jatrophihabitantaceae; genus RYN-133. The sequence continues at coordinate 43,244 of CAWCFH010000012.1, forward strand.
GCAGCACGGTGCCCGGTTCGAGGCCGGCGATGTTGGTGCGGCCGAAGAACAGCAGCCGCACGCCGCCAGTCTTGTCGAAGAGCTGCACTTCGAGTGATCGACCGGCGGTGGTGCCCACCTGCACCGACTTGATCCGTCCCTCGATCGTCACCTTCTGCTTCCAGCCGACCGATCCGATCGGCGTGACTCCGTTGACCGCCGGTCGCAATGGCGCATCGTCCGGATGCGCGCACACGTTGCGCAACGCGGGTTCGCTGGCCACCTCTTGTTGACGTGCTTCGATCTGCTCCACCTGCTCGTGCGGCAACGTCGTGTCGAACGGCACGATCGTCGCCGCAACGTGCGGGATCCGCCCGACTGCTTCGGCGATCCGGTCTGCGGTGCGGTCGTGCAGCAGCCGTTGCGACCACCGGCCGAACGTGCGGCGCGGCAACAGCACGGTCACCTCGGCGCGATCGCCGACGACGGTGTTCAGCGCCAGCTCGGCGACGCCTCGGACGAGGCGCCGATCAGGGCATTCCACGACCGACAACGGCACCCGATCGCCGAGCTTGCGCTCGACCCAGTCGCGTTGCAGCTGCGCGGCAACCTGGTCATCAAGCATGAAGTGGACGGCCTGCACCGAGGTCGGCCGCAGGCTGCCGGCATAGCGCAGCGCGCGGAGCACGGCGAGGTCGAGCCGGTCGATCAGCACGAGCACGGTGTGCCGGGCGTAGTGCGGCGCATCGGCCTGATCGGCCCGGATCCAGCTGACCAGATCGAGTGAGTGCGCCTCGTCCCGATATCGCTTGTTCAGCCGCATCAGGATCAGCCACAGCACGGGGAACAGCACCACGACCAGCCAGGCGCCCTGGCTGAACTTGACCACAGCGAAGATGACGACGACGCACGCCGAGACAATGCCGCCGGTGAGGCTGATGGCACACCGCCCACGCCACTTGTCGCCGCGATGCGTGCGGTAGTACTGGGCCATGCCGAAACCGGCCATGCTGAAACCGGTGAAGACGCCGATCGCGTAGAAGGGGATCAGCTTGTCGACGACGGTGCCCACGCTCAGCAGCAGCGCCAGGGCGGCGATCGTCAGCACGATGATGCCGTTGCTGAACGCGAGGCGGTGCCCGCGTCGCATGAGCTGCCGGGGCAGGAACGAGTCCTCGGCTATGAAACTGGCCAGGAACGGGAATCCGGTGAACGGGGTGTTCGCGCCGGTGTAGAGGATCAGCGCCGTGGCGACCTGCACGAGGACGAAGCCGAGGTGCCCGACCCACGCAGTGCCGAACGCGGCCTTGGCCACCTGGCTGATCACGGTGGGCGAGCCGTTCGCATACGGCGTCGCGTGCGTCTCGAAGGCGAGGTAGGAGATGCCGAGCACGAGCGTCCCGAGCAACACGCTCATGATTGACAGCGTGCGCCGAGCATTCGGACCCACCGGCGGCTTGAACGCGCTCACGCCGTTGGAGATCGCCTCGAGGCCGGTCAGCGACGCGCCACCGTTGGCGAATGCCTTGAGCAGCACGTAGATCGCGGCGCCGGTGAAGATCGCGTGGCCCTGGTCGTGCACGCCGATCATGCCGCTGACGTGCGCGATGTGCGGCAGGTCGCCCATCAGTTCGCGCGCAACGCCGATGACGATGACGAGCCCTGCCATGGTGACGAAGAAGTAGGTCGGGAACGCGAAGGCCTTGCCTGCCTCGCGCACGCCGCGCAGGTTGCCGTAGGCGAGGATCAGCACCACCGCCACGGTGATCGTCTCGCTCCACGCGTACGGCCGCAGCGCGGGTACCAGCGAGGTGATTGCCGCAGTTCCCGCAGCCGACTGCACTGCAACGGTGACGATGTAGTCGATGAGCAGCGCGACCGACGCGATCTGCGCGACGCGCGGGCCGAAGTTCTCGCGCGCGACGACGTATGACCCGCCTGCGCGCGTGTAGATCGTGACGACCTGCCGGTAGAGCGCGGTCATGATCAGCAGGACGGCCAGCACGATGCACGTCATCGGCAGCAACACATGGAAGCCGGCGAGTCCGAAGGCGGGCAGCAGGAAGATGAGCATCTCTTCGGTGCCGTAGGCCGACGACGAGATGCAGTCGCTGGACAGCACGCCGAGGGCGGACTTCTTGCTCAACCGCTCCTCGTGCAGCTGTGCGGTTACCAGCGGTTTACCGAGAATGGCGCGCTTGAGCTTGTATCCGCGTCGTTCCGGAACATCGATCGAGACGGGTGGTGTCACCGCACGCCCGCGTGCCGGCCAATGTGGATGGCGCTGTGCCGCCGGTTGTCGAGCACCGGCTTCACGGGCGCGGCAGTGGCCTGCTCGCGCGCCGACGACCACGCCAAGAGGCGCACCGTGGCGAACCAGGCGAGCCCGACGAGCGCGAGCGCGATAAGGAAGTTGAGCAGTTCCACGACAAGAGACAACCCCGGCTGAGCCCGGTTGGCGCCGTCAGAGGGTGCATATTCACGCGATCCTCACGGCATCCTCACTCACCCCGACCGGACCGACCGCCGGCGGCACCACAGCCGGAGACGGGACTTTCGTCTGTAGTGCGTGAAACAGCCGCGTCGATAGCGTGAAAATCGCCCGTTCAGAGTGCCGATGTCGGTTCGCTCGGCGTTGACTTCCGTGGCTGGCGCGAACCACCGCGTTGCACCAGGGACGGCGCCGCCGTGCCGTGGTACCTCGAACTGGAGCTCTTCATGGGTGACTTCTGGGCGGTTGTCGTGACGATCGCCGTCTTCGTGTTGCTTGCACTGATCGCGAAGGGGGCCGAGAAGTTGTGAACGCGGTCAACCTCATCGGTCTGATCCTCTCCGTGCTGCTCACCGCCTTCCTCGTCATCGCGCTGATCTTCCCGGAGAAATTCTGATGTCCGACACCCTTGCCGGGGTCCTGTTCATCGCTTCCCTGATCGTCGCGCTCGCCCTGGTGCAGCGTCCGCTTGGCGACTACATCGCCACGGTGCTGACCACCAAGAAGCACCTGCGCGCAGAGCGCGTCGTCTACCGCGTTGGCGGCATCGATGCCGACGTCGAGCAGACGACGTGGCGCTACCTGCGCTCGGTACTAGCGTTCAGCGTCGTCTCGGTCGGCTTCCTGTACGTGTTCCTCCGCATCCAAGAACACTTCTGGCCGCCGTACGCGGTACCGAAGATGTCATCGGACCAGGCGTTCAACACCGCAGCCAGCTTCGTGACGAACACGAACTGGCAGTCGTATTCGGGCGAGAGCGCGCTGGGTTACGTCGTGCAGATGGCCGGGCTGGCAGTGCAGAACTTCCTGTCGGCCGCGGTCGGCATCGCCGTCGCGATCGCGCTGGTGCGCGGGTTCGCCCGCAACCGGACGGACTTGTTGGGCAACTTCTGGGTCGACCTCACCCGCATCTGCCTGCGGTTGCTACTGCCGATCTCGATCGTGGTGGCAATCATCTTCGTCGGCGCCGGCATGATCCAGAACTTTCACGACTACACGACGCTGCACACGATCGCCGGCGGCACCCAGACCATCCCGGGCGGCCCGTTCGCCTCGCAGGAGGTCATCAAAGAGCTCGGCACGAACGGCGGTGGCAGCTTCAACGCCAACTCGGCCTTCCCGTTCGAGAACCCGACGGCGTGGACCGACTGGCTCGAGATCTTCCTGCTGTTGTGCATCGGCTTCTCGTTGCCCCGTACGTTCGGCATGCTCATCGGTGACCTGCGTCAGGGCCGGGCGATCCTCTGGGTGATGACCTCGATCGCCGTCCTGAGCGTCGTGCTCAACGTGGTGTTCCAGACGATGCACCACGGCACGGTGCCCACCTCCGTCGGCGCCGCGACCGAAGGCACCGAGACACGATTCGGGATACCCGACTCGTCCACGTTCGCAACCGGCACGACGCTGACGTCGACGGGCGCGGTCAACAGCTTCCACGACTCCTACACGAGTCTGGGCGGCGCGATGCTGCTGCTGAACATGATGCTCGGCGAGGTCGCGCCCGGCGGCACCGGATCCGGCCTGTACGGCATCCTGATCCTGGCCGTCATCACCGTGTTCGTCGCCGGTCTGATGGTGGGCCGCACGCCGGAGTACCTCGGCAAGAAGCTCGGCGGCCGCGAGGTCAAGTTCGCCTCGCTGTACCTGCTGACGACACCCGCGATCGTCCTCGTCGGAACGGCAACCGCGATGGCGTTGCCAGGTGAACGAGCGAGCATGCTCAACAGCGGCCCGCACGGCCTGTCCGAAGTGCTCTACGCGTTCACGTCCGCAGCGAACAACAACGGGAGTGCGTTCGCCGGCATCTCGGTCAACACGCACTGGTACAACTACGCGCTCGGCATAGCCATGCTGTTCGGGCGCTTCCTACCGATGATCTTCGTCCTCGGTCTCGCCGGGTCGCTGGCGCGACAGAAACAGACGCCCGCGTCGGACGGGACGCTGCCCACGCACCGGCTGCTGTTCGTCGGAATGTTGTTCGGCGTGACGCTGGTCGTCGTGGCGCTCACCTACTTCCCGGCGCTCGCGCTGGGACCACTCGCTGAAGGACTGCACTGATGTCTATCACCGCACCGGCGCCGCACACTGCGGCGATGCCGGCTCGCCGGGTGCAAGGCGGGCTGCTCGATCCGCAGCAGCTCTGGCGCTCGCTGCCCGACGCACTGCGCAAGCTGGACCCGCGCACCCTGTACAAGAACCCGGTCATGTTCCTCGTCGAAGTCGGCGCGGTCTTCACCACCGTGATCGCGATCGGCACACCGTCGGTCTTCGGATGGTCGGCCGTGGTGTGGCTGTGGCTCACCGTGCTGTTCGCGAACCTGGCCGAGGCAGTTGCGGAGGGACGCGGGAAGGCGCAGGCCGACGCGCTCCGCCGGGCCAAGACCGACACGGTCGCGCGACGACTCGTGCACCCCGACGACTTCGCCGGCGCGCTGGAGGAAGTGCCTGCACCGCAACTACGCCAGGGTGATCGGGTCGTCTGCGAGGCGGGCGACACGATCCCGGGCGACGGCGACGTCATCGACGGCATCGCCAGCGTGGACGAGAGCGCGATCACCGGCGAGAGCGCGCCGGTCATCCGCGAGAGCGGCGGTGACCGCAACTCGGTTACCGGCGGCACGCGCGTGCTGTCCGACCGGATCGTCGTCGAGATCACGCAGAAGCCGGGCGAGAGCTTCATCGACCGGATGATCGCGCTCGTCGAGGGAGCCAGCCGGCAGAAGACACCGAACGAGATCGCGCTCAACATCCTGCTCGCGTCGCTGACGATCATCTTCCTGCTCGCCACCGTCACGTTGCAGCCACTCGCGATCTTCGCCAAGGCGCAGCAGCCCGGCATACCGAACTCGGCGGCTCTCGACAATCACGGCATCACCGGCATCGTCATCGTCTCGCTGCTCGTCTGCCTGATCCCGACGACGATCGGCGCGCTGCTGTCGGCGATCGGCATCGCCGGAATGGATCGGCTGGTACAGCGCAACGTGCTGGCGATGAGCGGACGGGCCGTCGAGGCCGCGGGCGATGTCAACACCCTGCTGCTCGACAAGACCGGCACGATCACGCTGGGCAATCGGCAGGCGTCCGAGTTCATCCCGGTCGGCGGTGTCGACGTGGCCGAGCTGGCCGACGCGGCGCAACTGTCGTCGCTGGCAGACGAAACGCCGGAGGGACGATCGGTGGTCGTGCTGGCCAAGACCGAGTACGGCCTGCGCGAACGGCTCCATGGCGAGCTGACCCATGCCACGTTCGTCGCGTTCACCGCGCAGACCCGGATGAGCGGCGTTGATCTCGCCGGCGTCGGAGCGGAGCCTGGCCGGGAAATCCGCAAGGGCGCCGCCGGCGCGGTGCTCGCGTGGGTTCGCGACGGCGGCGGAGACGTGCCGGACCAGACTGCCGACGTCGTCGACGGCATCGCCGCAAGCGGTGGCACACCACTGGTCGTAGCTGACCGAACCGACGGCGCGCTGCCGCGGGTACTCGGCGTGATCCACCTGAAGGACATCGTCAAGCAGGGCATGTCCGAGCGATTCGCCGAGCTGCGCAAGATGGGCATCCGCACGGTGATGATCACCGGCGACAACCCGCTCACCGCACGGGCGATCGCCGATGAGGCCGGTGTCGACGACTTCCTCGCCGAGGCCAAGCCCGAGGACAAGATGGCCCTGATCAAGCGCGAGCAGGAAGGCGGCAAGCTCGTCGCGATGACCGGCGACGGCACGAACGACGCGCCTGCGCTCGCACAAGCAGACGTCGGCGTCGCGATGAACACCGGGACGTCGGCGGCGAAGGAAGCCGGCAACATGGTCGACCTCGACTCCGACCCGACGAAGCTCATCGAGATCGTCGAGATCGGCAAGCAGCTGCTCATCACCCGCGGGGCATTGACCACGTTCTCGATCGCCAACGACGTGGCCAAGTACTTCGCGATCATCCCGGCGATGTTCGCCGCGGTGTACCCCGGCCTGGACAAGCTCAACATCATGCGGCTGCACTCGCCGCAGTCAGCAATCCTGTCCGCGGTCATCTTCAATGCGCTGATCATCGTCGCGTTGATCCCGCTCGCGCTGCGCGGTGTGCAGTACCGCCCGGCCAGTGCGAGCGCGATGTTGCGCCGCAACCTCTACATCTACGGCCTGGGCGGCATCGTGCTGCCCTTCGTCGGGATCAAGCTCATCGACTTGGTCATCCAGTTCATTCCCGGAATCCGGTGAGTTGAGAAATGCGTTCCCTCATAAGCACGTTGCGTCAACTGTCCGCCGCACTGCGGATCCTGATCGCGTTCACCATCCTGCTCGGCATCGGCTACCCGCTGCTGATCACGGCCATCGCTCAGATCCCCGGGCTCAAGTCGCCGGCCGACGGTTCACCGATCACGGTTGCCGGCAAGCCGGTCGGCTCGAAGCTGCTCGGGCAGAGCTTCACCGACAAGTCCGGCAACCCGCTGGTGCAGTACTTCCAATCACGGCCGTCGGCCAGCGACTACAACCCGACCGCAAGCGGCGCGAGCAATCTCGGCCCGGAGTCGATCGTCGACACGCTGCCCGACCCGAAGGTCAAGAGCGATACAGGCGCGCAGAGCCTGCTGACGCAGGTGTGTTCGCGCAGCCTCGCCGTCGGCAAGCTCGAGCACGTCGACGGATCCCGGCCGTTCTGCACGCCCGACGGCGTAGGCGCGGTGCTCGCGGTGTTCTACGCGAAGCCCGGTTACCTCGGGGCGGTCACCCGCGCCGTCAGCGTGAACCAGGAGTGCCCGGCCAAGCCGTTCATCAGCAGCTACCAGGGTGCGCCGGTCACGTGCGCGACCTTCGGGACGGACTACAGCACGGGCAAGATCGTGCCGATCCGGGGCAGCGCGCCCGCCGATCCCGCGGTGCCGGCCGATGCCGTCACTGCCAGTGGCTCGGCGGTGGATCCGGAGATCAGCCTGGCCTACGCGAGGATCCAGGAGCCGCGGGTTGCGCAAGCGCGCGGGATCACCGTCGCCCAGGTGCAGGCTGAAGTGAACAAGGTCGCAACCGGTCGCGACCTGGGCTTCATGGGCGAATCGAAGGTGAACGTCCTGCAACTCAACCTGGCACTCGACGCGACGTATCCGTACCAGCAGCCCAAGTGAACAGCGAGCATCATGGACCCGTGCGCGGACGGGGGTGGTCACCATGACGGCCCGCGGATGCCTGCGCATCTACCTCGGCGCGGCGCCCGGCGTCGGTAAGACCTTCGACATGCTCGACGAGGGACGACGGCGGGCCGGGCGCGGTACCGACGTAGTCATCGGATTCGTCGAGACCCACGGCCGGCCGCGCACGGCCGAGCGGATCGGCGATCTACCGGTCATCCCGCGAAAGAACGTGGCTTACCGCGGCGCGACCTTCGAAGAGATGGATCTCGACGCCGTCATGCGGCGACACCCCGAGCTGGTGCTCGTGGACGAGTTGGCGCACACGAACGTGCCCGGCTCCGGCTCGCACGAGAAGCGCTGGCAGGACGTCGAGACCCTGCTCGAGGCAGGCATCGACGTGCTCAGCACGGTGAACATCCAGCACCTCGAGTCGCTCAACGATGTCGTCGAGACGATCACCGGCGTGCCGCAGCGCGAGACGGTGCCGGATTCGGTGGTCCGCGCGGCAGAGCAGATCCAGCTCGTCGACATGACACCCGAAGCGCTGCGCCGGCGGATGGCGCACGGCAACATCTACTCGCCGGAGAAGGTCGACGCCGCGCTCGGCAACTACTTCCGCGAGGGCAACCTCACCGCATTGCGTGAGCTGGCGCTGCTGTGGCTGGCCGATCGCGTGGAAGAAGGCTTGCAGCGATACCGCGAGCAGCACGGCATCACCGGTACGTGGGAGACCCGCGAGCGCATCGTCGTCGCGCTGACCGGCGGTCCCGAGGGCGATGCGCTGATCCGCCGTGCGGCGCGCATCGCGGCACGCGGCACGGGTGCCGACCTTGTCGCCGTGCACGTCTCGCGCAGCGACGGGCTGATCGGTTCGGGGTCGGCCGGATTGGAATCGCAGCGCCTGCTCGTCGAATCGCTCGGCGGTTCCTACCATTCCGTCGTCGGCGACGATGTTCCGCACGCGCTGCTCGACTTCGCGCGCAGCGTCGACGCGACCCAGATCGTGCTCGGCGCGTCGCGCCGCCGTCCGTGGGCAGCGGCGCTGGCCGGTCCGGGCACCGGGCAGACGGTCACCCGGTTGTCGGGCGCGATCGACGTGCACATCGTCAGCCACGACTATGCGGGGCGCGGCTTCCAGCTTCCGCGGCTCGGCTACGGGCTGACCGCGCAGCGCCGCGTCGCCGGGTTCGTCGCGGCGGCAGTGTTGCTGGCGATCGCGACACCGTTGCTCACGCTCGCCCGGCACAACATCACCTTCGCGACCGACCTGTCGATCTACCTGTTCATCGTTGTGGTGACGAGCCTGGTGGGCGGGTTCTGGGCCGCTGTCGTAGGTGCGGTCGTCGGCTCGCTGCTGCTCAACTTCTACTTCGCACCACCGATCCATACATTCACCATCACCGACGGCGAGAACATCCTCGCCCTGGGCATCTTCCTGCTGGTGGCCGTGCTGGTCTCACGCGTGGTCGACCTGTCCGCGCGGCGGTCGGCCCTCGCGGCGCGGGCCAGCGCCGAGGCCGAGACGCTGTCGACGCTGGCCGGCAGCCTGCTGCGCGGCGAGCAGGCGCTGGACGCCTTGCTCGCCCGCGTCCAAGAGACGTTCGGAATGCACAGCGTGACCCTGCTGGCGCGCGGGCCGGCGACGTCGTGGCAGGTGCTGGCCAGCCTCGGTCCGAACCCGCCGCGCACGCCTGCCGACGGCGACAGCGCCGCTGAGATCGACGAGTCGCAAACGCTTGTACTGAAGGGTCATCCGCTCAGTGCGGACGACCAGCGCATCCTGACCGCGTTCGCGGCGCAGGTCGCCGTCGCGTACCGCCAGCGCGAACTGGCACACGCGGCCAGCGCCGTCGAACCGCTGGCCGAATCGGAACGGGCGCGCACCGCCCTGCTCAATGCGGTCAGCCACGATCTGCGCACGCCGATCGCGTCGGCGAAGGCTGCCGTGTCGAGCCTGCTCGCTGCCGACGTCGCGTGGTCGGACGCCGACCGCAAGGAACTGCTGGCCAGCGCCGATACGTCCCTCGACCGGCTCACCGACCTCGTCACGAACCTGCTCGACCTGTCCCGGCTGCAGGCCGGCGTGCTGCCCGTCCTCAGCTCGCCGGTCGGGCTGGAAGACATCGTGCAGCGGGCACTGGACTCCGTCGCACCGACTGACGCGCCGCTGGACGTCGACGTGCCGACCGACCTGCCGGAAGTGAACGCCGATGCCGGCCTGCTCGAGCGCGTCGTGGCCAACCTGGTGCAGAACGCGTTGCGCTACTCGCCCGCCGGGTCGCGGGTGTCGATCACCGGCAGTGTCCATGCCGGCCTGGTGGAGCTGCGCATCATCGACCGCGGTCCCGGCATCCCGGCGGCCGATGCCGATGCGGTGTTCGCCGCGTTCCAGCGGCAGCGACGACTTGCCGGCCGCCGGCGCCGGCGTCGGCCTCGGCCTGGCGATCGCGCGCGGGTTCACCGAGGCGATGGGCGGGCACGTGTTCGCCGAGGAGACACCCGGCGGCGGCGCCACCCTCGTCGTCCAACTCAAGGCCGTCGCATGAGCGACGCTTGCCGAGCGAACCAATGGAATGTCGCGCCGGCAGGCGCGTTGCGAGCCCTGATCCCCCGAGCGGAGCGAGCGGGGGTGAGGGGATCGCATGACGAGGGTGTTGATCGTCGAGGACGACCGGACCTGCTGCGCGCGCTGGCGATGAACCTCACCGCGCGCGGCTACGAGGTGACCGAGGCGGAGAGCGGCACGCGCGCGCTGAGCTGCCGCGGCGTCGCGTCGAGCACGACGTGATCGTGCTCGACCTCGGCCTGCCCGACCTGTCCGGGCTCGACGTGATCAAGGGTGTGCGCAGGTACGCGGCGACGCCGATCATCGTGCTGTCCGCGCGCACCGGCACGAGCGACAAGGTGGCCGCGCTCGACCTCGGCGCCGATGACTACGTGACCAAGCCGTTCAGCATCGACGAGCTGCTGGCCCGGCTGCGCGCAGCGACGAGGCGATCGGCCACGCCCGAGACACCCGACGTGATCGAGATCGGCACATCGCGGGTCGACCTCGGCGCGAAGACCGTCGTGGCGGCCGACGGCTCGGCCGTGCACCTGACGCCGACCGAGTGGCATCTGCTCGAGGCACTGGTGCAACGGCCGGGCAAGCTCGTCACCGGGCGCGCGCTGCTGACCGAACTGCGCGGCAGCCCCGATCACACCGACCCGTCCTACCTGCGCATCTACATCGCCGCGCTGCGGCGCAAGCTCGAACCCGAACCGAGCCGGCCGCGCCATCTGATCACCGAACCCGGGATGGGCTACCGCTTCCAGCCCTGACGTCCGACAGTGGTCTGCCAGGATTGGCCGGCCATGTCTGTCGCCGCCGACCCCACCACTCGCGTTTCGCGCGGCTGGACCGTGCGCTTCGGGCTGCTCTGGTTCGGGTTCTGGACGGCGAACCTCGCACCTGTACAGCTGGTGCTGCCCAACCAGTTCGACGCCTTCGACCACGCGCACAAGGTGCGCGACTTCGGCGTGGTCAGCGGCATCACCGGTGTCGCGGCGCTGTTCGCGTTACCGCTGTTCGGCGCGCTGTGCGACCGCACCAGGTCGCGCTTCGGACGGCGCCGGGTCTGGATGATCGGCGGCACGATCGTGTTCGCCGCCGGCCTGATCGCGACCGGGCTGCAGACAACATGGATCGGCGTCGGCATCGCGTGGCTGTTCGCGACGCTCGGCATCGACGCGGCAACCGCCGGCGCCACGGCCGCCATCGCCGACGAGGTGCCCGATCAGCAGCGCGGCGCGATCTCGGCGGCGATCTACGGTCCGCAGGCGGTCGGCATCCTCGTCGGCGTCGGCGCTGCTGACCGGGCTGAACAACAACGGCCTGCTCGGCTACGGCGTGCTCGCGGTCGTGCTCGTCGGCTGCGCCGCGCCGTTCCTGCGGTGGTACCGCGATGCTCCGAGCATCCCGACCCCGCCGCTGTCGCTGCGCTCGATCGCGTCCGGGATGTGGGTGCGCAACGCCGACTTCGGCTGGGCGTTCGGCGGCCGGTTGCTGGTCAACCTCGGCAACGCGCTCGGCACGACATACCTGCTCTACTTCCTGCAGGACGATCTGAAGCTCGACAACCCCGACAACGGGTTGCTGCTGCTCACGCTCGTCTACCTGGTGTTCACCCTCGTGGCGACGATCGGCGCCGGCCGCGCCTCGGACCGGTCAGGGCGACGGCGCTCGTACGTCGCGTTGGCCGCGGCGCTGCAGGCGATCGCCAGCTTCCTGCTGACGTTCTTCCCGACCTACGGTGTCGCGCTGGTCGGCGCGGCCTTCCTCGGCGCGGGCTACGGCGCGTACATGTCGGTCGACCAGGCCCTGGTCACGGCCGTGCTGCCCGACGCCGCCTCGCGCGCGCAGGACCTCGGCATCATGAACGTCGGCTCGGTCGGCCCGCAGGCGCTCGCGCCGCTCGCCGCCAGCCTGATCATCAGCGAGCTGGGCGGCTACCCGGTGCTGTTCGCGGCGTCCGGCATCGCCACCGTGCTCGGCGCGCTGTCGGTCTACCGCATCCGCTCCGTCCGCTGACGCCGATCGGTTTGCACCCAGTGCGGTCGCTATATCGCCAGATCCGGCCGCTTATAGCGACCACTGCGGGTGCGAACCGAGGGACCTCAGTCGCGGGTGCGGGTGACTTCCAGGTCGCCGTCGGCGTAGCGGGCCCGCAGCACCTTCTTGTCGAACTTGCCGACGGTGGTCTTCGGAACCTCGTCGATGAACGTCCAGTTCTCCGGCACCTGCCACGACGCGACCTTGCCGTCGAGGAAGTGCGCCAGATCCGAAGGCGACACGTCGCCGCGCGGCACGATGCAGGCGAGCGGACGCTCCGTCCACCGCTCGTCAGGGATCCCGATCACGGCCGCCTCGAGAACGTCGGGCGAACCGGCGAGCAGGTTCTCCAGCTCCACCGACGAGATCCACTCGCCGCCGGACTTGATGACGTCCTTGGACCGGTCGGTGATCTGGAAGAAACCGCGGTCGTCGATGGTGCCGATGTCGCCGGTGCGCAGCCAGCCCTGGTCGAACTTCTCGGCCGCCTTGTCGCGGTGGTAGCCGCCGGTGATCCACGGCCCGCGCACCTGCATCTCACCGACCGCCGCGCCGTCCCAGGGCAGCTCCTCGCCGTCGTCGTTGACGATGCGCATCTGCACGCCGGCCAGCAGCCGTCCTGACTTCATCCGCCAGTCCATCTCTTCGGCCGTGCCGAGCTCGACCTCGATCGGCGGGTGCGCCATGCCGCCCACCGGCGAGGTCTCGGTCATGCCCCAGCCCTGGATGATCCGCACGCCGTACTGCTTCTCGAACGCCTCGGCCAGCGAGCGCGGCATCGCCGCGCCGCCCGACGTGCCCAGCCGCACCGAGGACAGGTTGAGCTCACGCTCGGCGCCGAGCTGCAGGATGCCGCCCCAGATCGTCGGCACCGCCGACACCACGGTCGCCTTCTCGGCCTCGATGATGTCGACCCACGCGGCCGGCGTCATGTGCGGGCCGGGGAACAGGATCGACGCGCCGGCCATGAAGCAGCCGTACGGGATGCCCCAGGCGTTGACGTGGAACATCGGGACGATCGCGAGCTGCCGGTCGTCCTCGCCGGCGCCGGTGCAGTTGCGCGACAACGTGCCGAGCGCGTGCAGGAACGTTGAGCGGTGCGAGTACACGACGCCCTTCGGGTCGCCGGTCGTCCCGCTCGTGTAACACATCGAGGCGGCCGACTTCTCGTCCAGCTCCGGCCAGTCGAAATCGGGGGACGAGTCGGCCAGCAGCGTCGCGTAATCGTGCACCGGCTTGTCGCCGAGGACGGACACGTCGCCATCGCCGATCACGATGTACGCCTCGACCGTGCCGAAGCTCTCCGCGATCGGCGCGAGCACCGGCAGCAGGCTCGCGTCGACGATGATGACCTTGTCCTCGGCGTGGTTGACGATGTGCTCGAGCTGGGCAGCCGGCAGCCGCAGGTTGAGGGTGTGCAGGACGGCACCCATGCACGGCACTGCGTAGTACGCCTCGAGGTGCTCCTGGGAGTTCCAGCACAGCGTCGCGACCCGATCACCGCTGCCGACGCCGAGGCCGGTCAGCGCATTCGCCAGCCGCTTCGCGTTCGCACCGATGTCTGCGTACGTGGCGCGCCGGGCCGAATCGCCCTGCCAGGTCACGCACTCGCTGCGGCCGAACACGCGGCTGCCGTGTTCGAGGATCGCGGTGATCGTCAGCGGGAAATCGTCCTGCATCGTGCTCGAGATGGCGTGCCATGTTGGCAGGGTAACCGGGCCAGCCAAGACCGCCACCCGTGCCGATATGTCGCTGTTGCGCGGTTGGCGGCGCCGACTGACGTTGCGCTGACGAAGATCGCTTAGGGTCCGCACATCTTCTACCGGGGTGGGGCGGGCAACGGCATGCGCGGACGAGGTCGGTTCCTGATACTCACCCTCGCGCTGAGCACGGTGTTGGCCGTGTCCGCGCCGGTCGTCACTCGACCCGCTGCGGCGGCGGCGCCGACCATCGCGAACACGCTGCTCGCGAGCTTCAACTGCGGCAAGTTCGAGGGCTGCGGCACCACCGGCAACGTCACCAGCCACGACACCGTGCTCGCAGCGCGGCAGGGCGCCATCGTCAACGGCCATCTCGTGGCACCGACCAACGCCCGCAGCACGCCCGGCACGGACTTCATCGACATCGGGTTCATGTCGGTCAACAGCGACGACACCGTCGTCGGGTGGGACATCAGTGCCGACAACACCAAGAACGAGCCGATCATCTGGCAGGCGGGCAACGACGCCTACCGGCTGCTCGACACCAGTGCGCTGGGTTGGGCGAGCACCGACAACGTGGAAGCGACACTGATCGACGACGACGGCGAGATTGCCGGCGACGACCTGTCCACGGGCCAGGCGTTCTACATGGCCAGCGCCACCGCACCAGCGGTCGCGGTGCCGGTTCCGCCCGGGGCGTCGGGCCCGGCATCGATCCAGGCGATGAACTCCGATTGGGAGATCGTCTACGCGGGCGGTGCCCTCTTCCGGCTCGATCGCACGAGCGGCTCGTACACCAAACTCTCCGGTCCGTCGTCCGGCAGCGCGAGCTGGCTCGCTGCCGACGGCACGGCAGTCGCCTACGGTGACGTGATCTCCCCGGACGGCACGACCCGCCCTACCCAGCTCTCCTACGTCCTGGGCATCTCTGACGATCACGCACTCGTCGGTGAGGGATTCGTCGGCGACGGGTCGTCCCAGCAGCAGAACGGCGTCTTCGAGGTCGACCCCGAAGGCAATGCGATCAACCTCAGCGACGGCATGGGGCACGACCTGATCCGCGCAACCATCGCACCCAACGGCGACATCGTCGGCGAGACGATCGAGAGCGATCGCACGGTCAACGTCTACCTGGCCAAGGCCGCCACGGACACCGTCACCGGCAAGGTCGTCGACGGGCCGAAACCAGGTCAGCAGTCCAGCCCCGTCACCCCGGAGAAGGGGATCAAGGTCACCGTCTCGGGACACAAGGCCGGGGGCGGCGCGTTCAGCAAGCACGTCACCACCCGCGCCGACGGCACGTACGGCGTCGAGGCGCCCGCCGGCAACTACACCGTCACGTTCCCGGCTGACGTGTGCGCCGTCGACGGCACGTCGAAGTGCCACTCGACGAAGTCCGCAGTCGTCGACGACGCGCTGAACCCGGTCACCGTCGACGCCATCGAACTGCAGGGCGAGCTCACCGTCACGGTGTCGCCCAGCCCGCAGCACGTGACGCTCAAAGCCGATCCGAAGACCGGCGACATCGTGCCCGCCCCGGTCACCGTGACCGTGCAGATCACCAACTCGGGCGCGAAGCCGGTCACCAACGTCACGGCCCCGGACAAGCTCCTCGTCGGCTACTCCGATCCGAACGACGTGCACGTCGACAAGGTGGCCTTCCGTTTGAAGAAGGGCGCCGGGCCGAAGCCCAAGGCCGACCTCGGCACGCTCAAGCCGGGCAAGACCGTCCCGGTGACCTATGCCTACCAAGCGCAGGGCGACGGCAAGTACTCGGTCGAGGCGCTGATCCTCGGCGCGAACTCGCACGGCCGCAACATCCGAGGGCTCGGCAAGGCCACCGAGTTCATCGGAGCGCCGGTTCTCGAGATGAGCACCGAGATGGGTCGCAAGGTCAGATCGCCCGACAACCCGCACCTCGTGCTCGCCGGTACCGCCTTCACCATCAACGTCACGTTCGAGAACAAGTCGAACGTCAAGACCGTCGAGATCGACCCGTACGTGCCCGAGTACACCGGCAACGCGTCGGACGTTCACCTGCAGCGGCTCAGCGACCCGATCCAGAACGTCCAGCACAACGGCGCCGAAGACATCAGCGAGGCTGTTGAGCTGGACCCCGGCGAGAAGAAGAAACTCGCGCTCGTCGTGCGCACGACTGGAACGCCGGCGGACACCCTCGTCGGCGAGCAAGCGGTCGGCGGGGGTACCCGCGCCGAACTCAATTTCCTCGATCCGGTCGCGTACGTCCTCGACACCAAGACGAAGACCAAGACCCCGCTCGATGACGCTGCGATCTACACGCACGGCGAGCCGAAGTACTCGATCTCGCTGGACGACGCCGATCACCGTCCCGCGCCGGAGGAAGCCACCCTCGCCGGCACTGCTTACTACTTCACTGTCGGCATGCTGCAAGGCCTGCGCAACATCAGCACCGGAATGCTCAGCGGGTTGTTCGTCGAGCTGCCGAAGCTGGTCGCCAAGGGGATCGCGCACGTGCCGACGGCACTGACCACCTACGTGTCAGCCGAGATGGACCTGTGGAATTCGATCAAGGACGACCCGGCCGAGGTCGCTGCGTTCACCGACCTCGTCGGCAACACGATGCTGCTGGCCTACAAGAATGCGCCCGAGCTGATCGACAACGAGGAGAAGTTCCGAAAGTCGATAACGAAAGAGGTTCTCGACGGCTACACCCGGGTGTGGAACGACTGGTACGGCGGCAATCGGGAGTCGGCCCTCGAGGAGTTCGGACGCGAGTTCACCGAGCGCAGCGGCGATCTCGCGATGGCGATCGCACCGGGCCTGCTCGCTCGTGACGCGCGGGTGCTCGAGGCGTTCCGGACCACGAAGGCGAAGGTCTTCGAACAGACCGCAGCCGGGCTGAAGTCCGCGGAAAGCTCGCTCGTCAGCGCCAATCAGGCGATGGAGCTCCTCAAGAACGTCGTCAAGCCCGGCTACGAGATGTCCAACACCGTGCTGCAAAAGGTGTTCGGGCTCCGCAGTGTCGAGACCGACTTCCTGCGCCAGTTCGCGCAGGAGAACAAGCTGCTCATCGTCGTCCGGTCGCGCGCGGCGGAATCGGTCGAGTGGATCGAGAAGCTCGGCGCCGTGCTCAAGCCCGAGTCGATCAAGTTGAAGAACGTGTCCTGGCTCGATGTGAAGTATCTCGGCTACCAGGTGAGCGACGTGGGACGGGTCGTCATCCGCAAAGCGCTGCCGACCGTCGCCGAGGTCGAGACCAAGTTGCGCAAGCTCGGGTTCAGCGACAAGAGCGAGGAGTGGATCGAGGCGATCAAGCGGCTCAAGACGCGAACCAAGGAGCTGACGACGAGCGACAGCGGCTACGTCGACCAGCTGGAGCAGGCGGCCAAGGACGGCCACATCGACATGAAGTGGAACTTCGCCGACAACAGCGTCGACCCGACCGCATACACCGACTCGACCACGCGTTACCGGTTCCGGATGGCGAAGACCGCTCGCGGCGACCAGGTGCCGGAGTTCTTCGTCAAGGGCAAGTGGCGCTGCATCACCGGCGATGTCGACTTCCTGCAGATCACCCAAGCCAACGGCGCGCCGCTCGCCGACGCCGAACGGGTCCGGATCTACAGCGAGCTCGCGAAGAGCGTGGTCGGCATGCTGCACCCCGAGTCGGCGACCTGGACCGACCTCGCCAACGATTCGTTCAACTTCGACACGAAGATCAACGAGTTCCAGCGGGCCGGCACCGTCGCGCAGTTCGCGCCGGACGGCGTCGTCCGCGCCGTCGACTTCAACAAGCAACTGTCGTCTTTCGTCTCCAAGCTCGACTACTCGATCTTCTGGGACGGCGGCTACCGGTACCCGCTGGGCACCATGCGACCCTGACCGGCCGGCGGCGCCGGCGCGGGTAGCGTCGCAGTCGTGAAGGGACGGCGCGCGGTCGCGGCACTTGGACTTGCCGTCTGCGCGTGCACCGGCAGCAAGGTGTCGCCCTCGACGGCGCCGCTGCCCTCGACCGCGCCCTCGACGGTGCCAATCGCGCGCCGCAGTCGAACTCGAACCCGCCGTCGTCGAGCCCGCCCACCACGGCGCCGTCCCACCGGCAGCAGCCGCCGAAGCGGACGGTGACCGTGCTCGGCACCGGTGACGTGCTGATCCATCCGCCGCTGTGGCACCAGGCGCATCGCGATGCCGCTGGCCGAAGGCCGCTCCGGCTACGACTTCGGCCCGATGTACGCCTCGATCGCGCCGGACGTCTCGCGCGCCGACCTGGCGATCTGCGAGATGGAATCGCCGCTCGCACCCCGGCAGGGCCCGTTCACCGGCTGGCCGCAGTTCACCTCGCCGCCGCAGGTGCTCACCGCGCTGCGGCACGTCGGCTACGACTCGTGCACGACCGCGTCGAACCACACCATCGACGAGGGCTACGCCGGGGTCAAACGCACCCTGGACGAGATCGATGCAGCCGGGCTCAAGCACACCGGCAGCGCGCGGTCGGCAGCCGAGGCGGCGAAGCCGCTGATCATCACGATGCCGAACGGGGTGCGGGTCGCCCAGCTGGCGTACTCGTTCGGCTTCAACCAGCTGCTCCGCCCGGCCGGCGAGCCATGGATCGCGAACCTGCTCAACGTCGGGCAAATCCTCGAGGCGGCCAAGCGCGCCAAGCAGGCCGGCGCGGACATCGTGGTGCTGTCGCTGCACTGGGGGATCGAGTACAACCAGCAGGCGACGTCGCTGCAGATCGAGCAGGCCCACCAACTGCTCGCGTCGCCCTACATCGACCTGATCCTCGGCGATCACCCGCACGTGGTCGAGCCGATGCAGCAGATCAACCACAAGTGGGTCATCTACAGCATGGGCAACCAGATCTCACGGCACGAAGACCCGATCCTCGTCAGCCGCGAGGGCGCGATGCCGGAGTTCACCTTCACCGAGGTCCGTCCCGGCCACTTCCGGGTGACCAAGGCACGGGTGATCCCAACACTGATGCGGCTGCGTCCGAAGCTGCGGCTCATCGACCTGCCGCTGGCGCTCGCGGATCCGTCGACCTCGGCGGCCGATCGGGCCATGTACCTGTCCGCGGAGGCGGACATCCGGCACGTGCTCGACGCGATGGGCGCCGGCCAGGACGGACTATCGGTCGGCTGATCCGTCCGGGCGGCACGCCGGTCCGAGACCGGTGATCAGGACGACCGACCCGGAGCCTTATCCGATTTCTTGGCGGCCTTGTGCGCGAGATCGAGGACGAAGCCCACCAGGAACCCGGACACCACGATCGGGATCCACAGCCAGAGCAAATAGGCATCCGCGCGGCCGATCACGACCATGACGACCGTGTAGAGCAGGAACGACACCAGCACGGCGGCGATGCAGCGCGCCCGCACTGCGCTGTTCTCGCGCAACACCCGCAGATCGGCCTGGGTGTTGGTCTCGCTGCCGTCCTTCTTCGTCCGCCGCTTCTTCTTGGCCTTCCCGACCGGCTCGGCGACCGCCGGCTCGCCGGCCAGCTCAGCCGCCGCGATCTCGACCGGCGTCTCGGCCGGCGCCTCGATCGACGCCGCGGGTGCCTCGGCCGCCTTCGCTGCCTGCTTGGCCTCGGCAGCGCTCGCCTTGGCGGCCTGCTTGGCCGCGGCCGCTGCCGCCTTGGCGGCCTTCTTCTCCTGCCGCCGATCAGCGCGCGACGGTTCGGCAGGCGCCTCCTCGAGCGGCAGGATCGCCGGCTCCGGCGCGACGATCTCACCGGTGTCGTGGATGTCGCTGGGCAGCACGTCCGGATCGATCACGGCGATCATCTGGGTATCGCGGTCGTCGAGCGCCGCAGCCGCCTCGGCCTCGGACCGCGCGTGCCGCCCACGCCGCTCCTCAAGATCGAGCGCCGCCGTGACTTCGGCAGCGTCGTCGACCGCGTCGTCGTCCGGTACCGAGTGCCGCCCCATGGACGAGAGTGTGTCAAAGTCTGGGGCAAGATCCGAACATCGCAGCGCCTAAGCTCGACAGGTGGCCAGACTGCGGTGGCGCCGGAGCCTGCTCGCCGCGCTCCTTCCCATCGTCCTGACGGCCGGATGCGTGAGCTATGTCGACGGCACCGGCCAGATCGGGATCACCGTCCAGGGCGACTCGGGCGGCGCGTTCGACACGCAGGTGAAGGGCGCGCTGTCGGCAGTCATCGCGTACTGGACGGCCACCTACCCGACGATCGCCCACGGCCAGGCGCTGCCGCCGTTGCACGGCAAGTACTACTCGATCGACGGAGCCGAGGTGCTGCGTACCCGACAGGCCCCGCCGATCGCCGGCGACGAGGCCTGCCTGCAGATGCGGCTCGGCTTCATCATCGACAACGCCGCCTACTGCGAACTCGACGACTCGATCGTCTGGGACCGCTCGCCCGACCACCTGCTGCCGGTGCTCGTCGCGACGTGTACGGCCCAGCGGTGACCGCGCTCGTCTTCGCCCACGAGTTCGGCCATGCGATCCAGCAGCGCCTGCACATCAACACCGCGGTCGATCGCACGATCGACATCGAGTCGCAGGCCGACTGCGCGGCGGGAGCGTTCGCAGCCGCGGCGCTGGCCGGGCAGCGTGCCGCAATTCCAGCTCACCCCGGCCGAGCTGGACAGCGCGCTGGCGGGTTCCTGCAGATCCGCGACTCGACCCCGAGCTCGCCCGAGCGACATCTCGCACGGCGACGGGTTCGACCGGCTCAACGCGATCCAGCAGGGCATCCAGTCCGGCGCGTCGTACTGCTTCAGCAGGTCGTTCCTCACCAACCGCACCTTCACCGAGCGCGGCTACGTCAGCGACCAGGACTACGTCGACCGGCGGCAACGAGCCGCTGGCCGAGGTGCTCGAACCCGAAGGGTCTCGTCGCCGACCTCAACCGGTTCTGGACGCGCGGCCGCTACCGAGCAGGGCAAGACCTTCCAACCGGTCAAGTTCGCCGAGGCCGATCACCCGCCGTGCGGCGGCCTCAACCCGGCCAGCGAGTTCGGCTACTGCGCCGACGACAACACGGTCTACTACAGCAGCGTCCTTCGCCCACCGCGCGTACTACAGCATCACCGCGCCGAACGTCGACGCGCACACCGGCGACGTCTCGCTCAGCCATCACGAGCCCGGCGACTTCGCGCTCGGCACGCTGTTCGCGATCGCGTGGGGGATGGCCGGCCGGCACCAGTTCTTCGCGCAGGTCGACCGACGACACGGACGCGCTGATGGCCGCGGTCTGCTACGCCGGCGCCTACGCCGACGACATCAACCGCAGCGTCCAGCGACGCGTCGCACCCGTACATCCTGTCGCCGCCGGACATGGACGAGGCGACCTCCGCGGTGCTCGAACCTGGTCGGCTCCGACCGCGCGTTCGGCGCGCGGGGGACGACCGGGCTGCAGCGCGTCCAGGCGTTCGTCAAGGGTTACACGAACGGGCTCACCGACTGCTGACGACCGGGCGGAACCGGTCGCCTAGCGCGTAGTTTGCTGCTATGCCCGACTTCGACTCCGCCTTTCTCGCCTTCCCGGCGCGAGAACTCGCCGGCGCGGCGCTCGAGCGAGCCAAGGAACTCGGCGCCGAGCACGCCGACTTCCGTCTCGAGCGCATCGCGTGCCGCATCGCTGTCGCCTGCGCGACGCCCGCGTCGAGTCGAGCTCCGACCGCGAGGACGTCGGGCTGGCCGTCCGGGTCGTGCACGACGGCGCCTGGGGATTCGCCAGCGGCATCGCCCGCACCGCCGGCCGCGGCCGCGCAGCTCGCCGAGCAGGCAGTCGCCACCGCGAAGGTCAGCCGGGTGCTCAGCTCCGCAGCCGGTCGAGCTGGCCGCCGAACCGGTCTACGCCGACGCCACCTGGATCTCGGCCTACGACGTCAACCCGTTCGACGTCGCCGGAGGCCGAGCGGGTCGGCCCGGCTGGCCGAACTGTCCGAGCGGCTGCTCGCGGCCGACGGCGTCGACCACGTCGACGCACGCGCTGAGCAGCGTGCTGGAGAACAAGTTCTACGCCGACGCCGCGGCACGATGACGACCCAGCAACGCGTGCGCGTCGCTCCGGAGTTCACCGCGCGTGCACGTCGACCGCGGCGGCCGGCGCGTTCTTCTCGATGCGCACGCTCGCGCCGCCGGCCGGCCGCGGCTGGGAGTACCTCACCGGCACCGGCTGGGACTTCGACGCCGAGATCGCCGAGCTGCCCGAGCTGCTGCGCGAGCACGTCAAGGCGCCGAGCGTCGAGGCCGGCACGTACGACCTGGTGATCGATCCGTCCAACCTGTGGCTGACCATCCACGAGTCGATCGGGCACGCGACCGAACTCGACCGCGCGCTCGGCTACGAGGCGGCCTACGCCGGCACCAGCTTCGCCACGCTCGACAAGCTCGGCACGCTGCAAGTACGGCAGCCCGGTCATGAACGTCACCGGCGACCGCACCGTCGAGCACGGCCTGGCCACGATCGGCTACGACGACGAGGGCGTCGCCGACGCAGCAGTTCGACATCGTCGCGCGACGGCACGCTGGTCGGCTACCAGCTCAACCGGCAGATGGCGCACGCCAACGCCGAGCAGCTCGGCACAGCGCGCTCGAACGGCTGCGCGTTCGCCGACTCGGCCGGGCACATCCCGTTGCAGCGGATGGCCAACGTGTCGCTGCAGCCGGCGCCGGACGGCCCGTCGACCGAGGAGCTGATCAGCGGCGTCGAGCGCGGCATCTACATCGTCGGCGACCGGTCGTGGTCGATCGACATGCAGCGCTTCAACTTCCAGTTCACCGGCCAGCAGTTCCACCGCATCGAGAACGGCCGGCTGGTCGGTCAGCTGCGCGACGTCGCCTACCAGGCCACGACGACCGACTTCTGGGGGTCGATGGAAGCCGTCGGCGGCCCGGACACCTACGTGCTCGGCGGCGCCGTTCAACTGCGGCAAGGGCCAGCCGGGCCAGGTCGCCGCCGTGTCGCACGGCTGCCCGGCCGCGCTGTTCCGCGGCGTCAACATCCTCAACACCAAGACGCGAGGCGGGGCGGGAATGAGCGCAGGTTCAGGAACTCGTCGAGCGCCGCGCTCGCCGCGTCGACCGCCGACGGCTGCATCGTCATCGCCGCCGAGCACACCGAGACCAACCTGCGCTGGGCCGGCAACAGCCTGACCACGAACGGCCAGATGCGCACGCGCATCGGTGACCGTGATCTCGACGTCGACCAGGCCGAGCGGCACGCGCGCCGGCGTGGTCACCCGCTCGGTCACCAACGCCGACGAGCTCGACGACCTCGTCCGCGCGTCCGAGCAGGCCGCGCGCGACGCCGCACCGGCCGACGACGCCGCTCCGCTGGTCGACGAACTACCCGCACGACGACGACTGGGCCGCCGACCGGCCGAGACCGAGCGTCGCGGTGTTCGAGCAGTTCGCCGCCGGCGCTCGGCGCAGGCGTTCGAGCGGTGGCGCAAGGCCGACCGGCTGCTGTTCGGCTTCGCCGAGCACCAGATGACCTCGACCTTCCTCGGCACGTCGACCGGGCTGCGCCGCCGCTTCGACCAGCCCGACGGACGGGTCGAGATCAACGGCAAGTCCGCCGACTACGCCCGCTCGGCGTACGTCAGCCAGCACACGCAGCGACTTCACCGACGTCGACGTCGCAGGCGCTCACCGACGACCTGGACCAGCGGCTGGACTGGGCCGCGACGCAGATCGACCTGCCGGCCGGGCGGTACGAGACGATCCTGCCGCCGACCGCGTCGCCGACCTGATCGATCTACGCCTACTGGACCGCCTCGGCCCGCGACGCCGAAGAGGGCCGCAACGTCTTCGCCGGCGCCGACGGCGCGCACCCGCATCGGCGAGCGGCTGTCGCCGCTGCCGCTGCGGCTGTACTCCGATCCGGCCTACCCCGGGCTCGAGTGCCCGCCGTTCGAGATCGTCGACCGAGTCCTACGGCGGCCTGCTGGTCGGTGTTCGACAACGGCCTGCCGCGTCGCCGCGGTCGACTGGATCGCCGACGGCACGCTGGCCGAGCTCGTCCGCACCCGCGCGTGGGCGCGCCAAGACCGGCGCCGGCCGCGTCCGATCGTCGACAACCTGATCCTCGACGGCGGCGGCACGCGCGCACGCCTCGAGGAGATGATCGCCGCCACCGAGCGCGGGCTGCTGCTGACCTGCCTCTGGTACATCCGCGAGGTCGACCCGCAGACGCTGCTGCTCACCGGGCTGACCCGCGACGGCGTCTACCTCGTCGAGGACGGCGCGGTGCGCGGCGCGGTGAACAACTTCCGCTTCAACGAGTCGCCGGTCGACCTGCTGGTCGCGCGTCACCGAGGTCGGCCGCACCGAGCCGGCGATGTCGCGCGAGTGGAGCGACTACTTCCGCCGCACCGCGATGCCGGCCCTGCGCATCCCCGACTTCAACATGTCGACGGTGAGCAAGGCGTCGTGACCGTGCTGCGCTGCCGCCGCTGGCGGCCGAGGACTACGCCTGCGACAGATGCGGATTCGCCTTTCGCCGACTGCGATGTGGCCGACCGTCCCGGACGCCGTGCTGCCGTCGATCGCTGCTGACGTCCGCGTCAGCTCGATCGAGGCAGTCGACCGCGACGCCGGCTCACGTGCCGACGGCCCGAGCGACCGGGAACGTGGTCGGCGATCGAGTACCTGCTGCCACCTGCGCGACGCTGCTACGAGGTGTCGACGATCCGGCTCTACCGCGTGCGCACCGAGGACGCGGCCGCACGCTCGAGCCGATGTACAACGACCTGCGCGCGATCCGCTTCCGGTACGCCGAGCGGACGCGGCCGCCGTCCTCGACGAGCATCGACGCCGGCTGTCGCGGGCTGCTGCGACGAGATCGCGCGCGTCGACCGACTGGGACCGCGCGATGACCCGCCTGCCCGGCGAGGAGCGCACGGCACGGTGGCTGGCCCGCGCCGCGGTGCACGAAGGTCGTCCACCACCTGGGCGACGCTGCAAGCCGCGCTCGACCGCGTAACGACCCGGCCGTGCAGATGCTCGGTTCGTGCACCCATCGCGCGCCGCTATATCGGCCGAACGAACGCATCATATGCGACCATCGGCGGACTGCAGAACTGACATACAGCTCGTGCGCGGAGTCGCCGATTCGGCACCAGAATCGATCGGCGAGCCCTACGGCGATGCCGACGACACCAAGTACCTGCCGATGTTCGGTCAACCGGTGCTCGTCTTCGAAGCGACCGGTGCAGAACTGACCCGCACGCTCGATCGCGCACTGTCGCGCGGCGTCACCCCTGCGGTGTTCACCGAAGACCTGTTCGCGACCGGGCACGACGAGGCGAACCGGGCCGCGGTCGCCGCCGTGCCAAGAGCCGAGCTGGCCCTGACCGGACTGGCTTTCCGCACCGACCGGCGCGACGCCGACAAGATCACCAAAGGCTTACAGCTGCACTCGTGACGGGCATCGAGTCGTCCGATTCACACTGCCCCTCAAGCCCCTGCAATACCGGTGCCGAAAGGGCTTCCGCGCGCTGTTCGTGTGAGCAGCGCCGCAGTCTGCGATTCGTCCTGAGAGCGCTTCCAGCCGGTAAATTCTAGCGATTCCCACCCTGACACGCCCGACTCGTTCCGGTCGGTTGCGCAGTCAATGGCGACTGGCGAGGAGAATCGCATGACGTTGACGAGCATCCCGGGCCTTGATTCCGCCCCGACCACTCACCCCAAGCTGCTGAACTGGGTTCGCGAGACCGCCGAGCTCACCCAGCCGGACCGGATCGAGTGGGTCGACGGCTCGCCGGAGGAGTGGACCCGCATCACCGACCAGCTCGTCGAGAACGGCACGTTCACCCGACTGAACCCGGACAAGAAGCCGAACTCGTTCTGGTGCGCCTCCGACCCGACCGACGTCGCCCGCGTCGAGGACCGCACGTTCATCTGCAGCCGCGATCCCGAAGGACGCCGGGGCCACCAACAACTGGATGGACCCGGACGACATGAAGGCGATCCTCACCGAGCGCTTCCGCGGCTCGATGCGCGGCCGCACGATGTACGTCCTGCCGTACTGCATGGGCCCGCTGACCGCGGACGAGCCGATGCTCGGCGCCGAGATCACCGACTCGCTCTACGTCGTCGCGTCGATGCACGTCATGACCCGGCTCGGCACGAAGGCGCTCGAGCTGTTCACCGACGGACGCGCGACTTCGTGCCCGGCCTGCACTCGGTCGGCGCGCCGCTCGAGCCCGGCCAGGCCGACGTCGCGTGGCCGTGCAACGAGACCAAGTACATCGTGCACTTCCCCGAGGAGCGGCTGATCTGGTCGTACGGCTCGGGCTACGGCGGCAACGCGCTGCTCGGCAAGAAGTGCTACTCGCTGCGCATCGCGTCGGTGAAGGCGCGCGACGAGGGCTGGCTCGCCGAGCACATGCTCATCGCCAAGCTGACCTCGCCGGAGAACAAGAGTCTACTACATCGCGGCCGCGTTCCCGTCCGCCTGCGGCAAGACGAACATGGCGATGCTCGAGCCGACGCTGCCCGGCTGGAAGGTCGAGACGATCGGCGACGACATCGCCTGGATCCGCATCGGCGAGGACGGCCGGTTCTACGCGGTCAATCCCGAGAACGGCTTCTTCGGCGTCGCGCCCGGCACCGACTTCCACACCAACCCGAACGCGATGCGCACCATCGCCAAGGGCAACTCGGTGTTCACCAACGTCGCGCTGACCGACGACGGCGACATCTGGTGGGAGGGCATGGGCGAGCCGCCGGCGCACCTGACCAGCTGGAAGAAGCAGGACTGGACGCCGGACAGCGACGAGCTGTCCAGCCACCCGAACTCGCGCTACTGCACGCCGATCGAGCAGTGCGACACGAAGGCACCGGAGTGGGACGACCCGAAGGGCGTGCCGCTCGACGCGATCTTCTTCGGCGGCCGGCGCCGGGACACCATCCCGCTGGTGACCGAGGCACGCGACTGGCAGCACGGCGTGTTCATGGGCGCGACGCTCTCGTCCGAGACGACCGCGGCCGCGACCGGGCAGGTCGGTGTCGTGCGCCGCGACCCGATGGCGATGCTGCCGTTCATCGGCTACAACGCCGGCGACTACTTCGCGCACTGGATCGAGGTCGGCAAGGGCGCCGACGCGGTCAAGCTGCCGAAGATCTTCTACGTCAACTGGTTCCGCCGCGACGCCGAGGGCAACTTCAGCTGGCCCGGCTTCGGCGAGAACATCCGCGTGCTCAAGTGGGCGCTCGAGCGCATCGAGGGCAAGGCCGCCGCGATCGACACCCCGATCGGCCGCGTGCCCACTGCCGAGGCGCTCGACACCGACGGGCTGGACATGTCCGCCGAAGAGCTCGAGCAGGCGCTCGCCGTCGACGTCGACGAGTGGAGCGGCGAGCTGCCGCTCATCGAGGAGTGGTTCGACAAGATCGGCGCCGTCGCTGCCGACGCTCACTGCGCGACGAGCTCGAGTCGCTGAAGCTGCGCCTCGGCGCATAACGCTCCATCGCGTTCCTGCTTGATCAACAGGGCCGAACCGTCCGTTATGGACGGTTCGAGCCATGTTGATCTTGGACGAACGTGACGCACCGCTGACGCCGTGCGTGCCAGGATTGCCCCGCCGGCCACACCGCGCCGGCGCACTTCGCGGGGAGGGGCCACTACGTGCCCAGCAAACCGGCGCGACGGCTCGGTATTGCGGCCGTCGCAGGCATGCTCACCATCGGGACGGTCCTCGGCGCCACGTCGGCGACGGCCAAGCCGACCCGGCTCGCATCGCATCCCGGCACGGCGACGCCATTGCCGCTCGGGGCGACGAAGGGCGCGACGCTGCGCTACGCGGTCAACGAACCGCTCTGCGCGCCGCCCAGGAACCCGATGGGTATGCGGTGTTTCGCGATGCGCCGGGTCGACGTGCCGAAGGGCACGCCCGGGGCATACGCGTACGTCCGTCCGAATGCGGTCGGCGTCGGCCCGGCGGGCGGCTACACGCCGGACGATCTGGCCGTGACCTACGGCTTCAATCCCAACGTGAACCGCAAGTCGCAACTGGTCGCGATCATCGATTGGTTCGACGACCCGAACGCGCTGAAGGACCTCAACGGATTCGACAAGCAATACGGCTTGCCGAAGGAGACGAGCAAGTCGTTCCGCAAGGTCAACCAGAACGGCAAGGCCGCACCGTTGCCAAGCAGAAGAGCAAGGCGTCCTCCGGCGAGATCGCCCTCGACATCGAGTCGGTGCGTGGCACGTGTCGCACCTGCCGGATCCTGCTCATCGAGGCCAACAACGGGGACGACGCCGATCTTGCGACCGCCGAGAACCGCGCCGCGGCGATGGGTGCCACCGAGATCAGCAACTCGTTCGGCGAGCCGGAGCAGCAAGGTGCCGGCGAAGATTCTCGCGGCCTACAACCACCCGCGGCATCGTGATCACCGCGTCCACCGGCGATGACGGCTGGTTCGGCTGGGACATCGGCAACAACTTGACCGCGCCGGACACCTCACAGAACGCCGCCTCGTTCCCGTCGACGGCCCCCACCGTCGTCGCCGTCGGCGGCACCGCACTCGCCACCGACACCCAGGCCCACCGCACTGCCGAGATCGTCTGGAACGAGAACGGCGTTGACGACCAGAACGGGCTCAGCGCCGGCAGCAAGCAGGGGGCGACCGGCGGTGGTTGCAGCCGGATCTACAAGGCGCAGCAGTGGCAGAAGCACTACCCCGGCTATGCCGCCGCCGGCTGCAAAGGCACGCGGCTCGCTGCCGACGTCTCCGCGTTGGCCGACCCGAACACGGGCTTCGACATTCTCGACTCGTTCGGCTCGGGCGGGTGGATCACCATCGGCGGCACCTCGCTGGCATCGCCGCTGACCGCAGCGATGTACGCGCTGGCCGGCGGTTCGGGCGGTGCGGCCTACCCGGCATCGTCGCTCTATGTGAACGGCGCGGTACATCCGGCGTCGGTCTTCGACGTGGTCCCGAACGCCGACCTGCCGGACTTCGCACAGGGCAACAGCTTCTGCGGCGGCGACAGCACCACCAACTGCGGCAACTTCGTGCTCGACAACTTCGGCGGGACGACGCACAACCCGAATGCGTTCGGCGGCGGAATCGTCGACTGCAGCTTCCCGCACAAGCCCACCGATCCGCCGAGCCCGCCGCCGTTCAGTTCGGAATGCAACACGGTGCCCGGCTACGACGGACCGACCGGCCTCGGCACGCCGAACAGCGACGCGCTCTACAAACCCACCAACCCCACGGTGACGATCGCCGGACCGAAGGCGCCGAAGGCGCACAACAGCCTGCAGTTCAAGGCGACCGCCACCGAATCGGTGCCCAGCACGACAGTGACGAACTATCGTGGAGGTGGGGGGACGCGACGTCGACGAGCACATCGTCACCGACCGACGCACCACACCTACGCGAAGGCCGGCACGTACAAGGTGAGGTTGATCGTCACTGACACCCGTTTCCAAGAAACCATCAAGACGCTCAGGCTGAAGATCTAGGTCAGACGTCTCGGGGTGGGCGGCACAGCAGGTGCGCGACGAGGGCCGTCCAGCCGGTCTGGTGAGTCGCGCCCAGACCCTCGCCGGTGTCGCCGTTGAAGTACTCGCTGAACGTGATGTGCGCGCGCCACAGCGGATCGTCGGACGCCTCGATCCGCTCGCCGTCGCACGGCCGGCGACCGGCCGGGCCGGGCGGAACAGGGCGACGAGCCGGCGCGTCGATCTCGTCGGCGGCCTGGTCGAGCGTGAGCGCGCGCCCGGAGCCGGTCGGTACCTCGATGGTGAACGTGTCACCGAGGTAGGCCGCGTACGTCGCGCAGCGCGTCGGCCAGCAGCACGTTCACCGGGAACCAGACCGGCCCGCGCCAGTTCGAGTTGCCGCCGAAGAGCCCGGTTCGCGATTCGCCCGGCTCGTAGTCGATCGACAGCTGCTGTCCCTCGACGACGGTCGAGTACGGCGTTCGGTAGGCCGCCGACAGCGAGCGGATCCCGTACGGGGAAAGGAATTCGTCCTCGTCGAACATGCGCGTCAGCACCCGCCGCAACCGGTCGGGATCGAGCAGCGCGAGCATCCGGTTGGCCGGCTCGCCCGGCGCGCCGACACGCGTGAGCAGCCCGTCGAGCAGGTCGGGACGGCGCCGCTGCAACCAGCGCAGTCGCCGGGTCAGGTCGGGAAGCGCGTTGGTAGTCCACTCCGGGACGTGCGCGACGGCCAGCATCGGCAGCAGGCCGACCATCGAGCGCACCCGCAGCTGCTCGGGCGTGCCGTCCGGGTGCACGAGCACGTCGTAGAAGAAGCCGTCGGTCGTCGTCCCACAGCGAGATGCCCTGCGAGCCGAACTGCCGCAGCGCGTGCGCGATCGACAGGAAGTGCTCGAGGAACTTCGTCGCGACCTCGTCCCAGGCGGGGACGGCCGTCGCCAGCTCGACCGCGATCCGCAGCAGGTCGAGGCAGTAAGAACGGCCACCCAGCTGGTCGCATCGGACTCCTCGAGCCGGCTGCCGTCGGGCAGGGACGCCGACCGGTCGAAGAGGCCGATGTTGTCCATGCCGAGGAAGCCGCCCTCGAACAGGTTCGAACCGTCGGCGTCCTTGCGGTTGACCCACCAGCCGAAGTTCAGCAGCAGCTTGGTGAAGACGCGGATCAGGAAGTCGGTGTCGCGTCCCGCCGTCGACCACGTACACGCGCCACGCGGCCCAGGCGTGCACCGGCGGGTTGACGTCGCCGAACGCCCACTCGTAGGCCGGCAGCTGGCCGTCGGGGTGCATCGGCCCATTCTCGGCACATGAGCAGCAGCTGCTCCTTGGCGAAGACCGGGTCGACGTGCGCGAGCGCGACGCAGTGGAAGGCAAGATCCCAGGCCGCGAACCACGGGTACTCCCAGTCGTCGGGCATGCAGATCACGTCGGCCAGCGCGAGGTGCGTCCACGACACGTTGCGGCCGCCGCGCTCGGCGCGCTCCGGCGGCGGCGCGGGTTCGGCCGGATCACCCTCCAGCCACTCGCTGACGGTGTACCGGTAGAGCTGCTTGTTCCACAGCAGCCCGGCGAACGCCCGCCGCGCGAGAGTCGCGTCCTGCTTCGCTCAGGTGTGACGGCAGGACGGCGGCATAGAACTCATCGGCCTCCGCCGCGCGATCGGTGAGCACGGCCGCGAAGGCGGGTCCGAAGGTGTGATCGTCCGGGTCGGCCATCGACAACCGCAGCCGCACGGTGACCGACGCGCCCGGCGCAACCGAGTCGAAGCGGTACCAGAGCGCGGCCTTCGTTCCGGCACCGGCGGGGTTGACCGCCGACTCGTCACCATGCACGACGCGGGCGTCGATGCCGTCCTTCGTGTACTGCGTCGGGTTCGGTACCGCCGAACAGCGCCTGCGCGTTCGTCTCGTTCTCGCAGACGAGGACGTCGGGCGTGCCTTCGGCGGCGAGCAGGTAGCGGCCCAGGTAGTCGTGCTCGCACTCGATGACGCGCATGTTCGCCGCGATGCGTTCCGGCGGGTCGACGCGGCGCAGTTCGGGACGGCGCGGCGTCGCGTCCCCACGCCCAGGTGTTGCGGAACCAGATCTGCGGCAGCAGGTGCAGCGGTGCGGCGTCGGGGCCGTGGTTGGTCGCCTCGATGACGATCACCACGTCGTCCGGCGCGGCCTTCGCGTAGCTCGACCGTGACGTCGAAGAACCGGTTGCCGTCGAGGATGCCGGTGTCGGCGAGCTCGAACTCGCGATCGTCCCGGCCGCGCGCAGCGTTCTCGCTACGCAACCTGTCGTACGGGAACTCGGCCTGCGGGTAGCGGTAGAGCCAGCGCATCCACGAGTGCGTCGGCGTGCCGTCGAGCGCCCACCAGTACTCCTTGATGTCCTCGCCGTGGTTGCCCTCGGCGTTGGTCAGCCCGAAGTAGCGTTCCTTGAGCACGCGGTCGTGGCCGTTCCACAGCGCGACCGAGAAGTTGAGGAAGCCGTAGCGGTCGCAGATGCCGCCGAGGCCGTCCTCGCCCCACCGGTAGGCGCGCTGGTGCGCCTGCTCGAAGGGCAGGTACGACCAGGCGTCGCCGTTGGCGGAGTAGTCCTCCCGCACCGTGCCCCACTGCCGTCCGGACAGGTACGGACCCCACAGCCGCCATGGGCTCGACGACTCAGGCGACTCGGCCAGCCGGACGTGTTCGGCGGACTGGCGCGCAGTCATGCGCAACAGCCTCGCAGATCAAAATGTGTTGCCCCGCCCGCGTAGCGTCAGGAAACCGTGGCTGCCGACAATCCCGTCCTTCTTGCCGAACAAGCCCACCTAGACCTCGCCCGCCGCTGCCTGCTCGACATGCAGCAGTCGGCGTCCGCGATCGCCGACTACGGCGTGGACGAGCTGGCGAGCCAGAGCCTGGGCCGGATGCGCGCCGAGCGGCTGCGCGCGCTGGCCAGCGATCCCGACGCCCCGCCGTTCTTCGGCCGCACCGACCGCGACCCCGACCACGGCAGTGCCGTCGAGGTGTTCCACATCGGCCGGCGCCACGTTCGCGACGAGCGCGGCGACCCGGTGGTGATCGACTGGCGCGCGCCGATCTCGCGGGCGTTCTACCGGGCGACGCCGACCGACCGGATGGCGCGTGCGGCTGCGCCGCCGGTTCGGCTTCCACGACGGCGTGCTGTCGTCCTTCGAGGACGAGCACCTCGACCTCGGCGAATCGCTGGGGCTGGCCTCCGACCTGCTGCGCGAAGAGATCGAACGCCCGCGCGTCGGGCCGATGCGCGACATCGTGGCGACCATCCAGCCCGATCAGGACGATCTGGTGCGCGCCGATCTCGACACCTCGCTGTGCATCCAGGGCGCGCCGGGCACCGGCAAGACCGCGGTCGGCCTGCACCGTGCGGCGTACCTGCTCTACACCTATCCCGAGCGGCTGCGCCGGTCCGGCGTGCTCGTCGTCGGGCCCGAACGCCGCGTTCCTGCACTACATCGCGCAGGTGCTGCCGTCCCTCGGCGAGGGCGGCATCGAGCAGGCGACCGTCGACGATCTCGTCGGCGTGCTGCCCGCGAACGTCCGAGCCGGCTGCGGTCGCGACGCTGAAGGGCGACGCGCGGATGGCCGACGTGCTGCGCCGCGCCGTCCTCGTCGCACGTCGCCAAGCCGACCGAGGACGTCGCTGGCGATCATCGGCACCCAGCGGTACCGGGTCGGCGCGCACCACCTGCGCCGCTACGTCGACGACGCGCGCCGGGCGCTGTCCGACGGGCTGCGCTGGTCGCTGGCCCGCGAGCGGCTGCGCACCCAGGTCGGCCGAGGACGTGCGCCGCCAGCGCGAGGACCGCGGCGGAGCGCCGTCCGACGCCGAGACGGCGAAGGTGGCGCGATCGCAGGCGGT
The DNA here is from genome assembly GCA_963794885.1 of uncultured Actinomycetota bacterium. Taxonomy (GTDB): domain Bacteria; phylum Actinomycetota; class Actinomycetes; order Mycobacteriales; family Jatrophihabitantaceae; genus RYN-133. Next base: position 76,408 of record CAWCFH010000012.1, read on the forward strand.
GCGCGACTTCGTCGACGAGGTGTGGCCGGCGCTGACCGCGCCCGCCTTGCTGATGCGGCTCTGGGACGACCCGGCGTTCCTCGCCCGCTGCGCGCCCGGTGCTCACCGAGGACGAGCGCGCGGCGCTGTACCGGCCGGCATCGGCGTCGGTGAAGCGGGTGCGGTGGACGCCGATGGACGCCGTGCTGCTCGACGAGCTGGCCGCGCTGCTCGACGGCGTCGACACCTACGTGCACGTCGTGGTGGACGAGGCGCAGGACCTGTCCGCCGATGCAGTGCCGGGCGGTGGCGCGGCGCTGCCCGCTCGGGTCGATCACCGTGCTGGGCGACCTGGCGCAGGCCACCACGCCCGTGGGCGCCGGGCGACTGGGCAGTGACGCTGGCCCATCTCGGGCACCCTGACGTCGACGGTTCGTCCGCTCACCGCCGGCTACCGCGTGCCCGGCGAGGTGATCGACCTGGCCAACCGGCTGCTGCCGCACGTCGCGGTCGGGGTGCCGGCCGGGACGGCGGTGCGCGCCGGCGTGGATGCGCTGCGGTTCGGACCGGCGTCGGCGCTGGCCGCGGAGGTGCAGCGCTGCCTGGCGGTGGAGGGCTCGGTCGGGGTGATCGTGCCGGACGCCGCGGTGCCGTCCGTGCTCGGCGACGCTGGCGTCGCTGGGCGCGGCGTCGGTCGACGCCGAATCCGATGACCGGGTGACGGTGGTGGCCGCGTCGGCGGCCAAGGGCCTGGAGTTCGACTCGGTGGTGCTGCTCGAGCCGGCCGCGATCGTGGCGGCCGAGCCGATCCGCGCCGGCCGGGCTGCGCCGGCTCTACGTGGTGCTCACCCGGGCGGTGTCGCGGCTGGTCGTCCTGCACGACGAGCCGCTGCCCGTCCGAACTCACCTGACGCTCTTGGCCCCTGTGCAGGGTGTTTCGCGGCGTGTCGCCCTGCACGGAGGCCAAGTTCAGGCGACGGCAGCTCAGCCCCGATATGGTAGGAACCCCTGGGTTGTTCGCGCGGTACGCCACCCCTGTACCAACCGAGGCAGCGCCCAGCACCAGCAGACCGTGCCGCCCCGTGGCAACCCCACGACCGGCCCGAGCGAGGAGTGGTCCATGTCCGAACACGTACATGCCGTGCATCCCGAGCCGGACATGGTGCAGCTGCTGACGCCCGAAGGCCAGCGCGTCGAGCACCCGGACTACCCGCTCGAGATCAGCGACGACGAGATCGCCGCGCTCTACCGCGACCTGGTCATGGTGCGCCGGATCGACACCGAGGCGATCGCGCTGCAGCGCCAGGGCGAGCTGGGCCTGTGGGCCAGCCTGCTCGGCCAGGAGGCCGCCCAGATCGGCGCCGGCCGCGCGCTGCAAGCACGCAGGACATGGCCTTCCCGACCTACCGCGAGCACGGCGTGGCCTGGTGCCGCGACGTCGACCCGCTGACCCTGCTCGGCCTGTACCGCGGCACCAACCTCGGCGGCTGGGATCCGGGATCGAACAACTTCAACCTGTACACGATCGTCATCGGCGCGCAGACGCTGCACGCCACCGGCTACGCGATGGGCGTCGTCCGCGACGGCGCGGTCGGCACCGGCGACCCCGAGCGCGACACCGCGGTGCTCGCCTTCTTCGGCGACGGCGCGTCGAGCCAGGGCGACGTCAACGAGGCCTTCGTCTGGGCCGCCGCCGGCAACCTGCCGGTCGTGTTCTTCTGCCAGAACAACCAGTGGGCGATCAGCGAGCCGGTCGAGCGGCAGAGCCGGGTGCCGCTGTACATGCGCTCGTCCGGCTTCGGCTTCCCGGGCGTGCGGGTCGACGGCAACGACGTGCTCGGCTGCCTCGCCGTGACCCGCAAGGCGTTGGACGACGCGCGCAACGCGCAGGGCCCGACGCTGATCGAGGCCTACACCTACCGGATGAACCCGCACACCACCAACGACGACCCGCGCCGCTACCGGCTGGGCAGCGAGATCGAGACCTGGAAGCTGAAGGACCCGATCGAGCGGGTGCGCGCCTACCTCACCCGCGAGGCCCGCGTCGGCGCCGGACTTCTTCGCCGCGGTCGAGAGCGAGGCGAAGAAGCTCGCCGAACACATCCGGGCCGGCTGCCGCGCACTGCCCGACCCGACTCCGGAGTCGCTGTTCGACGACGTGCACGTGACGATGCCCGACGACCTGCGCGAGCAACGCGACGAGTTCGCCGCCTTCGTCGAGCGGAGGTGGGCGCATGAGCGACGCCGGTGACGATGGCCAAGGCGCTCAACGACGGGCTGCGCAAGGCCATGGAGGACGACCCCAAGGTGGTGATCATGGGCGAGGACGTCGGCAAGCTCGGCGGCGTCTTCCGGATCACCGACGGCCTGCAGAAGGACTTCGGCGAGGACCGGGTCATCGACACCCCGCTCGCCGAGTCCGGCATCATCGGGACGGCCGTGGGCCTGGCGATCCGCGGCTACCGGCCGGTCTGCGAGATCCAGTTCGACGGCTTCGTGTTCCCCGGCTTCGACCAGATCGTCAGCCAGGTCGCCAAGTTCCACAACCGCTCGGCCGGCCTGGTCAAGATGCCGATCACGATCCGCATCCCGTTCGGCGGCGGCATCGGCGCGGTCGAGCACCACAGCGAATCGCCCGAGGCGTACTTCGCGCACACGGCCGGGCTCAAGGTGGTCGCCTGCGCCAACCCGTCCGATGCCTACTGGATGATCCAGGAAGCGATCGCCGACGACGATCCGGTCATCTTCTTCGAACCGAAGCGGCTCTACCACGCGGCCAAGACCGAGATCGAGGACGCAGCCCACCCCGCTGTACCAGGCCCGCGTCGTCCGTCCCGGTCGCGACGTGACCGTCGTGGCGTACGGGCCGACCGTGTCGACCGCGCTCGAATCGGCCAGGGTCGCCGCCGAGGACGGCATCGAGCTCGAGGTGATCGACCTGCGCTCGATGTCGCCGCTGGACATGCCGACCGTCATCGAGTCGGTGCGGCGGACCGGCCGGCTGATCGTCGTGCACGAGGCGCCGCACAGCTTCGGCGTCGGCGCCGAGATCGCCACCCGGGTGATGGAGGAGGCGTTCTACTCGCTCGAGGCGCCGGTGCTGCGCGTGACCGGATACGACACCCCGTACCCGCCGAGCCGGCTCGAGCACGAGTGGCTGCCCAACCTCGACCGCGTCCTGGACACCGTCGACAAGATCATGGAGTACTGATGCCTCCGGAGCGATCAAGCAGTTCCGGCTGCCGGACCTGGGTGAGGGACTGACCGAGGGCGACATCCTGAAGTGGACGGTCGCCGTCGGCGACACGGTCGACGTGAACGACACCATCGCCGAGGTCGAGACCGTGAAGGCCGCCGTCGAGCTGCCCTCGCCGTTCGCCGGCGTGGTCACCGCGCTGCACGCCGAGGAGGGCGAGACCGTGCCGGTGGGCACGCCGATCATCTCGATCGACGTCGGCGGCGCGACCGCGACCGACGTCCCGGCCGACGCCGCCGTCGAGGATCTCGTTCCGGGGCTGCCTGGCGAGGGCTCGGTGCCTGCCGAAGAGAAGCAGCTCACCCTCGTCGGCTACGGGCCGCGCGAAGAGACGGGACGCCGCCGCCGGCGCCGGCCCCCGACTGCCGCCTCGGCCGCCGCACACGTCTCGTTCAACCTGCCGCCCGAGCCGGCCGGACCCGCGCCCGATGTCGAGGAGCCGGCGCCCGAGCCGGCGGCACGGGTGCTGGCCAAGCCGCCGGTGCGCAAGCTCGCCAAGTCGCTCGGCGTCGACCTCGCCGTGGTGCGGCCGACCGGCCCGAACGGCACGGTGTCGCGCGAGGACGTCCAGTCCGCTGCCGATCAGTGGTCGGTTTCGGGCAACGGTGGTCAGTCGCAACCGTCCACTGTCGAGCCGAACTGACCACTCTGCTGATCGGTCACAGCGGGAAACGCGGATCCCGATCAAGGGCGTGCGCAAGCACACCGCGGCCGCGATGGTGTCGAGTGCGTTCACCGCGCCGCACGTCACCGAGTTCATCACCTGCGACGTCACCGCGATGATGGAGCTGCGCGACCGGGTCGCCGCGCGCCGCGAGTTCCGCGACGTCAAGGTCTCGCCGCTGCTGTTCGTCGCGAAGGCAGTCATCCTCGCCGCCGCCAAGACCCCCGAGATCAACGCGACGTGGGACGAAGCCGCCGGCGAGATCGTGCTGAAGAACTACGTCAACCTGGGGATCGCCGCGGCGACCGAGCCGCGGCCTGATCGTGCCGAACATCAAGGACGCCGACCGGCTCTCGCTGCTCGACCTGGCGCGCGCGATCGCCGCGCTCACCGAGACCGCCCGGGCCGGCAAGACGACACCCGGCGGACATGTCCGGCGGCACGATCACGATCACCAACGTGGGCGTGTTCGGCGTCGACACCGGCACGCCGATCCTCAATCCCGGCGAGGCCGGCATCGTGGCCTTCGGCGCCGATCCGGCGGATGCCGTGGGTGGTCGGCACCGGGGCTGAGGAGCGGATCGAGCCGCGTTGGGTCACCCAGCTGGCGGTGTCGTTCGACCACCGCCTCGTCGACGGCCAGCAGGGCTCGCAGTTCCTCGCCGACCTGGCCGCGGTGCTCAGCGACCCCGGCCTGGCGCTGTTGTGAGGTTTGCGTAAGGTACGTTGTGACGTTAGGCACCAGCGGGCATATTGCTTTGCTTTCATCGGTTATACCGGGCATCCTGGTAATGAATCGAAAGCCGAGAGAAGGAAACTGACATGACCCGCAAGTCGCTCGTTCGCAAGCTGGCCAAGCGTCGCGACAGCCGTGAGTTCGAGCGCGCGCTCGCCATGGCCTCGCCGTCGATGCGTCAGGAACTGCGTGCCATCGCCGCACGCCAGCCGTTCCTGTAAACCGAACCAGCTCACCAGCTACCGCACTGCGCCCGCCGGTCCCGTGAGGGACGGCGGGCGTCGTCGTCCCCGGCCGCGTCCGTCCCAGCCCGAAGCCCCGGTGAGTGGCGCGTTCCGGGGTTGAGTGGCGCGATATATCGCGCCACTCACCAGGCAAACGCGCCACTCACCTGGAGCTAGTCCTGTGGCACCCGGTCGGCGGGGAAGATCCGGGCCACGTTGTCGGGGGTCAGCGCGACGAAGATCCCGCGCGCCTCGGCGGTCACCGTGCCGTCGACCGACACCGCGGCGGTGACGAACAGCTTGCGCCCCTCGACCCGCTCCAACCCCGCGGTCACGTGCAGCGCGGTGTCCAGCGGCGTCGGCGCCCGGTAGCGCACCTCCAGCGAGACCGTCATCGCGTGGTGGCCGGCAACGAACAGCGCGATCCCCATCGCGTGGTCGAACAGCAGCGAGAGCACCCCACCGTGCACCAGCCCCGGGCCGCCCTCGTAGGCCGCGCCGAGCGTCACCGTGCCGGCCACGCCCGGAGTCGGTCGGCACCATCTGCAGCTGCGGGGCGGCCGGATGCGCCGTGCCCCCGACCAGGCTCATCGGGTGGAACGGGCTGTCGTGCACCGCGTGATGTTCGGGCGCCGCGGCCAGCCGCGCCGTCAGCGCCTCGACGGCACCGGCGACGGCGGCGACCTCGGCCGGCTCCGCTCCCGTGCGCACCGCGGCGTGCAGCAGGTCACGGACGGCTGCGCCGAGCCGATCGGACTCGTCGCCGTCCGGCGAGCGCTCGGGTACCTCGGACATCCCGTAACCGTACGGAACAATGGCGCACGACGATGACTTCAACCGACGTGGCTCACACCGGACCGCGCGTGCGCGCACCGCAGTTCGTCGCCGGCACCTGGTTCAACACCGACGCGCCGCTGCGCCTGGCCGAACTGCGCGGCCGGTTCGTCCTGCTCGACTTCTGGACGTTCTGCTGCGGCAACTGCCTGCACGTGATCGACGAGCTGCGCCCGCTCGAGCAGAAGTACCGCGACGTGCTCACCGTCGTCGGCGTGCACTCGCCGAAGTTCGCGCACGAGACGCGAGGACGCCGCCGTGCAGGCCGCCATCGAGCGGTACGAGGTCGACCACCCGGTGCTCAACGATCCCGAGCTGCAGCTGTGGCGCCAGTACGCCGTCAAGGCCTGGCCCACGCTCGTGCTGATCGATCCGGACGGTTACGTCGTCGCGCAGGCAGCCGGCGAGGGCCAGGTCAGCGCGCTCGACGAGACGATCGCGGCACTGCTGCCGCGCTACGAACTGCGACGCGGGGACGGGCCCGTACGCTCCGCCGACGCCCGAACCGACGACGCTGCGCTTCCCGGCCAAGGCGATCGCGCTGCCGAGCGGGCACCTGCTCGTCGCCGACGCCGGGCACCACCAGCTCGTCGAAGCTCGACGGCGACGACGTCGTGCGCCGCATCGGCACCGGCCGCCGCGGCGACAGCGACGAGGCACCCGAGTTCGCCGAGCCGAACGGGCTCGCCCTGCTGCCCGAACGGCGACGTCGTCGTCGCCGACACCGCCAACCACGTGCTGCGCGTCGTCGCACACCGACGGCGCACGTCAGCACCATCGATCTGCCCGCAGCGCTGCGCGGCCAGCAGACGATCACCGGTGACATCCCGGCCGTGCTGTCGCCGTGGGACGTCGCCTGGTGGCCGGCGCTGGGCCGGCTCGTCGTCGCCGCGGCCGGCGTGCACCTGCTGCTGTCGGTCGACCCGGCCACCGGCGCCACCGCCGTGCTGGCCGGCACGACCGTCGAAGGGCTGCGCGACGGCCCGGCGCTCGACGGCTGGCTGGCCCAGCCGTCCGGCCTGGCCGTCGACGGCGACCGGCTCTGGTTCGTCGACTCCGAGACCTCCGCGCTGCGCTACCTGACGATCGACGGCGAGCTGCACACCGCCGTCGGCGAGGGCCTGTTCGACTTCGGCCACGTCGACGGCCCGGCGCAGCAGGCCCGCTTCCAGCACCCGCTCGGCGTCACGCTGCTCGCCGACGGATCGGTCGCGGTGCTCGACACCTACAACGGCGCGGTGCGCCGCTACGACCCGGCCACCGACGCGGTCAGCACGCTCGCCACGCGACCTGCTCGAGCCGTCCGGCGCGGTGCTGGTCGACGGCGACCTCGTCGTCGTCGAGTCGGCCGCGCACCGGCTCGTCCGGCCCGTCCCGCGCTCGGAACTGGTCAGCGGCGCACCCGCAGCACACCGCCCGTCCCGTGTCGCCGATCGCGCCCGGCGCCGTCACGCTCGGCGTGCGGTTCACGCCGGCACCGGGACGCAAGCTGGACGAGCGGTACGGGCCGTCCACCCGGCTGACCGTGAGCGCCTCACCGCCGGAGCTGCTGCGCGACGGGCGCCGGCGAATCGACCGAGCTGACGCGCGAGCTGGTGCTGGCCGACCGCGGCGAGGGGGTGCTGCAGGTGATCGCCCAGGCGGCGTCGTGCGACGACGGACGGCGAGCACCCGGCCTGCTACCTGGCCCGCCAGGACTGGGGCGTGCCGATGCGCATCAGCGCCGACGGCGCCGGCCAGCCTCGAGCTCATCCTGCTCGGCTGACCGCGCGACCGCGGCGAGTCGGGCACGACGGGCGACAGCGAGCGCACGCAGCGGGTGACGATGCGCTGGTCCTTGCGCGGGCCGGTGACGTCCCACAGCACCCGCAGCCGCTGATGCGCAGGATCGACCCAGACCAGGCCGCGGTACAGATCGGCGCGGCACGGATGCTCGACAACCGCGCCCGGACGCCAGTCGTGGAACGGGCGGCCGTCGGTGAAGCGCACCTCCCACCCGTCGCCGGACCGCGACGATGTGCAGCTCGCGGGTGACCTCGAAGGTCTGCGCCGCCCCACTCGAGCTCGCCCAGCTCCAGCCAGTGCACGACCGACCCGACCAGCGTGAGTTCCAGCCAGCCGCTGACGTGCCCGAACCGGCCGGCGCGGCGGTCGACCAGGCGCCGCTGCAGCTGCCAGACGCCGAGCAGGTCGGTGGGACGGACGGGTTCGACGGTCATCAACCCGAATGATGTCAGCCGAAGCGGCTGAAGTACTCCGCTGCCACGCGCTTGGGCACGCACATTACCCAGGCGTCGGTCACCAACTCGCGCAGCAAGTCGGCGTCGAGCGCCGCCATCCGGGCACGCACCCAGTTGTAGCGCTCGTCCGAGCGCACCGGCATGAGGAACCGGTCGGGATCGCTCGCGACGAGATCGGCACGCTCCTCCTTCGGGAACCCGAAGCCGAGCAGCGTCTCGTCGCGCGACAGCGACGCGAACACGAACCGGCCGACGCGGAACTTGATCCGATCGCCACGACCACCTCGTAGGCGCGCGGCAGGTCGGCGACGATCGCGCGAACATCAGTCACGGTCACCACGCCGCGCAGTGTTCCGTAACGTAGTGACAGTGACGACGACTCGACCAGTACGCATCGGCCTGCAACTCCAGCCGCAGCACGCCGACTACGCCGCGATCCGCGACACCGTCCGCCGCGCCGAGGACATGGGCGCCGACGTGGTCTTCAACTGGGACCACTTCTATCCGCTCTACGGCGAGCCCGACGGCAAGCACTACGAGTGCTGGACGATGCTCGGCGCCTGGGCCGAGCAGACCAGCCGGGTCGAGATCGGCGCGCTGGTCACCTGCAACAGCTACCGCAATCCCGAACTGCTCGCCGACATGGCCCGCACGGTCGACAACATGAGCGACGGCCGGCTGATCCTCGGCATCGGCTCGGGCTGGTTCGAGCGCGACTACGACGAGTACGGCTACGAGTTCGGCACGGCCGGCGGCCGGCTCAACCAGCTCGGCAAGGACCTGCCGCGCATCGAGTCGCGCTGGGGCAAGCTGAACCCCGCGCCCACCCGCAAGATCCCGGTGCTCATCGGCGGCGGCGGCGAGAAGAAGACGCTGCGGCTGGTCGCCCGGCACGCCGACATCTGGCACTCGTTCAGCGATCTCGACACGCTCAAGCGCAAGACCGGCATCCTGCACCAGCACTGCGCGGACGTCGGTCGCGACCCGTCCGAGATCGAGCTGTCGGTCGGCACGCCGAAGGGCAACCCGGCCGAGGTCGGCCGCCGCTGCATCGACGCCGGCGCGACGTTGTTCACCGTCGGCCTCGGCGGTCCGGACTACGACGACCTCGTGCCGTTGCAGCGCTGGATCGACTGGCGCGACACGCTCTGATGGCGCGCGCTGCATGGTTCTTCCCGATCCCGGACGAGAGCACCTTGCCGGATCGGATCCAGTCGCTGTTCGCCAAGGCCCGCGAGAAGCTCGGCTTCCTGCCCAACGTGTTCGCGAACTACAGCTACCGGCCGGAACGCTTCTCGGCGTGGTTCAGCCACTACTCGCAGTTGCACGAGCCGACCGAGCATCTCGACGAGGCCGACCGCGAGATGATCGCGGTAGTCGTCAGCGCATACAACCGGTGCACGTACTGCATCGTGTCGCACGGGCACGCGCTGCGCGTGGCACTCGGCAATTCCAGCGCTGCCGAGGTGCTCGCCGACTACATCGCGACGAACTGGCGCCACGCCGGGTTGGACGAGCGGCGCACCGCGATCTGCGCTACGCCGAGAAGCTCACCGCGACCCCGCACCTGGTCACCGAGCAGGATCTCGAAGAGCTCGAACGCGTCGGCCTGACCAAGCACGAGGTGTGGGACGTCATCGAGATCGCGGCGATGTACAACTTCACCAACCGGATGGCGCTCGCAACCGGGCAGCAGCCCAACGAGGAGTACCACTATCACGACCGCGGGCCGCGATAGAGAAGGATGAACCAGTGGACGACAAGACGATCCTCGAGCACATCCATGCGCTCGTCGACGAAGAGAAGCAGCTTCGCGATGGGCATCACCGGCTGACCAGCGACGATCGGCAGCGGCTGCAGCATCTCGAGGAGGAGCTCGACCAGGCCTGGGATCTGCTCCGCCAGCGCCGCGCCCGCGAGGAAACCGGCGAGGATCCCGACAGCGCGCAGGAACGTCGGTGAACGAGGTCGAGGGCTACCTGCAGTAGCGGTCGCAGGCCTCGCTAGGCAGCGGCGCGGTACAGCACCGTCGGGTTCACCGGGCCGGCCAGCACGAGGCCCTTCGTCGGTGACGAGCACCGACAGCAACGGCGTGACCAGCAGCCGTCCGGTGCCCCACCTGCCCTTCACCTTGTGCGCGGCTGCCGCCGAGCAGGGGCTTCGCGATGTGGAAGAGATTCCGGCCGGTGGCCAGCCTTGACCGGTAGGAGGCCACCGTCCGCCAGCCGGTGCCGACCAGCGCGAGGTCATCGAGCAGCGCGGAGTACGACCCGCCCGTCGTCCCGGTGTGCACCACGGCGCCGGCCGGCGGGCTGAAGTCGAAGTTCCTGACTGTCCGGCGCGGTAAAGGTGATGTCGTCCTCGAACGAGACGTCCACGGCCGGTACGGTGCCGCTGAGCGGGTAGATCCGCACGCGCAACGGCACGCCCTGCCGGCCGTCGAGGTCGATGTCGATCTCGCCGATACGCGACGCACCGGTGTCCGGCGTCAGCACCAGCTGGTAGGTCGGGCGGCCGGCGACCGGGATCGCCGCTGCGCAATGCCAGGTCGCTGCTCGCGCCGAGCATGCTGACCAGCTGTGCGGCCAGCTGCGGCGGCGCGAGGGCAGCGGCTGTCTCGAGGCGCAACGGGAAGGCCGCATCGACGTTGTTGGCCACCGTGCCGTGCCGGGCGACGCCCGTGGCGGTATCCCACTGCCACACCTGGGTGCCGTTGCGGAACGTGTCCTGCTCGCTGGTGTCGGTCACCACGGCGACGCGCTGATGGTCGGCGTCGCCGTACCAGTACCGCAGCCGGTGCGAGCCGCGCAGCAACGAGCCGGCCGGTGCGGCGGCCGCGAGCGTCGAGGCAAGCCGCGGTGGCAGTCCCAGATCGACCTGCGCATCGATCGTGCCGGAGTAGCCGCCCACGTGCGGGGTGCGGAGTTCGTCGATCAGCTGCGCCGGGCCGGTGACCGGCAGCGCAGAGTCTTCGCGGAACACGCCGGAGACAGACGTGGTAACCAGGACGCCGGCTGCCACGATGATGGCAATGGAGGCCAACCATCGCAATTCGGGATGGCGTTGCACGATGCCGGGCGTCTTCACTGAACCCAGGATGAGAAGGCGGCACTGTGATCGCGCTGAGCACCCCCTCCGCCTCGGCTGGACGAGGGTGGCAGGCTGATCGCAATCCGACGAAGGAGTTTCCGTGCGGTTACTGATCGTGGAGGACGAGGCGCGCCTCGCGTCGGCACTGCAGCGCGGGCTCTCGAACGAGGGATTCACCGTCGATATCGCGCACACCGGCCCGGACGGTCTGCATGCCGCCCAGGAGACCACCTACGACGCGGTCATCCTCGACATCATGCTGCCCGGCCTGTCCGGCTACCGGATCATCGAGCACCTGCGCGGCGCCGAGAACTGGGTGCCGATCCTGATGCTGACGGCCAAGGACGGCGAGTACGACGAGGCCGACGCGCTCGACCTCGGCGCCGATGACTACCTGACCAAGCCGTTCTCGTTCGTCGTGCTGCTGGCCCGGCTGCGCGCCCTGCTGCGCCGCGGCGTCAAGCCGCGACCGGCCTCGCTCACGGTCGACGACCTCGTCCTCGACCCGGCAGCGCACACCGTCAAGCGCGGCGACAGCCCGATCGATCTGACCCCGCGAGAGTTCTCGCTGCTCGAGTTCCTGATGCGGCGAGCCGGCGATGCGGTGAGCAAGGCCGACATCCTGCATCACGTATGGGACGCCAACTACGAAGGCGATGCGAACGTCGTCGAGGTGTACGTCGGCTACCTGCGGCGCAAGATCGACACCCCGTTCAACCGGCAGAGCGTGCAGACCGTTCGCGGTGCCGGCTACCGGCTCACCCCGGACGGCGGCCGCTCCGACGCGGACTGACGGCGATGTCGCGGTGGGGCGTGTTCGCCTGGCCGGGACGGTACTGGGCACGGCAGTCGCTGCGTGCGCGGATCACGCTGCTGGCCACCGCGCTCTTCGCGCTCGCGGTGTCGACCGGCGCGGTGCTGCTGATCGTCCTGCAGCGCTACGCCCTGGTGCGCGTTCTCGACGCCACCGCCCAGAAGACCGCCAACGACATCGCCGAACAGATCCGCAAGCAACCCAACGTCCCGAACAACACGGTGTACCCGACCACCGGCGGTGTCACCGCGGTGCAAGTCGTCGACTCGACCGACCATGTCGTCGACGCCTCGCCCGGCGCTGACCGCGTCAAGCCGGCCCTGCTGCCCTCCGAACTGGCCGAAGCCCGCAACGGGGAGCGGCTCGACATCATCGACCCGTTGACCGGCGATCGGCTTCGCGCGCTGGCCAAACCGGCCAACGACCTGACCGTCGTCGTGCTGACCGATCTGTCACGCGTCGACGACAGCGTGCGTGTGCTCACCCGCGCTGCGCTCATCGGCGGACCGATCGCAGTGCTGCTGCTCGGGCTTTCGACCTACTTCGTCGTCGCGCTCACCCTTCGATCGGTGGCTGCGCTGCGCCACGGTGCCGCTGACATCACCGCGGCCGGGCTGGCCGGGCAGCGGCTACCCGTCCCGATGGCCCAGGACGAGATCCAGCGGCTGGCGGTCACCCTCAACGCGATGCTGGATCGCATCGAGCGCGCCACCGCACGCCAGCGCACGTTCGTCGGCGACGCCGCACACGAGTTGCGCTCGCCGCTCGCGTCGTTGCAGGTGCAGCTCGAAGTGGCCCAGCGGATGGGACCGGACGGCGACTGGCCGAGCTTGATCGACGACGTGCTGATCGACGTCGGCCGGCTCGACCGGCTGGTGAAGGACCTGCTGGCACTTGCCCGGCTGGACGAGACCGGCGGCAGCGCGGCACACGAATCGCTCGAGCTCACCGAACTGGTCGAATCGGTCGTGAGCGGGTACGACCACGCTCGAGTGCCGGTCACCGTTGACCCGGAATCAGACGATGTCACCGTGTTCGGCGACCGCGACGGACTGCACCGGGTCGTGGTCAACCTCGTCGACAACGCGGTGCGCTACGCGCAGACCGGTGTCGAGCTCCGGGTTTCCCGCGACGAGGCGGGGGGCACCGCGGTGGCGCGCATGACAGTTACCGACGACGGCCCGGGGTTGGCCGAGGCCGAGCGCGATCGGGTGTTCGACCGGTTCTACCGCGCCGAGACGTCGCGCTCGCGCGATCTGGGCGGTACCGGTCTCGGGCTGCCGATCGTGCGCGATCTCGTCCGCGCGCACAACGGGGCGGTTGAACTCGTTGCGCGCCCGGACGGTGCGTCCGGTCTGCAAGCAGTGGTGACCCTCCCGCTGCGCTGACCGCTAGGGCGAGCAGGGCGGCAACGTGTTCGTGCTGCTCGGCGTCGGCGTGATGCTCGGCGTGATGCTCGGCAGCACCGTTCCCGACGGTGTGCTCGACGGCGACCCGGTCGGCGTCGGTGTCGGTGTCTTGTTCGGGTCACAGGTCGGTGCCGGCTTGACGTAGTGGTAGATCGTCAACGTGATCGCAGTGCCCGCTGTGTAGGGGATATTCGGGCTCGGATCCATCGCCGCGACCGTGCCGTCCTTGGACGGGTCGGCCGTCTTGCGCTTCTTCGAGGTGTTGTCGACGGAGGTGAAGCCCAACTCGATTGAGCCTGGTCTTGGCATCGTCGGACTTCATCCCGGTGACATCGGGCAGCTTCACCTTGCCGGTCGACAACCGCACCGTGATCGTGGAGCCCGGCGACACCGCAACGTTGCTCTTCGGCTTCTGCGACACGACCGCGCCCTTGGGCTGGTCGAACGTGTTCACCGGCTTGCCCTGCTTGATCTTCAGGTTCGCAGTGCGCAGGACGGACTCGGCGTCACTGAACGGCGAGCCGATGACGTACGGCACGAGCACCGTCGCCTTCTTGTACAGCTCGTAGAGGATCGTCGAGCCTTCGTCCACGCTCGTGTTCGCACTGACCGTGGTGCTGCCCTGCAACAGCTTGCAGATGCCGCCGTCCTTGTTCGGCGTGGATCCGTCATCGCACGGCCCCGGCGTGGTCGGTGTGTCCTGGCTGGGTTGCAGGTACACCTTGCAGGTGTTGGACGTGTCGCAGTTGGCCGTGTTGCCGAGCTTCCTGTTCGCCGCGGCCGGGCTGAGCCCGATGAGGCTCGGCACGGTGACCTGCGGTGTCGACTTGTTCGAGTTGCCCAGCTTCCAGATGAAGAACGCGCCCGCGCCGACCACCAACAGCAGCGCGACGACGATCGACACCCAGATCACGGCGTTTCGGCGGTCGTGCTCCGGTTCGTCGATCGGTTCGTCACGGCGCGGCAGCATGACCGGTGGCGGCGGCGTGCGCGCGATGAACTGCGTGCGCTCGGCGTCGGTCATCACCGACTCGGCCGAGACGGGCTGATTGGCCAACGCGCGCTGCAGATCGCTGCGCATCTCGCCGGCGCTCTGGTAGCGGTTCATCGGATTCTTGGCCAGTGCCTTCATCACGATCGAATCGAGCGCGGGCGGCAAGCCGGGTACGCGCGACGACGGCGCGCTCGCGGCTTCGCGGACGTGCTGGTACGCGACTGCGACCGGTGAATCACCTTGGAACGGCGGCACTCCGGTCACGAGTTCGTAGAGCAGGCAACCGGTCGAGTACACGTCGGAGCGGGCGTCGACGGCTTCACCGCGCGCCTGCTCGGGGGACAGGTACTGCGCCGTGCCGATGACATTTGCAGTCTGCGTGACGGTTGCCGAGTTGTCGGCGACGGCGCGGGCGATGCCGAAGTCCATCACCTTGACCGCACCGGCCTGCGTGATCATCACGTTGGCCGGCTTCACGTCGCGGTGCACCAGCCCTGCGCGGTGGCTGAAGTCGAGCGCGGCAGAGACATCGGCGATGATCTCCATCGCGCGCCGCGGCGGCAGCTTGCCCTCGGCCTTGAGGATGTCGCGCAGCGTGCGTCCCTGTACGAACTCCATCACGATGTAGGGCTGCACGGTGCCCTCGGCGCCGACGTCCTCACCGGTGTCGTAGACCGAGACGATGGACGGGTGGTTCAAGCCGGCGGCCGACTGCGCCTCGCGACGGAACCGGTTGAGGAACGACGGGTCGCGCGCGAGATCGGCACGCAGCACCTTGATCGCGACGTCACGGCCGAGCCGTACATCGCGTCCGCGGTGCACCTCGGCCATACCGCCGTAACCGATGAGCTCACCGAGCTCGTACCGGCCGCCGACCAGTCGGGGCTGCGTCATTTCCGTCCTGTCCTGTCTGCCTTCGGGTGCATGTCGTGTTTCAGTGTGCTGGTCGCGAGGTGTTTACCTGCCTCGTTTGCGATCAGCCGCCGCCGTGTCCTTTCAGGTAGGCCTCCATGACGGCCTTGGCGACCGGTGCTGCTGCTTGGCCGCCAGTCGTCTCGTTGCCCTGGACTCCGCCGTTCTCGATGAGGACCGCGACGGCGATCTTCGCGACGCCGTTGACCATTGCGTAGCCGATGAACCACGCGTCGGGCGGCTGGTCCTGGCCGTTCTTGAGCTTGCGTCCGGTGTCGGCCGTACCGGTCTTGCCGCCGACGACGACGCCGGGGATCGCGGCCGGCCCGCCGGTGCCCTTCGGGCGCGGTGACGACAGCTTCCATCATCGCCTGCAGCTGCTGATCCTGCTGCGGCTCGAGCACTTGGCTCAACTGTGACGGCTCGGTCTTGGTCAGCTCATCGAGGTTGGGCGCAAGTTCGCGATTGACGAGGTAGGGCTTCATCAGGATGCCGTTGTTCGCGACCGCGCTGGCCATCATCGCGCCCTCGAGCGGGGTCATCCGCACGTCCTGCTGGCCGAACGCAGTTCGCGCGAGGAATCCCTTCGCCGAAAGGTCGGTCGTGCTGCCCGTGGTCGAGTCGCAGACCGGTAGCGGGATCGTGAGCTTCGGACTCTCGCACAGGTTGGGTTGGGTCTTGGCATAGGGCGCGTCGAAGCCGAACAGCTGCGCCTCGTTGGCGATCGCGGTGCCGCCGAGCTGCTCGTCGGCGAGCGCGGCGAACAGCGTGTTGCACGACTTGGCGAAGGCGAAGGTCAGGTTGGCCGTCTTGCCGTTGTCGCAGGTCTCGCCGCCGAAGTTCTCGATGCAGTTGACGCTTCCGGCCGGGCAGGACGTCGCCGTCTGCCCGGTCTCGGGGTAGTACCCGTTGGGCGCGATGAGCTGGTCCTGCAGCGGATCCACGCCGGCCTTCAGTGCCGCCGCGCTGACGATCACCTTGAACGTCGAACCCGGCGGGTAAACCTCGTTGAAGGCGCGGTTCAACAACGGTTGGGACGGGTTGTTCAACAGCTTCTTGTAATTGGCGTTGATCTTGTTGATGTTGTGCAGGCTGAGCTGGGACGGGTTGTACGACGGCGTGCTGACCGCGGCGAGCACCGCGCCCGTCGACGGGTCGAGCGCAACCACTGCACCTCGCCGCGGCTTCCCGTTCGCACTCTGGATCAACGAGTTGTACGCGGCCTGCTGGGTGTCCTTGTCGAGAGTCAGCTCGACGCTGCCACCGCTCGGGTTACGCCCGGTGAGCAGATCGGCCAGCCGCGTGCCGAACAGCTTGGGGTCGTCGCCGGACAGCACTGAATTCTCGGCGGTCTCGATGCCGGTCGTCCCGAGAATCCGCGACGGTGTGGCGCTGAGCGAGTAGAAGCCGGTGACCGGCGCGTACACCGGACCTTGCGGATAGACCCGCAGGTACTTCAGCACGTCGCCGGTCTTTTTCGAGTGCGCGACCGCGGTGCCGCCGACGTTGATGTCGCCACGCGGGCTGGCGTACTCGTTGAGCAGTACCCGACTGTTCTGCGGGTTGTCGCGATAGGCGTTGCCCTTCACGACCTGCACGTAGTTGAGGTTCAGGAACACGGCGGCGAGCAGCACGAGCAGCGCTGCTGACACCTTGCGGATCGACTTGTTCACGCGACCACCGCGGCGGCCTCTTGCGGTCGTACAGGTGGCGTCGTCGCCGGTCGCCGTGCCGCGTCGGAGATGCGCAGAAGCAACGCGAGCAGGATCCAGCTGCCGACCAGCGACGAGCCGCCGTAGGACAGGAATGGTGTGGTCAAGCCGGTCTCGGGAAGCAGGCGGGTGACGCCCGCGATCACGACGAACAGTTGCAACGCGATCAGGAACGACAGCCCGGTGGCGAGCAGCTTGCCGAACGAGTCGCGCACCGCGAGCGCGGTCGCCAACCCCCGTCCCACGAACAGCACGTAGAGCACCAGCAGGGCGACGACGCCGAACAGTCCGGTCTCTTCACCGAACGAGGACATGATGTAGTCGGTGGCCGGCAGCGGGACGAGTTCGGGATGCCCGCTACCCAGCCCGGTGCCGAAGATGCCGCCCGTGCCGAGCCCGAACAGCGACTGGCGCAGTTGGTAGCCCTGGTCGTTGTACTTCGGATCGAACAGGTGCAGCCACACATCAACACGCGTCTGCACGGTGCCGAAGAGCTGGTAGGACACGTACGCGCCGGCAGCGAACAGCAGGATGCCGATGATCACCCAACTGACCCGCTCGGTGGTCACGTAGAGCAGCACGACGAACAGTCCGAAGAACAGCAGCGATGTGCCGAGGTCATGGCCACGCACGAGCACCGCGATGCAGACCAGCCATGCCGCGAGCAACGGCCCGAAGTCGCGACCGCGCGGCAGGTCGAAGCCGACGAACCGCTTGCCGAGCTTGAAGCCGATGTGCCGCCCCGCGAGGGCCAGCACATCGCGCTTGGCGACGAGGTAGGCCGCCGCGAAGATGGTCAGCAGGATCTTGGCGAACTCGCCGGGCTGGATCGAGAAGCCGGCCAGGCGGATCCAGATGCGCGCCCCGTTGACCTCGCTGAACCGGGCCGGCAACAGCGTCGGCAGAACGAGGAACACGAGTCCGATCAAAGCCAGGGTGTAGGCGTAGCGCTGCAAGACGCGGTGATCGCGAATGAACACCACCAGCAACAGGAACAGCGCGACGCCGATCGCAGTCCACAGCACCTGGGTGGGCGCGGCGGCGCTGAAGCTGAAGCCGTTGTCGACGGCCTGCTGCTTGAGCCCGATGTCCAGGCGATGGATCATCACCAGTCCGAGCCCGTTGAGCACTACGGCGATCGGCAGCAACAGCGGGTCGGCGTACGGCGCGACCTTGCGAATGACAAGGTGCGTGACGATGCCGACGACGATCGGCACAGCGGCATAGGTGATCAGCCGTGACGACAGCACGCCGTTACGCGAGGCCTCGACAGCAGCTTCGGCCGCAACGACGATCAGCACGGCGAAGATCAGCATCAGCAACTCGGCGTTGCGACGGGTGGGCGCGCGCAGTTTCGCACTCACAGTGCTCACCGTGCTCATGGCGCACGCCTGCAGTTCGGCGGCTTGAGCGGGCTCGCGCTGAGCGAGCTGCTCGGCACGGTCAGCGACGGACTCGGCGACGCAGCTGAGGTCGGTGCGGCTGAGCCGGTCGGCGTGCGCGAGGCATGCGCGGTCGATCTCACGCTGTTGTGCCGCGACGTGCTCGCCTTCGACGACGACGACGACTTGTGCGTCGGCCTGGGCGTCGATTTGGGCGTGGACTTCGGCGTTGATACGGGCGCGGTGTCAGGGGTCATCGTGGTTGACGGGGAGGCCGACGCGGTCGGCGTCGTTGTGGCGGTCGGGCCGCACAGCGGCTTGAGTTCGCCGTGCAGCCGCTGCACGATGTTGCGCGCGTCGGATTCGCTCTTCGCAGTTATGCCGGATTCGACTTGCGCCTGCCACGATGGATTCAGGTCGCCGAGTTTGAGGTCGGTGTTCTCGTAGACCTCGCTGAACTTCAGCGGCCCGAAGGACGCGTTCACGCCCTTGTAGATGGCGACCTCGGTGCCTGCCTTGCCGACGTAGTACTGCGTCTGCGCCCACGCGTACGTGCCGCCGAGTGCCGCCGCGATCAACACGAGAATGCCGAGGATGATCACCGGAGTCCGCCAGCGCCGGCGCTTGCCCTGCGGCGTCTCGGCGGCCGCTGCCGGGCGGGCCGGACGCGACATGGCCGCGGCTCGTTCGGCTGCGCTGTCGGCACCCGGAATCGCCGCGGCGGACGGGTCGACGAACGCGCCGTCCATCACGGGCACGTCGTCGATGATGTCGCCCGGACGGGCGTTGACGACGTCAGCGACGATGACTGTCACGTTGTCCGGCCCACCGCTGCGCAGCGCGAGCTCGACCAGTCGATCGGCCGACTCCTGCGCGTCGGGGATGCGCAGCGTCTCGAAGATCGTCTCGGTGGAGACGACATCGGACAGGCCGTCCGAGCAGAGCAGGTAGCGGTCGCCGGCCCGAGCCTCGCGGATCGACACGTCGGGCTCGACCTCCGTGCCGCGAAGGGCCCGCAGGATCACCGACTTGCGCGGATGATCCTTCGCCTCGTCCGGCGTCAGCTTGCCGGAGTCGACGAGGTACTGGACGTAGGTGTCGTCGTGCGTGATCTGCGAGAGCACGTCACCGCGCAGCAGGTACGCGCGCGAGTCGCCGACGTGCACCAACGCGACCTGCGAGCCGGCGAAGCGCAGCGCGGTGAGTGTCGTGCCCATGCCGTCGAGGTTCTTGTCCTCCTCGACGGCATCGGCGATGCGCTGGTTCGCTTCGAGGACGGCCTCGCGCAGCGCGGCAATCAGGTCACCGGGCGCGCGGTCGTCGTCGAGCGGCTCCATCGTCGCGATGACGATCTTGCTGGCCACCTCGCCGGCGGCGTGGCCGCCCATCCCGTCGGCAATCGCAAGCAAACGGGGGCCGGCGTAGACGGAGTCCTCGTTGTTACCCCGGACGAGGCCGAGGTCGGACCGCACGGCGTACCGCAGGATGAGCGCCACTATCCAGTTCCCCGCTCATAACGCTCATCGCGTCCGGGGTTGCGTCCATTCATCGGAGTTCGAGCACCGTCTTACCTATGCGCAGCGGAACGCCGATCTCCATCTGCACCGGGCCGTCCAGCTTGCGTGAGCCCAGGTACGTCCCGTTGGTCGAGCCGAGATCTTCGACCACCCACATGCCGTCCTGCAAGCTGATCCGCGCATGGCGGGTGCTGGCGTAATCATCGGTGAGCACGAGTGTCGAGTCGTTGGCTCGTCCGATCAGCACAGGCGCACCGGTGAGGCCGATGCGGGTGCCCTGCAGGCCGCCCTCGGTGACCACGAGCTGACTCGGCCCGCGCGCGCCCTGCGGTTGGGTCGCCGTCGACTTCGACCCGCGGCGGCGGGCCGGCGGCGGCGTGGCGACCCGTACCTGCCCGCTCGTGCGCAGGTCCCCGCGGATCACGCGGATCGACGCGAAGACGAACAGCCAGAGCAACGCGAGGAACCCGAACCGCATCAACTGCAGCGCGAGGGCGGAGTTCATGAACGTCCCGCGAGACGTGGATGAGCGTGTGCCCCGGGCCTCACGCCTGCTCCTGCTGGAAGACCATGCGGGTGTGCCCGATGCGGAGGACATCGCCGTGGTTGAGTTGGTGGCTGCCGACCTCGTGACCGTTCACGGTTGTCCCGTTCGTCGAACCAAGGTCGTACACGGTGGCATACCGACCGTCGTACTGGATGTCGATGTGGCGGCGCGAGACACCCTGATCGAGCAGCTGCAGATCGGAGTCGGAACCCCGGCCGACGACGTTGCTGCCGTGGCGCAGCTCGAAGCGCTGGTTGGTGGTGTCGACGACCAGGGCCGCGCGGGACGGGACCTGCGGGCGTGGTGGCGGCTGGTACGGCGGCGGGGTGGGTTGCGGCTGGCGCGCCTGCTGCGGCGGTAACTGCGGCGGTTGCTGTGGGAGTGGTTGCGGCAGTGATTGTGGGAGCGGTTGCGGCGGTGGCTGGTAGCCGCCGGGCGGGTAACCGCCGGGGGCCTGGCCGGGCAGTACGGGCATCGACGAGCGAGTCGTGCGGGCGCCGTCGCGGCGGGGCGTCGGACTCCATCCGCGACGCGACGCCGAACACGCCGGTGTGCAGCTGGTCGTCGCGGGCCAGGTAGACCTCGATGTCGCCGATGGTGGTCCACTGGTTGTCGTCCAAGTGCTCCTGGACAAGCTCGGCGAGGGCGTTGGTGAGCTGTGCCTCCCACGGCTCGAGGCGGTCGTAGTCGCTCGCCGCCAGCGTCACCCGGTACCGGTTGGGGCACAGCACCTGGCCGTTGCCCATGATGTTCTTGCGGTCGGTGGCCTCGCGCTGCAGCGCCGAGCCGATCTCGACCGGCTCGACCTGTCCCTTGAAGACCCGCGCGAATGCGCCGCCGACGAGACCCTCGAGTCGGCGCTCGAAGCGCTGAGCCAGGCTCACCGTCGTTCCTCCGTCCAGGGCACGCGCGCGTCGGCGCGCCGAAATCGCGCACCTCTGCGCGTAGCAAGGGATTCTATCGGGCACGGTAGAAGTGCCCGCAAAACGGCGCTCAGCTCCGTGCTACCGTTTCGGCGTTGTCATGCGTTCGAAAGCACGTGGATTCGGACGAGCCGGGCAAGTGGCGGAATGGCAGACGCGCACGGTTCAGGTCCGTGTGTCCGTAAGGACGTGGGGGTTCAACTCCCCCCTTGCCCACCCGCTGTAGCTCCGGTTTGCACCCGCTGTGGTCGCTATATGCGGTCGTCGCGCTGATATAGCGACCGTGCTGGGTGCAAACCGATCAGTCCGGAGCCGAGGCCAGGGTGAGGTCGAACTCCAGCCGCCGGAACGGGTTCGGCAGCCCGACCTCGCCGGCCAGCGCAGCGTCGTCGACCACACTGAAGTCACGCACCAGGCTCGCCTTGACGCCGAACACGGCGTCCTCGTCCAGGTGCGGGGTGCCGGCCACGAACACGTGCGTGGTCACCGGCAGGTACCCGGGACGGCCGACGATGAAGTGAATGTGCGCGGGACGGTAAGGGCTCCTTCCGGTCGCCCGCAGCAGCGCGCCCACCGGGCCGTCCTGCGGGATCGCATAGTGCGTGGGCACGATCGAGCGGAACCAGAACCGGCCGGAATCGTCGGTGCTGAACAGCCCCCGCAGGTTCCCGTCGGGCTGCACCCCCGGCTGCTGGACGTCGTACCAGCCCTCCTCGCTGGCCTGCCACACATCGACCGACGCGCCGGCGAGCGGCGAGCCGTCCGGTCCCCGCACCGTTCCGGTCACCAGGCACCGCTCGCCCCTGCCGTGCAACGCGATGTCGGCGCCCAGTTCACGTGCCGGCGACTCCACCAGGTGGAACGGGCCGAGCACGGTGGATTCGGTGGCGGTGCCGTCGCTGCGGTGGTTGATCGTCTCGACCAGCATCGATACGCCGAGCAC
The DNA here is from genome assembly GCA_963794885.1 of uncultured Actinomycetota bacterium. Classification (GTDB taxonomy): domain Bacteria; phylum Actinomycetota; class Actinomycetes; order Mycobacteriales; family Jatrophihabitantaceae; genus RYN-133. The sequence goes on from CAWCFH010000012.1 coordinate 98,584, forward strand.
GTCTGAGAGCAGGACGAACTCCTGCCGGACGTCGTCGCAGAGATGGCCCGTCGCGGTCAGGAACTCGATCGCGCGCGCCCACTCGGCATCGGTGAGTTCGACGTCTTTGACGAACGCGTGCAGATGCTTCACCAGCGAGGCCATCACCACTCGCAACCGCGCGTCTTCGGTCGCATCGAAGCTGGCTGCCACCACCTCGCCGGAGCGTTCCTCGCTGAACGTCGCGTCCACCATCAAGCACCTCCGGGCTAAGGACAAGATCGCCCCGAATCAAACCATTGACATCTGTGACCGCGAGGCGTGTTGTTGTTGCACCTACAACTACTCCGCTGAAGGTGATCGGTATGGGCGAGTGGGACGCGACAACCTACGAGGGCAAGGACACGATCCTGCGGGTGGTGCGCCAGGAAGCCAACGCATTGTTCGAGATGATCGACGATCCGGCGGTCTGGGAACGCGATACCGCCTGCACCCGCTGGACGACCCGCGACGTCGTGGGTCACCTGGTCGACACCATCGAGGGGTACTTCGCGGCCTTCGACGCGGCCCGCGCGAACAAGGACCCGGGCACGCCGCACGGCCTGGCCGCGATGAGCCAGGTTGCCGGCGACCGGGCGATCGGGTTCCGCGACCAGACCCGCGAGCAGATGATCGACCGGCTGCACACCGACTTCGACAAGGTGATGGAACTGCTCGACGGCGTCGGCCCGGACGACTGGGGCGGGCTGATCGTCACGCATCCGTACATGGGCCCGGTGCCCGCGTTCATCTATGCGGCCGGACAGTTGATGGACTTCGGAGTGCACTCGTGGGACATCCGCGAGGGCAGCGGAATGGCGCACGCACTGTCCGGCGAGGCCGCCGACCTGCTCGTCCCGTTCATGTTCATCATCTGGCAGTACACGATCAAGTCCGATGCCGACATGTCGCCGTTCGAGATCGGCATCCGGGTGCTGGGCGGGCACAACGCCGGCGAGACGCCGGGTGAGCATCTCGCCCGAGGGCATGAGCTACGAGCCGGGCACACTCGACGATGTCGCGTGCGTACTCGAGTTCGACGCGGCCGGCATGGTGTTGAAGGCGTTCGGACGGTGCAACACGGGCACCGTCCGCGGCGACGCAGCCATTGCCGACCGGTTCCTCAACCTGTTCTACCGATCTAATTGCTGCACAGATCAGTTGGCTCGCGGTCGACCTCACCGTCTGGTGGCCGGCGGGCAGCTGATGCTTGGCGACGCGTTGAGTCGGCGTGCGGGGCAACGCGTCGATCTGCTGCCAGTAGCGCGGCACCTTGAACTCGGCGAGCCGCTCGCCCGCCCACGCCTGCAGCGCTGCGAAGTCGGCCGGCCCGCTCGTCACGACGAACGCCTTGATCTCCTCCTCGGACAGCTCGGACGGCACGCCGACCACGGCGCACTCGACGACGTCGGGATGCGCCGCGAGCACGTCCTCGACCTCGGCCGGCGAGAGGTTCTCGCCGCGTCGGCGCAGCACCTCCTTCTTGCGGGCGACGAAGGTGTAGACGCCGTCGCCGTCTGCGCGTGACGAGATCGCCGGTGTGCAGCCAGCCGTCGGGCGTGATCGCGGCGGCCGTCTCGTCCGGCATCTCCCAGTACCCGGGCGTCACCGCCGGGTTGCGCAGCATCAGCTCGCCGGTCTCGCCCGAGCGGCGTCGCGTCCGTCGTCGTCGACGACGCGGCCCTCGTTGACGACGCCGAGGGTCGGGTGCTGCCGGACCGTGCCGAGCGTGCCGTACGGCCGCGTTCCGTGCGGCCAGATCAGCCCGTACGGGCTCTCGGACATCGCGTAGCCGCACGACGATGCGCAGCCCGAATCGCTGCTCGATCTCGAGGTGCCGCTCGCGCTCGGGCGACGGGCCGGTGTAGCACAGCCGCAGCGGGTTGTCGGCGTCGTCGTGCGCGTTGCGGTTGGCGCATCAGGATCTCGAGCATCGCGCCGATCGCGTTGAACTCGGTGGCACCGTGCCGCCGCGCGGCGTCGAGGAAGCCGCTCGCCGAGAAGCGCGGCAGCAGCACCAGCCCGGCGCCGCAGGCCAGCGAGCCGAGCACCGAGTACGCCGGCGCATTGATGTGGAACAGCGGCAGCGAGGTCATCAACCGGTCGTCGCCAGTCAGCTCCATCCAGTACGGGAAGCCTTCGCCGGCCATCGCGTACGCGCGGTGGGTCTGCATCACCAGCTTCGACCGGCCGGTCGTGCCCGAGGTCGGGATGAGCACCGCGACGTCGTCGGGTGCTGACAGCACAGTCGGCACCTCGCCGCGCCCCGACCGAGTCGGGCTCTCGTCCACATCGAGGACGTCGCGTCGGTCCGGGACGAGCGCGCGCAGCTGCGGCGTCGGTGATGACCAGCCGCGGCGTCGATCTGCGCGATCAGGCCGGCGAGCTCGGCTCTCGTCGAGGCCGGGTTGACGGCACCGCGATCGGCGCCGATCGAAGTGATCGCCAGCCAGGCGAGCAGGTAGTCCGGGGTCGTCCGCGCGGTGAGCAGGACGAGATCGCCGGGCCGCATGCCGTCGTCGCGCAGGACTGCGGCTCGGCCGCCGACCGCGGCCGGCGGCGCGGCGAAGGTGAGCTCGTGCGTCGTCAGTGCGCAGCCAGTCGCCGTCGGGGTCGCTGCGCGGCCGCATCGACCAGCAGCTGCGGGATCGTGCGGTACACGCCGGCTCAGACGCCGGTGCGGTAGATGTCCTCGATGATCCCGTCGACGAGCTCGGTCGAGACGGTGTGGTCGAGCTCGCCGGACTCGCGCAGTTCGGCGACGGAGGCCACCGGGTCGGCGTCGGCGAACAGCCGCGCGTCGCCGTAGTCGGCCGGACGGCCGGTGGCGTCGAGCGTCCACCACGACGCCTCCAGCGCCATGCCGTTCGGGTCGCTGAAGTAGATCGAGCGGATGAAGCCGTGGTCGACGACGTCGGTGACTTCGCAGTCATGGCTCTTGAGCCGGTCGCGCAGCCGCAGCAAGGCTTCCTCGTCGGGGAGGTTCAGCGACAGATGGTCGAACTGCGAGGCCTTCGCGTAGGGCACGCCGGCCGGCTTGGCGTACATGTCCAGGTGCTGGTCGGCGTACTCGAAGAAGGCGATCGTGTTGCCCGGCCCGATGTCGAAGAAGTAGTGCCGGAAGGCGGGCGTGCCGATGGTGGCCACCAGCCGCGCGCCGAGGACGCCGTGCCAGAACCGCACGGTGGCGTCCATGTCTGGGGTGACGAGAGCGAGATGATTGACGCCTCGCCAGTGCACCGTGTCCGGGGTCTCTGCCATACCGCGACGGTACGCCCGGGACGCGCTCGTCGAAAGGTTTACCGTGCAACTACCTAGCGCGCTCGCCGACCTGGACGTGCCCGTCATCGGCGCACCGCTGGGCGGCGGCCCGTCCACCCCGGAGCTGGTCGGCGCGGTGAACCGGGCGGGCGGGCTCGGCTTCCTCGCCGCCGGCTACAAGACGCCGGACGTGATCGCCGAGCAGATCCACGCCGTGCGCGCGCTGGGCAAGCCGTTCGGCGTGAACGTGTTCGCGCCGAACCCGCTGCCGGTCGACCCGGCCGAGTTCCGCAGCTACGCGCGGCCATCGCGCCGGACGCCGCGCGCTACGGCATCGATGTCAGCGCGGCCGAACCGGTCGAGGACGACGACCACTGGCAGGCCAAGCTCGAGCTGCTCCGCGCCGATCCGGTACCGGCCGTCAGCTTCACCTTCGGCTTTCCCGAGGCGGCGACGGTGTCCGCCTGCAGCGCGCGGGAACCGTCGTGCTGCTCACGGTCACCTCGCCGGACGAGGCGCGGCGGCTGCTGAGGTTCGCCCGACGGGCTGGTCGTGCAGGGCGCCGCCGCCGGCGGCCATTCCGGCACCCTCACACCGCGCAAGCCGGTGGCCGAGCTTCCCCTCGACGAGCTCGTCCGCGCAGTGCGGGCGGTGACCGACCTCGCGATCGTCGCGTGCGGCGGTATCGGCACGGCGGCCGACGCGGCTGCAGCACTGCATGCCGGAGCGCGCCGCGGTCGCGATCGGCACCTGCTCATGCGCACCGACGAGAGCGGCGCTCGGCGACGCACCGGGCCGCACTGGCCGATCCGCGCCGAACCGAAACGGTCGTCACCCGCGCGTTCACCGGACGGCCGGCCCGCGCGCTGCGCAACGAGTTCACCGACCAGCACTCGGCCGACGCCCGTACGGCTACCCGGCCGTCCACTACCTGACCACCGCAATGCGCAAGGCTGCGGCCGCCGCGAACGACCCCGACCGCGTGCACCTGTGGGCGGGCACCGGCTTCGGGCACGCCACCACCGGATCGGCCGCCGACGTCGTCACGAACCTCGTCCGAGATCTGTGAGATGGCAGCCAAGGTAAGCGCGGGCCTGCTGCTGTACCGCCGCCACCTGTCGGTTGAGATGCTGCTCGGGCACATGGGCGGTCCGTTCTGGGCACGCAAGGACGACCGTGCCTGGAGCATTCCGAAGGGCGAGTACCAACCCGACGAAGAGGCCTTCACCGCAGCCCGGCGCGAATTCGCCGAGGAACTCGGCTCAGCGCCGCCCGAGGTCGACTATCTGGATCTTGGCAGCCAGCGACTCCCGGGCGGCAAGGTGCTTCAGGTCTGGGCCGGCGAGTCGGACTTCGATGCAGCGGCGATCGTCAGCAACTCCTTCGAGCTCGAGTGGCCGCCGCGCTCGGGGCGCCTGCAGTCGTTCCCTGAGATCGATCGCGCCGACTGGTTCGCAGCCGAGGTCGCCCGCTCCAAGCTCGTTGCGAGCCAGGTGGTGTTCGTCGATCGCCTGCTGGCCGCACTCTAGCGATCACCCGCGGCGGGGCTGGTCGGCTGGTCAGTGCCGCGCTGCGTCGAGCGCATCGAGTATCGACGCGGTGACGGCGTCGGCGTCCTGCGCGGCGTCGATCATGTGCAGCAACCCGCGCTCGCCGTAGTAGTCGATCAGCGGACGGGTTGCGTCGTCGAAGACCCGCAGCCGGTTCTGCACGGTTTCCTCGTTGTCGTCGGTCCGTCCCTCGACCTTGGCGCGCTCCATGATCCGGCGCACCAGTTCCTCGCGCGACACGTCGAGATAGACCACCGCCTCGGGCCCGGCGTCGACCTGATCGGCCAGCTTGCGCGCCTCGACGCGCCTGGTCGACCGAGCGCGGGAACCCGTCGAGGATGTAACCGCCGGCGGCGGCCGCGCTCGAGCACCTTCGGGAGCAGCAGCCCGATGACGACGACGTCGGGGACGAGTTCACCGCGGTCGACGAGGTCGCGTACCTGGACACCGAGCGGGGTGCCTTCGGCCACCTCGGCACGCAGCAGGTCCCCGGCTGCGATGTGCTCGACACCCAGTCGCGCTGCCAGGCGCTCGCCCTGCGTGCCCTTGCCCGAGCCTGGCGGACCGATCAGCAGGACCTTCACCAGGCAAACCCTATTCGGTGCCCGGGAACGTCCCGGCAGGGGCTGCTACCAGGGCGGACCCGTCGCCGCGGCGTTTCGCCGGCCGAGCGAGCGACCACAATGCCGGACCACCCGCAGGTGGTCGATCTGACTCCGTAACCGCAAGAATCATGAGGAAGAGAGCCCGCCGCATTTCGGTGTCGGCGTGCTCGTCTACGCCAAACGGGCAGAACGGGCGGTCCTAGAACTGCGGATTCAGTTGCCGTGGACCGATTCTGCAACGGATTACCTGGGGACACGCTGCTCGATACAAATACTTCGGTTTTTCTTGCCCCAGTCTTGAGAAAAGGCTTGACCTAACGCTGGCTTTACTTCAAGATAGGTCTATCGACAGCGAGCCTCACAAAAACAACACAACGAGGTTAGTTGTCGGTGAGATTGGGAATCATCAGTAAGACCAAGGCACCAAGTAAGTCCCCGGCCTAGCCGGTACAACTGAATCCACGTCGAGCGAGCCGGTGAAACCCCCGCTCATCGGAACGACTCGGCGGACCTCGACGACCAAGACGTAGCGGTGAATCCCCCGCTCATCGCTGCAGTCGGCCGTCAAACGCGAACGAAGCCCCCGGTGGAACCCCCGCCTGCCGGGGGCTTCGTCCTGTCCGGCGTCCGGTCCGTATGCGGGCGGCGCAGGTCGGTCAGGCCTGCGGGTCCGCGGTGGTCGAGTCCAGTCGGGTCAGCGGCGGCTTCCGCTTCGGGGCCGGTTTGGTCCGTGCTCGCTTCGGCGTCCGTGCTCGCTTCGGCGTCCGTGCTCAGCGTCCGCGTCCTCGGTCTCGGCCTCGGCGTCCGCCTCGTCGACGTCCGCGTCCTCGGCGGCGTCCTTGTTCGCGCCGGCGGATCGTCACCTTGCCCGACTCCAGGTCGATGCGCTTGCCACCCGACGAGTCGCCGACCTCCTCGCGGGTCGACTGCAAGCGACGCTTCTCTTCATCCATGTGCCGCTTGGCCGGATTGAAGAGGGTGTCGAGACCCCACTGCGTCATACACCAAGGTTACGTCCTGCACGGGCGCCCCGTCGCTAGTCGCGATCAATTACGTCTCGCAGAACGGATGCCCGGCAAGTGGCCGCACCGCCCGGCGCACTCGTAGCCTGGACTCATGCTGTTCTCCCGCCCGAAGACCGAATTGGTCGGCCAGGATCGCGCGCTGCGCGGGCGCGATCACTACGACTTCGCCGTTGCGAAGACCCACTACGTCAACGGCAACCCGATCCAGCCACCGTTCCCCGAGCACCTGCAGACCGCGGTCTTCGGGTTGGGCTGCTTCTGGGGGGCCGAGGAGGTGTTCTGGCAGCTGCCCGGCGTCTGGACGACCGCAGTCGGCTATGCCGGCGGGTACACGCCGCACCCCAGCTACGAGGAGGTCTGCTCGGGCCTGACCGGGCACACCGAGGCCGTCCTGGTCGGGTATGACCCCGACCAGATCAGCTACGCCCAGCTCGTGGCCACCTTCTTCGAGGTGCACGATCCGACCCAGGGCATGCGCCAGGGCAATGACATCGGCACGCAGTACCGCTCGGCGATCTACTACACCGACGACGCGCAGCGCGAGGTAGCCGAGCGGGCCAAGCAGGTCTTCTCCGCGACGCTGCGCGAGCTGGGCTACGGCCCGGCGACCACCGAGATCGCGCCGGCCGGCGAGTTCTACTACGCCGAGGATTACCACCAGCAGTACCTGGCGAAGATCCCCAACGGCTACCGCTGCCACAGCACGACCGGCGTGCGGTTCCCGCTCGACAAGCTGATCGCCACCGCCTGAACCAAGCCACCTGTTCCGGAGCCACCTACCCTGGACGCATGCCCGAGCTTCCCGAGGTCGAGGCGCTCGCCTCGTTCCTGCGCGAGCGCGCGACCGGACGCGCGGTCCAGCGTGCCGATGTGGCGGCATTCAGCGCGGTCAAGACGTTCGATCCGCCGCTGACCGCACTGCAGGGCGCCATCATCAGCGGCGCCTCGCGGTACGGAAAGTTCCTGTCCCTCGACTTCGACGGGTTGCACCTGGTCACCCATCTGGCGCGCGGCGGCTGGCTGCAATGGCGCGACTCGCTGCCGCCGGCACCACCACGGCCGGGCAAGGGGCCGCTCGCCTTCCGGTTGCATCTCGCGCCGGAATTCCCGGACGGCCCGGTGGCCGGCTTCGACCTCACCGAGATGGGCACCAAGAAAGGGCTGGCCGTCTACGTCGTGCGCGACATCGCCGAAGTGCCCGGCATCGCCCGGCTCGGACCCGACGCGCTCGCCGTGACCGCGCCGGAGCTCACCGAGTTGCTGCGCGGCCACAGCGGACAGCTGAAGACCACGCTCACCGACCAGACGGTGCTCGCCGGCATCGGCAACGCGTACTCCGACGAGATCCTGCACGTGGCGCGGCTGTCGCCGTTCAAGAACGCCGCCAAGCTCACCGACGACGAGTACGCCCGGTTACACGGCGCCGTGCAGTCGGTGCTCACCGACGCGGTCACCAGGTCGGTCGGGCAGAAGGCGGCGACCTTGAAGGGCGAGAAGCGCAGCGGGCTGCGCGTGCACGCCCGCGCCGGGCTGCCCTGCCCGGTGTGCGGCGACACGGTGCGCACGATCTCCTTCGCCGACAAGCACTTCGAGTACTGCCCGACCTGCCAGACCGAGGGACGCGAGCTTGCCGACCGGCGACTGTCCAAGCTGCTCAAATAGGGTTGGTCCGTGTCGTCCCACATGCCATTCGAGATCCCGACCGTCGACGTCAGCAACCTGCCTGACCACGCCGTCCTGCTCGACGTCCGGGAGGACGAGGAGTGGGCGGCCGGGCATATTGACGGCGCCCAGCACGTCCCCATGCACCAGATCCCGCAACACGTCGCCTACGGCCAGCTGCTGCGGCCCGAGCAACCCATCGTCGTCGTCTGCAAGATGGGTGGCCGGTCGGCGCAGGTGACGGCCTGGCTGAACCAGCACGGATACGACGCGACCAACCTCGCAGGCGGCATGCTTGCGTGGGCGAGCGCCGGCCGGCCGATGGTCAGCGACGACGGCCTGCCACCCCGAGTTGCCTGAATATTCGCCGCGAGTCGCTGCGCAGGGCAACCTTGGACGCGTCACACTTCAGTTGTGAGACCGCGCGGGCGCCGCAGCGCCATCGAGGCGTCACCGCGTCCGGCAGTGGTCGCCCACCGCGGTGCGTCCTCGACCGTCGCCGAGCACACTTTCGGCGCGTACGTCTCCGCAATCGAAGCGGGTGCGGCCGGACTCGAATGTGATGTCCGGCTGACTCGCGACGGGCACCTCGTCTGCGTGCACGACCGCACGGTCAACCGGACCTCGGACGGTTCTGGCGTGGTCAGCGACCTCGACCTGCCACGCCTCGAAGCGCTCGATTTCAAATCGTGGCACGTCGATCTGCCCGCAGTCGGCCGACGAGCTGGTGAGCGAGTCGCCCTACCTTGCCGGCGTAGCGCCCGACCTCCACGACGACGGCCGGGTACTCACCCTCGAGCGGTTGCTCTCGCTGGTCGCCGACGCACCGCGCCCGGTGAAACTGCTGATCGAGACCAAGCACCCGACCCGGTACGGCGGGCTGGTCGAGAAGGAGCTGGTCGAACTGCTCGACCGGTTCGGCTGGGCCGGCCGTCCGGGGCCGCCCGATTCGATGCGCGAACCGGCGAACATGGACAGCCGGGTCTATGTCATGAGCTTCGCGGCCACCGCGCTGCGCCGCATCAAGCTGCTCGCGCCCGAGGTTCCGACCGTGCTGTTGATGGAGTGGCGGCTGCCCGGGATGCGAGAGGGGATGTTGCCCTCCTTCGTCCCGATCGCGGGCACTGCGCTGCGGCTCCTGCGCGTCGACCCTGAACTTGTCGAGCGGGCCCATGCCCGCGGGAACCGGGTGTTCGTGTGGACGGTGAACGAACCCGCCGACATCGATTTCGTCCGCAGTCTCGGGGTCGACACGATCATCACTGATCGTCCCCGCGAGGTGCTCGCCCAGCTCGATGCAACCGATTGATGATCTTGGAGATCGGTCACAACGGACATCGGCCTCGTTACGAAACCGCCTTCATCGGGAATTACAACGGTGACGGTCCATCGACGAGGGCCCGATCGAGAGAGGAGGCGGCAGCGAAATGGGCGCAATGCTGGTTCGACACGAACCGACGAGCGCGTCGGCTGTCCGCCGCGAACTCGCTCTCGATCTTGAAATGCACGGCTTCGACGACGAGAGCGTCGACACCGTCACCCTCGTCGCCAGCGAACTCGTGGGCAACGCAATTCGGCATGCCGGCATCGCCGACGACGGCGAGCTCGACGTCGGTTGGACGGTCGGCGCCAACGAGATCTACCTCAGCGTCGAAGATCCGAGCCCCGAGCTGCCGAAGCGGCGCTACGCGACGCCGGAGTCGCCCAGCGGCCGTGGCCTGGCCATCGTCGAGGCACTGACGTGCGGCTGGGGCGCAGACCTCACGCCGCGCGGTAAGCGGGTCTGGGCCAAGATCGCGGTGAAGCCGCGGGGCTGACCCGCGGCTCAGGACGGCAGGCTGCGCATCACGCGCAGTGCAACCGACAGCGTGGCGAGGTCGACGACGTCGCGATCGAGTGCCGCCCGCACCGTGCCACGTGCACGCTCGACCCGCTCGATATTCGCCTGTGCCCACGCCGCCGCGCGCTCATCGGCTGACGCGTTGTCGTCGGTGGTCCGCAGCACTGCGGTAGTGATCGCCGACAGCGCCGAGTACACGTCATGCCGCATAGCCGCGCGCGCGAGCGTCGACCATCGATCGTCGCGTGGGAGGTGGGTGATGCTGGTCAGCATCTCATCGACGTAGAACTGGTCGGACAGGGCGAAATGAAGTTCGGCGATCTCGCTGGCCGAGTGCTGGCTTGCGTTCGCGATCTCGACGACGTCAAGCAGCAGGAACGTGCTGAGCAGTTCGGCAAGGTGCGCGGCCAGATCGGCGGGCAGGCCGAGTGCGGTGAGCCGCTGCGACTCGGATTCGATGTCGGCCAGTTCGGCGCCGCGCACGAGGCTGGTGATCCGCGGGCTCAGTTCCAACAGCGTCGGGCCGAATCGCTCGATCTCGGCGGCGACGTCGCCGATCGGGAACCGGACGTCGACGAGCCAGCGCGTGGCGCGGTCGACCAGGCGGCGGATCTCTTGATAGCCCGAGTGCTGCGCCTCCGTCGACACGACGTTGTCGAGCTCTTCGACCGCGGCCCACAACTTCTGCAGGCCGAAGACCTCGCGCACGACGGCGTATGCGCGCGCGATCTGTGCGACCTCTGCACCCGTTTCCTCCATGGCGCGGTGCACGTATGTGGTGCCACTGCGATTGATCATGTCGTTGACCACGACCGTCGTGATGATCTCGCGGTGCAGCGGGTGCGTACCCAGGTTCGACGCGAAGCGGTCGGCGATCGCCGGCGGGAAGTACCCCGCGAGCACTCGCTGGAACCACGGCTCGTCCGGCACCGTGCTCGCTTCGATCGAGCGCATCAGCGCGATCTTCACGTACGCGACGAGCACGGCGTTCTCGGGCGAGAACAGGCCGACGCCCTCGACCTCGCGCTGTTCGATCTCCTTGTCCGATGGCAAGAACTCGATGGCCCGGTCGAGCTCGCCGGCATCCTCGAGCAACTGGATCACCCGCTGGTGCACCGATACGAGTGCCGGGCTGAGCTTGCGGGCCATGCCGAGCAGCACGTTCTGCCCGTAGTTGTCGCGCAGCACATGTGCCGCGACGTCGTCGGTCACCGATTGCAACAGCTCGTTGCGCTCCTCGCGCGTGATCTCGCCGGATGCGACGGCGCGGTCGAGCAGGATCTTCAGGTTCACTTCGTGGTCGGAGGTGTCCACACCGGCCGAGTTGTCGATCGCGTCGGTGTTGATCCTGCCGCCGGTCCGCGCGTACTCGACCCGACCGAGCTGGGTCAGCCCAAGGTTGCCGCCCTCGCCGACGACCCGCGCGCGCAACTGGTTGCCGTCGGCGCGCAGCGCGTCGTTCGCCTTGTCGCCGGCGGCTTGCTGCGGTTCGGTGGAGGCCTTGACGTAGGTACCGATGCCGCCGTTCCAGAGCAGGTCGACCGGTGCGACGAGGATCGCGTGCATCAGCGCGCTCGGGGTCAGCTTCGTGACGTCGTCGGCCAGGCCGAGCGCGGCGCGAACCTGCTCCGAGATCGGCACCGACTTCGACGTCCGCGCGTACACGCCGCCGCCGTCGCTGATCAGCGACTGGTCGTAGTCGACCCACGACGATCGGGGGAGCTCGAACATCCGGCGGCGTTCGGCGAACGAACTGGCCGCGTCAGGGGTCGGGTCGAGGAAGATGTGGCGGTGGTCGAACGCGGCGACCAACCGGATGTGTTCGGACAGCAGCATGCCGTTGCCGAACACATCCCCGGACATGTCGCCGATGCCGACGACGGTGAAGTCCTGGTTCTGCGTGTCGATGCCCAGTTCGCGGAAGTGGTACTTGACCGACTCCCACGCGCCGCGCGCGGTGATGCCCATCGCCTTGTGGTCGTAGCCGACCGAACCGCCGCTGGCGAACGCGTCGCCCAGCCAGAACCCGTAGTCGTTCGAGATGCCGTTCGCGATGTCGCTGAACGTCGCCGTGCCCTTGTCCGCAGCGACAACCAGGTAGGCGTCATCGGAGTCGTAGCGGCGCACCTGCGGCGGCGTGACGATGCTTTGCACGCCGTCGGAATCGGTGACGTAGTTGTCGGTCAGATCGAGCAGGGACGAGATGAACGTGCGGTAGCAGGCGATGCCCTCGGCGAGCCACGCCTCACGATCGGCGGCGGGATCGGGCAACAGCTTGGCGACGAAGCCACCCTTCGCGCCGGTCGGGACGATCACCGCGTTCTTCACCATCTGCGCCTTGACCAGGCCGAGGATCTCGGTCCGGAAGTCCTCCCGGCGGTCTGACCAGCGCAGCCCGCCACGCGCGACCGGCCCGAACCGCAGGTGCACGCCCTCGACGCGCGGCGAGTACACCCACACCTCGAAGCGCGGGCGCGGAGCAGGCAACCCCGGGACGCGGTGCGGGTCGAGCTTGATCGCCAGCGCGCTGCGACGTCGACCGTTGTCGTCGGTGCGATACGCGTTCGTGCGCAGGCTTGCCAGAACGAGAGCGAGGATCGACCGCAGGATGGAATCCTGATCCAGGCTCGACACCTCGGCGAGCTGCGCCTCGATCGCCTCCACGGCCGGATCGGTGACCTCGAGGTCGGCCGACGTGCGTGCCGGGTCGAACCGCGCTTCGAAAAGGTCGACGAGCGCACAGGCGATGTCGGCGTGCTCGACCAGGGCCTGCTCGATGTAGCCCTGGCTGAACGCCGTGCCCGCCTGCCGCAGATATTTCGCGTAGGCACGCAGGACGTTGGCCTGCCACCAGGTGAGGTCGGCACGCACGACGAGGGCGTTGAACCCGTCCTGCTCGATGTCGCCGCGCCACAGCAGCTCCAACGCGTCGACGACGTTGGTCGAGCGTTCGGCGTCGAAGTCGCAGTCAGGTGGCAGCCGCAGGCCGAAGTCGTAGATCCAGACCTCTTCGCGCCCGGTGATGTCGATCTCGTAGGGACGCTCATCGAGTACTTCGATGCCCATCTGGGTGAAGATGGGCAGCGCGCGCGCCAGCGAGACCGGGCGACCGGTGCGGAACACCTTCAACCGGCGATCGGCGTCGTCGTCGGCAGCCGGTGTGTACAGCGCGAAGGCCAACCCGTCGGCGTGCGGCAACGGGTGCAGCACGGCCAGATCATCGACTGCGGTCGCCGCGTCGAAGTCCTCCTTGTAGGCCTCCGGGCAGGGCGTCCTGATAGATGGTGAGCAGGTCCTGGGCCTCGTCCTCGCCGTATCGCTCGACCAGCAGATCGCGCAGGTCATCGCGCCACCGGCGGATCGCCTTGGCTACCGCGGCCTCGACGACGGGCCGGTCGGGGGAGGCCGGCTGGGTGCCGGGGCGGACCGCGATGAGGAACTGCATGCGGGCCAGGCCCAGCTCGACGATGCGGTCGTCGCGGCCGATCACCTCGCCGGGCCAGTGCCCGGCGATCACGCCGCGCACCCGGCGCCGGACTTCGGGACCGAACCGGTCGGACGGGAAGTACACGAGCACGCTGACGAAGTCGCGGTTGAGGTGGATCCGCGCGAACACCCCGACCGTGCCCTTCTCGGCACGGTCGACCACCAGTTGGGCCAGCCGCAACAGGTCGCCGGTCGGCGCCTCGAGCAGCTCGTCACGAGGCAGCGTGCGCAGCGCAGCCAGTAGCCGACGCCCGGTGTGGCTGTCGGCGCGCACGCCGGAGCGCAGCAGGATCTCGGCGATGCGCCGGCGCACGACCGGCACCCGGCCGACCGTGCCGTCCTCGACGCCGGTGATGAGCCCCAGGAAGACGTGGATCATCTGTTGCGACCCGGGCGTCGCGGGCGTCATCACCGTGACGCAGTCATAGCGCGCCGAGCGGCGCACGGTCGACACCAGCGGCGATTTGAAGATCACCATCGGAGCGCCGCTGCGGAACGCGGGCAGCAGCTCGAGCGGCGAGATCCGCGCGGCGCCGCGCAGCACGCCCTGCGCGTCGTCGTCCTGCGCCTGCGCCCGCGGGCTGGCCAGCTCGTTGGCCGAGTACGCCGCGTGCCCCAGGATCATGTAGTTGCCGTCGGCCAGCCAGCGCAGCAGCTCGCCGGCCTCCTCGCTGGTCTCGCGGTCGAACTCGCCCGGATCCTCGGCAAGGGTCACCGCCAGGCGGCGGATGAGCCGGTACATCGCCGGAGCGTCCTCGACGGCGTGGTGGACATCGGCCAGCACGCGGTTCAGGTCGTCGGCGAGCTTCTGGTGCTCGTCGGCCGGGATGTCGTCCAACTCGATGTACATCCACGACTCGACGGTCGCGTTCTCGGGCACGGGTGCGTTGTCGTCGATGTCGAAGACCTTCTGCAACCGGCCCTCGTCATCGCGCCGCACCACGATCTGCGGGTGCAGGAAGCGCTCGGCCGGGCAGCTGCGCCGCTCGAGTTCGGCGCGCAAGGAGTCGACGAGATAGGGGACGTCGCCGGTGACGATGTCGACCACCGTGGTGTCGGCATCGAGGTCGCGGACCTCGAGCAACGTCTCGTCCGGTTTGCGCACCGCCCCTAAGGCGAGATTGCGACGGGTCAGCCGGGCGAGCCACTCATCGTCGCGCCCAGGCAGCTGACTGGCCGCGTGCGCCAGGTAGCGCCGTTCGAAGATGTCGATTTCGACCTCGGCTCCGACCGGTGGCCGTTCCGACACCCCTGCGGACGGCTCGGTAGTTGGCCCTGCCGACATTTCTTGGCCACCTCGTTGTGACTGACCGGGCGCGCGACCCGGGCTTTGGATTGGGCTGCCGCCCATCCTTGCACTGTCGCGTGCAGCCATGTTCGACTCACGGATAAAACGGGCATAAGACTTCGTCTATCCGGACCATGACGGCCGTCAGTTGGGCCAGGTGTGCACCGGCTCGTTCGTGTGCATGTTCTCGATGTAGCGGCGCAACATCTCGCGCAGGGCATCACGGCGGTCGAGCGGGCGCTCATGCTCGTCGATCGCGTGGAACGTGCGCGCCTGCCACTCCGCGCCGTTGCTGTGGTTGATGCACCGTCCCTCGATGATGCCGAGCAGGCGATCGCTCACCGACGAGTCGACACCCCACGCGGCGAGACCGTCACGCGCCATCGGCAACAGCCTGCGCAGCACCAGCTCGGTGACGGGCACCTCGCCCAGCCCGGGCCAGTACACCTGCGCGTTGATGCCGTCCTTGGCGCCGGCGTTGAAGTTGTCCTCGGCTGCGGTGAACGACATGCGCGTCCACATCGGACGATCCTCGTGGCTCAAGACGCGTACCAGGCCGTAGTAGAACGCGCCGTTCGCGAGGATGTCGACAACCGATGGCCCGGCGGGCAGCACTCGATTCTCGACGCGCAGATGCGGCTTGCCGCGGTACACGTCGTAGACCGGCCGGTTCCAGCGGTAGATCGTCCCGTTGTGCAAGCGCAGTTCGGCCAGCTTCGGAGTGTCGCCGCGGTCGAGCACCTCGACCGGATCCTCCTCGTCACACACGGGCAGAAGCGACGGGAAGTACCGCACGTTCTCTTCGAACTGATCGAAGATCGAGGTGATCCACCGCTCGCCGAACCACACCCGCGGGCGGACGCCCTGTGACTTGAACTCCTCCGGGCGGGTGTCGGTCGCCTGCTCGAACAGGGCGATGCGGGTCTCGCGCCACAACTCCTTGCCGTACAGGAACGGCGAGTTCGCGCCGAGCGCGACCTGGACCCCGGCGATGCACTGCGCGGCGTTCCAGGTGGCCGCGTATTGCTGCGGACTGACCTGCAAATGGAACTGGACACTGGTGCACGCCGCCTCCGGCGCGATCGTGTCGGTCGACGTCGACAGTCGCTCGACACCGTCGATGCTGATCGGGATGTCTTCGCCACGCGCCTGAAAGATCTGCTCGTTGATCAGGGCGTAGCGCGGGTTGGCGCTCAGCGACGCGCGGGTCAGGTGCTCGGGTGCGAGGGTCGGCAGGATGCCCACCATGACGATGTGCGCGCCCGCTTCGCGCGAGCGCTGTTCGGCGTCATTGAGGCTGGCGCGCAGATCGGCCTCGAGCTCGTTCACATTGGTGCCGGTGAGCTCCCGGGGCGGCACGTTGATCTCGATGTTGAACTGCCCGAGCTCGGTCTGAAAGTCGTCGTTGGCGATCGCGTTGAGCACCTCGGCATTGCGCATCGCGGGGTTGCGATCGTCGTCCACCAGGTTGAATTCGATCTCGAGACCGGTCATCGGCCGGTTGAACTCGAACTTCGCCTCGCTGAGCATCCGGGAGAAGACGTCCAGGCACCGGCGCACCTTCGCGCGGTAGCGCTGGCGGTCCTTGCCACTGAACTCGGTCTGCTTGACGTCTTCGCCCACTGGCAATCCCTTCGTGGCACACCCGATCCAGGCCCTAACCTTCCGGCATCGGAGCAGCGGCGTAAAGATGAGGGCATGGCCGTCCCCGACAGCGCTCGTCCCCGTCCCTTACCCACCAGCGCGTCGTACGGCATCACGGTGCGGCTCTACGCGGTTCCCTCGGCTGCGGTCGTGGGGATGCTCGCGACCGCCGTCGGAGCGGCCGGCGGGCTGGTCACCGCGATCGACGTCGAGCGAATCGCGCGCTGACCGGATCACGATCGACGTCTCGTGTTCGGCAGTGAACGGTGAGCACGCCACCGAGATCGTCGACGCGCTGCGCAAGGTCGACGGCGTCACCGTGCATCGGGTGTCGGACCGGACGTTCCTGCTGCACCTCGGCGGCAAGATCTCGGTCGAGTCGAAGGTGCCGTTGCGCACTCGTGACGACCTGTCGATGGCCTACACGCCCGGGGTGGGTCGCGTCTCGCTCGCGCTCGCCGCACATCCCGAGGACGTCGCGAAGCTGACCGTCAAGGGCAACGCGGTAGCCGTAGTCACCGACGGCTCGGCAGTGCTCGGCCTCGGCAACATCGGCCCCGGTGCTGCGCTGCCGGTCATGGAAGGCAAGGCCGCGCTGTTCAAGCGCTTCGCCAACATCGATGCGTGGCCGATCTGCCTCGACACCCAGGACACCGACGAGATCGTCCGCATCGTGCAAGGCATCTCGCCCGGCTTCGGCGGGATCAACCTCGAGGACATCTCGGCGCCGCGCTGTTTCGAGATCGAGAAGCAGTTGCGCGAGACGCTCGACATCCCGGTGTTTCACGATGACCAGCACGGCACGGCGATCGTCGTCCTCGCCGCGCTGACCAACGCGCTGCGGTGCGTCGACAAGCCGCTCGCCTCGGTGCGAGTTGTCGTCGCCGGCGGTGGTGCGGCAGGGACGGCGATCGTGACGCTGCTGATGGCCGCGGGTGCCAAGTCGGTGCTGGTTTGGGACCGCGAGGGCATCCTCTCGCCGACTGACCAATCGCTCTCGCCAGCGAAGCGATCGCTCGCGACGATGACGAATCCGGCCGGCACCACCGGCGATCTGCACGACGCGCTGCGTGGAGCCGACGTATTCATCGGCGTATCGGCACCGGGTGTGCTTCCCGCGGAGTGGATCTCGGACATGGCTCCCGCGCCGGTCGTCTTCGCGCTCGCCAATCCGGATCCCGAGACCGACGTGGACGCCGCGCAGCAGCTCACCGCGGTAATGGCCACCGGCCGATCGGACTACCCGAACCAGATCAACAACGTGCTCGCGTTTCCAGGCGTATTCCGCGGCCTGCTCGATGCGCGCGCCCGGGAGGTGTCGACCGCGATGCTGCTCTCGGCGGCCGCCGCGCTCGCCGGCTGCGTGTCGGACGAGCAGCTCAACGCGACCTACATCGTTCCGTCGGTGTTCGACGCGAACGTCCACACGGCCGTCGCGGCGGCGGTGAGCGAGGCTGCCGCCGCAGCGAAATCCCGTCAAGATCAACAGGCCTGAACGGCCCCATGAGGGCGGTTCGGCCCTGTTGATCAACGGTTGGGGGTCGAGCCTCGGCGAGTGCGGGAAAATGTCGAGAAATTCTTTGCCGAGGTGCTGCTGCGACCCCGGAAATTGTCGTACCCCTGTTCTAATGTCGAGGCAGTGGCGGGCGGTGAATTTGTCAGCGGTGCGGCGGCCGAGGCGGCTGGCGCGGTCGCGCTGCACCGCGACGCCAATGAGCTGCTGCTCGGTGTCGAGCTGGACGCGATGTCGGCTGCGGAGGTCGCTGCGTTGCTGGTCGCGCGCGAGGTGCAGCGGCGGGTCGATGCCGCGGTGGATCAGCGGCTGATCGCCACGGTGGTGGAGCGCAACATCGCCGGTGATTACGGGGCGAGCAGTCCGGCCAGTCTGCTGGTCGAGCTGTTGCGGATCTCGCCGGGTGAGGCGAAGGCGCGGGTGGCGCGGGCCCGTGACCTGGGGCCACGGCGGGTGCCCGTCGTCGGGGGAGGTGCTGGAGCCGATCCTGCCGGTGATCGCCGCCGCGCAGCGTGGCGGGCCAGATCTCGGCCGAGCACGCCAGCGTGATCGTGAAAGCGATCGACGCGATCCCCTCGCATCTGGCCGCGCAGTTCAGCGGGCTGGTGGAGACGACCCTGGTCGAGCAGGCTCGTCATCTGCATCCCGGTGAGGTCGCCAAGGCCGGGCTGGTGCTGCTGGCCCGCATCGACCAGGACGGTGTCGCCCCGCGCGAGCAGGACCAGCAGCGCCGCCGTGATTTCGGGTTGCGCGACAACCGCGACGGCACCAGCAGCCCGTACGGGCGGTTCACCCCAGAACTGGGTGCGATCTGGAAACCCATCCTCGACGCCCTGTCGGCACCCCAACCCGACCCGACAACACCGCGGACGGCACCGTCGACGGGACCGTGGAACCCGATCCGCGCAGCGCCGGGCAGCGCCGCCACGACGCGCTCCTCGAGGCCGGGCTGCGGCTGCTGCGCTCCGGCACCCTGCCCGACTGCGGTGGCGCCCCGGTCACCGTGCTCGCCCACCTGTCCGAGACAGCAACTGCGTGAACAGACCGGCTATGCCACCACCGGCCACGGCGACCTCATCCCGGTCGCCACCCTGCTCCGCCTCGCTTCCGAGGCCACTGTCATCCCGGTGGTGTTCGACGACGCCGGCGGCATCCTGTCCTACGGCCAACGCCGCCGCCTCGCCTCCTGCGGGCAACGCCAAGCCCTGGCCGCCCGCGACAACGGCTGCTGCTTCCCCGGCTGCACCCGCCCACCAGCCTGGTGCCAAGCCCACCACGTCATCCCCTGGAACCTCGGCGGACCAACCGCGCTATACAACCTGTGCCTGCTGTGCGCCTACCACCACCGCGAGTTCGAACGCCGCGGCTGGTAGTCGCAGATCGTCAACGGCGTCCCGCAATGGACCCCACCAGCCTGGCTCGACCCGCAACGAAGACCCAGGCGAATACCGCCCACCACCTCCAAGACTTCGACTTCGCCGACACCGGCTAAGTCGACGCTGCGGAGAACCTGAGCGGTCGTCCGGCTCGTCTTCCCGAGCAACGACCCCAGCTCCGGAGGACGGACCGATGCGAAATCGCAGACGCACGATTGCCTGCTGGACGGCCCTGACGGCCGGGTCCGTGATCGCGGTCATCGGCATAGGCGCGTGCACGGCGTCGGGCGGTGGTTCGGGCGGCTCGGCTCCCGCCGCCGCGAATCTTGGCGTGGCGCGCGGAGCTGCCGCAGCGCCGGAAGCCCCGTCGCCCGCGCCGGCGGGAGGCGCGGGAAAGGCGAACTCGTTCGCGAGCAACGATGCCACCGATCTCGCACTCAACTCGGCCAAGATCCGAACGGCCGCGATGACGGTGTCGGTCAAACACGGTGAATCCGTTGCGACGAAGGCAGATCAAGCCGAAGCGATCGCGAACGGAGTCGGCGGTGAGGTCGACACCGACGACCGTACGACGGGTAAGTACCCGTCTGCCACGCTGCTCCTCCGTGTACCGCCCGAGGATCTGACCACCGTCCTGCACGACCTGTCAGCTCTCGGCGTCGAGAAATCGCGGCAGCTCTCGACTCGCGACGTCACATCGCGAGTCGCCGACGTAACCTCTCGGGTTGCCAGCGCACAAGGCGCGATCGCGCGGTTGCGGGTGCTGTACAAACACGCGACGAAGGTGTCCGACATCATCAACATCGAGAGCGAGCTGTCGTCGCGCGAAAGCGATCTCGAGTCGCTGCAGGCGCAACAGCGCGCGCTCGACGCGGAGACTTCGACCGCTGCGATCACGCTCTCGCTCGTCAGCGCCCCGCCGGTGAAGAAGAAGGTCGTGCCGGTGACCCATCACCACCGCAGCGGCTTCGTCGGTGGCCTGCAGAACGGTTGGAACGCGTTCGCTCGCGGCGCAGGGTGGATCGCCACCGCGTTCGGAGCGGTGCTGCCGTTCGCCGTCCTGCTCGTCGTCATCGCGCTGTTGATCCGCGTGCTGTGGCCTCGGCTCCGCACGACCCGCGAGCCTGCGGCGACACCGCCTGCCGCGCAATAACAGTCCGCAGCGTCGATCAGGCCGAGCCGGCCAGCTCTCGCGCTGCTGCGATGAAGCGGTCGTTCTCGTCCGGCGTGCTCACCGTGACCCGCGCACCGTGACCGGCGAAACCGCGCACAATCACCTTGCGGTCCTCGCAGCCAAGTGCCCATTGCGCAGTCGCCTCGCCGAGCGGAACCCAGACGAAGTTGGCCTGCGTGGGTGGGATGTCATAGCCGGACGAGCGGAGCGCATCGCGTACCCGCTCACGCTCAGTCACTACTTCAGCGACCCGGTCACGCAGCTGGGCCTCGGCTGCAGGTTCCAGTGACGCCAATGCCGCCTCTTGCGCCACGGTGCTCACTGCGAAGGGCACCTGGGTCTGGCGCAGCGCGGCGGCAACTGCGGGATCGGCTGCGATCGCGTAGCCGACTCGCAAGCCGGCGAGCCCGTACGCCTTCGAGAATGTCCGCAGCACGACGAGGTTGGGGTGCGCATCGAGCAGCGACACACCGTCGGCGACGTCGGGATCGGTGACGTACTCGCGGTACGCCTCGTCCAATGCGACCACGACGTCGTCGGGCACGCGGCGCAGGAACGCGACGAGCGCATCGCGTCGCACCACCGTGCCGGTCGGATTGTTGGGATTGCACACGAAGAGCAGCCGGGTCTTGCCGGTGATCCGTTCGGCCATCGCGTCCAGGTCGTGCACGAAGTCGACCAGTGGAACCTGCACCGACGATGCACCACTGACCGCGGTGATGATCGGGTAGGCCTCGAAGGATCGCCACGCGTAGACGACCTCTTCGTCAGCGTCGGCGACGGCTTGGACGAGCTGGGTGCACAGCGACACCGAGCCGCAGCCGACAGCAACCCGCGACACGTCGACACCGAGCCGCTCAGCAAGCGCGGCGGTGAGCGCGGCCGAATTGCTGTCCGGGTAGCGGTTGGCCTTGGCGGCCGCCTCGGCGATGCGCTCGAGGACCGACGGCAACGGCGGATGCGGCGTCTCGTTGCTCGCCAGCTTGATCGCACCGGCGACGGTGCGACCCGGGACATAGGCGGGCAGAGTGGATAACACCGGGCGCAGATGAACCGTCATCTTGTCAGCGTTTCACACTGTTCCCCTGTCGCCGGGCCTCGCGCGGATCTACGATCCTGTCGTCGATCTTCACGGGAGGGGGGCGCATGTCGGAGCCTGCGCGCAGGCAAAAGGAGGCCATCGCTTCCCCGGTTGCAAGCACGCCCGCGCAGGACGCCGGTGCAGAGAAGCAGGACGTCGAACACGTTCGCCGCGCCCCGCTCGCCGGTCTGGCCGCGGGCCCGCCGGCCGACCCGCTCGGTGGTACCGAGGCACCACGCGACGTCACTGCCGCCCTGCGCCGCAGGCAGGGCCAGGGACAGAGCTTGCCCGCCGATCTCGCGCAGAACTTCGGCGAGCGGCTCGGCACCGACCTGTCCGGCGTTCGGGTCCATGCAGACAGCGAAGCCGACACCATCAGCCGCTCCGTCCAAGCCGCCGCGTTCACCCACGGCAACGACGTCTACTTCTCCTCGGGCGCGTACCAGCCCACCAGCAAGGGTGGCCAGCGGTTGCTCGCGCACGAGCTCGCGCACGTCGCCCAGGAACGTGGAGCCGGCGGGTCGGGCGGCGCGACGATCATCGGACGGGCCGACGACCCAGCCGAGGCGGCGGCGGACCGCATCGCCGATCAGATCACCGCACCGCAACCGACCGGACCGACGATCTCGCGGTCGGTCACCGGCGTTCCCGCCGAGGTGCGCCGCTGCCGCGACGCGGCGGTGATCCACCGCAGCCTGCTCAGCAAGCTCAAGGAGCTGTTCGGCATCGCACCGACGCCGGCCGCGGTGGCGGCACCGGCAAAGGCGACGCCTGCTGCCAAGTGGGCGCCGGCCCGTCCGAAGGGCGCTGCGAAGCAGGGCGGTCCACAGCTGGGACACGCTCGCCAGGCGCCGAAGTCGCTGGGCTATGCCGAGCCCGGCGAAGACCAGAAGAGCCTCGGGTACAGCGAACCCGAGCTCAACCAGTCCCACGAGGAAGAGTCCAAAGAAGAAGAATCCAGCGAGAACACCCCGTCCGACGGCTACGTCGACGACCTCAAAATGGGCGAAGCCCCCAGCCACAACCCCTACAGCGAACCCGAGCTCAACCAGTCCCACGAAGAAGAAGCCAAAGAAGCAGAATCCAGCGAGAACACGCCCTCCGACGGCTACGTCGACGACCTCAAAATGGGCGAAGCCCCCAGCCACAACCCCTACAGCGAACCGGTGCTCAACCAGTCCCACGAGGAAGAGTCCAAAGAAGCAGAATCCAGCGAGAACACCCCGTCCGACGGCTACGTCGACGACCTCAAAATGGGCGAAGCCCCCAGCCACAACCCCTACAGCGAACCGGTGCTCAACCAGTCCCACGAAGAAGAAGCCAAAGAAGAAGAATCCAGCGAGAACACGCCCTCCGACGGCTACGTCGACGACCTCAAAATGGGCGAAGCCCCCAGCCACAACCCCTACAGCGAACCGGTGCTCAACCAGTCCCACGAGGAAGAGTCCAAAGAAGCGGAGTCCGGCGAGAAGGTCGGCGCGGACAACTACGTCGAGGTACTCCCGGAAAAGAAAGCCAAGAAGAAGCGAACACCACGACGTGAACTGCCCGTCGTAGAAGAAGAGTCCAAAGAAGCGGAGTCCGGCGAGAAGGTCGGCGCAGACAACTACGTCGAGGTACTCCCGGAAAAGAAAGCCAAGAAGAAGCGAACACCACGACGTGAACTGCCCGTCGTAGAAGAAGAAGCCAAAGAAGCGGAGTCCGGCGAGAAGGTCGGCGCAGACAACTACGTCGAGGTACTCCCGGAAAAGAAAGCCAAGAAGAAGCGATCACCACGACGTGAACTGCCCGTCGTGCAGGACGAGTCGAAGGCGAAGGCCAAGCCCGGCTTCAACTACATCCTCGACCTGCCCAAGGCGCGCGAGGAGGACGAGAGCAAGGAAAGCGAGGCGAGCGAGCCGAGCGGCCCAGCGCCACTGCCGTCCACCGCGCCGAAGAGCCCGAAGGGGACCGGCGACAGCCGCCAGCACCGCGCGTTCCAGATGAACAAGCTGCCGGAGGGGTTCAAGGACGAGACGAAGTCCGGTAAATCGGACATGTCGTTTGCCATTCATCACACCCTGAAGATCATCAAGATGTTCTGGGCGGCCATCAACAAGCCCGACGCGCTCACCGACGCGGAGATCGTCGAACTCAAGAAGCAGATCCCGGCCAAGCGAATGCCGATCACGGCTGATACCACCGACGCGCAGTTGAAGGCATACGCCCAACAGCGACATGACGAGGAGACGACCAAGCTTCGACGCCAGGAGCTCGACGTCACCGACGACGGCATCCTGATGCACACCACTGAGCAGGGTCGCGTGCCGTACAAGACCGTTGATGGCAAGCCCGACAGTGAACCGGTCATCGAAGACCGGGTCGTCAAATACGACGAGAAACCCGAGGATCAGGAGAAGACACGGGTCGAGTTCCGCGGCGGGAAGCTGTTCCGCAGTGCGACGTCGGACCAGAAGGGCGCGGCTGTCGACACCGCCGCGAGCGTCACACATCAGTCCGGCGCCGGCTTCGAGATCTTCGCCGTCGATGCGAAGAACGAGATCCACATGGCGTCGCACAAGATCGGCAAGTACCACCACTCCAGCCTGCTTGCCGGCGGCAACGTGGCGCTGGCCGGCGAGATGAAGGTCGAGAACGGCAAGCTCACCTACCTCAGCAACAAGAGCGGTCACTACACCCCGAGCGCGGAATCGCTCGTCCAGTTCCTGCACTTCCTCGAGAAGGACGGGATGGCGATGGACTTCAGGATCTTCGACCTGTCCGGGAAGCTCAGCGGGACCGCTGACCAGGTGCTGGCGGGCAAGTCCGAAGGCAAGCCGGAGAACCCGGCAATGACCTACGAGGCCATCAAGACCAACGTCGTGTGGACGGCGTTCGTCCAGGAGTTCGGTGAGCCGGCCGTGCTGAAGGTCATCAACGAGCAAGGCTGGACGGGCAAGGGCAAGGACATCGTCGACGGCGCCGGGCAAAGCCGTCGATCTCAAGCTCGTCCGCCGGCTGCTGAAGCAGGAACTCGGCGCGAAGAAGCGTGCGCCGGAGAAGGCGCAAGGCGGCCGCGCGAAGGTCAAGCTCGACACGAACCAGCTCAACCCCGATCGCAGCGTCACGGTGAAAGAAACCAAGTGGCTCAAGTGATCCAGGACTTCCTCGCCGCGACCGATCTCGACGAACTGGCTGAGGCCTACGACCAGCTTCAGCGCTCCGACGATCCGCTGCCCGACGTGGAACCGATCGTGTCGGGCTTGCTCACGTCCTGGGATCAGTCGCAGGCGCTGGCCAACCTGCTCATGTACCCGCTGGTGATCCCACCGGAGTGGCGGCTGGCCACCATCGAGCGCGCCCTCACCGACACCGATCACGCCTACCTGCGGCTGGCCGCGGTAGTCGGCATCCAGCATCTCGAGAGCGCTGATCTGCCCGACGCGATCCGTCATCGGCTCACCCAGACGCTGCTCGACCTGATCGCGTCCGACTCAGGTGTCATCGCTGAGCGCGCATCGATCTCGGTCATCGGGTTGCTCGTGACGACCGACGCGCCGGAGGTCGTCGAGGTACTGCTGCACCCGTCCCAGCTCGTGCGGCAGAACCTGACCCAGGCGCTGTTCCGGCTCACCGGGCCGACCGGGGTCGCGGCGCTGCTCGACGAGCCCGGATTCGTGGAACCAGCGACCCAGCAGCGAGCACGCCAACAACTCGAGGACGACGGCGTCGACCTGACCGCATCGATGGACGACCAGCGCCGTCCGCTGATCCTGAGCTACCTGCCGAACTATGCCGAGTGGCAAGGCTAAGACGAAGCCCGACGGCGTTCGGGTGCTCCGGGAGTACTTCGCCGAGTGCGGTTGGGACGTTGTCGAGGCCGGCGACGGCGGGCTGAACTGGGCATACGGCGGCGCGAGCGGCACGTGGTTCGGTCAGGCGTGGTGGCTCGCAGAACCCGAACAACTGCTGGTGTACGCGGTGTGCGCCGACGCGATCCCGCAGCGCGCCCGGGCGCGGCTGGCGAAGTTCGTGACCGGCGTCAACGCCGACTTGGTGGTCGGCTCGTTCGAGCTGGACGGACAGCTGCGATTCCGGGTGGGCATCGCGGTCGGTGCGGCGCAGTTGACGCCCGACCTCGTTCGCCGCGCGGTCGAGGCGGTGGTGGCCACCGTCGAGCTGCACCGCCCGGCGATCGCCGAGCTGCTCGGCTAACTTCGGCACGTAGGCTGCTGGCGTGCCGGACCAGAAGTTCCCGCTGCAGAAGCACGAGCTTGTCGCCGCGATTGTCGGCGCAGTGCTCGTCGGCCTGCTCGATCGATGGTGGGACAGCTACTCGTGGACCCGCACCCTGATCACGATGGGCATGTTCTTCGTGTTCCTGTGCGCGGTGTACTACTGGGTGCGCCGCCGCCGCGACCGGGCCGATCAGGCGCGCGGCGGTCGATAGACCTCGACGCGCGCCTTCCGTCCTTTGATCAGGGTCGCTTGCAGCGCGGTGATCACCTCGTCCACCGCCGACTTCGGGATCTCGACGATCGAGAACTTGTGCGTGATCTCGATGGCCCCGATCTGGCGCCCGGACAGGCTGGATTCGTTGGCGATCGCACCCACAAGATCTTGGGGACGGATCTTCGCCGCGTGCCCGAGATTGATGAAGATGCGTGTCGTCTCACCGAGTTCGCGCCGAGAATCCCCTTTACCCTTCGGCTTTTTGGCATCGGGACGATCTGTACGGGCGATCGCGACCGGGATCTCTTCGTCGGCGTCGACGTGGTCGGCGTCGTGGGCGAGCTGCACCGCCGCCAGCGCGATCTGCATCAGGTCGTACTCGTCGGTGAGCGTGTCGACGACGACGCGGAACTGCTCGTAGTCGTCGGCGATCAGCGCCTCTTGCAGCGCGCCGCGGGTGAGCTCCAGCCGGCGGGCGCGCAGATCGGCAACGGTCGGCAACGTCTCGACAGAGATCGTCTGCTTGGTCGCCTTCTCGATCGTCTTGAGCAGCCTGTGCTGCCGCGGCTCGACGAGGGTGATCGCGACACCCTCGCGCCCGGCCCGGCCCACCCGTCCGATGCGGTGCACGTACGAGTCGGGAGCCGAGGGCAGGTCGTAGTTCACCACGTGGGTGAGTTGATCGATGTCGAGCCCGCGCGCGGCGACGTCGGTCGCGACGAGCAGCTCGGCCGCGCCTGAACGCAGCCGTTGCATGACCCGGTCGCGCTGATCCTGGGTCATCCCGCCGTGCAGCGCCTCGGCACGGTAGCCGCGCGCGGTCAGCGTCTCGCTGAGGGTGTCGACCTCCTCGCGAGTGCGGCAGAACACCAGGGCTGCCGTGGGCGATTCGACGTCGAGCAGCCGACCCAGCGCGGACGCCTTGTGCGCGCGGGGGACGAGGTAGGCGACCTGGCGCACCCGCTTCGCGTCACTGGCGCCACCCTCACGGTGGATCTTGACCTTGACGGGGTCGGTCAGGAATCGGCGCACGAGCCCGTTGATGCGGGCAGGCAGGGTCGCCGAGAACAGCACCGTCTGCCGTTGCGCCGGCACCGCCTCGAGGATCGCCTCGATGTCCTCCGCGAAGCCCATGTCGAGCATCTCGTCGGCCTCGTCCAGCACGACCACGGTCAGGTCGGTGAGGACGAGCGTCTTTCGGGCGAGATGGTCGAGCACCCGTCCGGGCGTGGCCACCACGACGTCGACGCCCGCCTCCAGGGTGCGGATCTGGCGCACGATCGGCTGGCCGCCATAGATGGCCAGCACCCGCGCACCGAGTTCGCGGCCGTAGCGGTGCACCGCCTCGGCCACCTGGATCGCCAGCTCACGGGTCGGGACGAGCACCAGCGCCTGCGGGTTGCGCCCACCCGGCGCGAGGCGTTGCAGCAGCGGCAATGCGAATGCCGCGGTCTTCCCGGTACCGGTGGCCGCCTGCCCGACGAGATCGTGGCCGTCGAGCAGCACCGGGATCGCCTCGCGCTGGATCGGCGTGGGCTCCTCGTAGCCGAGGGCGTCCAGGGCGTGTTGCAGCTCCGGTCGCAGCTTGAGTTCGGCGAACGGCGCGGGGCTTGTCATGGGTTCAGCGTCCCACTACAGCCCGGGTCGCCGTCCTAGCCTTGATCGCATGGTGACGTACGTTGCGGTGTTCGCACTCGTACTCGCCTACGTTGCGCTGGTCGCGGCTTACATCGCGCTGCGCACCCTGGCCAAGGTTCGGCGCGACACTCGGCTGCTCTCGCGGGGCACCCGCGGGCCAATGGGCAGCAGTCGTTGATCGAGGTGACGAGCAGGAGTGCCGAGCTTGCTACGAGCGTGGCTGAGCAGCTCGAGCAGCTGCGCGCCCACGTCGACAGCACACAGAGCGAGCTGCGCGGCGAGCTGACCGGCGCGCGGCAGGACGCGCTCAACGCGCTCACCGAACGCTCCGACTCCGAGTTCGGGGCGATGCGCCGCGTCGCGCTCGTCCGCTACGACGCGTTCACCGAGATGTCCGGACGGCTGTCGTTCTCGCTGGCCCTGCTCGACGACCATGGCGACGGGATCACGCTGACCGCCATGACCGGGCGCACCGACACCCGCGTCTACGCCAAGGCGGTCGCTGCCGGCGAGGGCGAGCACGAGCTGTCGCCTGAAGAGCGCCAGGCGGTCGCCGCGGCGATGGACCGCAAGAAGCGGTTCCGCAAAGCCGGCTAGCCGCACCTTCGGCGGCGTGAATCGATCACCCGGTAGGAAAACGTGATCGTCGCGCCGCGGTTACACCGGCAGGCGCGGGCGGGGCGCGGCCAGCGCGGAGATCCGCTCGACCGGCGGCGCCTGATCCTCCCAGTCCCAGGTGTCGGCTGCGACGGTCGCGCGGAGCAACCCGCACGCCTTGAGCTGGCCATTCACGCCCTGCCAGACCTCGCGCGGGCGGGTGTGCTCCTCGGCGCCGAAGTTGAGGAAGACGCTCGAGTTCAGCGCCGGTGCCATGAACTCGTCGGGCATCATGCCGACGCCGGCGAAGAGGCTGATCACGTCGCCGAGCAGCTGGTGCTCGTCGCGCGGGCTGCCCGCCCACGCGCTCACCAGGTAGCCGAGATCGATCATCGGCTGGGCGTTGCGCCGCTCGGCCCGTCCGTCGGCCGCGATCCGCGTCTGCGGCGCTCGCGTCGGCTGGGTGCTCCGGTCGAGGTGATACAGGAACAGGTTCACCGTCAACCGGGACAGCTGCGCCGACCAGGTGCCGGTCGGCGGCTCGAAGCTGACGTCGCCGACGTCCTCGGGAAGGGGCAATCTGGTACGTACCAGGCGCTCGAGCCCTTCGTCGACATCCCTGATGAACATCGCGTCCTCTTTCCGAACCGCGCGCCTTCTAACCATTGCCGCTACCGTCGCGTGGGGACACCGTAGCGACGCAACAGCCAGTGCGACTAGATCGAGACGAGGGACGGTCATGCCGGCGCCGATGATCACGCTCATCGAGCAGCTCGAGAACGCGGGCGCGCGCCGCGCCGCGGCCGGTGGCCCGGGCGAGTCGGCATGGCCGGCCGAGGGTGACTTCGCCGCGACCCTCGCCGTGCTGCGAGCCGACCACGGCGGCGCTGACGGTGACGAGGCATCGCCGCTCGTCGCAGTGGCTGAGGTGTTCGGGCTCGACCCGACCGATGCGGCCCTGCTGTGGCTCGCCGCGGCCAGCGACCTCGACGCCACAGTCGGCCTGGCCTATGCGCAGCTGCGCGGCGTCTCGGGAAGCGCCCGAGCGACCGTGGCCCTGGCCTTCGAACTGGCCGGCGTGCCGACGGCCACCGCAGAGGCGTTCGCCCGGCTGGGCCCGGACAGCCCGCTGCGCCGGCACCGGCTGCTCGACCTGACCGACATCGAGCCATGGCTCGGCCGCCAGGTGCGCGTGCCCGACGCGGTGCTCAGCGCGCTGGCCGGCGGGGCGGCCGACGAGCCGGCGGTGAGCCGGCTGCGCACCAACGTCGTGCCGCTCAGCCTGCCCAACAGCGCCACCATCGCCCGCGCGATCGAGCGCGGTGTGCCGCTGATCTGGGTCCGCTCGGCAGCTGGGATGTCCGGCGCGTCCATGGCCGCCGGCGCGTTCGAGCAGCTCGGCCTGCGCTGCCTGGCCCTCGACCTGCGCCGTCACCAGCCCGACCAGAACCTGTCCGACGTGCTGGCCGCCGGCGCGCGCGACGCCGGGCTGCGCGGCTGGGGCCTGATCGTCACCGGCTGCGAGGCGGTCGTCGACTCGACCGAGCGGTCGATCTTCGAGGTGCTCGAGCGGGCCGCAGTGCCCGTCGTCGCGATCAGCAGCAAGCCGTGGAAGCCGATCTGGCTCGCGCGGTACCCGCTCACGATCGACGCCGCACCGCTGTCGGTCGAGGACCGGTCGAGTGCCTGGAAGGCCAGCCTGGGCGACGTCGTCGACGACGACCCGCAGCTGCGCGAGACCCTGCTCGGTCTGCGGCTCTCGGCCGAGGACATCGTCGAGGCCGCGCGCTACGCCCGCGTGCTCGCCGCCGCCCGCGATGAACCGGTCGGCGCGGATATCGTCCGCGAAGCCGCCCGCAAGGTCGGCGGGTCGGGCGGTACCGGCACCGACCGCGTCGTCGGATCGCCGGGCAGCCGAACCGGTCCGCGGTTCACCGATCTGGTGCTGCCCGAGCACGTCGCGTCGTCGCTGCACCAACTTGTCAGCTGGGCCCGGCACCGTGATGTCGTCGGTGCCGAAGGTGTCATGCGCGGCAAGGGCCGCGGGATCGCTGCGCTGTTCACCGGCAACCCGGGCACCGGCAAGACACTCGCAGCCAACGTCATCGCCGAGGAGCTCTCGATCGAGCTGTTCCAGGTCGAGCTCTCGGCGATCGTCGACAAGTACATCGGCGAGACCGAGAAGAACCTCGAGCGGGTCTTCCAGGCCGCGGAGGCGCTCGACGTCGTGCTGTTCTTCGACGAGGCCGACGCGCTGTTCGGTAGCCGTTCCGACGTGCACGACGCGCGCGACCGCTACGCCAACCAAGAGGTCGCCTACCTGCTGCAGCGCATCGAGCACTTCGACGGCATCACCATCCTGTCGACGAACCTGCGCGGCAACCTCGATCGGGCCTTCTCGCGGCGGATGAACTTCATCGTGCACTTCCCCGACCCGGACGCCCCCACGCGCGCCCGGCTGTGGGCGCACCACCTCGCCCAGCTGTCCGCCCTCGACCCGAAGGATCCGGTCGACGTCGACTACCTGGCTTCGGCAGCAGAGCTTGCCGGCGGCGACATCCGCAACATCGTGCTGGCCGCCACCTACGACGCGGCCAGCGCCGACGTCGCGGTCGGCATGCGGCACATCGCGGAGGCAACCGTGCGCGAGTTCCGCAAGCTCGGCCGGGTGGTGCCCGAGCACGGTTTTTCCGGCCCTGGAGTAGGGACGAAACGGACGCGAAGAGGATCTTGAACCGGGCAATCGAAACGATCGCCCGACCGACCTGAATGTCCCGGTTCTACGATCCCGCGAATGTTGAGTATTTCGGCCAGTAAGGCTTGAGGAACTCGGCATAGACAAGACCCGTTGCCGTCAACGATCATGTAGCGGCCTACCGGCACTTTACGACCTCTACAGCGGTAGAAGCCGCAGCGCCAGCAGGCATTTCAGGAGTCCGCGTGCACGCTCGTCGCGCCCGAATCCCGACCGGGCGAATCACCCACGATGGGCGACAATGCGCCATAACCGGGGCTTTTGCCCCGAGTTGCGTGTTCTGAGATGCGCGCCGCGACCGACAATCGGCTGCTCGAAGTCGACCCCGGAGCAACCACCGCCGTGGTCGTCGACGTGGTCAACACCGGCGCCGTCATCGACGGTGTCACCGCCAGCGTCATCGGCCTGGCCCCGGAATGCGTGCAGACCCAGCCGTCGCTGCTTCCACTCTTTCCCGCAACGAGCGGACAGCTAACCGTCTCCCTCGCCGTGCCGCCGACGCATCCGGCCGGCCGCCACCAGATCACCGTCGAACTGATCTCGCACGGTGCGCACCTGCCCGCCCAGTACCTCGACGTCGACCTCGACGTGTCGGCCCGGCCGGCGATGACGATGACGCCCGTCCCGCGGGTCGTCCGCGCGCGCCGGTCAGGACGATTCGTCCTCGAGGTCGCGAACACCGGCAACGTGCCGCTCGACGTGACGATGCAAGCCGTCGACGTCGATCGATCGATCAGGGCGACCTTCACCCCGCCGCAGGTGCGGGTCGAGCCCGGCTCGGTCGCGCCGGTCCTGCTCAACGTGCGCGGACCGCGGCAGTTCACCGGCAGCGAGGCCGACCGGGCCGTCGCGGTGTCGGCGACCGCCACCCGCGCCGACCTCACGGCCGACTCCGACCCGGGCGGCGACGCCGCACTGAAACCGACCACGACCGGCGTGCAGCTGCGGCAGCGACCGATGATCAGCCGCGGCCTGCTCACCGCGCTGATCCTGATGAGCATCGTCGCGCTGTGGGCCGGTGTGTTCCTGTTCGGTCTCACCAAGGTGTTCTCGAACGACCCGATGACCAAGGCCGCGCCGGCATCGTTCTTCGTCGCCACCAAGGGTGGTGCCCACGACGCGCTCGCCGGGCCGGGCGCCGGCGGCATCGCACCCGCCGGTTCGCTGCCGAAGTCCGGGCAGCTGCCTGCCGGCGTCGGCGGCGAGATCAGCGGTGTCACCACCGCGGCGAGCGACGAGCAGCCGGTCGGTCAGATCCTGGTGCAGGCCTACCGCAAGACGCCGCACGGCATGACGAAGGTCAGCTCGGCGGCCACCCAGTCCGATGGCAGCTACACGTTGGCCGGGCTGTTCCCCACGTCGTACTACTTGCAATTCACCGCGCAGGGCTTCAAGCCGATCTGGTACCCCGACGTCACCTCGAAGGGCGCCGCGAAGCCGGTGCGTGCAGCGGCGGCCGGATCGACCACCGGCATCAACACGGTGATGACCGGCAAGCCCGCGAGCGTGTCAGGGTCGGTCGATCCCGGCGACACCACGAAGAAGATCACCACCAAGGTGACCGCCCGCCCGCTCAACACAGTCGGCGGCAGTGCGATCCCGAAGTCGGTGACCACCAGCGGCGGCAAGTACAAGATCACCGGGTTGAAGGCACCGGCGAGCTACCAGCTCACGTTCACCACGGCCGGCTACCAGACCACCGCGCTCATCGACACCGTCAACGGCGGTGAGACGCGCCTCGAGCCCACCGTGACGCTCGGGGCGAGCCAGGGTGGCATCGCCGGCATCGTCGTCAGCGGGAGCAGTCCCACCGATCCGCCGCTCGGCGGGGCAACCGTCAGCACCACCGTCGCGGGCAAGACGATCAGCGTCCTGACGCCGACCACCGGCGCGGTAGGGACCTTTGCGCTGGGCAACCTGCCGACACCGGCTACCTACGTGCTCAGCTACAGCGCGCCCGGGCACGGCGTATGGACCGAGGTCGTCGACCTCGCCGCCGGCCAGAGCTACACCAAGGCGATCGGCAAGCTGAGTTCGGGCAGCGGCACCATCACCGGCCTCGTCACCAACGGCAAGACCGGTCTCGGCGGGGTGACCGTGACTGTCGGTGGCACGGCCCAGACCGCCAACCCCGGTGGCGTCGTCACCGGCATCCCGACGACGACGCCGACGACCACGACGCTGACTTCGCCGCCGGTCGGAAAGTTCTTCCTCAACGGGCTGACCGACGGGCAATACACGCTGACGTTCTCGTTGGACGGGTACGCGCCGGCCAGCGTGATCGTCAACCTCAACACCAGCAAGACCAATCCGTCGGTCAAGGTCGTGCTTGCCAAGGTGCTCGGCTCGATCAGCGGCGTGGTCACCCAAGCCGGTACCGGCATCCCCTACCCGGGTGCCACGGTCACCGCGACGGACGGGCTGACGACCTACACCGCAACCTCGAGCGCTGCCGGCGGCAACCTGTCGGCGGGCGGGTACCTGATCAGCGGGCTCAAGCCCGGCGTCTACACCGTCACCGCGACCGCACCCGGCCTGAGCCAGCAGACGCGCATCGTCCGGGTCAAGCCCGGAAAGCAGTCGCCCGGGCAAAACTTGCAGGTCGGTGCCTGACATGCGCGTAGACGTCACGCCCCGCGCGGCCGAGATCGGCCCGGGCCAGCAACTGTTCTTGACGGTCACGATCACCAACACCTCCACCGTGATCGGTGGCTACCAGCTACGCATGCTCGGTGCCGATCCCGGCTGGGTACAGATGGACAGCGCGCAGATCTCGCTGTTCCCCGGTGATGTCCAGGTCGTGCCGATCACGATCACCCCGCCGGCCGGCATCCCCGCCGGCACGCGCCGCATCGCAGTGCAGGTCCGCGAGCTGACTCCGCCGGAGGACAGCTCGATCACCGAGATCGACCTCACCGTTCCGGCCGCCAAGGCGATGCAGGTCAGGGTCGACCCCGTCGCCGTGACCGCAGGCAAGCGCGGCGTCCTTCAGCGTGCTCGCCGAGAACACCGGCAACACGATGATCGCCGGGCGGCTGGCCGGTGACGACCCGGAGGGCAAGGTCGGGTTCGCCTTCGATCCCGAGATCGTGACCCTCGCACCGGGCGAGCACGCCGTCGTCGACATGCGGGCACGCGCCCGCCGCCGCTTCACCGGTTCGCCGACCGTCCGGATGCTCGGCCTCTACCTCGACGAAGCGCCGCCGGAGATGTTCTTCAACGATCCGGACAGCGAGGTGAAGGGCCCGCGCGGCGAACAAGCGGCCATCGCCAACGCCACGTTCA
Organism: uncultured Actinomycetota bacterium; assembly: GCA_963794885.1. GTDB lineage: Bacteria > Actinomycetota > Actinomycetes > Mycobacteriales > Jatrophihabitantaceae > RYN-133. Next base: position 132,813 of record CAWCFH010000012.1, read on the forward strand.
TCCAGAAGTCGGTCCTGACTCGTGGCGCCCTCTCGCTGCTCGGCCTGCTGGTCGCGGTCACCGTGTTCGCACTCGTCATCACGATGGCGCTAGGCCGGCTGGTCGGGCAGACCACGGCCGACCGCGATCTTGCGCTGCAGGTTGCCGCTGCGCGCAACGGCGGTGGCGCGACGGGGACGTCCGGGCTGGCCGGCACCGTCAAGCTGCTCGGCGCGAGCACACCGCTCGGTGCGGTGTCGGTGAGTGTCTTCGACGCGAGCGACACCACCAAGCCGCTGGTCACGACCGCGACCACCGGGACGGGCACCTACCAGATCAGCCAGCTCGCGGCGGGCAAGTACAAGCTCAGCTTCAAGCGGGCCGGATACGTGACCCTGTGGTACCCGGCGGCGACGAGTGACGCCGACGCGTCCACGGTCGTCGTCAAGACCGGCGAGCAGAAGCACGGGCTCGACGTCGCGCTCGGCGGCATTCCGGCATCGATCAGCGGCACCGTCCTGGGCGACGACGTCTCGGCTTCGACGGTGTACCTCGAGACGATTCCAGGCACCACGGGCAGCGGTACGCAGACGAACGGATTGCGCACAACCCAGCTACCGACGACCGATCCCGCCACTACCGCCACGTCACCCGCACCGAACCCGCTCACTTCCGGCGCTGCCATCGTGCAGAAGGTGCCTGTCGGCGCTGACGGCACGTTCTCGCTCACCAACGTTCCGTCACCGAATGTGTACGAGCTGGTGGTGATCAAGACCGGCTACGCGACGAGCACGCTGCAGCTCAACGTCGCCGGCGGCGAGGCGCGCACCGGCGTCGAGCTCACCCTGCGCAAGGGCGACGGCACGGTCACCGGAACGGTCAGTGATCCGGGCGGACCGATCGGGGGCGCGACGATCACCGCGACCTCCGGCCAGACCACGCTCACCACCGTCTCGCTCACCGACGCGGCGAAGAAGGGCAGTTTCACGCTGCGCGGACTGCCGACACCGGGCAGTTTCACGCTGACCGCGACGCTCGCCAACCACGCAGCGCAGACGCTGTCGCTGACCCTTGCATCCGGGCAGAAGCTCACCGGCGTGCAGATCAACCTCAGTACGTCGTCGGGCTCGCTGGACGGCATCGTGACCGAGTTGCCCAGCGGCAACGCCGCACCGGCCGTCACGGTGACAGCGACCAACGGCCTGCTCACGGTGCAGTCCGAGACGCAGAGCGACGGCAAGCACATCGGGCATTGGCACATCGGTGGACTGCCGTTGCCCGGCACCTACACGCTGACGTTCGCGCGCAGCGATCTGACCGCGCAGACGGTGTCGGTGTCCCTCGACGCGAACGGGAACATCCCGCCCGGTTCGAACGCGACCAACGTCGACTCGTCGGGGCGCGTGTTCGTCTCAATGCAACCGGCGACCACGTCGCTCTCGGGGATCGTGCGGCAAAGCTGCGGTCACCTCACCACGTGCACGGTGCAACCGATCCCGGAAGCGACCGTCACGCTCAACTCCGGATCGACGACCTACACCGTCACCACCGCTGGCACGCCCGAGAGCCAGCGCGGCGACTACCTGCTGGAGAACCTGCCGCCCGGTACGTACACGCTGACCGTGTCGGTGGGCAGCGGGGTCAGCCCGGTCTCTCGAGTCGTCAATCTCGTCGCAGGCACTCCGAAGGTCGCCAACATCAAGGTCAGCATGCCGGCCGGAGTCGACGGCACGCTGCTGGCCAATGGCGACAGCGCGAGCCCGCTCACCGGCTGGTCGGTCTTCCTCTACACCGCGCAGCAGTATCCGTCCGTGATCACCCGGACGGTGCAGACCGACAGCACCGGCTCATTCGCGTTCCCCGGGATCGACGCGGGCCAGTACCTGATCGCGGTAGGCCCGACCACCGACCCGACGGGGACGGTGAAGACCGTACAGTTCACGGTCTCGCCGAGCGTCACGAAACACCTCAACGCGATCTCGGTGAAGCAATGACCCGCCCGCGCGGGTTTGACGAACCGCCACCTCAGGTGGTGGCCGGCGCGTACGCGCGCACCGGTGCGGGCGTTGCGGTGCCGATCACCATCACCATCACGAACACCGCTGCCGAACCGCGCATCCTGGCCCTGACGATGCTCGGCGTCGACGCAGCCTGGTTGCCGCGACCGAGTCGCAGCCGGCCGATCATGCCCGGGGAAAGCATCGAGGCGGTGCTGACCCTGCGGCCGGCCGAAGGCACCCTCCCGGCGCGTTACCCGGTCGCGATCGCCGTGCAGGCGCTGGATCCGGTGAGCGGTCAGCCGACATCCGGATCGACGATCAACCAGCTCGACCTGATCGTCGACGCGCCCGGGCAGATCAACATCTCGCTCGACCCGGTGGACACCACTGCAGTGTTCGGCAAGAAGTTGACGGTGTTGCTGCACAACACCGGCATGCAGACCGAAGACGTGCGCCTCGACGTGCACGCGCCCAACAGCGCAGTGGTCGATCTGCCCCGCCGGCCGGTGCAGGTGCCGGCCGGCGCGACGCTTCCGGTGCATGGCCGGCTCAGCGTGGCCCGTCCCGCGTTCTTCCGGAGCAAGTCGCGGCACTCCTACGTCGTGACTGCGCGCAGTTCCGGCGCGCCACGATTCGCCGAGGGCTCGCTGACCTCGCGCGCGATCATCGGGCCCATCGGTGGCAAGGTCTTCGCTGTTGTCGCGCTGCTCGCGGTGTGGGTCGCGGTGGCGTTGATCGTGATTCCGGGCCTGGCGAACAAGGTGCGCAAGAACCAGGGCGCACCGGCGCCGAGCACGACCACGAGCACTGCGCCCAAGGGCGGCGGCAAGAACGGGTCCGGCGGCCAGGGTGGCGGCAACAACCACACGCACGGCGGCGGCAAGAGCGGTGGCCAGGGCGGCGGTAGGGCGGCGGTGGCGGCGGTGGCGGCGGCGGCGGCGGTGGCGGCAAGAACGGTGGCGGCGGAGCCACGACCGTTGCCGCGCAGCCGGTTCAGCTCAACGGCACGGTGACCGGCAACGCGCCGTCGGGGGTGACCGTCACCCTTGCATCGGTGAGCCTCGGCTCTGACCAGGTGGTCGGCGCGACTCCGGTGGGCGGCACGACGACGCAGTCGGCGCAGGTCGGCAAGATCACCGAGGCTGCGCTGGCCGCCAACGCATCACAGAGCACGGTAGCCAGGCGCAACGTGACGACCGGCACGGACGGCGCCTGGACGTTCCCCAAGGTGCCACCTATCGGCTACTACCTCGTGACCTTCGCCAAGCCCGGCTACCAGACGCAGCGGTTCATCGTGAACGCTGCCTCGACGGTGGCCACCCAGCCGCTCAAGGTCGAACTCGTCGCTGCTCAGGGCAGCCTGCAAGGGCGTCGTGCACAACGGCAAGGGTGGGTTCGTCGGCGCAGCGACCGTCCTCATCAACGACGGGTCGAACACGATCACGACCAGCACCAACTCGACCGGGAGCAACATCGGGCACTGGTCGGTCACCGGGCTGTCAACGCCGAGCACCTACGTGGTCAGCGTGAGCCGCGCAGGGCTCGGCACCCAGACCCAGCTGATCAGCCTGGCCGCCGGGGGGAGCGGCTCGGTCACCACGACGCTGCAGTCAGGGGTGTCGACCCTGACCGGCCACGTCGTCGACGCGGCGCGCAACGGCATCGGCGACGTGCAGGTCGTGGCGACCAACGGCTCCGACACCCGGACCGGGTCGACCGTGACCACCGGCACGCAGAAGGGCACCTTCACCCTGCCCGACCTGACCGTCGGGCGCTGGAGCGTCACGATGCAAGCGGCCGGCTACCAGGTGCAGAGCCAGACCATCACGCTCAAGGCGGGCAAGCCGGTTGCCACGCTGAACGCGACGCTGAGCACGGCGACCGCGACCGTCGACGGCATCGTGCGTAAGCAAGGCAGCAACAAGCCGCTTTCCGGCGCCGGCCTGGTGCTCAGCAACAACGACCACACCTACAAGCAGATGAGCATCTCCGGCGGCGCGTTCCACTTTGCCGGCGTCGCTGCCGGCGTGTACACGCTGACCGCACAGTTCTTCGGCATGGACATCGCGTCCCAGAGCGTGACGGCCATCGTCGGCAAGCACACCCACCTCGCGGTGTTCCACCTGAAGCCGACGGTCACGACGAACACGTCGACGATCGTCGGCTTCGTCGGAAACGCGGTCGCATCAGGTGGTTCGTTGGGCTGCCAGCAGGTCGATCCGCCCACCGACCAGACGCCGCTGCTCGGATGCACCGTCGGCTTCCGGCTCATCAACAGCGCCGGCAAGACGATGTCGATCACGGTTACCCACGGCAAGCCAGAACCCACGCCGCACAAGAACGTTGCCCCCACCGGCCCGACGCCCTACCTCGCTGAATCGGCCAGCGGACTGAAGCCGGGGCTGTACCAGCTGACCATCAGCTCTCCCGGGTACCTGCCGGCCACGGTCACCGTGCGGGTACCGCTCGATTCGGTCGCCACCGCGCCGCAGGTGAACCTGTTCCCGGCGAACATCATCTCGGGCCAGCTCGACACGATCGGCAACATCAACACCGACGGCGGCAACACGACCGACAACAACTGCGTTGTCGCAGTGCCGGGCGGGTACCCGATCACCAGCTTCGACATCAACGGCTTCACCTGCGCGGCCGGCCCCACCGAGATCACCCCGCTGCAGAAGCAGTGCAACGAGAACGGCAGCCCGACCCCGAACTTCGCGCCGGTCGCCGACGACGGCACCTACCGCATCGGCGGGCTGTGCGACGGGCGCTATTCCGTATACGTGATCGTGGGCAACCCCGCGTACGAGCAGCCAGCGCTGTCGCAGGCTGCCGACCAGACGGTCGTGCATGGCGAGACGGTCGTGTACTCGCCGCACGTGCCGCGCAAGGGCATCCTCGCGCTGCGCGTGCAGGAGGCCGACCCGGTAACCGGCGTGCCGGCGACCCCCACCGACCAACCTGTTCTGCAGCTCACCGGTTGTGGCGCGTCGCACGGCGACGTCAACGACCTGGCGACCGACGCGAGCGCCTCGGCAAAGGTGTACGGATTCGCCACCGGGCCGGCGACCTGCACCATCACGACGCGAACCGCCGACAACCGCACGGTCAGTGGAAACACCGGCTCGATCGTGATGGCCGACGACACGACGACCTCGGTCACCTCAGTGCTCAGCGGCGGGCTCGCTCCGGAGTTCGGTCAGGTGCTGACCAAGCTCGGCCCGACAACAGGCCCGACCCCGGTGGGTGGCGGAACGGCCAACGCGAACTCGGTCACCGTGCATGTCCACGCGATCACCGGGTACAACGGCGGCGTTCCGACCACCAGCGACGACACGATCAAGACCGATGCGAACGGGTGCTTCGCAGTGGTCCCGTCCACCTTCACGGGGACGTTGCCGGTGCCCACCGGCTGTGCGGCGACCGGAGTCGATCCGCTCAGCGTGCTGACGATGGATCTGATCAGCCAGACGGTGTCGATCAGCGTCGACGCGGGACCGCTGACGAAGGCGTCGAGCAGCCAGTCGTTCGAGCTTGCGCCCGCGGCCGCCACCCCGATCGCGGTGACTGCGGCGCCGATCAGCATCACCGGTGCCGCGTTCACCAGCAACGTGGGCCCGACCAGCTTCAACGGCGCGACCACCACACTGCTGTCGAAGGACGCGTTCGGCTCCGGCACGGTGTCGGTCGGGATCGCCGGCGACGGGCAGTTGACCTGGCTTGACTCGAACATCGGTGCGCCCGACCTGGTCTGGCCAGGTACCTACACGGTCAAGGTGCACGTGCCCGGCTTCACCGACCAGACCGGCACGCTCAGCTGCGGTCAGGTGGCAACCGCCGACCCGTCCTACCCGGCCTCGACCTGCACGCTGGCGCCGAACACGGTGGCTGCGCTCGGTTCACTGTCCGGAACGGTGTCCTCGACGTTGCCGCTGCCCGGCGGCGGCTCGCACGTCAACGGTGCGACCGTGATCGTCCGCCCCTGCGCCAGCGCAGCTGCTTGCAGCGCAGCGATCCCGCTGGAGACCTCGGCTTGCCCGTCGACCCAGTCCGGCGACCTCACCGCATCGACCAACTCCGCCGGCCAGTACTCGTTCGTCGGCACGCAGGCCACGTTCTTCATGCCGATCGGAACCTACGACATGTTCGTGTGCGCCGCCGGACTGCGCACGGCGAGCGTCAACGGATTCAACGTCAACAGTGGGCCGAACACGCAGGACGTCTCGATGAACCTGCTCGGCGGGATTCACGGCACGATCACTCGCTCTGGCGGGTCTGGTGACCCGGTGACCGGTGCGACGGTCGTGCTGCACTGCGTCACGCTGTCCCCGAGCGCCGCCTGCCCGGCCGACAAGTCGACGACCACCGACGGCGCGGGTCAATACCGGTTCACCGGCGCGCCGGGCCAGTACTTCATGGATGTCGGTTCGTGGCAGGTCACCGTGTCGGCACCCGGCTACGACTCGAACAACGACACGTTCACCATCGTCTCCGGCGACAACGACGCATCGTTGACGATGAACGCTCTCGGCTCCTTCACCGGAACCGTGGAAGGCCAGACGCACGCCCCGCCCAACATCTCGTCGACACCGTTGCCCGGGGCCACGGTCAAGATCACCTGCACGTCGTGCAGCCCGAATATCGTGAAGGTCGGCACGACCGATTCCTCCGGCCAGTTCGCGTTCATCGGTACCTCGACGCCGTACATCCTCAAGACTGGCTCCTGGTCGATGGTGATCGACGCCGTGGGGTACCAGGAGCAGACGTATCCGGTGACCATCAACTCCGGCCCGAACAACCCGTCCGACCCGTTCTTGATCCAGTCGCTGGGCACCGTGAACGGCACGATCAAGGGCACGTTGGGCGCCGTCACCCAGAACCTCTCGGGGGCCACCGTCGACGCCGTCTTCTGTGGCACGGGCAACGCAGCGAACTGCCCGACGCCACCACCCGCGGTGACTCCCGACCTGACGACCACCACTGACGCGTCCGGGGCCTACAGCTTCACCAGCGCGAGCACTCCGTTCGTGATGGCTCCCGGTTGGTGGCAGATCACCGCGAAACCGTTCGGCTATCAGCCGCAGTCCAGCGTCATCCAGATCGTGCGGGGGTCGTACACGGTCAACCAGACGACCACGGTCCGGCTGGTGGATCAGAAGGTCGACATCGTGGTCGCCGGAACGACCACGCCGACCAAGCATGCCGTCGTCGACTTCCACCCGTCCGATACCCCAGCGACGACCATCAACACGTCGTTGGACGGTAACGACTACGTCGCACTCAATCTGTTGCCGGGTTCGTACAACATCTCGATCAGCGGTGACGGCTCCGGCGTGGGCCAGAGCATCATCCCGTCCTCGGCCACGCTGACCGTCGGGTTGAGCGACTCCGGAACGGCCGGGCCGGTGCCACTCTCGGTGACCGTCGTCCAGAACAAGGTCATCGGGAAGATCGTCGGAGCCGCCGGCAAGACCGGCACCCTCACCGCGCTGCAGAACGTCTCGGTGGAACTCGGCACGGTGAGCGGCTCGACGTTCACGCCGTCCACCGACGTCGGCGACCAGCCGCTGGAGGCGCACACCCTGGCCGACGGCACGTTCCAGATCACCGGGATCCCGTCTGGCATCTACTCGGTGCGGATCGACCACGACCCACCCATCGACGGCTACGACCAACCTGCGGTCATCGTCAACGGCGCGACCGTGCAGTTCGGGTTCGTCCAAGACCTCGGGCAGATCACCCTGACCCGGACCACGCAGACAGCGACGCTGGCTTTCAACCTGGCATCGGGCGACTCGCTGACCGGGGCGACCGCGAAGCTGGTCAACAGCGGCGACCCGACCTGGCAGCTGTCGGCGGCGCCAGCGGATATCGGCACAGATTCGATCACGTTCAACACGGTGCCCTCCGGTTGCTGGTCACTCGCGCTGACGCTGCCGAATTTGCACTTCGGCACGTACTCGCTGACGACGGCGTCCGACACCGACGCGAACCTCAGCTGCGCGAGCGGAACGTTCACCGTGCGCGGCGATGCCACGTCCAACACCGCCGCCGCGACGCCCACCTACACCGTCGACGAGAAGGAGCTCGACGTCGCGCTGACGGTCACCAACCGAGACGCGACGGCGCTGCCGAGCCCGGTCGACGTCAAGGTCACCCGCGGCGGCGGCCCGACGTTCGAGCAGAACCTCAGCAACGGTGACACCCGCACGATCTGGCTCCCGGCCGGCAGCTACACGATCTCGGCCGCGCTGCCGTCCAGTGCCTCGACCGACGCACAGAATGCCTACCCGGCGGTGTCGCATCCCGCAACGCCGGGAACTCCGGCCAGCGGCGCGATCACCCTGGCGCAAGCGCCGGCTGCTCTGACGGTGAGCTACACCAACGCAGTGTCACTCACGGTGAAGGCGACCTGCACAGGTGGGCAGACCGCGCCGGCCAACTGCGCGACGACCGGCGTCTCGCAGAGCGTCACCGGCTCGAGCGTGACCTTCAACAACCTGTCGGCGGGAACGTGGACTGTAGCGGTCTCGGGCACTGCGGGCAGTCCGCCGGTGGCTGTCACCGATCCGCGTCGAAGTCCGTCGTGCTCAAGGCCGGCGACCCGACCCCCCCCGACGGTCACGTTCCCGAGCGACTCGGTGCGTGAAGGCACCGCCGTCGCGGTTGGATCAGTCGATCGTGTGGGTCATGATCAGGACGATGAGCCCGATCAGCGCTGCGGCAGTGAGGGCCAGCATCGCCCAGACCCACCAGCCGATCTTGGCCTTCGGCGCGGGCAGCTCCGGTGCCGGGTGGTGGGACGTAGACCGGTTGCGGCGCCGTCTTGCACGACCGGGTGCATCGGCTTACCGCACCGCACGCAGGTTTGCGCGCTCAGCGCGTTGGGCTCGTAGCAGAACGGGCAGGCCAGCGAGGCGATAGTCGCGCGGCCGACCGTGCCGGGCAGCCGGCGCAGCGACTCATCGCTGCTGTCGGCCGGATCACGGATGATCTTGGACGGGGTCCAGAACAGCGGGTAGTCGCAGTTGCGGCAGAAGTCGACCGAGTCGCGGCGATTCAGGGTCACCGATGCGGTGGTGCCGCACTCGGGACAGGTGATGAACTCCGTCGCCGGTGGTGGCATGGTGACCGCGGTTGTCGTCGTTGCCGCAGGCGCGGCCACGGTCGTCGCGGCCTGGGCCATGGGCGGCGCGGGCACGGCGAGCGCTACGGACGAAGTCGGGTGCGGTCGGTGCAGTCGGTGCAGCCATGACAGGCATCTCAGCCATCTCAACAGGTGCCGGCGCGGGTGCCGGATCGAGCGCAACCGCCGCGACAGGCGCGGCCACCGTCGGCGCGGCTACGGTCGGCGCGGCTACGGTCGGCGCGGGCGCGGGAGTCTTCTTCAGCGTCGAAACGGGCGGCGCAGGCGCCGCGGCGGGTTGCCGGCGTGACAGCAGCAGTGGGTGCCGGCGATGGCTGCTTGACCAGCAGCGGCCCATCGACGGCAAGCGGCGGGGTCGATACCTCGACCATCGCGTCAGCCATCGTCTTCGGCGGCGGCAACGGCGCCCCGTTGCCGGGCGGCGGCGGTGCGTAGCCGGCCGGCGCCGGCTGCGCGTACGGAGGCAGTGGCGCGTCGATGCGCTTGATGAGCCCGGTGGACTCGTTGTCGGCCGCGCCTGCGTCGACACCCGGTTCGGCAGTCATGTCGAATCATCCTCCCCAACGGCGGGCCACACGAGGCGCTCACCGATGTACAGCTCCGCTCGGACGTGCGCAGGCACCTCGTCGCGGACAAGTGCGATGAAGTCATCCTCGGGCATCCAGCCGGTGGAGTCGACCTTCATCCGTACCCAAGCAGTATCCGCCGGTGCCTCGCCCTCGCGCCAGACCCCGCCACCCTCCTCGATCTGGGCCGGCCCACCGGTGATGAGCTCGAGGAACCGGGTGAGGCCGTGGACGGTGCCGCGCCAGGTCAGCGTGGTGGCCGCGCCGGCGACGATGCGGCGCTGCACCTGATCATCCAGGGACGGATCGATGATCTCGGTGCCGATCCACGACGCCAGCCACCGCAGCATCGCGTCGGGCGCGACGGACACGTCGGGCAGGTACTCGATGTTGTCGGCGTCCTCGAGCAGCGTGCCGCCCAGCTCCTGGAAGATCGAGACGAACCGGACGAAGAAGTCACCATCGAGCATGCCGACCGGAAGCTGGTTCAGCAGCCACTGCGGGCTGCGCCGCGATTTCACCACCCGGGCGGGCAGCTCCTGCGAGCGTCGGACGAGTGCGGTCATCGCACAACCACCTGGTGGGGGGCGGAGAGGAACAGCGAGTGCTCGTCAAGGCGAATGATGTCCTTGCCGCTGCCGATCCGCCGGCCGGTGCGCAGGTCGTACTCGAACAGCACGGCCTCCTCGACGCGCTCGACGCCGTCGACCGTCTCCAGCAACTGCGCGACCACTGCGGCGTTGACGTCGGCGTCGAACGGCCAACCGTCGCCGTCCGGGCCACCGGTGAGCGGGTTGATGTAGCGGGTCAGCGGCTTCGATCGCGCGTTGCCGAACCAGTCCGGCCGGCCGGCCCGGGCCGGCGTGGATCAGCGCGGCAACCGACACCCCCTGGTAGTACGGCGTGCTGACCTCGACGGCCGTGCCGACCACGCGGTGCTCGTCCAGATGCTCGGTGATCCGTCGCATCAACGGCTGCGCGATCGCGTAGTCGTCGAGCTTGTGCCGCGTCGCATCGCCACGGACGCGCGGCACCACGAGCAGCCGTACCGATCCGTTGCCGCGGGAGGCCGGCAGGCATCGCGCGCGCGCCACCTCGATCGACGATTCGAGGGTGAGCCGCTCGTAGTCGCCGGCGGTCACCGCGCGCTGGCCGGTGCGCAGCGTCATCGGTCCGCGCACCTTTGCCTCGGCGACGGTCTCGGCATCGACCCCGCCGGTCGCGTTCTCCAGGTTGATCACGCCGCTGACGAAGGGCACGGAGCTGCGCATGACGGTGAGCGTCCGGGAGCCGACGTTGCCGCGGCCACCGCCGCCGTGCCGGTAGCTGGTCACCGCGATCGACGCGCCATCGCGCGGGATGAGCCCGTGCTGCCGGAGCGTGCCGTCCGGATACCGCACCCGCGGGCCGAACTGGATGACGCCGCTGCCGCTGTCCCACACGTAGTGCCGATCACGCGGCCCGGACGTGGTGAAGTCGTCGACCTCGGTCCAGTTGGCGGTGCCGTCGCTGTCGGTCACCTGCACGAACTCGCCTTCGCGGCGAGGCAGCACGGGGCTGCGGGAGACCGCGAATCGCTGCCCGGCCGATCCGTCGCTTCGTCCGATGCTCTCGCTGGGCAACGTCTCGCAATGCTCGGCGTTCACCGTGCCACCGAGAGCATTCGCCTTGATCGAACGCACGCGCGGCGAGGCCTGATAGGTGGGCTGGCCAGGCAGCGGTGCGAGCAAGCCGCGCCCGCAGCCAGTACGCCGACTCGTTGCCGACGGCCAGCAGCTCGTGCTCGATCGGAATCAGCAGCACGATCTGCCCGGCCCGGTTCAGGCCGCCGGTCGTGTCCTGGTAGACGTGTGCGCTGATCCACCCCTCGCCGTTCCACACCTCCCACGCGATCGGCGGCGTGCGCGGGTCGACGCCGATGCCCTCGGCGTGCGCCTCGAGCGTCAACTGCAGCACGACGCCGGCCAGGCTGTCTGCGAACCCGAGCAGGAACGCGTCGCCAGGAGTCAACTGCGCAGATTGGAAGCGTCTGCACGCCGGTCTGGTCGTAGCGCAGGTCATCCCACACGTCGATGATGCGGTCGTCGGCCTCGGTCGCAGCCTTGGCCGCCTTGAGCTCCGGTGGTGCGATGGTGAGGTCCTTGACGGTGCTGAAGATGACGGCGTCGACGCCACCACTCGACGCGCCGGCAGCGGTCATCACCTGGGTATTGGCCGGAACGACGACCGGCGCCTCGAGAACCGCGGACAGCCAGAACGTCAGGTCGACCCGTGCGACCGACGGCGGGAACGGCTCGATGCCGACCATGTTCAGGAAGTGCACGTAGAGCCGCTCAGGCACCTGGTTGACCCGGTACAGCACCATCTCGCTCATCCACGCGAACAGCTCGATGAGCGCGACACCCGGATCGGAGACGTTGTGGTTGGTCCACTCAGGACAGAACCGCGGGATGAGCCGCTTGGCTTCGTCGACGATGTCCTGGAACTTCCGGTCGTCGAGTTCGGGTGCTGGTAATGGCATGGTGTGCTCGCTATTCCGACTCGTGCGGGATGACGTAGAACGGGTAAACCAGGTTGCGCCGGTCGTTGGTCGCCTTCACGCGGTAGACGATGTTGATTCGCACCAAGGCGTCGTCGTTGTCGTCGGCCATCGGCACGACCTGCTCGACCACGACGCGCGGCTCCCACTGCGCGATGGCGTCGCGCACCGCTTCGGCGACCAGGCCGAGCAGGTTCGGCGTGATCGGCTCGAAGAGCAGGTCCCAGATCCGGCAGCCGAACTGCGGTCGCATCACCCGCTCGCCGGGCGCGGTGAGCAGGACGATACGAATCGAGCGATCGAGATCCTCTGGTCCGTCGGTCAGGGCGATCGAACCGGCGTGATTGACCCCCATCGGCCAGCTGAAGCCGCGGCCGATGAACGTGGCGTCGTAGCGGACAGTCTCGTCCGAGCGCGGTGGCAGTGACTCGGTCATCAGTTGATCATCACCTGCGCTCCCTTGACGGTCGTCGGCCCGGTCGCCTCGAGATTCGCTGTGCCTTGTGCCTTCAGGTCGAGCGTGGCGCCCTCGATCGAGGCACCGGCGTTGCCCTTCGCGCTGAACTTCATGGTCGATTCGATGCCGATGTCTGCCTGAGTCGACTTGAGCTTGATCGACGCGCCCTCGATGCTGATGTTGCCCTGGGCGTCGATCTCGAACTTCGCATCGCCCGCCTTGATCGACAGCGGCTTGCCTTGGGCGATCTCGAGCGCGAACTCGTCGGCGCCGAGCCGCAGTTTGTGCTCGGCATTGCCGAGCTTGAGCAGGACGTGTTGCTTGTCCGGCGGACGTGCCGTCGGACAGCTCGATCACATGACCCAGGCGAGAGGTGATCCGCCGGTACGCGATGCCGTCACCACCGAGGACACTGTCATCGGCAGCCATCGCGATCTTCGCGCTGAACAGGCCGCCGAGCACGACCGGGTGCCGCGAGTCGCCGCGCTCGAACCCGACGAGCACCTCGTCGTTGACCTCCGGGATGAAAACGCGCCCCGCTTGGATCCACCGCCGAGCGAGAGCACGCGTGCCCAGTTGCTCACCAGCCCGCCGCCCGCACCGGCGTAGGTGACCTTGACCCGGCCGACCTTCTTGTCGTCGTAGGTGTCCGACACGGTCGCCGTGATCAGGTTCGACATCACGAAGCCCGAGTCGGGCGCGGCAGCACCCAACGTGTCGACAAGCTTGGCCGGACGCACGGGGCCGGCGACGAACTTGGTGAAGAAGCCGTTGCGGTTGTAGATGTGCTCGACCTCGTTGACGACGTAGGTGCCGCTGGACGGTCCTGCGTCGGACACCTGCACCTTCGTGGCGGGTGCTATCGCGGAGTTGGCAATCGCAGTGCCCCGCGCGACGACCGCCGCGGCGTGCCAGGCGGTCGCCAGCGAGCTGGCCAGCGCCTGTGCCTCGGCGCTGTCGTTCGGGTTGCCCTCGCCGGCGGTCTGCGTGCCGTCGACCCCCATGCCGCCCGCGCTGCCGGTGTACACGTCGGCGAACGTCGATGTCGCGGTGACCGGCGGCGTGTCTCCGGGGCTGGTGATATCTGCCTGCGCTTGCGCGTCCCAGCCGTTCACCGTGACCTTCGTCGGGCGCAGGCCGGAGGCGCGCACGGAGAAGTCCAGCAGATCGGTGCCGAGCGAGAGCTTCGTGCCCTCGCCTGCGACATCTGCTGCTTTGGCGATGTTCAGTACGTCCTCGTCGACCCACCACACCGAGTTCGTGCGGCGCACGATGGTGTCGAGAAAGGCGAGGTCGGTGCTGCTCTGCAGCAGGTACTCGTGCATCGTGGTGCCAAGTGCGTTGTTCGCGATCGAGACGCTCAGCGGCGCATGCACCATCTCGTTGACGATGTCGCTGTAGGACTTGTTCGTGTGCGCGATGACCTTCGTGGCCAGGCCGAGCTTGCAGGTCGGATCATCAACGGTGATCACCAGCTCCGGGTGCTCGCCGGCGATCTGTTCGAGGTTGGCGCCGGTCACGATCCCCTTGAACAGCACGCCGCCCTGGAACACCGAGATCTTCACCGTCGTGCCGAGCGCGAAGATGTTCGACGCGGACAGCTGGTAGCCGGTGTCGGCAAAGCGGAGCACCGTACGCCCGACCACGTTCAGCTCGCGCTCGATCCGCATGCTGATCAGCGCAGTCCACCAGGTCGCCGCCAGCGGCGTCCCGTCGACCTCGAGCTCGGGTGCGATCTGATTGATCTTGACAGCTGTCATCTAGCCGCTCTTCCGCGGGATGCTCAGCAATGTTCCGGGACGGACCGCGAGCGGATCTTCGATGCCGTTGGTGTTGGCCAGCTCACGCCAGCGGGTGGAGTCGCCGTAGTACTTCGCCGAGATGCGATCGAGCGTCTCGCCGGGCTGCACGCGGTGCACGCGGTGCGGGCTCGGCGTGCCCGAGGTCGGGTTCTGCGGGCCGAACGCATCGGACTTGTCGTACTGCTGCAGCAGCAGTTGGGCGGTGGCCCGCAGCGGCACGCCGGTCGAGGAGAAGTAGGTGAAGCTCAGCACGACGTTGCGCGACCACCGACGGGAACGAGTGCAGGTCGCCCCAGTGGAAGGTCACCGTTCGCGGCCGGCCGTTGCGGGTCGCCTCGTCAGCGCCGGGCAGCGTGTAGTCGACCTCCATCAGCTTCATCAGCGCGCCGGTATAGGTGCTGACGGCCGTCCCGTCCGCGGTCGTGTCGAAGGTCAGATCGAGGCTCAGCGTGCCCGAGTTCGAGCCGAGGAAGCGCAGCTGGCTGACGTCGCCGCCGGGCATCGGGTTGGAGCCCCAGTTGTTGCTGCGCGCGACGGTGATCGACGACGGGTTGAACAGGCAGTCGATCCGCTTGCCGCCCTCGATCTCGAGGAACGCCTTTTCCAGCGCGGTTGGCATCAGAACACTCCCGGGTTGAAGCGGCGGCCGCGGCGTTCCAGCTCGTCGACGACGCGCTGCTCGATCTTGTCGATGACTCGCTCGACGATCTCGTCGAGCTGGTGCGGGCGCAGGTCGGCCGGCGGAGCCTGCCCTACGGCCGGTGCTGCCTGGTAGGTCGGCGTGGTCAGCATCGCGTGGCCAGGAACCTCGCCCACGCGGGCGGGTAGGTGGTCGTGTGGCTCGGGCACGTCGGTACCTCCAGTGCTTCCGGGAGCGAATCGACGGATGGGTGCATCGGCGAGTCGGGCGGAACGGAACAGATCGGCAGTGGCGTCGACCAGCCTCGATCGGATGCCGGTACTGCCCGGCCCGGACCCGGCGGTCGTCGTCGCGACCTCGGTCGAACGGCGAAGGGCCGCCGGGGTCTGATCGGCTAGTGGCCCGCGTGCGGCGGCCGGGATCGGCGGCCCGGACACCGGCGCGGGCCGAATGCTGATCGGCGGCGGGGCGGGCAGGTAGCTGCGATGGATCGTGGCCGGCGACTGGCTCGCGGCCGCGCGGCTGGTGCGCCGATGACTTCGGCACGGCCGCGCGCGCGTGCGCCGCCACCTCGGCGCTGCGACGCACGCTGGGACGTGGCGCGGTCGTGCCGCCGCCCGCCGACGGCGCGAGCGACGGTGCCGCTGTCGCACCAGCCGGGACGATCGGGGCGCTGGGTCCGAATCCGCTGGCCAGGCCCGGCCGGTTGGTAGACCCGGCTGAAGGCGGACGCGCCGTGCTGATCAGGTCGGGCATGGCGACCGCGGCCAGCCGACGCACCGGCGTGCTCGCCGAGGGCGGCACGGCACAACCGGGTGCGCAGACCAGGGTGTGCACGTGCTCGGATCCCGCCGTGTCGGAGCGGGAGCGGGCTGACGATGAGGGGCCGCGGTGCCGCCGCGCTTCGTGCGATGAGCGCAGTGTGCGTGCTGCTCGCCGCTGCCGAGCTGCCGCCGGTTGCTGCGCTGCCGCCGGTTGCTGCGCTGCCGGGCGACGCTGGCTGCCGCGCGGCGGGACCCGCCGCGCTCGCTGCGCTCATCCCGCTCGCCACACTCGCCGGCGTCGGCCGGTTCGTGGTCGCCGGGGTGCGCCTGACCTGCGCCGCAGCCGCGCCGGCATTCGGCAGCGCGGGCAGCGCCGGCGCCCGGCTTGCGCCGGTGGCCGCCAACCGGTGGATCGCGATCGCGGGCCGGATCTCGCCGCCGCTGCCACGGTGCCGGTGACCGAACGGGCGCGCGCTGGCCAGCCCGACGCCACGGGCCGGACCCGCTGTCCAGCTCGGCGGCGACGTCGCGGTAGCGGCGCTCTGCGCGGCAACTTCGGGGGCACCGATCTCGGGCGCGCTGTCGCCTATACGTGCAGGCGGCTGGTCGGCCGGCGTCGCGCTACGGCGCAGCGCAGCCGGCGGTCCACTCGCCACTGCTGCCGCTGGGACGGCGTCGGCGCCGGGCTGGGTCGTCGCGGCCGGACCGTTCGTGCGCGGCCGGAGCGTTCGGGGTCGCCTGCGCGGCCGGAGCGTTGGCCGGTGTCGCAGCGTTGGCCGGTGTCGCAGCGCCGCCCGGTGTCGCAGCGCCGCCCGGTGTCGTGGTGCTGGCCGGCGCGGTGTTGCGTGCACCGGCCGCTGCCGGGTACGAGCGAGTGCTCACCACACCGGGTGTGCGACGCAGCGGGGTGACGGTGGCAACGGTGTCCGACCGGCCGGCGGCAGCGGCCGGCGTGCCGACCGGGAGTGCGGCCGGGCGGGTTGCCGCGGTGCCCGTCCGGGCAGCGGGGCGCAAGGCGTGGGCCGGGCCGAGCATTCTCCGCAGCGGCCGCACCGGGCTCGGGGTCGCAGCCGGCCGGAGCGCGCTGGCTGCCGGCACGATGCCGAGCGGCCCGCCGCTGGTGGTCGCGGTGATGCTGGTCGCCGTGGTCCGCCGCAGCGGGAGGGGTCCGCTCGGGGAGCTCACTGCGCTCGGTGCGCTCGCTGTGGCGGAGGCATCGGGCGCCGCGGACGGCGCCGACACGGCCGGTTCGACGACTGCGGCAGCGGGCGTCGGCTCGCCGGCCGCCTGCGACTGAGTGCCCGCCGCCGCCGCAGCGGTGACCGCCTCGGGCGAGTCAGCTGCCGGCGCCGCGGCCCTCGGCTGCGAGGCGCTGCCCGTAGCTCCTAGCGGTGCGATAATGCCGGCCCGGTCGCTGTGGCTGCAGGAACCGCCGCCGGCGCGGGGGATGCGGTCATTCGTCCGGCGCTGGACGCAGCGGCAGCAGGCTGCGGTGCGATCGTCCGGCGGACTGCGGACAGGAAGCGCGAGATGACCGCGGTCGGGCGGCCGGGCACCGCCGCCGGAGATCCGTTCGATGCCGCGATCCGCGCTCCGACCGGTCCGGTCGGGGCGATCGCGGCGGTCGGGGCGCGAGCTCCAGCGGGCGACCCGACTGGCGTGGACGGGCTCGGCGTCGGCTGCGCATTCCCAGAGGCGGTCGG
The DNA here is from genome assembly GCA_963794885.1 of uncultured Actinomycetota bacterium. Lineage (GTDB taxonomy): Bacteria > Actinomycetota > Actinomycetes > Mycobacteriales > Jatrophihabitantaceae > RYN-133. The sequence continues at coordinate 150,410 of CAWCFH010000012.1, forward strand.
CGCAGAGCTCCTCGCGCCGGGCCCGGTGCCACCTCCGGAGGGCTGCCCCGCGGGCGGGCTGCCGCTTCGCGCGACCGCAGCGGGGCGCTTGGGGGTGAGCCGGGCTCGATCATGAGCCATCAGCATGGGCCCGGCCGCGGTGGTCGCGTCCATCCGGCGCACGTTGGCGACCTCGGCGTGCAGGCCGGCGACGATGCCACCCGGGGTCCAGGTCTGCTCGTTGGGCACCCGGCGCACCGCGCGCGGTAGGCCACGCGCCGGCAGCTCGGCGGTCGTCAGCGGCCGGCGCACCGGCGCCTCGGCCACCGGTTCGGGTTCCGGGGTCCACCACCGCGGCGGAGCGACGCCGGCGTTCGCGGTAGGAGCGCACCGGCGCGAGCTCGGGGCCGGCCAGCGCGCGACGCACCGCGATGGGACGGGCGACGGCGGCGGCGAATCGCGCGCTGCTCGAGGCGATGCTGCCGATCCGGGACGGGCGCAGGCGCGTTCGCGGCGGGCCGGGCAGCCGCAGCCGGGCGGCAGCCTCTCGACCGAGCCGGTTGGCGTCGACGGCGTCGACCGCGTCGACGGCGTCCGTGGCGGTCATCCGCTTGCGGCTTGGGTCTTGGCGCGGAACCCGTGGTGCGCGACCTCGAGCTCCTCCTCGAGCGGGTTGATGCTGCCGGTGATGAAGTCCGGGCCCTTCCAGCGCACCGGGAACACGTCGATGAACTCCCACGCGCGCAACCGGGAGCCCGCCGCGTCGAGCGCGGTGACCGCTCCGGTCGAGCGGGTCAGCTTGTTGTCGTTGCCGGCGAAGCCCTCGCCCGAGGACTTCTGCAGCCAGTCGAACAGCGCGTCGCTCTGGGTCAGCCCGCGCTTGAAGGTGATGTTCGGCCAGGTCATGCGGGCCGGCAGCTTGTGCGTGAACCCGTTCTGGCCGCCCTCGGCGACCTCGACCACGTTCACGGTGACCTGCAGGCCGGTCACCTCCCGGAACACGCCGATCTCGACGCCGTCGACCTCGAAGAGGAAGCGGTCGGCCATCGGCAGATCGCCGCCGAGCGGATCGGTGTCAGTTGGCATATTCACGCACCGCCTGCCACGCCCGTTCGTTCAACGACGCCACGGCGCGCACCATCCGCACCCGGTCCATGTGCTCGAGGTCGAGCAGCTCCTCGAGGTCCCAGTGCAGGTGGTAGGCGAGATAGGCGATCTCCTGCCAGAGGGCGTCAGTCGGGTAGCGCATCATCGCCGGTCACCTACAGCTGCGCTACAGCGCTCGGCGTGGCAGCTCCTCGACCGCTGTCCGCAGCGGGGGACGCGGCGCTGGCTCATTCGGCCGTCTCCTCCTCTGCAGACTCGGCCGGCGCGGATTCACTCGAGGCTGTCGAGGACTGCGCAGCGGGCGCCGGCAGCGGGCGAATCGCCCAGCAGCGGAGTGCTCTGCTGGGCGTTCACCAGCGCGTCGTACTCCTCCTGGCTGCCGAAGTTGATCACGCCGTAGAAGTCCTGCAGGTACGCCAGGTCGACGGCGAACAGCCCTTCGATGTCGTGCGAGGTGACCAGCTCGCAGATCGCCGAGGCGCTCGACGACCCGGGTCAGCACCAGGATCGTCAGCCGCGGGTCGTCCGGTCCGGTGACCGTGGGATCCCGCAGCGGCTCGAGCTCATCTCGCGCCGTCGCCAGCCGCATCGTCCCCGTCTTGTGCAACCGGCCGGAATCATCGAGATACCCGCGCGGGAGGGTGAACTCGTAGCTGGTCTTCAATGCCATGGCGAGGACTACCTACTTACTGCTGATCGGGTCGCCGGACCCTACTTCACCCGGTCGAGGCGCTCGAAGACGATCGTGATCGTCTCCTTGACCGGGTCGCTCGAGTCGGTGCTCATCGCATCGGTCGAGATCTTGCTCGGCCAGCCGTTGTAGAAGTTGAACCGGCCGACCTCCTTCATCGACGTGTCGTAGAGCACGATCGAGCCGTTCTTGCGGTTCGTGGTGCGGGTAGCGCCGATGAAGCCGTTGTCGCGGATCTGGTGGAACCACTTCCAGATCGGGTCCGCCGATGGCGTCCAGCGGAGCCATCCGGGTTACCGACAGGTCCGGAACCTTCAGCACGTTGCCGCGCGTCTTGATCATCTGGGCCTTGCCGTCCTTGCCGACCTGCTGGATCTCCGAGACCTGGAACTCCAGGTCAAGGCCGGAGACGCCGGAGAGCACGATGTTCTCGCCGTCGATCTCGAGGTAGAAGTTCTGGGCGACGATCGGGTCGGTCGAGAGAAGGTCGTTGGGCATTTCTCACTCCTGCTTTCTCGTGTCGGCAGATCAGCCGGACGTCTGCTTCTGCTGGCTGATACGGAACACGACGAACTCGGCCGGCTTCACCGGCGCGATGCCCGACCTCGACCACGAGCTTGCCTTCGTCGATCGACTCCGGCGGGTTGGTCTCCGCGTCGCACTTGACGTAGAACGCCTGGTCGGCGGTGGTGCCGAACAGCGCGCCTGCGCTCCACAGGCCGCGCAGGAAGCCGTCCAGCGTGCGCTTCACGCCTTCCCACAGCGTCATGTCGTTCGGCTCGAACACCGCGTACTGCGTGCCCTCGAGGATCGTCGCCTCGATCATGTTGAACAGCCGGCGGACGTTGATGTAGCGCCAGTCGGTGTCCGAGGACAGGGTGCGCGCGCCCCAGATGCGGATGCCGCGGGTGCCGAACGGGCGGATGCAGTTGATCCCGATCGGGTTGAGCAGGCCCTGCTCGTTCTGGGTGATCGTGCGCTCGATGTCGAGGACGCCGCGCATCGTGTCGTTGGCCGGGGCCTTCCACACGCCGCGGGTCTCGTCGGTGCGGGCCCACACGCCGGCCACGTGGCCCGACGGCGGGATGAACACCTCGGCGTTGCCGTTCACGCCGATCGGGTTCTCGACCTTGATCCAGGGGTAGTACAGCGCGGCGTAGGCCGAGTCGTACATGGCGACGTCGCTGCGCCATTCCTTGATCTGCTGCGGGTTCATGCCGGGCGGCGCGTCGAGGACGGCCATCCGGTTGCCGTTCTGCTCGCAGTGCGAGATGAGCGAGGTCTGCACGGCCTTCCACAGGCTCAGGTCGACCGAGCCGTCGTCCTTGGTGCAGGCGGTGATCAGGTCGGGGACGATCACCATCGTGACGTCCTCGGCGACGGCGAGGCCGTTGATGCCGTTGCGGGCCGACTCGGAGCCGGCGAACTTGCGTCCGTTGACCGGCACCGGAACCGGCGCGGCCTTCTCCAGGTGGTAGCGGCCGGGCTTGATCAGCTCGAGCTGCGAGGAGAGGTCGGCGCCCTTGTCGAGGTTGAGCTCGACCTTGATCTTGGTGGAGGTCTTGTTGACCGCCGTCTTGACGTTGGTGTCGCCGCTGCCGAAGTCGAGGCCGGAGAACTTCTCGACCTCCTCGCCGCCGATGAGCACCGTCAGCGTGAACGGCGACGGGCCCCTCGGGTGCGTCGTCGCCGACGTCGTCGGTCGACGACGTCGACGCTGATGTCGGCGTCGGGCTCGACGCTCTCGATCGACCAGCGGCTGCCGAGCGCGCGGTCGGCGGCCGGCAGGGCGAGCTTGGCCGGCTGGCCGGCCGGCTCGGTGTTCGGGATGCGGACGATGTAGGCGATGCTGCCGCCGTTGGCGAAGTAGCCGTACACCGACAGCGGCAGTACGCAGCCCTCGGCGAAGCTGCCGTACAGGGCCTCGAACTGCGACCAGCTGGTGACCAGGCGGGGCGCGAGGCCCTGCGGGTCGTTCGGGTCGTCGGTCGGAGCCTTCTCGGTGAATCCGACGAAAGCGGCGACCGCCGTCGGTGCTGCACTGAGCACCTTCTGGGACGACGGGACCTCTTCGACGTAGACGCCGGGAGCTGTGTAGGTGGGCATCGCGGAACCCCTCCGATCTGCGCTGTGGTAACTGTCACCGCCAATCCGCGATGATCAATCGGCCGCAACATATGCCAGCCAGAGAGGGAACGAAAGAGTCCGAGCCTCACGTGTTCCTAAATTCCACAAACAACTCGGACGCAATAGAGCGAAACGGACACCGAGTCGGTCAGTTACTCATCGTCTTGACCGTCGGCGTCATGATCTGGATGACGCCGCCCCAGCTGCACTGGCAGGTCGAGCCGAACGTGAGCGCGGGCAGGCTGCCGACCATCGTCTTCGCGGCGCCCGGCTTCCACGGCGTCGTCACCGGCACGCAGGGCATCGGCGTGAGCACTCCGAGCGCCGCAGTCGTGGCCGCGGCGACGGTCGGGTTCGACGGGCTCATGCACATCCCGAACGGTGGGATGTTGGTCATGGGCGCGAAGTCCATGATCGACGCAGCCGGCTTGCCCTCGACCATCACCCGCGCGGACGGGATCACGTTGAGCACCGAGGGCGCCGCGCCGAAGCTGCACATGAGCTGGGCGGTCGCTGTGACGTTGAACGGCATCGCTGCCTCCGTTTGCTATTTGCGGGATCCCTTGACCGACGCGGTCAGCTTGCCGCCGGTCGTCGTCACGAAGCAGAGCACGTTGCGGTCGTTGTCCTGCTCCCAGCTGCGCGCTGACGGCAAGAGGTAGGTGTAGAACAGCGACGAGTCCAGATAGTCGACCCCGACGTACTTGGTGAAGCGCTGGGCGCAGGCGCCCTTCGCGAACTTGTCGAGGGCGTCGCCGCCCGGGTACGCGCCGGGTGCCGCCGAGCCCGTCCCGCTGTTCGGGTAGGCGACGACGGCGTAGGCCTCCTGGGTGTGCGCGGTCGAGCAGGCCACCTTGGACAGGCTGCTCAGCTCGGCCTTGACCGACTTCGGCGCGTTGAAGCACTGCCCGGGCTGCACGTCGAAGACCGATTCGGACGATGAACCGTTGCTGCTGCTACCGAACCAGCTACAGCCGGCGAGTAGCGGTACGGCGAGCGAATCCGGTCGCCAGCCGGCGCCACGACGAGCTCATCGGCTGCACCCCCTCGACGCCGGACCGACCGGCCAGAGAGTAACGCGCCGACCCGTCGCTTCGGCAGGGGCAAGATCGTCGCTCAGAGACAGCTCAGAGGTACAGGCCGGTGTTCTCCTCGTTGCGCTCGGCGGCCACGGCATGCACGTCGCGCTCGCGCAGCAGCAGGTACTCGTCCCCGGCGATCTCGACCTCGTGCCGGTCATCCGGACTGAACAGCACCCGGTCGCCGACCTGGACGGCACGCACGTGGTTGCCGACTGCGAGCACCTCGGCCCAGATCAACCGGTTGGCCACCGAGGCCGTGGCCGGGATCAGGATCCCGCCGGACGACTTGCGCTCGCCGTCGCCGCGCGGCTCCCGGACGAGGACACGATCGTGCAACATCTTGATCGGCAGCCGGTCGGTCACCTGTCCAGGTTAGTGCCCGCGAATCCGCAGCACGCCCGCCGCTATGCGACCGTTTTCCGCTGTCGCCGGCGCAATCCGATACCGAATCGCGCCTTTTCCGATGGCCGCGACGGCCTGTCCATGGACTAGTCTCAGCCACCTTCCATTCCCGGAGAGAGGATGACCTACCGGTGATTGCAATGAGGACGAAAGGGTTGGCCCTCGCCGTAGCGGCGCTCGCCGCGATCTCGCTAACCGCGTGCGGCGCGGGCAAGAAATCGGGCGGCGGCAACACCGGCGCCCCAACCAACGGCGCCACGTCGGGCGGAGCGAACCCCTCGGGCACATCTGCGCCGGCCGGCGGGTCGCTCACGATCGGCACGACCGACCAGGTCGTCGCCGTCGACCCGGCCGGTTCGTACGACTTCGGCTCGAACATGATCGAGAACCAGATCTACCAGTACCTGATGGCTGTGCCGGCCGGCGGCAAGGCGCCCGAGCCCGATGCGGCCAAGCAGTGCGGGTTCACCAAGCCGACGATCTACACGTGCACGATGAAGCCCGGCCTGAAATTCTCCAACGGCGACCCGCTGACCGCGAAGGACGTCGCGTTCTCGTTCACCCGCATGGTGAAGATCAACGACCCGAACGGCTCGTGGCCGCTGCTGGGCAACATGGTCTCGGCCAAGGCACCCAACGACAGCACCGTCGTGTTCACGCTGAAGAACGCGAACGACCAGACCTGGCCCTACATCCTCGGCACCTCGGCCGGGCCGATCGTCGACAGCAAGGTGTTCCCGGCCGACAAGCTGCTCGACGATGCCAAGGCAATCGGCTCCGGTCCGTACAAGCTCGGCAGCTACGACAAGAACCAGCAGGTGACGTTCGTAGGCCAACCCGAACTACACCGGCGCGTTCAAGCCGAAGGTCGGCACCGTGACGCTGCGCTACTACAGCCAGTCGCCGAACCTGAAGCTCGCGATCCAGCAGGGCGACATCGACGTCGCCTACCGCACGCTGACGCCGACCGACATCGCGAACCTGAAGACGAACAGTGACGTCAAGGTGCTCACCGGCGCCGGCGGCGAACTGCGCTACATGGTCTTCAACTTCAAGACGATGCCGGGCGGCACGTACGCGCAGAAGCTGGCCATCCGGAAGGCGATCGCCTACTCGGTGAACCGTCAGCAGCTGGCCACCGACGTCTACAAGGGCACCTACCAGCCGGCGTACTCGATGGTCCCGCAGGGCATCGCCGGCGCGACCGAGCCGTTCAAGACCGTGTTCGGTGCGACACCGAACAAGGCCAAGGCACAGCAGACGCTGCAGGCCGCTGGCGTGCAGACGCCGGTCACGCTGAACATCGAGTACACCACCGACCACTACGGCTCGACCTCGCAGCAGGAGTACGGCGCGGTCAAGCATCAGCTCGAGGCAACCGGCCTGTTCAAGGTGAACCTGCAGACTGGCGCTGTGGACCACGTACTCGAAGGAGCGGGTGAAGGACACCTACCCGATCTACCAGCTGGGCTGGTTCCCGGACTACGTCGATGCCGACGACTACCTCGCTCCGTTCCTCAGCGAGACCAACTTCGTGCTCGCCCACTACTGCGACAAGGGCGCGACGAACCGGCCGTGCGACAAGGACGGCGTGCTGCCGCTCCTGACGCAGGAGGAGACGCAGACCGGGGCCGCTCGGACGCAGGCGTTCGCGCAGATCCAGCAGAAGCTGGCAACCGGCTAGATGCCGTACCTGCCGCTGCTGTCGGGCCAGCAGGTCGCCGTCACCCGCGACAACATCAGCGGCGTGCAGGAGACGCTGGACCCGACCTACCAGTTCCGGATGTACGTGATCAGCAAGAGCTGACCTCGCCAGTCGCCGGGCACGTGCATCCCGTAGTGGGGGTGCACGTGCCCGGCCTTGCTGCGTAGTGCGAAGGTTTACTCCGATGACTGCCACCGCTACGACGACATCGAGCTCAGCCGGGTCGCTACGCGCCTACCTGATCACCCGCGTCCTGCTGGTGATCCCGATGGTGTGGATCCTGGTCACGTCGTCTTCTTCGTCATGCGCGTGGTCGGCGACCCGATCGAGTCACGCCTCGAGCGGCACGGTGCCGCCGTCGGTGGTCGACGCAAGCCCGCCACGCGGCCGGCCTGGACCGGCCGCTGCTGTCGCAGTACGGCGACTACATCTGGGGCATCGTCCGGTTCAACTTCGGCAAGTCGATCACCGACAACCAGCCGGTGACCCATCTGCTGGTCGAACGCGGCGCGGCGACGCTCGAGCTGACGATCTATGCGCTGATCGTCGCGTTCCTCATCGGCATCCCGCTGGGACGGGTCGCAGCGCGCTACCGCGACCGGCTGCCCGACGTCGTGCTGCGCATCTTCGCGGTGCTCGGCTACGCGATGCCGGTGTTCTTCCTCGGCCTGCTGCTCAAGCTGTTGTTCGCGATCAAGCTCGGCTGGTTGCCGGCGTCCGGGCGGGCCAGCCCCAACGTCGAGACGGCGATCAACAACGTCGCGCCGAACACGCACATCTACCTGATCAACGCGATCCTGTACGGCAACAACAGCTACATCATCGACGTCCTCAAGCACGCGATCCTGCCGGCGATCACGCTCGGGCCTGCTGACCGGCGGCATCTTCCTGCGGCTCGTCCGGGTCAACCTGCTGCAGACGATGCGCTCGGACTACGTCGAGGCGGCACGTGCGCGCGGCGTGCCGGAACGCAAGGTGATGCGCAAGCACGCGTTCAAGAACGCGCTGATCCCGGTCGTGACCGTGATGGGACTGCAGATCGCGTCGCTTGCTCGGCGGCGCGGTGCTCACCGAGAACACCTTCGAGTGGCGCGGCATCGGGTTCACGCTCACGCAGTACATCGAGAACAACGACTTCGTCGCGGTGCAGGGCATCGTCGCCGCGTTCGCCGTGATCGTGGCATCGTCAGCCTCGTGATCGACGTGATCGCGGCCGTGATCGATCCTCGAGTGAGGTACTGACATGACCGCTGCGCGTGCCCGAGGTCGAAGCCGACTACCGACGTCCTCGGCGGCCGGCGCAGCCGCATTCCCGGGCTAGCCGCCATGCGCGCCACCTCGGGTTTCCAGCGCGGCATGCTCGATCTTCGGCGCGCTCATCGTGTTGTTCTTCATCGTGCTCGCCGTGTTCGCGCCGTTGATCGCGCCGTACGGGTTCGACCAGACCGGCAAGGGCACCGAAGCTCTTCCCGACGCAGGCCGCGCCGTCGGCGCAGCATTGGTTCGGCACCACTGTCGACGGCTTCGACGTGCTCTGCCGGGTGGTCTTCGGCGCGCAGACCGCGCTCGAGGTGCATCGTGCTGGCCGTCGCGCTGTCGATCGTCGTCGGCGTTCCGGTCGGGCTGATCTCGGGCTACTTCGGCGGCTGGATCGACCGCATACTCGTCCTCGTCGCCGACTCGCTGTTCGCGTTCCCGTCGCTGCTGCTGGCGATCGTCATCGCGGTGTCGATCGGCGGCGGATCGTCGCGGCAAGTGGACGGGCATCTTCGCGACGGCCATCGCGATCACCGTCGTCTACGTCCCGCAGTACTTCCGCGTCGTGCGCAACGCGACGATCGCTGCGCGCGAGGAGCCGTACGTCGAGGCGGCCCGGGCGATCGGCGCCCGGCCGGCCGGCGATCATCGTGCGCTACATCTTCAGCAACGTGGTGCAGACCGTGCCGGTCATCGCAACGCTGAACGCCGGCGACGCGATCCTGACCCTGGCCGGCCTGGGCTTCCTCGGCGTCGGCATCGAACCGACCGCCGCTGCCGAGTGGGGGCACGACCTCAACACCGCCGTCCAGAACGACGTCGCCAACGGCATCTGGTGGTCCGGTGTCTTCCCGGGCGTCGCGATCGTGCTGCTGGTGCTCGGCGTGACGCTGGTCGGCGAGTCGCTCAACGACGTGCTGAACCCGTTGCTGCGCACGACGAAGCTCGCCAAGGTGATCCTGCCGAGCCGGCCCGGCGCGCTCACGAAGGACGCCGCGAAGTGACCTCGTCCGAGGGATACGTACTCGACGTCCAGGACATGCGGGTCTGGTACGCCGGCCCGGCCGAGCCGGTGCAGGCGGTCGACGGGGTCTCGTTCGCGCTGCGCCCGGGTGAGGTGCTCGGTCTGGTCGGCGAGTCGGGCTGCGGCAAGTCAACGCTCGGTCGCGGGCTGATCGGGCTGGTGCCGCGCGGTGCTGCCGTCGACGGTCGACTGATCTTCGACGGGCGCGACCTGCTCGCGATGTCGGCCAAGGAGCGCGACCGACTGCGCGGCGGCGGGATGGGGCTGATCTTCCAGGAGCCGATGACGCGGCTCGATCCGTTGATGAAGATCAGCGACCACTTCGACGAAGCGATCAAGGCGCACGAGCCGCAGTTGCGCAAGGCGGCCCGGCGCCGCGAGCGCTGGAAGCACTGCGCGCGCTGGGCATCCCGCCGACCCGTTACGACACCTACCCGCACGAGTTCTCCGGCGGCATGCGGCAGCGCATCATGATCGCGCTGGCGCTGGCGCTTCGTCCCAAGTTCATCGTCGCCGACGAACCGACGACCGCGCTGGACGTGCTGGTCGAGGCGCAGATCCTCAACATCCTGGCCGACATCCGCGAGGAGTTCCATCCGGCGATCCTGCTGATCACGCACAACCTGGGCATCGTCGCCGAGGCTTGCGACCGGGTCGCCGTGATGTACGCGGGACGGATCGTCGAGCAGGGCCCGGTGCGCGAGATCTTCGCTGCGCCGCAGCACCCGTACACGCAGGCGCTGTTGCGCTCGACGATCTCGCTCAACACCCAGGAGCTGCATTCGATCCCCGGCGCACCGCCGGACCTCGTCAACCCGCCGCCCGGGTGCCGGTTCCACCCGCGCTGCCCGCACGCGATGCAGATCTGCGCGACGCGAACTGCCGCCGACCGATCGGGCCCGCACGCAGACCGAGTGCTGGCTGCTCGACCCGGTCGACGACGAATCGCGGCGCCCGCTGATCCGCGAGGAGGTGTCCGTTGCAGACGAAGCCTGAGGTGACGACCGCGCCGTTGATCTCGGTTCGCGATCTGCAGGTGCACTTCGCGCTGCGCACGAGCGCGGTCGCGCGGCTGTTCGGCAGCTCGTCGGGCATGGTGCGTGCGGTCGACGGGATCTCGTTCGACATCGCGCCGGGCGAGGTGCTCGGGGTCGTCGGCGAGTCCGGTTCGGGCAAGTCGACACTCGGCCGGGCACTGCTCGGTCTGGTCGCGCCCGACGTCCGGCTCGATCACCTACCGCGGCCAAGAGATTGGCCGGGCTCAACGAGCGCAAGCTGCGGCCGCTGCGTCGCAAGCTGCAGATGGTGTTCCAGGATCCGCACGCGTCGCTGAACCCGTCGATGACGGTCGGCCGGGCGATCTCGGACGCGCTGCGCATCCACGGATTGCATCCCGACAACCGCGACGACGCCGTCGCCCAGGCGCTGGAGCGGGTCGGGCTGGCGCCGGCGTCGCGGTTCGCGCCGAAGTACCCGGCCGAGCTGTCCGGTGGTCAGAAGCAGCGGGCCGTGATCGCGCGGGCGATCGCGCTCGGGCCGGAGTTGCTCGTCGCCGACGAGCCGATCTCGATGCTCGACATGTCGGTGCGCGCGAAGATCCTCGGGTTGCTGCAAGGAGCTCAAGCGACGACCTCGGTCTCAGCTTCATCTACATCACGCACGACCTGGCGTCGGCGCGGTTCTTCTGCGACCGGGTCGCGATCATGTACCTCGGCAAGATCGTCGAGATCGGGTCGGTTGCCGAGATCTTCGAGAACCCGCGGCATCCGTACACGAAGGCGTTGCTGCGTGCGGTGCCCGATCCGGATCCGTCCCGTGGCGGTGGCGCGCGACCTGCCGCGCGGCGAGGTTCCGGACGCTGCCCGCCCGCCGTTGGGCTGCTCGTTCCATCCGCGCTGTTCGGAGGCGTTCGAGCCGTGCGGCTGGGAGTCGCGCGACCTGCGGATGGTGCTCGAGCAGCGCTGGACGTCGGTCGATGCCGATCAGTTCGCTGCCGAATCGGCGCTGGTCGGACCGGCCGAGCATTTCGACGTCACGGAGTCCGAGCCGGGGGTGGCGATGCTTCGCCCCGGCAAGGGCACGCCGGCCGAAGAGGTCGAGCTGCTGGGCGCGACGCGAAACGCCGACCGCAACGAGCCGCTGTGGTCAGGGGTGCCGGATCTGCGTGCGCAGGACGGCCAGGTGCGGGTGCAGTTCGCGCGACGCTACGAGCCGCAACTGCTGCCGATCGCGGATTCGTCGGTAGAGGTGTCGTGCCATCGCTACCACGACCCGCGGCGCGATCCGAACCACCCCGCGAACACCCCGACGCAGTAGCGCTCGGGCTCACGTTTTCCCCCGGCGTGACCGGATCGGGTGCGCTCAACCGACCACCAGCGGGGAAGACCACGCGGCAGTCACGTCTCAACTCGCGCCGACCGCGTCTCCCAGCGCAGCATCAGTGATGCTCTCGGACGGTCCGGAGCGCCCAGCAGCATCACCGATGCGCCGCTGGGCAACGCCGCACCACCATTCAGCAACACTCTGCAGCTAGACGCTCTTAGCCGTTCGGACGACGAACGTCGAGTACGAAGATTGCGCGCGTGGATCCCAATTCGCTGGCGGCTGGCTCGATACCGTCCGAGTCCCACGGCATGCCAAGCGCGATCCAACGCTCGCGCCAGCCTCGTCGCTATAAGCCGAGGTCGTCATCGGTAACGCCGAACTCGAATCCGCACGAGCGGCAGATCTCGTACGAGCCGCCACCGACTCGGTCGTCGCGAGTGCTTCGGACAGGTTCTGGATACCCGCACACCGGGCAAGTGAAGCGCTCGCTCATTGAACAGTCCCTTCCTGGCGGCTCCAGTACGTCGGGCTAGTCGGCTTGAAGAAAGTCCTGGCTTGCCCGTCCGCAGCTGTACGACCCAAAGGTGTTCTGTCCTCGGATCGTAGATCCTGATCGTGCCCGTACTCGTCGATCTTGGTCGGCAAATTTTCTCGCTGTCGCGCGTCGGTAGAAAGCTCGCAGCCTTCGCTGCGTAGTCCGCGGGCGAGGTCGCGGCGAAATCGGAGCCATGCAGTCGAAGTGTCGCTGGAAAGTGCGTTAGATCGCCCAGGTGTCGGTAGCCGGACCGAATTCTGCAGCTTGCGTCGAGGTTGTCGAGGGCGACGCCTTCGGGAGTGGTCGCGGACGTGCGCGAGATGATCTCGCTCGGCAACGGCTCGCCGGGTCGCAATATGCCAACCTCGGTCGCCTGCTTGAGCGTGGCCGCTTCGATCCGCCGAGCCATGATCGGATTGAGCTTGTCGGCCAGCGCCACCACTCGTACCGCTGCCGCATCGACAGCAGACCGGCCTGCCGCGACAAGCCCGCGCAGCGTCTCGATCACTGACTTGATCGCTGCCGCGGCACGCCCGATCTCGGCCGCCTCGCCAGCTTGAGCCGCCGCCTCGGACAACCCGAACGTGCAGATCGAGAACAGCCCACCAGCAGCCTCGATACCGGCCGTCCACTCAAGGAAGCTTTCGATCTCGCTGATGATCTGGTGGTGCGCCTGGTCGAGATGACCGGCATAGCCCGCGCATGCCGCGCCCAACGAGCGGTAGGACGACGCAAGCTCGCTCATGTGCCCCGCCATCGCATCGACGGCGGTGAACGCATCGTCGGACTCCGGCGCGCGCTGCAGCATCACCTGCCGCGCAGCCTGACCGATGTCCGCGACGAGCACCTCGAGCTGCCCGGCTGCCCGCTCCCAGCCGGCAGCGGCTGCGCGCAGCAGGTCCTGATGCCCGTTCGGCCACAGGTTGCCGATCGCGTGCTGCAGCAGCGACCACCCGCCGGGCTGCGGCGTCCCCTGGCCGACGGCACTCGGCACCTCGCCCAGCGACGTCGTCGCAGCCGCCCATCGGTTCGCGGCCGCCCGCGCTGATGACCCCGGCACCGATGCCGCGTCTGCGCCTTCGTAGTTGATAGCGGTCTGCTCCAACAGTGCCGCCAACTGATAGCACGCATTGCAGGTGTCCTCGGTTGTCCGGGAAGCCGACGCGGCGGCCGCGTCGTAGGACGCGCCCCAGCTCGACCCGACGTCATCGCTACCGGCCATCCCGGCCATGCCGTCGAGCGTTGCCTGCAAGCCCAGCCAGGCCAACCGCACCTTCTCAGCGACTAGATCGCCGAGGACGTAGGCGGCATCGGTGTACCCGACCGGGTAGACGTCAAGGACGATCGGCACGCCCGATCAGCCCCACATCCGGACGTTCGCTGCTGCAGCCGACCCGTAGTTGGCCTGCGCAGTCACAACGACCGAGCGCAGCTCACGCGCTGCGGCTCGCATGTGCACGGCCCCGTTGGTCCACCGCTCGTGTGCACTCAAATGCGCCTGCGCTGCCGGCCCGCTCCACTGTCCGTGCAAGCGACGCACCTGCGCGTCGAGGTCGGCTCCGAGTTCCTCGGCACGCACGTCGAACGCCGCCAACCGCGCGACCAGTTCCGCGAGTGCGTCGAGGTCGGCCCGGAAGGCAGTCACGGCGCGGCCAAGCGCAGGACGTCGGCCGAAACGGCGTCACTCAGTTCGTACGCGCGGCCGGTATCGCCGAGCAGATCAGCCAGCTCGGAAAGCGCGCCTGCCACCTGGCGGGCAGCGGCGTCCCAGCAGCCCCATGCGTGATCGAACGCGGTCGCCGCGGCCCCGCGCCAACCGCTAGTCAACACGTCGTCGGCCAACCGACGGACGAGAACGAGTTCGCCGTCCAACTCTGCACCGACCGCAGCAGAAAAAGATGCGGTCTGAGCAACACACGAGACGACTACCGCGAAGTCCGACATGCCCGCGAGCGTAGGCACGGCTGCACTTCGCGCGCTGTCACGATGCCGCTCCCTGTGGATAACGCGGCAACCGCGTCGTGCACGCACGGCAGCGGCCGCCGTACCTGACGGCGGCCGCTGCGGATCGTGGCGTCAGCCGCCCTGGCCGCTGGACCCTGTCCAGAGCTGGTTCTTCCAGCACTGCCCCAGATAGCCGAGGTTGTTCGGCGGAACAAAGTTGCTGAACCCGGCGTCGAAGCACACCAGATACCCGGTCGAGGATGGCGCCAGTCCGTTGGCCGTGTAGTGGCCGGAGGAGTCAGTCTGCACCGTCCTGACCGTCACATGCTTGGTATCGATGACGAACGCCTCCAGCCCGGACGCCGCGCCGCTGCCGGCGAGCTTGATGGTGCCGGAGATCTGAGTGCCCTTGCCCGCAGTCGCGTCGACGTTCTTGGTCGTCTTGTTGGCCAACACCGTCACCTGCTTGGTGCCCGACGGTAGCGGCCCGCCGTCCCAGGTGACCGACTTGGAGCAGACCGGGCTGTACCCGGCGGCCGGAGCCGATCCGGTCTGCGGGGTTGCGCCGGACGTCTGGAAGCACACCGAGTAGTGCGACCCGACCGACAGGTGCGAGATCACGTACGAGCCGTTGGCCTGAGTCACGACTTGGCCGAGGGCGGCGCCGCCCTTGAAGGCGATCGCGGCGGCGTTGCCCAGCCCGACGCCACCCGGACCGGTGAGCTTGCCGGAGATCGATCCGAACTTCGCCGCTTTGCTGGGCGGCAATTGGATGTTGATGTGGCCGTGGTTCTTACCGACCTTCACCGACACTGCCGTCGCCGACGACGGTAGCCTGCCGCCCGACCAATTTGCGTTCTTGAAGCAGCGCCCGCCGAACGTTGTCGATGGCGAGCTACCCAGGGTGCCGCCGAGAGCGCAGACCTTGTGGCTGCCCGTCGGAAGGCCGTTCACCTGGTAGGTCCCGTTACCACTGGACACCCCCGAACCGACGAACGTCGAGCCGTGGAAGACCTGGATAAGGCTGCTCTGCACCGCCTTATGTCCCGACGCCGCAGACGTGATCTTGCCCGAAACGGCACCGCCCACCTTGAGATTGGTGTCGATGTGCTTGGTGTTCGCCTTGCTGTGCACGGTTACTTTCTTGCTGCCGTTCGGTGCCTTTCCGGAACCGGTCCAAGGCGTGTTCTTCCAGCATTGGCTGAGGTATCCGGTCTTGGACGGGCCGCCAGCGGCGTTCCTGGCATCGAAGCAGACCGTGTAGCCGGACCCGGGCGCCACCCCGTTTACCTGATACGTGCTCGAGGACGCGAAGGTCGACCCAACGGTGGTCGCGCCCTTGTAGATCGTTACCCCGACGGCGCCGGCCAGCGACTTGCTTCCGGACTTCAACGAACCGCTGATCGCGCCCGCCGGAGCGAGCGTGAGGTTGACCTTCTTGGCGTGGCCACGCACGACGGAGAAGGCCGTCGCACCCTTGGTGACAGCGAACTGGTTCGCTACGGCTTTTGACCCAGCACACTGCGGAACGACCCCGAACGGAGCTGCGGTCTTGTCGACGACCGGGTCGGAGAAGGTGCTGAACACGCACACGAAGTACTTGCCGGTGTTCAATCCCAAAGCCGAGTACTTGCCGCTGCTGTCGGTGAATCCGCTACTGACGAATTCGTGCTTGGCGTTCACCACGTTCACCGAGATCTCGGATCCCGGCGCCGACGAGCCCTTGATGCTCACCTTGCCGGTAATCGCACCCGCCGCGGGAAGCGTCGCA
Source organism: uncultured Actinomycetota bacterium (assembly GCA_963794885.1). GTDB lineage: Bacteria > Actinomycetota > Actinomycetes > Mycobacteriales > Jatrophihabitantaceae > RYN-133. The sequence goes on from CAWCFH010000012.1 coordinate 166,359, forward strand.
TCAATTCCCGTTGCCGGTTTGCTGACCGAAACCGGGACGCGTTTGGCGTTCTTCGGAATCCCTGTCGCTACCCCACTCGCTGCGCCCATGCCGGACAGCACCACGGCGCCCACGACAGGCAGGACATACAACGACTTTCGCAAAATGCGCATCGACCCTCCCAGGTCCGACGAGATTTAACCCTCAGCGGCCGCTCTCTGCGACGGCCCCCGCAGCCGACCAGGCTGCCCAGCTCAGCTATTTCCGTCCCAGGCCTTGTTCTGCCAACACTGGTCGAGGTAGCCGAGGTTGTTGGACGGTGCGAAGTTCACGAACCCCGCGTCGAAGCACACGATGTATCCGGGTGACATCGCCGTCAGGCCGGTCACCGTGTAGTTGCCACTCGAGTCGGTTGACCCGCTCCTGACCTCGACGCCCTTGGAGAACACCTCGACCGTGACGCCGAAGCTGCCCGCGCCACCAGCAAGCTTGACGGTTCCCGCGATAGCGCCGCCGTTGCCGACCGATGCGTTGACGCCCTTCGTGGTCTTGCCCGTCTTCACTGCGACGGTGTTGACGCCGCTCGGAAGCTTGCCGGCGTCCCACTTGACGTTCTTGTAGCACACGTTGCTGTACCCGGTCGCCGGTACTGAACCGCTATGCGGGGCGGCGCCGTTGGTGTTGAAGCACACCGCGTAGCCCGTGCCGGCTGGCAGGCCCTTCGCAAGGTACGTGCCGGTGGCGCTGGTTTCCACACTGCCGATCTCACTCTTGCCGTGGAAGACCTGTACCTGAGCCTGCTTGATCGCAACGCCGCCGGGTCCGGTGAGCTTGCCGGCGATGGCTCCGAACTTCTCGCCGGCCACCGCGGGGAGCGCGATGTTGACGTTGCCATGCGTCTTCCCAGCCTTGGTTGAAACCTTGGTGGCGCTCGACGGTGGCAGCGCACCCTGCCACTTCGCGTTCTTGAAGCAGCGCCCGCCGAAGTGCGACGAGCTCGACGCGCTGAGCGCACCGCCGATCGCACAGACCATGACCTTGCCGCTAGGGACGCCGATCACGCGGTACGTGCCATTTGACTTCGACGATGACCCGCCCACAAACGACGTCCCCTTGAACACCTCGATCGAGCTCTCCTGGATTGGCTTGTGGCCAACAGCCGAGACGATCTTGCCGGCAACGGCCGCGGCCGGGTGCAGGCTCGAGTTGATGTTCTTGGTGTCTTTCCCGGCCTTTACCGTGACCTTGTTGGCGCCTGCCGGGGGTTTGCTCGACTCGGTCCACGGGGTGTTCTTCCAGCACTGGCTGAGGTATCCGGTCTTCGACGGGCCACCGCTCGTGAACAGCGTGCCGAAGCAGACGGTGTACCCAGAACCCGCCGGCAGGCCGTTGACCTGGTACTTGCCCGCTGAATTCGAGGCAAGCGACCCGATGGTCTTGCCGTTTCGGAAGACATTCACGCTCAGGCTCGGCAGCGAGTGGCCGCCCGCGTCCTTCTCCGCTCCGCTGATACCGCCCGCCTTCGGCAGCGCGAAGTTAGCGGTGGTCGCGTGGCCACGGGTGACATTGAAAACCTTGGCGCCCTTCGTCACCTGGAACCCGCTCGCCACGATGTTGGAGCCGGCGCATTCCGGCACGACGCCGAACGGGTCGTCGGCCCCAGTCAGGAACGGTGGGCTGAACACGCAGACGCGGTACTTGCCGCTGTCGAGTCCGTAGAGCGCGTAATTGCCGCTGGAGTCGGTCGACGCAGGGAACCCGACGGTGCTCCCCTTGCTGTCGATCGCGTACACCTGCAAGTTCGCAACCGGGTTGGACGACCCCTTGATGGTGATCTTGCCGGTGATCGCGCCGGACGCCGGCAAGTTGCCGTCAATCCCGGTGTGGGTGCCCCCGGCAGCCACCGACACCGCCTTGGCGCCCTTCGGTAACGCCGCATCAGCAGCGGCTAGCCCACCGAGTACCACTGCGGCCACGACCGGCACGACACAGATCGAACGATTCAAAAAGCGCATCGTCCCTCCCAGATCCGACGAGGTGCCGAAACTATCGCCAGTACGGCAACGGCACCAGTGCAACTGCCTGCCAACTCTGCTAACTGCGGAGCATTGGGCCTCATCCGGACGAATCGCGGTCGCGTTCGGTCAGTAATCTCAAGAGGTGATCGACCTGAGAACAGTCCGCGACGACCCAGACCGCGTGCGCGCGTCGCAGCGCGCGCGAGGCGCCGACGAGTCGCTCGTGGATGTGCTGCTGATCGCCGACGACGCGCGGCGCAACGCAGTCTCGCGGGCCGACACCCTGCGCGGCGAGCAGAAGACGTTGGGACGGTCGGTCGCGCAAGCCTCGGCCGAGGATCGACCCGCACTACTCGAGCGCGCGAAGGCCCTGGCCGGCGAGGTCAAGGCCGTCGAGCTCGAGCAGGAGGTTGCCGAAGCCGCGTTGCGCGAGGCACACCTGGCGATTCCCAATGTGGTCGAGGACGGCGTGCCGCCCGGTGGCGAGGACAACTTCGCCACCCTCGACACGGTCGGCACCATCCCGGCAATCGAGAATCCTCGCGAACACACCGACATCGGCGCTGCGCTACACGCGATCGACACCGAGCGCGGCGCGAAGGTGTCCGGCTCGCGGTTCTACTTCCTGACCGGGGTCGGCGCGCAGCTCGAACTCGCGCTGGTGAATCTCGCGATGGAGCAGGCGTCGGCGACCGGGTTCACCCCGGTGATCGCACCGGCGCTGGTACGCCCCGAGATCATGGAGGGGACGGGCTTTCTCGGCGCGCACGCCGCCGAGGTGTACCGGCTCGCCGACGACGACCTCTACCTCGTCGGCACGTCCGAAGTCGCGCTCGCCGGCTATCACTCGAACGAGATATTGGACGAATTGCCTTTGCGGTACGCGGGATTCTCGTCCTGCTTCCGCCGCGAGGCCGGCTCCTACGGCAAGGACACCCGCGGCATCATCCGGGTGCACTGGTTCGACAAGGTCGAGATGTTCTCCTACATCGCCGCCGATGAGGCGCGCGAGGAACACCAGCGGCTGCTCGCCTGGGAGCGCGAGTTCATCGACAAGCTCGAGCTCGCCTATCGGGTGATCGACGTGGCAGCCGGCGATCTCGGCACGTCGGCCGCGCGCAAGTTCGACATCGAAGCATGGTTCCCCTCGCAAGGCGCCTACCGGGAGCTGACTTCGGCCTCGAACTGCACGACGTTCCAGGCCCGCCGACTGAACATCCGAACTCGTGGCGAGCGCGGCAACGAGCCGGTGGCCACGCTCAACGGCACGCTCTGCGCGATCGCCCGCACGATCGCGTGCCTGCTCGACCACCACCAGCAGCCCGACGGTTCGGTCTACGTACCGAAGGCGCTGCGTCCCTGGCTCGGTGGCCGCGAGCTGCTCACTCCATGACCATCCGGCTGTTCGCCACGGACCTGGACGGAACGTTGCTGCGCTCCGACGGCACGGTGTCGCCGCGCGCGCGAGCCGCGCTCGAGGCGGCCGAGGCGGCGGGTCTCGTCGTCGTCTTCGTCACCGGACGCCCGCCGCGTTGGCTCGACGAGGTCGTCGAGCAAACCGGCCATCTCGGCGTGGCCGTCGGCGCCAACGGCGCCGTGATCTACGACCTCGAGACCGAGCAGGTCGTGTCATCGCACCCGATCGGAGTCGACACGGTGCTGATGCTGACCAGCGAGATACGCGCCGCGTTTCCCGCGGTCGACTTCGCGGTCGAGTTCGTCGACGGTTTCGCCGCTGAACCCGGCTACATCCACGACTGGGAGGTCAACCCCGAACGCGACCGGCGCGGCAACCTGATCCCGGCCGCCCCGATCGGCGACATCGAGACGATCGCCAACCGCCCGGTGCTCAAGCTGCTGGCCAAGGACCACGGAGCCGACGTCGACGAGTTCCTGTCCTCGGCCGACACGCTGCTCGCCGGTCGGGCGTCGGTCACCCACTCGTCCTCGTTCGGCCTGCTCGAGATCGCCGCACCTGGCATCACGAAGGCGAGCGGACTGGCCGAGGTCGCGGCCGCGCACGGCATCGGCCCCGACGAGGTGGTGGCGATCGGCGACATGCCCAACGACATCCCGATGCTGCAGTGGGCCGGCACGTCCTACGCAGTTGCCAACGGCCATCCGGCCGCGCAAGCGGCCGCCGACGAGGTCGTCGGGGCCAACGACGACGACGCCGTCGCGATCGTCCTCGAAGGGCTACTCGGCAAGGCTTGAGCGCAACGCGGCGCGGGCAATCTTGCCGCTGGACGTCGTCGGCAGCTCGTCGAGGAAGCGGATCCGGCGCGGGTACTTGTAGGGCGCGGTCTCGGCCTTGACGAACTCCTGCAGCTCGCGCGCCAGTTCGTCCGAGGCGGCGAAGCCCGCGCGCAGCACGACGACCGCCACGACGATCTCGCCACGCGCATCGTCCGGCTGGCCGATCACCGCCGTCTCGCGCACCGCCGGATGCTCCAGCAGCGTCGATTCGACCTCGCCGGGCCCGATCCGGTATCCCGCGCTGACGATCACGTCGTCGGCGCGCGACTCGAAGTACAGCCAGCCGTCGGCGTCCTCGCGCACCCGGTCGCCGGTGTGCCACCAGCCGCCGGCCACCGGCTCGCCGTCGTAGCCGAGGAAGAACGTGGGGACGGTCGACGGATCCACGCACAGCTGTCCGTCGATGATCTCGCTCCGCACGCCCGGCAGCGGGCGACCCATCGACCCGAGCGGCGCGGTCTGGCCCGGCGGCACGCCGACCAGGTGCCCTGTCTCGGTCTGGCCGTAGCCGTCCGCGATCGACAGGCCGGTCTGCTCGCGCCAGGCGCGCGCGGCAGGAACGCCGAGAGCCTCGCCGGCGGTGATCAGCCGGCGCAGCGATGGCACGCCCGTGATCGGTCCGTCCGCGGCGATCAACCGGTACTCCGTCGGCGCCATGCACAGCACGTTGACGCGCTCCCGGCGCACTGTCTCGAGCCGCTCGCGCGCATCGAAGCGGCGGTCCTGCAACAGCGCGACGGCGCCGCACAACCACGGCGCCAGGAACGCATTGCGGGCCGACTTCGACCAGCCGGGGGCGGCCGTCGACCAGGCCAGCTCACCCGGTCGGGCGCCGAGCCAGTGCTCGGCCTGGTGCCGCTGTCCCCACACGTAGCGCTGGCCGTGGGTCACCAGCTTCGGCGCACCGCTCGTCCCCGAGGTGAACAGCACGAAGGACGGATCGTCGTCGCCGAGCTCGGCGTAATCGGGAACGTCACCGCGCTCGACGATCGGGAGGGTGAGCACGGGGCAGGCCGGGTTCGCTTCCTCGACCGCTGCCCGGTTGCGGTCCGCGCAGATCACCAGGTCGGGACGGGCCTGCCGCAGCCGTAGCGCGATGTCCTTGGGGCGCAACTGCTCGCTGCAGGGCAGCAGCACTGCACCGATCCGCAGGCAGGCCAGCATCGTCAGCGGGTACTCGATGCAGTTGCCGAACAGCGTGAGCACGACCGACCCGCGACGCACCCCGTACGAGACGAGCGTGCCGGCAAGGCTGGCCGCGTCGTCGAGCAGCTCGCCGAACGTGCGCTCGTGCCGCGTGCCGTCGGAAGCGAGGGCGATCAGCGCCGGATCGGTACGCGGCCGCGCGGCCAGGACGTCCCGGACGAAGTTCATCTACAGGTACTGCCCGGTGCCGTGCGGGTGCTCCTCGTCCACGTCGCCTCCGCCGAACATGCCCGGGCCGAGGATCTGGCCACCGGGCCCGACGACGATCTGCCGCCCGCCCGGCCCGGCGGGCAACGCACGCTGGCGCATTTGCTCGAGCTGCTGGCGCGCAGCCATCTGCTGCGCGAACAGCGCCGTCTGAATTCCGTGGAAGAGACCTTCGAGCCAGCCGACCAGCTGGGCCTGCGCGATGCGCAGCTCGGCCTCGGAGGGCACCCCGGGACCGAAGGGCAGGGTCAGCCGCTCCAGCTCGTCGCGCAGTTCCGGAGACAGACCCTCCTCCAGTTCGTGGATCGAGGTCTCGTGAATGTCGCGCAGCCGCTGCCGGCCGGCTTCGTCGAGCGGAGCGGCCCGAACCTCCTCGAGCAACTGCTTGATCATGGTGCCGATCCGCATCACCTTGGCAGGCTGCTCGACCATGCCCGTAATCTCGTCCGAGTCGTCGCTTTCGTCCGAATGATCATCTGCGGCATCATCGGGAGCGGCGATAACCTCGGCTCTCGACGGAACGGGAGCTTGTTCGTCTCGTGACGTCGGTCGGGGATCCGGTGGGGGCTGCGATTCGTCGCTCACCCTCTCAGTGTGGCAAAGCTCGAACGATGGAGTGCGGCGCGGATGCGGTCGACGGTGACGAACGGACTGGATGTAGCACGGGTACGCGGTCTCTACCTGACGGTAGGGACGGGACCGGCCTGCCTGGACGGCCCGCTGAGCACGTTGCAGCCCGAATCGGTGGTGCGGGCGATCGTGGCCACGCTCCGCTCGTCGCCGACCCAACCGGGCGGCACGTCCTACCGCTCGCAACGCACCGCGTCGATGCTGCACGCCACGCGCGCGGCATTCGGCGATCTCGTCGGCGGCAGTGGCGACTCGGTCGTGATCGGGGCAACGCTGGGCGCGCTGCACGCGCAGTTCAGCGAGTTCCTCACCCGTGACTGGCAGCTCGGCGACCACATCGTGCTGAGCCGGCTCGATTCCGATGCCGTGGCGACGCCGTGGCTGCGTGCGGCCCGCGCCTCCGGCGTCTCGGTGCGGTGGGCCGAGGTCGACCTCGAGACGGGCGAGCTGCCGACCTGGCAGTACGAGCACCTCATCGGACCGCACACCCGGCTGGTCACCGTCGCGCTCGGCAACCCGGCCACCGGCACCATCCCGGACGTGCGCGCCATCGCCGACCTGGCCCATGACGTCGGCGCGCTCGTGCTCGTGGCGGCCGACGCTGCCGCGCCCCATCTGCCCCTCGACCTGGCCGCGCTGGGCGCCGACCTGATCTCGGTCGCCGCGCCGTCCTTCGGTGGCCCCACCCTTGCCGCACTCATCGCCCGTCCGGGACTGCTGCTCGAGATCGACGGCGGCAGCCACCCGCCGGCGCCGCAGCGGTTCGAGTTCGGCCCGCTACCGGTGGAACTGCTCGACGGCGCCACGGCCGCGATCGATCACCTGGCCGGGATGGACGAGCACGCGAGCGGTTCGCGACGCGAACGGCTCGCAGCCTCGGTCACGGCGGCGGGGAACCACACCGCGACGCTCTGGGAGCACTTCGCCGCCGGTGTCACTGAGCTGCCGCACGTGACGGTGTTCGGCGGGATCACCGATCGGCTGCCGATGACCGCGTTCACCGTGGCGCGCCGCCGTCCCGCGCAGGTCGGTGAGTTCCTTGCCCGCCGCGGGCTGTCGGTGTGGACCGGTCCGTCCGGTCTCACCCAGCTGATGACGGCATTCGGCGCTGACGAGTTCGGCGGGGCCGCCTTCACCGGCTTCATGCCGCACACCACCGTCGCCGAGGTCGACCAGCTGCTCGCCGGGCTCGCCGCGCTGCGTTAGCTCACGCGCAGCAGCACCTTGCCGATGTGCTCGCTGGATTCGACGAGCTCGTGCGCCTCGACCACGTCGTCCAACGTCAGGATCCGGTCGATGACGGGGCGTACCGCGCCGGACTCCACGAGCGGCCACACCGCAAGCACGGTCTCGGCGACGACCAGCGCCTTGTCGGCGGTCGGCCTGGCCCGCAACCCGGCAGCGTGCACGGTGGCCCGCTTGGTCAGCAGCGCGCCCAGGTCGAGCTCGCCCTTCCGTCCACCCTGCAGGCCGAGCACGATCAGCCGTCCGCCGGTGGCCAGCGCGTGCATGTTGCGGCCGAGGTAGGACGCACCCATGTTGTCGAGGATGACGTCGACACCGGACTTGCCGGTCTCTTCGAGGACGCGCGTGTCGAAGGACTCCTCGCGGTAGTTGATCGCCACGTCGGCGCCGAGCTCGCGGCAGACAGCCAGCTTGCGTTGGGTACCCGCGGTCGCGAACACGCGGGCGCCCTTGTTGTGCGCGAGCTGGATCGCCATCGTGCCGATGCCGCTGGTGCCGCCGTGCACGAGGAAGCTCTCGCCGGGCTGCAGCCGGCCCGCGCTGGGACCGAAGACCATCGACCACACGGTGCACGACACCTCGGGCAGTGCCGCAGCGTCGACCAGCGAGACACCGTGCGGGACGGGCATCAGCTGGCCCACCGGCACGGCGACCACCTCGGCATAGCCGCCACCGGAGAGCAGCGCGCACACCTCGTCGCCGATGTTCCAGCCGGCGACGGATTCGCCGAGCTCGGCGACCGTCCCCGAACACTCCAGGCCGAGGTACGGCGATGCGCCCGGCGGCGGCGGGTAGTTGCCCTGGCGCTGCATGCAATCGGCGCGGTTCACCGCCGTCGCTGCGACCTTGACGAGCACCTCGCCCGGGCCCGGCTCAGGATCGGGCACGGTGTCCACCCGCAGCACATTCGGTTCCCCCGGTTCGGACACCACCACGGCACGCATCAGCCGACCGTAGCGCGACGCGAGATAGTGGCCGCATGCAGCGCATCACCGTAGGCGTGGGTCCGATCACCGAAGCTGAGCTCGTCGCCGTCGCGCGGCACGGCGCAGGCGTCGAACTGAGCAGCGAAGCACAGGCCGCGATCGCCTCGTCCCGAGGAGTGGTCGAGGCCCTCGCCGACGATGTCGAGCCGCACTACGGCATCTCCACCGGCTTCGGCGCCCTTGCCACCAAGCACATCCCGCTCGAGCAGCGCGCCGTCCTGCAGCGCTCGTTGATCCGATCGCACGCGGCCGGCAGCGGTCCCGAGGTCGAGCGCGAGGTGGTGCGCGCGCTGATGCTGTTGCGGCTGTCGACGCTGGCGACCGGGCGCACCGGCATCCGGCCGCAGACCGCGGCAACGCTGGCCGCGCTGCTCGATCGCGGCATCACGCCGATCGTGCGCGAATACGGCTCGCTGGGCTGCTCGGGCGATCTCGCCCCGCTCTCGCACGTCGCACTGGCACTGCTAGGGGAGGGGACGGTGCGCGATCCGGCCGGTGCGGAACGGCCCGCCGGCGCGGTGCTCGCCGAGCACGGCATCGAGCCGCTCGTCCTGCGCGAGAAGGAGGGCCTGGCGCTGATCAACGGCACCGACGGCATGCTCGGCCAGTTGCTGCTCGCGTGCACCGACCTCGAACTGCTGCTGCGCACTGCCGACCTCACCGCGGCGATGAGCGTCGAGGCGATGCTCGGCACGTCGGCCGTCTTCGCCGCCGACCTGCACGCGCTGCGTCCGCAGCCTGGCCAGGCGGTTGCCGCGGCGAACATGCGCGCCCTGCTCGCGGATTCGCCGATCATGGCCTCGCACGCCGGTCCGGACTGCGTGTACGTCCAGGACGCGTACTCGATGCGGTGTGCACCGCAGGTCGCCGGGGCGGCGCGCGACACGCTCGCGCATGCGCGGTCGGTGGCGGCGTACGAACTGGCCTCCGCGGTCGACAATCCGGTCGTCACGCTGGACGGACGGGTGGAGTCGAACGGGAACTTCCACGGCGCGCCGATCGGCTACGTGCTCGACTTCCTGGCCATCCCGGCTGCCGATGTCGCGTCGATGGCGGAGCGGCGCACCGACCGGATGCTCGACGTCGCCCGCTCGCGCGGATTGCCGCCGTTCCTCGCCGACGACCCCGGCGTCGACTCGGGGCACATGATCGCGCAGTACACGCAGGCGGCGCTGGTGTCCGAGCTCAAGCGGCTCGCCGTGCCGGCCTCGGTCGACTCCATCCCGTCCAGCGCGATGCAGGAGGACCACGTCTCGATGGGCTGGTCGGCTGCACGCAAGTTGCGCCGCTCGGTCGATGCGTTGGGACGGGTGCTGGCGATCGAGTTGCTCACCGCGGCCCGGGCGCTCGACCTGCGCGCGCCGCTGCAGCCCGGTCCGGCGACCGGTGCCGTCGTGCGGGCGCTGCGGGCCGGCGGTGCCTGGCCCCGGGCCGGATCGCTACCTGTCGCCGGAGATCGAGACGGCCGTGCAGTTCGTGCAGTCCGGCGCCGCCGTCGCCGCCGCCGAGTCAGCACTGGCCGCCCCGCTCGGCTGACTCTTGGCCCCCGTGCAGGGCGACACGCCGCGAAACTCCCTGCTACGGGGCCAATACGAGCCGGACGGTGGTGCGGGCCGGTTTGGGACGGTCGCCCACCTCGGTGAAGCCGGCGCGCAGGAAGACCGTGAGCGGGCCGTGGTAGAGCTCCGACGAGGACGGCTTCTTCACCGTCACGTCGACCGGGTAGGCCTCGATCGCTCGGGCACCGTGCCGCCGCGCGAGCCCGATCGCGCCGTCGAGCAGCGGCTCGGCCAGCCCCTGCCGGCGCGCCCCGGTGCGCACTACGAAGCAGGTGACGGCCCACAGACCGCTCTCGTCCTGCGTGGTCACCAGCGTCGAGGCCGCCAGCCGCGGGTAGTCGGAGCCGCGGCGCGACCGCGCACCAGCCGGCCGGCTCGCCGCTGTCGTCGTAGGCGAGCACTCCCGGCGGTGGCGACGCGGCGGCCTGCTCGCGAAGTGCGGCACGGTTCTGCGCCACCGTTGCGACCCGGAAGTCGGCGTTGCGGAGGCGAAACCACTGGCACCAGCACCGCGACGGGTCGCCGCGGGTGTTCATGATGACGGCCAGGTCGTCCCAGCGTTCGGAAGTGGCGTCCTCGACAGTCACCATGGCGCCGATCTTCTGCCAACCCACCGACAGCGAGCAAGATGGGCCCATGGCCGAGATCCACGCACCCCACGGCAGCACGTTGACCGCCCGCAGCTGGCAGACCGAGGCACCGCTACGGATGCTGCAGAACAACCTCGACCCCGAGGTGGCCGAGCATCCGGAGCAGCTCGTCGTCTACGGCGGCACCGGCAAGGCGGCACGCGACTGGCCGAGCTACCACGCGATCATCCGCACGCTGACCGATCTGCACCAGGACGAGACGCTGCTCGTGCAGAGCGGCCGGCCGGTCGGGGTGATGCGCACCCACGAATGGGCACCGCGCGTGCTCATCGCGAACTCGAACCTGGTCGGCGACTGGGCGAACTGGGAGGAGTTCCGCCGCCTCGAAGCACTGGGCCTGATCATGTACGGGCAGATGACTGCCGGCTCGTGGATCTACATCGGGACGCAGGGCATCCTGCAAGGGACGTACGAGACGTTCTGCGGCGGTCGCGGCGAAGCGCTTCAACGGCACGCTCGCCGGCACGATCACGCTCACCGCCGGACTCGGCGGAATGGGCGGTGCGCAACCGCTCGCCGTGACGATGAACGACGGCGTCGCGATCTGCATCGACGTCGACCAGTCACGCATCACCCGCCGCATCGAGCACCGCTACCTCGACGTGCAGGCCGACAGCGTCGACGACGCGCTGCACCGAGCCGTCGAAGCGCGCGATGCCCGCAAGCCGCTGTCGATCGGCCTGCTCGGCAACGCCGCGTCGTTGGTCGCGCAACTTCTGGCCAACGATGCGCCGATCGACATCGTCACCGATCAGACCTCGGCGCACGATCCGCTGTCCTACCTGCCGATCGGCGTCGAGTTCGACGACTGGCACGAGTACGCCGCGAAGAAGCCGGAGGAGTTCACCGGACGGGCGCGCGCCTCGATGGCGCGCCACGTCGAGGCGATGGTCGGCTTCCAGGACAAGGGCGCGGAGGTGTTCGACTACGGCAACTCGATCCGCGGCGAGGCACAATTAGCCGGATATTCAAGGGCATTCGCCTTCCCCGGCTTCGTCCCCGCCTACATCCGGCCGCTGTTCTGCGAAGGCAAGGGACCGTTCCGATGGGCGGCGCTGTCCGGTGATCCGAAGGACATTGCCCGTACCGACAAGGCGATTCTCGAGCTGTTCCCCGAGAACGAGTCGCTGGCCCGATGGATCTCGATGGCGCAGGAGCGGGTGCAGTTCCAGGGACTGCCGGCGCGAATCTGCTGGCTGGGCTACGGCGAGCGCGATCGGGCCGGCCTCGAGTTCAACAAGCTGGTGCAGACCGGCGAGATCAGCGCGCCGATCGTCATCGGGCGCGATCATCTCGACTGTGGATCGGTCGCATCCCCTTATCGCGAAACGGAATCCATGGCCGACGGGTCAGATGCAATCGCCGACTGGCCGTTGCTCAACGCGATGGTGAACGTCGCCAGCGGCGCGTCGTGGGTGTCGATCCACCACGGCGGCGGTGTCGGCATGGGCCGCTCGATTCACGCCGGACAGGTCTCCGTTGCCGACGGGACGGAGCTCGCCGCGCAGAAGCTCGAACGGGTGCTGACCAACGATCCGGGCATGGGCGTCATCCGGCATGTCGACGCCGGCTACGACCGCGCCGTCGAAGTAGCGACAGAGCGGCACGTCCGGATCCCGATGAGAGAGGAATAGTCGTGTCCGCCAACCTCGATCCGCATCTGAGCTTCCGCGATCAAGCGAGGCAACGCTGCGCGGCTACTTCGACAAGCTGTCCGACGGCGGCAGCGACGTGATGGCGATGAACAAGGCACCGTGGGGCGACACGTTCGGCATGTGCGTCGACAAGTCCGGCGTGCGGTGGATGGTGAACGTCTTCGGCTAGTGCGTCTTCTTCCCGGCACGTAACCCGTCGACGGTCTTTGCCACGCGCGTCGCGCGGGTTTCCGGCTTCTTCGCCTCCTCGATCCAGCGCACCCACTCCTTGCGATGGGTGTAGGAGAGCGCGTCGTAGTTGGCCCGCGCCCCGGCGTCCAACGCGGCGGCAAGGTCGTCGGGCAGGCTCACCTCGCGCGGCGCCTCATCCAGGACGATGTCGACCTCGATCTCGTCGCCGGCTGCGACACCTGCGCCGGAGCGGTTCTCCGCGCTGAGCGGGACGAAGAACCGGCCGCCCATTCGCACGGCGGTCGTTCGGTAGCTGTAGCCGTTGATCGTGACGGTGACGGCTGGGCGCTTGCTTGAGCCGAGCGCTGCGATCACCTCATCAGGCACCCCGATACCGGTCGCGGTCTTGCCGCCAAGCTCGACAGTTGCCCGAAATCGCATCGTCCGATCATGGCACTCCTCCGCTCCGGTGCGCTCCGGCAACCGGGGGGGGTTAGGTGAGAACCGGACGGACGGCGTCGAGCAGGGCGCGGTCGACGGGCAGCCATTCGACCGAGTCGAGTTCATCGGCGGACAGCCAGCGCAGCTCGTCGTGATCGTGCAGCGCAACCGGGTCGCCGGATACGAGCGCAACCTGCCACAGCACCAGCTCGATCCGCTCGTCGCAAGCCGAGGCGAGTCGCGCCACCGCCCGCACCTCGACGGCCAGTTCCTCGCGGCATTCTCGCTCGATCGCTGCCTCGTCGGACTCGCCGCGCTCGACCTTGCCGCCGGGGAATTCCCACCCGCCGGCCGGTCGCACCCGCCGCGCCGCGAGCACCCGGCCGGCCACGATCACGGCCGCGCCGACGACACGTAACCGCGTCAGGCCGACGCCCAGTGCACGACGGGGTCACGCAGGCGAGCGCACGTGGGCATGCCCTTCGGGTCGGTGAGCGCAACGTCGGCGATCACCTCGTCGGCGGCCGGCGCGTCATCGAGCATCAGCTTGGCTCGGCGGAACATCGCGAAGGCCGCGCCGTCGTACTCGCCCCACGTGAGGTAGAGGAATCGCTCGCCGCGACGCCCGTGCACCGCCGCGCCGCGGTAGTCGCGCCCGTCGTCCTGTTCGATCACGCGCACGTCGGCGATCCATTCGGCCGCGGGTGCGTCACCGGGCACGAGTCCTTCCGGACGCGAACCGACCTGCAGCGCAACGTGCACGTTGTCGTAGCCACCGCATTGCAGTCCCGGTAGGTGATGACCCTTGATGACGATCCGCACGCCCTCGACCCTAGGCGCTGAGCAGCTCGGTGAGGCGGCCCGGGTCGGTCACCGCGTCTATCTCGACGATGCGGCCGCCGGAGACGGTGAACGCCATCATCGAGGTCGGGCGGCCCGAGACAGACACCACGACACCGGCTGCGCCGTTGATCAGGACGGGGCGCACGACGGCGGCCGGGCTGGCGAACATGACAGCTTGCGAGGCGACCGCCGCAGCGCCCCGCACGAGCGAAGCGACCCCGCCGGCGCGTTCTGCGCGAAGCACGACGTCGGGATCCAGCACGGCGAGCAGCGCCTCGAAATCGCCGCGCCGCGCGGCGGCGAAGAACGCGTCCACCGCGCGCTGCTGCCGCGCGAGATCGGGGTCGGGCGTTGGCGCGGCCTTGATCCGTCCGCGCGCGCGGCTGGCGAGTTGCTTGGTCGCCGCAGGTGATCGTCCGGCGATCGCGCCGATACTCTCGAACGGCACCGCGAACATGTCGTGCAAGACGAACGCGAGCCGCTCAGCTGGTGCGAGCGTGTCGAGCACGACCATCAGTGCCAATCCCACCGAGTCTGCAGTCAGGGCTTCCTGCTCCGGGTCGGTGCCGACGATCGGATCGGGAAGCGGGTTGTGCAGCGGGCTCTCGCGCCGCGATGCCCGGGTACGAAGCATGTCCAAGCAGATGCGTCCGGTGACGGTGGTCAACCAGCCGCGAAGATTCGACACCGCGCTGACGTCGGTGCGGCTCAGCCGCAGCCAGGCTTCTTGCACGGCGTCGTCGGCCTCGCTGATCGAGCCGAGCAGCCGGTAGGCGACTGCCCGCAGGTGCGTGCGGTGCCGCTCGAACTCCTCGGCCAACAGTTCGTCCACCACGACTGTTACCTTCCTCCGCCGCGCTACGTCATATCGATGCACAAACCACAACAACAACTGTTGGGAGCAAGTGATGTCACAGATCAAGAAGGTCGCAGTCGCCGGCGCCACCGGACGAGTGGGCAAGCACGTCGTCGCCGTCCTCGGCGAGCGGGGTTACCAGGTCGTGCCGATGTCGCGCGCGTCCGGCGTCGACGTGATCACCGCAGACGGACTGGCGGCAGCGCTCGAGGGCGTCGATGCGGTGGTCGACGCATCGACCGGGCCGTCACCGGATTACGACGCGGCGACCGAGTTCTTCACGACGTCGGCGGCGAATCTGCGCGCGTACGGCGAGAAGGCCGGCGTGCAGTTGCTCGTCGTCGTGTCGATCATCGGGGTCGACAAGTTCGCCGGCGGCTACGGCGCGGCCAAGCAGCAGCACGAGCAGGCCGCGCTGGCCGGGCCGACACCCGCGCGGATCCTGCGCGCGGCGCAATTCCACGAATTTGTCGAGCAGCTCATGCAGTGGGGCACCCAGGGCGAGGTCGCGTACGTCCCGAAGATGCGCACTCAGCTCGTCGCGGCACGAACGGTCGCCGAGGCGCTGGTCGAGCTGACCGTGGGTTCGGGCGAACAGGTGTCCGAGATCGCCGGGCCGCGCGAGGAGAGTCTCGTCGACGCAGCAACACTGCTGGCCGCACGGCGGGGCAACGGCCTACACGTCATCGGCGTCAGCGATCCCGACAACCCGGAGCACGTGTTGATGGCCAACGGTGACCTGCTGCCCGGCCCGGGCGCCGTCCTCGCCGGCCCGACGTTCGAGCAGTGGCTCGACGAGACGAACGGACGGTAGCCGAACGTCTCGTCGTCCGGGTGGGCGACGACAACCTGGAGCGGAGCTGGTTCACTCATTGGTGGCCGGCATCGTCGCTCGCATCAACGAGCTCCTCGTCACCACCGGCCAAGCGCCCGACCCGCTGCCGACCTGAACGGGAGACCGATGCAGCACACCCGCCTCGGCAACACCGGACTGAAGATCAGCCGGCTGGCACTGGGCTGCATGAGCTACGGCGATCCCGACACCGCAGGAGCGCACCGCTGGGCACTGAACGACGACGACGCGCAGCCGTTCTTCCAACAGGCGATCGAACTCGACATCACCTTCTGGGACACCGCGAATACCTACCAAGCAGGCACATCCGAGCGCGTCGTCGGCCGCGCCATCCAGCGCTACTCCCGCCGCGAGGACATCGTGCTGGCGACCAAGGTGTGGGGCAAGATGCACGACGGGCCGGGCGGACAAGGCCTGTCGCGCAAGGCGATTCTCGAGCAGGTCGATGCATCGTTGGCACGTCTCGGTACCGATTACATCGACCTGTACCAGATCCACCGCTTCGATCCGGATACCCCGGTCGAGGAGACGATGGAGGCACTCCACGACATCGTCAAGGCCGGCAAGGTCCGCTACCTCGGTGCGTCCTCGATGTACGGATGGCAGTTCGCGAAGCTGCAGCACGCCGCCGACCTCGGCGGCTGGACCAGGTTCGTCGCCATGCAGAACCAGTACAACCTGCTACGCCGTCAGGACGAGCGCGAGCTGATGGCGATGTGCGCCGACATGGGTGTCGGACTGGTGCCGTACTCACCGCAAGGAAAGGGCCGCCTCGCCCGCCCGTGGGGCGAGCAGTCGGTCCGCTCCACCGTCGATCACGTCGTGCAAGCCTTCGACTCGCCGTTGGACGAGCCGGTGGTCAACGCGGTGCAGAAGGTCGCCGAAGATCGCGCGATCCCGATGGCCCAAGTCGCCCTCGCCTGGGTACTTCGGAACCCGGTCGTATGCGCGCCCATCGTCGGTGCGACCAAGCCGCACCACCTGCCAGAGGCTGTGGCAGCGTTGGACATCGAGCTCACTGACGACGAGGTGCACTCACTCGAAGAGCCGTACACCAACCGTGGGCCGTCCTGGTTCTGAACGCGACGAGTGTGGTGGGATCGGCGCATGCACCTTGCCACCACTGATGCCGGCAACGACCTGCTTGCGAACGACCCGCTCGCCCTGCTGATCGGGATGCTGCTCGACCAGCAGATCCCGATGGAGAAGGCGTTCACCTCGCCGTCGGTGCTGCGTGACCGGATGGGCCGCGACCTCGACGCCACCGAGATCGCCACCTACGACAGCGCGGCGTTCGAGCAGATCTTCCGCACCCCGCCGGCCCTGCACCGGTTCCCGGCCGCGATGGCCAAGCGCGTGCAGGCGATGGCGCAGGTGCTCGTCGACGAGTTCGACGGCCGCGCGGACACCGTATGGACAGGCGCGGCCGACGGCCCCGACCTGGTCCGGCGGATCGGCCGATTGCCCGGCTTCGGTGAGCAGAAGGCGCGGATCTTCGCTGCGCTGCTCGGCAAGCAGTTCGGTGTCCAGCCGGCCGGCTGGCGGGAAGCGGCCGGCGCCTACGGCGAGGACGGTTCATTCCGATCTGTCGCCGATGTCGTGGATGATCCCTCACTTAAGCGGGTACGTAGCTTCAAGCAGCAGATGAAAGCCGCAGCAAAAGCTGAGGTTTGAGCGGCCTGGCCGCAGTTACGCTCGAAATCGGCCCCCGCTGCGGACGATGGCGCGTGCCTCGTCGAGGGGAGGGCGACTGTGGACGACCCGTTGAGCGACGAGGTGGTCGAAGCGCACCTGCCTGCCGACCAGCCGCACGCGCGCTGGTTCCTACGCCGCTTTGCCGATGCGATCGGCGATTGCTATCGCACGATGGATCCGCACGTCGCGCAGGTGCTCACCTCTCCGGGCGTCATGCCGGCGCCGGCAGAGCCCGAGGCGGGCTAACCGCTCAGACACCGGCGAAGGCAGTAGCGCGCATCGCCTCGACCTCGGCTGCGAGCTGGTCGACCAGTTCGTCTGAGATCGGTGCGCCACACCGGGCCGCCCAGTTGGCGACCATCCGGTGCCCGCCCTGGGTGAGCACCGACTCGGGATGGAACTGCACACCGTCGATCGGCAACGACTCGTGCCGCAACGCCATCACCACACCGGAGGGGGTACGCGCGGTGACCAGGATCTCCGGCGGCAGCGCGTCCTCGGCGACGGCGAGGGAGTGGTAGCGGGTCGCGGTGAACGGTGAGGGCAACCCGGCGAGGACGCCCGTCCCGTCGTGGTGCACTTCTGAGGTCTTGCCGTGCAGCAACTCGGGCGCGCGCTCGACCGGTGCACCGAACACCGCGCCGATCGCCTGGTGTCCGAGACACACCCCGAACAACGGCAGTGCTGCCTCGGCGCAGGCCGTGACGAACGCCATCGACGATCCGGCATCCTCCGGCGTGCCCGGCCCCGGGGACAGCAGCACGCCGTCGACGTCGAGCTCGGGAAGCTCGGCCGGCGAGACCGCGTCGTTGCGCCGCACGATCGCCTCGACACCGAGTTGGCCGAGGTACTGGACGAGGTTGTAGACGAAGCTGTCGTAGTTGTCGACGACGAGAACGCGCGTCATCTACCGGTGCTCCGGCACGGTGACCTGGTTGATCGGCAGGTGCGGCTCGATCCACGGGAAGATCACGAAGAACAGCAGTGCCGTGACGGCCAGGAACAAGATGAGCACCTCGAGCAGCTTCAGCGAGATGTGCCCGGGCAGATGCCGCCAGATCCAGGTGTACATCAGGACCCCACTGTGTTGTAGAGAGCCTTGACCGCCGCGGGCATGGTCAGGCCGGATGCCGGATAGGTCTTCCACAACGCTGCGTGGATGACCATGCGGTGCGACGCGGTGAACTTGGGATGGCAGGTCGTCATCGTCATCAGCCGCTCGGTCGGTGTCGGGTCGGACGGATGGTCAGGCACCGCGTCGAGCACGTCGCCGTCGCTCGGGCTGACGATCTCGCGGCCCGGGATCCCGTCGGAATCGGTCGAGTCGATGTTGTTGTGCTGCATGCCCTTGACCCGGTAGACGAACCACCTCGACTCGGTCTGCACGATGACCGTGTCGCCGGCCTGCAGGTGATCGAGGTTGAGGAACGGCTCGCCCTTGCCGACCCGGTGCCCGGCCACCGCGAAGTTGCCGACCTGGCCCGGCAGGGCCGTCCCGACGTAGTGGCCCGGGCCCTTCTCGAGGTCGGCGTCGGTCGTGCCCTGGACGATCGCCCACGCGTAGTCCGGGCCGAGCCGGGGCATGTAGAGGAACGCGATGCCGGTGCCGTCCGGAACCGTCGGTGCCTTGGATCCAGGTAGCCGCAGTCTGCCGTTGGTGAGCGGGTTCTTGCCCTCCACAATCTCTCTGCGCAGCTCGCTCTTCACCTTGGACTGCGCTTCATGTGCGAAGTAGTTCGTGACGTAGACCTCGTAGACGACGAACAGCAACACGATCACACCCGCGGTGATCAGGATCTGCCCGATCCCACGCAGCACGAAGCGGACCCAGTCGCCCCAGGTCTTGGGTGGCGCCGGCGGCGGACCTTGGTCCGGCGCAGCGTCCTCAATCGGTGTCGACCATCCACTTCCCCGCTCATTGCCTGCCTGCGTGCGCGTACACAAGCCCAATCGGGCCGGTGTACGCGGGCACGTCAACCTCATCGGAGGTCTCGACGGTATAGCCGAGCCCGTAGTACCCGGCGGCCTGTTGGTACAGGTGTACGCCGGGCGATGCATCGAGTGCTGCTGCCATTGTCCGTGCCGGCCCTATGGCCGCAACCCTGAACGGGGGTGAGAACACCTCGCCGTTGAGCAACAGGGTGTTTCCGACGCAGCGAACCGCGCTGGTGGCGATGACCCGCTGACCGGCGATGCTCATCGCTTCGGCGCCGCCGGCCCATAGGGCATTCACCACCGCCTGCAGGTCGCTCTGGTGCACCACCAGCTGGTTCGGGTCGACTCCTGCGGTCGCCGCCGACTCGGGCGCATCGTCCAGAATCACCGTGAGACCTGGGCCGGTCTCGGCCGTCAGGCCGCCGGGCGCCCGCAGCGGAGCCGAGCGGGCTTGCGCCTTGGCGACGGCGGCGTTGCGGGCGCCGGCGCTGCGCGTGGCGGCGCTGACCTGGCGCTGCAGCCCAGCCAGTTCGGTGTCGGCCGAGCGAACCTGTGCCTCGGCCGCGCGCACGAGATCGCGCAGGTTAGCGGTGCCCGGTGGGCGCAGATCGGTGCCTTGCGAGTCGCGGGCGCTGGCCGCGAAGCCGAATCCGGCGACCAGGCAGACCACCGGGACGAGCACCCGCCACGCGGTGCGGGTGGTGCCGCGCGAGGTCCAGCGCATCGCCTTGGTCCGCTCCGTCCAACGCCACTCACGGTGTTGCTCAGTGTCGACGTCTACGCTAACCGGTGTGCGTCGGCCCGCCCGGCGCATTCACAGCCAACCGTTCGGGTGTCCGGACGGGTCTCGAGCAGGAGTTGTCGTGCCCAAGTCCAAGGTCCGCAAGAAGCCGGAAGCAACGGTGCGCGCGCAGGCGCTGGCACCGCAAAAGGCATTGGCCCCGAGCCCGACCTGGTATCCGGTCGTGATGGCCGTGCTGCTGCTGCTGGGCCTGGCCTACCTCGTCGTGTACTACCTCACCAACAGCGGCACGAGTCCGAAGGTCCCACTGATGGGCGACATCGGCGCATGGAACTTCGCTGTCGGCTTCGGGATCATGATGCTCGGCCTGATCATGGCGGTCCGTTGGCGTTGACCGCGGCGGCCGACCGGTCCGTGCACAGTGTTCTCCACTGCTGTGATTACACGCGTGTAGTTCATCCCCAGGTGGGGAAAAGTCTGTGGACAACACCGGAGAGTTGAGCCGTCGCGGCTTCTCCCGGGTCCGCTTCGGGCCGGATCTGCGGCTGAGTGCAGTCGTGTTCCTCATCGCGGTGGGGGCGCTCGGGCTCGCGGTCGTCACTGACGATGCTGGCGGCCGGCTGATCTTCGCGATTGCGGCGCTCATCCTGGCCGGCTACTCGGTCGGGGACGTCATCTTCTGGCCGCGCCTGGTCGCCGACCCCACCGGGCTGCGGATCCGCACCCCGCTGACGAGGGTCGATGTCGCGTGGGCCGACGTCGCCGAGGTGCGCGCCGATGTGCGCAGCCGCTACGGCCTGCGCACCGCGACGCTCGAGATCGACGCCGGCGAGACCCTCGTCGTGTTCAGCCGGCGCGCTCTCGGGGCCGACCCCGACACGGTGTCGAACCTGGTGCGCACGCTCGACCCGCGCGGGCGCTAGAAGTCGCCGATGGCGGTGGTGGCCGCGACGACGATCGCGATCAGGCCGAGCAGGCCGACGAGGCCGGCGATCTGGAGCCGATCGGGGATGCGTTGCCGCATGCTCGGCAAGCCGCCCATCGCCAGTCCGGCCAGCCCACCGGTGACGAACCCGCCGATATGACCGAGCCGCGAGATCCCGGCTACCGAGAACGTGAACGTGAAGTTCAAGACGATGATCATCAGGATCCATTGCAGATCCAGATTCAGCCGCCGGACGAGAACGAGGCAGGCGCCGAGGAGGCCGAACAGCGCGCCGGACGCGCCGATGACCGGCACGAGCGGTGAACCGAAGGCGTAGATCGCGGCCGACCCGCCCAGCGCCGCGAGCAGGTAGAGGCTGATGTAGCGCCAGACGCCCAGCGACCGTTCCAGATAGGGGCCGACGAAGCCGAGCGAGACCATGTTGACCGCGATGTGCAGCAGGTTCGCGTGCAGGAACGCCGCGGTCAGCAGTCGGTAGTACGAGTCGTCGCGATAGACCGCGATGGGCTGGAGCTGCCAGTTCTGGAACAGCCGGGTGTACTCGGGATGGTTGAGCCCGCGCGGCGAGGGCAGTGCGGTAGCCAGGTAGGCCGCGACGTTGAGCGCCATCAGCGCGATCGTCACGTAAGGCGGTGACTCGCGCAGGACGGCGCCCATCGTGTTTCGCAGCGGGCGTTGCGAGCGGCTGCCCATCTTCGCGTCGTCCGGGCACTGGAAGCCGACCGACGCCTCCCGCATGCACTCAGGACAAATTGGCCGGTCGCAGCGCGTGCAGCGCACAGACGCCTCGCGATTCGGGTGCCGGTAGCAGCGCGGCAGCGCGTTCTGCTCCGCGGCCGGATCGGAGGTCGTACTCATCGAGGCGCGGTGTCGGCCCTACGCGGGGGAGTCGACCGTCACCGACTCGATCGTGATCGGCGTGGCCGGCCGATCGTTGCGGCCGGTCGCCGCTGCGGCGATCGCGTCGACGACCGCCCGGCTCTCGGCGTCAGCGACCTCGCCGAAGATCGTGTGCTTGCGGTTGAGGTGCGGCGTTTGGCCCACGGTGATGAAGAACTGCGACCCGTTGGTGCCCGGGCCGGAGTTGGCCATCGCGAGCAGGTACGGACGGTTGAAGGACAGATCGGGGTGGAACTCGTCGCCGAACTGATAGCCCGGGCCGCCGTAGCCCTCCCCGAGCGGATCGCCGCCCTGGATCATGAACCCGGCGATGACCCGGTGAAAGATCGTGCCGTTGTACAGCGGATCCTTCGATTTGGCGCCGGTCTCGGGGTGAGTCCACTCCCGCTCGCCAGTGGCCAGCTCGACGAAGTTCGCGACCGTCTTCGGTGCCTGATTGCCGTACAGCTGCACCTTGATGTCGCCGGAGGTCGTGTGCAGCGTTACGGTCTGGGTGGGCGCCGGTTGAGACATGCGACCCATCCTGCCACGGGACTCGATTGGTAAGTCCGGTCGGTTATGGGGTAGGTGCTTCGAGGAGATAGACCCGTGCCGCAGAGGAGTTTGCAATGGCCCCGACCGATGTCGCTGATGTTCGAGATGCAGCGAAGGAGAATGCCTCGACCGCGCTCGACAGCGTCCGCGCGCAGGCGGCAAGCGCCGGCGAGACCTTGAGCGCAGCGGTCGCGTCCGCCCTGGACACCGCCGCCAAGGAGGGCAAGAAGGCCAAGAAGCGCGCCCAGGCACGCGCCCGCGCGATGGCCGACGACGCCGCCAAGTCGGCGACCGAGTCGGCGCGCAAGGCTCGCAAGCGCGCCGAGAAGGCCACCAAGAAGGCGGCTAAGAAGGGCAGCAAGAAGGCCAAGAAGCGCGCGCACGATCTCAGCATCGCGGTGCAGGAGAAGGCCGGGCGCAAGCCGAAGCGCAGCCGCAAGGGTCTGGTGCTCGGCGGCGTCGCGCTCGGCGGCGTTGCGATCGCGACGGTGGTGAGCCGGAAGAAGGCCGAATCCCAGGTGCCGCCGTCAGAATTTCCCAGCGACCGCCCGGGCAACCAGTAGCGCGACGAGCGCAGCTGGATCGTTGCGCTGGGTGTGCACGATGACCATCGTGCGACCGGCGGCGAACACGCACGCCCAATCCCGTCCGCCGTCAGGTCCGAAGAACTTCGTGCGGTAGAGCACGCCGTCGACGCCGGGAACGATGTTCTTGCGACCTATCGCGTCGCGGCCGGTCCGGCCGGTTAGCACCATCGCGTTGTATGCGCCGGTCGCGGTCTTGAAACGGCGCGGGACGATGTCGGCGATCGCCTCGAACGGTGGCGCCCAGAAGTAGAACCGGCAGCCGACCGGCTTGAGCCTGGTCAGCACTGTGGTGCGGTAGACGTGATCGCCCTCGATGTCGGCCAGGTTGCGGTTCGGGTTGTCCTCCGGCGTCGACGCGATGTACGGGCACGGTTTCTCCACCTCGCCGGGCGCGGGGTGCGCACCCGGCGGCAATGGCGCGACCGTGGTAGCTGGAGGTGGGGTGAACTTCGGCGACGACGACGGCGACGGCGACGGTGCCGGCGCAGTGCGCGTGACGGTCGTGGTTCGGGTCAGCGGCGCGGGCGTGGTCGGCGCCGGTTTCGGTGCGGCGGTACAGCCACAGACAATCGCCGCGACCAGCGCCGCAGGAGTCGCGGCGAGCCTCAACGCGGGCGTCCGACGGCAACCCGCGCGGCGCGATCGGCCAGGTCGTCGTCGAGCGGTTCGAGATCGTCGTTGTGTCCTTGCCTGCGCAGAGCGCGGCGGATCAGGTCGTCGGCGAACCGCGCGCTCTTCGCGAGCACCGGACCGTGCAGGTAGGTACCGATGACGTTGTCGCGCACGGCGCCTTCGGTGCGGTCCTTGCCGTTGTTCCCGCGGCCGGTCTGGGTGGTGCCCAGCGGACGTACACCTGCGCCGAGTTCGGTCATGCCGCTGTGGTTCTCGTAGCCGACGAGCCGGCCCGCATCCGGCGTGTCGACGAAGTTGTTGCCGATCAGCCGCTCGTGCTGCCCGCGGGTGATGACGTCGAGCACGCCGACACCCTTGATGTGCCGGCCCTCCTGGGTGATGAACTCGTGGCCGAGCATTTGATAGGTGCCGCAGATGGTCAGCATCACCACGCCGTCGTCGGCCATCGCGCGCAGCTCAGAACCGCGGGCGGCGAAGTCGGCACCGATGTCACCCTGCGCGGCATCCTGTCCGCCGCCGCCGAGCAGGATGTCGGCGTCGTGCGGCAGCGGGTCACCGATGTTGATCGGAACGACGCGCACGTCGAAGCCGCGCCACTGCAGCCGTCGCTTGAGCACGATGACGTTTCCCGTGTCGCCGTAGATGTTCATCTCGCGCGGGTAGAGGTGCACGAGCGTGATCACGAGATCCCCTCCCCGATGCGGAGCAACACTGCGTGTAGTTCCCACATCGCGGTGTAGGTGCTGAAGACGACCACGATGCTCCCGACCTCGACTGCGGCGACGGCCAGTCGCACCGCCTTCTCCGGGTCGGGCTCGACCTCGGCGGTGTCGACCTCGTCGTAGCGCAGCCGCAACGCCATGTCCGCAGCGCGCGTACCGGAGGTCGAGATCCGAGCCGGGTGCGCGGCGAGCGCGGCGAAGTCGACGTCCCACAGCCACGACACGTCGCGGCCGTCGGCGTAGTCATCGTTGATCACGATGACCACTCCGGTGGCCGCGGTGTTGTCGAGCGTGCGCAGCGTCTGCCGGAATCCGGCCGGGTTCTTCACCAGCTGCAGCACCACCTGGCGGCCGTCCACGGTGAAGCGCTGGCCACGTCCGAAGGCCGGCGAAACCTCTGCCAAGCCGGCTGCAACCGTGTCTGCGTCGAGTCCGAAGGTGAGGGCTAGCGCGGCCGCACCGGTCGCGTTCTGCGCGTTGTGCGGACCCTCGGCGCGCAGATCCAAGTCGTGCTCGGAGGTGTCGATGCGCATGCGCAGTCGCTGCTCGGCGCCACCCGGCAGGCGCAGCAATTCGGCGCTGGTGACCTGATCGGCATAGTGCACCGGGCCGCCGTAGAGCTCCTCGTCGGTCGGAAACATCTCGCGCAGTTCGGGTGCGACGCCGTAGTAGGACACCGCGGCGGTGGTGCGGGTGGCGAGCGCGGCGACGCGCTCGTCGTCACGGTTGAGCACGACGAATCCGGTCGTCGCGGCGGCGACCTTGCCGAGCAGTCCAGCGGTCGTGTCGATCTCGCCGAATCGATCGAGCTGGTCGCGCATGACGTTGAGCAGCAACGCGCGGCGCGGCGGCACGGTCGCGACGAACCGCACCGCCCAAGCCTCGTCGAGCTCGAATACCGCTACGTCGTAAGGCAATCGTCCCGACCACGTGGCGTGTTCGACCGTGGCGGTAATCGCACCGCGCACGAAGTTGCTGCCGGTGTCGTTGGTGAGCACTCGATATTTCTTACCGAGGATGGTGGCTACCATCTTCGTCGTCGTCGTCTTCCCGTTCGTCCCGGTGACGACCACGACGCCTTCGGGCAAGGTGCCCATCGCGCGGGCGAGGTAGCCAGGCACGAGCTTCTCGACGACCAGGCCGGGCAGCGCGTTGCCGCGCCTGCCGAGCAGGCGCAACGCGGCGAGAGTGACCTTGCCGAGCCAGACGGCGAGCAGATTTTCGGCGCGCCCCAGCATGGCTCCAGGCTACAGACGCGACGTGCTCAGCCGGTCTCGCCGAGCGAAGGGTGTCGGTGACGCGCTGCCGGCAGTCATTGGCGACCAGCGCGTCACCGGCACGTACTGGTTGCTACTGGCCGTACCCGCCGCCGCCGCCACCACCGGACGACGTGGTGCCGCCGGACGCGGCCGTGATGGGCTTGCCGCTCGGGGCGAGCAGCCACCACTTCGCACCGAAGTTGGTCGAGCCCTGGCCCTTCGTGTCGCCGGCCTTGCTGTCGCCGGCGTAGTAGTACAACGGGTGTCCGCCGTAGGTGACCTGCTTGCCGCCGGAGGTACTTATCGTCCCGAGCATGCTGGCCGTCACTCCTGAACCCGCCTTGGCAGCGCCGTCCAGCGGCGGCCAGTAGGTCAGGCACTGGCCCGTGCAGGTGGATTTCGTGCTGCTGTCCGAGGCGAACATGTACAGCGACTTGCCGGCGGCGTCGGTCAGGAACGTTCCCGGCGAGCCGGTGTGCACTTCGATCGTGATTGCCCCGCCCGCGTTGGCGCCGGCCGGGCTACTCGCGGCGGGGGTGCCGCCGGAACTGCTGCAGGCCGCCAGCAGCACGCCCGCGGCG
This sequence comes from uncultured Actinomycetota bacterium, assembly GCA_963794885.1. Lineage (GTDB taxonomy): Bacteria > Actinomycetota > Actinomycetes > Mycobacteriales > Jatrophihabitantaceae > RYN-133. The sequence continues at coordinate 192,448 of CAWCFH010000012.1, forward strand.
AACACCGCCGCGCCGAACCGCAAACCTGTCATCACCTGTCGGGGCAGACGTGTCATCGCCACTCATCTCCTTGCCCATCAGTTGCGCTGGAGCGCTAGCTGGAGCGCTATAGGTGGGTACGGAGGGGCGATTGGCGAGGTTCAGCCGCTCGAGAACTCTCAGCCGATGCCTAGCCCGCGTCGTCCGGTGTTGTTGAGGTCGGCCACGGTGAATCGGTTGTCCCAATCGCGCTCGTAGTTCTCCGCCGGGAAGTCGCTCGGGCTGGATCCGGTGACAAATGCGTTGCGTACCGACTCGGCGTACTTCTCGTTGCGTGGGCACCACGGCGCCGCCGGGATGTACATGACGTTTCCCCAGCCCTTCTGGTCGCTGACCGGTGCCACGCTGTGGATCATGTCGCAGTGCCACCACACTGAGTCGCCGGCCCGGACGTCCGGGATGCCGCTGAGTGCCCGCAGCAGCAGGGCGTGCCAGGTGTCGTTGGCGGGGAACGTCTGGTTCGTGGTGACCCCGCACATGTCGTCGTCAGCGACATCTGCGAGCAGCGGCCGAAGCAGCAGGTACCCCATCGCCTCGGGGATCGGGACGGTGTGCAGCACGCCCTGGTCGTGATCCATGTCCGACAGCGCGGTCCAACCCTGGAAGGTGCGAAACGCCGAGCACATGGTGGTGCCGGGGTACTGCGGGCCGGCGGTTCGGTGCGCCGCGTCCCACGGGTCGTACTGCTCGACCGTGCCGTCGAACAGGTGGCCGAAGGCGCGCTGGTAGGCCTCGGTCATCCACAGATCCAGGTTTCCGGGATCGAGGTGAGCCCCGAGGCCGCCCGAGTTCGCGCCGGGCGGGCGCCGGCGGATGCGGTCGGGGTAGAGCGAGTCGCGATCCGGGTCGAACCACTGCACGCCCTCGGATTCGCTGGTCCACTGCGCGTTGAGGAATGCCTGAACCCGGGCCATCCGATCGCTTTGCCGCGCTTGCATCTGCGGGGCTGACCAGTACACCGGGTAGATCTCCGGTTTCGATCCGACACTGCCGAAGAAGTCGTCAGCCGGTCCGCGGTAGTTCTCGAAGAACCGGTTGCCCTCGACGTAGTCGACCATGTCCTGGTCCCAGGCCAGGGCCTGCTCGCGCGGGAAGTGGCCCCGCACCACGAGACAGCCACGTTGCCGCAACTTCGCCAAGGCCGCAGACGACACCGCGCCGGCGGCGATGTCGGCGTAGTCGATGACCGGCCAGATCGTCTCGCCCCGCTCGGTTGCCGCTGCGATGTCGTCGACCTGTTCGGCCACCCGCGCCTCGATGACGGCGAACACTTCCTCGACGCTTCGACCGGAGGCCTCGATACGCGCTCTCAGTGCAGCCTTGATCTGGCTTGTGGCCGCCTGCAGATCTGGCGGGGTGGTCTCCCAATGCGGCAACGGCGGGAGGCTCGTGTTCGCATCGGTATGCATGGCAGGTGCAGTGGTCACAGGTTGACACCCCTTCGGGAAGGACTCCTTACTGGCTTAGCGTAGGCGGGTCGCCCACCTTCAGTCAAGACTCCTTACTAGACTGCTGGTATGACCCCGGCGAAGCCGACCTTGGAGCTGCTCCGATCGCTGACCGACGAGCACGTGCTGCGGGCCTTGATGGCCGACCGCCTGCTGACGCGAGCCGAGCTGGCCACACGCACCGGCATCTCGAAGCCGACCGTGTCGGACAGCGTTCGGCGTCTCGTCGAGGCCGGATTGGTACGAGACACCGGCGTTCGCACCTCTGGTCGCGGCGGTGTGGGTTCGTATTACGCGCTGGCTGACGACCTGGGTGTGGCGCTTGTGGTGAGCATCGCGCCGGAAGGCATCGTCGCCGAAACCATCGACATCCACGGCAACGTCGTCGGTCGCGGGGTCCACGAGGTGCCGCGCTCGGCGCGGCCGACCCGGGTGGCCCAGGCAATCCGAGCCGTGAGCAGCCGCGCGCAGGCCGGCCTCCCGGCGACTGCGAGGTTGGCGGTGGTCAGTGCCGCCGATCCCGTCGATCGCGCATCGGGCAGGCTGGTGCACCTTCCCGACGCGCCATTCCTGATCGGCGAACTCGCGCCGGTCGAAGTGCTTGCGCCGTTGGTCTCAGGACCGGTGACGGTCGACAACGACGTGCATTGGGCTGCGCGAGCCGAGCGCGCCGCGGCGCCGGCGAAGACGTTGGACGACTTCGCATACGTGTACCTCGGCGACGGGCTAGGTTGTGCCATCGTCAGCGATGGCGAGGTCCGCCGCGGTCATCGCGGCATCGCCGGCGAGATCGCGCACGTCGTTACCCGCGGCCCGCGCGGGCGCGCCGTCGCATTCACCGAGGTGTTCGCCGAACTCCACCTGCGCCGCGACCAGTCGACCGCTGTCGACGCCGACGCCGTCGTGCGCGCAGCCGAGGGCACCGGCGTGCGTGCGCAGCGCGCGCGAACGGCGCTCGCCGAGGCGATCACCGGCGTGCTCGTCGCGCTCGTCACCCTCGCCGACCCCAGCATCATCGTGGTCGGTGGGACGTGGGGCCCGCACCCGTCCGTCCTCGAGTCCGTCATCGGCGAGTTCGGTCGCCAACCCCGGGCTGTGCCGCTGCAAGCGGCCGAGGTCACGGACGAGCCGGCGCTGGCCGGCGCCCGTCATCACGCACTGCACGAGCTGCAGACAACCATTCTCGATCGATAGCCGCGTGCGCCACCAACTACGTCGTGACCGTCACCGTCGTCCGCGCCGACAGGTACTGCGACCTCGTTGCGATCGCGTTGTACTTGCCGGGCTTCGTGTGCTTGGCCAGCGTGAACGACACCTTGCCCTTGCTGTTCGTCGTGCCCTTGTGACCGGCGAACTGCACCGTCGCACCACTGACGGCATCGCCGACGTCGGTGACCGTCATGGTGATCGTGTGCTTGCTGGTGTTGCGCACCTTGCTGCTGCTCGGCGAGACATGCAAGCCGACCTTGACCTGGGTCGAATACTCCACGAGCTTCGTCGAGTTGTTCACGCACTGCATCGCGACGTCCAGCACGCCCGACGATCCGCTCGACAACCCCAACAGGCCGTGCTCGAAGCACGGCGTGGAGTAGCTGCGCACCGTTCCGAACCTCGACACCTTCATGTTCGTGCGCGTGATGTACACCTTGTTGGTGGTGCCGTCGTACCAACCAACCCAGATCCGTCCGCCCGGCGCAGAAGCGATGCTGATGTTCTGCGGGTTCGGTGAACCCGGAACAGTCATGGCCTTGGCTGCGCCAACCCGCCACAGTTTCAGGCTGCATTTCGCGCTGCCGGTGCAGTAGCCGACGTACACGCCGGCATGCCCGCTGCGCGCGGCGATCGCGAGATTGGTGAAACCGCCGAGACGGTTGATCGAATCGGTGTCGCTGCCCGGCGCCTTCATCGTCGCGCCGCCGGCCGTGACGTCCTTGACGTAATAGCCATCATGGGACGCCGGGTTCGAGAACTCCTGTGCCCAGGCCACGTAGAAGTCGTCGGAGCCACCGGCGTCGGCGACGGTGCCGGTCTTGTAGACGTCACCGGACCCGAGCGGGATCGAGTTGTCCGAACCGGTTGCCGGAATAGTCGGGGACGTGCCGAGCCGGTAACGCACCGCGCTCGCGCCGCCCCAGGCCGCGGCGAGCGCGCCGGTCTTGTCCTCGGCGGCCGAACCGACCGGGTTCACGCAGTCGTTGGACAGTGACCACGGTTCGAGGGTGTACGGCTGCGTCGTGCCGGCCGCGCCGTAGATGCAGCCCCGCGCGTAGTCGCCGGTCGTCCCGCGGATCCCGTCGAAGATCACCAGTGGCTTGCCGCCTTGTCCCACCAACGTCGGCTCGTTGGACAGCGAGCCCCAGTGCGCGCCGCTGAACGCGTCCACCGCGGCACCTGGCTTGCCGTTCGCCGCGAGCGGAGCGACCTCGTAGGTGAACTCCGTCGATGAGATGTTGCGCAGCCAAAGGACGTAGGCGCGGTGCTTCGAGTCCTGCCAGATCGCCGGCGTGCCGGTCTCGACGGTGTTGCTCCCGCTCAGGTTCGTCCAGTGTCCGAGCTTGGGCGCGGCCGCGCGGACACCGCCTTGCGCCGCGACGGCCGACGACGTTGAGCTGACGGCCAGCGCCGCGGCGCCGACACAGACGCCGGTGACAATGAGCCGGCGGGCAGTCTTCGAGTCCATGCTGCTGCTCCCGATGGCAGGCGGGTTTGTTGACGTTCTACACCCGCGACGCGCCTCGATGGTTATGAATCGAAGGCGATGTGCGCGATCGTGCAGCAGTTGGCGGGTGCGGTGCCGAGACGCTTCCGGTGCCGACCTGTCACCGGCGCGCGATCTTGGCCTGTGACGCTGCGACCGGTGAGAGCACTCGCCGTCGCAGCAGTCGTGCTGCTGTCCGCATGCACTTCGGCGGCGCGCCACGCGACCGGCCCGTCATCGCCGCCGGCTTCGTCGTCGGTCACCGTCGCATCGCCGCCGGGTTACCTCGCCGTTGCCAGCCCGGTCGGGTTGGCGGTGCTGGGCGGGCAGGTCTGGGCCGTATCCGTGCAGGACGGGACGGTCGTCGCCCTGGATCCCGCCACCCGGAAGGTCAGCGAGCGGGTGCACGTCGGCGGCACACCCTTGCGCGCCGTGGCGTACGGCAACCGGCTGTGGGTGTCCCTGTTCGGTGCCGGGCGGCTCGTCGCCGTCGACCCTTCGTCCGGCAAGGTCGTGCACCGGGTCGCCATGCGTGGCCAGCCCGAAGGGCTCGCAGCCGGTTTCGGCTCGGTCTGGGTCGTCCGGCAGCAGGCTCGCCTGCTGACCCGCGTCGCGCCGGACGGACGAGTCAGAGCCAGCTACCCGCTAGGACGCGAACCCCGACTCGTCACCGCCACCGACCGCTACCTCATCGTCAGTGACTTCGGTGGCGGCACGTTGACCCGAGTCGATCCGCGGACGGGCCGGATCGTGACCTCGGCGAAGCTGTGCCGCGGTCCGCAGGGTGTCGCGTGGTCAGGGTCGACGGTGTGGGTCACCTGCACCACCCAGGGGGTGCTGCTCGCGGTGAACGAGCGCACGCTCCGGGTCACCGGCCGGCTCAGCATCCCGCACGAGCCCGATGGTGTCCGCGTGTCTGGGGCCAAGGTCTACGTCGTGGCGACCCGCGGCCCGACCCTGCACGAGATCAGCGCCGATCCGGTGCACCCGACCCTGCTGAACTCGCACAAGCTGGGCAAGGCGTTCCCGCTGCACGACCAGGCCAATGTCGACGTCGAGCTCGTCGGCCGGTTTGTCGTCGTGTCATCGTTCGGCGAGGGCCGCGTGTACGTCCAGAGCGACTAGTCGCCGGCGAGCGTGGTGGATCGCTGTCAGCGTGACCGGCGGCTTGATGCCAGCGCGCGCAGGTGGTCGTGCACGCGCCACGCCGTTCGGCTTCGCCGGCGTGTACTTGGTGTAGTTGTCGATGAGGACGAACGCGCTGCAGCCGTCGGCGTCCTGCTCGCGCCTGGGTCTCGACGATCCAGCCCCACGCCAGGTAGCTGACACCGGCCGAGTCCGCCCAGTTCATGTAGTTCGCGTCGAAGTTCGACGGCGTCTCGTGGCACTTGCGCTCGTCGAAGTTGTCCTCGTCGAACTCACCGGTCACGACGGGCACGTGCGCGGCAACCGGGGCGATCGCGTTCTTCCAGCAGGTCGTGTTGTCACACACCTTGCCCATGTAGTTGTGGAACGACGCAGCCTCCTGATTGAGCGGATCGTCGGGCGCGTGATTCATCCACGAGCGGCCGTGGTTGTGGTCGCCGAGATCGTTGGCGAAGTCCAGCCCGCCGCTGAGCACCGGCTGCTTCGCGCCCGCCTTGCGGACGGCGTTCAGCAGGGTCTGCAGCCCCGCGATCCGGTAAGTGGTGGTCTTGTTGTTGTTCTCGTCATACGCCGAGGTGAAGCAGGGGCTCCCGCCGTTGCGGCCCGCTTGTGGGTGCCCGTGTACCAGCAGTTCCAGGTGACCTTGTCGCTCTGAGTTCTGATCGTTGCCGGATCGCGGGTCGGTGGGGTCGTACGGCTCGTTGAACAGGTCGAAGACGACGGCGCGGTTGGACTTGAACGTGGACGCCACCGACTGCCAGAACGCCGGGCGAGTGGTCCCGGTCGGGCATCGGCTGCTGCTCGAGCGCGACCTGGTTGCCGGGCGCAGTCCAGTGCAGGTCGAGGATCGCGTACAGCCCGTGCGCGTTGAGGTCCGACGACGTAGCTCTCGATCTCGCGGCTGGTAGCCGGCTTCCGTCAGCGGCGGGTCGGCGCCCTCGTTGCTGTTCGGCTGGCCGTTGATCCCCAGCCAGCAATCCTCGTTGAGCGGGATCGCGGACGGCGTTGGCACCCCAGGATGCGATGGCTGCCGCATCGGCGTTGTTGAAGTGCCCGTCGTCGTAGCCGAAGCCGTCGACGCAGCCGTACTCCGCGCTCGTGTGGTTGACGCCGAGCAGGCGGATCTTGTGACCGGAGCCGTTGACGAAGTGGTTGCCGACGATCGAAATCTTCAGCGGCATCTTCGCGGCCGGCACCTTCGCGGCCATGGCCGGCGTGCCGTGGCCGAGTGACATGGAACCAGCGCACGCAACAGCGGCGAATGCTGCCGACCAGCGCAGACGATTACGACGATCGCATTTCCCCCCCGATCGCGACGAAAGTACCCGACGGAGCGCTCCCGGTCTACCGGCGAGCAGCCCGCGCGGTTGACGCCACGACAGCGCGGCGCTGCCAGTCTGTGGAGACGAGGCGACTCGAACGCCCAACCCCCGCCTTGCAAAGGCGGTGCTCTGCCAATTGAGCTACGTCCCCGAACCGCCCCGCCTCAGCGGGACGAATCAGAAGTTGCCTCGCGCCACAACGCTTCGTCGGCATGGCTCCGGCGACGCTTGAGGACGACGAATGCTGCCGTCACGGCGCCGACGACAAGCATCACCGGCTTCTTCACCGCGACCTCCTTGGTGGGCGAGACGTGGGCCTGGGAGGACTTGAACCTCCGGCCTCATCCTTATCAGGGATGCGCTCTAACCGTCTGAGCTACAGGCCCGCAGTGCGAAGCAGAACTCTACTGGTGGGGCAGAGCGCGCTCCAAACCGGATACCGGTCAGCGTTCGGACAGCGTGATCTCGATCCCGCCGACCAGATCGGCGCACAGGTTGTAGATGACCGATCCGATCGTTGTCAGCGCCACGAACAAGATGATGTCCACGACCCCGATGATCGCCGCGCCGCCGAAGACGATGCCCGCGGTGATCAGGGTCTTCGTGCCGGGCCCGTTGAGGGTGATGTAGGCGTCGTTGACGTGCTTGATCACCCCTGCCGCGTCGAGCACGCCGTACAGAACGCCGACGATGATCAGCCAGACGAAGAACAGCGCGATCGCGAGCACGCACGAGAACTTCAGCACCGTCAGCGGGCTGATGTGCCGCAGTTGCAGCCGAGCCCGGCGCGGCCCGCGGTTCCGGGCGCCCCGTTGTGAGGACGGCGTGCTCGGCGCGGCCGGCCGCGATGGCGCCTCGGCGTCCTTTGCCGGCGGTTTCGTCGCGGCGCGGTCGTCGGTCGCGGTGGTCGACGTCGGTGCGCCGGAGATCGTGGTGGCGCCGAATTCCGTGCTCGGCGTCGAGCTCGGCGGGAAATTGGACGAAGCGGTCCCCCCGAAGGGTGCTTGCGTCATCGCTTACTCCTGCTCGTCCGGTTCGTCGGCGTTTCGCGCCAGGGCGACGACGTTGACGCCGTCCGGCAGGTTCATCAGGCGTACGCCCATGGTCTGCCGTTGTGCACGGCGGACCTCCGCGGCCTTCGTGCGGATGACCACACCGTCGGACGTGATCGCGAAGACCTCGTCCTTGGGCGACACTGCGATGGCACCAACGAGCCCGCCCCGCGTGGAAACGATACGCGCGGTGAGCACGCCCTTGCCGCCGCGGCCCTGTACCGGATACTCGTCGATCCGGGTCCGTTTGGCGTAGCCGCCCTCAGTTGCGACCAAGATTTCGAAGTCGGAGCTGTCCCGGACCACCGACATCGACAGCAGTTCGTCGCCCTTGTTGAACCGCATCCCGAACACGCCGGAGGTCGCTCGTCCCATCGGGCGCAGCGTCTCGTCGTCGGCGTGGAACCGGATCGACATCGCCTTGCGGCTGACCAGCAGCAGGTCGTCGTCGGAGGAAATCAGCGAGGCGCCGATGAGCTCGTCGTCCTCGCGCAGGTTGATCGCCACGATGCCGCCGGAACGGTTGGAGTCGAACAGGGTCAGCTCGGACTTCTTGACCAGGCCGTGCTTGGTGGCCAGCACCAGGTACGGCGCGACCTCGTAGTTCTTGAGCGCGATGACGTTCGCGATCTGCTCGTCGGGCTGGAAGGCCAGCAGGTTCGCGACGTGCTGGCCGCGGGCGTTGCGGTTGGCCTCGGGCAGCTCGTAGGCCTTGGCCCGGTAGACCCGGCCCTTGTTGGTGAAGAACAGGATCCAGTCGTGCGTCGAGCTGACGAAGAAGTGCTCGACAATGTCGTCTGTGCGCAGGTTTGCGCCCTGCACACCCTTGCCGCCGCGGCGCTGCGCCCGGTACAGGTCGGTCTTGGTGCGCTTGGCGTAGCCGGTGCGCGTGATCGTGACGACCACGTCTTCCTGGGCGATGAGGTCTTCCATCGACATGTCGCCGTCGTGCGGGATGATCCGGGTGCGCCGCTCGTCGCCGTACCTGGTCGGCGATCTCGTTGAGCTCGTCGCGGATGATCTGCCGCTGCCGTCCCGGCCGAGCCAGGATGTCGTTGAGGTCGGCGATCTTGGCCTCGATCTCGACGGCCTCGTCGATGATCTTCTGGCGCTCCAGCGCGGCCAACCGGCGCAGCTGCAGGTCGAGGATCGCGGTGGCTTGCAGTTCGTCGATCTCGAGCAGCTGCATGAGACCGCCGCGCGCCTCATCGGCCGACGGTGCGCTGCGGATCAGCGCGATGACCGCGTCGAGCTGGTCGAGCGCCTTGAGCAGCGCGCGCAGGATGTGGGCGCGCTTCTCGGCCTCGGACAGTAGGTACTTGGTGCGCCGGACGATGACCTCGACCTGGTGCTCGACGTAGTGCGAGACGAACTGGTCGATACGCAGCGTGCGCGGCACACCGTCGACGATCGCGAGCATGTTCGCACCGAACGTGGTCTGCAGCTGGGTGTGCTTGAACAGGTTGTTCAGCACGACCTTCGCCACACCGTCGCGGCTCAGGGTGATGACGATGCGCATGCCGATGCGGTCGGAGCTCTCGTTGTGGATCGCCCGGATGCCGCTGATCTTGCCGTCCTTGACCAGGGCCGCGATCGACTCGACGAGGTTGTCCGGGTTCACCTGGTAGGGCAGCTCGGTGACGACCAGGATCGTCGCGCCCTTCTGGTCTTCCTCGACCTCGACGACGGCGCGCATCCGGATCGACCCGCGCCCGGTGCGGTAGGCCTCCTCGATGCCGTCGCGGCCGACGATCAGCGACCGTGCGTCGGGAAGTCCGGGCCCTGGACGAGCTTGAGCAGCTCCTCGAGCAGCTCCTCGCTCGTCGCGTCGGGGTGGTCGAGCGCCCAGGTGACGCCGGCGGCGACCTCACGCAGGTTGTGCGGCGGGATGCGGGTGGCCATGCCGACCGCGATGCCCTCGGAGCCGTTGACGAGCAGGTTCGGGAACCGGGCCGGCAAGATGACCGGCTCGGTGGTGTTGCCGGCGTAGTTCGGGATGAAATCGACGGTTTCCTTGTCGATGTCCCGCAACATCTCCATCGCGAGGTTCTGCAGCCGGCACTCGGTGTAGCGGTAGGCCGCGGCCGGGTCGTTGCCGGGCGAGCCGAAGTTGCCCTGCGGATCGATCAGCGGGTAGCGCAGCGACCACGGCTGGGCCATCCGGACCAGCGCGTCATACAGCGCCGAGTCGCCGTGCGGGTGGTAGTTGCCCATCACGTCGCCCACGACGCGGCCGCACTTGACGTAGTTGCGATCCGGCCGGAAGCCGGAGTCGTACATCCCGTAGAGGATCTTTCGGTGCACCGGCTTCAGGCCGTCGCGCACATCCGGCAGCGCCCGGCCGACGATGACCGACATCGCATAGTCGATGTAGCTGCGCTGCATCTCCGTCTGAATGTCGACCGGCTCAATGCGATCGAAGCTGCCTGGTCTCGGTCAACGTGTCTCTCCGTCTCCACCGCTCGCTGCGCTCAGGTGAGATCCCTCGATGCCACACCGCAAGCGAGCTTCGCTCGCGCGGAGACCGAGGCTCTTCGCGCGAGCGCTCATCGAGTTGCGGCATGGCCGTAGATCGACCTTAGTTGGTAGCTTTCCGCTGTCGCGGCAAACCGTGGCTCACAGCCTCAGATGTCCAGAAAGCGGACGTCTTTGGCGTTGCGGATGATGAAGGACCGGCGGGCCTCGACGTCTTCACCCATGAGCACGCTGAACAACTCGTCGGCGGTGGCGGCGTCGTCGAGGGTGACCAGGCGCAGGATCCGGTGTGCAGGATCCATGGTGGTCTCCCACAGCTCCTTGGAGTTCATCTCGCCCAGACCCTTGTAACGCTGGATCGCGTCTTCCTTGGCGAGCTTGCGGTTCGCCTCCTGGCCGGCCTTGATCAGGCCGTCGCGCTCCTTCTCGGAGTACGCGTAACTCGGGTCGCCCTTGCTCCACTTGATCTTGTACAGCGGCGGCGCGGCCAGGTAGACGTGACCGGCTTCGACCAGCGGGCGCATGAACCGGAACAGCAGGGTCAGCAGCAGCGTGGTGATGTGCTGCCCGTCGACGTCGGCGTCGGCCATCAGCACGATCTTGTGATAGCGCAGCTTGGCCAGATCGAAGTCGTCGTGGATGCCGGTGCCGAGCGCGGTGATCAGCGACTGCACCTCGTTGTTCTTCAGCACCCGGTCGATGCGCGACTTCTCGACGTTGATGATCTTGCCGCGGATCGGCAGGATCGCCTGGAACATCGAGTCGCGGCACGACTTCGCCGAGCCGCCGGCCGAGTCACCCTCGACGATGTACAGCTCGCTCTGCCCCGGGTCGGTCGAGCGGCAGTCGGCGAGCTTGCCCGGCATGCCGAAGGTGTCGAGCGCGTTCTTGCGCGACAGCTTGCGCGCCTGTTGCGCGGCCTTCCGGGCGCGCGCGGCCTGCGAGATCTTGTTGACGACGATCTTGGCTTCGGCCGGGTTGCGCTCGAACCAGGCGGTCAACTTGTCGTGGGACACCTGCTGGACGAACGTCTTGGCCGACGAGTTGCCGAGCTTGGCCTTCGTCTGCCCCTCGAACTGGGGCTCACTGAGCTTGATCGACACGATCGCGGCGAGGCCCTCGCGGATGTCGTCGCCGCTGAACCGGTCTTCCTTGGTGTCCTTGATGATCTTCTTGTCGATCGCCCACTTGTTCACGACCGTGGTCAGCGCCGCCCGGAAGCCCTCCTCATGCGTGCCGCCCTCGATCGTGTTGATCGTGTTGGCGAAGGTGTACACGCTCTCGGAATAGGTCGAGTTCCACTGCATCGCGACCTCGAGGGAGACCTTGTTGTCGGCCGAGTTGTCCTCGTCGGCGAAGTAGATCGGATCCTTGTGGATCGGATCCTTCGATCCGTTCAGGTGCCGGACGAAGTCGGCGATCCCGCCCGCGTAGTGGTAGGTGATCTCCTTCGGGCCCTTGGCAGCCTTCGGCGCGGCCTCGGCGTCGTTCTCGTCGACGACCTTCTCGGCGCGCTCGTCACGCAGCACGATGGTGAGCCCCTTGTTCAGGAACGCCATCTCCTGCAGCCGGCGGCTGATCGTCTCGAAGTTGTAGGTGACGGTCTCGAAGATCGACTCGTCGGCCCAGAACGTCACGGTCGTGCCGTGCTTCTTGGTCGGCTCGCCCTTCAACAGCGGCGCGGCCGGCTTCTGGTTGACATACGGCTGGCTCCAGTGGAACCCGTCGCGGTCGATGTCGACCTCGAGTCGGCTGCTCAGCGCGTTGACGACCGAGACCCCGACACCGTGCAGGCCGCCGGAGACCGCGTAGGCCTCGCTGTCGAACTTCCCACCGGCGTGCAGCACGGTCAGGATGACCTCGACGGTCGGCTTCTTCTGGGTCGGGTGCATGCCGACCGGCATGCCGCTGCCGTTGTCGGTGACCCGGACGCCGCCGTCGGCGAGCAGGGTTACCTCGATGCGGTCGCACGCCCGGCCAGCGCCTCGTCGACGGAGTTGTCGACGACCTCCTGGACCAGGTGGTGCAGGCCGCGCTCGGAGGTCGAGCCGATGTACATACCGGGGCGCTTGCGTACCGCCTCGAGACCCTCGAGCACCTGGATGTTGCTCTCGGTGTACCCGTTCTTGGTGGGCTTGACGGGCTTGGCCGGGCTGGCGGGCTGGCGGTGGTCGCAGTCACAGACAAATCTCCTTCTCGCCGCACGCGCGGCGCCCCAACTCGACCCGGCATAACAGACAGATCGGCTCACATTAGACACGAACGAGGGGCGGACGAGGCGTGTGGGACACACGCGCCGCCACCCCGGTTGTTCGGTGTCCAGTCTACCGGAACGCGGTGACAGAAACGGCTCTCAACGCGCCTGATGTGGACGCAGAACGTGCCGACCCCGCAGTCATACGGTCTCCCATACGACCCCTGGGCAATCCGCGACTACGCGCCGATCAGCCGATATCGCCTCGCCGCGAGCACCCGGACGGGTCAGCCGTACGTGTCGCGCGGGCCACGTGCGCCGTGCACCGAGCGCAGCCCGTGCTTCCAGCTCGGCCCGACCGGGCCGGTGACGATCACTTTGGTCACGGTCTGCGGGCCGACCTCGGCGACGATCCGCGCCAGCAGCGTGCCCGCGAGCAGGCGCAGTTGGGTGGCCCAGGCGGTCGACTCGGCGCTGATCCGGAGCTCGCCGTCGCGCAGGGCGGTGGGCTGGCAGTGGCTGGCTACCTCGGCGCCGACGATCGCCGCCCAGTCGCTGAACACACGCGCCTGCGCGAGCGGGCGGTCCCACCCGCGGTCGGCGACGTAGCCGGCCACGACCTCGCCGACCGGTTGCGGGTCGGTGCCGTCCGGCCACGGCGCTGGAGTACCCGCCCGGCCGGGCCGGCGCATCCGGAGGCGGCCTTCCGCCGGCGCGACCGGGTGTTTTTGCTGCGTGAAATGCGCTGGGCGCCACTCAACGCGGCTTTTACAGGATCCACCGAGTTGTCCACAGAATCCCCAGCTTTTCCACCGTCTGCTGTGGAGAAGGGCGTGACGGCCGTCTCATCGTCGGGCGTCATCCGGCACGGTGCACCTCCCCGCCGCCGACGTCGTACCGCGCGCCGGCCAGCTGGTCGGGAACGTCGGAGATCACCGCCGCGGTCACGATCGCCTGCTCGGCCTTGGCCGCGACCAGGGCGAGCTGCTCGCGCCGGCTGGAATCGAGCTCGGCGAACACATCGTCGAGCACGAGCACCGGCTCGGCACCGGTCGGGTAGTCGGCGCGCAGCAGGTCGTAGCTGCCCAGCCGCAGCGCCAACGCCACCGACCAGCCCTCTCCGTGGCTGGCATAGCCGCGCACCGGCAGCTCGCCGATGCCGAGGTCGAGATCGTCACGGTGCGGGCCGACGAGATTCACCCCGCGCTCGAGTTCGGCCGGGCGCATCCGCGCCAGCTCGGCGAGCAGTCCGGCAGCGAGCACCTCAGTGTCGGGAACGGCGTCGCCGACGATGTCGGGAACGCTCGCCGTGAGCGCGGACGAGTACTGCATGGTCAGCTGCGAGCTCGCCGGCGCAACTTGGGCATACGCGCCGGCGGCGTGCGGACGCAGGGCCTGCACGGCCGCCAGCCGGGCGGCGAGCAGTTGCGCGCCGTGCTCGGCAAGGTGGCCGTCCCACACGTCGAGGGTGGCCGCGACGGTGCCGCCGTCCGTCCCGCCGCTGGATCGCCGGGCGGCTCCGGCGGACTTCAAGAGTGCGGAGCGTTGCTTGAGCACCCGTTCGTAGTCGGCCCGTACTCCGGCCATTCGCGGCGAGCGGGCCACTACCAGCTCGTCCATGAACCGGCGGCGCTCGCTGGGATCGCCACGCACGATCGCCAGGTCCTCCGGCGCGAACAGCACCCAGCGCAGCACCCCGAGCACGTCGCGCGGCCGCTGTTGGGGCGCGCCGTTGAGCCGCGCCCGGTTGGCCCGGCCCGGCGAGATCTCGATCTCGACCCGCAGCTCGCGATCCTGCGAGACCACCGCGCAGCGCACCAGCGCGCGCTCGGCGCCGGCGCGCACGAGCGGGGCGTCGGTCGTCACCCGGTGGCTGGCCAGCGTTGCGACGTACCCCAACGCCTCGATCAGGTTCGTCTTGCCCTGGCCGTTCGGGCCTACCAGCACCGACGGGCCCGGCTCGAGGGCCAGGTCGGCGGTATGCCAGCTGCGGAAGTCGCTGACCGTCAGGTGCCGTACGTACATGGGTGCAGGACCATCAGCAATCAGCGCATCAGCCGGGCAGGCGCACGGGCATCATCACGTAGGTGTAGTTGCCGCCATCGGCATCCGGGCGCAGCACCACCGGCTTGTTCGCGGAGGTGAACAGCAATCGGGCCGTCGAAGCAGTCACCGCGCCGAGCCCGTCGAGCAGGAACTGCGGGTTGAACGCCGTCGTGATCGGCTCGCCGTCGTATTCGACCTCGAGGTTCTCTTCGGCGCGCCCTTCGTCCTCGGCGCCGGCGCTCAGCGCGAGCGAGCCCTCGGCGAATTCCAGGCGCACCGGCGTGTTGCGATCGGCGACCAGTGCGACACGCCGGACGGCCTCGACCAGCGGAGCCACGTTGATGTCCGCCGACGACGACCACTCGTTGGGCAGCAACGACCGGTACGCGGGGAAGGTGGCATCCAGCAGCCGGGTGGTCGCCCGGCTGGCCCGGCCATTGGTGCTGCCGGTGAACCCGATGATGCCCTCACCGACACCGCCCGAGGCCAGCGCGAGGGTGATGGTGTCGCTGTGCGACAGGCTCTTGGCAGCGTCGGCGAGCGTTCGGGCGGGCACGAGCACCTGGACGGCGTCGGCCGACGGGTTCTCCGGGCTCCAGTCGAGCTCGCGGACGGCAAGGCGGTAGCGGTCGGTTGCGGCGAGCGTCAGCCGGGTGCCGTCGATCTCGAGGCGCACGCCGGTCAGCATCGGCAGGGTGTCGTCGCGGCCGGCAGCGATCGCGACCTGGCTCACCGCGGTCGCGAACTCGCCACTCGGTACGGTGCCGGCCGTGGTCGGCATGCTCGGCAGCCGCGGGTAGTCCTCGACCGGCATCGTCGGCAAGGTGAATCGCGCCGACCCGCAGACGATGGACAGCCGCGAGCCGTCGACGGCGACGTCGACCGGGTGCGGCGGCAACGCCTTCGTGATGTCGGCCAGCAGCCGGCCAGACACCAGCGCCTGGCCGTCCTCGCCGGCGTTCACCTCGAGATCGACCTCGGTCGAGGCCTCCAGGTCGAACCCGGACACCGAGAGCTTCTGCGCCGAGATGGTCAGCAGCAACCCTGCCAAGACGGGCATGGTCGGTCGGGTCGACAGACTCCGGGCGGCCCAGGTCACCGCATCGGCGAGAGCATCACGCTCAACCCGGAACTTCATCGTGCCTCCTGGCAAATGCTCAACGCGGTGCGCTGTGGCGAGGGTGGGTATCGGAGGGTGGGGGTACAGCGTGCCCTACGGCGCCGTCCCCACAATCCACCACCCACCAGTCGTTGTCTTTGTCATCTGATGAGAATTAACGTTCGTCAGTCTTCTTCGCGGCTGTGGAACTTGGGGACAACTGATCGTCAACCCCCTCGACCCCAGGCAATGCCGAGGGCGACGGTGCGGACGGGTTGTGGACGGGCACGGGCAGATTGTGCACCGTGGGGCAGACATCAGGTGGACAACAGGTAACAGCGCAATGTCGTACACATAACCGCAGGCGTTCTCCACAGAACTGCCCACAATGTGTGAATTACGATTCGAGGCCAAACTGGAAGCGCTCGAGATCATGTACGCGACCGCAACTTGATCCGGCTGGTGAGCTCCGCGATCTGGTTGTAGGTCGTCAGCTTCTCCGCCATCTGGGTCTTGATCTTGCGCTCGGCGTGCATCACGGTCGTGTGATCGCGGCCGCCGAACTTCTCCCCGATACGGGGCAGGGACAGGTCGGTGAGCTCGCGGCACAGATACATCGCCATCTGCCGCGCGTGCACGAGCGCCCGGCTGCGTGACTGGCCGACCAGGTCGTCGACGGAGACCGCGAAGTACTCCGCGGTGATGCCCATGATGGTCGAGGCGGTGATCTCAGGGGCGTCCAGCTCACCGACGAGATCCTTGAGGACCGTCTCGGTGAGCGTGATGTCGACCGTCTGCCGGTTCAGGCTGGCGAACGCGGTGACGCGGATCAGCGCCCCCTCGAGTTCACGGATGTTGCTCTGGATCCGCGAGGCGATGAACTCGAGCACCTCCGGGGGCAGGTTCATGCCCTCCTGAGCGGCCTTCTTGCGGAGGATCGCGATGCGGGTCTCGAGGTCGGGCGCCTGCACGTCGCTGATCAGGCCCCACTCGAAGCGGGTGCGCAGCCGGTCCTCGAGTGAATTGAGCTGCCGGGGTGACTTGTCGGAGCTGATCACGATCTGCTTGTTCGCGTTGTGCAGCGTGTTGAACGTGTGGAAGAACTCCTCCTGGGTGCGCTCGGCGCGCTCCAGGAACTGGATGTCGTCGATGAGCAGCAGATCCACCGAGCGGTAGCGGGCCTGGAAGGCCTGCATCTTGTCGTCGCGGACGGAGTTGATGAAGTCGTTGGTGAATTCCTCGCTGGACACGTAGCGGGTGCGCAGCCCGGGCATCAACCGCTGCGCGTAGTGGCCGATCGCGTGCAGCAGGTGAGTCTTGCCCAGGCCGGACTCGCCGTAGATGAACAACGGGTTGTAGGCCTTGGCCGGCGCCTCTGCCACCGCGACCGCCGCAGCATGGGTGAACCGGTTGCTCGACCCGATCACGAAGGTGTCGAAGGTGTACTTCGGGTTCAGCCGGGCATCGCGCGCGTCGCGCTCGGGATTGCGCTCGGGGCGGTCCATCCCATTGGGGTGTGCGCCGTTGTACCCGGGGATACCCGGTCGCCGGGAACCCCAGTTCCCGTCCTCCATACCGGTGGGCGGGGCAAACGTGTCGCCGACGACGAACTCGTCGGTGTCCTCGTCGTCATCAGCCTGCTCGTCGACGTTCTGCACGGTGACTGCGATCTGTACGTCGTGGCCGAGTTCCTCGGACAAGACGACGGCTAAGTATGGGCGCAGGTGGCTGTCGAGGTACTCGCGAACGAACTCGTTGGGGGCCGCTAACAGCGCGGTGTCGGCGACGAGACCGAGTGGCCGGGTCAGGCTGAGCCATGCCTTGTGCTGGGGGCGAAGAGCGTCATCACTGTCGAATCGGGTGCGAGCCCGGTCCCAGACTCCGAGGAGTGCGGTCTTGTCGTCCACGGATCGGGTTCACTCCAGCTCGTTCGTCCAGTTTTCGCCGTTTGGTCTACAGCGCGTGTCGGCTCGTTGAGCCTCTCACGGAGCACGGCTGACCGTGGAATCCACAAACTTCTCCACAGACTGTGTACGCAGGAGTGCCGGCGTTGCCGGGGCTTTCGTGCCACGCAACTGCGAGTGGCACGGTGCGGGAACCTAACAGCGGTACCGACCGCCGACAATAGGCTGCGGCGTGTCGTTGTGGGAACCCAGAGTAAGCGCGCTAATTTTGCGGATTCCGCTCTCGCGTTGCTGAGCCGGCGCAGCGGGAGGAGCCGGTTTGACCCGCGGTGCTCCGGATCCGTACCGTAGACGGCGATAACTGCCTGGACTACCGGCCGCGACCTCCGCGTCCATCTGCGGCAGACCCCGGATTTGCCTGATCCTCTAGTTGTTGGAGCCCTACCGTGAGCAAGCGCACCTTCCAGCCGAACAACCGCAGGCGTGCCAAGACGCACGGCTTTCGGCTGCGCATGCGCACGCGCGCGGGCCGAGCGATCATCGGCGCGCGGCGCCGCAAGGGCCGCCGCGAGCTGTCGGCCTGAGCCGACCGCGCGTCTTCTTGCTGACCTGCCCGTGCTGCCCTCGGCCCACCGCATGAGGCGCTCGGCAGACTTCTCGGCAGCTGTTCGCACCGGTCGACAGGCCCGCCGCGGGAGCATCGTCGTGCACCATGACCGGTCGGCCGGCACGTCGCACGAGGCGGCGCTGGTCGGGTTCATCGTGGGCAAGGGCGTCGGCGGCAGCGTGGTACGCCACCGCACGAGCCGACGGTTGCGAGCTGTCACGAGCGCGCAGCTGGATCGGCTGCCCGCCGGCAGCGCGACCGTGATCAGGGCACTGCCGTCCGCGGCGCGGGCGAACTCGGCCGACCTGGCCGCCGATCTCGCGGTCGCGCTGGATCGTGTCGTCGACGCCGATGCCCGCTCGACCGCGCCTGCGGAGCCAGCTCGATGAGTCGCGCAGCGCGTGCCGCGCAGCGCGCGATCACGTTCTACCGGTCGGCGATCAGCCCGTCGCGCCCGCCTTCATGCCGCTACGTGCCGTCGTGCAGTGCCTACGCCGCTGAGGCGATCGAGCGCTTCGGGCTCGCGCGCGGCGGCTGGCTTGCGCTGCGCCGACTGCTGCGGTGCCACCCGTTCCATGCCGGCGGGCACGACCCGGTGCCGGAGATCGTTGGTCGTCCGGATCACCGTGCACTGTCCGACGCACAATCCGACGCACACGCGCGACCGGCAGCCTAGGAGTAGTTGAGTGTTTGACTTCTTGTATATCGCCGTTTCGTGGGTGTTGTTGCGTTGGCACTCGTTGTTCAACGTGTTGGGGTTGGATCCGGCCGGTGGGTTGAACTGGACGTTGTCGATCATCTTCTTGGTGGTCACGGCGCGGTTGTTGCTGTTCCGGTTGTTCGTCAAGCAGGTGCATTACCAGCGGCACATGCAGGAGATCCAGCCCAAGATCGCTGAGTTGCGTAAGAAGTACAAGGACGACAAGGCCGAGATGCAGCGGCAGATGATGAAGCTGCAGCAGGAGCAGGGGTTCAACCCGTTGGCGGGTTGCCTGCCGATGTTCTTGCAGATCCCGATCTTCATCTCGTTGTTCCATGTGTTGCGGCACCTGTCCAACTCGGCCTCGGTCTGTGATGACAAGACCCAGGCCGGTAGTGGGCTGCTCAAGCTGTACACGTTCAACAAGACCCAGACCTGCGATGCGGCCAAGGCGCGGTTGTTCGGTGCGCCGCTGGCCGGTTCGCTGCGCGACAACACCGACAAGATCGTGCACGTGCTCGGTGGTGACATCACCAGCACCCGCGTCGTCACCATCGTGTTGGTGATCATCAGCGCCGCGGCGACGTTCTTCACCCAGCGGCTGGTGATGTCACGCACCACCACCGTGCCCACCGGCACCGCGGCCACCGTGCAGCGGCTGATGAAGGTGTTCATCCCGATCTCGGTGCTGTTCTCCGGGGTGTTCTTCCCCCTCGGCGTGCTGCTCTACTGGTTCACCAGCAACACCTGGACCATGCTGCAACAGCTCTACATCAACAAGTACCACCCGCACACTCCAACCGAGACCCCCGAGGTCGGCACGCTGGGCAAGTCGCTGGCGCCCAAGCCGGGGCAGCGGCCGACCCGTGATCCGCGCAGCCGCACGACACTGATCAAGGACTCGGCCGAGGCAACCGAACCCGTCGATGACGACGCGCCGGCCCCGCCACCTACGCGCAATGCACCGCGCCCGGGGCAGCGCCCGCAACGCCAGGGCGGCAACCGACCACCGGGCAAACGCCCGAGCCAGGCGAAAAAACGCCGCTAGCCGCGATAGGGCGCCGCCGCAACTGCGGACAAACGCCGACAAAGCCCCACGAAAGCGGCTGACCGATCCGAGAGGACCAGCACCAGTGAGCGAAACCGTTAGCGAGCAAGACGTCGACAACGACGATGCTGAATTTGCCACCGACCCCGACGAAAGCCAGGAGGACGGCGCCGACGAGGGCGCGAACACCGGATCGCTGCTGATCCAAGAGGGTGACATCGCCGCCGATTACCTCGAGCGGCTGCTCGACATCGTCGATTACGACGGCGACATCGACCTCGATGTCGAGAACGATCGTGCCGTTGTCGCCATCATCGGGTCCGGATTGCAATCGCTGGTCGGCAATCGGGGCGAGACCCTCGATGCCCTGCAGGAGCTCACCCGGCTCGCCGTTGCCCAGAAGACCGGCACGCGCAGCCGGCTGATGCTCGACATCAGCGGGCACCGGCAGGCCCGCCGCAACGAACTTTCCGGGCTCGCGACCGACACGGCCGCCCGGGTGCTTGAGTCGGGGGAGCCGGCCAGGTTGACGCCGATGAACCCGTTCGAGCGCAAGGTGGTGCACGACGCGATCGCGGCGATCGCCGGGGTGCGCAGCGAGTCCGAGGGCGAGGAGCCGAACCGGCGGGTCGTCGTGCTGCCGGGCGACTGATCGTGACCGGCTCCGGGGTTTTCCCGGAGCAGCCGCCGGCCAGCGCATCGGTCGTGTTCGCGACGCGCCTGGGGCTCGCAGAGCGCTACGCCGATGTGCTCGTGACCGACGGCGTGGTGCGTGGCGTGATCGGCCCGCGGGAGCCGGCGCGGATCTGGACGCGGCACCTGCTCAACTGTGCGGTGCTCACCGACCTGTTTCCCGACTCGGCGCGCGTAGTCGATGTCGGCTCCGGTGCCGGGCTGCCGGGCATCGCGCTGGCGATCCGCCGACCCGATCTGCGCGTCGACCTCATCGAGCCGCTGCAGCGTCGGGTCGAGTTCTTGATCGAAACCGTCGAGACGCTCGGGCTGCGCGACCAGGTGCGGGTGGTCCGCGGACGGGCTGAGGATCCTGCGATCCGAGCCGAATTCGGGTCGGCCGAGTGGGTGACGGCACGAGCGGTAGCGCCGTTGGACCGTTTGGTGAGATGGTGCCTACCGCTGCTCGCCGAGGACGGCCAGCTCGCGTTGATCAAAGGCACCAGCGCTGGCGAGGAGATCGCGCGACATCGCCTCGCGGTTGAGCGCGCGGGTGGTGGCGAGGCGGCGGTCGTGGCGTGCGGGACAGGTCTGGTCGACCCGCCGGTTCCGGTCGTCATGGTTCACCGAGCGGGACGGAAGCCGAAACCGCGGGCAGCACGGAAAGGGGAGCGATGACGGCGGAGGATGCGCCCGGTGTCGATGTTTCACGTGAAACCGACCCGCCCGCCGCGGATGTTTCACGTGAAACCGAGTTCGACACGCCCATCATGCGCGAGGCGGCGCAAGCGATTCACGTGCTCAACGTGCGGCAGGAGCAGTGGCCGCGACCGGCCGCGACGCGCGTACTGACCGTGGCGAATCAGAAGGGCGGGGTCGGCAAGACGACCAGTGCAGTCAATATTGCCGCCGCGCTCGCCCTGCACGGCTTGCGGGTATGCCTGCTCGACCTTGATCCGCAGGGCAACGCGAGCACGGCCCTGGGCGTCGAGCACCCGGTCGGCACACCGTCGACCTATGACGTGTTGCTGGCCGGAGCGGCGGTCGAGGAGGTCGCCCAGCCGGTCGAGTTCACCGAGAACCTGCGCTGCGTGCCGGCCACCCTCGACCTGGCCGGCGCCGACATCGAGCTCACCTCGCAAGTGGCCCGCGAATACCGGCTGCAACGGGCCGTGACGGCGTTCCTCAAGTCCGATGACCCGCCCGACTACGTGTTCATCGACTGCCCGCCTTCGCTCGGCCTGCTCACCTTGAACGCGCTGGTGGCCGGTCGCGAGGTGCTCATCCCGATCCAGTGCGAGTACTACGCGCTGGAAGGCCTCGCCCAATTGCTCAACACCGTCGAGCTGGTGCGGTCGCACCTCAATCCCGACCTGGCGGTGAGCACGGTGCTGCTGACCATGTACGACAGCCGCACCCGGCTCGCCGATCAGGTCGCTGCCGAGGTGCGCAAGCATTTCGCCGAACTCGTGCTGTCCCCGGTCATTCCCCGCAACGTGCGGGTGTCCGAGGCGCCCGGCTTCGGGCAGACCGTCATCACCTACGACCCGGGCTCGCGCGGTGCCATCGGATACCTTCAGGCCGCGCACGAGATTGCCGAGCGGGGCGCCGGTGGCGCGCCGGCGAATAAGAACACTGACGCAGCGACGGGGGAGCATGAATAACAAGCATCGCCGCGGCGGGCTGGGCCGCGGGCTCGGCGCGCTGATCCCGACGGCGCCGCAGGACAACACCGACGACAGTGCCGTCGACGGCGCGATCGCCGACCACCCGGAAGGCTCGGTGGTGGACACACCGACGGGCAACGAGCCGAGCGCGCCGGACGACCAGCCTGGCGACTCGGCAGGCGAAGTGGACCTCGCGCCGGTCGACGGGGCCCGATTCGCCGAGCTGCCGGTGGCCGAGATCCGCGCCAATGCCAAGCAACCGCGGCAGGTCTTCGATGAGGACGCCCTTGCCGAGCTGGCCCACTCGGTACGCGAATTCGGCGTGCTGCAACCGGTCGTCGTGCGTGCAGTCGGTGACGGCTACGAGCTGGTGATGGGCGAGCGGCGGCTCCGGGCCGCCGTGGCGGCCGGGCTGGCCACCGTGCCTGCGATCGTGCGCAGCACCGACGACGACGCCATGCTGCGCGACGCGCTGCTGGAGAACATCCACCGCGCACAGCTGAACCCGCTGGAAGAGGCGGCCGCCTATCAGCAGCTGCTCGAGGAATTCGGCGTCACCCACGACGAATTGGCCCATCGCATCGGCCGCAGCCGGCCGCAGGTCAGCAATACCATCCGGCTGCTGAACCTGCCGGTTCCGGTCCAGCGCCGGGTCGCCGCCGGCGTGCTGTCGGCCGGGCACGCACGCGCGTTGCTCGGCATCGACGACGCCGACGTGCTCGAGGAGCTGGCCACCCGGATCGTTGCGGAGGGCCTCTCGGTGCGCGCGACCGAGGAGCTGGTCTCGCTGCATCAACACGGCCACGCCGAGCGGAAAGCAACCCGCCGCGCCAGCGCCGCGCGCATCACCGCACCGGGCATCAGCGAGCTGGCCGACAAGCTGTCGGACACCTTCGACACCCGCGTCCGGGTCGAGTTGGGCCGGCGCAAGGGCAAGATCACTGTCGAGTTCGCCTCGGTGGACGACCTCGAGCGCATCGTCGCAGTGATGGCGCCCGCCCTCGCGACCCGCCGCGATCAGGAAGACGCGGCGAACGAGCCGTAACTGACGACATCGTCGTGCGGCCTGCGGCCGCGCTTGAGCGAGGGCGAACGGACGTCCGGGGCCGGATAGCCCAAGCTGATCACGCCGATCGGGGTGAGCCGCTCCGGCACCGCGAACGCGTCACCGACCTGCCCCCAGCGCTCGGCCGGGATGCCGAAGAAGCACGCGCCGAGGCCCTGCTCGACGGCGCCGAGCAGCATCAACATCGCCGCCATGCCGGTGTCGATGTCCCAGTAGGGGACCGGCCAGTGCGCCTCATCGCGGTCCGTCCAGCCCTTGTCCGGCTCGGCATAGCGATCTAAATAGGCCTGTTTGTCCGAGAAACAGATGATTAGCGCGCGGGCGGTACGCAGCCGCTGCAGCCAGCTGTCCTCGGGGTCGCCGTCGTCGGTGGCCTGCCAGAACGCCTGGCATGACGTTATGTCATCCAACACCAGAAAGCGCCAACCCTGCGTGTACCCCGCGGACGGGGCGCAAACGGCCAGGCTGAGCAGTCCGTCGATGACAGCGCGCGGCACCGCGCGGTCGGGGTCATAGGTACGGATCATCCGCCGCTGGCGGATCGCGTCGGTCAACTCCATGCCCTCCACTGTGTCATTGGTGTGCGCCGTCGAGTGAGTGCCGACATATCGGCTGCCCGAGCGGGGGCCGGTGTGCGATCGTGTCCGCGTGGACCTGCGGCAATCCTCCAAGCTCGAAGACGTCTGCTACGACATCCGCGGCCCGGTTCTCGAAGAGGCCAAGCGCCTCGAAGAAGAGGGCCGGCGGATCATCAAGCTCAACATCGGCAACCCGGCACCGTTCGGCTTCGAGGCCCCCGAAGAGATCCTGATCGACGTGGTGCGCAATCTTGCGCAGGCACAGGGTTACTGCGACTCGCAGGGGTTGCTCTCGGCCCGCACAGCGATCGTCCAGCATTACCAGGCGCGCGGCATCGACACCGTCGACGTCGACGATGTGTGGCTGGGCAACGGCGTCAGTGAACTGATCACGATGGCGCTGCAGGCGATGCTCGACAACGGCGACGAGGTGCTCGTCCCCGCGCCGGACTACCCGTTGTGGACGGCCTCGACGAGCCTGGCCGGCGGCACGCCCGTGCACTACCTGTGCGACGAGAGCGCTGGCTGGCTACCCGACCTTGATCACCTGAAGTCGAGAATCACCCCACGCAGCAAGGCGATTGTCGTCATCAACCCGAACAACCCGACCGGTGCCGTATACCCCAGGTGGGTATTGGAAGAGATCGCAGCGATCGCGCGCGAACACAATCTCGTCATCCTCGCCGACGAGATCTACGACAAGATCCTTTACGACGACGCGGTGCACGTACCGATCGCCGAGGTTGCCCACGACCTGTTCACCCTCACCTTCAACGGACTGTCGAAGGCCTATCGGGTCGCCGGGTTCCGCGCCGGCTGGCTGATGGTCAACGGGCCGAAGAAACACGCGACGAGCTACCTCGAGGGATTGACGATCCTGGCCAACATGCGGCTGTGCGCGAACGTTCCCGCACAGCACGCGATCCAGGTGGCCCTCGGCGGCCGGCAGAGCATCCGTGAGCTGGTCCTGCCCGGCGGCCGGTTGCTCGAGCAGCGCGACGCCGCGCTCACCGCCCTGGCGAAGATCCCCGGAGTGAGCTGCGTCGAGCCCAAGGGCTCGCTCTACGTGTTCCCGCGCCTCGACCCGCAGGTGTACCCGATCACCGACGATCAGCAGTTCGTTCTCGAACTGCTGCGCGAGCAGCACGTCCTGGTCGTGCAGGGCACCGGCTTCAACTGGCCGCATCCGGATCATCTGCGCATCGTGACCCTGCCGCGCGCCGACGACCTCACCGAGGCGATCGGGCGGATCGCAACGTTCCTGGAGGGATACCGCGACAACGGCGCAACGCCTTACCCTGCTAGGTAGCAACCGTCCCGCAGCGCACCACCGTGCACCAGCGCGCACCTCCAGGGGGGTCCGTGTCACGCCGCCTGGTCAACCTGACACTGGACAACCTCGGCGATGTCACCGCCCGCTGCCGATCGTGCGTGTTCTGGGAGCTCGACCCGGCCGCCGGCGAGCAGGCCTGCGCGACGGGCGCGGCCGAGTTGGAGAAGGAAGCCTGGGTCTCCGACACCCTGCTCGAGTGGGGTTGCTGCGGCCAGTTGCTCTATGTCGACGGCGCGCCCGCCGGACACGTGCTCTACGCACCACCGGCCTACGTGCCGCGCTCGATGGCGTTCCCCACCTCGCCGATCGCGCCGGACGCGGTCATCCTGATGTCGGCCCACCTCGAGCCGGAATTCGTCGGTGCGGGATTGGGACGAATGCTGGTGCAGGGCCTCGCGCGTGACGTGACCCGGCGCGGCATCCGGGCCGTGGAAGCCTTCGGACGACCGACCGAAGCGACCAGCGGCGAGCTCGCCTGCTTGCCACCGACCGACTTCCTGCTCGCCGTCGGCTTCAAAACCGTCCGTCCACACCCGACCACACCGCGACTGCGGCTGGACATCCGCAGCATCGTGTCGTGGCGCGAGGACGCCGGCGTAGCGGTCGAACGGCTACTCGCCTCGATCTCCAGCGGCGTCCCCGCGCTCGGCGGGCGCTGACTGGGCCATTTCCTGCTCCCGATCGCGCGCCCAGCGCGGCATGTCCAACGCCACCGGCCGTCCCCAGGATTTGCGCAGCCGCTCGCCACGTTCGGCCCAGACCTGGTCGAGGACGGGGCGCAGGACGTCCCAGATCTCGTCGCTGAGCAGGGAGCGGAACTCCGATTCCATCCGCACGAACACCGGCTCGCTCGCGCTGAAAGCCGCTGGGTCCTTGGTGCAGAAGTACCCGCTGGCCGCGAACCAGCCGAACCACGGCGGGCGCAGCGTGACCAGCAGCCGCTCGCCGGCTCCGTCGTTGGTCTCGCTGATCGCGAAGACGGCGGCCGGCGTGCTGTGGCACACGAGTGGACGGGTGTCCTTCGCGGGCACGCCCAACCGGTCGGCGAGGTGGTAGAGCGCGCAGCCGACCTTCCCGTTGGCCATCTCGGTGTTGAGGAAGATGCAGTTGCCGCCGACCTTCGTGTGCCGGGAGTCCCAGACGCCGTCGTCGTCCTGGTTCTCGACGAGCCAGTCGCCGCCGGCGATCCGGTCGTAGTGCTGGGCCTCGCCGGGTTCCAGTTGGTCGACGAACGGCGCGATGCGCAGCGGCGAATCGACGACGGCGGGATCCGCGTCGCCCACCTCGGCGCTGGCCAGCCCGAAGCCGGGCGCTGTGCGGCAACATCCGGTGACCGAACGATCCGCGGGGAGGTGCTGGCCTGGCCCCTCACCGTCGAAGGGCGTCACGCCCTGGCAACCGCGTCCGTAGATGCATTGGTAGTTGCTGGTCAGCGCGGCGATGTCGAGCACGTACTCGTCGTCGCCGTGCCTTACGGTGACGATCTCGTCGGGCACCGGACCGGTGAGCGCCAGCCCGGGCAAGAACTGATACGGCATGGCGTGAGCCTCTGTGCCGCTGGTTACGCGTGCGCGGGGATGCGCATGACCCCGGTGGGCGGATCGTCGGACTGCGGCAGGTACAGGCGCTGGATGGCCACCAGCAGCCCTTCGGCGACGGTGTCGCGGAAGAGCGGGTCGACGAGCCGGACCCGATCCAGCGGTGAGGTCAGGTAGCCGAGCTCGAGGCGCACGGTCGGCATCCGGGTGAGCCGCAGCAGCGCCCAGGTCTTGGCGTGGATGCGGCCGTTGGTCATGCCGGTGCGGGCGACCAGTTCGCGCTGCACGAGATCGGCCAGTCGCTCGCCGATCGTGGACGACGACTCGCCGGCGCCGTAGTAGTAGACGGCCAGGCCATTGGCCTGCGGAGACACGAATCCGTCGACGTGCAGCGAGATGACGAGATCGGCACTCACGTCGTTGGCGAGCTGGGCGCGATCCTGCTCGCTGGCGCCGTTGTGCGGGCCACGGGTCAGCCACGCGCTGACGCCCAGCGCGGTCAGCCGGCCCTCCAGCCGGGCTGCGAGATCCCAGTTCAGCTCGGCTTCGGTGATGTCGCCGCGCTCGTCGTCGTGGTGCACGGTGCCGAGGTCGTCGCCGCCGTGCCCGGGATCGACGACGATCCGCTTGCCGAGCAGGGACGGCCCGGCGTCGGCAACGGCGACCATCTCGCGCAACAACTGAGGACGGCCGCCCACCACGCGCCGCTCGAGCTGGCGCAGGGCGCGCAATGTCGCGGGCCCGCAGATTCCGTCGGCAACCAGGCCGTAGTCACGCTGGAAGTTGCGCAGGCCGTCGGCGGTGCGCGGCCCGAACGCGCCGTCGGCCCGGACCAGGTCGTAGCCGAGTTCGAGCAGTTGGGTCTGCAGCGAGCTCACGTCGTCGCCGGTCAGCATCTGGCCCGGCTCATGGGCCAGCACGCGATCGCCCAACCGCCAGTGCGCTTCGGTGAGCGCGGCGTACGTCTCGGTGCCGACCGCGCCGTCGACGGTCAATCCGCGGCGCTGCTGGAAGTGCCGGATGGCAAGTTCGGTCGCGTCGTCGTAAGCAGCGACGTAATGCGGGTCGGTGTTGTCGAGCAGACCCAGCGAGGCGAGCATGCGCCGCACATCCGCCACGGCGATGCCGTCGGCACCGCGGCGCAGGGGCTGCATGTCTGAAATGTCCTCGCCGGGTCGGGGGCAGGTCCGTCCGCCATTGTGCCCCAGCTAACTCAACGGAATGAAATGGCTGCCAGCAGGGCCGACAAACCCGAACGGCCGCCTACCCGCTAGGGGTGGACGGCCGTTCGTATATCTGCGTGCTACGGCTCAGCCGACGAAGTCGCTGAGCTCGCGAAGGATGGCTGCCTTGGGACGGGCGCCGACGATGGTCTTGACGAGCTCGCCCTTGGAGAACACGGCCATGGTCGGGATGGACATGACCTGGTAGTTCCGTGCGGTCTCGGGGTTCTCGTCGATGTTCAGCTTGGCGATCGTGAGCTTGTCGGCGTTCTCGCCGGCGATCTCCTCGAGCACCGGAGCGACCTGGCGGCACGGCCCGCACCACTCGGCCCAGAAGTCGACGAGCACGGGCCCGTCGGCCTGCAGGACGTCGGCGCTGAAGCTGGCGTCGGTGACGGTCTTGGTGTTGTTGCCCATATCTGGATTCTCCCGTAGTCGTCGTGGTCGTTGCTGAAACGCGGTGGGGTGCGCCGGCATTCCCGGCTCAGGCGCCGGCCAGTTCGGCCGGACGGAGGTCGGCGAGCGCGGCGAGGAAATGCTCGGCGTCCAGCGCCGCCTGGCAGCCGGTGCCGGCGGCGGTCACCGCCTGCCGGTAGGTGTGGTCGACGAGGTCGCCGGCGGCGAACACGCCGTCGAGGTTGGTGCGCGTGCCGGTGGTGGTCAGCACGTAGCCCTCGTCGTCGAGATCGACCTGGCCCTTCACGAGCTCGCTGCGCGGCTCGTGCCCGATCGCGATGAACAGGCCACCGACGTCCAGGTCGCGCTCCTCGCCGGTGACGGTGTCGCGCAGGCGCAGGTGGGTGATGCTGCCCTCGCCGTGCACCGAGACAACCTCGCTGTTCCACGCCCAGCGCATCTTCGGGTCCTTCATGGCCCGGTCGGCCATGATCTTGCTGGCCCGCAGTGCATCGCGCCGGTGAATGACGGTCACCGACTTCGCGAATCGGGTGAGGAAGGTCGCTTCCTCCATCGCGGTGTCGCCACCGCCCACGACGGCAATGTCCTTGTCGCGGAAGAAGAAGCCGTCACAGGTCGCACACCACGACACGCCGCGACCGGACAGCTCGTCCTCGCCGGCGACGCCAAGCTTGCGGTAGGCCGAACCCATCGCCAGGATCACCGCGTCAGCGGTGTACTCGCCGTCGTGGGTGCGCACCACCTTGACCGGACCGGCGAGGTCGACCTCGGTGACGTCGTCGCTGACCAGTTCGGCACCGAAGCGCTCGGCCTGGGCGCGGATCTGGTGCATCAGGTCGGGGCCGATGATGCCCTCGGGGAAGCCCGGGTAGTTCTCGACCTCGGTGGTGTTCATCAGCGCGCCGCCGTACTGCGCGCCCTCGAACACCAGCGGCGCCAGGTCGGCACGCGCGGTGTAGAGCGCTGCGGTGTACCCCGCGGGGCCTGACCCCACGATGATCACGTTGCGGTGCCGCGTCTCGGAGGACGTCACTTGCGAACCTCTTTCCGGTCTGATGGTTCCGTCCTGTCAAACGATCCTAGGTGTCGCGGCATTCCACGAGCCTCAGCGACGCCGCACCATCGCGACGATGTCCTCGATCTCGGGAATGCGCATCCGCCACAGTGCTACCGCGAGCACCGGCAACCCCACCAGCACCCCGCCGACGAGGATCGCAGCCGAGCCCGCGTGCCCGTGCCCGAGCGCGGCCCCGAGCGCCTCGCTGACCCCGAACACGGCCAGCGCGCCGATGGTGGAGGCGAGCCCTACCTTGCCGACGGTCACCAACACGCTGCCGAACTGCAGCCTCCCGAGCCGTCGGCTCAGCAGGATGTGGCCGACGATTGCGCCGATGACGTATGACGCCGAGGTCGAGGTCGTGAGCGCCACCGCGATCTGCGCGGGCGTGTGGAACAGGGCCGTGCTGCCGATGACGAGCAGCACCTTGGTGCCCACCATGAACACGTTGATCAAGGTCGGGGTCCGGCCGTCGCGCATCGCGTAGAACACGCGCAGTTGCAGCATGACCAGCGCGAACGGGAACAGCCCGAACGCCGAAGTGGCCAGCGCCGTGCCGATGAGCCGGGCGTCCTCGACCGAGGTCCGTCCGTACGCGAACAGCACCACGGTCAATGACTGGCCGAGCACGATCAGCCCGGCGACGATCGGGAGCAGCGCGACGGCCGACAGCCGCGCGCCCAGCCCGAGGTCGGCGACGACCTCGGCACGTTCCTCGCGCGCGGCGGCACGCGAGAGCCGGGGCATCAGCGCGGTGAGCAACGAGACCACGAGAATCCCGTACGGCATCTGCAGCAGCAGGTCGGCGTTGGTGAAGACCGTGAACGCGTCGTGCACGATGCCGACCTTCGCCACCACGGTCACGCCGATCTGGCTGGCCACCACGTACCCGAGCACCCAGAAGGCCAGCGTGCCGACATCGCGCATCCGGCCGACCTCGTTCGGGTAGGCACGGAAGCGCCACTGCCAGTGGAAGCCGGTCTTGCGCAGGGCCGGAACGAGCACGAGCGCCTGCGCGGCGATGCCCAGCGTCGTCCCGATCCCGAGGACCAGGATCTGCGCGGTCGTCATCGACGTCGGGTTCAACGTGTGCGGGCCGGGCAGCAGCCAGAAGGTGACGACGGTGGCGATGACGACGACGTTGTTGAGCACCGGCGCCCAGGCACCGGGGCCGTAGCTGTGCCGCACGTTGAGCACCGCCATGAGCATCGCGCCGACGCCGTAGAAGAAGATCTCGGGCAGGAGCAGGGTGGCGAAGATGCTCGTCAACGAGCGCTGGGCAGCGTTGTCGACGAACCCGGCGGCAAGCAGCGGCGCGCACGCGACCGCGGCAAGGGTGAGCGCGCCGAGCGCCGCGGTGGCGACCGACATCAGCCGTTGGGTGTAGGCGACACCGCCGTCCGCGTCGTCTTCTTGGGCGTGCACGAGCAGCGGGACGAGCACGCTGGACAGCACTCCTCCCAGCAGCAGCTCGTACACCATGTTCGGGAAGTTGTTCGCGAGGTTGTAGGCGTTGCCGACCCCGTGCACGCCTAGCGCGGCGACCAGCAGCGAGTTGCGCAGGAAGCCGGTGACCCGGCTCGTCAGGCTGGCGACCGCCATCGTGCGCGTGTTGGCGATGAGCCCGCGCTCCTGCTCGATCTCGCGCGGTTCCTCGCCGAGCGGGGTGTCCGGGCTGACCGGCTCGGCAGTGGCGACGGCCGCGTCGGCTTGCGGCGCTGGACCACGCTTGGGTAGCCGGCGCCGCGGACCGATGTAGGTGGTCGAGCCCCACGAGCCCTGCTCGTCCTCGCCGCTCCAGTCGGCGACGATCATCGCCGAGATCGGGTCGGCCTCGGTGAAGGTCCGCGGTTCAACGGGCCGACCGCGGGCGCTGTAGAGCGAGGTCCGGCTCCAGCCGCCGTCGCCTGAGGTCACGCCGCGGCCGTCGTCGCGGGCACCGGCTCGGTCGTCACCGGCGCATCGGGGGGTCCGCGGTGGCGCATTCGCCGGATGAACCGGATGAGCAGCGCGGCCACGAGCACGATCGCGGCAACCACCGTGATCACGATGCCGATGGTGCCGAGCGCGGTGCTGTGCACGGTGAGTTGCAGCGGCTTGCTCAGCAGCAGTCCGTCCTTGGTCGACAAGGTCACCTGGACAGGGAACACGCCAACTCGATCGACGTGGGTCGGCACCCGCACCTGCACCGTGCTGTTCGCCGGGACGACTCTGGTGACCGGATCGGCCGAGAACCCCTCCAACCCGGTCATGCCGACCACCACCTCGACGTCGACATCGAGGTCGTTGGTGATCGTCACGGGCAGCTTCGAGTTCTTGGACGCGAGGGTGTAGTTGCCGCCGGTCAGCGGCGGGACGAGCTGCACCTCATCGCGCAGCCGCCGCACGTAGTACGCGAGTCGGCGCGAATAGGTCTGGGTCAGCCCGGGAACGGCGAGCAGCCCGGTCGACTCGGTGCGCAGGACGGCGGTCGAGAGCTGGGTGCGCAGCAGCTGGCCGGCCGTCGGATCGTGGAACAGGGTGCCCAGCCCCGGGATCGAGCCGAGCACGTAACGCAGCCGCCTGATCACTCCGGGTGCGAATCGCGGCGGCGCGTGTGGCTGGAGCGTGCCGTGGTCGACGGCCGGGACGACACTCTCTGCGGCCCGCAACGGGAGCGGGCTCGACCACGACGAGTGCGCGGTGTCGAGGATCATCCGGGCCGCGAGGTCGGGATCCACGGTCGACACGTCCCGCGGCGGGGTCAGCACGATGTAGTGCGACACGGCCGGGTTGTTCACGACGCGTAGTGCCATCTGGGCGACGAGTTCGGGCAGCGCGGTCAGCCCGGGCCCGTCAGGAGCCAGGACCGTTTGCACCAACCCTTCGAGCGTCCTCGACGTGACGGCCGCGATGGCCGATCCGCTCGTGGTTTGCAGCGGAGCCAGCGCGTTTGGCACCGCCGTGACGTCGCGATCCTTCGGCAGCGTCTTGTCGTCGACGACAACGGTGCTCGTGCCCTGGCTGACCAGGGTGGTCAGTGTCGGCGCGCTGATCGTCTCGTTCGCCGGCCATGCGATGTCACTGCTCGGGATCTCGCCGAGCGCTTTGGCGACGCGGTGATTCTCGCGCGGCGAAGGTGGCGCAATCGTCCAGTTCAGGGCCTTGCGCTGCAGCGACTCGACCGGCGGGTCGGCGTAGGGCGTGAAGCTGAGTTCCATGCCCGGAAGCTTCAGCACCGCGCGCAGGCGGGCCAGCCAGCTGGCCGCCGCCGGGCCGCCCTGGCCGCGCACCCGGCCGGTGGGCGACTTCACCTCGTAGTGCTTGCTCATGACCACGAGCTCGTCGATGAGTTCGGGATCGGTGACCAGGGTCATCGGCACCTTCCGGCCGACCTTCTCGACGACGCTGAGCAGCTGATCGAGCCGACCGCCCGGGGCGACTTCCGCGGCGAGGTCGTCATCGAGGAACAACCGGTCGCTGAACAGCCGGTGCGGGCGGTCGAGCAGCGGCCAGAGCCAGCCGACCTGGGCCTTCACGGGTCGTTTGGGGAACGAGGGAATGTAGGTCTGCGCCGTTGCCAGCTGCACGGCCCGACCGCCGGGCGGGGTGTAGAGCGCAGCGAAGTACAGCGGGTAGATCGCACTCCTGCACAGGCAGAGCTCGGCCTCGGGTGCGTTGGGCGAGGTCGTTATGTCGAACACCAGGTCCATCTCTGCGGATGGTTCGAGCAGCGGTGTCTGCGGCTTGAGCGGGGCGGCCAGACCTGGGGACGGGGGTTTCTCGTTCGCGATGGCCGAGTTCAGGTCGGTCTGGAAGGCGATCGGATCGCTGCGCGTGGCGGTGACTGTGAGCGGCAGAGCGTGCGTCGGTGTTGTTGATCAGCACCAGCGAGATGTCGAGATGTCTCGGGTGCTTCGCCGGCGTGGGCGCGGTCGGCTCGACGTCGCGGATCGTCATCGAGATGGCGCCCGGGCCGACCACGATGCGCCGCGCCTGCGCAGGTGCAACCGGTAGCCACAGCAGCGCGGCCAAGACAACGACAGCGCCCAGAGCGAGACTTCGGCGTCTCGTCACGCGCTATCCGCGAGCAACCGGCCGGCGGTGTCCACCAACCCTCGCTCGTCGGGGTAGGCGAGCTGGGCGCGGATGTCCGGCAGCGGCACCCACGCCACCTCGGACACCTCGATGTCGGCGTCGGACAGCTCCCCGCCGACCGCCCGCAGCAGGTAGTGCCGCACGGTCTTGTGGATGCGCCGCCCGTCCGCGACGAACCAGAAGTCGATCGTGCCGAGTTCGGCCAGGATCTCCCCGGCGATACCGGTTTCTTCCTCGACCTCGCGCACCGCGGCCTGCTCGGCGGTCTCGCCGGCCTCGATATGGCCCTTCGGCAGTGACCAGAGCAGCCGGCCGTGCCGGTCGGTGCGGGCGATCAGCGCGCCGCGCGGCACCTCGCCACCGAGGTCGACCACGAGCCCACCGGCGCTGAACTCGTCGACCTGGCGCAGCCAGCGCGCCCGGCGCCTGCGCTGCTGTTTCGGTGCCGGGCGCCGGGGTTTCGAGTCCCCACCCTTGCCGTCCTGCACCATGGCCCGATGGTAGCCGCTCACCCGTTTTGCGATCGGTACGCTGACGCTCGTGAGTCCGTCCCCTGCTGATCTGATCGAGGTGCCGCCTGCTGCCGCGGCCCTCGGCGCGGCCTTCGCCGCGGCCGGGCACGAGCTGCACCTCGTCGGCGGGACGGTGCGCGATGCGCTGATGCAGCGCGCGTACGAGGATCTCGACTTCGCCACCGACGCCCGTCCCGCGCAGGTGCTCGGAGATCGTCGAGCCGCTGGCGTCCTCGATTTGGACGACCGGGATCGAGTTCGGGACGATCGGCGCCCAGGTTCGCGGGCGGGCGTGCGAGATCACCACCTACCGGGCCGATCGCTACGACCGGGTCAGCCGCAATCCGGCGGTCGAGTACGGCGACTCGCTCGAGGACGACCTGCGCCGGCGCGACTTCACGATCAACGCGATGGCGCTGTCGGTCACCGGCACCGCCGGCCTTCAGCGACCCGTTCGGCGGCCTGGCCGACCTGGTCAGGCTGGTGCTGGCCACGCCGGCGCGTCCGGAGGAGTCGTTCGCCGACGACCCGCTGCGCATGTTGCGCGCCGCCCGGTTCGTCTCCCAGCTCGGCGTGCAGGTGGCGCCCGAGGTGGAAGCCGCGCTGCGCGCGATGGCCACCGAGCTGGCGCGGATCACCGCCGAGCGCATCCAGGTCGAGCTGAGCAAGCTGCTGCTCGGCGCCCACCCGCGGGCGGGCATCGAGTTGCTCGTCGAGTCCGGGCTGGCCGACGTCGTGCTGCCCGAGCTGCCCGCCCTGCGGATGGCCGCCGACGAGCACGGCCAGCACAAGGACGTGTACGCGCACACCCTGCAGGTGCTCGAGCAGGCCATCGACCTCGAGGACGACGGTCCGGATCTGGTGCTGCGCTGGGCCGCCGCTGCTGCACGACATCGGCAAGCCGGCCACCCGCGCCTTCCTGCCCGGCGGGCGGGTGAGCTTCCACCACCACGAAGCGGTCGGGCGCGACATGGCGCGAAAGCGCGGCTGCGCGCCCTGCGCTACAGCAAGCACCTCATCGACGACGTGGCCAAGCTGGTGTTCCTGCACCTGCGCTTCTACGGCTACCGCGACGGCGACTGGACCGACTCTGCGGTGCGGCGCTACGTCGTCGATGCCGGTGAGCTGCTGCCCCGGCTGCACAAGCTCGTCCGCTCCGACTGCACCACCCGTAACCGCCGCAAGGCCGCCGCGCTGTCGGCCGCCTACGACGGCTTGGAGAAGCGGATCGCCGACCTGCAGGAGCAGGAGGAGCTCAAGCGGATCCGTCCCGATCTGGACGGGAACGAGATCATGAAGATCCTCGACATCCCGCCCGGTCCGGCTGTCGGCAAGGCCTGGGCGTTCCTGAAGGAACTGCGCATGGACCGCGGCCCGCTCGACCACGACGAGGCGGTCGCCGAACTCAAGCGTTGGTGGGAGCAGGAGCAGCCGTGACCGCCGCCTGCCGGCGGGTCAACCGCAGGTAGCCGATCGCGGTCGCCACGTAGGCGAGGCCGAGCGCTGCGACCGAAACCGGCGAGTGGCCGTCGTCGGGCAGCAGGACGGCCGTGATCAGCGCGGCCGCCACCAGCGCCAGATTGAACAGGGTGTCGTAGAGCGCGAAGATCCGGCCGCGGAACTCGTCGGACACCGTGCGCTGCACGGTCGTGTCGACGCAGATCTTCAGTGCCTGCGCCGCGAACCCGAGCACCAGGCCGGCGAGCAGCTGCAACGGCAGCCGGTAGGGCAGGCACAGCGACCACTTCGAACAGGCCCGACATGGCAAGCAGCGCGACCATCCACGACGCGAAGCCGATCCGCCGCGAGATCGCCGGGGTCACGACTGCGGCCAGCCCGCCGCCTACTGCCACCACGAGCACGAACTGGGCAAGGCCGGTGAGCCCGACCCGCAGCATGCCCTGCGGCGCGTAGTAGTTGCGATAGAGCAGCAGGGTGCAGACGGCGAACAGGCCGTAACAAAGCCGGTTCGCGCTGATCGCGATGAGGGCGAGCAGCGCCGGGCGGCGCGAGCGCAGGTGCCGCGCCCCGGCCACCAGGCCGCGGGCGACCTCGGCGACGGTCTCGCGGGTGGCCCGCTCGACGTCGTCCGGGCCGAGAGCCGTGCGGCCGAAGCCGCGTGCCGCGAGCGCCGACACCACGTACGGGATCGATCGCGGTCACGGCCATCGACCGCGTAGGACGAGCTCGACGACGTGCCGCTGAGCACCCGCGCACCGATGGCGGCCGCGCCGCCTGCGGTCGTGGCCAACGCCCCGAGGGTCACCGACACGGCATTCGCGGTGACCAGCTCGTCCGCGCTCACGACGTGCGGCAGCGAGGCGGACAGGCCGGCCAGGATAGAACCGGCTGATCGACAGCACGACGAGTGCGCTGGCGTAGAACGGCTCGCCGTGCAGGCCCCGTCGCGATCTCGGCGGCGATGACCAGCACGCACAGCGCGCGCACGAGGTTGACCGTGAACAGCACCCGCTGGCGCCACCACCGGTCCAAGAACACGCCGGCGAACGGACCGATGATCGAGTACGGCATCAGCAGTACGGCGAAGCCGGCGGCGATGTCGCTTGCGTGCGCCTGGCGCTGCGGGTTGAACAGCACCGCGCCGGCCAGGCTGGCCTGGAACACGCCGTCGCCGAACTGGGCAGCGAGCCGGACGGCCATCAGCCGCCGGAAACCGCTCGCGCGCAGCAGCGGTGACGACGTGCCGGCTGCGGACGAGGGTGAGTGTCACCTCTTGACCGTAGACAGCGCTGGTGGAGAACACGCCATCGACCGCCAAGATGAACAGGTGACGGGTTGGGCCGACCTCGGTGAGCTGGAGCCGCTAGGCGGCCGGCTCCTGATCGCCACTCCGCTGCTCACCGACCCGCACTTCACCCGCTCGGTCGTCTACCTGCTCGAGCACGACGGCGGCGGGACGGTCGGCGTGATCCTCAACCGGCCGAGCCACACGCCGGTGGGACAGGTGCTGCCGAGCTGGCAGGACGCGGTGAGCGGCCCGGCGGTGGTGTTCAACGGCGGTCCCGTGCAACCCGACGGCGCGCTGTGCCTCGGGCAGCTGTCGACCGACGGGCCGGGGGTGCGCCCGGTGGTCGACGGTGTGGCCACCATCGATCTCGACGGCGATGTGACGGTGATCACCGGGCTGACGCAACGGCTGCGCGTGTTCGCCGGGCACGCCGGCTGGGCGCCGGACCAGCTCGACGACGAGATCGCCGAGGGTGCCTGGTGGGTGGTCCCGGGGAGCCCGAGCGACCTGTTCAGCGACGAGCCGCGGCCGATGTGGTCGCGGGTGCTGCGCCGCCAGCCGCCGCCGCTGAACCTGATCTCGACCTACCCGACCGATCCGCTGCTCAACTGACGCGTGCACATCGACCTGGGTGCCGACGCGCCCGACTACGTGCTGACCGGCGACAACCTCGCGGTGCTGCCCGACCTGCCGGACGGGGCCTTCACCCTCATCTACCTCGACCCGCCGTTCAACACCGGTCGGGCGCAGGTGCGCCGATCGATGCAGACGCCCGCGCTCGTCGACCGGCACGCGGATCGGCTTCCACGGGCTGAGCTATGAAACCGTGCGCGGCCGGATCACCGCCTACGACGACGTATTCGCCGACTACTGGTCCTTCCTCGAGCCGCGGCTGGAGCATGCCTGGCGGCTGCTGGCGCGCGACGGCACGCTGTACCTGCATCTCGACTACCGCGAGGTGCACTACGCGAAGGTCCTGCTCGACCAGCTGTTCGGCCGCGAGTGCTTCCTCAACGAGATCGTGTGGGCCTACGACTACGGGGCACGGTCGAAGAGCCGCTGGCCGGCCAAGCACGACACGATCCTGGTCTACGTGAAGGACCCTGTTCGGTACCACTTCGACAGCGCCGCGGTCGACCGTGAGCCGTACATGGCGCCCGGCCTGGTCGGCCCGGAGAAGGCGGCGCGGGGCAAGCTGCCGACCGACGTCTGGTGGCACACCATCGTCTCGCCGACCGGTAAGGAGAAGACCGGCTACCCGACGCAGAAGCCGGAGGGCGTCGTTCGGCGGATGGTGCAGGCTTCGTCGCGGCCCGGCGACTGGGTGCTCGACTTCTTCGCCGGCAGCGGCACGCTCGGTGCGGTCGCGCGCGCCACCGGTCGCCGGTTCGTGCTCGTCGACAGCCACCCCGAAGCGATCGAGGTGATGCGAACCCGGCTCGCCGGAGCCGAGTTCCGCTCGCTCTAGTTGCCGGCCTGGCTGAGCCAGTAGCCGCCGGCAGCGGCGAATGCCGCGGAGCTTGCCGCGCCCATGACCCTCGTGCGCGCCGGGACATCCGGGCCGGCGGTGAACGTCAGCGCGGTATCGACCGCATTGAGCCCGACCACCGCCATGCCGAGCCGGCGCTGCGCGGCCGGATCCGTGGTCGTCATGGCCATCGCCCCGATGAGCGCGGTACGGGTGCCCCATAGCCGCACCATCGTGCGCAAGTTGCCGTCGCCCTTGAGGCCGTACAACCCGGTGAACACCCGTGGTGCGAGAACGGCGAGCGCCCCGAAGCCGAGGCCGCCGTACGACAGGCCCTTCCAGATCGCGTCCGAATCCTTGCCAGCCATGGCGCCTCCCTGATCTTGGTTGCCTCAACCTAGTGTCCATCGGGACACCGCGCCAGAACGTCGGTAATTTGCCAGCTATGGCCTGGTTGCGCTGCACGATCGTGTCCGCCCTCGCCGCCTCGCTCGTGCTTGCCACAGCTGAAACCGGGTCGGCCGACGCACCGCCGAGGTACCCGGTCGGCTCGGCGGCGACCGGCGACGCCGCCTGGCTGGCGAGTCCGGATGCCGACCCGGCAGGGGTGAATGTGACCTGCCGTCCGAGCAGCGCGCATCCGCGCCCGGTCGTGCTGCTCGAGGGCACCACCTCGCGCACCGTCGCATCATTCGCCCGGCTGGGGCCGACGCTGGCCAACGCGGGCTACTGCGTCTACGGGCTCAACTACGGCGACACCTCGATCACCAGGAACACGCACGGAGTGATCGGCGCGATGGGCGACATTGCCGCCTCGGCCCACCAGCTCGCCAAGTTCGTCGACCACGTGCTCGCGAAGACGGGCGCGAGCAAGGTCGACATCGTCGGCTGGTCGCAGGGCGGCGGACCGCTGCCGCGCTACTACCTGCGCAACCTCGGCGGGGCCGCGAAGGTGCACCAACTCGTCGGGCTCGCACCGTCCAACTACGGCACGAGCTTCTTCGGCGTCCTCACCCTCATCACCGCGGTCGAGGCCCTCACCGGAGTGTCGGTGCTCTCGCCCGGTGGCGCACCGGCGTTCGAGCAACAGGAAGCGCACAGCGCGTTCATCACCGCATTGAACAAGGGCGGTGACACCGTGCGTGGCGTGAAGTACACGGTGATCGAGACGCGCTACGACGATGTCGTCACCCCGTACACCAACGCCTTCCTGAACGGGCGCGGCGTGCGGAACATCCTGCTGCAGGACAGCTGCCCGTTCGATGCCACCGACCACATCGGCATCCCCTACGACGACAACGCGATCCAGTACGTGCTCAACGCCCTCGGCGCCGACGATCCGCAGTTCCGGCCCGCCTGCCAGCCCGCACTGCCGGGCATCGGCACGCCGTAACGAGCGGCGTCAGCCCCACACCACTCGGTCAGACCTTGTGCGCACCGGCGGCCGCACGCATCGTCGTCGCGGTCGGCGCCCGGAATCCTTCGGCAGCGAAGCGTGCCTCGACCGCGCTGGTCGCGTCGGCTACACCGGTCTCGGGCAGTAGCGCGATGACGCTGCCGCCGAACCCGCCGCCGGTCATCCGCGCGCCCAAGGCCCCCGCGCCGAGCAGCACCTCGACCGCGGTGTCGAGCTCCGGGATCGTCACCCGGTAGTCGTCGCGCAACGAGGCATGTGACGCCGAAAGCAGCCGGCCCACCTCGTCGTAGTCGTGCGCGTGCAACCGATCGACGGCCGCGAGCACCCGGGCGTTCTCGGTGACGACGTGCCGGGTGTAGCGCCGCAGCTCGTCGTCGGGCAGCCGGGCGAGCGCGTCGCCGAGGTCGTCCACGCCCACGTCGCGCAGCGAATCGATGCCGAGGAGCTTCGCGGCGCGCTCGCAGCCCGCGCGCCGCTGGCCGTACTCGCCGCCGGCGTGCGCGTGCGCGGCATGGGTGTCCACGACGAGCACGGTGAGCCCGTGGTCGCCGAGTTCGAACGGGACCTGCTCGGTGTGCAGAGAACGCATGTCGCAGAACAGCGCGTGGCCGGCCGTCGCGTAGAGCGCCGCGAGCTGGTCGAGCCCGCCGGTCGGTGCGCCGACGAAGTCGTTCTCCGCCGACCGGGTGATCTCGAGCAGCTCGCCGAGTGGCAGGTCGAGCTCGAGCAGGTCGTTGACCGCGGTAGCTACGGCGCAGGTCAGCGCCGCCGACGACGAGAGCCCGGCGCCGGCCGGCACGGTGCTGTCGAGTGAGATGTCGAGGGGTGGGACGGAGATGCCGCGGTGGAGCATTGCCCAGACCACGCCGGCCGCGTACCCGGCCCAGCCGCCCTGGCCCGGTGCCAGCGCAGCCAGCTCGAGCACGACCGGCTCGTCGCGTTGCGCCGAGCCGATGCGCAGCGCGCGCGGCGGCGCTCGCCGCGGTGCTTGCTGTTGCCGTGCACGCGGCGGTGATGGCGAACGGCAGGGCGAAACCGCCGGAGTAGTCGGTGTGCTCGCCGATGAAATTGACCCGACCTGGGGCTCGCCAGGTGGCCTCGACCTTCGGCACGGAGTCCCTTTCGACCGGGCGTCGCTCTGGCGGTACGTGGTCATTTCTGTTATATCATGTTCGACTCTGTTAGACGCTCGGTCCGTCGCTCGGGAGGATGCGTGCTCGCCCAGCAGCGCCAGGCTCGGATCCTCACCGAACTGAGGCGGGTCGGCGCCGTGCGCGTGGCGGACCTTACCGAGCTGCTCGGCGTCTCGGACATGACCATCCGCCGCGACCTGGAGCAGCTCAGTAACGAGGGTGCTGCGCGCAAGGTGCACGGTGGCGCGGTGCTCGCCGGGCAGGTGGCGTTCGAGCCGGGATTTGCCGCCAAGAGCCAGTTGTCCCAACCGGCCAAGCAGGCGATCGCGCAGCGCGCTGCCGGCCTGATCCGGTCCGGCGCGGCGATCGCGCTCTCGGCCGGCACCACGACCTGGGCGATGACGCAGTACCTCACCGCCGTCCAATCCCTGACCGTCGTGACCAACTCGACCACCGTGTCCGATGCGATCTCTGCGATCGACACCACGAATCAGGTGAGCGTGATTCTCACCGGCGGCGTTCGCACCCCGAGCGCCGCGCTGGTCGGGCCGGTCGCCGATCGCACGATCGCCACGATGCACGTCGACCAGCTCTTCCTCGGCGTGCACGGTATGGACTCGCGCACCGGCTACACGACACCGAACCTCGCCGAAGCGACAACCAACCGCGCCTGGATCGCGTCCGCGCAAGACGTCGTCGTGCTGGCCGACTCGTCCAAGTGGGGCGTGGTCGGGCTGGCCGACATCGGGCCGCTTTCGGTGGCGTCGACGATCGTCACCGACAGCAACATCTCCGCCGATGCGCACCGCGCGCTCGAGGAGTCGGTCGAGACAGTCCTTGTCGTGGACGTCCCTCGATGAGTACGTCATGACCGTGCGGTCGGTCGCGCGGCTGGCCGACGGTCGGGAGATCTTCTACTACGACCGCGCACCGGTCGATCGCACGGCCGCCGATCGCCGGACCGACCTCGCCCCCACCGCGACGTCCTCGCAAATGCGCTGGAACTCCTTGTTCCGCGACTATTCCGTGATCGCCGGCTATCGCCAGACGCGCACGTACATGCCGCCGGCCGACCTGTGCCCGCTGGATCCCTCGGGCGAGGGCAAGCTGACCGAGATCCCCGCGCCCGACTACGAAGTCGTGGTCTTCGAGAATCGCTTCCCGTCCTTCGCGCTGTCCTCGGTCGACACCGTTGCGCTGGTGGACGAGCCGCCGTTTCGATCCGGGCCCGGTGCCGGTCGATGCGAGGTCGTGTGTTTCACCAGCGATCACCGCGGTTCGTTCTCCGGGCTGTCCTCGGAGCAGGCGCGCACGGTGATCGACGCGTGGGCCGACCGCACCAGCGAGCTCGGCGCGATCGACTCGATCGAGTACGTCTTCTGCTTCGAGAATCGTGGCGAAGAGATCGGCGTGACCCTGAGCCACCCGCACGGGCAGATCTACGGCTACCCGTTCGTCCCACCGCGGTTCTACCGGGTAGGCGAGTCGCTGCACCGCCATCACGAGAAGTTCGGCACGTGCTTGCAGTGCGAGCTGCTCGAGGCAGAGCTCAAGGCCGAGATCCGGGTTGTCAGCCAGACCGAGCACTGGGTGAGCCACGTCCCGTTCGCCGCGCGCTGGCCCTACGAGGTGCGCATCGTGCCGCGCGAGCACGTGCCCGACCTGCCGGCACTTTCCGACGAGCAGCGCGACGACCTCGCCGGGATGTACCTCGACGTGCTGCGGCGTTTCGACGCGCTGTTCGACGGGCCCGTCCCCTACATCGCTGGTTGGCAGCAGGCGCCGGCGCGCCGCGAGCGCGAGCTGTGGCACGTGGCGGCCGAGATCTTCACGATCCGGCGCGCGCCGGGGAAGCTGAAATATCTCGCCGGTTCAGAGTCAGCGGCGGCAGTCTGGATCAACGACGTCACGCCCGAAGAGGCCGCGGAGCGGTTGCGCAATGCGCTCGACTAACGGCCAGATAACACCAAATCCCGTCACGCCCGCGCACGGGCAGCGCGAATCGCACCGATCCAGACACGATTCCGCGGTCAACCCTTGACTTTGCCCGTTGGATTCTGCTCAATATTGAGCACTCTTGTGAGTGTCAACGCTCACTTCCCTCATTATCGGAGGAACCATGGACCAGGCTGGGGTCGACGGTAGGGCTGAATCGGGCGGCGTCCCAGACGGGCTGTCTCGTGGAGTGTCTCGACGCGGAATGCTCATGGGCATCGGTGCGGGAGCGGCCGGCCTTGCCCTGTCCCCGGTGCTGGCCGCCTGCACCGGCAGCTCGGGCGGTGGGTCGAAATCGGTGAGCATCGGCTCGAACTACTCCGACGCGGTGCCGAAGAAGGCGTTCGCCGCGCTGGTGGACGGCTTCCAGAAGGCCAACTCGGGCGACAAGGTCAAGATCAACACGGTCGACCACAACGACGTTCCAGGACAACATCAACAACTACCTGCAGGGCAGCCCGCAGGACGTGTTCACCTGGTTCGCCGGGTTCCGGATGCGGTTCTACGCCAAGAAGGGGCTCGTCGCCCCGACCTGGACGACGTGTGGGAGCAAGGTCGGCAGCAACTTCTCCGACGCGTTCGCCAAGGCCTCGACCGGCGACGACGGCAAGAAGTACTTCGTGCCGCTGTACAACTACCCGTGGGCGTTCTTCTACCGCAAGAGCCTGTGGCAGAAGAAGGGCTACCAGATCCCGACCACGTCTGGACGATCTCAAGGCGCTCTGCACGCAGATGAAGAAGGACGGGCTGAGCCCGATCGGGTTCGCCGACAAGGACCAGTGGCCGGCCTGCGGCACGTTCGACTACCTCAACATGCGCATCAACGGCTACGACTTCCACATCGCGCTGATGGCGCACCAGAAGTCGTGGGCGTCCACCGAGGTCGCGAAGGTCTTCGACACGTGGAAGGAGCCTGCTGCCCTACCACGACACCAACGGCGCGCTCGGCCGTACCTGGC
Organism: uncultured Actinomycetota bacterium; assembly: GCA_963794885.1. GTDB lineage: Bacteria > Actinomycetota > Actinomycetes > Mycobacteriales > Jatrophihabitantaceae > RYN-133. The sequence goes on from CAWCFH010000012.1 coordinate 236,087, forward strand.
AGGACTCCGCGATCCTGCTCAAGCAGAAGAAGAACGGGATGTACCTGCTCGGGTCGTTCCTGGCGCAGCAGTTCACCGGCGCCGATCTCGCCGACCTCGACTTCTTCGCGTTCCCGGAGTTCGACTCGGCCAACGGTCAGGATGCGGTCGAGGCGCCGATCGACGGGCTGATGCTGTCGAAGAAGGGCGGCGACAACCCGGCGGCGAAGGCGTTCCTCGAGTACGCGGCGTCCCCGGCCGGGGAGAACCTCTACATCGCGACCGACCCCAGTGACGTCGGCGGCCGCGAAGGGCGTCAGCCAGGGCCAAGTACAACGCCATCCAGAAGAAGTCGGCGGAGCTCATCGGCAGGCCAAGCAGATCTCGCAGTTCCTCGACCGCGACAGCCTGCCGGCGTTCGCTTCCAACGTCATGGAGCCGGCGCTGCAGCGACTTCATCAAGCACCGGCAACTTCAACGGCAGCCAGCGTCGAATCGCAGGCGAAGTCGGTGTACGCATCGAGCAGCTGACCGATTGCAGCGGAGCACATCAGTGAGCACCGACGCGACGACCGGCTCGGCCGGAGGACGACACCCCGCCGGCCGGTGCCGCGCGTCCGCCCAAGCGCAAGAAGCTGCGACGGCTGAACCGTCGCGACAAGACGGTTCGTCGCGATCTATGGTCGCGATCCCGACGCTCATCGAAGCGGTGCTTGATCTGGTTGCCCGGCGCTCGGTTCAGTGGCGCTGTCGTTCACCAAGTGGGACGGCATCGAACCTGTCCGGGCATCAAGTCCAACGGCATCCAGAACTACAAGTACATCTTCACGAACTATCCGCAGTTCTGGCCGGCGGTCGAGCACAACATCTTGTGGCTGGTCTTCCTGTCGGTTGTCGCCACCCCGCTCGGCCTGCTGTTCGCGGTGCTGCTCGATCGCAGGATCCGCGGCAGCAAGATCTATCCAGACCGCGTTCTTCCTGCCGGTCATGCTGTCCCTCGCGCTGGTCAGCATCATCTGGGAGTTGATGTACGACCGGCAGGACGGGCTGATCAACAGCCTGATCGGCAACGGCCGGCGCGAACACCGGCGTCGACTGGCTGGGTAACTCGCACGTGAACATCTGGTCGGCACTGATCGCCGACGACTTGGCGGCACGCCGGCTACATCATGATCATTTACCTGGCCGGGTTGAAGGGCGTCGATCCGACGCTCAAGCGAAGCCGCCGCGATCGACGGCGCGACCGAGTCGCAGACGTTCTTGCGCGTCGTCTTCCCGGCAATGCGGCCGATCAACATCGTCGTCGTCGTCATCACGATCATCGAGGCGCTGCGCGCGTTCGACATCGTCTACGTGTTCAACAAGGGCACCAACGGGTTGGAACTGCTGAGCTCGCTCATCATCCAGAACCTGAAGGGCGAGGGGCTCGACATCGGTGTCGGTGCCGCGATCGCGACCGTGCTGCTCGTGATGTCTTTGGTGCCGATCACGATCTACCTGCGGCCGCGCGTTCAAGAAGGACTACGAACCGTGAGCTGTTGTGTAAACGCTGCAGCCTCCGCTTCGCAGACCAAGATTGTCGGCGCGAGGTGACACGATGACCCTGTTAGTCAGAGACGACGCGCCGGCGCAGCAGCCCGAGGTCGGCCGCGCATCGGCCGCCTCAAGAAGCGGCGTCCCGGCACGCACCTGTTCCTGCCGGTGATGGGGGTCGTGTGGCTCGTGCCGCTTCGTCTGGACGCTGTACACGTCGCTGCGCCCGTTCTCGTCGACAAACAAGCACGGCTACTGGAGCTTCGCCGGGCCGTTCAACTTCGACAACTTCACCGACGCGTGGACGCAGGGCAACTTCCGCGCAACTGTTCATGAACTCGGCGATCATCACGATTCCCGCGGTGTTGATGACGCTCATGCTGGCGTCGTTCGTCGCGTTCGCGGTGTCGCGATTCAACTGGAAGTTCAACGTCACGCTGCTGATCCTGTTCACCGCCGGCAACATGCTGCCGCCGCAGGCACTGGCGGCGCCGCTGTTCCAGATGTACAAGCACTTACCGCTGCCGTACTCGGTCAGCGACTCCGGCAACCTGCTCAACACCTACTACGGCGTCATCGCCGCCAACGTCGCGTTCCAGATGGGCTTTTGCACCTTCGTCCTGTCGAACTACATGAAGGCGCTGCCGCGCGGATCTCACCGAGGCAGCGCTCGTCGACGGCGCCGGTGTGTGGCGGCAGTACCGCTCGATCATCATGCCGCTGTGCCGGCCGGCCCTGGCCGCGCTGGGCACGCTGGAGGTCATCTGGATCTACAACGACTTCTTCTGGGCGCTGCTGTTCATCCAGCAGGGCGACCGGCTATCCGGTGACGACGGGCATCAACAACCTCAAGCGGCGAGTTCGCGCAGAACTACAACCTGATCGCGGCCGGCGCGATGCTCACGCTGATCCCGACACTGGTCATCTATCTGCGCTGCAACGCCAGTTCGTCGCCGGCCTGACCCTGGGCGCGAACAAGGGTTAAACGCAGTTGGCCCCTGTGCAGGGAGACACGCCGTAGCGGACCCTGCACAGAGGCCAAGAGGGGCTAGCGGTCTACCTTGCCGTCGATGAAGTCCTGGACGGCCTCGCGTGCCTCGTCGTCGAAGTACTGCACCGGCGGCGACTTCATGAAGTAGGACGATGCCGAGAGGATCGGCCCACCGATGCCGCGGTCCTTGGCGATCTTCGCCGCGCGCAGCGCGTCGATGATGATGCCGGCCGAGTTCGGTGAATCCCAGACCTCGAGCTTGTACTCCATGTTCAGCGGAACGTCGCCGAAGGTCTTGCCCTCGATGCGGACGAAGGCCCACTTGCGGTCATCGAGCCAGGCGACGTAGTCGGACGGCCCGATGTGCACGTTGCGCTCACCCAGATCGCGGTCGGGGATCTGCGAGGTGACCGACTGCGTCTTGCTGATCTTCTTCGACTCCAGGCGGTCGCGCTCGAGCATGTTCTTGAAGTCCATGTTGCCGCCGACGTTGAGCTGGTAGGTGCGCTGCACCTCCACGCCGCGGTCCTCGAACAGCTTCATCAGCACGCGGTGCGTGATCGTGGCGCCAACCTGGCTCTTGATGTCGTCACCGACGATCGGCACGCCGGCGTCCTCGAACTTCTTGGCCCACTCCGGCGTGCTGGCGATGAACACCGGCAACGCGTTGACGAAGGCGACCTTGGCATCGAGTGCGCACTGCGCGTAGAACTTGGCGGCCTGCTCCGAGCCCACCGGCAGGTAGCAGATCAGGACGTCGACGGCCTGGTCCTTGAGCACCTGCACGACGTCGACGGGCTCCTCGTGCGACTCCTCGATCGTCTCGCGGTAGTACTTGCCGAGGCCGTCCAGTGTCGGTCCGCGCTGCACGTTGACGCCCAGTTCGGGCACCTCGCAGATCTGGATGGTGTTGTTCTCGCTCGCGGCGATCGCCTGCGAGAGGTCGGTGCCGACCTTCTTCGCATCGACGTCGAAGGCGGCGACGAACTCGATGTCGCTGACGTGGTACGGCCCGAAGTTGACGTGCATGAGGCCGGGAACCTTGGCGCTGGGATCAGCGTCGCGGTAGAAGTGCACGCCCTGCACCAATGAGGCGGCACAGTTGCCGACACCGACGATGCCGACCCTGATGGGACCGCCCTTACTGGTCTTGATCTCTGAACCCATCAGGGCTCCTCCTTAGGGGTAGGACTTTCTGGTGTAGCAAGGGATGTTTCGTGTTCGATCAGCTCGTCGAGCCATCGGACCTCTCGGTCGACGGAGTCCAAGCCGTGCTGTTGCAACTCGCGGGTGTAGCGGTCGAGCCGCTCACTGGTTCTGGCCAGCGAGCTCTTCATGCCGTCGCGCCGTTCCTCCACGCGCCGGCGACGTCCTTCGAGGATCTGTAGCCGGATGTCCGAGCGAGTCTGGGCGAAGAACGCCAGGCGCGCTCCGAACCCCTCGTCGTCGAACGCTTCCGGACCGACGTCGGAGAGCAGGTCGGCGAGATGTTCCTTGCCTTCGGCAGTCAACCGGTAGACCCGCTTGCCACGCCGTGACCGTGCGCCCGCCGCTGCGTCCAGGGCTGGTTCTTCGGAGATCCACCCGGCTTCGGACAGCCGCCGCAGCGTGGGGTAGAGCGAACCGTAGGAAAATGCCCGGAACGCACCGAGAAGGGACGAGAGCCGTTTGCGCAGCTCGTACCCGTGCATCGGACTCTCGTTGAGCAGTCCCAGGACAGCGATCTCGAGCATTCGGCGGTCACCCCCTATGTCAGCGCGATGTATCACGACGATACATCACGCTGAGAGGTGCGCGTCACCAAGGTAACCGCACCGTTAACGGGGGCAGACGGGAAGGTGGGCTAGTGCGGGCTAGTGCGGGTGCGGCCGGCGTCCTGCTCGCGCTGTTGCTCGGCGCCCTGGGCGATGGGCGCCGCGATCATCTCTTCCGGGATCCCGAACGCCTCGGTGAACGACAGGGCCAGCGGGCGGAGCTGGTCGCAGAGCCGGTTCACTTCCGCGATCACCGCCTTCGACCGGGCCGCGGCCAGCTGGCCGTGCTCCTGGAACCAGCCGCGCTCGGCCTCGATCGTGGCGAGCGCGAAGAGGTCGCACAGCCGCTCCAGCCCGGCCCGGGTGTCGCTGTCCTCGCACCGCTCGCAGGCGTCGGCGAAGGACTGCAGCAGGATCATGTCGACGTGCGCCCGGGCGGCGGCGAGCAGGTGATCCTGCGCCGCATTGAAGATGGGGAACGGGTCGTCGGCGTCGGCCGCGCGACGTAGCCGGCGGGCCAGCGTCTCGAGCAGGTGTCGCTCCCGGTACTCGAACATCTCCATGTGCCAGCTGCGATCGAGCAGCGAGGTCTCCTCGTCGCGCCTGGGCGCGACGTCCAGCAGGCGTTGGACGAGCCGGCGCGCACCGACCTTCTCGATCACCGTCTCGAAGGCCTGGTCGGTGACGAATCGCGCGGTGCCGAGCAGATCCAGCTCGCCGAAGTGGTCGCGGTAGCCGGTGAGCAGTTCCTTCGCGACCAGCTGCAGCAGCACCGTGTTGTCGCCCTCGAAGGTGGTGAACACGTCGGTGTCGGCCTTCAGGCCGGGGAGCCGATTCTCGGTGATGTAGCCGGCACCGCCGCAGGCTTCGCGGCAGTCCTGGATGGTGCGGGTGGCATGCCACGTGCCGATCGCCTTGATGCCGGCTGCGCGCGCCTCGAGCTCGCGGCGGCGCGGGTCGTCGCTCGGGACCGCGCCGTCGTCGGCGACGGCGTCGAGCGAGGGCGTCGTTTCGTGCAGCAGCTCGACCAATTCCAGCTGGGCGAAGTGCAGCGCGTAGGTCTTGGCCAGCGCCGGCAGCAGCTTCCGCTGGTGGGCGAGGTAGTCGAGGATCGTGATCTCTGCGCCGTCGGGTGCGGCGAACTGGCGCCGCTGCTCGCCGTAGCGGATCGCGATGGTCAGCGCCAGCTTGGCCGCGGCTGCCCGCCCCGCCGGCCACGCTGATCCGTCCCTGGACGAGCGTGCCGAGCATGGTGAAGAAGCGCGCGTTCTGGTTGTCGATCGAGGTGGTGTAGCTGCCGTCGGCAGCGACCTGGCCGTACCGGTCGAGCAGGTTCTCACGCGGGACGCGCACGGAGTCGAAGTAGAGCCGGCCGTTGTCGACCCCGTTCAGTCCCGCCTTCAACCCGCAGTCCTCGATGCGCACGCCGGGCATGGTCGCGCCGCTCTCGTCGCGGATCGGGACGAGCAGCGCGGCCACGCCGCAGTCCTGCCCGCCGGTGCTCAACTGCGCGAACACAGCGGCCATCCGCCCGTCGCGCGCGGCGTTGCCGATGTACTCCTTGCGGGCGTCCTCGTCCGGGGTGTTCACCACGAACTCGCCCGATTCCGGGTCGTACGTCGCCGTGGTGCGCACGTGCGCGACGTCGGAACCGTGCCCGGTCTCGGTCATCGCGAAGCAGCCGAGCAGCTTGCCGCTGACGATGTCGGCGAGGTAGCGCTCGTGGTGGCGATGCGTGCCCAGGTGCAGCACGGCACCGCCGAACAGGCCCCACTGCACACCCGCCTTCACCAGCAGCGACAAGTCGCCGAAGCCGAGCATCTCGAACGCGGTGATCGAACCGCCGACATCGTCCTGGCCGCCGTACCGCGACGGGAAGCCGCGCCCGGAGTACTGCGGCCCGCACAGTGCGTGCAGCTTCGTCAGCACGTCGGCCCGCTGCTCTTCGACCGTGGCACCGACCGTCACCGCGAAGCGCGCGTCGCCCGCGAGCTCGCGGGCCTCGTCGCGCACCGCGCGCCAGCGCCCGTCCAGCAGGCGGCGCACTGCCGCGACGTCGACAGTCGTCGGGACCGTCGGTGAGCTCGTAGTCACTGACTCTCCTGTGTGGTCAAGAGCGGGAACACGCCGGGACTGGGCCGGGGATCGGCCGGCTGGCCCGCGTAGAGGTGTACCCCGGCCGCGCCGCCCCAGAGCAGCGCTGCGAGGTAGTCGGCCAGTTGCGGTGCGCGACATCGCCTCCGGATGGTCGAGCCACCACAGGCTGGCCGCGCTGATGAACCCGACGATGGCGTCGCCCCACGGGTGGGCGTAGGCCGGATCGAGGCCACCGGCAGCCAGCGACGCCGCGAGTTGCTCGGCGAGCAGGTCCGCGATCACCGCGCTGAAGGTCGCTGGCTCGCCGCCGTCATCGGCGGGGAGGGACGGATGTTGCACGACGAAGCGGTAGAGCTCGGGCGCCTGCTCGAGCAATGCCAGATACCCGTCGACGCTCGCGTGGATCAGGTCGCGGGCGGACGGACTGCCCGCGGTCACCGACCGCAGCGTGGCGATGATCGTGCTCACGACGCGGGCGGTGACCGCGCGGTGCAGATCGGTCTTGTCGGCGAAGTAGCGGTAGATGACCGGCTTGCTGGTCTGCGCGTCGGCGGCGATCTGGTCCATGCCCACCCCTGCGCCGTGGCGCACGATGGAGCGGACCGCCGAATCGAGCAGCTCCTCGCGGCGGGCGGCACGGTGGGCCGTCCAGCGCGAGCGCCGGCCGTCCTCGACGGCCGGCTCGACGGTCTGGGCGAGGGTGTCACCAGCCACAGGACTGTTCACGCTACCTACGGTAGCGGATACTCTGAGTAACAAGAACGCAATCACCGCTGGAAGGGTCGATCCTCATGAGTCCCCGTCGCGCCGCCATCGTCGGCGGCAACCGCATCCCGTTCGCGCGATCGAACGGCGCCTACGCGCACGCCTCGAACCAGGACATGCTCACCGCCACGCTCGACGGGCTGGTGGCCCGCTTCGGCCTGCAGGACGAGCGGCTCGGCGAGGTCGCCGCGGGTGCTGTGCTCAAGCACAGCCGAGACTTCAACCTGACCCGTGAATCGGTGCTCGGGTCGCGGCTGGCCCCGACCACACCGGCCTACGACGTCCAGCAGGCCTGCGGCACCGGCCTGGAGACCGCGATCCTGGTCGCGAACAAGATCGCGCTCGGCCAGATCGAATCCGGCATCGCCGGCGGCGTCGACACCACGTCCGACGCGCCGATCGCGGTGAACGAGGACCTGCGCGAGGTGCTGCTCGACCTGAACCGCGCCAAGTCGCTCGGCGCCCGGCTCAAGGCCATCGGCGGGCTGCGTCCAGGCCAGCTGGTGCCGGCCATCCCGCAGAACTCGGAGCCGCGCACCGGGCTGTCGATGGGCGAGCACCAGGCGATCACCACGCGCGAGTGGGGGATCGCCCGCGAGGCGCAGGACGAGCTCGCCGCCGCCTCGCACCAGCACCTGGCGGCCGCGTACGACCGCGGCTTCTTCGACGACCTGATCACCCCGTTCCTCGGCCTGTCCCGCGACCAGAACCTGCGCGCGGACTCCACCACCGAGAAGCTGGCCAAGCTCTCGCCGGTGTTCGGCACTCGGGACGAGGGCGCGACGATGACAGCGGGCAACTCGACGCCACTCACCGATGGGGCGTCGACCGTGCTGCTCGGTTCGGACGAGTGGGCCGCCGAGCATCACCTGCCCGTCCTGGCGCACCTCGTCGACGCCGAGACCGGCGCGGTCGACTACGTCCACGGCGACAAGCGCGCCGACGGCCTGCTGATGGCGCCGGTGTACGCGCTGCCCCGGCTGCTCGCGCGCAACAACCTCACGCTGCAGGACTTCGATTTCTACGAGATCCACGAGGCTTTCGCGTCGACCGTGCTCGTGACGCTGGCCGCGTGGGAGGACGACGCATTCTGCAAGCAGTACCTCGGCCGCGACTCGGCGCTCGGCTCGATCGATCGCGACAAGCTCAACGTGGCCGGCTCGTCGCTGGCGGCCGGTCACCCGTTCGCCGCAACGGGCGGACGGATCGTCGCCACCCTGGCCAAGCTGCTGCACGAGAACGGTGGCGGCCGCGGGCTGATCTCGATCTGCGCGGCCGGCGGCCAGGGCGTCGTCGCGATCTTGGAGAAGTGACAGATGAGTGACCGCTACCTGAACCTCGTCAACTCACCGATCGGCGCGAAGGTCGCCTCCACGGTCGGCCTGCCCCGGCCCGCGGTGCTGCGCCGGTACAGCTCGACGGAGCCCGATCGTGCCCGGCCCGGTGCTGCTCGGGTCGACGGCCGGCCAGGTCAGCGACGACCTGATCAAGATCGTCACGGGCGCGGGAGCGCAAGCTCAGACGACCCCGGCCGAGGGGCAGCGCTGGGGTGCGCTGATCCTGGACGCCCGCTCGGTCGCGACGCCCGGAGACCTCGGCGGGCTGCGTGCCTTCCTCACCCCTGAGTTGCGCGCGCTGCGGCCGTCCGGCCGGGTGATCGTGCTCGGGCGGCCCGCCGACGGTGCCGACATCACCGCCGACACAACCCGACAGGCGTTGGACGGCATCGTCCGCTCGCTGGCCAAGGAACTGCAGCGCGGGTCGACGGCCAACCTGCTGTGGGTCGAGGACGAAGCCTCGCTGGAATCCGCGATCCGGTTCTTCCTGTCCGGCCGGTCGGCCTACGTCGACGGCCAGCCGGTTCGTCTCGGGGCCGGCGTGGCGCCGTCCCCGCAGGACTGGGAGCACCCGCTGACCGGCAAGACCGCGCTCGTCACCGGTGCGGCGCGCGGCATCGGTGCCGCGATCGCCGGCGTGCTCGCCCGCGACGGCGCGCACGTCATCGCCGCGGACCTGCCGCAAGCCGGCGAGGCGCTGGCCAAGGTCGCCAACCGGATCGGCGGGTCGACGCTGCAGCTCGACATCGCCGCGGCCGACGCGCCGGACAAGCTGCTCGCCCACCTCGCCGCGCACACCGACGGGCTGGACATCCTGATCCACAACGCCGGGATCACCAAGGACAAGCTGCTGGCCAACATGAAGCCCGAGCAGTGGGATTCGGTCATCGCGGTCAACCTCGAATCGCAGCTGCGCATCAACGCCGCATTGCTGGGCAGCGATCAGCTCAACGAGCAGGCACGGGTCGTCTGCCTGTCGTCGACGACCGGGCTGTCGGGCAACCGTGGCCAGACGAACTACGGCGCGACCAAGGCCGGTGTGATCGGGCTCGTGCGCTCCTCGGCGGCGGCGTTCGGCAAGCACGGCGACTCGACGATCAACGCGATCGCACCGGGCTTCATCGACACCGAGATGACTGCGAAGATGCCGCTCGCGACACGCGAGGTGGCCCGCCGGCTGTCGTCGCTGCAACAGGCCGGGCTGCCGATCGACGTTGCCGAGGCCGCGGCATGGTTGGCCTCGCCCGGCGCCGGCGGGATCACCGGCCAGGTGCTTCGGGTGTGCGGTCAGAATCTCGTCGGCGCATGAGCGCCCTGACCAGCCCGCCGTCGCTGCTGCCGCTCTACGGGAAGGCCGCACTCACCGGTCCGCTGCATCGCGGTGACACGCTGCCCGACTCGAGCTATCAGCTGGCCGAGCAGGCAATCGATCCCGAGCATCTCGCCGCCTACCAGCGGGTCTGCGGTTTCCGCACCACCGATGTGCTGCCGCCGACCTACCTGCACGTGCTGGCCTTCCCGGTCACCGTGGCACTGATGACCGAGCAGGCTTTCCCGTTCCCCCTGATCGGGCTGGTGCACGTGGGCAACTCGATCACCGTCGCCCGCCCGGTCAGCTCCGGCGAGCGGGTTGCGTTCGATGTGCGGGCCGCCGACCTGCGTCCCCACCCGGCGGGGCGCCAGCTGGACCTGCTGGTCGATGCCACTGTCGACGGCGAAACGGTGTGGACGGGCCGGTCGACCTACTTGCGCCGCGGCGGCAAGCCGCCGGAGAAGACCGAGCGTTCGGCGAAGGAGCCGGCCGACTTGCCGGACGGCGCGGCCGCGCTGGTGCGGGTGCCCGACGACATCGGCCGGCGCTACGGCGCGGTCTCCGGCGACCGCAACCCGATCCACATGAGCGGCTTGAGCGCGAAGCTGTTCGGCTTCCGCTCGGCGATCGCGCACGGCATGTGGCTCAAGGCGCGCACCCTTGCCGCGCTCGAGGGCCGGTTGCCCGACCGGCTTACCGTCGACGTCCGGTTCAAGACCCCGGTGTTCCTGCCGGCGACGATCGCGATCCGCGCCCAGCGCGCCGATGCCGGGTGGGAGCTGGACGTCCGCAATCCGCGCAACGACAAGCCGCACCTGTCCGGCACCGTCACCTCGTAAATCGTCAAGCGAGCCGGGCGGCAGGTATGTCCGGTATGGGCTGCCGCCAAGCGCGGCGGTAAGCGGGGTTTAAGTCTGCGGCAAGTGCCTGGATCCACTCTTGCGTCATCAGCCACTACGGCTGATGTGACGGGGGGACGATCATGGCGATGCACACCGGCGAGCCGATGCCGTACCGGACGGCGGACACCCGCGATCTGGTCGCTGTGCAGCGAGCGATGGCGCGGATGGCCGGCTACCTCGCAGCGGTGACGCCGGCGGTGACCGCGGGCGACGTCGTCGCCGCCGGAACCGTGGCCGACCTCGCCACCGAGCTGGCCGACGCCGTGCGCCGCCTCGACGCCGTCGAGTCCGAGTTGCTGTGGCCGGTGCTGCGCGCCTACCTGCTCGCGCTCGACGCCACCGACGAGGCCAACGAGCTGATCCGCATCGACGGGCAGGGCGAGCGGCTCGTCCACCTGATCGAGCAGACCGCCATCATCGTTGCGCGCTTCCGGGCCACCGCCACCGCGGACGACCGGGAGACTCTCGCCGAGCTGTTCCTCGAGCTCCGGACCGCGATGACCCGCCACTTCGGCGACATGCAGCGCGCCGTGCTGCCACTCGCCGAGCGCTACATGACCTGCGCGCAGTGGCAGGAGATCGGCAAGCAATTCCTGCTCGGTGTGTCCGATCAGCGCCGCACGTTCCGGATGGGCGCGATGCTGCTCGAGTGCAGCCGCCGCGACCGGGCCCGCGTGGTGCGTAGCTGTGACGGCCGGCGCAGCCGGTTGTCGCGTGGCCGGGTGCGGCGCGCGTTCGTCCGCGAATTCGGCCGGATCCAGGACGTCCTGGGCGAGGAGCCGGTCAGCCTGGCTGCCGCGCGCTGACCGGCGCTGGAACGTTCGCGTCCAGCCGCGCGCGGATGAACACCCCGATGTCGTGCACGGCAAGCGTGGACTCGCGCAGCAGACCGGCCAGGACGTGGCCGCTGTGCCACATGGTGGGCAGTTCGATCAGCGCGACATCTCCGCCGGCCGCCTCGGCACGCGCAGCGAATCGCTTGATCTGCGCGTTGAGCATCTCGGCGGTCGCAGTGTGGATCAGCGTCGGCGGCAGCCCGCGCAGATTGGCATGCATCGGCGCGTAGCCCGGGTCGTACGGGTCGGCGTCGCCGCGGTACAGCTCGGCGCAGTTCGTCCCCCACGCCTGGTTGACCACGAAGTCGCGCAGCGGCATGTCATGGTCGCTCGGGTCGGTCCACGGCGAGAGCAGCGCGAGCGCACCCGGCCGCAGCCCGTCGTCGGTCAGCCGGCGCGCCGCGGCAACCGCGAGCCCGCCGCCGGCCGAGTCGCCGGCGACCGCGATCCGCGCCGGGTCGAAGCCGTGCCGGACGACGAGATCGCCGAAGGCGGCAACCGCGTCGTCAAGTGCAGCCGGGTAGGCGTGTTCGGGCGCCAGCCGGTAGTCGAGGGTGAAGACGACCGCGCCGCTGACCTGCGCGAGGTAGCCGGCCAGGGCGCGGTACATCCGGGCCGAGCCGACGACATAGCCACCGCCGTGCAGGTACAGCACGGCGCGCGGACGATGCGATGCGCCGAAGCTGACCCGTTCGGCCGGCCGGCCGCCGAGCTCGACGTGTTCGACCTGCGTGCCGCGCGGCGGTCGGAGCAGGCCGGCGCCGACCTCGCTGAGCCAGCGCTGCATGCGCACCGAGAGCCGGTGATGCAGCGAGAGCCGGTAGGTCGGGCCGGTGAGCGCAACAACAGCCAGGCGCGGGAGGTGCATCAGGCGGAGACCTTCGCGCGCAGCGCCGCGGCGTCCTCGGTCGCTGGCGTCTGTGCGGGCGGCTTGCGCGGCCGAACCCGCCGACCAAGCGTGGCGAAAAGCCGTTGGTAGCGCGGACCGATGAGCCGGATGAGCACGTCGAGCGCCTTTGCGTCCAGACCGACCACCACGCGCGGCCGGTTGCCGACGACGGCCCGCAGGATCGTCTTGGCGGCCGACTCGGCCGACGTCTTGGCCAGCTTGCGGTCGAAGAAGTCGGCGAGCTCGGACTGGTCCAATCCGGCGGCCGAGCCCGCATTGCGGGCGATCGCGGTCTTGATGCCGCCCGGATGCACGCAGGTGACCTCGACCGGGTGACCGGCGACGAGCATCTCCTGCCGCAGCGACTCGGTGAAGCCGCGCACCGCGAATTTCGCCGCGTTGTAGGCGCTCTGGCTGGGCATCGCGAGCAGCCCGAACAGGCTCGAGATGTTCACGACGTGGCCGTCACCGGACGCGATCAGGTGCGGCAGGAACGCCTTCGTCCCGTGTACGACACCCCAGAAGTCGACGTCCATCACGCGCTCGATCTGCTCGAACGTCATGTCCTCGATGTCGCCGCTGAACGCGACCCCGGCGTTGTTGATCACGATGTTGACGATGCCGTACTCGGCCGCGACCGCCTCGGCGTAGGCAAGCACAGCGTCGCGATCGGTCACGTCGAGGCGCTGCTCGTGCACGGTGGCGCCGATGACGCGCGCGTGCCGAGCGGTCTCGCCCAGGCCGACGACGTCGACGTCGCTCAGCGCGAGCCGCGCGCCGCGGCGGGCCAGGTCGTAGGCCAGCGCCCGTCCGATACCCGATGCCGCGCCGGTAACAACGGCAACCTTTCCCGAAATGCTGCTCATGCGGCGGCGTGCTCCTCTGTCGCTGCGACGCGGTCTTCGCGCGCGGTGGTCTTGTAGGCCTGGCGATCGAACTTGCGGGTCATCGAACGGAACCGGAACGTGAAGCTCGGCCACAACGTCGTGTTGTTGCCGTGCGCGTCCAGGTACCAGCTGGCGCAGCCGCCGGTCGTCCAGATCGTGGTCTTCATCCGGTCTTGCAGGTCTTCGTTGTATTCCCGTTGACGATCCTCGCGAACCTCGAAGGTGGCCAGCCCGTAGCGATCCATCTCTGCGAGTGCGCTGTCGAGGTAGTTGATGTGCGACTCGGCCATGTAGACCATCGAGCTGTGCCCGAGGCCCGTGTTCGGCCCGATCACGAAGAGCATGTTCGGGAAGCCGTGCACCGCAGCGCCCTTGTAGGCCTGCTGGCCCTTGTCAGCCCATACGTCGGCGAGCGAGCGGCCGCCGACGCCGATGATGCGCTCGTAGGTGGGCGAGTCGGTGACGTGGAAGCCGGTGGCGTTCACGATCGCGTCGACCTCGCGCACCGTGCCGTCCTTGGTGACGATCGAGTTGGCACGGATCTCGGCGATCCCGTCGGTGACCAGCTCGACGTTGTCGCGGGCGAGCGTCGGGTACCAGGTGTTCGAGATCAGGATCCGCTTGCAGCCGATCTGCCAGTTGGGCGTGACCGCCGCGCGCAGCTGCGGGTCGTCGATCCCGCGGTTGATGTTGCGCTCGGCCATCCGTTGCGCGACCTGCAGCATGCGCGGCTGGTAGACGAAGCCGAGCACGAAGAATTCGCGGCCCCAGTAGATGGCTTCGCGAGCCAGCCGCTGAGCGAACGGGACGTGCCGGAAGGTCAGTCGCTCGGCCTTGCGGTAGGCGCGGTCGCTGCGCGGCATCACCCAGGGCGCGGTGCGCTGGTAGACGGTCAGGTCACCGACCGTCTCGGCCAATTCGGGTCCGATCTGGATGGCTGACGCGCCGGTGCCGATGAGCGCGACCCGCTTGCCGGCGAGGTCCGCGTCGTGGTTCCACCGGGCGGAGTGGAAGATCTCGCCCTGGAAGGTCTCGATGCCCTTGATGTCGGGCAGCGCCGGCTCGCACAACGCGCCAACCGCAGGGACGAGGACGTCGGCGCTGAACGCCCCGTTGGTGGTGTCGATCAGCCACTGCTCGAGGTCCTCGTCCCACTTCGCGAGGGTGACCTCGGTGTCGAAGAGGTGGTGGTCGAGCGTGCCGTACTTGCGCGCGGTGTCGCGCAGGTATTGCTGGATCTCGGCCTGCGGGGAGAACGAGCGCGACCAGTTCGGGTTCAGCTCGAACGAGTACGAGTAGAGGTGCGAGGGGACGTCGCAGGCGGCGCCGGGGTAGGTGTTGTCGCGCCAGGTGCCGCCGACCTCGCTGCCCCGCTCGACGACCAGGTAGTCGTCGCGGCCGGCCTTCGCCAGCCGGATCGCGGCACCGAGCCCGGCGAAGCCGCTGCCGATGATGAGGACGCTGACATGCCGTCGTTCCTGGGACATGCTGTCCACGCTAGGACGTAATTGAATCGCGAGTCAATAGATAGTTGGCTCACGTTCAATAGCGCCCTATGCTGGGCAGATGGCAGCTCCGCGATCGGCGAAGATGCGCACCCGGCTCGACCCCGCGGCCCGGCGCGCCCAGCTGATCGAGCTCGGCGTCGAGATGCTCGCCACCCGCACGCTGGACGAGCTCTCGGTCGAGGACATCGCGTCCAAGGCGGGCATCTCGCGCGGGCTGCTGTTCCACTACTTCTCGTCCAAGCAGGAGTTCCACCTCGAGGTGGCCCGGGCCGCTGCCGCGGAACTCATCGCCCGGACCGAGCCGGACACCGCACTGCCGCCGCTGGATGCGCTGCGCGGCGCGCTGGCCGCGTTCATCGACTACGTCGAGGAGAACCCGGACAACTACAAGTCACTCGTGCGCGGTGCGGCCAGTGGCGACTCGGACATGCGGGCCATCTTCGACGCGACGCGCTCGACCATGGCCGGACGGATCGTCGCGGTGCTCGCAGACCTGGGGCTGCCGCTCGGGCCGCGCGCCGAGCTGGCCGTGCACGGCTGGGTCGCCTTCACCGAGGAGTGCGTGATCCGATCGATCGACGGCGGCGTGCGCGAGCGCGAGGCATTGCTCGACCTGCTCACCAAGGCGCTGCCGGCCCTCGTCCTGGCGTCCTCCGGCGAAGAGGTCAACTCGCTGGTGTCGATCCTGACCACGAACCAGGCCATCGCTGCCGAATAAGCCCGGTTCACCGGGCCGCCCGGAGAACTAGGATGTCCGACTATGGCGTTCACGGTCGACCGCAATCCCAACCCACGCGCCGCGAGCGAGCGCGCCGAGATCCTGGCGGCACCCGGCTTCGGGCGGTACTTCACCGATCACATGGTGCGCATCGACTACGCGGACGGTGCGTGGGGCGAGGGCCGGGTAGTGCCCTACGGCCCGCTGCAGCTCGATCCGGCGACGATGGCGCTGCACTACGGCCAGGAGATCTTCGAAGGGCTCAAGGCCTACCGCCAGCCCGACGGCTCGATCGCCTCGTTCCGTCCTGACGCCAACGCGCGACGGTTCGCCCGGTCGGCGAAGCGGCTGGGGATGGCAGAGCTGCCCGAAGAGCTGTTCCTCGAGTCGCTGAGCGCTCTCGTCGCCGTCGACGGCGAATGGGTGCCCACCGATCCGGACGAGTCGCTCTACCTGCGCCCGTTCACCATCGCGACCGAGGTCGGACTCGGAGTGAACAAGCCGTCGGCGCAGTACGCGTACCTGCTCATCGCCTCACCGGCCGGCTCGTACTTCGCCGGCGGGGTGAAGCCGGTGAAGGTGTGGCTTTCGACCGAGTACACCCGCGCTGCGCCGGGCGGCACCGGCGAGGCGAAGTGCGCCGGAAACTATGCGGCCGCCTTCGTCGCGCAGGCCGCCGCGGCCGCGCAGGGCTGCGACCAGGTCGTCTGGCTCGACGCCGCGGAGCACCGCTGGGTCGAGGAGATGGGCGGCATGAACCTGTACTTCGTCTACGGGTCCGGACGCAACGCGCGCATCGTCACCCCGGCGCTCACCGGGACGTTGCTGCCCGGCGTCACCCGCGATTCACTGCTGACCCTTGCCACCGACCTCGGCTACACCGCCGAGGAGGGCAAGGTCTCGACCGACGAGTGGCAGTCGGGCAATGACTCGGGCGCGATCACCGAGGTGTTTGCGTGCGGAACGGCGGCGGTCATCACGCCGGTCGGGTCGGTCAAGAGCGCGAACGCCGAGTGGACGATCGGTGACGGCCAGCCCGGGCCGATCTCGATGCAGCTGCGCGATCAGCTCACCGGCATCCAGACCGGCCGGCTGCCCGACACGCACGGGTGGATGAGGGCGCTGTAGATCCGCCGGGACTGTCCGTCGATCTGGCCCACTCGCTGCGCTCGCGGGCCGTCTCTCCGGCCAGACCGCAAGCTCGCTTCGCTCGCGCGGCGGCGGGGTCGGACCGAAGCCTTCGTCGCTATCGCTCTGCTCCCAATCCGCCGCAGGCGGATCTCTCGCCGCTCGCTGCGCTCGGGCCCGTCTTGAGCTCCGCACCGCAAGCTCGCTTCGCTCGCGCGGCGGCGGGGTCGGACCGAACCCCGCTCGTCGCTGTCGCTCCTCGGGGTTGATCCTCCTTCACTTAGGGGTTGTAGGGGGGTGCTACTCCCCAGCCCCAGTGCGGGACCGGGGCGTGCTCGACTACGGCGGCGCCGGGTTGCGAGTTCTCCATGGCCAGCCGGGTGCCCCACTCGAGGTAGCCGATCAGTGCGGCGCGGAACTCCGGGTCAGCCGGCAGTGCGGCGTCGTCGGCGGCGAGGCTCATCAGGGTGGCGAAGCGGAGCCGTTGCTCGGCGGTGATCGCCAGGTCGCGGTGATGGGCGAGCATCGCCTCGTACCCGCCGAGCCGGTCGGTGTAGTCGGCCGGTCCGCCGAACACCTCGGCCCACCACGTCGTCACGTGCTCGCGGTGGGCAAGGCTGACCCCGCCCGGGAAGAACGGCGAAAGCAGTTCGTCGCGCTCGACCCGGTCGTAGAACGCGTTGATGAGCCGGGCGAACGCATCGCGCCCACCTGCCCACTCGAACAACGTCGGGTCGGCCATTTACGTCGTCGGCCAGGTCTTGAAGTTCTGGTACGACCGGCTCGGGGTGGGACCGCGCTGGCCCTGGTAGCGCGAGCCGTACTGGGCCGAGCCGTACGGGAACTCGGCCGCGCTGGAGAGCCGGAACAGGCACAGCTGGCCGATCTTCATCCCGGGGTAGAGCGTGATCGGCAGGTTGGCCACGTTCGACAGCTCGAGGGTGATGTGCCCGGTGAACCCGGGGTCGATGAAGCCGGCCGTCGAGTGCGTGAGCAGCCCGAGCCGGCCCAACGACGACTTGCCTTCCAGCCGTCCCGCCAAATCGTCGGGGAGCGTGACGACCTCGAGCGTCGACCCGAGCACGAACTCGCCCGGATGCAGCACGAACGGTTCCTCGCCCTTGGGCTCGACCAGCGTCGTGAGATCGTCCTGTTGCAGGGACGGATCGATGTGCGTGTACTGCGAGTTGTTGAAGACGCGGAAGTACCGGTCGAGCCGGACGTCGATGCTCGATGGCTGCACGAGGTCGGCGTCCCACGGTTCGAGAACCAGTCGTTCGGCGGCGACCTCAGCGCGGATGTCGCGGTCGGACAGCAGCATGGCGAGAGGCTATCTCGTCGGTTTGTCCCCGCGACCGATGGCGCGCATTCTCTACTTGCGAGCTAGACTTTGCCGCATGACTGTCACCGACGAACTGCTGGCCAACAACTCCGACTACGCCGCAACATTCACCGGACCGCTGCCGCTGCCGCCCGCGAAGCACGTCGCCGTGCTGGCCTGCATGGACGCCCGCCTCAACGTCTACGGCGCGCTCGGCCTCAAAGAGGGCGAGGCACACGTGATCCGCAATGCCGGCGGCGTGGTGACCGAGGACGAGATCCGATCGCTGGCGATCAGCCAGCGCCTGCTCGGCACCGAGGAGATCATCCTCATCCACCACACCGACTGCGGGATGCTCACGTTCACCGACGACGCGTTCAAGGCGTCCATCCAGGACGAGGTCGGCATCAAACCGGCGTGGGCAGCGGAGTCGTTCAGCGATCTGGACGAGGACGTCCGTCAGTCGATCGCGCGGATCAAGGCCAGCCCGTTCATCCCGAAGAAGGACGCCGTGCGCGGGTTCGTCTTCGACGTCGCGACCGGCAAGCTCAACGAGGTCACGGGGTAGCTCGCACGAACTCGACGATCGCCGCGGCCAGTTCCGGGCCCGGCGTCCTCCTGCAGGAAGTGCCCGGCATTCTTGATCACCGGATGCTCGCGGCCGGCGGCACCGACCATCGTGCGCTGCAAGATCGGCCCCATCGCGCCGGTGATCGGGTCGCTGTCGGAGAACGCGACCAGCAGCGGGGTCGTCGACGCGGCGAGCCGGTGCCAGGCGGCCCGATTGGCCCCGCTCGCGGGATCGTCCGGCTGGTACGGGACGAGCCCGGGCATCGCGCGCGGGCCGGCCTTGTACGACTCGTCCGGGAACGGCGCGTCGTAGGCCGCGCGGTCGGCGTCGCTGAGGCCGCGCACGCAGCCGGACGCGACGAACCGGCCGATGTCGAGCGCCGGTGCGGTCTGCACCGCAATGCGGAACCGGTGCCAGATCTCGGGCATGTTCACGTCGCCGGTGGGCAGGCCGGTGTTCGCGGCGACGATCCGCTTGAAGCGGTCGGGGTGCTCTGCGGCCAGCCGCAACCCGATCAGCCCGCCCCAGTCCTGACCGACCAGCGTCACGTCGTGCAGGTCGAGCACGTCGAATGCCAATGCGCGCATCCACTCGACGTGGCGGGCGTAGCTGTGTTCGCCCACCTCGGCGGGCTTGTCCGAGCGGCCGAAGCCGACCAGGTCGGGGGCGATCACACGCATCCCGGCGGCGGCCAGGATCGGGATCATCGAGCGGTACAGGAACGACCAGGACGGCTCGCCGTGCAGCAGGAGCGCAGGCTCTCCATCGGCCGGACCGTCCTCGACCCAGGCGATGCGCAGCCCGTCGACCTCGGCGTAGTGCGGCTGGAACGGAAAGTCGGGCAGGTCGGCGAAGCGCTCGTCAGGGGTGCGTAGCGGAGGCATGGTTCGGACCGTACGCGGTAACATCGCCTGCGTTCGCGGGTGTGGTCCAATGGCAGGACTTCAGCTTCCCAAGCTGACAGTGCGGGTTCGATTCCCGTCACCCGCTCCAATTCTCATCGCTTGGCTCTCGGGCTTCGCGGCTGCACGGAGTGCGGCAGTGGAACCGAACTGGTTGCGCACCTCGTCTGGTCACGGGTAGTGGCACAATCCATCGCGGCGCGTCGTTGATCAACGACGCCGGAGGGCGGCAACCATGCGCGTCGGACGAGCGGCAATCGCGGCAACTTTCCTGACCGGCTGCGTGGTGCCGCTCATGGCGACGGCGACGGCGACGGCCGCACCTGCCTCTCCGCGCAGCCTCTGCGCGCCACCGCCCGACACCGTCGGCCCGATCGTCACCCAGGTGAGCTTCGGGAAGTCGTCGATCGATCTCAACTCGGGATCACGGATCCAGACCGTCACGGCCACCGCGTCGGACAGCTCCGGCAACGGGGACCCGAGCGGGGTCGCGGCTGTCTACGTGCAGATCAGAGGCAACCGGTACTACCGCGGCCTGAAGCTCTCGCTTGCTTCGGGGACTCCGGCGTCCGGTGACTGGACGGGACAATTCGAGGTATCCAAGTACGCACACGCCGGCACCTACTCGATCGACGACGTGCACGCGGTCGACGTGGCCAGCAACGAGCAGGACTATCCCGGCTACGGGAAGGTTCCCGAAGGGCCGAATGCGCTGTCACTGCACCCGGCCGACAACCCGACGTTCACGGTCACCGGCACACCTGCGAAGCGACCGCACAAACCGGCCGGAACACTGAGCGCATTCTCGTTCAGCCCGACGAGCGTGAACACCACGTCCTCGCCGCGGCGCGTGCACGTCACCGCACGGTTCCACGGCGCCTCCCCGCACAGCGTGTTCGCCGAGTTCTTCAGCACCCAGAGATCACGGCGCATGCGGTTCGTCGGGCTGCGAGCCTTCCTGCATGACCAGAACGGCAGCTGGACAGGCACGGTGCAGGTTCCGCAGTGGCTCGGCAAGCAGGTTCTGCAGACCACGTTGATCGCCGACTACGGTCCGCGCTACCGACCAAGTGCGCGCAGCTACAGCGCCGGACAACTGCACCGGCTGCATTTCCCGAGCAGGCTCGCGATCGTCAGCGGCACCGACAAGACGAAACCAGTCCTGAAATCGCTGACGTTCTCGCCGAGCTCGATCGATTCGACGGCCGGCGCCGAGAAGGTCACGATCACGGCCACGGCGACCGATACAGGCTCCGGGGTCCGGTTCATCGACGTGGGCGCCGACATTCGGCACGGCATCAACGGTGTGGCCACCGGCGACTACCCCTTCGCCTCGGCAGGCGTCGGCTACCTCTCGTCGGAGGAGTTGCACGCCCGCCTCAAGAAGACCTCGAACGGCGACTGGGTGGGTACCACCACCGTCAGGCAGTGCGTTCCCAGCGGCACGTACAAGGTCACCGTCAGCCTGGCCGACGCCGCCGGAAACTACGGCTACTACTCGACAAAGGCACTGGCCAAGGCGGGCATCACCAGCACCGTCGACGTGACGTCCAAGCACGGCGACGTCGCCGAGCCGTACGTGTACTCCGCCGCTACCTACGGGCCGCAGAGCGAGCTCTTCCTGAACTTCAGCGAGGGCGTCGCCAACGTGAGCACATCGACGTTGACCGTCTATCCGCGCTCGCCGGTCAAGAGCCGCTACACGAAGCCAGCCAAGGTAACGGGAATGACGTGTTCCAACGGGAAGAAGACCGTTGACTGCTCCGGGTCCGGCGGCCTCGTCACCTCCGCGGTCCTGATCGTGCCCAGCTTCAAGCCTGGCAGGAAGTACGACGTCTTTGCCAACCTCGATCAGGTCACCCAGCAGTTGATCGACGGCAACGGCAACCCGATGCAGTGGAACTACGGCGCGACCGAGGTGATGGACTCCTGAGACCGCTCGATGCTGCACACGATTGAGGCTCGCGGTGCCGCGTTGCACGGCGCGTTCGACCGAACCCGCCAGCCCGTCCTGACGATCGATCCTGGCGACACCGTGCGCGCCGAAACCCTCGACGCGTGGTGGTCGGCCGGCCCGTACACCGGCGGCGCGCCGGACGAGCGTGCCCGCGTGCCGGAACACACCGACGACGCCGGCCACGCGCTGACCGGCCCGATCGCGATCCGTGGCGCCGCGGCCGGCCGAACGCTGGCGGTGCGAATCGAATCAGTGACACCTGGGACGTACGGAGCAACGGTCGCCGGCGGACGTCCGACTGTCTTCAACGTGCGGTCCGGCATCGAATCGGTGTGGACGGTGCATGCCTGGGAGCTGGATACCGACGCGATGACCGGACGGAACCAGTTCGGCCACACCGTGTCGCTGAGCCCGTTCATGGGAGTCATGGGTGTCGCACCGGCGGCGCCCGGACCGCACTCGACGATCCCGCCGCGACGTACCGGCGGCAATCTCGACTGCAAGGAACTCGTTGCCGGCAGCACGCTCTATCTGCCGATCGCCGTCGCGGGGGCGCTGTTCTCGGTAGGCGACGGGCACGCGGCACAGGGCGACGGCGAGGTCGCCGGCACCGCGATCGAGTGCCCGATGACCGTCGAGCTCACCTTCGACGTCGTCGACCTGCCGGTCGACGCGCCGGTCGCGGACACTCCCGCCGGGTGGGTCACGATGGGCATCGCCGACACCCTCGACGATGCCGGGTACATGGCGCTGAACGCGATGTATGACCTGATGCAGCGCCGGTTCGAGCTCAACCGCGAGGACGCCGTTGCGCTGGCCAGTGTCGTCGTCGACCTGCGCGTCACGCAGATCGTGAATCAGGTCGTCGGCGTGCACGCCGTCCTTCCGCACGGCGCGGTGCGCTGACCGCCACGGGTTGACGCCACGATAGTTAAGTGGTTACTTAACTGTTGTGCCTAGCCAATTGGACGAGGTGTTCCACGCCCTCGCCGACCCCACCCGCCGCGTGATCGTCGAACGGCTCTCGCGCGGGCCGATGTCGGTCAGCGATCTCGCGCGACCGCTGCCGATGTCGTTGCCGGCCGTCCACCAGCACCTGCAGGTTCTCGAGGCCAGCGGGCTGGTGCGGTCGCAGAAGGTCGGCCGGGTGCGGACCTGCCAGCTCGATCTCAAACGGCTCGACACCGCCGAACGCTGGATCCGTGAGCGCCGCGCAACCTGGACCAAGCGACTCGACCGCCTCGGCGAATTCCTCGCAGAAACCGATCCCACGAAGGACGACTGATGACCAACCATTTCGTCACCCACGACACGATGGTGCTCGAGCGCACCTATCCCGCGAGCCCGAGCCGGGTTTTCGCAGCCTGGGCCGATCCCGCCGCCAAGACCGTCTGGTTCCTCGGCAGCGAGCCCGATGAGTTCACCCCGTCCGACTACGTACTGGACTTCCGGGTCGGCGGCCGCGAGTTCGCCCGCGGCGGGCCGGAAGGCGGCGATGTGTACACCGTCGAAGCGCGCTACGACGACATCGTCGACGACCGCCGGATCGTCTACAGCTACTACATGCTGCGCAACGACGTGCGCATCTCGAGCTCGGTGACCAGCGTCGAGTTCGTGCCCGAGGGCGACAGCACGAAGCTCGTGCTGACCGAGCACGGGGTGTATCTCGACGGCGAGGACAAGCCGGAAGACCGCAAGGAAGGCATCGGCCAGCAGCTGATCGCGCTCGGCGAATGGCTGGCGCGATCATGACGGGACGGGCACGCACGGTTGCGCTTTATGTCTTGTGCAGCGGCATGTTGATGATCGTTCTGGACGTGTCGATCGTGAACGTGGCGCTGCCGTCGATCCAGGACGATCTCGGCTTCAGCTCAGCGGGCCTCGCCTGGGTCGTCAACGCCTACCTGATCGCGTTCGGCGGGCTGCTGCTGCTCGCCGGCCGGATAGGCGACCTGTTCGGGCGCCGCCGGGTGTTCCTGGTCGGTCTCGCCGTGTTCACCGTCGCCTCGGCGCTGTGCGGGTTCGCGCAATCGCCGTGGTTGCTCGTGGTCGCGCGGTTCGTCCAGGGCGCCGGCGGTGCGCTGACGTCCGCGGTGATCCTCGGGATGATCGTCACGATGTTCCCCGAGCCGCGCGAGCAGGCGCAGGCCATCGGTGTCTACGCATTCGTCGCCTCGGCAGGCGGCGCGGTCGGGGCGCTCGCCGGCGGCACGATCACGCAGTGGGTCAGCTGGCACTGGATCTTCTTCGTGAACGTCCCGATCGGCATCGTCGGTGCCGTGCTTGCCGCTCGCACGTTGCCCGCCGATGGCGCCGCGCCGTCGACCCGGCCGGCCACTGACGTGATCGGCGCGCTGCTGATCACCGCCGCGCTGATGCTCGGCGTCTACACGATCGTCGTGCCGGCCGCAGAGCTCGGTTGGGGCGCGGTCAAGACCGTCGCCTGCGGAGCGCTCGCGATCGCGCTGCTCGCGGCGTTCCTCGTGCGCGAGGCGACCGCGCGGCTGCCGTTGATGCCGCTGCGCATCCTGCGCTCGCGCAACGTCGCGGGATCGAACCTGATGCAGGTCTTCGGCGCGGGCGGGATGTTCGGCGCGTTCTTCCTCGGCGCGCTGTACCTGCAGCACGTGCTGCGCTACGACCCGCTCGAGATCGGCCTGGCGTTCCTCCCGGTCTCGGTGCTGATGGGCGGCCTGTCGGTGCGCTACAGCGAGCGGCTGGTCACCCGCTACGGCGTCGTGCCGGTCATGGTGCCGGGCATGGTGCTGCTCGGCGCAGGGCTGGCCCTGTTCGCCCTGGCGCCGGCCGACGGCAGCTACCTGCGCTCGGTGTTCCCGGTCATGGTGCTGCTCGGGGTGGGCGCCGGATTGGCGTTCCCGCCGCTGATGAGCCTGGCGATGTCCGGTGTGGATCCGGCCGATGCCGGCCTGGCCTCCGGGCTGATCAACACCACCGGACAGGTCGGCGGCGCGATCGGGCTGGCCGTGCTGGCAACCGTCTCGGCAGGGCGCACGACCGCGCTGTTGGACGGCGGCGCCTCGAGCGCGTCGGCGCTGACCGGCGGCTACCACCTCGCGTTCTGGATCGCCGCGGCGATGATCGGCGCAGCCGTGGTGGTTGCGCTCACCGTCGTCCGTCCCGCGCGGCACGCCCAGCCGGCTGACCTCGAACTGGCAGCGGCGTAACGTCCGGCAGTGGTCAGTTACCGCGCA
The DNA here is from genome assembly GCA_963794885.1 of uncultured Actinomycetota bacterium. Taxonomy (GTDB): domain Bacteria; phylum Actinomycetota; class Actinomycetes; order Mycobacteriales; family Jatrophihabitantaceae; genus RYN-133. Next base: position 260,686 of record CAWCFH010000012.1, read on the forward strand.
CGGTGGTCACTCGTAATTGACCACCGACCGGCCCGACTGACCACTGAAGGAGTTCGTGCGATGACGACCCCAGTTCTTGACCTGGCCGAGCGGCTGGCGCAGCGCATTCTCGAGGCCGATCCGACGCTGGGGACGTTCCTCGGCCTGCGCGAGTACGACGGGTTGTTGCCCGACGAGTCGGCGCAGGCCGAGCAGGCGCTCGTCGCGGACCTGCAGCAGATCGACGCGGAGGCGGCGACGCTCGAGCCGGCCGACGCCACCGACCGGATCACGCACAGCGTGATCCGGTCGACCTGTGCCCGGTACTGCGCGCAGGTCGACACACTGTCGGCGACCTACACGGTGAGCCCGATGCCGTTCAGCGGACCGCCCGCACTGTTCGCACTTGCCGCGCACACCGACGTCCAAGATGCGCAGGCCGCCGCCGATTACCTGCGTCGCCTGCGTGCCGCGCCGAGCTGGTTCGACGCGACCTGCGACCGCTTGCGCGAAGGCCGCGAAGCCGGCCGGCTGCCCGTCGGCTCGCTCGTCGACCAGGCCCTCGGCTGGGCCGAGAACGCGCTGGCCACGCCGCTCCCGCCCGCGTTGCTCGCCCCGACCCCGCCGGCGGATTGGGACGGCGCCGCCGCCTGGCGAGCCGAGATCGAGGAGACCATCACCGGCGCGGTCATGCCTGCGGTCGAGCGGTGGCGCGCCCTGCTGGTCGAGCTGCGTCCGGACGCGCGCCCGGACGAATCGGCCGGCCTGGTCGCCCTGCCCGGCGGAGCGCAGATCTACCACAGCTGGATCGCGCTGCACACGACCCTCGAGCTCAGCGCCGACGAGTTGCACCAGATCGGGCTGGATGCCGTCGCGGCGCTCGAAGTGCGCGCGGTCGAACTCGGTGCCGAGCTCGGTCTGAACAGCCTGCCGGAGGTGATCGCCGCAGTCCGCGAATCAGCGGTGTCGGTCGATCCGGAGCAGGCGATGGCGGCCGCCCGCGCTGCAATCGCCCGGGCCGAGGCGCGTGCGGCCGACATCATGCCGCCACCGCTGCCGGATCCGTGCGCGGTCGAGGCGATGCCCGCGACGGTCGCCGAATCGGGCATGGCCCCGCACTACACACCGCCACGTGAGGACAGCGGGCGTCCCGGCACCTTCTGGTTCAACACCGTGCAAGCCACGGCTGGGACGGGCTGGGATCTCGAGGCCGTCGCGTTCCACGAAGCGGTGCCCGGCCACCACTCCCAATTGGCCCGTACCCAGCGCCTGGACGGGCTGCCGCTGCTGCACCAGATGCCGATCACCGTGCACGCCGAGGGGTGGGGTCTGTACGCGGAGCGGCTGGCCGACGAGTTCGAGCTGTACAGCGACGCGCGGGCCAAGCTCGGCTCGATCTACATCGAGATGCACCGCGCCGCCCGCCTGGTCGTCGACACCGGGCTGCACGCGCGCGGCTGGAGCCGCGAGCGCGCCCGCCAGTTCATGTTCGATCACGTCGCGCTGCCCGAGCAGTTCCTCGCCAACGAGATCGATCGGTACATCGCGTGGCCGGGGCAGGCGCTGGCCTACCTGACCGGGCAGCGCGAGATCCTGCGGCTGCGCGAGCACGCGACCGCCGAGCTCGGCGACGCGTTCGACCTGCCCGCGTTCCACTCCGTGCTGCTCGACTCGGGCTCGCTGCCGATGCCGGTTTTGCAGGTTGCAGTCGACGACTGGATCGGCGATAGGGGACGAGCGCGGACATAGCGGAACCGTTCGTTTGCAGAAGCGTGCCACCGCGGTTTCGCAATACCCCTGGACGCTGCCATGATCCTGCAACTGGTGCAGCGGAGGGGGCAGTTCGTGGCCGTGACTTGGCGTCGGGTCGTCGGCGGTAGCGGCGTGGTCTTCGCGCTGGCGCTGGCCGCATGCACGCCTGCGACCTCATCGCACATCGGCGTCCGCCGGCTGCAGCCGGCTCGGCCCGTCGCGGCCAGCCCGCTGGCCGAACTGCTTGCCGCGTCGACCGATCTCGGGCCCTCGCAATCGCGTCGGGTGGACACCCTCGTCACGCTGCGATCGCCGGCCCGGCCCGATGCGCTGTACCGGTGGGCCGCGCCACACCGACTCGCGGTCCGGTGGAGCGCCGGCAACCGCTGGGCAACGGTCAGCGGGACCGCCCCTGCGATGAGCGCCGGGTTCGGCGTGAGCATTCACGACTACCGCAGCAGGTCGGGCAAGACCTTCTACGCCACCGGCCAGAACGTCGCGGTGCCCGGCGCGCTGCACGGCTCGGTCGGGCAGGTCGGCCGCATCCTGAGTTACGTCCCCAAGCTGACCCGCGCCGGCGTGGGCATGCGCACCGACGTTCCGAACGGCGGGCTGACCGCCGCGCAACTGCTCACGGTCTACAACGCGAAGGCGCTCGCCGACCAGGGGTTCACCGGCAAGGGCAAGACGATCGTGTTCTTCGAGATCGACGGCTTCAAGCAGACCGACCTCGACGAGTTCTCGCGGGCGGTCGGGCTGACGTCGTTCCGCCCGACTGTCGACTCGGACCAGCCCGGCGCACCCGGCGGTGAGACGCCGATGGATCTCGAGGTGGCGCACGCCATCGTCCCGGACGCGAAGCTGGTCGTCTTCGATGCGCGCCTGAAGAACGTGCACTCGATCGCCGACGTCAGCACGCAAACCGCAGCGATGTATCAGGCAGTCGACCGCAAGTATCCCGGCGCGATCTGGAGCCTGTCCCTCGGCCTGCGCTGCGAGTCGATCTTCACTCCGGCCGACCTCGCTCCGATGGAGGCCGGCGTGCAGCATGCTCTCGCGGACGGTACATCGGCGTTCGTCTCGTCCGGCGACACCGGCGGGCTCGAGTGCAAGGGCGGCGACGACTTCGGCAAGCCGCCCTCCCAGGCCGACGTCGGGCTGAACGCCTATTCCGGGCTGCCTGCGATGACCGTTGTCGGCGGCACTGCGCTGTCGACCGACGCGCGCGGCAACTGGGTCTCCGAACAGGCGTGGACCGAACCTGCGCTTCAGCAGGGCACGAGCGGCGGACCGTCCACCAAGTTCCCGCGGCCGTCCTGGCAGCACGCGGCGGGGATCGAGTCGTTGCCGGACAACAAATTCCGGCTGACTCCGGACGTGGCCGCGGACGCCGATCCCGCGACCGGCGTGAAGATCTACGTCAACGGACAGCAGCAGCAGGGCGGCGGCACCTCGCAGGCCGCGCCGATCTGGGCGGGATTCACCGTCATGCTCAACCAGTACCTCGCCGCGAACGGCGGCCACGTGCTCGGCGACATCAATCCGCTGTTGTACAAGGCCGCGGCGTCCACACCGGCCGCGTTCCACGACATCACCCTCGGCGGCAACGCCGTCGACAGTGCGCAACCGCACTTCGACTTCGTGACCGGCCTCGGCTCGCCGAACGTCGCGGTGCTCGCCGGCGCGCTGTTGAAGGCCGAGAAGGGGACGTCATGAGCGAGGAAACACCGACCACGGCCACCGACAGCATGCACACCGTCGTGTGCCCGACATGCGCGGACACCGTGCCTGCCGGGGTCTACTGCGGCGCCTGCGGCTATCACCTCGCCCTGCACCAGGACGGCGCGAAGACTGGCTTCCGCAGCCATTCGTATGCGGCTGCGCCGGCCGAACATGTGCTGCGCCTGTCAGTGGTCAGCTCGCTGTTCCCGCACCTGCCGCACCGGTCGCGGGCACCGTTCCGCATCGCCGTCGTTGTGCTCGCGGTTGCGCTGGTCGTCTTGGCTGCAGTGCGCCTGCAGGCGCCGATGATCGCGGTGGCGGCCTTGGGCGTGCCGCTGCTGTTCCAGCTCTACCTGCAGGAGTCCGACGTCTACGAAGACCTGCCCGCCCGCCTTCTCGGGATCACGGCGCTGCTCGGCGTTGCCATCGGGGTCGGCTGGGCGCTGCTGACCGGCCACCGCATCAGCACGGCCATCAGCACGCACCTGATCTCAGGCACGCAAGCCAGCGGCCTGTGGCTGGACGGAATCCTGCTGCCCATCGTCGGCGGCTTGCTGCTGCTCGTCCCGACCTTCATCGCGTTCGCGATCAAGCCGCCTGACATCGACGAGTCGATGGACGGCTTCCTCATCGGCTCCATCGGCGCAGTCGGGTTCACCGCCGCCGCCACGATCACCCGGCTCTGGCCGCAGCTGGAAACCGGGATCGTCGCGCGAGACCGCCCGGTCGAGGGGATCGTCGTGGAGGCGTTGTTGCAAGGTGCGGCCGTTCCGCTCACCGCGGCGAGCATCGGCGGCGTCGTCGGTGCCGCGCTGTGGGTGCGCCGCCGCACGCAGATGCACTTCGGCCGCATCCTGGCCAGCGCGAAGATCATGGTGCCGGCCGCCCTGCTCGCATATCTCGTGCTGGGGCTGATCGACTACTGGCAACCGCCGCAGCAGACCCTGCTGGCGCTGCACGGAGTGGTCGCCGTGCTCGCCCTGCTCGCGCTGCGTTACGGGCTGCACGCCGTGCTGCTGCACGAAGAGCACCAGGTCAGCATCGGCGCGCCGAGCGTCTGCACGCACTGCGAGCAGGTCGTGCCGAACATGCCGTTCTGCCCGCACTGCGGCTATGCGCACCGCGCCGCGTCGCGCAGTGCGCGAACCCGGCTGCATCTCGGTGAGGAGGCGGCGTCGTGACCCAGCCGCCGATCCCGCCCAGGCCGCCGATGGGTCCGGCCGGGCGACCGCCCGGGCCACCGGTGGCAGCGCCGCCGGGTGCCCCCGCGCCGCCCGGCGGCTGGGGCTACGGGTACGGCCCGGCGTACGGGCCCGGGATTACCGCGCCGGCCCGGCCGCCGATCAAGCACACCTCGCACGCCAAGCTGATCGGGTTCTTCCTGGTCGGCATGCTGGTGATCGTCGGCGGTTTCATCGCGATATCGAAGGTCGCCACCCCGTCGAAGACGACGCCGACCTGCCCGCCGACCTGCCCGCGGCCGCCGGTCGGGCCGCCGGTCACCGCGATGCCCCGATTCACCGCGCCGGACGGATCGTTCAGCTTCGGATACCCGAAGCCGAACAACATCTTCGGTGCGGCGAAGCGGCAGAGCGGTGGTCTGGTCGTCCCGGTCAACGCAGGCGACGGCGGCGCGGTGCTGATGGAGGGCGGTGCAGCCAGCGGGCAGTCGGCCGAGCAGGTGGTCACCGGATTCATCCGGGCGAAGTTCCCCGACGCCCGGCAGAGTTACGTCGTGCCGAACGCGATGGTGGGCTACACCGCCGGATACGGGTTGGTCGAAGACATCTACCTGCAGAGCACCAACGGCACGCTACCAGCACGACCGGGCGATCGTGCTGGCCGCGGTGAAGAACAACGTCTTCGTGCTCGTCGCCGGCATCGGGCGCGTTCCACGAGTTCGCGGCCGACGGGCTGACCGACGGGCATCCCTCCGGTGCCGGCGCACTTGTTGCGCTGGTGATGGACCCGCTGATCAACAGCGTCAAATGGAAGGGCGACCCTCCGCGCTGACCGGTACAGCGACTGAGGTTCTCGATCACGGCCTGGGCGATGTCGCCGAGCTGGCGGATCTGCTCGGCGGAGAGCGGGTCGATCACGTGTGCGCCGCACCGTGGCCACGTGCCCTGGCGCGGCCGCGGCCAGTGCCGCATGGCCGGCAGCGGTGAGCTGGGCGAGTTGACCGCGCCGGTCGGTCTCGCAGTCGCGGCGCTCCACCCAGCCGCGCTCCTCCAGCCGGGATACGGCGTGCGAGAGGCGGCTGCGCGACGATCGGGTCGAGTCGGCGAGCTCGCTCATCCGCATCGTGGGATCGTCGGCCTCTGACAGCCGGACGAGGATCTCGTAGTAGCCGTGCGGCATGCCGGAGTCCTGCTGCAGCTGGCGGTCGAGCACCTCGAGCAGCATGCGTCGTCGCCTCGATGTAGTTGCGCCACGCGCGCTGCTCGTCAGCCGTCAGCCATCTGGTCTCTGCCGCGTCGTCTGTCACCTGGAAACGATATCATCTCAATAGTTGAACGCTCAACCGAATAGGAGCTACGACTGGCGCGCTATGGCTATCCACCGTCTGAACCACGCCGTCCTCTACGTGCGCAACGTCGAGCGCAGCGTCGCGTTCTACCGCGACGTGCTGGGCTTCCGGGTCGCGATGAGCATGCCGGGCGCCGCGTTCCTGCGCGCCGCCGGCTCGACCAACGACCACGACCTCGGCCTGTTCGAGATCGGCGCCGGTGCGGCCGCATCCGGGGCCGGTCGCAGCAGCGTCGGGCTCTACCACCTGGCCTGGGAGGTCGACACGCTGCGCGATCTCGAAGCGATCTCGGCTGCGCTGTCCGAAGCCGGTGCGCTGGTCGGCGCCTCGGACCACAGCACGACCAAGTCGCTGTACGGCCATGACCCGGACGGCCTCGAGTTCGAGATCGCCTGGGTGGTGCCGGCGGACCGGATCGACGACGCCGTCATCTGCCGGGCGCAGCAGCATCCGTCCCCTCGACCTGCGACCGCGAGATCGAGCGGTACGGCGCCGACACGCTCGGCGGCATCGGCATCAGCCGGCGTCGCGGTCTGACCTACGCGCGCGCTGAGACCGCGGCCAGTTACCGACAAACCGGGCGCGGGTACGCCTCGAGTAACCCCTTCGGGAGAAAGAGGTAACACATGCTCGGCTTGATCATTACGTTGCTCATCGTCGGCCTGATCGCCGGCGCGCTGGCGCGGCTGCTCGTCCCCGGCCGGGACTCGATCGGTATCGGCGGCACGATCCTGCTCGGCATCGTCGGCTCGTTCATCGGCGGATTCCTGGGCTGGGCCCTGTTCGGCACAGGACAAGAGCCAGGGCGCGCTTCCAGCCGTCCGGGATCATCGGCTCGGTGATCGGCGCGGTCATCGCGTTGCTGATCTACCGGCACTTCAGCGGGCGCCGGTCCATCCGCGCGTAACCGCACAGCGACGCTCGACATGGCGATGCCCCCGCGCCGCGAAATCGGCGCGGGGGCATCGCTCTAGACTTTCCAGGTGACCGAAGCTCCCGATCCGTGCCCTGCTGCTCGAGCAGATCCATCCCGACGCCGAGGCGCTGCTGCGCTCGGCCGGCATCGAGGTGGACGACCGCCGCGCGCGCGCTCGACGAGGACGAACTGATCGCCGCGCTCGACGGCGTGGCGCTGCTCGGGATCCGGTCCAAGACGCACGTGACCGAGCGGGTGCTGGACAGCCGCCGCGAGCCTGGTCGCGGTGGGCGCGTTCTGCATCGGGACCAACCAGATCGACATCGCCAGCGCGTCCGAACGCGGCGTGACCGTCTTCAACGCGCCGTTCTCCAACACCCGCTCGGTGGTCGAACTGGCGATCGCCGAGATCATCGCGATGACCCGCCGGCTCACCGAGAAGAACGACCTCATGCACACCGGGGTGTGGGACAAGTCCGCCGACGGCGCGCACGAGGTGCGCGGTCGCACCCTGGGCATCATCGGCTACGGCAACATCGGCACGCAGCTGTCGGTGCTCGCCGAGAACCTCGGGCATGAGCGTGATCTTCTACGACACCGCCGACCGGCTGGCGCTGGGCAACGCCCGGCGCTGCGTCTCGATGAAGGAGCTGCTGGCCGAGGCCGACGTCGTGACCTTGCACGTCGACGGCCGGGCCACCAACAAGAGCCTGTTCGGCGAGGCCGAGTTCGCGCAGATGCGCCACGGCTCGCTGTTCCTCAACCTGTCCCGCGGGTTCGTCGTCGACTACGCAGCGCTGCGGCACCGCATCGAGTCCGGCGCGATCGCCGGCGCGGCCGTCGACGTCTTCCCGGTCGAGCCGAAGGGCCGCGGCGACGAGTTCGTCTCCGAACTGCGCGGCCTGCCCAACGTCATCCTGACTCCGCATATCGGCGGCTCGACCGAGGAGGCGCAGCAGGACATCGGCCGCTTCGTCGCGGGCAAGCTGCGCGACTTCGTCCACGACGGCAGCACGTCGATGAGCGTGAACCTGCCCGGCCTGGCGCTGCCGCAGCCGCCCGGCACCAACCGGCTCATCCTCATCCACCGCAACGTCCCCGGCGTCATGGCGACGATCAACGGGGTGTTCGCCGAGCACAAGGCCAACGTCGAGGCGCAGCTGCTGGGCACGCGCGGCGAGCTCGGCTACGTGGTCACCGACATCAGCGCCAGCTACACCGCCGAGATGCTCGACCAGCTGCGCAGCCTGCCGGAGACGGTGCGGCTGCGCGTCGTGGGCTAGCTCTCCGAAATTCACCCGTTCCAGCACTTGCTAACACGGAATTCACTTGGCAATATCGGTGCTGCGCGGGGGCACTTGACCAGGACCAGCTCGGGGGCCGACAGACGGAGCCTCCCCGATGCCGAGTTCCACCCGCCGCTTCCTCACCGCGCTGGCCTGCGCAGCCACGCTGGTCGTCGGCTTGATCTCGACGAGTGCGCCCGCCGGCGCGGCCACCGCGAGGGCGCCGAAGGCGCCGCGCTCGTTCAGCGCCGACATCGAGCCGCTGGCGACCTACGTCGGCCAGACCTCGTGCGACCCGCAGGTCAGGCGCGGTACCGCCAGGCTCGGCGAAGCTGCTCACCAGCACCTATCCGGGCACCACGTACGCCTCGACCTATCCGTGTGGCACCGACGGCTCGCAGAGCGAGCACTACGAGGGACGCGCGATCGACTGGATGGTGTCGGCGCGGGACAAGACGCAGCGCGCCGAGGCGCGTGCCTTCATCCAGTGGCTGCTCGCCACCGACAAGTACGGCAACACCGACGCCATGGCGCGCCGGCTCGGCGTCATGTACGTGATCTTCGACAACCGGATGTGGGGCGCGTGGAGCGGGCAATGGGAGGAGTACAACGGCTGCCTGCACAAGAAGATGCAGGCCCGCGCGTACGACAACGCCTGCCACCGCACGCACGTGCACATCTCGCTGTCGTGGAACGGCGCGCGGGGCAAGACGACGTTCTGGGGCGGCAAGGTCACGCCGACCGACTACGGCCCGTGCCGCAAGAAGGGCCACACCTACGCGCCGAAGTGGAGCACGTCCCAACCACACCGGCTGCCCCGGCGAGTAGCCGCCTCGGTCTTTCCCGCGCGTGGCCGGCGGACGTTTCGGCGGGCGCGAATCGGGGTGTGAGAAGCGCCGCCCCGGCTGGGAATCCTGAGCTCTACTTGCACGGGTTACTGAGCGGTAATATCCTGAAGTTACTCGGCAGTAACTTGTTGGACGACCCAGGCCGGGCACTGCACAGGACGAGTCAGGAGCGATGATCGGCATGGGTCACTTCAAGAGCAACGTCCGCGACATCGAGTTCAACCTGTTCGAGGTGTTCGGGACGGACAAGGTGCTCGACCAGGCCCCGTACGACGACATCGACGAGGACACCGCGCGCGGCATGATCGCCGAGGTCGCGAAGCTGGCCGAGGGACCGCTCGCCGCGTCGTTCGTCGACGCCGACCGCAACCCGCCGGTGTTCGATCCGGACACGAACTCGGTGACCATGCCCGAGTCGTTCGCCAAGTCGTTCAAGGCGCTGCAGGACAGCGAGTGGTGGCGCGTCGAGACCGTCCCCGAGCTCGGGGGCCAGCTCGTCCCGCGCACGCTCGTCTGGGCGGTCGCCGAGCAGGTGCTCGGCTCGAACCCGGCGCTGCACATGTACATGGCCGGCGCGCCGTTCGCCGGCATCCTCTACCGCAACGGCAACGAGACGCAGAAGAAGATCGCCCAGCTGATGGTCGACCGCGGCTGGGGCGCGACGATGGTGCTCACCGAGCCCGACGCAGGCTCCGACGTCGGTGCCGGTCGCACCAAGGCGATCGAGCAGCCGGACGGCTCGTGGCACATCGAGGGCGTCAAGCGGTTCATCACCTCGGCCGAGCAGGACATGACCGAGAACATCGTGCATCTGGTGCTGGCGCGTCCCGAGGGTGCCGGCCCGGGCACGAAGGGGCTCTCGCTGTTCGTCGTCCCGAAGTTCCACTTCGACGTCGAGACCGGCGAGCTCGGCGAGCGCAACGGCGCCTACGTCACCAACGTCGAGCACAAGATGGGCCTGAAGGCCTCGACCACCTGCGAGCTGCGCTTCGGCGAGAACCCGGACGTTCCGGCCAAGGGCTGGCTCGTCGGCGACGTGCACAACGGCATCGCGCAGATGTTCCAGGTGATCGAGCACGCCCGGATGATGGTCGGCACCAAGGCGATCGCGACCCTGTCGACCGGGTATCTCAACGCGCTCGACTACGCCAAGACGCGCGTGCAGTCGGCCGACCTCACCCAGGCCGGCGACAAGGCCGCGCCGCGCGTGACGATCATCAACCACCCGGACGTGCGCCGCAGCCTGATGATGAACAAGGCCTACGCCGAAGGTCTGCGCGCGCTCGTCTACTACACCGCGACCGTCGCAGGACCGCATCCAGATCGCCGAGCACGAGGGCACCGACGCCACGCTCGACATCGCGATCAACGACCTGCTGCTGCCGATCGTGAAGGGCGCGGGCTCGGAGCGGTCCTACGACCAGCTCGCGCAGGCACTGCAGACCTTCGGCGGCTCGGGCTACCTGCAGGACTACCCGCTCGAGCAGTACATCCGCGACGCCAAGATCGACACGCTCTACGAGGGCACCACGGCGATCCAGGGGCAGGACTTCTTCTTCCGCAAGATCGTGAAGAACAAGGGCGCCGCGCTCGGCTCGCTGTCGGCCGAGATCACCGAGTTCCTCGCCTCGATCAAGGACGAGGGCCGGCTCAAGGAGGAGCGTGCGGCACTGCAAAAGGGCCTGGAGGACTTCGGCGGGATCGTCGCCGCGATGTTCCAGCAGCTGATGAGCGGCCAGGAGGACGTGCGCAACGTCTACAAGGTCGGCCAGAACGCGACCCGCGCGCTGCATGTCGGCCGGTGACCTCATGGTCGGATACCTGCTGCTGCGCCAGGCGCGCGTTGCGCTCGAGAAGCTGGACGCAAACGGCGTCAGCGCCGCAGATCGGGCGTTCTACGAGGGCAAGCCCGCGGTCGCCCGGTTCTTCGCGCTGACCGTGCTGCCCGAGCTCGCCGCCCGGCGCCAGGTGGCCGAAGGCATCGACAACGCGCTGATGGACCTGCCCGAAGCCGCGTTCTAGTCGGATACGTCACCACGAGCCCGTCCTCGCGTGAGGACGGGCTCGTGCCTCGTTATGGTGCGGATGTGGGCGGAGCCAAGCGCAGCGAGCAACGGGCAGCGGGCTCTGCCGTCCGGACGCACGAAGTGCGACCGGACGTGGGCGGCTGGCTGGACCTCGATGGCGCGGTGAACGTGCGCGATCTCGGTGGGCTGCCCACCGACGACGGTCGTTCGGTCCGTCCCCGTCGGTTGATCCGCGCCGACAACCTGCAGGACCTGTCCGAGCGTGACATCGCGCTGCTGGTCGACGAGATCGGCGTGCGGTCGGTCGCCGACCTGCGCACCGAGGTCGAGGTCGCCAACGAGGGCCCCGGGCCGCTGACCAACAACGCCGCGGTCGACATCGTGCACCTGTCGCTGTTCCCGAAGTCCGGATCGAACACCGACGTAGCGGCCGATGACGACCGCCCGGTGATCCTGCCGTGGCAGAACCGCGAGGTACCCGACCGACGGCGACCGCCGGCAGGGCGCGTCAGCGGTGTACCTGCACTACCTCGACCAGCGCGCCGACTCGGTGCTCGGCGCCCTCCGGCTGATCGCCGAATCGCCCGGCGCCACGATCGTGCATTGCGCCGCAGGCAAGGACCGCACCGGAACCGTCGTCGCGATCGCCCTCGCCGAGGTCGGCGTCAGCCGCGAAGCGATCGTCGCCGATTACGCGCGCTCGGCGGAACGGATCGAGGCGATCTTCGACCGGCTGCGCGGCACGCGGACCTACGCCGACGACATCGGCGACCGGGACGCCGCGAAGCACGCGCCGAAGCCGATCACCATGCAGCGCCTGCTCGATGCGCTCGACGCCGAGCACGGCGGCGCGCCGGCATGGCTGCGCAGCTCACGGCTGGACCGAAGAGCGACGCCGCGGCGCTGCGCCGCAAGCTGCTGGACTGACATTTTTCCGGCGAAGGGCGCAAACCGCACTGTTCAGCGCGACAATTGTCGCGACGCGCGGGAAGATCTTCTTCCTGGTGATTACTGCCGCGACAAGTAAACTACCGCGACCCCTGAGGCAGCGACTCCGTTTGGTGGTGCCATGTTCGTGGCTTCCGAGCCCGCCGGACGCGAACGATGTCACGCACTGTCGCCGGGAGGTCCCAACGCCATCGCGATCATGACCGGCATCGTCGGTGACGAGTGGACGTTGTGGATCGTGCAGAAGGCGCTGAACCCGGGCATCACGCGGTACAACGAATGGCTGCGCGCCGGCCCGATCTCGAGCTCGGTGCTCACGTCGCGGTTGGCGAGCCTGGTCGATGACCGGGTGCTCGAGCGGGTGGCCTACACCGCGCATCCGCCACGCATTCGACTACCGGCTCACCCGGCGCGGGCAGCAGCTGTGGCCGATCCTGCTGACGATGTGGTCGTGGGAGCGCAGTTGGGTGCACGACGCCAAGCACCCGTTGCCCGAGATCCGGCACACCAAGTGCGGACAGCGCTTCGATCCGGTGATGGTCTGCACGTCCTGCGGCGAGCAGACCGCCGCCCGCGACGTGCGCGCGGATCTCGGATCGGCCTGGTCGTGGGAGCGCAGCATCCCGTCCGCCGTCACGCGGCGGCGTGCTCCGAGCGGCGCTCGCCCGCGGGAGCTGGTCGCGCAGACGATGGCGGTGATCGGCAACCGGTGGTCGGCCGCCTTGCTGCTCTCGGCATTCCTCGGCGCCACCCGATTCGGCGAGTTCGAAGCGCAGATGGGCGCGCCGCCCACGATCGTCGCCGAGCGGTTGCGCACGTTCTGCGAGCTGAGCTTCTTGAGCCAGTCGCCGCACCCGGACCGTCCCGATTGGGTCGACCTATCACCTCACCGCGAAAGCGCACGCGTTCTTCCCGGTGCTCTCGGCTGCCCTCGACTGGGGGCAGCGCTGGTTCCATTCGCCCGAAGGGCGCGCGCTCGAGCAGGTGCACCGGGCGTGCGGCAAGGACTTCCGTCCGCGCCTGATGTGCGACCAGTGTCAGGAGCCGCTGCGCGGGTCGCACCTGCGCCGGGCGGTCGACGACGACGCGCAATGATTGCGGCGATGACCGCGTATGCCGATCTCGCTCTGACCGGAACGCCGATCCGGGTCGGTGACCGAACCACTGCCGATGCGCTCGCCGTGCGTGCCGGCGTCGTGGTCTCGCTGCAGCCCGACGAGGTCGCGCGAGCTGATCGGGCCGCGCACTCGCGTGCTCGACCGACCTGGAGCGATGGTGGTCCCCGGCTTCCAGGACTGCCACGTGCACGCACCGCCGGCCGGCCGCGAGCGGCTGACCATCGACCTGCACGACATGGACGGTCGGCAGGCCTACCTGGACACCGATCGCCGGCTACGTCGCGGCCAACCCCGACGCGGAGTGGATCACCGGCGGCGGCTGGGCGCTCGAGCACTTCCCGGGCGCGGCGCCGCGCCGCGAGGATCTCGACGCGGTCACCGGCGGCCGTCCGGCGTTCCTGTTCAACCGCGACGTCCACGGCGCGTGGGTGAACTCGGCCGCGCTGGAACGTGCCGGCATCGACGCATCGACGCCGGACCCGTCCGACGGCCGGTACGAGCGCGACGACGACGGCACGCCGAGCGGCATGCTGCACGAAGGCGCGGCGTACACCTTCCGCACCCGCTGGGTGCCCGAGCCGTCGCGCGAGGAGTGGGAGAGCGCGATCCTGCTCGCGCAGCAGCACTTCTACTCGCTCGGGCATCACCGGCTGGCAGGACGCCTGGGTGACGCCGGAGACGTTCGCCGCGTACACGCTCGCTCGGCGTCGTCCGGGCGGCTGACCGCGCGGGTCGTCGGTGCGCTCTGGTGGGACCGGCACCGCGGCCTCGACCAGATCGCCGCAGTTCCGCACCCAGCGCGAGCAGCAGATCGGCAACTTCCACCCGACCACGGTGAAGATCATGGTCGACGGCATCATCGAGAACCAGACCGCGTCGATGATCGAGCCGTACTGCGCCGGATGCGGCGGCCCGGACGGCGACAACCACGGCCTCGACTACGTCGACCGCGACCTGCTCGTCGCTGCGCTGACCGAACTCGACGCGCTCGGCTTCCAGGTGCACATGCACGCGATCGGCGACCGCGCCGTGCGCAACGCGCTCGACGCGGTCGAAGCCGCGCGCGACTGCCAACGGCGCGTCGGACAACCGGCATCACATCGCGCACCTGCAGGTCATCCAGCCGCCGGATCTGCAGCGCTTCGCGCAGCTCGACGTGGTCGCCAACTGCCAGACGTACTGGGCGCAGACCGAACCGCAGATGGACGAGCTGACGATCCCGTTCATCGGCCGCGAGCGCGCCGAGCTGCAGTACCCGTTCGAGGCGTTGCGGCGCGCCGGCGCGCGGCTGGCGATGGGCAGCGACTGGGCGGTGACGACGGCGGATCCGTTGCAGCAGATGGAGGTCGCGGTGCGCCGCATCGATCCGGAGAACCGCGACAACGCGCCGTTCCTGCCGGAGCAGGCGCTGCTCGCTGGACGTCGCGCTGTCCGCGTTCACGGCCGGCTCGGCGTACACCAACCATGACGGCCGCGGCGGCGCGCTGACGGTCGGGTCGCGCGCCGACTTGGCCGTGCTGGATCAGGATCTCGTTCGAGCTGGCCGGCCTGCTCGTCGGACGCGAGCGTCGTGTGCACCGTTGCCGGCGGGCAGGTCGTGTACACCGCGAGCGTCGGTTAGTCGCCGACGCGCACCGCGGCGGCGGTTGACGGTGCGGTCAGCGCCTCGCGCAACTGCTCGGGCGTGAGCGCCGGCACCGGCATCGGTGCCGCACCGTCGCGCAAGCCCGCCAGCAGCATCGGCAGGTAACGGCGCCAGAGGTACGGCGACTGCTCGGAACTCGCGTCGGCAAGCGTGCAGAGCATGACGACGATCAGGCTGATGTCGCTGGGCTCGGCATCGGGACGCGGAGCGCGCCGGCGGCCTTCGCGCGCTCGACCAGCGGCGCGAACGGCGCGGTGATCCGCGCGTTGTGCCGATCGCGGCCGTCCTCGTAGATCCCGAGCGAGGATCTCGCGCAATGCGCGGTTGAGGGTCTGCGCGTCGAGCGTCGCCTCGAGAAACGTGACCAGGCCGTCCCACGGGTCGGGCATGGCGAGCGCCTGCTCGGCGAGTTCGACGATCTCGTCGACCGCGTTCTCGAAGATGGCGCTGGCGAGTTCGTGCTTGTTGGCGAAATGCCGGTACGCGGTACCTACCCCGAGGCCGGCGTGGTGGGCGACGTCGTCCATGCTGGCCTCGAGGCCGCGCACGGCGAACACTTCGCGCGCAGACTGGATGAGCAGCTGGCGGTTGCGCAATGCGTCCTTGCGCGTTGGTCGGGACGAGCTGTCTTCGTCCGGATTGATGTTTGACACCTTTGTCCTTGCGAGTGAGCGTTAAAGCATCGTGAAACGCGCGCCCAGCCTACGCGGTTCCGCTCGGAACTTCACTTAGCAAAGCCGTTGGTGTGAAGCGAGTTACCCCGCGGCGCGCGCACGCTGGGTTCGTCTAGCATCGGGGCTTCGCGGCGCCGCAGGCGCCACGCCCTTGACGCGGCACCCTGGCGCCACGCTGACACGAGGAGAACGCTCGCCCGTGACCTTGATCGACACCCCGCTGCAAATTCCTGAGCACTTACAACCGGCCGACGGCCGGTTCGGGTGCGGGCCGTCGAAGGTCCGCCCCGAGGCGCTGGCCCGGCTCGGCGGACAGCACACGCTGATGGGCACCTCGCACCGGCAGGCGCCGGTGAAGGCGGTGGTGCGGCGGGTGCGCGACGGGCTGCGCGAGCTGTTCGCCCTGCCCGACGGCTACGAGGTGATGCTCGGCAACGGCGGCTCGACCGCGTTCTGGGACGCCGCGGCCTGCGGGCTTGATCCGCCGACGGTCCGCTGCACCTGGTCTGCGGCGAGTTCACGCAGAAGTTCGCCGACCGTCACCACCGAGGCGCCGTTCCTCGCCGACCCGATCGTCGTGTCCGTCCGACGCCGGGCGACGCGCCGGAGCCGGTCAGCCGACCCGGACGCCGACGTCGATCGCCTGGGCGCACAACGAGACCTCGACCGGCGTGATGGCCGACGTGCGGCGCCCGGCCGGCTCCGATCACGCGCTGGTGCTCATCGACGCGACCTCCGGCGCCGGCGGCCTGCCGGTCGACGTCAGCCAGGCCGACGCCTACTACTTCGCGCCGCAGAAGTCGTTCGGCTCCGACGGCGGGCTGTGGCTGGCGCTGGTCAGCCCGGCGGCGGTCGAGCGCATCGGCGAACTCGACGGCGTCGACCGAGCGGTGGCAGCCGGCGTCGCTCTCGCTGGCGACCGCGCTGGACAACTCGCGCCTGGACCAGACCTACAACACGCCGGCGCTGGCGACGCTGCTGCTGCTCGCCGACCAGATCGAGTGGATGCTCGCCGGCGGCGGTCTGGACTTCTGCGTCGCGCGGACCCGCGCGTCGTCGCGAGCACCTGTACGGCTGGGCCGAAGCGGTCGCGAGTTCGCGACGCCCGTTCGTGGCCGACCCGGCCAAGCGCTCGCTGGTCGTCGGCACGATCGACTTCGCCGACGAGGTCGACGCGGCGGCGATCGCCAAGACGCTGCGCGCCAACGGCATCGTCGACGTCGAGCCGTACCGCAAGCTCGGGCCGCAACCAGCTGCGGGTCGGCATGTTCCCGGCGGTCGAGCCGGCCGACGTCGAGGCGCTGACCGCCTGCATCGACTGGGTCGTGGCGAACGACGGCATGAAGGTCCTGGTCGCCGAGAACATCGGCGAGTCCGGCGTCGAGCTGCTGCGCGCGGCCGGGCTCGAGGTCGAGCTCGGCACCGGCTGGGACCGCGCCGAGCTCGAGCGCCGCATCGCCGACTTCGACGCGCATCCTGATCCGCTCGGCGACCCAGGTCGACGCCGACCTGCTGGCCAAGGCCGACCGGCTGCGCGTGGTCGCGCGCGCCGGCGTCGGCGTCGACAACGTCGACGTCGACGCGGCCACCCGCCGCGGCGTCGTGGTCGCGAACGCGCCGCAGTCCAACGTGATCACCGCGGCCGAGCACACGATGGCGCTGCTGCTCGCCCTGGCCCGCAACGTGCCGCAGGCGCACGCCTCGCTGATCGGCGGCGCGTGGGACCGAGCGCGGTTCAGCGGCGTCGAGCTGCACGAGAAGACGCTCGGCGATCATCGGCTTCGGCCGCATCGGCCAGCTCGTCGCGCATCGCGCCCGCGGCTTCGGCATGCGGGTCGTCGCCTTCGACGCCTACCTGGCCGAGGAGCGGTTCCGCGAGCTCGGGCGTCGAGCGGGCGACAACGCCCGAGGAGGTCTACGCGGTCGCCGACTTCATCACCGTCCACCTGCCGAAGAACAAGGAGACCGAGGGCTGGCTCGAACGCCGCGGCGTTCGCGCAGATGAAGGACGGCGTGCGCATCCTCAACGTCGCGCGCGGGCCGCTCGTCGTCGACGCCGATCTGCAGGCCGCGCTCGACTCGGGCAAGGTCGCCGGCGCCGCGCTGGACGTGTTCCGCACCGAGCCGGTCACCGACCATCCGCTGTTCGCGCTACCCGAACGTCATCGTCACCCCGCACCTCGGCGCATCGACGGCCGAGGCGACCGACCGGGCCGGCTACCAGGCGGCCGAGCAGGTCGTCGCGGCACTCACCGGCGGCGCGGTGACGAGCGCGGTGAACCTGCCGGCGATCGCCGCCGAGGATCTCGAGGCGGTCGGGCCGTTCCTCGGCTGTGCACGAGCCTCGGCGCGATCGCCGCTGCGCTCGCGCCCGGAACGTCCATCGACGCGGTCGAGGTCGAGTTCCTCGGCCGCATCGCCGAGCGCGACACCCGGCTGCTGACGATCCAGGTGTCAAGGGCGTGCTCGCCGGGCACACCGAGGAGGCGGTGCAACGACGTCAACGCGGTCACCGCTGGCGCACGAGCGCGGCATCGCGATCGCCGAGCGCAGCACACCGCAGGCGCACGACTTCACCGACCTGGTGCGGGTCGACTGCGCAGCGGCGACGAGACGACGCGGGTGGTCGGCACGGTGCTCGGCCGGCGCAACCGCCCGCACCTGCTCGAGGCGTGGGGTTCGCGGTTCAACGTGCAGCTTGGACGAGCACCTGGCGCGTGTTCCGCTACCGCGACCAGCCCGGCATGCTCGGCCGGGTCGGCACCGCGCTCGGCGACGCCGGCGTGAACATCGTGTCGGCCGCGGTCGGCCGGCAGCCGGGCGGCGGTACGGACGACGCGGCCGTCATGATCGTCACGGCCGACGCCGCCATTCCCGGTGCAGTGCTGGCCGCGCTGGTGGCCGGCCCGGACTTCTTCGACGCGCGCGCGGTCAGCGTCTGACGCTTCGGCCGTTCTGGGCTGATCAACGCCGAGTTGTGGTCGCATCTGGGCACAAGTCGGCGTTGATCAACTGTTACAGCGCGGCGCGCCAGCGCGAAGTGTTACTGCGGACCCGAGATCGTCGTTCCTATCGTCAGGCCGATGCCCAGCTGCTCAGCGCGTCGCTGGTCGTCGGTTTGCGTGGAGTCCTCGCGCAGCTCGACGTAGTCGACGTCGCGCTCCGATCGGCGTACCCACACGTAAAGGGCGGTGAAAGCCGCCACGCACAACACGCCTAAAACGATCGGCACGATCATCAGCGCATCTCCTCGGTTGTGCGCTCAGTGAAGCACGCTCTGGACCCAGGCGCGAGGGCACAAGGTCCGCACCTCGTGGCGACGCGGGTTTGTTGCTGCACTCAGTTCTCGGTGAGCAGCGTCTGGCTGGTCGCGACCACACACGCACCGTCGGCCGGGCAAGCCAGGCCGATGACCCCCAACGGGGACGTGCCGGCCACTGCCGGCGCGGCGCTCGGCAGCCAGGTGCCGTTCTCGTAGGTGGCGATCCCGAACGTCGGCGTGCCCGACCCGGTCCACTGACCCGCGGCTACACACGACGTCGTGGGACACGTGATCGACCGCACCGAGAAGTAGGTGGCTCCGTTGACCAGCGGTGCCTCGGCAGCCGACCACTTTCCGCCGGCGAGGTAGGCAAGGTAGGACGTCGATGTGCTCGTGCCGGAGTTCTTCCTCCCGAAGTAGGCCGCGCACACCGACGCGGAGGCGCACGCGGCGGCGGAGGACACACCGGTGTCGGTCGCGATGAGCGAGACGGAGTCCGTCCCGGCGAGCGTCTCGAGGATTGCCGCCTGGCTGCCCGACGGCGACGTGGCCGCGGTGCCCGACGCGTGGCAGCCGTGCGAGCACTCGACGGAGTAGAGCTGGCCGACGGGGTAACCGGACGGCAATGGCGCGGTCCGCGCGTTCCACGCCCCGCCCGAGTTGCTCACGACGAGTGGGTGGGCGTGGAAGCTGGAATCGCTCCACATGCCGACGGCGACGCAGCTACCGGTGTTGTCACACGCCACCGATCCCAATTCCGGCGGGAGCGAGCCTTCGCCGCTGACCGCCGGGAACTTCGACGCGACGATCGCGCCCGCGGAGATCCGGAACAGCGAACCGACGCTGGTCGACCCGCCGCCGGACGCCGGGACGAAGTAGCTGCCCACCGCCGCGCAGACGCCACCGGACGAGCAACCGATGTGCACGATGTTGCCGTTGCTCTTGTAGTCGGACGGTTCGGGGACGGTGTCCGAGGTCCATCCCTGCCCGTCGTAGGCCTCGATCACGGCGACCTCGCCGGGTGGGCCGAACGCGGTCCCGACCGCGTAGCACAGGCTCGCGCTGACGCAGCTGAGGTCCTCGAGCTGGACCTGGGTGTACCCGTTGGGGACCGGGGCCGTCGTCGGCGTCCACGAGCCGTTGCTCCAGATGTCCAGCGCACCCTGGGTGTGCGCGTCCGAGTCCTCGTAGGTGCCGGCGAGCGCGCACCACCGCACCACGGGGCACGACATGCCGGTGAAGGAGGCGTTCGGGTCATGCACCCCGGCCGGCAGCGGGATGGCGGTCGAGTGCAACTGCGGAGCAGCCAGGAAGGTGAACGTCGCCGGCGCGGACGTCCCGTAGGCGGTCGTCACGCGGATCGCCGCCTTTCCCGCGGCGTGGGACGGAGCAGTGACCTGGAGCTTGGTGGCGGAGAGTGTGGTGACTTTGGCCGCCTTCGTCGAGCCGAACGTCACCTTCGTGACGTGGTGGAAGCTCGTCCCGGTGATCGTGAGTTTCGTTCCCGGTAACCCCTTCGCCGGGCTGAGGGAATTGATCTTCGGCGGCGCCCAGTAGGTGAATTGGTCGGCGCTGGCCTTCGCCGACGTACCCGCGCCGGTGATCACCCGCACGTCGACCGTGCCGGGCGCATGCTTGGGCGCGGTCGCGGTGAGGGTCGTCGCGTTGGTACGCGTGACGTGCGCGGCATCGGCCGAGCCGAACTCGACCTTGCTGCCGGCCGCGAAGTTCTTGCCATGGATGGTCACCGTGGCACCGCCAGCGGTGGCGCCGTCGTGCGGCGACACGGACGAGACGGACGGCTTCGCCGCCGTCGCACCTGCCTGCACCTGACCTGCGGCGAGCGTTGTCGCGGCCAGCGCCAGTACGGCAGCGAGTCTCGTTTGACATTGCGATGTCCCTCCCCGGACGCCGATCGCCTCGCGCGTGGACGGGCGACGGGTAGCCGAACGATAGCTGGCCAGACACCGTCGGGCCAGGCTGCCGGGGCTGCGCGATCGGTGGGCCGACAAGCCGATCGGCTACCGCGCAGCCCGAGTTCGATGCAGTGCCGAGCTATTCGGTCGTGACCGCCAGCGAGCCGGTCTTGTGCACGTACAGCGTGGCGTCCGTATCGACGTACGCACTCGTCGTCCGGGTAGCGTCGTGCCAGCACTGCAACCGGGCGGTCGCCGGCTTCGCAAGCGAGTCACCGCCGGTCAGCGAGAACGGCGACACGATACCGGCCGGACCGCTGCCGCCGGATGTGCCGTCGCCGACGATCGTTGTCACATATGCGACCTGCTGGCCGCCTACGGTTATCCGGCAGCGGGTGTAGTCGCTCGGTCCGTAATCGACCAGATCGCCGCTGGCCGAGAGCACCCAGTTGCCGACCGGCAGTTTCGCGGTGAGCACGGTGGTAAAGACCCCACCGGTGGTGGACAGCGGTGTTGTTGCGGACGCGTGGATCACCGTGTCAGTGGTCGACACCGTGACCGTTCGCGTCCTTGCGTACGCCGCCGCAGCGCCCCCGACTACGGCGCCCGCCGCAGCGAGCGCAACGGCAGCTCGACGAATCCTGCGTATGTTCATGAGCCCTCCCGGGGTGTCTTGCTGTGCGCCCGAAAACGGTAGGCATCGGCCGCGGCTAGTTCGTGAGGGTAATCCGTTGACGTGGTGCTTCCAGCTGGGAAGCAGGATCAGCAGCGAATCCGTCGGGGCATCCAATCCGGTACCTTCGGGCATCTGGAGGGCTCGCATAGTGGCCTAGTGCGGCGGTCTTGAAATCTGATCAAGCCCGTTCGCGCGGGTGTGCAAACGCTCGAATGCCTTATGTTGCAAGGGATTCGTCATGCGGCCAAGTGTGCCCACGAATGCCTCAGTCTGTCGAGATTGTTGGCGGAATTGCTGGCGGCGCGGAGATCATTCCCCGCCACAACGCAGGTAACGACGAGAGACCAAAGCGTCGTGACGGAAGGCAGTGACATGGGCCGGAACAGTCGATCTGACAATCGTGCGCTCGAGCGTGAACGCCGTCGGGTGCGCACCAGATCACAGCCTCGTTCAACAGAGGATGCCAACCGGCGCAAGAAGTGTCAGCATCTACCGCTGTGGGCCATCTTGAGGTCTAGGGAGTGACTGGACGTGGGGTTTCTCAGCGGTAAACGTGAGGATCAGATCAGCGTTGCACCATTCCGACTCGGGTTGCAGCCGTTGTCTTTCGAGCCGACCTGGACGGTCCCGGCAGAGTTGATGTACATAGACGGCCAGACAGCGCGGTCTTGGATATCCGGCGCTAAACCGTTCCCGCCGACCGTCAAGAACGTGCACTGGAACAACCGCGTGCACCTCGAGTGCTTGAAACGGTGGTTTATCGACACCGCGGCAGTTCCGGCGATGGCTCACCTGCTCGATCCGACCTTCGAACCGGTCCGACAGGTTTACCGCAGCTACGGCTATGACCCGGCCCCAGAAGCCGCGCGAATTCTCGTCGCACAGTGCGTTGCGCTCGCCGCGGTGGATGTCGACCTCGGGCTGCCAGACGGAATGTCGAACCCGGTGGTCAACTGCAACATCAGGCACTTCGCGAACGCCCGGCACCGTTCGCTCGCGGATCGCGACGCCACAGCGGCGGCGCTCAGCCGTTGGGCAATCTGGGCTCTGTACTTCCAGCTCCGGTGGGATACACCGGAATACAGCGTCCCCGAGATTCTGGCAGTCGCGAAGCAGACGTCGAGCGCGTCTGCGCCGCCGCTGCGCCGAGACGTCAGCAGCTAACCCGGCTAACGCGGCCGAGCGGCCAGGATCGGTCGGCGGCAACCCGTCGCGAAGCGGTCCCGCCTCGCGTCCAACGACGATCCGGTCCAAGAGCCGGAATGGGCGTTCCTCGAACTGATCGCGACCCAGCGAGCCGCCTCAACAGTCGTGGGTCGTCGGGGAACTCAGTTGACCGTCGAGATTGCTCCTCGACCTGCGCGCTCGATCCGTAGCCCCACAGCGCGGCTAAAACAAGGGCCCGACGTTCGGGTGCGCAGCTCACCCGGATTTACCGACGCTCCGCCGAAAGAGGGCTAGAACGACGGCGAGTCGGGTCTCGACACAAAGATCAAGCCGCGAGGATTCAATTACGAACCATGATGGGAGGCCGAGTGGAGCCGAGCAGGACCCGCGTGCCGCGTGTCGCGGGCTTCTCCGCGTCGAGGCTGGGTAACGGCCCGTCGACGCCGGACCTGACGGCCGATCACGACGTCACGGTCGCGCTGGAGAATCCGGAAGCGTGGCGATCCCGTGCGGTGGAGGAGCTGACCATCACCAGCGCGCGCGTATGCAACGCGCATTGGTCGCTTCAAGTTGCGCCGCTCTCCGAGCTAGTGCGTCACCACGTCGGCGCGGCGGCGCGAGTCCGTCTGATGCTGCCCCTGCAGGAGATGCGGAAGCGACCACTTCTAGATTTCGACGTGCAAGTCGACGGACAACCGGCGTATCTCGCGAAGCGAGCCGCAATCGCCCAGGTGGAGGCGTCACACGTGGTGGCGCTGGCCGAGGCGGAAGGAGTTGAGATCGACGAATCGGTGCGGCAGCTCGTCACGGCGATCTGCGAATTCACGCCCGCCGTTTGGCGCACCTACCGGCGCAGCTTCCTAGGCCGACTCTCGCGTAGGAGAGCGGTGTGGAAGTACCTCTCGGTCGGACTTCGCCCTCTGGGCGACCGGCCCACCGACGACGAGGAGGAGTCATCGTTGAGTCGTGTCATCGGGCCGGTGCTGACGACAGTTCTCATCCAGGTGCTGAAGCGAATGCCATCTCTGCTAACTCGCTATCCATGGATCGAGCGCCCCGACCAGAAGCCGTTCGACCTCCCGGCCGACGACTACGAACATTGGTGTACGCATGCTGAGTCAATCGGGCGGATTCTCCGGCTCGCATTGCACGAAGGAAATAGCGACTGGTCGTCCGGTGACGACCCGTTGCTCGCCGTCCCGCTTCTCGCGGACCGCGGTCACGTCACCTCGATCCAGGAGATAACTGAGATGCTGATCGCCCTCGACGGGGTGGTGAAGCAGCTTGCTGACTCGGCTGAGGACCAGTGGCCCGGCAACTCGCGGGCCCTTCGCACGTTGGCCGGGTACGGACGTCGCTGGAAGGCCCTCGCCTGGTGCGACGTGCCGGTCGACCGCCCCTTCCTGGCGTCATCGTCACAGGAGTTGTCCGTGAGCATCAGCGCACGGCAGCGGGTCAGGATCACACCCGTGCCGCTGGCAGACGCACTCAGCAATCACCTAGCCGTACACGTCCGGGACGGCAACGTCGAAATGCCCGTGTCAAGATCATCGGGCTCGACGGCAAGCACCTAACGCACACCCTGGCGACGGGCCTTCGGAAGACGCGAGAAGGATTCGCGATCTACACGTCAGAACCCGAGCGCGACGACCTCGTGCAGGTACGGCTCCGTCTGCGCGTCAGCCGCGGCATCAGCCTCATTGGTCTCCTCCTACAGGGCGTCGTCTGGCTGGCCGCGGCGATCGTCGCGTACCGCCTTCACGAACACACCCTGACGTCCGCCGACCTTGCTGTGCTCGTTGTCCCCTCGACCTTCGCCGCATCCCTGCTCCTGACGCGCGAACGAAATTCGCTCGCGCGCAGGGTTCAAATCCTCGGACGATCTCTGACCTCGCTCGCCACGGTCTCACTGTGGACCGTGGTAGCGATCGCCTACCTTCCCACCGCTTGGTCTCCTGAGTCGTATTCTCATGGACTCCGTCCGTCCTCACCTAGCAAATTGTCACCCATCTCGCGCACACTGAACACGACAGCACGAACGAGGGAGCAGACGATGAGCAAGCAGCGCCGAACCGCCGCAAAGGCGGCGGGCACGAGCGTCGCCCGGAAGTCGTCGACTACCACGTCCAAGGTCAGTAAGACGACCGAAATGTGGACCCGACGCAATGCGTCGAGCGGCGAATTTACGTCGCTGCGGCGCAAAGGCGTGACCTTCCGGGGAACCCGGGGAGCGTAGCCGAACCCGATCGTTCTCGTCGCGCCTGCCACGATGTGACCGCCCGACGCCGCGTGGTGGCTATCTGCGCAGCGCTACCCCTAGGCCCCCCGCGTGGTGGATCTGCACGGCCTGAGACGGGGCCGACGTTGTCGCGGCACCCAAGCGATCCGTTGGATGCGCGCATCGGGGCTTGCGGCTACGCCTGAGCGCGGTTCAGACGGGTCAGTCGGGCGAGGCGTACTACCAGATCGACCCCATCACTGGGGTGCGTTCGGTGGAGGCTCGCACCGCTGCTGCTCGCCGAGGATCAATCCAGCGAGGATGCGAACGACTTCGGTCGCGCTGTTCGCTACGACGGGATCGTTCCCCGACCCCTCAATGCCGTAACGACGAGAGATCAAACGTCGTGACGGAAGGCAGTGACGTGGGCCGGAACAGTCGACATGATCATCGCGCGCTCAGAGCGTGAACGCCGTCGGCGCGCGCACGACTCGTCGGCGGCGCAGCAGGAGCTGCCGATCAGCGTGTCGCGTCGCGAGGCAGCAGCACAGTGCGGGTGGTGCAGTGGCCCGATCGATCTGAAGCCAACCGGCCGGATACCGAAGTGGTGCTCGGCATCCTGCCGACAGCGAGCATGGGAGCAGCGGCGTGCAGCAGCGTCTGGTCGATCTGCGGTCGAGGTCGTGGAACGCGTGGTGCATGTGCACGTCGAGCGCTACCGGCCGCCTCGTCGTGGCGAATGGCCGCGGTCCTCGGTGAGCTCGCGGCACAACTGGATTCAGGCCGCATCTACCACCGCGAACTCTCTGAGCTGGGAAGCGCATTGGCCGGCGTTCTTGTCGCCTTCCGCAGCCGCACCGCACCCGCCGGCGGTCAACGCGGGCTCCTGAGCTTGCAGCGAAGCCGGACTATGACGTCTTCGTTGGTGTCGGCGTGGACGGGTGTGCCGATGGCGCCAGCGCACTCGGGACGCTCGGCAAACGGTGCGCACGATGATGATGTTGCTGAATGTCAGTCCGTCGACCTGCCAGGCCACGCAACCGGGTTTCTTGACCCGAGGTCGCTCCGGTGATTTCGCGATAGCCTTGCGATCCGCTCGCCGTGGGACCTGGCGGCACGTAGAACGAGGTCAATGTCGGGGTTGGTTCCAGTACGCCGGCCGAGCCGCCGCCGTCGATCTGTCGAATGCGAACGAGGAAGGGTCCCTGATAACGCGGCTCGCTGAACCACAAGGACTTGGCTGTAACCAGCCGGGACGTTGCGTTCGGCTCATCAACTCGACTTCGCCATCCGCCTTGTTCCCGATCAGCGGATGAACCGGATCGATGCCTTGGGAGACTCCGCCAAAGTCCGCAGTGGTGATCGATGTACCGCCGGAGGTGGGACAGGCCTGGCCGGACGAACCACTGGGAAGTGCAACGGGCGGGCTAGCTCAGCGCGGTACGCGCGTCCTCGTCCTGGCGGCGGGCGAGCGGCTGGCTGGCGAGCGAGACGTGCGCGAGCCTGACGGGGAGCTCGTCGACGAAGCTGTGCTGGCCGCCTGTTGTGCAGCCGCTCAGCGCCACCGTGGCGATCGCCGCAGCGACCAGCAACAAGCAGTGGACCGGGCGCACGGAACTCAGTATGAAACGGGCTGGGTCAAGTGCCGTGGCTCGAGGTCAGGCCAAACGGCGAGGGGTGGTGTGCTGGCCGGAGCAGCGGTCGCTTATATCGCCGGTGATCAGCGTCGGAACGCGCGATCGGAGCGGCGATGATCAGGCTGACGCTGTCTTCCCCACGGTCAGCCTGCCGTCCCGAGGGGCGTCATACTCCTGCCGCGACGTGGCAAGGCGACGGTGTAGCCAACGCGGTGCCAGCCGATCTGCCAGCAAGCGGCACGGGCCCGGACTCGGACTAGGCGAATTGTTGGCGCCAGGTGCCGGCGAAAGCGGTCGTGGGTGGGAGTTGGAGATCGTTGAGCAGTTGGCCTCGAGGGTCGCTGAACCGAACGGGTCTGGCATTGATCAGTTGCAGCCTCGGATGAGGATCGGGTCGTGATAGATGGGGGCGGTGAGCAGGATGCGTTGGCCGCTGAACTGGTGCACACGAACGCGCTTCTCGAGTCAGACGGGAACGTCATGATCGCGGTCGGGTGCTTGCGGGTCTCCGGTGAGCGTCGAACGCGGGGCGCATGCCACGCGGGCGGAGGTCGTCTACCGGCCTTCGAACGACCATCGCTGGGTCGAGGTCGCGGTAGCGCAGTCGAGTGCCTGGCCGATCGTGTAGCGGTTTCGGAGCGTCTGGGGACACTGCGCGGGGCAGTCGGCTAGCCGACTGCAGAAGGCGGCGTAGCGCCGGAGCCCAATCGTGCGAGGAAGCTGCCGACGACTTCAAGGGAGTCGGTGGCGCGGCGGTGGAAGAGGACTTCCATCGACGGGCGCAGTGACTGGTGCGCAACGATGACGGCAGCGGCCGCCGCAATTGCGCTATGATGAGCTACGAGGACCGAACGGAACGCGATCGAGTGATTCAGGTTCAGCGCGACCGCGATCGATGCTCAATTGGTCAAGCTGGCTCACTGATGCGAAGCCATATCCGAGCGTATCACTCGACACTCCGTACCGATTTACGAGGCGGCATTCGCGCCGGGCTTGATCTCCAATTCCATCGGGCAGAACGACGTGGGGATCGGCGGGCCAAAGCGGGCGGTAGCTGATCGTCACGTATGTCAGTTCCGTCGACGCTCAGAACAGCCACATCTGGGGATCGAGTCCCGCGCGCAGGCGCGAATTTGCAGACGGCGACGACAGCGGGATGGGGCCAGCTTGGCATGGCGTCGAGCGTCGGCTTAAGGTTCATCAGCATTCTGGACAGAGCGATCAGGAGCCGAGACCGGATGCTACCGTCGCATCCCTTCGAACTGACCGGCAGATACCGCTCGCGATGGGCAGCGGGCATAAGGACCACCCTCATGATCGCTCACGCGTCTGGCATCTGGCACTGCGCTCCAGATGCGTGTGACGATGTAAGAGGCGAAACTCTGAGATCACGTCATGATGATGCGGTTTCACGTTGGATCGAATAGCGATACTGGGGGGCGCGCGACTGAACGCCCCAAACTGCTCATCCTGACTACGATCCCGAGAGCAACCAGAGTTTGGAGGCTTAGATACGAATGACCGCTCTGAGGTTTGACGCCGGCCACGAGAGAGGTAGGTGCGTCCAACACCGAGAAGCGGCTCGAGCCGGCCGAGTTTCTGTACCAGCGCGAGAGCACGTGGAACGAACGGCGAGGGCGCGTCATCGTCACATTTCCGGCCGGGCAAGCTCTCATCAGCGGTCGTTCGGCGTGTTCGTCTACCTGGAGTCGCACCAGTTGATCACGATGAGCGAGTTGCGCCGACTCAGTGGGAGGGACGGGACCATCGTGGAGTCGCCCATACGCAGGTCTATCGGCGCGCACTCGAACAACAGGAGATCGCTCGAGGACTGCCGACGAGCGATCGCCAGCGATCGCAGTGGCATCTTGATCGCTCTCGTAGAGGATCGACGACTCTGCCGGCGCAGGTCGTTTCGTCTCGCGAATGAGTTGCGCTGGGAGTCGCCCTGGAAAGTCAATTCGACTGGCGCCGTCCAGAGGCCGTTCAACTGGGGTGGTTAGCCGCTGTTGAGTACTGGGCGATGCTTTAGAGGTTGAAGCCAGCCCATGCAGCGCCGAGATGCGTGGATTCTACTAGAGTGTCGTATGTCGGTGATCGTGGTGAACGCTCATCGACTGGCACGAGGTCAGGTGATTACGCCAGACCAAGAAGGTACTCGATCTGATCCTACGCGAAGGCGGCCTAAGCGACCTCTGAACCGGAGTCAGAGGCTGGCCGTGAGTTGAGGCGTGGTGCACGCGGTGGCGCGGCGAGTTCTAAAGCCGTCGATGTCGTCAGCGGACGAGAGGGTCGAGTCGAGGACGACCGGCGTCGATCGAATGTAGACGAACTGACTCTCGCTAGCTATCGGCAGAGTTACGAGTGCTCAGGACGTCAAGGTCGTGGTTACGGTCGACTCGGTCACCGGCTCGCGCCGACCGTCGAGCGAGGAGTTCTATTGGCAAGCGCCTCGAGTACAGGTTACGTACGACGCTGTCCGTCGACGATCACACGGTTGCGACGCGCCGCATTCGGAATGGTGGCCGGACGCGTTGCCGCATGCGCAATGCGAGAACGCAGTCGCCATTTGTCCGGCTTGTAGTCGATGCGTACTACCGCGACTCATCAGTCCGTCTTCACTGTCGCGTCTTTTGAACTTGAAGCTCAAACATCTCGCTGCGCTGAGCGTGAGATCCGCGATTGATGGGCACTTACGTGTTCGACACGAGTGCGCTCGTTGGTGTTGGGCGCGCTCGTATCCCCCCGATCTCTTTCCGGCTAGGGGGGGCCGAGGACGCCGTGGCTCAGGCGGGTAGACTGATCGAGCCTGAGGATATCCGCGAAGAGCTTGAGCCCACGCTGATGACTGGATCACTTGGATGAAGGTACGACCGCCGCGATCATCCTGGACATCGTGCGGTGCTTATTGAGGCCAGAGCATACTGGTCGATCAACCAGATCTCAGAAAGAACACGGCACTGGTCGTGGGCGAGCAGATCCTTTCGTCATCGCATTGGCTGCGATGCAGGACTGTCCCGTGGTTACGCAGGAACAGGGAGGCTCGTCAACCAAGCCCAGGATTCCTACGTATGTGGCGTCCGGGGTGTCCCGTGCATGCCGATTCTCGAGGTCGACCGAGCGAGGGTTGGCGGTTCTAACTGGTTGTTCGCCGGCGTTGAGATGACTAAAGGATAGCGGCAGAACGCTTCGCTGGGCATGGTTCGAGCCTGGATGTTCACGGTGCCTGTCCCGTACGTAGGCGGTCGATTCAATGCAGGTTCAATGCGTCGGCTGCGACGCTGCATGGCGGCGGAGACGTGGTGTAGAGGTCCTGGGTGATCGCCGTGCGGGTGTGGCCCATCATCTCGCTGACGATCTTGATCGGCTGGTTGTTGGCGAGCTGCAGGGTCGCGAAGGTGTGCCGCAGGTCGTGGAAGCGGATCCGCCGCAGACCGGCGCGGGCG
This sequence comes from uncultured Actinomycetota bacterium, assembly GCA_963794885.1. GTDB lineage: Bacteria > Actinomycetota > Actinomycetes > Mycobacteriales > Jatrophihabitantaceae > RYN-133. Next base: position 290,453 of record CAWCFH010000012.1, read on the forward strand.
AGAGCGTCGCCGAACTCGCGGCGACGGAACCAGTCCGGGTTCATGTAGTCGCCCCAGCGGTTCGGGAAGACCAGGTCGAGGTCGGCCCACGAGGTGCCGAGCACCAGCCGCTCTTCGGCCTGGCGGCGGTGCGCCCGCAGCGCGTCCGCACCGAGCCGGCCGATCGCGACCTGTCGCGGACCGAGCTGGCCGTCTTCGGCTCGAGGATCTGCAGCCGGCCGTTGACCCGCTGCAGCGAGCCGCGGACACGGATCGTCGGCTCGTCGCCGAGCTCGAGGTCGGCCCAGCGCAGCGCCAGCAGCTCGCCCAGCCGCACGCCGGTCACGACGGCGACGACGAACGCGGCGTCGAACCGCGATGCCGCGGCGGCGTCCAGGAAGCGGCGGACCTCGTCGAGCGTCAGCGGCTCGATCTTGTGCGCGGCACGCGCGGCGGGTGACGAGCCGAGCGACGTTGCGGTTGACCTGCTCCCACCGCTCGGCCATCGCCAGCGCCCGGTGCAGGCAGGCGTGCAGGTGATGGACGGTCGACGGCGACGAGCCGGCCTGCAGCCGCTTGGCGTAGAGCTGCTGCAGGTGCAGCGGCTTGAGCTCGGCCAGGCGCAGGTGCCCGATGACCGGCACGGCGTGCACCCGGACGTACTGCGCGTACCGCGTGAGGTCCACGGCCGCACCGTCGACTCGGTGACCGAGAGCCAGTACTCGAGGTACTCGGCGACGGTCAGCCGGCTCGTCGGTGACGGCTCGCCGGCGGCCGCGCGCTGCTGCATCGCCCGCAGCTTGTCCCGCGCCTCGCGCTCGGTCCGGCCGCGCACCGAGCGGCGCCGTCCGTCGATGTAGGCCGAAGGCCTCCCAGCCGGTGCCCTTGCGGTAGACGCTGCCCTCGCCGTGCCGCGGCTCATGACGGCGCTCCGTCAGCGCAGGCCGGTCTGCTCGACGCTCCAGCGCGGCGACGAACTCGGCCAGCGCCGTGGTCGAGATCCGCCGGCAGCTGCCGATCCGCAGCGAGCGCAGCCGGCCCTGCCGCAGCAGGTCGTAGAGCTTCCACCGGCCGATGCCCAGCGCCTCGGCCGCCTGTTCCGGCGTCAGCAGCACCACCGGCGATCCGTCGTGACGAGCATCCATGACGCACCTCCGTGGGTCGACCAGAAGGGCTCGGCGTCGGGGAACCGCGCGCGGCACCGTGGCAAGGATTCGGCGCGGTGTGCAGAGCCTGCCGGCGGGCGCTCAGTACGTGTGAGACTGCTGGCGGAATTGCTGGCGGCGGCGTCGAGCGCGATGACAGCGCGAGCTGGAGCCCAGCAAATACGGGGGCTTCGGGCATCTGGAGGGCTCGCATAGTGGCCTAGTGCGGCGGTCTTGAAAACCGCTATGGCTGGTTGACAGTCATCGTGGGTTCGAATCCCACGCCCTCCGCATCACGCGCTCCGCTCCCCGTAGCGCCTCGTGTCTCGCTGGTCGCATTTGCACAAACTTGTCCGCCGAGCACAACACTTGGGCTGCGCTCCTTCGTGTTGACAGCGAAGCTCATGTCAGGCGAGCGGCCAGGAGATCAGAAGTGGAATCGTCATTCGACGAATTCGTGAGCACCAGGATGCCACCGGTGCTGCGTTTCGCCGGGGTGCTCACCGGCGACCGGCACCTGGCCGAAGACATCGTTCAGGACGTCCTGCTCAAGGTGCACAAGCGGTGGGACGCCATCGCGGGCCTCGACCGCCCGGACGCGTACGTCCGGCGCATGGTCGTGAACGAGTACATCTCATGGCGGCGCAAGTGGGCGCGGATCGTGCCCACCGAGGACATCGCGGACGCGCGCCAGTTGCCCTTCGCGCCCGACCACGCCGAGCGGCTGGCCAGCCGGGCTGACGTGGCCGACCGGCTGCGCCGGCTCGCACCGCGACAGCGGGCCGTGCTCGTCCTGCGCTACTACGAGGATCTCAGCGACGCGGACATCGCCGACTTGCTGAACTGCACCGTCGGCACGGTGCGCGGCTATGCCTCCCGGGCCCTCGCCGCGCTGCGCATCGACCAGTCGGAGTTCGGCGTTCCCGCCGTTGCCGTGATCGACCAGCCGGCCCAACCGCAGAGGAAGACGCGATGAACACCCTGGACGACCTGAATCTGGTGCTCCGCGACCTCGAGCGCTGCGCCCCCGACCTCGACGACGTGCGGCGCAGCCTGGCCACCGAATTGGCCGCTCCACCGCGATCGGCGCGGCGATTCGTGCTTCCCGCCGCCGCTGCGGCCGCTGTCGCCGCCGTCGCGATCGTGGCGATCACGCTGACGTCGGGCAACGGCGAGCACCCCGGCGTCCAGCCCGGCGACTCGCACCCGCCGACCTCACCTCAGCCAACACCGACCTCGACGCCGGCACCGCCGACCACGAAGAACCAATCGATCGACCTGACCTGGCACTTCTCGGTGCAGCCGGTGCCCGGCTACGCGATCGTGCGCGAGTCGATCAGCGCGAACGACCAGTCGGCGCGCGTCACGCAAAGCGGCGCCAACAAGGACAGCGGCGAGATCGACGTCTACGCACCGGGTTTCGTGCCCCGTGAGCTCAACACCCTGCGCAAGGGTGACCACCCGATCAGCGTCCGCGGCCACCGCGGCTACTTCGCAGTGACCGGCGATCGATCGGCGACGATCTGGCAGTACGCGGACGGTGCGTGGGCCGAGGTGAGCGGCGACTGGGGTTACTCCGCGGGCGGAGTCGACGCGAACGCTGCGCTCATGGGCGAGCTGCGGATCGCCGACGCCGTGGACACCACACATTCCGACCCGCTGCGCATCGACTTCACGCTGGGCTACCTCCCGAGCGCATTGCATCTGCGGAACACGACCTTCTGGGCGAACCCGTTCGGCCAGGGGCCGCTGTGCCAGCTCGAGTTCGTCGACGACCTCGCGGGCCAGCCGTCCGGCGGTACGACCATCGCGGCGGTGACGATCAACCGGACCGGGGTCACGCAGGACACCGGCCAGCCCGGCAACAGCGCGTTCACCCCGAACATGACGGTGGGTGGCCGGCCGGCGCAATACAGCAAGGGCTTCCTCGCCGTTCGGTACCCGAACAACACCGAACTGTCGATCAGCGTCGATGCGAAGCACTACGCGCGGTACCCGAAGGCCGAGCTGATCAAGATCGCCGAGCAGGCCGCGCCGGCAGGTGATCCGTCCGCGCCGAACACCTGGTCCACTGGCAACAAGGCCGTGCCGCAATGACGCATGTTGCCCTCGCCCGCATCGTCGCACTGCTCGGCGTTGTGTTGGTGCCAACAGCGTGCAGCACTTCGAGCGTCGCGGGAACGGCTGCCCCTGGCTCGTCGACGGCGACCGCGGCCAGGCCGGCCCAACGGCCGGTGCGCATCGAAGTCTTCCGAACATCACCGAGCCAACCGGGCTACCGCGCGAAGATCTGGGCCGAAGACACCGTGCACAACTGCGCCGCGCACGCGACCAGCGCGGTTCGCACGTTCCTGCAGGGCCATCCCTGCACGCAGATGCAACGACAGGTCGGAACGGCACGGGTCGCGGGACGTGCCGTCGCGTTCGTCGACGAGCGGGTGAGCCTGCCCGGCTCGCTGCCGGCGGTGCAATTCGCGAAGGTCGAGGGACGGTCCGGCGGGATCGTCGACCTGCTGCGCGAGGGGCGTCGGCTGCCCGACGGCGAGACCGCGGTTCCCGGCGATGCGACCTTTGCCGTCGGGGGTCAGGACCAGACCCGAGTCGTCGTGCAGGCGTGGTACCTCACCGGACCGACGCCACGGCACGACGCCGCGCTGGCGAAGTTCGACTTCACGGTGACGATCTGATGCGTGTTGCAGCTGCAGCCTTCGTCGGTCACTCGGGTCATCAACAAGACGACCATGATCATGACGGTGAGTGCGACGACCGCGCCGGACTTCGTGCCGCAGGGCCCGGTGCGAGTGGGACTCGACCTCAGCCATCACGCGCTCGCGATCTTCGGTGGCGAATTGAGCGGTGATCCGTTCTGCGGCCCCCGGTCGCCCGCGGGGTACTGCGGCGCGTAGGTTTCGACGCTCCCCGGATCACTTGCGGCGTTTGTTGAGCAGGCGCGCGAGCAGGTACAGGATTCCGAACGCGATCGCGCAGCCCAGGATCGTCAGCGGAACCTCCTGCCACCACGGCAGGCCGCTGTCCGGCACGCGGACCGGAACTACGGTGAGCGCTACGCCCATCTGGTCAGCGCGGTCGCCACGGCGGCATCGACCGCGATGTGGCGGGAGCCGACCAGCGGCGTGCCCTCGACCCCGGCGCGCGCGGTGATGTCCAGGGTGCCGCCACCGCCGGGCAGTGCAGCCGCGATGTCGAGGTGCAGGTGCACCCCCTCACCGTCCACACTCAACGTCAGCGGACCGTGCCTGTCGTCGCCGTAGGTGCAGTCGAGCACTACGCGGGCGCCGATGCTCAGCGCGACACGATCCGCGGTGACGACCACTGAGCCGGCGTGCAGCTTGACCCCGCGGCTGATGTAGCGCCCCGGCGCGCGCAGCCCACGCGAGCTGAACTTGATCGAGACACCCTCGTCCGACACGAGCGCCGGGCCGGCGGCGGCGATCTCTGCGAGCGCGACGGGCATCTTCCCGATGCGGAACAGCCGGTAGCCGAGTGACTTTTTCACGGCCAGCAGCCTGGCAGATCCGGGCTAGGTTGCAACACATGTCGGTGCAGGCGAGTTTCGCGCAGATGTGGGCCGTGCTCGAACCGATCGGCCGATCACCCTCGTCGGCCGGGTATCGGCGCTTCGCCTGGACCGACGAGGATGCCGAGCTGCGCTCGTGGTTCGTGGCTGAGGCCACAGCACGCGGCATGGAAGTCGTTGTCGACCGAGCGGGGAACCAGTGGGCGTGGTGGGGCGACCCCGACGCGTCCGGGCCGGGCGTGGTGACCGGTTCGCACCTCGACTCGGTGCCCGACGGTGGCGCCTTCGACGGCCCGCTCGGCGTCGTCTCCGGATTGCTCGCGATCGATGCGCTGCGGGAGCGCGGCTTCGCTCCGGCCCGTCCGATCGCGGTGGTCAATTTCGGCGACGAGGAGGGCGCGCGCTTCGGCGTGGCCTGCGCCGGGTCACGGGTGATCACCGGAGCGCTGGCGGCCGACCGAGCGCTCAACCTGCGCGATGCCGACGGCACGACCATCGCGGCCGCGCTTGCCAGACAGGGGCACCCGACCGATCTGGGACGTGACGACGAGGCGTTGCGGCGCATCGGCAGCTTCGTCGAGCTGCACGTCGAGCAGGGGCGCGGACTGGTCGATCTCGACCGTCCCGTTGCGGTCGGCTCGTCCATTTGGCCGCATGGTCGCTGGCGGCTCGACCTGCTCGGCGCGGCCAATCACGCCGGCACCACGCAACTGTCCGATCGCGACGATCCGATGCTCGCACTAGCGCTGGCGATCGTGGCCGCGCGTACCTCGGCCCAGGAGCGTGGCTGCCTGGCGACGATCGGGAAGGTGCAGGTCGAGCCGAACGGGGTGAACGCGATCCCGTCGCGGGTGCAGGCGTGGCTGGACGCACGCGGGCCGGACGAGACCGACGTGCATGCCGTGGTCGGCGCGGTGGCGGCGCGGGTCGGTGTCGAGGCAGTGGCCGAGTCGGTCACGCCGGCCACGTCGTTCGACCCGCCTCTCGTGCAGCGGCTGGCCACGTTGCTCGACGACGCTCCGGTGCTGGCGACCGGTGCCGGTCACGACGCGGGCATCCTCGCGGCGGCCGGCGTCCCTGCGGCGATGCTGTTCGTGCGCAACCCGACCGGGGTGTCGCATTCACCGGCCGAGCACGCCGAGGGCGACGACTGCATTGCAGGCATCGCCGCGCTTGCCGACGTGCTCGCAGATCTGGCGCGCTGACCGCTCAGAGCAGGCCGCGGACGAACGATGCCTGTCCGGCGTGCTGCAAGTCGTCGGAAAGCACGCTCGCCAGCCGGACGCCGAGGGTGACCGGGGGATTCCAGTTCTCGTCGACCACCCGGTCGAGGTCGTCGGCGGTCACGCCGCCGAGGTAGTCGATCGTCTGCTCATGCACGGCGTCGTAGTAGCCGAGCAGCAGCTCGGCCGATGCCTGAACCGCAGCGATGTCGTCGGAGCTGTGTCCGTAGCCGGTCGCGTCACGGTCGAAGGGCAGGTCGAAGCCCTCCGCCCAGCCGTCGGCATGCCAGGCCTGCGCTCGGCCGGCCACATCGGCCACATGATCGTCCTGGATCCGGGTCAGGTGCCAGATCAGCCACGCGATCGAGTTGCTGCGGCCTTCGACCCGATGTGCGAGCTGCTCGTCGTCCAGGCCGTCCACCGCACGATGCACGATCTGCTTGATCCGGCCGAATTCCTCGATGAGCAAAGCTGTTTGGTCCATCGTCACGTCCTCTTCGTGCGTAGCCCGTCGAACGCGATCGCGCAGACTGCGTCGGCGAGATCGGAGTGTCGCGGGCGGTACCACTCGGTCAACGAGTTCACCATGCCGAACAGCAGCCGCGCGGTGACATTCGGGTCGACGTCGGGGCGCACGTCGCCGTCGGCCTCGGCCTGCCGGACGAGCGCGGCGACGTAGCGATCGAACTGCCGGCGGCGGTTGAGGGCCGACCGCTCGACGTCGGTGTTGCCGCGCACGCGCAGCAGCAATGTCACGTAGGGCAACTGATCCTGCAACACCTCGACGCTTGCCGCGCACGAGGTGCTCGAGTCTGGCGATCGCCGGCGCCTCGAGCTTGCGCGCCTCGTCGAGCACGGCGAACAGTCCGTCCAGCGCGCGATCGACGGCCATCCGCAGCAGCTCGTCCTTGCTCTGCACGTGGTGGTAGATCGCTGATTTGCTGATGCCGAGCCGCTGCGACAGATCCTCCATCGACGTGCCGTCGTAACCGCGCTCGTTGAACACTTCCACGGCGACTGCAAGCAGTGACTCGAGGTCGTAGCCGGGACGGCCGCGCCGGATGGCGGTCACTGCACAGCCAGCCGGTGCGAGCGGCCGCGGAACTCGGCGATGACCTCGTTGCCACGGCGCACGGTGACGTCATAGACGCCGTTACGCCCGAACGCCGTCCGTAGGGTGGCAGTCGCCACCAGCTCGTCGTCGAGCCGGGCGGGCGCGACGAACACGATCTCGGCACCTGCGGCGACCGTCGGTGCCGCGACGCTGTTGCAGGCGGCGGCGAACGCGGTGTCGGCCAGTGTGAAGACGAGGCCGCCGTGGGCGAGCTGGTGCCCGTTCACCATGTCCGCGCGGATCCGCATGCGCGCGGCGGCCGCGCCGTCGCCGTGCGAGATGACCTCGATGCCGAGCGCTCGGGACGCAACGTCGGCCGCAATCATCGCCGTGACGGGGTCGGTCTGGCGCTCGGACACCGTCGCAGGATAACCTACCGAACGAACGGTCAGTAAATAGGAAGACGGGGACGATGCCAGTTCTGCACAGTTACGTCGGTGGCCGATGGATCAGCCCGAGCGAGGACGGCACGCCCGTCCATGACGCGGTAACCGGCGAGGAGGTCACCCGGATCTCGTCGGCAGGCATCGATATGCGGGCCGCGCTCGACTACGGCCGCACCGTCGGTGGCCTGGGGCTGGGTGAGCTGACGTTCCACGAACGCGCCGCACTGCTCAAGGCGGTTGGCGCGATGTTGCGCGACAACCGCGACGAGCTGTACGCCCTCTCGGCGCGCACCGGCGCGACCTTGTCCGACTCGAAGTTCGACATCGACGGCGGGATCGGTGTCGCGCTGTCCTACGCAAGCAAGGCCAAGCGCGAACTGCCGAACGAGAAGATCTATGTCGAGGGCGCGCCGGAACCGCTCGGCAGGGGCGGCCAGTTCTTCGGCCAGCACATCCTCACCCCGCTGCGCGGCGTCGCCATCCAGATCAACGCGTTCAACTTCCCCGTGTGGGGCCCGCTGGAGAAGTTCGCGCCCGCATTCATCGCCGGCGTCCCGACGCTGGTCAAACCGGCGTCCCAGACCGCGTACCTGACCGCGCGCATGATCGAACTCATCATCGAGTCCGGGCTGCTGCCGGAAGGGTCGCTGCAGCTGATCTGCGGCAGCGCGGGCGACCTGCTCGATCACGTCGGTGAGCACGACCTGGTCGGCTTCACCGGCTCCGCCTCGACAGCGCAGCGGCTGCGCGCGCACCCCACGATCGTGTCGAAGTCGGTGCGCTTCAACGCCGAAGCCGATTCGCTGAACTGCTCGATCCTCGGCCCCGACGCCGCACCGGGCTCGCCCGAGTTCGACCTCTACGTCAAGCAACTCGTCACCGAGATGACGGTCAAGGCCGGGCAGAAGTGCACCGCCATCCGCCGCGCGCTCGTGCCGTCCGGGGTCGTCGACGACGTCATCGAAGCGACGCGGGCTCGGCTCGCCAAGGTGACCGTCGGCAATCCCGCCGACGAGTCGGTGCGCATGGGTGCGCTCGCCAGCCTCGAGCAGCGCGAGGAGGTGCGGCGCTCGCTCAAGGCATTGCAGTCGGTCGGACGGATCGTGTTCGGCGACCCGGAGCAGGTCGACGTGGTCGGTGCCGACGCCGAGCGTGGCGCGTTCATGTCGCCGATCCTGCTGCGCGCCGATGACGCGACCGCTGAAGAGGTGCATTCGGTCGAGGCGTTCGGACCGGTGTCGACGGTGATCGGCTACCGCGATGCGGTGGATGTGATCGACCTTGCCGCGCGCGGACGGGGCAGCCTGGCCGGCTCCGTTGTCACCGGCGACGCCGACTTCGCCCGGGAGGTCGTGCTCGGTGTCGCGCCGTGGCACGGCCGGCTGCTGGTGCTCGACCAGGATGACGCCGCCGAGTCGACCGGGCACGGCTCACCGCTGCCGATGCTGGTGCACGGCGGTCCGGGACGAGCCGGTGGCGGCGAGGAACTCGGCGGCATCCGCGGCGTGCTGCACCACATGCAGCGCACCGCGATCCAGGCCAGCCCGCGCGTGCTCGGTGCGGTCACCAACCGCTGGGTCACTGGCAGCGCACGCGCCGAGGGCGAGCACCCGTTCCGCAAGTCGCTGGCCACCCTGCGCATCGGCGACAGCCTCGTTGCCGGCCCGCGCACGGTCACCCTCGAAGACATCGAGCACTTCGCCGAGTTCACCGGCGACACGTTCTACGCGCACATGGACGAGGAGGCTGCCGCCGCGAACCCGTTCTTCGACGGACGGGTCGCGCACGGCTATCTCATCGTGTCCTTCGCGGCCGGGCTGTTCGTACAACCCGATCCAGGCCCGGTGCTGGCCAACTACGGCATCGACAACCTGCGCTTCCTCAGCCCGGTCTACCCCGGCGACGAGCTGACCGTGACGTTGACCTGCAAGCAGATCAGCCCGCGCGAGGGCGAGTACGGCGAGGTGCGCTGGGACGCCAACGTCACCAAGCAGGACGGTACGACCGCGGCCCAGTACGACGTCCTCACCATGGTCGCGAAGGTCTGGCCATGACAGAAACGCTCGAACAGTACTTTGATGCGACCATCGAGGGCGAGCATCGCATAGAGCCGCGGGACTGGATGCCGGACGCGTACCGCAAGACGATGATCCGGCAGATCGCCCAGCACGCGCACTCCGAGATCATCGGCATGCAGCCTGAGGGCAACTGGATCACGCGTGCGCCGTCCCTGCGCCGCAAGGCGATCCTCATCGCGAAGGTGCAGGACGAAGCGGGCCACGGCATGTACCTGTACTCCGCGGCGGAGACGCTCGGTGCCGACCGAGCGGATCTCACCGACAAGCTGATCACCGGCCGGCAGAAGTACTCGTCCATCTTCAACTACCCGACGCTGTCCTACGCCGACGTCGGCGTGATCGGCTGGCTCGTCGACGGCGCAGCGATCTGCAACCAGGTGCCGTTGTGCCGGTCGTCCTACGGCCCGTACGCGCGAGCGATGATCCGGATCTGCAAGGAGGAGTCGTTCCACCAGCGGCAGGGCTACGAGCTGTTGATGACGATGATGCGCGGCACCGATGCACAGCGCGCGATGGTGCAGGACGCCACGAACCGGTTCTGGTGGCCGTCGTTGATGATGTTCGGCCCGCCCGACGAGCAGTCGCCGAACACCGCGCAGTCGATGGCGTGGGGGATCAAGCGGCACACCAACGACGAGCTGCGGCAGCGCTTCGTCGACATGAGCGTGCCGCAGGCCGAGAAGCTCGGCGTCACGTTGCCCGATCCCGACCTGCGCTGGAACGAAGCGCGCGGGCACTACGACTTCGGCGCGGTCGACTGGGACGAGTTCATGGCCGTGGTGAAGGGCAACGGGCCCTGCAACACGCAGCGCATCGCGCACCGCAAGCGCGCGCACGACGAGGGAGCCTGGGTCCGCGAAGCCGCCACAGCCCACGCTCGACAAAGCTCGGTTTGCACCCACCGCGGTCGCTATATCGCCGTCGGCAGCCGATATAGCGACCGCTGCGGGTGCAAACGGGACGGACGGTGGGGCATGACCTTCACCGCCGAGGGCGGCCACGGCGCCGTCCCGACCACTGGTGTTCCGACCGACGCCGACCCCGAGGTCGTGAAGTCCGACTGGCCTCTGTATGAGGTCTTCTTGCGCGGCAAGCGTGGCCTCAACCACGTGCACGTCGGCTCGCTGCACGCAGCCGATGCGGACATGGCGCTGCACCACGCGCGGGATCTGTACACCCGGCGCAACGAGGGCGTGAGCATCTGGGTGGTCGCCGCGCGTGACATCACGGCGAGCAGCCCGGACGAGAAGGATCCGTTCTTCGCTCCGTCCGGCGACAAGGTGTACCGGCACCCGACCTTCTACGACATCCCCGACGACGTTCCGCACATGTGATGAACGACGACACGCCCTACGAGGGCCTCAACGCCGAATCCGACGACCACCGCTGGGCGTTCGGCACCGGTTTCACCGATCCGCTCGAAGGCATCGACACGACGGTGCCGGCGGGCCTCGACGCCGAGACGCTGGCGACGTACTGCCTGATGCTCGGCGACGATGCGCTGATCTACTCGCACCGCCTGCAGCAGTGGATGACGCGCATGCCCGAGCTCGAGGAAGAGACCGCGCTGGCCAACATCGCGCTCGACCTGCTCGGGCAGGCGCGGATGCTGCTCGCGCGCGCGGCCGGGATCAAGAACACCACCGAGGACGCGCTGGCCTACTTCCGCGGCGAGAACGAGTACCGCAACGTCCGCCTGGTCGAGCGACTCGACGAGGACTTCGCTGAGCTCGTCGGCCGGCTGCTCATCTTCTCCAGCTGGCGGCTCGCGCTGTTCGAGAAGCTCAGCGAGTCGCGCGATCCGGTACTCGCGGCGATCGCGGCCAAGAGCGTCAAAGAACTCACCTATCACCGCGACTACGCGGCGCAGTGGGTCGTGCGCCTCGGCGACGGTACCGAGCTTTCGCGCGCGAAGATGCAGGCCGCCCTCGAGACGATCTGGCCGTTGGTGGACGAGCTGTTCCGCACCTCGCTCGACGTGAGCATCGAACCCGTCCTCGACCGTGGCGAGGTCGACATCGTGCTCGACACCGTGTTGGCGACCGCCACCCTCGACCGCCCGACGGCGCCGGCGCGCGCGGCGGTGGCAGGACGAACCGGGCGCGACGGCGTGCACACCGAGGCGCTCGGCTACGTGCTCGCCGAGCTGCAGGCCATCGCCCGTCAGTACCCGGACGCGCAGTGGTGAGCAAGGCGTACGACGTGGCCGCTACGGTGCCCGATCCCGAGCTGCCGATGCTGACGCTGCACGACCTCGGCATCCTGCGCGACGTCACCCAGGAGGGCGACACCGTGGTCGCCACGATCACGCCGACGTACTCGGGCTGCCCGGCCATGCGCGAGATCAGCGCCGACGTGCGGCATCGGCTCAACGCAGCCGGCTTCGCCAAGGTCACCGTGCGCACCCAGCTCGCGCCGGCGTGGAGCAGCGACTGGATCACTGCCGACGGACGCCGCAAGCTCGCTACTGCCGGGATAGCCCCGCCCAGCGCCACTGCGCGCCACACCGGCCCCATCCCGCTCACTCTCGGCCCGCGGCCGGCAGTCGCCTGCCCGCGGTGCGGATCGGCGCAGACGACGCAGACCGCCGCGTTCAGCGCAACGGCCTGCAAGTCGCTGCACCGTTGCGAGACGTGTCGCGAACCGTTCGAGCACGTGAAGGCGATCTGATGCGCACCGATTTCCATCGCCTCACTGTCGCGCGCATCGACCCGCTCACCGACGACTCGGCGGCGGTGACATTCCGCGTGCCGCCCGAGCTGCATGATGCGTTCGCCTTCGCGCCCGGGCAGTCGTTGACCGTCAAGCGTGGTGACGACCGGCGCTCGTACTCGATCTGCGCGCCGGTCGGGCGTCCACCACGCATCGGCGTGCGCGAGGTGCCCGGCGGTGCGGTGTCGAGCTGGCTGGTTCGTGAGCTGCGCGCGGGCGACGAGATCGACGTGCAGGTACCCAGCGGAACGTTCTCGCCGGATCTCGCCGTCCCGGGCCACCACGTGCTCGTCGCCGCGGGTTCGGGCATCACGCCGATGATGTCCATCGCCGCGTCGGTGCTCGCCGCGCATCCCGAATCGACCGTCACGCTGTTCTACGGCAACCGGCGCAGCGACTCGGTGATGTTCGCCGACGACGTCGCCGATCTGAAGGACTCGTATCCCGCGCGGATGCAGCTCGTGCACGTGCTCAGCCGTGAGCCGCAGGAGGTCGATCTCTTCAACGGCAGGTTGGACGCGGCGAAGCTGGGCGAGCTGCTCGCGGTCACCGTCGATGTCGAGTCGGTCGACCACTGGTGGCTGTGCGGTCCGTTCGGCATGGTCACTGACGCCCTCGAGGTGCTGACCGGCCTCGGCGTGCCGCGCGAGCGAGTGCATCGCGAGCTGTTCTACGTCGAGCCGGAGCCGCCGGCCGAGGTGCACCACATGGATGCGCCGCCCGGACCGGGTGCCGAGGTCGTCGTCATTCTCGACGGCCGCAGCACCACGGTGACAGTCGCTCCGGACACGGCGATCCTCGACGCCGCGCAGCGGGTTCGCCCCGATCTGCCGTTCGCGTGCAAGGGCGGCGTGTGTGGCACCTGCCGCGCGCGGGTGACGTCCGGCGAGGTCCGGATGCGGCGCAACTACGCTCTTGAGCAGCACGAAGTCGACGCCGGCTACGTGCTGACCTGCCAGTCGTTGCCGACGTCCGAGCAGGTGACTGTCGACTACGACGCGTAGGAGAGTGCATGCCGCAGCGGCGCAAGGTTGCCGTCCTTGCAAGTCCGCATCCGCGGGAGCGCATCTTCACCGACGCCGTGTGGCAGGAGTTCCGCTCCGCGTTCGACGTCGTCGACCTGACTGACACGCCTGATCGGTTGGACGGCCTGTTGCCGGAACTCTTCGCGATCGTCGGCCAGCCGGACCTGCCTCGCTCGCGGCTGGACCGCGCAGTGAACCTGCGGGCACTGCTCAATGTCGAGGGCAACTTCTATCCCAATGTCGACTACGACGCCTGCTTCGACCGCGGGATCTCCGTGCTCGGCTGCGGACCGGCTTACGCCGACGCAGTGGCCGAGTTCGCGCTTGGCCTGGCGCTCGACCTTGCGCGCCGAATCTCTCGCGAGGACCGGGCTTTCCGCGAAGGACGCGAGAAGTACGTCGCGGGCGGCAACGCCGATGCGGTACTGCTCCGTGGCGCCGACATCGGGATCATCGGGTTCGGCAACCTCGGCCGCGCCCTGCTGCCGCTGCTCGAACCGTTCCGTCCCTCGATCCGGGTGTTCGACCCGTGGTTGCCCGACGACGTGCTCGCGCGGGCCGGCACCATGCCCGCGTCGTTGCCCGACCTACTCGCGATCAGCCAGTTCGTGTTCGTCCTGGCGACGGTCACCGCCGAAACCGAGGGGCTGCTCGGCGCGGCCGAGTTCGACGCCATGCCCGCCGGCGCACGGCTCGTGCTCGTCAGCCGCGCACCGGTCGTCGACTTCGAGGCACTGCTCGATCGCGTTGCCGCGGGGCGGATCACCGCCGCGATCGACGTCTGGCCCGACGAGCCGACGCCGCCTGATCACCGAGCGCGCGGGATGGAAGGCCTCGTGCTCTCGCCGCATCGCGCTGGAGGCATTCCGCAGGCGTTCGCGCAGATCGGATCGATGGTGCTCGACGATCTCAGGCTGATCGAACGCGGGCTGCCGCCGGTTCGCATGCAGGTCGCCGCGCGTGAGCTGGTCGGCCGCTACCGGAATCGACCGGTCTCGTGACCGTGCTGGCGTGCAAGGGGATTCTCTTCGACTGCGATGGCGTGCTGGTCGACTCGGACGAGAGCGTCATGACCGCGTGGGGACGGTGGGCGGACGACCTGGGTCTTGATCGAGCGACGGTGACCCGGATCGTGCACGGCCGCCGCTCGGCGGACAGCGTGGCCGAGTTGCTGCCCGAATCGCAGTGGCCCGCGGCGATCGAGCTCATCGACCGGTACGAGATCGAGGACGCCGCGACGGTCCGGGCGATCCCCGGCGCGGTTGCGCTCGTCGAGTCGATGCCGGCCGGGTCGTGGGCCGTCGTGACATCGGGGACGAACGCGCTGGCGACCGCACGGTTGCGTGCTGCGGGGTTCGCACTGCCCGCGGTGCTGGTGACCGCCGACGACGTCGCGCGCGGCAAGCCTGATCCGGAGGGTTACCTCGCGGCGGCGGCACGGCTCGGGCTCGCCGTGGCTGACGCGATCGTGCTGGAAGACGCGCAAGCCGGGATCGATGCTGCCCGGGCAGCGGGGGTGAGTGCGGTAGTCGGGGTCGGCCGCGAGGATCTGCGGGCCGACGTCCTGATATCCGACCTCACCGCAGTGCGCTGGACCGAGGCGGGACTGGACGTCGCGAGGAACTGAAGCGCGACCCCGAAGCGGGGGCAGACGGGATTTCGTGCGGTGGTCTTGCATGTGCGCCGGTGCCTCGACACGGTGGGCAGATGCAGGATCGCACCCCACGGCCGGAAGATCTCGAGCCGATCGAGCGCGCCTCGATCGACGAGTTGCGCGCGCTGCAGCTCGACCGGCTGCAGTGGTCGCTTCGCCACGCCTACGACAACGTGCCGCACTATCGCTCAGCATTCGACGCCAAGGGTGTGCACCCCGACCATTGCAAGAGCCTGACCGACCTCGCCCTGTTCCCGCTGACCGCGAAGGCCGACTTGCGCGACAACTATCCGTTCGGCATGTTCGCCGTGCCGCAGGCCCAGGTGTCGCGCATCCACGCGTCGAGCGGGACGACCGGCCGTCCCACCGTCGTGGGCTACACCGCGCAGGACATCAAAACCTGGGCGACGGTGATGGCGCGCTCGATCCGGGCGAGTGGCGGACGTCCGGGCGACAAGGTGCACATCGCCTACGGCTACGGGCTGTTCACCGGCGGGCTCGGCGCACATTACGGCGCTGAGGCGCTCGGCTGCACGGTGATCCCGGTGTCCGGCGGGATGACCGAGCGGCAGGTCGCGCTGATCCGCGACTTCGAGCCGGACGTGATCATGGTGACGCCGTCGTACATGCTCGCGATCGTCGACGAGATGCAGCGGCAGGGTGTCGAGCCGCGGGATACGTCGCTGCAGATCGGCATCTTCGGTGCCGAGCCCTGGACCAACGACATGCGGCTGCGAGATGGAAGCGCGCCTCGACATGCACGCGGTCGACATCTACGGGCTGTCCGAGGTGATGGGACCGGGCGTCGCGAACGAGTGCGTCGAGACCAAGGACGGCCTGCACATCTGGGAGGACCACTTCTACCCGGAGATCATCGACCCGTTGACGGGGGACGTGCTGCCGGACGGCGAGGAGGGCGAACTCGTCTTCACCTCGCTCACCAAGCAGGCCATGCCGGTCGTCCGGTACCGCACCCGCGACCTCACCCGGCTGCTGCCGGGCACAGCTCGCACCATGCGCCGGATGGAGAAGATCACCGGCCGCACCGACGACATGATCATCCTGCGCGGCGTGAACCTGTTCCCCACCCAGATCGAGGAACTCATCCTGCGCACGCCGGCGCTCTCGCCACACTTCCAATGCGTGCTCGCCAGGCCTGACCGGCTCGACGAGTTGACCGTCCGGGTCGAGCGCCGCGTCGACAGCATCCCGGACGAAGCCGCCGAAGCAGGCGGCCAGCTGCGCACGCTCATCAAGAACACCATCGGGGTCAGCGTCACCGTCGAGGTGCTCGAGCCGGACGGCGTCGAGCGATCGATGGGCAAGATGCGCCGGATCATCGACAACCGCCCGCGCTGAACCGGCGATCATCTAGTGTCGAGTCGGTGACGCGCGCCGAGCCAGCAGCCGCCACCGAGCAGGCGATCCGCGAGCACACGTCGCCCGCCCGCGCACGGCTCGAACTGCTGGTCGTCGGCATCGGCACGCTGACCGTGTCGCTCGCGCAGTCGTTGCTCATTCCGGTCCTGGCGATCCTGCCCGAACGGCTGCACACCTCGAACAGCAATGTCGAGTGGTTGCTGACCTCGCTTCTGCTCGTCGCGGCGATCGCGGTGCCGCTGTTCGGCCGCCTCGGCGACATGTTCGGCAAGCGCCGGTTGCTGTTGGTCGCGCTCGGCGCGCTCACGATCGGCTCGTTGCTCGACGCCGTCACCGACAACGTCGGATTGCTGATCGTGGGACGAGCCATCCAGGGCGCGTCGATAGCCGCCATCCCACTCGGCATCAGCCTGCTGAGCTCGCTGCTGCCACGCGAACGCGTCGCGTCGGCGATCGCGCTGATCAGCGCCATGCTCGGGGTCGGTGGTGCGCTCGGCCTGCCGCTCGCCGGACTGATCGCTGAGCACGCCGACTTCCACGTGCTGTTCTGGATCACCGCGGGTGTCGGGCTGGCAACGTTCCTCGCCACCCTCGGCATCGTGCCGGAGTCGAGCCGGACCGGCGGTCGCGTCGATTTTGCCGGCGCGGCCCTGCTGGCAGGCGTCCTCGTCACCCTGCTGCTCCCGCTCGCGCAGGGCGAGAGTTGGGGCTGGGCATCGGGGCGGACGATCGGCCTGCTGATCGCAGCCATCGTGCTCGCGGCGGTGTTCATCCGCGTCGAGCTCCGGATCCGGTCACCGCTCGTCGACATCGCCGCCACCACACGCCGGCCGATCGTGCTGACCAACCTCGCGTCGCTGCTCTTCGGCTTCGCGCTGTTCGCCAGCTTCATCGGCACGGCGTCCTACGTCGAGGCACCGACGTCGTCCGGTTACGGGTTCGGGTCGTCGATCATCGTCGGTGGCCTGTGCCTGCTGCCCAGCGGCTTGCTGATGCTCGCCTTGGCGCCGGTCGCCGCGCGGCTCATCGGATCGTGGGGCGCCGGGCGCACCTTGATGCTCGGTGGGCTGACCTTGGCGGCCGGCTTTCTGCTGCGCATCCTCGCGACCGGATCCTTGTGGGAGGTCGTGGTGGGCAGCACGATCATCGGCGCGGGCACCGGCGTGGGTTACGCGGCGATGCCCGCTCTGATCAACCGCAACACCCCACCGTCCGAGATCGCCGCGGCCAACGGGCTGAACTCACTCGCGCGCCTGCTCGGGAGCTCGCTCGCGAGCGCGATCGGCGGCAGCCTGCTCGCCGTCAGCACGGTCGTCGTCGCCGGTGCCGAGTTGCCGTCGCTCACCGCGTACCGCTGGCTGTTCGCGATCTGCGGCTTCAGCTCGCTGCTCGCCGCCGGCGCGGCCTTGCTGGTGCCGCACGGCGAGCTGGTCGAATGAGGCGATCGCCGCGCAAGCCACGGCGCAGACCAGCGCCGGTGCCGCCGACAGGTGCGCGCCGACGGTGACGAGCGCGCCGGCCACCGCACTGCCGCCGGCGACACCTAGCCCGAGCGCGGTCGACTGCCAGCCGAACGACTCCGCCGTGCCCGCCGCGTGATCGCGCACCAGCGAGCCGAGAGCGGCAAT
The DNA here is from genome assembly GCA_963794885.1 of uncultured Actinomycetota bacterium. Taxonomy (GTDB): domain Bacteria; phylum Actinomycetota; class Actinomycetes; order Mycobacteriales; family Jatrophihabitantaceae; genus RYN-133. Next base: position 308,315 of record CAWCFH010000012.1, read on the forward strand.
CGCCGGCGTGCCGCCGGCGCCCAGCAGCACCAGCCCGAGTGCTGCCACCGGTAGCGGCGCCGGGATCAACGCGACGATCGCACCGGCCATCTGCACGAATGTCGCGCGGATCAGCATCGTGCGGGCCGGAACCCGGCTACCGACGCGCATTGCCAGCGTGCCGCTCGCGACCATCCCGAGCGTCGCGATGATCACCAGCGGTCCGGCCGCGCCCGGGTGGTGCGCGGCAATCGCCAGCGCGGGCGCGATCACCTCGAGCGATCCGATCACCGCTCCGATCAACAGGGTCAGCACGAGCGGATTGAGGTATCGCCGCACCGCTATCCGCGCCTGCGCATCGCCGTGCGGCCGGCCGCGCGGGACCGCCAGCGCGTACAGCACCGTCGCCGCTCCGGACACCCCGGCAACGGTCAGCATCGCTGCCGCAGCCGACGCAACCGAGTCGACCGTGCTGAACAGGATCGGCGCGAGCAGGACGCTCAGCGTCTGCAGCAAAGCGATGAACGCGAACACCGAGGTCGCGCCGGCCGACCCCGGCCACTGCGCCCGCATCTGCGTGGCGATCGGCGGCAGGGCCAGCCCGGCCACCGCACTGAACGTGACGAACAGCCCGGCCCAATGGCCGTGCGCAGCAACCGCAATGAGCACGTAGGCCGCGGCGTGCGCCACTCCGCAGCCGGCCAGCACGACCGACGGCGCCAGGGTGTCGAGCGCGCGCCCCTGCACTGGCCGCCCCACCGACATGCCGATCGCATAAGCGCTCACCGCGAGCGCCGACGTGGCCACGCTGAGGTGCGCCTCGTGCCCGACGAGCAGCAACGCCAGCCCGATGACGCCCTGCGTCAGTTGCGCAAGGACGCCGAGTGCCGCCTGAACGGATCGTCGCGAGCGCATCAGCCCTTGAGCGCGGCGGCCACGATGTCGCGCGCCTCGTCCTGGATCTTCGCCAGGTGGTCCGGCCCGCGGAACGATTCGGCGTAGAGCTTGTAGACGTCCTCGGTGCCTGAGGGCCGCGCGGCGAACCAGCCGTGCTCGGTGGTCACCTTCAGCCCGCCGATCGCTGCGTCGTTACCCGGCGCGGTCGTGAGCCGGTCGGTGATCGGGTCGCCGGCCAGGGTGTCGGCTTCGACGTCGGACGGAGACAGCTTGGCCAGCTTCGCCTTCTCCTCGCGGCTCGCGGGCGAGTCGATGCGCGCGTAGGCCGGATCGCCGAACGACACCGTCAGCTCGCGATAGCGCGCGTACGGCGAGCTGCCGGTCGCCGCGGTGATCTCGGATGCGAGCAGGCACAAGATGATGCCGTCCTTGTCGGTCGTCCATACCGAACCGTCGCGCTGGAGGAACGACGCGCCCGCCGACTCCTCGCCGCCGAACGCGACCGAGCCGTCCAACAGCCCCGGGACGAACCATTTGAACCCGACCGGAACCTCGAGCAGCGTCCGTCCCAACGACGAGGCGACCCGATCGATCATGGACGAGCTGACCAGCGTCTTGCCCACCGCCGCATCGGCCGGCCAGTCGGTCCGGTTGGCGTAGAGGTAGTCGATCGCGACCGCGAGGTAGTGGTTCGGGTTCATCAGTCCGCCGTCGGGCGTCACGATGCCGTGCCGGTCGGAATCGGTGTCGTTGCCGGTCGCGATGTCGAAGTCGTGCTGCCGCGCGATCAACGACGCCATCGCCGACGGCGACGAGCAGTCCATCCGGATCTTGCCGTCCCAATCGAGGGTCATGAACCGGAAGGTGCGATCGACGAGCGGGTTGACCACGGTGAGGTCGAGGTCGTAGCGCGTGCCGATCTCGCCCCAGTACGCGACCGATGCGCCGCCGAGCGGGTCGGCACCGATCCGCACGCCCGCCGATCGGATCGCTTCGAGATCGACGACCTGCGGCAAGGCCGCCACGTAGCTGTCGAGGAAGTCGTACGTGCCGGCCTGCTCGCGTGCCCGCGCGTAGGGGACGCGCCGCACGCCCGACATGCCCGCGGCGAGGATCTCGTTCGCGCGGTCCTGGATCCACTTGGTGATGTCGGTGCCGGCCGGGCCGCCGTCCGGCGGGTTGTACTTGAACCCGCCATCGGCGGGCGGATTGTGCGACGGCGTGACAACCACGCCGTCGGCCCGGTGCGCCGGGCCGCCGCCGTTGTGGGCCAGGATCGCGCGCGACACGGACGGGGTCGGCGTGTACCCGCCGCGGGAGTCGACCAGCACGGTCACGTCGTTGGCCACGAACACCTCGAGCGCCGAGACGGTCGCGGGCTCGCTGAGCGCGTGCGTATCGGCACCGAGGAACAGCGGCCCGTCGATGCCCTGCCCGGCGCGGTACTCGCAGATCGCCTGGCTGGTGGCGACGATGTGATCCTCGTTGAACGTGCACGACAGCGCTGAGCCGCGGTGGCCGGACGTCCCGAACGAGACCCGCTGCTCCGGTTGCGAAACGTCAGGGTGCTCGGCGTAGTACGCGGTGACCAGTCGAGCGATGTCGACGAGGTCATCGGGACGAGCGGGCTGCCCAGCGCGCGAATCGGCCATACAAGCCATCCTGGCACCGCCGGTACGGTTCGGATCCATGGACTCCACAGCAGCCGAGATCGCGACCGCTGTCCGGGCCGGCGAGCTCACCGCCCGCGCCGCGACCGAGGCAGCGCTCCAGCGCATCGCCGAGCGGGACGGCCGCATCGGCGCCTTCCAGGTTGTGCGTGCCGAGGCAGCGTTGCGCGAAGCCGACGTGGTCGACCAGCGCACCGACCGGTTCTCGCTGCCGCTGGCGGGGGTGCCGATCGCGATCAAGGACAACGTGCCGGTGAGCGGCGAGCCGATGCGCGTCGGCAGCGCGGGCAGCGACCCCGCACCGCGCGAGTTCGATCACGAGGTCGTGCGGCGGCTGCGCCGTGCGGGTGCGGTCGTGGTCGGGCTCACCAGGGTGCCCGAGCTGTGCGTGTTCGGCGCGACGGATTCGACGTTCGGCATCACCCGCAATCCGTGGGATCTCGAACGGACGCCGGGCGGATCGTCGGGCGGGTCGGCGGCCGCGGTCGCGGCCGGCATGGTCGTGGCTGCGCACGGCAACGACGGGATGGGCTCGATCCGGATCCCGTCCGCCTGCTGCGGACTCGTCGGGATCAAGCCCGGGCTCGGCGTCGTCGCGTCCGACATTGGCAACGGCGCCTGGTTCGACATGGCCGAGAACGGGCCGCTCGCCACCACGGTCGTCGACTGCGCGCTGCTGCTCTCGGTCATGGCCGCGCGGCCTGAGCTGGCCGAAGTAGCCGAGCCGGCCCGGCTGCGGATCGCGGTGTCGACGAGGAATCCGCTGGCCGGCTTTCCCGTCTCGAAGGTCTGGGCGTGCGCCGCGCGGGACACCGCAGCGGCGCTGCGCGACGTCGGCCACACCGTGCGGCAGGCCAACCCGCCGTACGGCCAGCGCATCGGCACGTCCGGCATCGTGCGCTGGTTCGCCGGCACGGAGCTGGACGCCAGGTTGCTCAGTGACCGCAGCAAGATGACCGTGCCGGCCCGCCGGCACGCGGCCGCCGGGCGGATGGCGTTGCGCGCCGGATTCCCCAAGCCCAAGGGCCGCGAGCTGTGGCAGCGCAAGTCCGAGGAGTTCTTCGCCGAGCACGATGTGCTGATCACGCCGGCGCTGGCGCAGTCGCCGATCCGTGCGCTGGCGTGGTCGCAACGCGGCTGGCTGGCCAATGTGCTGGCCAACGCCCGCTATGCGCCCTTCGCCGCGCCGTGGAACCTCGCCGGCTGGCCCGCGATGGCGGTGCCGGCCGGAGTCGGGCCGGACGGGCTGCCGCTGTCGGTGCAACTAGTGGGTCGTCCCGGGGCAGAGGCGCTGCTGCTGTCGCTGGCCGGCCAGCTCGAGTCGATCCGCCCGTGGCAGCGGACCGCCCCGCGTTAGGGCGGTGCGGGTTTCAGGACGGTGCGTCGCGCAGGTCGAGCGGCGCGACCTGGTCGACGACGGTGGCGTCGACCACGTTCGACCGGCCAGCCTCGGGCTGCGGACTGCTTGGGCACCGACTGCTTGGGCGACCGTGCGCAGGTTGTGCACCCGCACGTCGGCCAGCACGTCCTTGCCGGTGAGCTCGCGACGCAGGATCCGTAGCGTCTGCTCGTACACCAGGCGTCGGGTGAACCCGGGCGCGAGCGTGCCGGCCAACCCGGCGACCCGGCCGCCGCGGGCGGTTGCCAGCTCGATCGGATTCAGGATCTCGACCGTGATCAACCGGCGGTCGCGCCCGCTCACGCCGGCCGGCCGCGGCGCGGCGAACACCTCGGTCTCCGACGGGTCGTCGCGCTGCCTGCGCCGGAGGGCGACAGCGAGCGCAGCGATCGTGAGCAGGTTCGTCACCACGAGCACGACGACGAGAACAACCACAGCGTCGACGCTACGTCAGGTCGGGCCGGCGATGTCGAGGTGACCGGCACGGGCCGCGATCACGCCGGCCTGAAAGCGGCTCGTCGCCCCGACCTGCGCCATGTAGTCGGCGATCTGGCGCCGGCAGGTGCGTACCGAGATCGAAAGCCGGCGCGAGATCGCTTCGTCCTTCTCGCCGTCAGCCATCAGCCGCAGGATCGCGGCGCGGGTCTGGTCGATGTCGGCGGCGTCGCTCTGCCGGCTCAGGGCGTCCTCGAGCGGCTGCGACTCGGCCCAGAGCTGTTCGAAGGTCGCGATGACCCAGCCGACCACGTTCGGCTCGCGCACGACGACCAGGCCGGGGCGGTTGGGATCGCTGGTCGGGATCGGCAGCAGCGCGACCTCGCCGTCGATGACCATGCTCCGGCCGGGCACGGAAACCGCGAAGCGGATCTTGGCGCCGTTGTCGGCCAGCTCGGACAGGTAGCTGCGGGTGTGCCGGTCGCGCAGCGCCGCGTGCTGGTAGAGCAGCCGGCTGCGCACGCCGCGCCGCGCCGAGTAGATGTTGGCGATGCGCGTGCGGCTGTCGATGCGTGTCTTCGGCGCGCGCCCGGCCGCGACCGAAAGCAGCTCGCTCTGGCAGCGGTCGGCGTAGTGCATCATCACGTTGCCGATCTGGGTCTGATCCAAGATCACGTCGACCGCGACTCCTGGCGAGGGTGCGACCGCGAGCGCCTCGTTCCAGTCGACGACCAGCCGGCGGATCGCGTTGCGGCGCGCTTCCACCGACGCTCGCCGGGCACCCAGTTCGAGGTCCTCGGCGCCGAGCACGGTCGCCTCGGCCAGCATCGGGCTCACCGCGGTGACCCGCTCGCCGTCCTCGACGCGGACCAGGCCCATCTCGAGCAGTCGCCGCATCGGCTTGTCGAAATCGTCCGGTTCGTATTCCAGCTGGTCGGCGAGTTCGGTCACGAGCGCACCTGGACGAACCAGGGCTGCACGGTAGATGGCGACCTCTACCGGCCCAAGCTCGTCCAAATCACTCATATCGCCGTCCGCAGAAAAAGTGTCAGGCAGGTACCTGCCACTTCCAGGGTTTGTCACACCAGGACCTGAGATTGAATCCTAGGTGTAGGGCATGATTAGTTCGCCCCGAGGAGCGATTTGCGCTGTTTGCAAACTCAGGGATTTATCTGCAAATACGGACAAAAGGGGACAAAGTGACTCTACTGCGTCGTGCGATCGCCGTCGTGGCGATCGCCGTCGGTATGGGGGTCACGGCCGGAACCGCGTCGGCCGCGGCCGCGACGCCCGTCCACAAGGTCAAGATCACCCACGTAACGCACGTTGGCGCCCATCGAAAGGGCCCGCTGCCACAGGACTGGTGGTGGTTCTAGCCAGCACTTCGCGACTGCGGCCGTAGTCCTGGCGGTCGCATCCGCGGAGGGTCGATCCCGCTCCGTGCGCAAGCACTCGACGTCCGTCGGCGTCGAAACGGAGCGGGATCGATGTATTTAAGCCTCGTGCCGTGCCGTTCGGCGATGGTTCTGTAACGCCGAACCCCGGTTGCGGTGTCCTACTAAGTGACGGGCGGGCAACGGCGACGGACAGGACGGACATGCGCGGTGCGGCGGGCAGCTTCGAGGCGTTCGCGGCCGACGTTGCGCGGCCGCTGTTCGGCACCGCGCTGTTACTGACCGGCGACTGGTACCTGTCTGAGGATCTGGTCCAGGAGACGTTCGCCCGCATCTACCGGGTCTGGCCGGTCACGCTGGACCATCCGCTCGCATACGCCCGCAGCACCTTGGTGCGGACGTTCCTGTCGCACCGGCGGCGGCGCAGCTCGTCCGAGCAGCCGGTGCTGCAACTGCCCGACCAGCCCGCCGACGAGCCCGATGCCGCGTTGCGTCGCACTCTCGTCGACGCGCTGCTGACGCTGCCCGAGCGTGACCGGGCGGTGCTTGTGCTGCGCTATCTGGCTGACCGCAGCGTCGCCGATGTCGCGCGCGACCTGGGCAAGTCGCCGGGCGCGATCCGAATCTCGTCGATGCGTGCATTGACCAAATTGCGTGTCGTTCTCGGCGAAAGCGAACTCGACCTCGTCAGTGACGGGAATTAGGAGGAGAAATGGACGCCGACCCGGACGTGACGGAATTGTTGAATCGCGCGGTCGCCACCCTCGAGCCGCGGCTCGACCTGCTGGTAGCCGGTGGCGCGCAGCGCGGTCGCAGCCTGCGCCGCCGGCGCCGGGCCGCACAGGCCGGATCGGGGCTTGCCTTGGCCGCGCTGATCGCGACGGTGACGGTCGCGGTGTGGCCCTCGGGGCGCACCGGCGGGCATCGCGCCGCCGCGTCGCAGCAAACCAGTGCCGTGCAGCAGCCGCCGCCCGTCACCGCAAAGTCGCACGCCGTGTCCCCGGCCGATGACTCGGTCACGATCACGCCGCAGCTGCTGCTCCAGCGCACGCTGAACCTGCTCCCCGGCAAGCCCGACACCGGCACGTACACCGGCCGCGCCTTCCCTGGCTGGGTCGGTGCCGAATTCGTCTACAACGACGGCAATGGTGCCGCCCAGATCGATGTCTCGATGGGCTTCACCGAGGACGGCATCCACGCCGCGCAGCCGCCGTGCCAGGCCAGCGACCCCGACTGCACCGTGCTGACCGACGGATCGCACCTGCAGGTCTTCCGCGGCCCCGAGTACTCGCAGGGTCATCTGCCGTACAACGCCACCGAGTGGAGCATCGACCTCGTCCGTGCCGACGGCGTCGAGGTGTCCCTGTCGGAGTGGAACTCAGCGCAAGAGAAGGACGCGCCGATCAGCCGACCCGTGCCGCCGCTGTCGATCTCCGAGCTCACCGCTATCGCGCGCAGTGCCGAGTTCAGCCCGCAGGTCTCTCGCGCCGATGCGAACGACGCCGCGAACCTGTTCGTCCCGGACAAGACCGGCGAGGCGGCGACGAGCAAGGCGACGCTGCGTGCCGAGCAGGAGCGCGCCCGAGCCGAGCAGGCTCGGGCCCGAGCTGAAAGCGAGGCGGCGAAGGCAGCGGAGCGAGCCCACCAGCACTGATGCGACGATGTGCCGCATGCAGCACATCCACACCGGCAAGGTGCGCGAGCTGTACCGCCTCGACGACGGCCGGCTGCTCATGGTGGCAACCGACCGCATCTCGGCGTTCGACTACGTCCTCGACTCGCAGATCCCGGACAAGGGCCGCATCCTCACGGCGATGTCGGTGTGGTGGTTCGACCAGCTGGCCGAGATCGTTCCCAGCCATCTGCTCAGCGTGACCGATCCCGCGATACCGCCGGACTGGCAGGGACGGGCGATCGTCTGCACCGAGCTGGACATGCTGCCGGTCGAGGCCGTCGCGCGGGGCTACCTGGCCGGTTCGGGGCTGGTCGACTACACCAGCACGGGAGCGATCTGCGGGAACCCGCTGCCGGCCGGGCTGCGCGACGGCGACCGGCTGCCGGCGCCGATCTTCACACCGGCGACGAAGGCGGCGATCGGCGAGCACGACGAGAACGTCTCCTACGCGGCCGTCGCCGAAACTGTCGGCGAGCCGGCCGCCGCCGAACTCAAGCGGCTGACGCTGGGCATCTACCAGCGCGCTGCGTCGATCGCCCGCGAGCGCGGCATCATCCTGGCCGACACGAAATTCGAGTTCGGCCGGCGGCCGGGCACCGCCGAGCTCGTGCTCGGGGACGAAGTGCTCACCCCGGACTCGTCCCGCTTCTGGCCGGCCGATCGCTGGGAGCCCGGGCACGCGCAGCCGAGCTTCGACAAGCAGTACGTGCGCGACTGGCTGCTCTCGTCCGAGTCGGGCTGGGACAGGGCGTCCGGCGCGAAGCCGCCGGCGCTGCCGGACGAGGTGGTTGCGCAGACGCGGCAGCGTTACGTGGAGGCCTACGAGCGGCTGACGGGCTTGCGATTCGCCGACTGGGCCGGGTAGTCGAGGCATTCCTCGCCGAAGTGCGCGACCACCTTCTCGCCGATCGCGGTCAGTGCCGCGAGCTCATCGGCGGTGAGCAGGTCGATCATGTGCGTGCGCACCGAGTCGACGTGGTCGGGTGCGGCGGCCTTGATCGCCTCCCACCCGAGTCGGTCAGCACGACGTAGGCCGCGCGCAGGTCCTCGGTGCAGTCGGCACGGGTCACCAGGCCGCGCTGCTCCATGCGGGTGACGTGGTGCGAGAGCCGGCTGGCCGACCACTGCATCCGGAACGCCAACTCGGTCAGCCGGCGGCGGTGGTCGTCGGCCTCGGACAGCGCCGACAGCACCTGGTAGTCGGGCATCGACAGACCGGCGTCGCGGCTCAGCTCGCGGGCTACGGCGCTGTCGACGAGCAGCGTCATCCGGCGGTAGGCCCGCCAGGCACGCTGTTCTTCGTCGGTCAACCAGTTCGTCACGTGACCCAGGATACGGCAAGAAATATTGACGTGTCATCTTTCCTTGACCATGATGTATGACACGTCAACAAAATGTCTTCCGAGGAGCCTCCGCATGTCCCGACTCTTGATCGTCACCGCCAGCACGCGCCCCGGCCGGATCGGCCCAGCGATCGGCCGGTGGTTCGAGCGGGTCGCCCGCGCGCACGGCGGCTTCGAGGTGGAGGTCGCCGACCTCGCCGAGCTGAACCTGCCGTTTCACGATGAGGCGAGCCACCCCCGGTTGGGTCGCTACGACCACGAGCACACCAGGCGGTGGAGCGCGATCGTGGATCGCGCCGACGCGGTCGTCTTCGTGATGCCGGAATACAACTACTCGTTCAGCGCGCCGCTGAAGAATGCCTTCGACTACCTCCATCGGGAGTGGAAGTACAAGCCGGTCGGCTTCGTGAGCTACGGGGGCGTCTCCGGCGGCCTGCGCGCCGTGCAGCAGTTCAAGCAGGTCGTCACGACCCTCTCGATGTTCCCGGTGCCGGTTCAGGTCGCCGTCCAGAACGTGGGTCAGTACCTGACCGAGGGCGAGTTCGCACCGGACGAGGGTGCCGAGGCCGCTGCGAAGACCATGTTGGACGAACTCGCCCATCTGGCGCCGGCAATGGCAACCCTGCGCTGATCAGGAACGCTCCGTTCCGCATTGCGCCGTAGCCTCGTCGGCATGTCAGAGACCTCGGGCCGGCTGTTGCGCCTGCTCTCCCTGCTCCAGACGCCTCGCGAGTGGCCCGGGCCGGAGCTGGCCCGCCGGCTCGGCGTGACCCCGCGCACCGTCCGCAACGACATCGACCGGCTGCGCCAGCTCGGCTACCCGGTGCAGGCCAGCCGCGGTTCGGTCGGCGGGTACCGGCTGGCGGCCGGGAAGACGATGCCGCCGTTGCTGCTCGACGACGACGAGGCCGTCGCGATCGCAGTCAGCCTGCGCACGGCTGCCGGTAGCGCAGTGGACGGGCTGGAGGAGACCGCGCTGCGCGCCCTCACCAAGCTGCAGCAGGTGCTGCCGCAGCGGCTCGGCCGCCGGGTCGATGCGCTGCAGTCACACACCGTGCGGGTATCCGGCCAACGGCCCGGTGGCCCGCAAGTTGACGGTCAGGTGCTCGCGCTCATCGCCGGCGCCGCGCGCGACCGTGAGGTGATGCGGCTGCGGTATTCCGACCACACCGGCGCGTCGACCGAGCGTCGCATCGAGCCGTACCGCCTGGTGAACTGGGGTCGCCGCTGGTACCTGGTGGCCTTCGACGTCGACCGGGACGACTGGCGCACCTTCCGCGTCGACCGGATCGCCGAGCCGCGCTCGGTCGGGCACCGCTTCGCGCTGCGTCGGCTGCCGGCCGAGGACATCGCCGCCTACGTGGCGAGCCGCGCGCGCCAGGCGCAGCGGCAGGTAACCGGACAGGTGGTCGTGCACGCCCCGGCCGAGCAGGTCACGGCCCGGATGGGGGCCTGGGCGGACGGCACGATCGAGGAAATCGGCCCGGAGCGGTGCCTGCTCAAGATCGGCGGACGGTCGGTCGACGACCTGGCGTTCTGGCTCGGCGCCATGGACTGCGACTTCGAGGTGGTCGATTCGCCGGAGCTGGCAGCCGCCGTCCGCCGCATCGCCGACCGGTACGCCCGCGCCGCCAACTGACCACACAGCGCCGGGGACGGCCGGAACCGGGACGTGCAGATCTACTGAACGTGGTTCATTATGGACCGATGACCGGCCTCCCACCCAGCCTCACCCACAACGTCGTCGCCCGCCTGACCGCCCAGGTGCCGTGCACCTCGTCGGACACCCTCGAGACGCTGGCGCCGTACAACGGCGAGCGGCTCGCGCTGCTGCCGCAGTGCACCGAGCAGGACGTGACCGCCGCCTTCGAGCGGGCGCGGGCAGCCCAGCGGCGCTGGGCGGCGCGGCCGGTTCGCGAGCGGACGAAGGTGTTCCTGCGCCTGCACGACCTGCTACTGCAGCGCCAGGACGAGATCATGGACCTCATCCAGGCCGAGAACGGCAAGTCGCGCCGCGACGCGTTCCTCGAGGTCGCCGACATCGCCAACACCGCGCGCTACTACGCCCGCACCGCGCGCGGTTCGCTGCGCGCCCGGCGCCGCACCGGGCTGTTCCCCGGGCTCACCGCGACCCGCGAGCTGCGCCAGCCCAAGGGCGTCGTCTCGATCATCTCGCCGTGGAACTACCCGCTCGCGCTCTCGGTCGGCGACACCATCCCGGCGCTGATCGCCGGGAACGCGGTCATCCAGAAGCCCGACAACCAGACCGCACTGACCGCGCTCTGGGGGCTCGCGCTCGCCCGCGAGGCCGGGCTGCCTGCCGACCTGTGGCAGATGGTGCTCGGCCGCGGGTCGACGATCGGCAGCGCGCTCATGGACAACGCCGACTACGTCATGTTCACCGGGTCGACCCCGAGCGGGAAGCGCATCGCCGAGCAGGCCGGTGCCCGGCTCATCGGCTGCTCGCTCGAGCTCGGCGGCAAGAACGCGATGCTCGTGCTCGACGACGCCGACCTCGACCGCACGGTCGAGGGCGCCGTTCGCGCGTGCTTCAGCTCGAGCGGCCAGCTGTGCATCTCGATCGAGCGGATGTACGTGCAGGACGGCATCTACGACCGGTTCGTGCCGCGCTTCGTCCAAGCGGTCAAGGACATGAAGATCGGCGCCGGCTACGACTTCGGCTACGACATGGGCTCGCTCACCTCGCCGGACCAGGTCGCCGTGGTCACCAAGCACGTCGAGGACGCGGTCTCGCACGGAGCGCAGGTGCTGGCCGGCGGCAGGGCCCGCCCCGAACTCGGACCGCTGTTCTTCGAGCCGACCGTCCTCGACGGCGTCACCTCGTCGTCGGCATGCTTCGGCGACGAGACCTTCGGGCCACTCGTCTCGCTCTACCGGTTCCACGATGTGGACGACGCGATCGCGCGCGCCAACGACACGTCCTACGGCCTCAACGCATCGGTGTGGACGAAGAGTGTGAAGCGTGGACGGCGACGTCGGAGCTCGGCTGCACGCCGGGACGGTCAACATCAACGAGGGCTACGCCGCGGCGTGGGGCTCGATCGACGCGCCGATGGGCGGCGTCGGCGAATCGGGGCTGGGCCGCCGCCACGGCACCGAGGGCCTGCTCAAGTACACCGAGGCGCAGACGCTCGCCCGCCAGCGGTTGATGAACATCGGGCCGCCGGCCAACGTCAGCCAGGAGACCTTCGCCAAGGTGATGACGATCGCGCTGAGCCTGATGAAGAAGCTCGGCTGGCGCTGAGCGGACCGCTAGGACACGGCGACCGGGGTGTTGCTGTTGTTCGTGGTGCCGTTGCCGAGCTGGCCGTAGACGTTCCAGCCCCAGCTGCGGGCCTGGCCGGACGTGCGGACCGCGGCCGAGTGGTACGTGCCGCCCGGATGTCGGTGACCTTGTTCAGGCTCACTGCGGTCGGGGTGGCAGCGTTCGCCGTGGTGCCGTTCCCGAGCTCGCCGTACGGGTTGTAGCCCCAGCAGAACACGTTGCTGTGGACGAGGGCGCAGGCGTGGTAGCCGCCGACGGCGACCCCGCTGACGCCGGAGAGCCCCGACACGCGAACCGGATGCGCCGACGAGGTGCGTTGCCGTCACCGAGCTGGCCGTAGGTGCCGAAGCCCCAGCAGTAGACCTGCCTCTGGGTGTTGACCACGCAGGTGGAGTAGTCGCCGGACGAGATCGCTACCGCCTTGTCGATCGCGAGCGTCCGCACCGGTGACAGCGACGCCGTGGTGGTGCCGTCACCGAGCTGGTCGTAACTGTTGTTGCCCCAGCAGCGTGACGTGTGGTCGGTGCGGATGGCGCAGGTGAACCCGTAGCCACCGTCCACATCGGTCACCTTCGTCAATCCCGGCACGAGGGTGGCAACCGCGTTGTTGGTCGTAGTGCCGTTGCCCTGCTGGCCGTAGGCGTTGTAGCCCCAGCACTTCACCTTGTTGCCGACCACGACGGCGCAGGAGTGGTACGCGCCGGCGCTGATCGACAGCGCCTTGCCGATGTTGAGCACCGCCACCGGAGTGGAGCTGTTGGTCGTCGCGCCGTCGCCGAGCGAGTTGAGGTTGTCGAATCCCCAGCACTTCACCGAGCCCGAGGCTGACAGCGCGCACGAGTGGTAGTTGCCGCTTGCGACCGACACGATGTGGTCGAGGCCGGTGACGCGGACCGGCGTGCTGCTGCTGGTCGTGGTGCCGTTGCCGAGCTCGCCGTAGTTGTTGTAGCCCCAGCAGCGCACGGTGCCGGTCGACGTCACCTGGCACGTGTGGCGTAGCCGGAGGCGATGGTGTGCTCGATCTGGTAGTTGAACCGGTCGTGCGAGTTCTTCGCCGACGTGCCCGCTGCCGTCTTGACCCGCACGTCCACTTGCGCTGCGTAGTGCGCCGGCGCGGTGACTTGCAGCTTGCTCGGCGACAGCACGGTGAGGTGGCGGCCGGTCACCGCGCCGAAGCTGACCGACTTCGCGCCGTTGAGGTGGGCGCCTCTGATCGTGACCCGTACTCCCCGCTTGTCGGGCCGTGCGCGGCCGACACCGACGAGACGGTCGGCCTGGCGGAGGCTGCGCCAGCGGCACCGGGTGGCGCGGCGGCGGCTATTGCGACGCCCGCGACGAGCGACGCGGTGAGCAACGACGTTTTGGGCAATGGCCGAGCAGAAGCCATGGGTCCTCCCGGGGGTGCAGCCGTCGCGACGGCGTTGTTGCCGGGGAGGATCCGCGACACGATGCTGTGATACCTGCGCCTAAGCTTTGCCGATCAACCCGTTCCGTCCCGGAGGTGCTGTGGCTCGCGTGATCGTCGACGTCGTCCTCAAGCCCGAGATCCTCGATCCGCAGGGCCAGGCCATCGTGGGTGCGCTCGGCGCGGCTCGGCATCGACGGGGTCAGCGACGTCCGGCAGGGCAAACACTTCGAGCTCGAGGTCGATGACAGCGTCGATGATGAGGCGATCGCCAAGCTGGCCGACACCCTGCTGGCCAACCCGGTGATCGAGAACTTCACCATTCACCGCTGACGGTGGCGCCGCCCGGTAGATTGGCCGCGTGCCGGTCCGTGTGGGTGTCGTGACTTTTCCGGGCAGCCTCGACGACCGCGATGCGGCCCGGGCGATACGGTCGCGGGCGGCGAGCCGGTACGCGCTGTGGCACGCCGATCCGTCCCTGCACGACGTGTCCGCGTGGTGCTGCCCGGCGGCTTCTCCTACGGCGACTACCTGCGCGCCGGGGCGATCGCCCGGTTCGCTCCGGTCATGGAGTCGGTGATCTCGGCGGCGCACGACGGCCTGCCGGTGCTCGGCATCTGCAACGGCTTCCAGGTGCTGTGCGAGTCGCACCTGCTGCCCGGCGCGCTGGTGGGCAACATCGGCCGAAAGTTCGTGTGCCGCGCGCAGACGTTGCGCGTGGAGAACGCCGACACGGCGTGGACGGGCTCGTACCGGCCAGAGCAAGAGATCGTCATCCCGATCAAGAACATGGACGGCATGTTCGTCGCCGACGACCGCACGTTGCGCAAGCTCGAGGCCGAGGGACGGGTCGTGGTGCGCTACCGCCACAGCAACCCGAACGGCAGCTACCGCGACATCGCCGGCATCACCAACAAGGCCGGCAACGTGGTCGGGCTGATGCCGCACCCCGAGCACGCGATCGATGCGCTGACCGGAACGGGCGGCGACGGCCTCGGCTTCTTCCTCAGCCTCATCGGAGTGCCCGCGTGAGCCGTGGACACGGTCGAGATCGCCGAGCGGACGCCCGATCAGCCGCAGCCGGCCAAGGAGCTCGGCCTGGCCGAGTCGGAGTACCGCCAGATCCGCGAGATCCTCGGCCGCCGCCCGACCAGTTCCGAGCTGGCCATCTACTCGGTGATGTGGAGCGAGCACTGCTCGTACAAGTCGTCCAAGGTGCACCTTCGCCAGTTCGGCGACAAGGCGCCGCCGACCGATGCACTGCTCGTCGGCATGGGCGAGAACGCCGGCGTGGTCGACGCGGGCGACGGCTGGGCGGTCACCTTCAAGATCGAGTCGCACAACCACCCGTCCTATGTCGAGCCGTACCAGGGCGCGGCCACCGGCGTCGGCGGGATCGTGCGCGACATCCTGACCATGGGTGCGCGGCCGGTCGCCGTCATGGACTCGCTGCGCTTCGGCCGCCTCGACGCGCCTGACACGGCCCGCGTGCTGCCCGGCGTCGTGGCCGGCATCGGCGGCTACGGCAACTGCCTCGGCCTGCCGAACATCGGCGGCGAGGTCTACTTCGACGAGTCCTACACGGGTAATCCGCTGGTCAACGCGCTGTGCGTCGGCGTCATGCGGACGGACGGGATCAAGCTCGCCAAGGCAGACGGGCCCGGCAACAAGGTCGTCCTGTTCGGGGCACGGACGGGCGGTGACGGAATCGGCGGTGCCTCCGTCCTGGCGAGCGCGACGTTCGACGATGCGAAACCGTCGAAGCGGCCGTCGGTGCAGGTCGGTGACCCGTTCGCGGAGAAGGTGCTCATCGAATGCTGTCTCGAGATCTTCGCTGCTGACCTGGTCGTCGGCATCCAGGATCTCGGCGCGGCCGGGCTGTCCTGCGCGACGACCGAACTGGCCGCGGCAGGCACCGGCGGCATGGACGTCGATCTGGATGTCGTCCCGCTGCGCGATCCGACGCTCGCTCCGGAAGAGATCCTGATGAGCGAGTCGCAGGAACGCATGATGGCGGTGGTGACCCCCGAGCGGCTCGACGAGTTCCTCGCCGTCTGCACGAAGTGGGACGTCACGGCGACGGTCATCGGTACGGTGACCGCCCCCTCGGCAGAGGAAATGGAACGCGGCGGCCGGCTGCGGATGACCTGGCGCGGCGAGACGATCGTCGACCTGCCGCCGCGCACCGCCGCGCACGAGGGGCCGGTCTACCGGCGCCCGATCGAGCGGCCCGGCGACCAGGACATCGTGCAGCAACACGACGGGCACGATCTCCCGCGCCCGCGCGGCGGTGACGAGCTGCGCGCGACCTTGCTGCGGATGGCCGGCTCGCCGAACCTCGCTGACAAGTCGTGGGTCACCGATCAGTACGACCGGTTCGTGCTCGGCAACACCGTGCTCGCGCAGCCCGAGGACGCGGGGATGATCCGCGTCGACGACTCGACCGCGCGCGGCATCGCGCTGTCAGTCGACGGCAACGGCCGCTACGCGCGCCTGGACCCGTACGCGGGCGCGCAGCTCGCGCTCGCCGAGGCCTACCGCAACGTCGCGACAACCGGCGCACGGCCGCTCGCCGTGACGAACTGCCTGAACTTCGGCTCGCCTGAGGATCCCGCGGTGATGTGGCAGTTCGCCGAAGCGGTGCGCGGCCTGGCCGACGGCTGCCGCACGCTGGGCACGCCGGTTACCGGCGGCAACGTCAGCTTCTACAACCAGACCGGGACGACCGCGATCATGCCGACGCCGGTGATCGGAGTGCTCGGCGTCATCGACGACGTCGCGCGCCGCACTCCGCAGGGCTTCCGCACCGATGGCGCGCTCGTCTACCTGCTCGGCGACACCCGCGATGAGTTCGGCGGGTCGGAGTGGGCGTACTTCGTGCACGGCTTCCTCGGTGGCCGCCCACCGGTCGTCGACTTCGCGCGAGAGCAGCTGCTCGCTGACGTCCTGATCAACTCCTCGCGGGATGGGCTGATCGACTCGGCCCACGATCTGGCCGAAGGCGGCCTGGCGCAGGCACTCGTCGAAGCGGCATTGCGCGGCGACAGCGGCGCGCGGGTTGTGCTGCCCGAGGGTGTCGACCCGTTCGTCGCATTGTTCAGCGAATCGGCAGGGCGAGCCGTGGTGTCGGTGCCGCGCAGTGAAGAGGTGCGGTTCACCGACATGTGCACCGCACGAGGTTTGCCCGCGGCGCGCATCGGCGTGATCGACATCCTGACGCCGACCCTCGAGGTGCAAGGGCAATTCTGCCATCCCGTTGCGTGAACTGCGCGCGGCGTGGACGAGCACGCTGCCGGCCCGTTTCGAGAGATGACCGACGCGCGAGCTGAGGTCCTACGAAACGCAGTGCGGTCTGCTGGCGGACTGGCTGGCGGTGCTGCCCGCCGAGACATTCGCAGCGCCGTCCGTCCTGCCCGGTTGGGACGTGCGCACGCTGCTCGGCCACATCGTCGGCAGTAAGGCGGGCCTGTCCGAGCGGATCGGCACCCGCTCGGACGGTGCCGCACAACCGGCCGCGCAGTACGTGCGTGCGTACGCGCCCGCTGCGGCCGACATCACCGCGCAGACGGTGGCGATCACCGGCGAGCAGCAGCCGGACCAGCTCATCGAAGCGCTGCGCGAGCCGATCAGCTTCGTCCCCGGCGAGTGACAGCACGGTGGTCGACGGGCCGCGCGGCCCGATCACCGCACTGGATTTCGCCCGCACCAGGCTGCTCGACCTGGTCGTGCACTGCGACGACTTCAGCCGCTCGCTGCCCGACCGCGATCCCGTTCCGCTGCACCGTGCCGCGCTCGCGTCGACCACCCGGACCCTCGCCGAGATCCTCGCCGCGCAGGCGCGTGGACGATCGGTCGAGGTGCGCGTACCGCCGTTCGTTGCGGTGCAGGCGATTCCCGGACCGCGGCACACCCGGGGCACCCCGCCGAACGTCGTCGAGACCGATCCGTTGACCTGGCTGCGGCTGGCCACCGGACGGACCGCCTTCGCCGAAGCCGTCGCCGCCGGCAAGGTCCACGCCAGCGGCCTGCGCGCCGACCTGAGCAGCTACCTGCCGGTGCTGTCCTAATCCGCCGAAGCGGATCCCGATCCGGACCGCTCGCTTCGCTCGGGCCCGTCTCGGACTCCGCGCGCAAGCTCGCTCCGCTCGCGCGCCGGCGGGGTCGGACCGAAGCCCGTCGTCGCTGGCGCTCCTCGGCTTGATCCTCCCGGTGCGTCACCGTGTTGTATGGCTCCAGCGTTGTTGGGCTCTTCCTCGTGGGTGGTCGGTTTCGCGGAAACGGTCGCTAGCGGGGAAAAGTGATCGTGGTGCGGGTGAACTCACGCGGGTCGAGCCCGTTTTGGTCAGCCGGCGCCCGTAGACTCAAAGCGTGGCCCGAGGCGATGGACTCCTTACCCACGATCTCGACCCCGCGGAAAAGGGACCCCAAGACGCCTGTGGCGTATTCGGTGTCTGGGCTGCCGGTGAACAGGTCGCCAAGCTCACCTACTTCGGTCTCTACGCGTTGCAGCATCGTGGCCAGGAAGCCGCCGGTATCGCGGTCAGCGACGGCAGCGCGCTGGTCGTCTACAAGGATCTCGGCCTGGTGAGCCAGGTCTTCGACGAAGCCACCCTGGCCACCCTGCAGGGCCACCTCGCGGTCGGTCACACCCGGTACTCGACGACCGGCTCGACGACGTGGGAGAACGCCCAGCCGAGCTTCCGCACCACCCCGGCCGGCACGGGCCTCGCCCTCGGCCACAACGGCAACCTCGTCAACACCGTCGAGCTCTTCGCCGAAGCCCGCGAGGCCGGCATCCTGCGCCAGAACATGCTCGGCGCCACCACTGACTCCGACCTGCTCACCGCGCTGCTCGCGGCGCACCCCGACGTCAGCGTCGAGCAGGCCGCCATGGAGGTGCTGCCCAAGCTGCGCGGCGCCTTCTCGCTGGTCTTCATGGACGAGCACACCCTCTACGCCGCGCGCGACCCGCAGGGCGTGCGCCCGCTCGTCCTGGGCCGGCTCGAGCGCGGCTGGGTGGTCACCTCGGAGACGGCGGCGCTCGACATCGTCGGCGCCAGCTATGTCCGCGAGATCGAGCCGGGCGAGTTGATCGCGATTGACGACGAAGGCCTGCGCTCGCAGCACTTCGCCAACGCCGCACCCAAGGGCTGCTTGTTCGAGTACGTCTACCTGGCCCGTCCCGACACGACGATCGCCGGCCGGAATGTGCACTCGGCGCGCGTCGAGGTCGGCCGCCGGCTCGCCAAGGAACATCCGGCTGAGGCCGACCTCGTCATCCCGGTGCCCGAATCGGGAACGCCGGCCGCCATCGGTTACGCCGAAGCCTCGGGCATCCCATACGGGCTCGGGTTGGTGAAGAACGCCTACGTCGGACGGACCTTCATCCAGCCCTCGCAGACGATCCGCCAGCTCGGTATCCGGCTCAAGCTCAATCCGCTGCGTGACGTCATCCGCGGCAAACGACTTGTCGTGGTCGACGACTCGATCGTGCGCGGCAACACCCAGCGCGCGCTCGTGCGCATGCTGCGCGAGGCCGGCGCGGTCGAGGTGCACGTGCGGATCTCGTCGCCGCCGGTGAAGTGGCCCTGCTTCTACGGCATCGACTTCGCCTCGAAGGCCGAACTCGTGGCGAACGGGCTGGACATCGACGGCATCCGGCACTCGATCGGCGCCGATTCGCTCGGGTACGTCTCACTGGACGGTCTTGTCGCGGCGAGCGAGCAGCCCCGCAGCCGGCTGTGCATGGCGTGCTTCGACGGGCACTACCCGATCGAGCTCCCGGACCTCGTCGGCAAGCACGTGCTCGAGGGCATCGAACGCGGCGTCGACAAGGTCGAGCACGCCGCCGGCTACGCGGCCGAAGACGCGCTGTCGAGGCCGTGATCGCCGAGTGACGTCCTATGCCGCCGCCGGAGTGGACATCGAGGCCGGCGACCGCGCGGTCGAACTGATGAAGGCCTCGGTCAAGCGGACCGCGCGGCCAGAGGTACTCGGCGGGCTCGGCGGATTCGCCGGGCTCTTCAAACTGGATCTGACCAAGTACCCGGATCCGGTCCTGGCCAGTTCCACCGACGGAGTCGGAACGAAGATCGCGATCGCGCAGGCCCTCGACCGGCATGACACCATCGGCATCGATCTGGTCGCGATGGTGGTCGACGACCTGGTGGTCGTCGGTGCCGAGCCGCTGTTCCTGTCCGACTACATCGCGACCGGCAAGGTCGTGCCCGAGAAGATCGCCGCGATTGTCAGCGGCATTGCGCAGGGCTGCGTGCAGGCCGGCTGTGCCCTCGTCGGCGGCGAAACGGCCGAGCACCCCGGCGTGATGCGCCCGGACGAGTACGACGTGTCGGGCACCGGCGTGGGCGTGGTCAACGCCGATGCCGTCCTCGGCGCGCAGCGGGTAGCCGCCGGTGATGTGCTGATCGCCCTCGGTTCGTCCGGCCTGCACTCCAACGGGTACTCCCTCGTCCGACACGTGCTGCTCGAGCGCGCTGGACTCGCGCTCGACGCGGCACCCGAGCAGTTGGCCGGCCGCACCCTGGGCGACGAACTGCTCACCCCCACGCGCATCTACGCCCAGGACTGCCTGGCCCTGGCCACCGAGGCCGGCGCCCACGCGTTCGCCCACGTGACCGGCGGCGGGCTGGCCGGCAACCTGGTTCGGGTACTGCCCGGCGGCCTCACCGCGGTCGTCGACCGGGCGAGCTGGGCGCCGCCAGGCATCTTCACGCTCATCGCCGAGTCCGGCACGATCGCCCGGGCCCAGATGGAGCTGACGTTCAACCTCGGGGTGGGAATGGTCGCGGTCGTCGCGTCCGAGCGTCGCGCGGACGCACTCGCCGTCCTCGCTGCCCGCGGCGTTCCGGCCTGGGAGCTCGGCGCTGTCGAACAGACACACACAAAACACACCTCACCTGATCCTGCGGGACAGGTGCAAATGGCAGCGAATTACGCCGGAAGTGCCGGTTTCTGGGCATAAATGCCAGGACAAGGCGTCCTAGCTGCGTCAACGATGGTATCCAGTTGCCTGGCACGAATTGGACGTATCCGGAACGGCCGTATTTGCCAGGTGATTGCCGGCGCAACTGACTTGCGGAGCGGCCGTTCAATGCTCAACAAAAACCCACGGCCAACCTCAACCGTGAGTCAAGAATTTCGCACGACGGCCGATTCGGGTGAATCGTGACCTCATCGACCGGACTGAGCCCAGTCGTCCTCGTCGTCGTCCTCGTCCGCATCGACGTCGGCATCATCGCTGGATTGCGGAGAGCCCGCCAATTCGCGCTGAAGCGCGTCAAGGTCGGTGAAATGGGAGTTGTACTTCAGCTCCCGAGCGACTTTTTGCTGCTTTGCCTTGGCACGGCCGCGCCCCATGGCTCGACCCCCTCGCTTACCCGGTCATCCGGCGTGGTGTGGCGCCGCGGGCGGCGCAGACAACACAGCCGGGGAAATTGGCATCCTCGTGGGATCAAGACTACCGCGCGCGAAACCTCAGCGGCACGCAGGACAAGCGGGTCCAATGTGATGTCCGCACTGCCCGGTTAAGTCCGATTTAAGGCTCAGGACGATTCGGACACCGTGCCACGCGTGGCACACAGTGGACACGAACACTTTTACGCGTGGGCAGACAAGTTCTGCGTATGCATACTTGCCACGTACCGCGGTACAGGACCCGCGATACGCACCCAAGGCGGATCAGCTGACAACTTTCCTGTCACCGAGTCGCGTTGGGCACCAACCTCAGTAATCCCCAGAAAGGGGCCCCGATGACGACTCCCCGTCACCGTCCGGAATCCGAGCCGCTGCTCACCCCGTCGGAGGTCGCGACGCTGTTCCGCGTCGACCCCAAGACGGTCACGCGGTGGGCGAAGGCCGGCAAACTCACCTCTATCCGCACGCTCGGCGGTCACCGCCGGTACCGGGAGTCCGAGGTCCGGTCGCTGCTCGAAGGCAACACCCACGCGACGATCGACGCCTAGGCAGTCTCTCGGCTAGACACGCAACAAGCGACGACAGCGCCGCACCGATTCGTCGGTGCGGCGCTTCGCTGTCTGGCGCAGCGCACGCTCAGCGCAGGTGGTGCACCTGTTGCAGGCCGTAGACCGGCGTCGGAACCTTCTCCAGCCGGGCCTTGAGCTGTAGTGCCAGATACGTCGAGTAGTGCCGCGACTGGTGCAGGTTGCCGCCATGGAACCACAGCGCCGGCTGCTGGGTCGGCTTCCACATGTTGCGTTGCTCGCCCTCCCACGGGCCGGGATCCTTGGTCGTGTCCGAGCCGAGGCCCCAAACCTTGCCGACCTTGTCAGCCACCTCCTGGGAGATGAGATCGGCCGCCCAGCCGTTCATCGACCCGTATCCGGTCGCGTACACGACCAGGTCGGCAGCAAGTTCCGTCCCGTCCTCGAGCACCACCGAGTGCTCGGTGAGATGGTCGACCTGGCCCTTGGCCAGCTTGACGTCGCCGTTCGCGACGAGGTCGGCGGCGCCGACGTCGATGTAGTAGCCCGAACCGCGGCGCAGGTACTTCATGAACAATCCCGACCCGTCATCGCCCCAGTCGTGGTCGAAACCGGACGCCTCGAGGCGCTCGTAGAACTCCTTGTCGCGCTCGCGCATCGCCTCGTAGGCCGGGATCTGGAAGGTGTGCAGGATGCGGTAGGGCAGCGACGCGAAGATCAGGTCGGCCTTCTCGGTGGTCACGCCGGCCGCCACCGCCCGCTCGGAGTACAGATCGCCGAGGCCGATGTCCATCAGCGTGTCGGATCGGACGATGTGGGTCGACGAGCGCTGCACCATCGTGACGTCGGCGCCGCTCTCCCAGAGCGCGCCGCAGATGTCGAACGCCGAGTTGTTCGAGCCGACGACCACGCACTTCTTGCCGCGGTACGCATCCGGGCCGGGGTGTGCGGACGAGTGGTGCTGATCGCCACGGAAGGCATCCATGCCGGCGAAGTCAGGAAGGTTCGGCTTGCCGGACATCCCGGTGGCGAGCACCAAATGCTTCGGCCGGAGCACGACCGGCATGCCCGCTCGCTCGACCGTCACCGTCCATTCCTCGGCGGCCTCGTCGTAGCGCGCCGACTTCGCTTCGGTGTCGGGCCAGTAGTTGATCTCCATGATCTTCGTGTAGGACTCGAGCCAGTCAGCGATCTTGTCCTTCGGCGCGAACACCGGCCAGTTGTCCGGGAACTTGATGTAGGGCAGGTGGTCGTACCAGACCGGGTCGTGCAGGCACAGCGACTTGTACCGGTTGCGCCACTGATCGCCCGGACGCGGGTGCTTGTCGATCACGATCGTCGGCACGCCGAGTTGTCGCAGCCGCGCACCGAGCGCGATCCCGCCCTGCCCGCCGCCGACAACCAGCACGAAGGGCTGGGTCTCGTAGCCCAGCTCGCGCGCCTCGCGCTCGCGCCGCTCGAGCCACGTCTCGCGGTCGCGGTTGATCCCGTGCTCGGCGCCCTTCGGCCGCGCAGTGCGGGCAGGTTCCTCGAAGCCCTTCAGCTCGTACATCGTCGTCAGCAGCGTCCAGGCCTGTTTGTGGGGGCCATCGCCGTCGATCAGCCGCACCAGCCCGCGCCCTCGCCCGACCGCCGTCTCGAACTCGAGCCAGGCCTCGACCACGCCGCCGGCCTCGGTGGGCTCCTCGCCTTCGGCGATGCGCCAGTTGCTGGGACGGGCCGTGTCGAGCGTGGCCGTGAGCAGGTCGCGCACGCCGTCGCGTCCCTCGACGGTCTTCAGGTTCCAGGTGAACGCGATCAGGTCGCGCCAGTAGCTCTCGGCGGCGAACAGCGCGGTGGCGGCGGCAATGTCTGCGCTGCTCAGCGCGCGGTCGAACTCGTCGATCCACGCCTGCGCGGCCGTCCGGGCGGGAGCAGTCACTAGTTCGGTCATCGGCCCAATGTCCTCCGACTTCGCCCCGCAGTGAACCCCGCCCGACTTGTGCGCCCGCTGAAGGTCGCCGGGTAACGCGTTTGCTTTTCGGACGCGATCGGAGTAGATAGTTGTATCAAGCAACTAGTTGTATCGAGCAAGTAAAGGACGATCCCATGCCTGAAGCGCTGACCCTCGGCGCCGACACCCCGGTCGCGGCCGTCACCGAGGTCGCCGACAACGTCGTCGCGCTGATGCGCTCGTTCGGACGGGTCAAGGCCCGCTTCATCGCCGCCGCCGAGCACAACATGGAGTGGTCCGCGCAGGTCATCCTGCGCCAGCTCGCCGGCCACGGCCCGATGCGTGCGAGCGCGTTGGCCGACTGCCTGCAGTCCGACCCGTCCACCGTGAGCCGGCAGGTCGCGGCGCTGGTGAAGGACGGCCTGCTCGAGCGCCGCGCGGATCCCGAGGACGGCCGCGCCAGCATCCTCGTCCTCACCCCGAAAGCCGACGACGTGATCGCTGCCCACGAGCACCGGCGCCTGGAGCACTTCGCCGGGATGCTCTCCGGCTGGAGCGAGCGCGACCTGCGCCGTTTCGCCGAACTGTTGTCGCGCTTCACCGCAGATTTCGAGAACACGAGCAGCACCATCGCAACCGAGCAGGCCGGCCCACGGTCCGACTCGGCAGAAGGGAACAACTGATGTCCGCCCCCGCTACGACGACCGCGCTTGACGCCGGTGGTGGCCTGTCGCACAAGCAGATCCTGACGATCCTGTCCGGACTGATCCTCGGCATGTTCCTGGCCGCGCTCGACCAGATGATCGTGTCGACCGCGATCCGCACGATCGGCGACGACCTGCACGGCCTTTCCGTCCAGGCCTGGGTCACCACGGCCTTCCTGATCACCTCGACCATCGCGACGCCGCTGATGGGCAAGCTGTCCGACATTTACGGACGCAAGCCGTTGTTCATGCTCGCGATCACGATCTTCATCCTGGGATCGGCGTTGTGCGGCATCGCGCACTCGATGTACCAGCTCGCGGCATTCCGCGCGTTCCAGGGGATCGGGGCGGGCGGGCTGTTCCCGTTGGCCCTCGCGATCATCGGCGACATCATCCCGCCGCGCCAGCGCGCCAGGTACCAGGGCTACTTCATGGCGGTGTTCGCCACCGCGTCAGTGCTCGGTCCGGTCGCCGGCGGCTTCTTCGCCGGGCAGGCCAGCATCCTGGGCATCTCCGGCTGGCGCTGGATCTTCTACATCAACGTCCCGATCGGCATCCTCGCCCTGGTCGTCGTGCAGGCAGTGCTCAAGCTCGACCACACCAGGCGCGATCACCGCATCGACTGGTCCGGCGCCGGCATGCTCGTCGTCGGGCTCGTCCCGCTGCTGGTCATTGCCGAGCAGGGCCGCACTTGGGGCTGGGGCAGTGCCAGCGCGCTGGTCTGTTACGTCCTCGGCGCGGTCGGCTTGGTCGCGTTCGTCTGGGTCGAGCGGAAGATGGGCGACGAGGCGCTGCTGCCGCTGCGGCTGTTCAAGAACGGCGTGTTCTCGGTCGGCTCGGGCCAGTCGTTCGTCATCGGCATGGGCATGTTCGGCGGCATGGTGTCCATCCCGCTTTACCTGCAGATCGTCAAGGGCGCCTCGCCGACGAAGGCCGGCCTGCTGATCTTGCCGATGGTCGCCGGCATCATGGCGTCGTCGTTGCTCGCCGGGCAGGTGACCTCGCGCACGGGGCGGTACAAGATCTTCCCGGTCGTCGGTTCGGTGCTGCTCGTGATCGGCCTGCTGTTGATGTCGACCGTCGGTGCGGATACCCCGCTCTGGCAGACCGACCTCTTCATGCTGGTCTTCGGCTCGGGGCTCGGCATGAACATGCAGAGCATCGTGCTGGCGATGCAGAACGCCGTTGATCCGCGCGACATGGGCGTCGCGACGTCGGCGGTGACCTTCTTCCGTCAAGTGGGCGGTTCGATGGGGACGGCGATCTTCCTCTCGATCTTGTTCTCGAACGCCGCCACCAACATCGTCGAGAACGCGGTCAAGGCAGGCGTGCCGTTACCCCCCACGTTCAACCTCAACGACACGAGCGTGCTCGCGTCGCTGCCTCCGCAGGTGAAGCACCCGATCCTGGTCGGGTTCTCCGACGCGATGGATCTGGTGTTCCTCGTCGGTGCGTGCGTGCTGGCCGTCGCCGTCGTGCTGTCGCTGATGCTCAAGGAGGTGCCGCTACGCACCCAATCCGGGCTGCAGGCGGCGCGAGCTGCCGCTGCGGCGACCGACCCGGACATGCCCGACGCCGGCGGTGCGACCCACGCGCCGGAGTCGATCGATCCAACACCGGCTGGAAAGAATCGCTAGCTGATCGCAATCTCGCGCCGGGGCAATGCAGCGGAAACATCTGCGATTTAGCTTTACTTGGTGAGTAGTGCGCGGATCTTCACCGAGAACGACGGTGAGTCTGCGCTGGTCGAAATCGCTCTGTTCGATCGGATGGAGCTCGCCGATGCCGTCGAACTGATGCGACCGTGCTGCGCCAGCCGCCGGTGGATCGCCGAAGTGGTGTCCGGCCGCCCGTACTGGTCCATGCGGCGGCTCATCGCGGCGTCCGACGATGTTCTCTCCGACTTGAACTGGTCCGACGTCGGTGAGGCGTTGGCTGCGCAACCGGCCGTCGGCGACGACGTGATCGCCGGTGCCGGCGAGTACGAACGGCGCTTCGGCCACGTGTTTCTGATCTGCGCAACTGGGCGCACTCCGACCGAGATGCGAGCAGCATTGCACCGACGGTTGGCAAATCCGACCGACGTCGAGCGGCAGGTGGTCCGCGCCGAGTTGCGCGAGATCGTCAGGTTGCACCTGATCAAGACGTTTCGCTGAACGCTCGCGCGTGGGAGTCTGCTGCGCGTGAGTGTGTCGAAGCGTGCGCTGGATACCGTGCGCTGCTGGTCGGCGGACCGAGGCGGCCGCAACTGCGCTGAGCACCATCACGTCCCCCTGCGGTTGAGCCGGTACACCCGTACTCGACATATCGGGGGTCGTGATCATGTTCGTTATTGACGGGGCAAGCGTGGCGACGTGTGACGCGGGCGGAACGGAGTTCGCCAGTGGTTACGTGGTCGTCGACGGCAACCGCATCACGGCGCTCGGCAGCGGCAGCATGCCCGACGCGTATCGCAGCGCCGATCGCATCGACGCGCGCGGGCGCCTCGTCACGCCGGGCCTCGTCAACACCCACCACCACCTCTACCAGTGGCTGACGCGCGGCTACGCGACCGACGCCACGCTGTTCCAATGGCTCGACACGCTCTACCCCATCTGGGCCCGGCTCGACGAGGATCTCGTGAACGCTGCGGCCGGCGCGAACCTGGCCTGGTTGGCGCTGAGCGGTTGCACGACCACGACCGACCACAACTACGTGTTCCCGCGCGACGGCGGTGACCTGCTCGGTGCTGAGATCCGCGCCGCCCAGCAGATCGGAGTGCGGTTCCACCCGACGCGCGGGTCGATGAACCTGGGCGTCTCGGCCGGCGGGTTGCCCCCGGACGAGGTCGTCGAAGAGCACGACGCGGTGCTCGCGGCGTCGGCCGATGCGATCACGCGATGGCACGACCCGTCCTTCGACTCGATGCTGCGCATCGCGCTCGCGCCCTGCTCGCCGTTCTCGGTCACCGCCGAGCTGATGCGCGACAGCGCCGCGCTTGCCCGCGAGCACGGAGTGCGCCTGCACACCCATCTCGCCGAGACCGCCGACGAGGACGCCTTCTGCATCGAGCAGTTCGGCCGGACACCGGCGGAGTATCTCGATGAGCTCGGCGTGGCTTGCTCCCGACATCTGGCTCGCGCACTGCGTGCACCTGTCCGACGACGCGATCGCCCGCTTCGCCGCGACCAGCACGAGCGTGGCGCACTGCCCGACGTCCAACGGCCGGCTCGGCGCCGGCGTGGCGCGAACGCGCGATCTGCTTGCTGCTGGAGTCAACGTCGGCCTGGGCACCGACGGCGCAGCCTCGAACGAGTCGGGCCGGCTGATGGACGAGCCGCATCAGGCCCTGCTCGCCGCACGCGGTGCCGGTGGTCCGCTCGCCCTGGACGTGCGGCAGGCGCTGCGGCTGGCCACGACGGGTGGCGCGGGCTGCCTGGGCCGGCAAGACGAGATCGGCTCGCTCGAGCCGGGCAAGCTGGCCGACCTCGCGGTGTGGCAGCTCGACGGGCTCGGCTCGGCGGGGATAGCCGACCCGGTCTGCGCGCTCGTCCTTGGCGCGGCTCGGCTCGACCGGCTGATCGTCAACGGCGAGACCGTCGTCGCAGGCGGCGAGCTGGCAACCGCCGACACCGACGAGCTCGCGGCGGCGGCAGCGCGGGCAAGTGCCAAGATCGCCGGCCGCACCTGACCACGGTCGGGTCAGCCGCTCCGGACGGCACGCAACAGCGTGTCCGGCGCGCGATCGCGTGCCGGTGACACGAGAACGAAGCGGCAGCCCGCGGCGGTGGCGGCGCCGTCGGTGTCCGGGTTGTCGCCGATCATGACCGCGTCGGACGGTTCGACCCCGAGCTCGGCGCACGCCAGCCGGAAGATCGCCGGATCGGGCTTGAGCAGCCCGCGCTCGTCGGACAGCACGAGCGCGTCGAGCAGCGTGTCGACGCCGTAGGTGCGCAGCACAGGGCGGGGGTCCCAGCCGATGTTGCTCACCAGCGCGGTCGGGACGCCGCGCTCGCGCAAGTCGCCAAGCACGGTGACCGTGTCCGGAAACGGGTGCCACGCGGCCGGTTGCAAGCCGCGCTCGTACAGGACGTGCGCCTGCTCGGCGGTCAGCCCGGCGTGTTCGGCGAGCCCTGAGTACGCGGCTCGGTGCGCCGCACGGGACAGGTCGCGCTGCTCCCACACCGCAGCCAGCCGTTCCGGCAGGTCGTCTGGAGTCCCGCTGCCGTTGATGGCACCCCACCGTTCGAGAGCGGGCGCGAGCTGGTTGAACTCCGCACCGAGGGCGTTGAGGACAGCGCTGTGCGCGTCCTCGATGTAGAACAGCGTGCCGGTGAAGTCGAACAGCACTGCGGGACGGCCCATCGGGGCACGGTATCGACTCGGCTACTGCACCAGTTCGGGACCGGCGGCACCGGGGTGCGCCGCCGCAGAGTCAGGATCCATCCAGTCCGGTCCGAAGAGATCCTCGAGGCCCTCGAAGAGCTCGAAGCTGTTCTCGATCTCGAAATCCATCGGCGCCCGAATTTGCGATTCACGACGAAAAGCGAAGTGCCCGATCAACGCAAGCACGATGACGCCGCCGATCATGAACATGATCGGCCACATGATTGCCGAGTCCGACGAGCCGAGCGCGATCAGCTCGACTTCCCTCCCCGACGGCACCGTCCGATCATCCTGTAGGCGGCGGCCGGTCTCAAACGCTGCCGGAAGATTCCTTTTGGTCTGTTTTCGCCTCGTCTTCGTCAGGCGGGACCAGCGGGCGGGTGAAAGCCCAGGCGGCAAACCCCACGGCGAAGACCAGCATCCCGATTCCGGCCCAGAGATTGACGTTGATTCCGCCACTGCGCGCCCGGTCGGTGGCGCCGTTGAACGCAAGTCCCCAGACCAGGCAGATGGCGCCGTAGCCCCCGAACAGCGCCGCAATGATCGTGCGGATGTCGAACAGGACATCTCGTCGTGTCCGTGCGTGATTCTCGTGTCGGTCCGGCATGGTCATGTCACGCGCTCATGAGCAGGTAGCAGCCGGCGGCAAGTGCCAGCACGCCGGCACCCATGACGGTCGGTGAGCGCAGCCAGCCGGGCTCGCGGGGCGCCGTGCGGTCCTTTCGCGGCGTCAGGCTGCGCACCAGACCAACCAGCTCGTGCTCAGGCTTGGGACGTGTGCGGTACGAGACGACCGCGCCCACGACCAGGGCGAGGACGAACGCGACGCCGCCGCCGAGGAAGCTCGACCCCTGGCCGGACAGCGTGATCACGCCCGTGTTGTCGAGGATGAACACGACGACAGCGCCGGTCGTGCCCGCCAGCAGCGACGACCAACCTGCCGCGCCGGTCATCCGTTTCCAGAACAAGCCCAGAATGAACGTCGCGAACAGCGGCACGTTGAAGAACGAGAACAGCGTCTGGATGTAATCCATGATGTTCGAGAATCCGGCAGCGATGAAGGCGGTGCCGACCGCGAGCAATGTTCCGGCGACCGTGACGACCCGGCCCGCGCGCAGGTAGACCCGGTCGTCCTGGTCGGGCTTGAGCCAGTCCTGCCACAGGTCGTAGACGACGACGGTGTTCAACGAGCTGACGTTGGCGGCCATGCCCGCCATGAACGACGCGAGTAGCCCGGCGATGGCCACCCCCATGAACCCGTTCGGAAGCAACTCGCGCAGCAACAGGGGGACGACGTCGTTGTACTGGAAGTTCGACGGCGCGCCGCGTTTCAGGGCAGCGATGCCGGGCACGAGGACGGCGGCGATCATCCCCGGGATCACGATGACGAACGCAATCAACGTCTTCGGGATCGCCGCGATGATCGGCGTGCGCTGACCGGCCGCCGCATTGCGCGCGGAAAAGGCGCGCTGGACCTCGGTGAAGTTCGTCGTCCAGTACCCGAATGACGTGACGAAGCCGAGCCCTAGGACGACGCCGACCACCGATCCGAACGTGCTGCCGATGCCGGTGAGTTCGTGGGCCGGGAACGGCGAGTTGCCGGATCTGCCGGTTGCCGACGCGGCGAGTGAATGAGTCAACCCGTGCCAACCGCCGACTCGGTGCAGCCCGACGAGAGTTATCGGGATCATCGTGGCCACGATGACGAACAGCTGCAGCACCTCGTTGTAGATCGCCGCGGACAGTCCGCCGAGCCAGGTGTAGAACAGCACCACGGCGGCGGCGGCAAGGATCGCGAGCCAGGTGGGCCAGCCGAGCAACGCGTGCACCACGATCGCCATCGCAAACAGGTTGACGCCGGCGAGCAGCACGGACGCGACGGCGAAGAGGACGGCTTGGAAGCGTTGCGTGGTCGCGTTGAACCGCCGGGCGAGGTACTCCGGCACGCTGCGCACGCCCGAGCCGTAGTAGAACGGCATCATCACGATGCCGAGGAACACCATCGCCGGGATCGCGCCTATCCAGTAGTAGTGGAAGGTCTGCTCGCCGTACTCGGCGCCATTGGCGGTCTGGCCGAGCAGTTCGGTGGCACCGAGATTCGCCGACATGAACGCCAGACCGGTGATCCACGCCGGCAAGGCCCGTCCCGACAGCAGGAAGTCGACGCTGCTGGCGACGCCTCGGCGGGCGACAAAGCCGATGCCGAGCACGATCAGGAAGTAGAAGGCGACCAGCGCGTAGTCGACGGGCTGGGCGTCGATGCGTAGCGGGGTCGCGAGCAGGGGTATTTGCGACGAATGCACCATTTGGATGTTAAACGTGAACATTTTCTGTGTCAAAACGGCTAGGCCCGGGCCGGGCGTAACCCTGTCCGCCGTCGCGTCGATTGCTCCCATGGGCGACCACGAGGTCGCGCATCGGCGGGCGCATCTCGCGCGGAGGGCAGGCCAACGTGGTGACCCTGAAGGTGAACGGCCAGACGCACCAGGTCGATGTCAGCGCTTCGATGCCGCTGCTGTGGGTCCTTCGCGACGTGCTCGGCCTGACCGGGACGAAGTACGGCTGCGGCATCGAGGAGTGTGGCGCGTGCACCGTCCTGATCGATGGCGAGGCCGAGCGAAGCTGCGACGAGACCGTTGGTGATGCCCACGGGGCGTCGATCACCACCATCGAAGGGCTCTCGCCGGACGGCAGTCATCCGGTGCAGCAGGCCTGGATCGCCGAGCAGGTACCGCAGTGCGGCTACTGCCAGTCCGGGATGATCATGGCGGCCGTCCAGCTACTACGCAGGCATCCGAAACCCACCGACGCGCAGATCGACGCGGCGATGAGCAACATCTGTGTGTGCGGCACCTACCAGCGGGTGCGCGCGGCGATCCACCGAGCGGCCGGCCAGTGACCACGCAGCGCGCCGAGGAGGGCGCTTCGGACGCGATCGGGCTTTCCCGCCGACGGTTCCTGATCAGCGCGGGGGTCGCCGGCGGCTTCGCGATCGGCTTCGCCAGCCCGCTGTTCGGACCGATCGCGCGAGCCGCGGCCACGCCGTCGCCCGCCGTCGTCAACACCTGGGTGCAGATCGGCGCCGACGAGTCGATCACGGTGCTGGTGGGCAGCTCCGAGATGGGGCAGGGCGTGTTCACCAGCCTGCCGCAGCTGATCGCCGAGGAGCTCAAGGTCGACTGGACGAAGGTGCAATCGATCGCCGCCCCGGCCGACCCTCGCTACGCCAACCCGGCCACCGGTGCACAACTGACCGGCGGCAGCATGAGCGTGCGCGGTTACTACCTCGCGCTGCGGACTGCGGGTGCGGCGGCGCGCGACATGCTGCGGCAGGCAGCCGCGGACCGGTTCGGCGTGGCGATGTCGCGGTGCGTCGCGGCGCACGGCGCGGTGCACGTCAAGGGCACGACGAAATCGGCTACCTACGGTCAGCTGGCTGCTGCGGCGGCGCTGCTGCCCGTTCCGACCAACCCGAGGCTCACCGACGCGTCGCGGTTCCGGATCGTCGGGACGTCGGTCGCCCGCCTCGATCTGCCGGACAAGGTGCGCGGTGCGGCGATCTACGGCATCGACGTGCAGGTGCCCGGAATGCAGCATGCGGTCGTCATCCATTGTCCGAGCGTCGTCGGCACGCTGGTGTCGGCCGGCCCGACTCCGGCCGGCGCCACCGCCCTTGTCCCGCTCGACAATGCGGTCGTGGTGGTCGCCGCCACGACGTGGGACGCGATGCGCGCAGCGAAGTCGTTGAAGCCCACTTGGTCGGTGCCGTCCTCGGCCAATCAGCTGAACACTGCGACGATCTCGGCGCAGGCGGCCACGTTGATGACGAGTGGCTCGCCCGTCACCGCAGACTCGGCCGGCAACGCGAAGGGCGCGCTGGCCAGCGCCGCGCGCACGCTCGACCTGACCTACACCGTCCCCTACCTCCCGCACGCGAACATGGAGCCGCTCGCGTGCACGGCAAGCGTGACCTCGTCGGGCTGCGAGGTCTGGGCGCCGACGCAGGCACCAGGATTCGCGGCAGCGACCGCGGCGGCTATATGCGGGATCTCCCCCGACCAGGTCACCGTGCACACCACGATGCTCGGCGGCGGCCTCGGCCGGAAGTTCGAGACCGACTTCGTCGCGCATGCGGTGGCCGCGGCGAAGGCGCTCGGCACTCCGGTCAAGGTCACCTGGCCGCGACCGGAGGACTTCAGCCACGACCAGTACCGCCCGATGGCGCGGATCCGCATCCAGACCGGGCTCTCTGCCGGGAATGCGCTCACCGGCTGGTGGGATCGCATCGTGTCGCCGTCGATCCTGTTCCAGCGCGGGTGGATCGCGGACGGGAGCGTCGATTCCCAGGCCGTGGACGGCGCGCTCGAGCTGCCGTACGCGTTGCCCGACCGGTTGGTCGAGTACGTGCGGCATCCGGCAGCGATCCCAGTTGGCTTCTGGCGATCGGTCGGGAACTCGATCAACTGCTTTGCGGTCGAATCCGCCATGGACGAGCTGGCCGACGCGGCCGGAGCGGACCCGATCGATTTCCGGCTGGCCCTGATGGGCGGTGCCCCTCGCGCCGCCGCGGTGTTGCAGAAGGTGGCGGCGCTGTCGCAATGGTCGACGAGCCCGCCCGCCGGGCACGCGCGCGGCGTGGCCGTCACGTCGTCGTTCGGCAGCTACGTGGCGCAGGTCGCCGAGGTCAGTCAGCCGAGCTCCGGCCGCATCCAGGTCGAGAAGGTGTGGTGCGTCATCGACTGCGGGCAAGTGGTCAATCCGAGCATCGTCGAGGCGCAGATGCAGGGCGGGATCGTCCACGGGATGACCGCGGCGCTGTGGGGGCACATGAACTTCGCGCGCGGCGTCGCGAGCCCGCGCAACTTCGACGAGTACCGGATGACGCGCATGCGCGACATGCCGGTCATCACCGTCTTCTTGATGCCGAGCACGGCTGCGCCGGGCGGTGTCGGCGAGCCAGGCGTCCCGGCGATCGCCCCGGCCATCGCCAACGCTTGGGCTCGGCTGACCGGTACTCGGAAGCGGGCGCTGCCGCTCAACTAGGTGCATTGCGATGGTGGCCAGGGGCGGGATCGAACCGCCGACCTACCGCTTTTCAGGCGGTCGCTCGTACCAGCTGAGCTACCTGGCCGTGTCCCAGCGCCAGCGCCAGAACCCGGCGAAGTCTACCGGACCTCGTCGGCCGCCTTTGCCCGCTGCAGCGCCGCGTCGTAGCGCGCCCAGACCAGCTCGACCAGCGCCGGGTGGACGGCGATCGGCTCGGCCAGCCAACCGCGCCCGTCCACGACGGCACGCAGTGTCGTGAGGAAACCACCCGGCGCGAGCAGGTAGGCGGCTACCGCGATCGGCGCAGGTAGATCGGCGAGCGCCGCCGCGACGTCACCGCTCAGCGGTAGCACCGACACGGGACGGCCGAGCCGTTGGGCGAGCTCGCCAGCGGCTGCCTCCACCTCTTGCCGCGCCGCGGGGTACGACGACGGGATCGCCGCAAGGACCGTGGTTGCCGGCTGTGCCGGTCCTGCCTGGGCCAGCCGGTCGGCGACGGCGGCGATGATCGCAGGATCCGGGCCGAGATGCGCGGCAACCTGAACACCCGAACGTCCCTGCACGATCTGCGGGATGTCGGTCTGCACGTGGTAGCCGCCCGAGAGCAGCAGCGGCACGACCACGACGTCCACGGACGCGAGCGTGTCGAGGGCCTCGGCGAGCGAGGGCGATGCGACGTCCAGGAAGCACAACTCGACCGGGACGGCCGGGCGCTGCGCCGCGATGGCCTCGACGAGCGCACGCGTGGTTGCCGTGCCCTCGTCGGACTTCGTGCCGTGGGCGGCAACGAGCAGCGTCGCGGTCACCGCCTTATCGGACGCCGAAGAGCACCAGGCTGGCAACTCCGGCGATCAGGCAGTACACCCCGAACGGGCGCAGTGAGCGGTTGGCGAAGTACCGAGTCAGGAACCGCACCGACAGGTACGCGCCGACTCCGGACAGCAGGGAGCCGAGCAGCACCTGGCCGCGGATGCCGTCGCCGAGCGGTCCGGCCAGGTCGCCGAGCTTCAGCGCTCCGGCGGCGAGGATGACGGGCGTCGCGAGCAGGAAGGAGAACCGCGCGGCGTCCTCCCGGGACAGCCCGCGTGCCAGACCGGAGACCATCGCGATACCGGAGCGCGAGATGCCGGGCGCGAGCGCCAGGATCTGCGACGCACCGATCAGGGTGGCGTCGCGCACGGGTAGGCGCGCGATACGGGCGTCGGACTCCGGCCCGGAAATCCGCTCGTCGACGTACTCGGCGCTGGCGTCGGCTCGGCGCAGGTGCTCGGCGAGGAGGAGGATCGCGCCGTTGACGGTGAGGAAGATCGCGGCCGGGACGGGCTTGCCGAGATTGGTCCGGAGCCAGTGCTCGGCCAGCAATCCGACCAGCCCGACCGGGATCGTCGCGATCACCAGCAGCCAGGCGAGGCGCTGGTCGGGTGTCCGCACCTCGCGGTGCACGATGCTGGTCACCAGCCCGGTGATGATGCGCACCCAGTCGCGCCAGAAGTAGACGATCAGGGCGATCGCGGTGGCCACGTGCAACCCGACGATGAAGGCGAGGTAGGGCGACTCGGGGGCGCTGACGTTGAGGTCACGCTGCCACGATCCGCCGACCCAGGCGGGCAGCAGCACGCTGTGCCCGAGGCTCGAGATCGGAAAGAGCTCGGACACCCCCTGCATCGCACCGACGACGGCCGCCTCGAGCCAGCTCAGATGATGGGTCACGATTGCAACCCTGCTCGATGGAGCGCCGAGCAGCCGTCCCGCTCACAGCAGATCATCGGCTTTGGGCCGCGAAAGGGCACAAAAAGCGACCCCGACCGGACTTGAACCGGCGACCTCCGCCGTGACAGGGCGGCGCTCTAACCAACTGAGCTACGGGGCCTAGATAGTGCGTGCCCCCAACGGGATTCGAACCCGTGCTACCGCCTTGAAAGGGCGGCGTCCTGGGCCTCTAGACGATGAGGGCGAACCGCATCATGCTAGCCCCGTCGGTGGACCCGCCCAGCATAGGGGACTGTCCGGCTGTGCTCCAAAACGCTATCGGCGCCGGGTGATGATCCGGTCGACGAGCCGCCACAGCAGCAGGACGACGACGCTGCCGGCGATCGCGCCGAGGAACGTCGACGCCTTGCGCAGGTCGAAGGTGTCGTAGGCGAGCACGGCCCACAGCGAGCCGCCGGCGTAGGAGCCGATGATGCCGAGCAGCGACGTGCCGAGGCAGCCGAGCCGCTCGGGGCTCGACACCAGCAGGCGCGCGATTGCGCCGGCGATCAGGCCGAGGAGCAGCAGGCCGAGGATGTAGAGAATCACCGGCTCATCCTGTCGGACGCATCCCGAGCAGCCGCACGCCGTCGTCGTCGCGCAGGACGGCGGTGATCCAGCCGCCCTCGCGGCCGTGTGCGCACAGCCGGTCGGTCTCGACGGGCAGCTCGACGGGTTCGAAGCGGCGGTGTTCCCAGTCCATCCGCGCCTGGTAGCCGGCTTCGGCCAGTTCGAAGACCGAATCGTTGGCCGCGAGTTCGTCGCGGGCTTTGGTCAGCCGGACGATCACGTCGTCGATCGCGTCGACCAGCGCCGGGTTGGTGTCGCACCAGGTCGCCACGAGGTCGGGACGGGTGCGCGCGACCCGGGAGCCGGACATGTACGACCCGGCCGCGAGCGACAGGCCGAGCGGGCCGCCGGCGAGGCCGATCAGGGCAAGCGCCTCAGCAAGGACGTGCGGCAGCCCGATGACCCGGGCGATCGCGGCGTCCTGCTCGGCCGCCCCGGCAGGGACGGGACGCGCACCCAGATCGCAGACCAGCTCGGCGATGCGCAGCCAACCGTCGAGGTCGGTGTCCGGCTCGACGGTCAACGTCCACGGCGCATCCCGGAACAGCAGCGGATCGGTCGCCGCCCAGCCGCTCTCCTCAGTACCCGCGAGCGGATGGCCGCCGACGAATCGCGCCTGCGGGACGATCTCGCGCACCGCGTCGAGGACCGGAACCTTGAGCGTGCCGACGTCGGTGAGCAGCGTGCCGGGCGCGATGTGCGGCGCGAGGGACGTGAGCGCGGCGCGGACCTGGGGCAGGGGCATCGCCAGCACGACGAGGTCGGCGCCGTGCACGGCACGCTCGTCGCTCGGCGCTACCGGGAAGCCGGATGCGCTCGCGGCACCCACCGTGACGGGGTCGATGTCGTAGCCGACGACCTCGATCCCGCTGTGCCGGACGGCCTGCAGCATCGAGCCGCCGATCAGACCCAGGCCGAGCACGGCAACGCGGTGGAACGTAGCGGTCACCTGAGCGACGCTAGCGCGCTGCGCGCAGTGACTTCCCGCGACCGCGCGTCCGTGTCAGGATCGATACCTCACGATTGGGTGGTGGGCGATGGCACAGCGTGGCTTCGCGGTCGCGGCATTCCGCGACGGTGGGGTTTGGCGTGCCGAGCCGCTGCCGCCGACGGTGCTCGACGACCTCGGCATCCTGCTGCAAGCGCTGCGTTCGCAGCCCCCTGAGGGCGGTCCGTTCGTCATCGCGTGCGTCGACGAGGAGTTCTTCCTCATCGCCCGGCAGGACGGCCCGCGCATCTCGCTACTGCTCAGCGACCTGACGGCGTCGGTCGAGTACCCGCTCGCGGAACAGGCGCTGGCCCGCCTCGGCGAGGAACCGCCCGACGACGACGAACTCGACGAAGTGTGGCCGGTCGGCGATCTCGACTTGTTCTCCGACCTCGACGTGGCTGAGGAAGAGATGGAGCGCATCCTCGACGACATCGACGCTTATCCCGACGAGATGCTCGACTCGATCGTGGAGCGGCTCGGGCTCGGGGAGGCGTACGCGCGCGCCACCGAGATGGCAAGGGTTGTGCGCTGATGAGCGCTTGCGCGAAGAACCAAAAAGCACAGCCCGCGACGAAGGAGCGGGTTGGATCGCCGACAGGCCCGAGCGAAGCGAGCGGCCTCGAGGAGATCCGATGAGCGCTTGCGCGAAGAACCAAAAAGCACAGCCCGCGACGAAGGAGCGGGTTGGATCGCCGACAGGCCCGAGCGAAGCGAGCGGCCTCGAGGAGATCCGATGAGCGCGTTTGCTGCAGTGCTGTCACGGGCCGGGGACCGTTGGCGCGCGGAGGAGATCGCACTCGACGACTGCGAGAGCGTCGCCGACATCGCCGACCTAGCACGTGACTTCGACGGTGAGTTGCGCCTGGTCGTCATCGAACAGGATGACGAGTACGCCGCGATCATTCGAGTCGACGAGGACGACGACGAGCCACGCGCATTCCTGTCCGACGGGCACGCCGCCGATGCCTATCCGCTCGCCGCGATCGTTGCGGAGGATCTCGTCGAGATCGGTGAGGACGAACTCATCGACGACGAGGACGCCCCGCCGGCGCACGACAGCGCGCCGTTCGGCGACGCCGAGATCGCCGACGACCTCGGAACATCGCCTGCCGACCTGCTTGCCATGTGCGCGCACGAGGGCACGCTGCCGATGGACGTTCTCGTCGCAGTCTGTGAGAAGGCCGGCTGCGGCGACGCGTTCGACGACCTGCGCGCGTGACAGATTCCGATGCGATAGCCGCTGCGCTCGACGAGGCACGTATCGCGCTTTCGCGTGGCGAGGTGCCGATCGGTGCGGTGGTGCTCGATCCGTCCGGTGCGGTATTGCCACAGCGCACAACGAACGTGAGACCGGACACGACCCGACGGCGCATGCCGAGGTAGTCGCGCTGCGCCGAGCCGGCGCCGTGCTCGGGTCGTGGAACCTTGATGGCTGCGTCCTCGCCGTCACGCTTGAGCCCTGCACGATGTGCGCGGGTGCGCTCGTGCTGGCCCGCATCGCGCGGCTGGTGTTCGGCGCGTGGGACCCCAAAGCTGGTGCGGTCGGATCGCTCTGGGACGTCGTGCGTGACCGGCGACTCAACCACCGTCCCGAGGTCTCGGCCGGTGTGCTCGCCGACGAATGCGGTGCGCTCCTGGTCGACTTCTTCGCCGCGAGACGCTGAGGTTCGCTCCTGTACCCTTCTCGACGGTGGCGTGTCCGAGCGGCCAAAGGAGCACGCCTCGAAAGCGTGTGTGGGTAAAACCACCGTGGGTTCGAATCCCACCGCCACCGCACTAGGAGCCGAGCGGCGAGCGAGCTCGCTCGCCCGAGGCGCTGCGCGGGGTCATGGCGCGTCCAGGTCACTAGATTGCTCGTGTGACTCCACCCGTTGGCCGCCGTGCGCTCATCACCGGCATCACCGGCCAGGACGGTTCGTACCTCGCCGAACTGCTGCTGGCCAAGGGTTACGAGGTGCACGGGCTGATCCGGCGCGCGTCGACGTTCAACACCCACCGCATCGAGCACCTTTACGTCGACCCGCACGAAGAGCACGCCCGGCTGTTCCTGCACTACGGCGACCTCACCGACGGAACGCGGCTCGTCACGCTGCTGTCGCGGGTCCAGCCGGACGAGGTGTATCACCTCGCTGCCCAGTCCCACGTGCGGGTGTCCTTCGACGAGCCGGAGTACACCGGCCTGACGACCGGCATGGGCACCACTCGCCTGCTCGAGGCGATTCGCGCGGCCGGCCTGTCCACCCGCTTCTACCAGGCGTCGTCGTCGGAGATGTTCGGTGCCGCTGCGCCGCCGCAGAACGAGCAGACGCCGTTCCACCCGCGCTCGCCATACGGCGCGGCGAAGGTCTACGGCTACTGGATGGCGCGCAACTACCGCGACGCGTACGGCATGTACGCCGTCAACGGCATCCTGTTCAACCACGAGTCGCCGCGCCGCGGCGAGACGTTCGTGACGCGTAAGATCACGCGGGCCGTGGCGGCCATCGCGGCGGGGCGGCAGGAGCACCTGTACCTCGGCAACCTCGACGCGGTCCGCGACTGGGGTTATGCCCCGGAGTACGTCGAGGCCATGTGGCGGATGCTGCAGGCCGACCGGCCGGACGACTACGTGTTGGCGACCGGCACCGCGCACACAGTGCGCGACTTCGTCCAGTTCGCCTTCGACCATGCCGGGCTGGACTGGGAGCAGCACGTCCGCTTCGACGAGAGGTACGTGCGCCCGTCCGAGGTCGACGTCCTGATCGGCGACGCGAGCAAGGCCACCGAGCAGCTCGGCTGGCAGCCCCGCGTGTTGGCCCCCGAGCTGGCCCGGATCATGGTCGACGCCGACCGCGCGGTGATCGAAACGCAGGCGCAGCTCGAACACGGACACGACTGATGGTGCGGGACGTGCCTCCGGGATCTCGGTGGCTGCCCGAACCGCTGCGCGACAGCCTGCGCGCGGTCGCAAAGGAATCCATCTGGCTCACCGTGCAGTACCGACCCGGCCCGAAGCCGCCGATCGCGCTGTTCTGCACCCGGCGCGGCGGTAGCACCTGGCTGATGGAGATCATCGGCGCGAACCGCGGCGTGCTGCCGCTCAACCAGCCGTTGGAGATCCTCACGCCCAACCTCACGCCGCACCAGTACAAGCGGCTGCCCAAGTTCGACCTGGGACAGATCGTGCATCCGGACGCGGACCAGGAACGCGAGCTCCGCGCCTACACCGACGACGTGATGGCCGGCCGGATCCGGGTCAACGCTCCGTACGCGTTCTGGCGACGCGGGTTCCAGTTCCGCACTGACCGGCTGCTGCTCAAGATCGTCGACGCGAAGCCGATGATGGACTGGTTCGACGCCACCTATCACCCGGACATCGCGTACCTCGTCCGGCACCCGGTCCCGCAGGCGATGTCGTGTATCCGCAACGGCTGGTCGACGACGACGAAGGCGTACCTGCGCAACGAGTGGTTCGTCGACGAGGTGCTCGCCGACCGGCACCTGCTCACCTACGCGCACACGGTCGACGACACCGGCACCGACCTTGAGCGCTTCGTCCTCAATTGGGTCGTCGAGAATCTCTACCCGCTCCGCGTACTCGCCGATCGCCCGCACTGGCTCGCGCTGAGCTACGAGGAGTGCGTCACCGATCGGGACGCCACCCTACGCAGGGTGGGCGAGCGCCTCGACCTCGGCGACACCGACCGAATGCGGCGTGCTGCCCTGCACGTGTCCCGGTCGTCGAGTCTGTCCGCCGACGGGAGCGTTTCGGCGATCCGTAGCGGTGACCGCGACGAGCAGGTTTCCGGCTGGCAGGGCCGGATGAGTGCCGATGACATGACACGGGTGGCCGGCGTGCTCGATACGTTCGGCATCACCCTGTACGCCCTCGACGACCCGGCACCGAACTGGAGCGGTTACCGACCACTCTGACGAATAGTTCGATATCGCCGCTTTTCTCCGGATGCCCGGACAGATCGCGTGGGATAGCCTTTCAACGATTTTTGGGAGGGCGTCGCATGCGTACGAGAGACGGCGCGAGGCAGCCTCGGGCCACCTTGCATCGCGACATGACGCACGTGATGCTGCTCGCGAGCTTCGACCTGTTCGCGATGTTCGAGGCGTTGAACCTCGCCTATTCGATCGGCTATGCACCCCGATCATTGAGCCAGCCGATGTCGCAGGTGGAGTTCGCGTTCCTCGCTGCGGCGCTAAGCCCGCTGTGGGTCTTCATCTTCGCGGTGGGCGGCATGTACGACGTGAAGGTGACTCGCAGCCGTTCGGCCGAGTTCGGCCGGACGGTCGCGGTTGTGCTGGTGGGCGTGAGTTCGCTGATCGTGCTGGACTACATGGGGCTGGCGGGGCCGACCTCCCCGCGCCGCAGCGTCCCGATCTACTCGATCGTGTTCGGAATATCGTTCGTCTTCCTGTGCCGGCAGTTCGTGCGCTGGATGCTGCGCCGCGCCTGGACCCGCGGGTACGGGCTGCGCAACGTGATCCTGGTCGGCACCGGCCCGATCGCGCAGCGCATCGCCGCGGATCTCGCCCGGCCCGGGAGCGGATACCGCATCCTCGCCGCCGTCGCGCCGGACGGGCGCAAGACCGATTACGGCCCGGTGCCGGTTTACCCGACGCTCGACCTCGCGTTCGAAGGCCGGTTGCACGTCGTCGACGAGGTGTTGCAGGCCGACGTCGACATCGCCCGCCCGGACGTCGAGCGCCTGATGGCCGAGGTCACCTCGCGCGGCTTGGTCTACCGCTTCGTCCCCAACCAGTACGGCGTGTACGCGGCGTCCTCACGGCTCGGCACGATCGCCGGGGTGCCGGTGATGGACGTCCGGCTGACCGCGCTCGAGGGTTGGGGCGCGGTCTACAAGCGCGTGTTCGACGTCACCGCAGTGCTCGTCATCGGCCTTATCGCATCGCCGCTGGTGTTGCTGACCGTGCTCGTCATCAAGGTCAGCGAACCTTCCGCGCCGGTCTTCTACAGTCAGATGCGGCTTGGCCGCAACGGCAAGCTGATCAAGCTGCTCAAGTTCCGAACGATGGCCTGGAAATACTCCACCGGCCCCGGCCGGCTCTA
The DNA here is from genome assembly GCA_963794885.1 of uncultured Actinomycetota bacterium. GTDB lineage: Bacteria > Actinomycetota > Actinomycetes > Mycobacteriales > Jatrophihabitantaceae > RYN-133. The sequence continues at coordinate 350,179 of CAWCFH010000012.1, forward strand.
CCGCAGCCCGGCTGACGCGTTCGCCGCGATGGTCCGCGAGGACCTGTGCATCGAGTTCCTGCGCGACCACAAGGTGCGCGACGACCCGCGGATCACCCGGTTCGGTCGACTGTTGCGGCGGACGAGTTTCGACGAGCTTCCGCAGTTGTTCAACGTCCTGCGCGGCGAGCTCAGCCTGATCGGACCGCGTCCGATCACGCCCGAGGAACTCGAGCGGTACGGCTCGCAACGGGTCAGCTTCCTCGCGCTCAAGCCGGGCATGACCGGGTTGTGGCAGGTTTCCGGGCGCAGTGATGTCAGCTACGACGAGCGGGTCAAGCTGGACATCTATTACATCGAGAACTGGAGCATGAAGCTCGACCTCGCGATCCTCGCTCGCACTACGGCGGCCGTGCTGGCGCGCCGCGGCGCCTACTGACTTATTAATAGGCTCCGAAACGCTCCGCAAAGAAGGCCGCACCAGCTCCTAGGCCTCGAGCGGGGCGTCGCCCTTCTGGCGGGTGCCGACCGCTCGCCCGGGCGAGGCGGAGATCACCGTGTACGGCTCGACATCGCGCATGACGACCGCGTTCGCGCCGATCACCGCGCCATCGCCGACTGTGACTCCGCCGATGATCACGGCGTGCAGTCCCACGTAGACGTCGTCGCCGAGCACGGTGAACTTCGGTTTGCCGCGGTCTCCGCCGAAGGGCTGCGGTCCGATGGACGCGCCGGCCTGCAGCATGCAGTTCGCACCGATCTTGACCCACGGGCCGACGCCCGTGCCGATCGAGTGCGGCAGGTAGAGCCCCGGGCCCACGGTGGCGAGCGGGTTGAGCTCGGCGCCCGAGGAGTTGAGGCCCCACTGCCGCAGCATCAGCGCGATCGGCAGCATCCGGTGCTTCGCGAGCACATGGGCGATCCGATAGAGGAATACGACCCGCACCGCCGGGCTGGTGACGAACTTGGCGATCGCGCGCAGCCAGAAGCGGGCCGGCGAGTAGTAGGTCCGGTAGTTCTCGTGCGTGGTCGCGGCGAGGTCCGCCTTGACGACCTGCCAGAACGACCTTTCGGTCATAGCTTTTCCGCGGGCGATGCAAGGCCGAGCGTGCTCAGCGTGGTCTGCACGATCGTGGAGACCTCGTCCGTCACCGCCCGAGCCAGGCTGATGGTGCCCCGGTAGGGATCGGTCAGGTCGTCGCGCCCGCTGGGCAGCTCGCCGTCGGCGCCGCGCCGCCAGGCCAGCCCCGTGACGATCTCGGCAGGGTCGGAGCCGGACGCGTACCGGGCCAGCCGGGCGAACTCCTTCATCGTGAAGATCCGCCGGAACGCCGTCGGTACCGCCGACATGATCTGGTCGCGGTGGGCGGTCTCGGCGGTCAGCACGAGGTCGGCGCGCGCCGCCATGGCTGGCTGGAACTGCCGCGCGCGATGCCGGCCTGTGTCGATGCCGAGTTCGCCCAGCACCGACGCGGTGGGGCCGTCGATGCCCTCGCCGACCAGCGCGAACATCCCGGCACTTGCCAGTTCGAGGTCTGCCTCCGGGGGAGCTCCCGCGCGGCACAGCAGCTCCGCCATCGGCGACCGGCACACGTTCCCGGTGCACACGAACAAGATGGCGAAGGACACGGGTGCATTATTGTCGATCCGGCCGAGCGAACGCCGACAAGACAGGACCAGCGCGTCGATCATGCGGGTGAACCTCCACGACTTCACCGGCCACCCGTTTGAGGTCCAGCTGGCGCGGTCGCTGGCCGCGCGTGGCCACGACGTCCTGCACCTGTACGCCGGCCAGTACGTCACCGGACGGGGTCGCCTGGACGTGACGAGCGAGGACCCGGAGTCGCTGCGTATCGAGCCGCTCAACGCGCGCTTGCCGATGCGCAAGTACTCCCCGGTGGGCAGGGTCCGCTTCGAACTCGCCTACGCCGCCGCATGGCGCGAACGGCTGGCCGGCGAGCAGTTCGACGTGGTGATCACCGCGAACGCGCCGCTGTTCGTGCTGTCCCGGATGCTCCGCAACCTCGCCCGCGGGCCGTGGGTGCTCTGGCACCAGGACGTCACCAGCCTGGCCGTGTCGGCGGAGGCCGCGCGCAAACTGCCCGGGCCGGCAGCGGCGGCGCTCGCGCGGAGCGCGCAGCGCCTCGAGCGGAACCACGTGCGCGCTGCCGATGCGGTGGTCGCGATCGGCGAGCAGTTCCTTGTGCAGTACCGCAGCTGGGGGCTCGCCACCGACCATGTGCGGGTGATCCCGAACTGGGCCCCGCTCGAGGACATCACCCCCGGCGAGCGCGAGAACGCCTGGGCGCAGCGCAACCAGCTGCCGCCGGACGGGCTGCGGTTGTTCTACGCAGGCACGCTCGGACGCAAACACAACCCACGGTTGTTGCTGGACATCCTCGATCGCGTGCAGGCCGCCGGGTGTCGGACGCGCAGCTCGTGGTCTGTTCCGAGGGTGAGGGCGCGGACGACCTCGCGGCTGCGGCGGGCGAGCGGCCCGACGTGCGCATTCTCGGCTTCCAGCCGGCCGGCGACCTGCGCGACGTGCTCGCCAGCGCCGACATCGTCCTGGCGTTGCTGGAGAAGGATGCCGCGATGTTCTCGGTGCCCAGCAAGGTGCTCAGCTATCTCGCCGCGGGCCGGCCGATCGTCGGGCTGATGCCGGCCGACAACCCGGCGGCCGCGGACATCGCCGAGTCCGGCGGCTACACCGCCGGCCCGGACCGCGCCGGCGCGCAGGCCGCGGCGGACTGGATCGTGACCTCGGCGGGCACCGGCCGGCTCGACGCGATCGGCGCGGCGTCGCGCGCCCTCGCCGAGGAGCGCTTCGACATCGACCGGATCACCGACCAGTTCGAGGCCGTGCTCACGGCGGTAACGACATGACGCGAGCGCTTGACCGGGCCGCACCCGTCTACGTTTGCGGGCACCGCGGCATGGTCGGCTCAGCAGTTCTGCGCGAGCTCGCCGCACGCGGGTTCGAGCAGGTGCTCGGCCGGTCGTCGGCCGAAGTCGACCTGCGGGATCGGGCCGCGACGTTCGAGCTGTTCGCGCAAACCCGGCCGCGCTACGTGGTGATGGCGGCAGCGCGGGTCGGCGGCATCCTGGCCAACTCCAGCTATCCGGCCGAGTTCCTCTCCGACAACCTGCGTATCCAGGTGAATGTGCTGGACGCGGCGCGCGCGCATGGCGTCGAACGGCTGTTGTTCCTCGGCTCGTCATGCATCTATCCGAAGTTCGCGCCGCAACCGATCAGCGAGGACGCGCTGCTAACCGGCCCGCTCGAGCCGACCAACGAGGCGTACGCGATCGCGAAGATCGCCGGCGTGCTGCAGGTGCAGGCGATCCGCCGCGAGTACGGACTGCGCTTCATCTCCGCGATGCCGACCAACCTGTACGGCCCGAACGACAACTTCGACCCGCAGTCCTCGCACGTGCTGCCGGCCCTGCTGCGCCGCTTCGACGAGGCGGTGCGCGAAGGCGTGGACAAGGTGACGATCTGGGGTACCGGAACCCCGCGCCGCGAGTTCCTCTACGTCGACGATCTCGCCAGGGCGTGCGTTCATCTTCTCGAGCACTACGACGACGACGCCCCGATCAACGTGGGTACCGGCACAGACGTCTCGATCCTCGAACTCGCGCAGATCGTGGCGCGCACCGTGGGCTACACCGGCGAGATCGCCACCGACCCGAGCAAGCCGGACGGCACGCCGCGCAAGGTGCTCGACGTGAGCCGCATCCACCGGCTCGGCTGGACGGCGCAGACCGCACTCGTCGACGGCGTCGCCCGCGCCTACGAGTGGTATCGGGCCAACGCCGCGACCCGACGGGACGGGTGAGCGTGCCGAATACTGTACCGCGACGCCCGCGAGCAGCTCAAGATGGCGGTCCGGTCCGCGCTGCACAAGCGCAACCTCGACCTCGTGCGCGACCCGTTCCCGGTGCGCATCGCCACCGCGCTCGACCACCTTCGCATCGAGACGGTGGTGGATGTCGGGGCGAACGTCGGGCAGTACAGCGACGGGCTGCGGGCCAGCGGTTACCGCGGCCGGATCGTCTCCTTCGAGCCGCTCGCCGACGCGTACGCCCGGCTCGCCCGGCGGTGCGCGTTCGACCCGGGGTGGACGGCGAGCCGCGAGGCGCTCGGCGCCGAGCCCGGCGAGCTCGAGCTCAACGTCGTCGGCGAACTCCTACTCGTCCTCGTTGCTGCCGATGACCAGCGCGCACACGGGTGCGCGACCCGGCCTCGGAGTACGTCGGCGTCGAGAAGGTGCCGGTGACCACGCTCGCCGACGTGCTGCCCCGTCACGACGTGGACCCGGCGCGCACCTGGCTGAAGATCGACACTCAGGGCTACGAGGCGCGGGTGCTCGACGGCGCAGGGGGTCGGCTCGGCGAGTTCGCCGCCGTCCAGCTCGAGCTGTCGTTCGTCGCGCTCTACGCCGGGCAGGCGCTGTTCGACGAACTCGTCGAGCGGCTGACGACGGGCGGGCTGGTCCTGTTCGGGCTGGAAGGCGGGTTCAGCGACCCGCGCACCGGCCGCACCCTGCAGTGCGACGGCGTGTTCGTGCGCGCTGACCTAGCCTCGCCCGCCAGCGCCTAGCACCGCGCGGGCGAACGCCTCGGGCGTGGCCAGCAGCGTGCGGTCGGCCGGCCGGAACGTCTCCCGGTCGCGGGCAAGGGCGCGCAGGCCCGCGGCGGTGCCCTCGACGGTGAGCTCGGTGGAGCGTCCGGCTCCCGGCCCGGCCGCGGCGAGCTCGCGCTCGCGCACCCGCGACCCAGCGGTCAGGACGGGCACCCCGGCGGCCAGGGCCTTGCCCATGATCCCGCTCGGCCCGTTGTTGTCCTGCGCGATGCGAGACGACGTCGCACGCCGCGACGTAGGAGTCGAGCTTCTCGTTCGACAGGTACTCGTCCCGGACGATCAGGACCTCGAGCAGCTCGCAAGGTTGCCCGGCGAGCCAGTCCCGCACGAACGGGGTCAACCCGCCGGCCAGCAGCAGGCGCGTGTCGCCACCGAGCCGATGGACCGCCTCGGCCACCATCGGCACGTTCTTGCGGTCGGAGATCGCGCCGAGGATGCCGACCAGGACGAGCCCGGGGTCCAGCTCGAGCTCGCCGCGCAGCCGATCGCGGTCGCGAGCGTGCGCGGAGCAGATCGCCGGATCTTTGGCGCGCTTCACGACCCAACCCGGGTTGTCGTCGTCGCGGCCGGCCAAATTGGCCACCCGTCGCAGTGACCCGGTCGCCATCGCCAGCAGCGCGAGCCCAGCCTTGCTCACCCGGTGCGCCCAGCCCAGCCGGTCGCGCCAGCTCAGCCGGGCCGGGTAGCGGGTGAACAGGAAGACGATTCGCGGCCGCTTCGGCAAACCCTTGAATGCCCGCGGGGCGTCGAGCCACCAGCGCTTCACCGCCCGGTCGGCGTCCATCACGACGACTGTGTCGACCGCGCGGTCATGCGCGAAGGCGGCGATGCTCTCGGCGACCTCGCGCGCCGACGGAAAGGCGGAGGTGTACGGCTCGTGCGTCTCGACCGACTCATCGCCGAGGTAGGCGGCGAACTCCTCGGTCGCGGTGCCGCCGACCGACGTGAGCAGAACCGGTTCGTCGACGATGCGCACGAGATGCTTGACGTACTGGTACCTGATGGCCCAGATGGTTCGGCTCGACCAACACGACTGCGCCCATCAGCTGATCCACTCCTCGACCAGCGTGCGCAGGTGGTCGAGGTTCACGTCCATGTCCGCGACGAGCGCAGAACCGCGATTGCGCAGGCCGAACTGCCGCCCGGCCGGGGCGGAGAGGTAGCGGTAGTCGACGCCGGGCACGACGCTGGCCAGCCACCAGTAGTCCGGCAGCAGGTAGCCGGCCGGGAACAGCTCGATCACCCGCGCGCCGGGACTGGCGAACACGATGTTGGTCAGCGCGGCGCCGTGCGCGGCGACGATGAGCTCGGCCTGCGCGAAGGTGGCGATCTGCTCGGCGACGGAGAGCTGGCCGGGGTCGACGCGGTGGAAGCCGTATCCGGCGAGCAGGTCGCGCACGGCGGCCTCGTTGCGCACCGACCGGTTGTGGGGCGACGGTCCGCGGCTGACGTAGATGCGGGTGCGCGGGCCGGCCGGCGGTCCGTCCGGCAGCAGCTTGGCGCGCAGCCAGGACGCGATCCACGGCGGGTTCTTCTCGGTGATGAGGCTGGGGACGACGAGTTCGTCGGCCTGGACGTGCGGGTGCTCCTCCGCATCGACGCGTTGGTCCGCCGGGATGCCGAGCAGGTCGAGCAACTGGCCGTGGAACGGCAGCGAGAGCGGGACGTACCACCGCTCCGGCGGCGCCACGTCCGGGCACTGCTCCAGCATGCCGAGCCGGGGCAGCACGTCGACGACGAAGTGGTAGTAGTTGCAGTCCCCGCGGCCGGCGATGAGGCCGAGCCGGCCCGCGACGCGCAGTGGCGGCGGCGGGCTCGGGTGCAGGAACAGCGGGTGCTCGCGCGGCCGCTTCGTCCCCCAGTAGCGGCTCACCTCCATCACGAGGTCGCCGCTACCGGTGATCACCGCGCGCTGCGGGCCCAGCACCCGGCCGGCGGGCAGGGTCGCGACCCGCAACTCGGGGACGTCGTTCGGGTCGCCCATCCCGGTGTCGGTCGGCGGCATTCTGGGCGGAATGCCGGTGGAGCCCTGGCGCTCGATCCGTTCGGCGGGGCGCGCGGTGAACCACCGCCCCCCGGACGTCGCCGCCGCCTGCGCCAGCGTCTCCACCGCGCCGGTGGGTAGCAGCTTTCCGCCCGCTCTGCTCACTCGTTGTGACACCGGCGCGAGCAGCCGGGTCGCCGCGACGTATGCCGGTTTCAGGTACGGCCAAAGGGGTCGCGCTGCCGCGGGGAGCCTGACCATCGGTTCAGCGCGGGGCGAGCGTCAGCGGCTCGCGGGACAGCCACACGCAGCCGTACCCGCCCAGCGATCGACTGCTGCTGCACCTGCAGGCCGACCGCCTCGAAGCGCTCCCGCAGCTCGTCCCAGCCGTGCCCGGGCACCGGGTGGAACTCGATCACCACGCGCTGCACCGACGCCCAGCTCTCCGGGGACGAGCCGAGCACGAGGTCGTACTCGCCGCCCTCGCAGTCGATCTTGACGACGTCGACCGGGGCGGGCGCGTTCGCGACAGCCTCGTCGAAGGAGATCGTCGGCACCTCGGTGTCGGTGCCCACGCTGCCGTGGCCGCTGCGCAGCGAGTTCAGCCCGCTTCCCGCGCCGTTGTCGCTGAACACCGCGGTGCCGGACGTGGCAGCCACCGCCGACTCGAACACCTGGACGCGGTCGGCGACCTTGTTGCGCTCGATGTTGCGGCGCAGGTAGTCGGCGGTGACCGCCGACGGCTCGTACGCCATCACCGAGGCCTGCGGGTGCAGCTGGGTGAGCCGGCAGGAGAACGTGCCGATGTGCCCGCCGACGTCGAGCACCTGCACCGGCCGCTTCATCAGCGGCCCGAGGAACGGCGCCAGCTGGTAGCAGTCCTCGGCGAAGATCTCATAGACCGGGACGCGTGCGCCGCGCCGGTTCGGGCACACGATCGTGACGCCGTCGCGGGTGCGGAACGTGAGATCCTGCGGTCCGTTGCCGAGCGGCTGGCGGGCCATGTCGGCGAGCACTCGCGGCCAATTGGCGAAGGTCCGTGGGGTCTGGACCAACCGGCGGGCCTGGTAGCGCGCTCGCTGCGACGTGTTCAACGGTCACCCTGGTTTCGGTCGGGGGCAGGGGCAGTCATGATGGCACGGCGCCGGTTGACCGGTGCGAGCCGTCGCGTGCCGCGCGCGGTCAGCCGGCCGCCGCCGGCCGCGGCCCGCCGCTCGATCTCCTCGTGGATGTGCAGCGCCCAGCCGGCGGGGCTCATCCGGCGCGAGATGGCCCGGCTCACCTCCGACATCGACGCCAGCCGGTCCGCGGGTAGCGCGCTCATCCGCGCCATCGCCTGCGCCCACGCCCCGATGTCGCCGGACGGGACCAGCCAGCCGTTGTGCCCGTCCTGCACGAACACCGGCGCGGCGCCGGCGAACTCCGCGCACAGCAATGGCAGCCCGGCGGCGGCGGCCTCGTGCAGAACCACGCCGTACGGCTCGATGTGCGAGGTGAGGACGAGGCAGGACGCCTCGCGCATCAGCTCGGCCACCCCCGGCGGCTGGACGAATCCGTGCATCGTCACCCCGGGCAGCTCGGCCAGCCGCGATTCGAGCGGCCCGATGCCGGCGACGTGCAGGTCCCACGGGTCGGTGACCTGTGCGCGGTAGGCGCGGTAGGCCTCGGCGAGGATGTCCGCGCCCTTGTGCACGACGAGCCGGCCGACGGACAGGAACCGGCGCCGCCCGGCGAGCTCCGCGCCGGTGCGCGGGCCGGACGCGAACAGGTCGACGTCGCCGGACAGCGAGCCGCGGATCACGTCGGCCGGGCCGAAGCCCAGCCGCCGGGCGAAGAATTCGGTGCGGTCGCTCGGCACCATTGCGACATCGGCCACCGGGTCGACGAAGAACCGGTGCGTCAGCCGTCCCAGCCATTGCTTCGGCGCGCCCCGCCAGAGGTTGTCCATGATCAACACCCGCACGACGCGCGAATCGACCGCCTTCATCACCGCGCGGTAGGCGGGCGTGTAGTTCCAGGACGTCATGAACACCGCGTCCGGCTCGAAGCCGACGCACGGTGCGGACGAGCGCCGTCCGGGTCGGGCGGTCGGTCCCACGTGAGCACCTGCGCGTAGTCCTCGGTGCCCAGCCCGGTGAACGCGGTGTCGGCCATCGCCTCGCCGGAGGCCTCCGGGCTGCCCGGCGTGACGATCAGCAGCTCGTCACCGAGCTTGTGCAGCGCGCGGTACTGGGCGTCGAGGTAGCCGGTCAGACCGTTCAGCAGGAACGCGAGACGCATGTCTACGCGGGGGTCCGTTCCAGCCAGGCGAGGCCGAGCCCGGGCGCCTGCGGGTCGGTCTCGTGGCGCACGACCCGTAGCCCGACGCCCTCGAACCAGCGCGCGCAGCTCGTCCCAGGACTCGCCGGCGACCGGGTGGTACTCCAGCACGACGCGCTGCACGGACGCCCAGTGCCGCTTGTCCGAGGCGTAGACCAGGGCGTACTCGCCGCCCTCGCAGTCCATCTTCACGACGTCGAACGGCCCGCCGGCCGCGGCCGGCGTCGTCGAAGGTGACGGTCTTGACCGTGGACGACGTGCCGGTCTGCCGGCCGAGTCGTCGCCGGTACACCAGCCGGCCCGCGGCGCCGACCAGCCCGTTGTGCACGCTGCCGCTGCTGTTGTCGTCCAGGTCGGCGGTGCCCGCGGTGGCCGGCGAGCGCCGCCTCGTGCACCTGGATCGCGGTCGTCCAGGCCGTTGGCGGAGACGTTGTCACGCAGGAACTCGGCGGTGCTCGGCGACGGTTCGTAGCACTCGACCTCGGACGCCCGGCCGCGCGCCGGCGGCGTTGGTGGCGAACGCCCCGACGTGCGCCCCGACGTCGAGGATGCGCACCGGGCCGGTGCCGGGCCCGAGCACCCACGCCAACTGGTAGTTGTCGTCGGCGAACTGCTCGTACATCGGCAGCCGGGCGCCCGGGACGTTCGGGCAGCGCAGCCGGATCCCGGATCGGGTGACGAAGGTGAGCGTGGGCGCGCCGCGGTGCAGCTTCTCGCCGGCCAGGGAGGTCAGCAGCGATGGGCCAGTTGCGGAAGGTCCGCGGAGTCTGCGCGACCCGCTTGATGTTGTAGCCCACCACCCGGGCAGCCGTCATGGCGCCGCTCCGATCGCCGCGCCGCGGCGCGGCGGGGCGAGGCTGCCGGCGGTCTCGGCCGGTCGGCGTCCTCGGCGTCGTCCGGTTCGTCGGTCGATCGCCGCGCGTCCACGAGGCGCAGCGCGAGGATGGCGCCGATCGGCACGTAGTAGAACCGGTCGGTGAGGTCGGCCTCGAACAGGTCCAGCACGAGCGATGCGATGACGCTGGTGCACAGCGCCGCGGCGAGCGAGTACTTCGGGATCAACCGGAACGAAACGACGATCGACGCGAGGTAGTAGAACATCAGCGTCACCATCAACAGGATTCCGCCGGACTGCAGGATCTGCAGGTAGACGGTCTGCGCGTCGAAGGACACCTGTAGCCCGATGCCATGGATCGGCGAGTAGTCGAAGTCGCGCCACGCCTGGTCGGCGAGGATGGCGCGACCCAGGTCGCTGTAGCCGGTGACGTACGAGGCCGAGTTGCCGAACAGCCGGGTGGTCGCTCCGATCCCCTCGACCGACGACGGGAAGAGGAGGAACAGCGCCAGGAATCGCCGCGGCCGCGACGAGGATCGAGGGCAAGAACGAACTTGCGGGCGCGGGGGATGAGCAGCATGGACAGCCCGACGGCGCCCACGATCGTGACCGAGCCGCCGCGCGACCCGCTCGCGTATGCGCCGAGCACGCAGCCGCTGACGGTGAACGCGCCGAGCAGCCGAGACGTGCGGTCGGCCTCGAACAGCAGCCACATGCCGATCGGGACGGCGATCACCACGCCGGCGGCGAGATAGTTCGGCTGGTTGGCGAGCCCGATCTGTCGCGTGCCGTGCCCGCCGTGCGTGCCGATGAACAGGTTGATGGTGTTCAGGCCGTACTTCGCGAGGATCGCCACCCAGCCGGACAGCGCGGCGCCGACCGCGAACAGGACGATCAGCCGGCGCGCGTAGTGGCGCGCGTAGAGCACCGCGAACGCCAACATTGCCGGCACCGCGGCGACCGCGATGATGAACTTGATGCCGGTGAACAGGTTGGCGGTGACGAATCCGGACTTGAGCGAGACGGCAGTGTTGTTGTGCAGCTGGATGATCGTCCGGCCGGCGATGAACCGGTCGCTCGGCGGGAAGATCAGGTTCAGCGCGACGACCAGCACGATCCCGACGACGACCTGCCACATCCAGAGCGGGATGCGGGGGATGTGCTTTCCGTCGTTGCCGAGGACGAACAACAGGACGGCGAGCAGGGCGAGGACGTCGCCAGGGCGTACCGGGCCGACGAAGAAGCCGTTCCAGCTCAGCGTGAACGAAGCGATCAGTGAGGTGCCGAGCGCGAGCGCGATCAGGTCGAAACTGGTGACCACCAGGACGATGGCAACGACGCCTGCTGCGGCACCGGCGAGCAGCCCGAGGGTGCCGTGCCGCAGGCTGAACCACTCGATCCCGGCCATCGCGACCAGCACGACGCCGACGCCGGCGTTCGCCCGCGCCCACCGGCGGATATCGGGCACGAGACTGGAGCGCGGGGCGAGCCGGCGCAGGTGGGCACCCTTCGACACACTCGCTCCGTGGATTTAGATGTGGCACGCCGACCGGCGTCGCGACCCCCGTCAACAGGGCCCCACCGAGGAACGGAGGTTATGGTACCCGCATCAGCATTGGTGGCGAGTCGACGAAGTGCGCCTCGCACAACTCGGCGGAAAGTTTGAGGTGGGACCACAGTGACCCTGCAGTCCTACCTGCGGATCCTCGCTGAGCGCTGGAAGCTCATCGTCCTGTTCGTCGTCCTCGGCACCGGGATCGCCGTGCTCGTCACGGCCACGACGCCGAAGACCTATCAGGCAAGCGTGCAGCTGTTCGTCGCCACGTCGAGCACGACCTCCACGATCAACACCGATGTGCAGTACCAGTCGGTCGCGTTCACCCAGGCCCAGGTCCAGACGTTCGCGCAGATCGTCGGCTCGCCCGACGTGCTCAAACTGGTCAAGCAAGACCTCCATCTGAACATCAGCGACAGTTCGCTGAAGAGCGAGCTCAGCGCCGACGCGCCGATCGGCCAGTCGATCGTGCAACTGCACGTGAGCGACCGGAACCCGGACCGAGCAGCAGCAATCGCGAACTCAGTGTCGCAGCGCGTTCACGACCGTGGTGCGAGGGCTACTACGCCGGAACGAGAGACAGCCACAGCACCACGGACGCAGCCATTGTGAACGCACCCTAAGTTGTGCCCGGTTCGGCTCTACGTCACCGACCCGGCCACCGTGCCCTCGTCACCGGAGTCACCCAAGCCGCTGCTGAACATCGTCGCTCGGCCTGCTGCTCGGGCTGCTGGTCGGCGTCGGGCTGGCCGTGGCGCGCGACGGCCTGGACACGCGGATCAAGGACAGCGACAAGCTCAGCAAGGCTGCGGGCGCGCCGTCGATGGGCGTCGTGGTCGATGACTCGACCGCGAGCAAGCACCCGATCGCCACCCGGGCCGGCCCCCGCAACCTGCGCGCGGAGAACTTCCGGCAACTGCGCGCGAACCTGCAGTTCGCGAACGTCGACAAGCACCCGCGGATCATCGCCGTCACCAGCTCCATCCAGGGCGAGGGCAAGACGATGGTCGCGATGAACCTCGCGGCCACGTTGGCCGACGCCGGCTTCACCGTCTGCCTGGTCGACGCCGACCTGCGCCGCCCGACGGTCGCGAAGGCGTTGGGGCTGGCCAGCCTCGGTCGGCCTGACCAACGTGCTGATCAAGCAGATCGACCTGGTCGACGCGCTGCAGAAGGCCGGCGAGAACCTCTACGTGCTCAGCTCCGGTCCGACCCCGCCGAACCCGAGCGAGGTGCTCGTCTCCTCCTTGGCCCGCGACACCGTGCGCTCGCTGCTGGACCGGGTCGACTACGTCATCCTCGACACCGCGCCGCTCCTGCCGGTGGCCGACGGGTCGGAGGTCGCGGCGCTCGCCGACGGCACGCTGCTGGTCGTCCGGTACAAGCTCACCACCGAGCCGCAGGTCAAGCGCGCAGCGGCCAGCTTGGCCCGCGTCGACGCCAAGCTGCTCGGCGTTCTGCTCAATCGAGTGCCCGGCCGCAGGGGTGAGTACGGCTACACGTACTACCGGTACGAGGCAGATGCGGAGGCAAAGGCGCGGCAAGGCCGGCGCCGCGCGGCCGCCGCTTCGCCAAGGGGCGCACGGCAGAGCGGGAGCGAACGGAAGTCGAGGCGTGAGCCCGGTGGACGCCGTGGTCACCGGGGCCGGCGGGTTCATCGGGGGTCACCTCGTCCGGGCCCTGCTGGCCGACGGGCAATCCGTGCGCGGCGTGGACGTCAAGCCGTTCGACGAGTGGCACCAGCTCCACGACGACGCGCAGAACTCGGTCGGCAACGTCTCGCTGCTCGAGGAGGCGCGCCGGGCCGTCGACGGGCGCGGGCGTCGTCTACCACCTCGCCGCCGACATGGGCGGGATGGGGTTCATCGAGAACAACAAGGCCGCCTGCATGCTCTCGGTCCTGGCCAGCACGCATGTCCTGCAGGCGGCGAAGGAAGCCGGCGTCTCGCGGTACTTCTACGCCTCCTCGGCCTGCGTCTACGCCGCCGAGCACCAGACCTCGCCCGACGTCACCGCGCTGCGCGAGCAGGACGCCTACCCCGCGATGCCCGAGGACGGGTACGGCTGGGAGAAGCTGTTCAGCGAGCGGATGTGCCGGCACTTCCTCGAGGACTACGGGCTGCAGACCCGGGTCGCCCGCTACCACAACGTCTACGGCGAGTTCGGCACCTGGGACGGCGGCCGGGAGAAGGCGCCGGCGGCGATCTGCCGCAAGGTGGCCCGCGCCGCGCTCACCGGCGAGCACGTCATCGAGATCTGGGGCGACGGCGAGCAGACCCGCACGTTCATGTACATCGACGACTGCGTCTACGGCACCCGGCTGATCGCCGCGAGCGATGACCCGGATCCGGTCAACCTGGGCAGCGACGAGCTCGTCTCCATCAACGAGCTGGTCAGCATCGTCGAGCAGATCGCCGGCGTCACGCTCGAACGGCGCCACGACCTCAGCGCGCCGCAGGGCGTGCGCGGGCGCAGCAGCGACAACTCCGAGATCAAGCGCCGGTTCGGCTGGGCGCCCTCCACGACGTTGCGCGAGGGTCTCGAGCGCACCTATGCCTGGATCTACGACGAGGTCAAGGCGACGCTGTGACCGGACTGCACGTCACCCAGCCGCGCCACGGTCGTTAGGCCACCATGCGCAAGTGGCGTCTGACGCGCAAGGCCTGGGTGGTCCCGCTCGCCGCCCTGGTGGCGATCGGGATCGTCGTCGCGCTGGCCTTCTACGTCCGCGGTTTCCAGCGCACTGGCAACGACCCGATCGCGCTGCCCACCGACAGCCCGGCAGCCGGCGCGCCGCACGGCTCGTCCGCACCCTCCAAGCACCCGGGTAAGCACGCGCGCGGCACCCCGGAGCGCGAGCGGGTCCGGCCGTTCGGCGCCGCGGCGTGCACACGCTGGTCGCGCACGTCGAATCGTCCGAGCCGATCGGGGTCATCGGCTATCTCGTGCCGACCAGCCCGGATCTCTCTTACGGCAAGGTCAGGAACGTCGGCACGAGCTGGACTGTGCGGACCAGGGTCACGCGGCCGACCGAAGTACGCGATCATCTGGATCAAGGGTGCGAAGGACGGCACCAGCGTCTCGTGTTCGATCACGATCGACGGCAAGGTCGTCGACCGGCAGCGCACACGAAGGGCCCTTCCGCGGCTGCAGGCCTGTTCCGGCTGAGGGTCGGTAGCATCGCACCGTGTCGAGCCCGCGAGTCCGCGTCGCGAACCGGGTTCGCAGGGTGGTCAATCGCAGCGGGTTCGACGTCGTCCGGGACGGGTTCCGCTACAGATTCGTCTTCGCGCTGCAGCAGCACGGTGTGACGAGCGTCCTCGATATCGGCGCGAACGTCGGCCAGTTCGGCCGCGATCTGCGCCGGGCGAAGTTCGCCGGCCGGATCCTGTCCGTCGAGCCCCTCCGCGGTGCCTACCGCCAGCTCGAAGCAGAGCTCGCCGTCGACCCGGCGTGGACGGCCGAGCGCGCCGCCGTTTCCGACCGGCCAGGCACGCTGACCATGAACGTCGCCGGCAATTCGGTGTCGTCCTCGGTGCTGCCGATGCGAAGCGAGCACATCGACGCCGCGCCCGCGGCCCGTTACGTCAACACCGAGGAAGTGACCGCTACGACGGTCGACGACCTCGTGGTGCGGCACAAGCTCGATCCGGCGAGCACGCTGCTCAAGATCGACGTGCAGGGTTACGAAAAGTCCGTCTTGGACGGAGCCGAGCAGACCCTGCCGCGGTTCGCCGCCGTCCGTACCGAGATGTCGCTGGTCCCGCTCTACGACGGGCAGGCGCTGATGCCGGAGATGATGGCGTACCTGGACGAGCGCGGCTTCGACCTCTGGTTTCTCGAGCGCGGGTTCACCGATCCGCACACCAGGCGGATGCTGCAGCTCGACGGAGTGTTCTTCCGCCGACCGACTGAAACGCTCCCGGCCGATCGTTCGTTGGGGTCGACGTGACCTCGCCAGCGCTGCCGTTGCCCATCCGGGTGCTGGTCAAGGGGTCGTCCAACGTCTGCATCGTTTCTCCGATGGGCGGCTCCCGCACCGACTTCATCTTTCCGCGCGCTCTCGAGGCGCGCTTGCTCGCCGACGGGAGACCGGCCGAGGTGCGCGTCCAGTCCGTTCCCGGCGAGCTCACCAAGCACGCGCTGCGCACCTGGGAACGCGAGCTGCTCGGCTTCTCGCCGGACGTCGTCGTGCTGCTGTGCGGGCAGGTGGAGACGGTCCACCTGTTCCTGCCGTGGCGGCTGGAACGGCACGCCAACAGCTTTCGCGGCCGACCGGGGCCGATCCGCGGCTTCTACCGCAATCGGGTGCTGCGGCCGGTCTGGAAGACGCTCGCGTCGCTGCAGTCCAAGGCCGACCGCGTCGTCGACCCGAATCTGCGGCGCGGGCGCCCGCGCCGGGTCGCCGCCGACCTGGCCCGGCTGCTCGAGCACATCCGGTTCGTGCAGAACCCGCTCGTGCTCGTGTTCGAGTTCCAGCCGCCGGCCACGCGGTTCCGGCGCTGGTTCCCCGGGATGCCCGCACGCATCGAGGTGATGAACGCGCACCTCAAGGCGGTGGTCGACGACCTCGCCGACCCGAACGTCCGCTACTTCACGACGTCCGACCTCGTCGAGGAGTACGCCGACGGCGACATCGACGTCGCGACACCCGACGGATTCCACTTCACCCCGGAGCTGCATCGGGCGATCGGCGAGAAGCTCGCCGACGTGATCGAGGAGTGGGCCGAGAGCCAGCCGCATCTCAAAGGCGGCAGCTGATTCGAGTCCGGGAGCGCGACAGGCGCCGTTGCTAGCATCGGCGCGGTGACATCCCGCAGGTGGCAGCGACTCTTTGTCGTGCTCGTGGCGTTCGCCGCGCTCCTGCTCAGTGGCTGTACGTCCTCGAAACCGCACGACGATTCGTGCGAGACAACCTGCACCGGCTCGATCGGAGCGGCCCATTACCTGATCAAGATGCCGCACGACTGGAACGGCACCCTGCTCGATCTTCTCGCACGGCTACCGCTTCGCCGGCACGCCGCCGGTCCCGTCCCTTTCCCCCCAGGACACGAGTGGCACCGGCGACGACCCGCTCAGCACAGCCCTGCTGGACAAGGGCTATGCGCTCGCCGCATCGTCCTGGTCGTCAAACGGCTGGGCGGTGCAGGACGGCGTCGACTCGGCCGACCAGCTTTATCAACAGTTCGTCAAGACGATTCGCAAGCCAACCCGGGTGTACGTGTGGGGGGTTTCGCTCGGCGGGCTGGTCACCGAACAACTCGCCGAGCACGCGAACTGGGTCGACGGCGCGGCACCGATGTGCGGCGTCGTGGGCGGACCGCTGGTGAACTTCGACAACTGGCTGGAAGCCGCCGTGGCCGCCCAGGCGTTGCTCGGCGTGAAGCTGACCCTCACCGGGACGTTGTCGCCCGACCAGGCCAAGGCGGAGAGCGCCGAGTTGAACTCCGCCATCCTCGCCGCCCGGCGGGACAGGGACGGCGGCGGCGCGGCCAAGCTCGTGTATCTGGCCGACCTGGCCGGGCTGCCCGGCAAGTCCTCGCTGTTCAGCAAGGACGGCCAGGCGAACGAGATCGGCGCGGCCGCGCAGAACTTCGCGTTCTACGTGCACACCGGGCTGAAGTTTCTCGCCGAGGCGCGCGATCAGTTCGGCGGCAACCCGGCGATGACCCACCCGGCAGACAAAGCTCCGCTCAGCTCCGACCAGCGCGCCACCATCGCCGCGTTGCACGGCAACGCGGAGGCATACGCGGCACAGGTCGACGCCGCCGCCGCGCCGCCGACCTCCTCCGCAGCCAGGGACAGGTTGGTGGCCACCGGCGAGCCCAGCGGCGATTTGCGCGTTCCCACCCTCACGCTGCACGGCGTCGAGGACCCGCTTGCGATCGCCGCGAACGAAACCGTGCTGCACAGCTTGGTAGCCGCCCGTGACCGCACCAACCGGCTCGAGCAACTGTTCGTCGGCCCGTACGGGGCAGGCACCCACCTTCGGTCTTGGCCACTGTTACTTCTCCACCGGCGAGGAGGTCGGACTCATCGACGCGCTCGACCAATGGGTGCGGCAAGGAGCGCGGCCGGCGCCGACCGAGATCGCCAGCTTCCTCGGTCCAGCGCTCGACCGGAGCTACTCCTCGCCGAAATGGCCGAGCGGTGCCGTCAACTGAGGTGGTGGCCTGCCCCGAGTGCGGCGGGCCGGTCCGCCGGATCGGCGCCATCCCGCCGTCGTCCCGGTTCGCCGGACGCGACCTCGACGAACCGATCCGGGCCGACCTGTTGGCCTGCCGGCGCTGCCGGCTGAGGTTTCGCGACCCGAGGCCGGACATCGGCGAGCTGAACCGGCTCTACGCGGCCGGTGCGGAGGACAACTGGGCCGCGCCCAAGGCGGGCCGCCCGGACTGGCGACTGGCCGCTGAGTGGGTGCAGGAACTGTGCCCCGAAGGCCGGGTGCTCGACGTCGGGTGCTTCGACGGGGGCTTCTTCGACCACGTGGGCCCGAGTATCGACCGCTACGGCGTGGAGATCCACGACGTGGCGGCGGCCAACGCCACCGAGAAACGCGGCGTGCGAATCGTTGCCGCGAGCTACACCGAGCTGGCCGGGCTCGGCGCGAACTTCGACGCGGTGGTCTCCTTCGATGTGATCGAGCACGTCCACGAGCCGCGCGAGTTCCTGAGAGCGTTGGCCGCGGTGGTCCGGCCCGGCGGATCGGTGATCGTCGGGACCGGCAACGCCGACGCGCCGACCTGGCGCCTGATGGGCGCCCGCTACTGGTACTCCTGGTACCCCGAGCACATCTCGTTCGTCAGCCCGCGCTGGTTCGCGCGGGCCGCGCCGGAGCTCGCGCTGCGGCAGGAACGGGTGGCCCGGTTCTCCCGCTACCCGGGCGGGCGCAGCTTTACCCGCGAGGCAGCGATGAACGCTCGCGTTCCGGGTGGCGCCGCAGCTGTCCGGCACGCTGCGCCGACGCTTACGCCAGCGCCAAGACCGCAGCGCCGCCGGTCTTCCGATCAGCGATCACAACGTGCCGCCGATGTGGTCGAGCGCGAAGGACCACTTCCTCGTGCAACTGCGCAGGCGCTGAGCATGACCGACGATGCAGTGCCGTCCCCTGTCCTGACGGCCCCGTCGAGGAAGCCGGGCTCGAGCCGGTCAGTGCTCCAGAGCGCGATCGCGCGGGCCACGTCGTTCGTCCCCATCGCCCTCGCCACCTTCGGCACCAGCCGGCTGATCCTCGAGCACTACGGCATCCCCGCGCTGGACAGCTTCGCCCTCGTCACGTCGCTGATCCTGCTGATCCCGTTGCAGGACCTCGGGATGGGTGCAGCGGTGACCTCCGCGTTCGCCGAGCGCGGGCCGCGCGATGAGCACTCGATCGCGGTCATGCTGACCGCGATGCGGGTGCTGTCGGTGTCCTCGCTCGCGCTTGCCACCGCGTCGGCCGTCGTCACCGTGCTCGGGGCATGGCCCACCCTGCTCGGACCCGCGTCCGGGCCGAATGCCTACGTGGGCGCGGCGGTGTGTCTCTATGCGCTGACGTTCCTGCCCGGGCTCGGCCAACGGATGCTGCTGGGCATCGAGCGAAACCACATGGTCGTGATCATCCAGACGCTGTGGAATCCGCTGATGCTGGCCGGCGTGGCCATCCTCGCGGTCACCGGCGTCGGGCCGGCCTGGGTCGTGCTGGTGCCGTCGGTGGCGGTCTTGGTGGTGACGCCTCTTGACGTTCTGGTACGCCGTGCATGCCACGGCATTCCCGGTGCGGGAGGTGCTCGGCCGGATCCCGTTCCGCCGCCGGTTCCCCGGCGGCAGCGTGTGGGCGATCTCCGGCCCGATGGTGGTGCTCACGCTCTGCGTGCCGGTCATCCTGCAGAGCGACCGGATCGTGCTCAGCCACGTGTCGACCAAGCAGGTGCTGGCGAACTACACGATCACGATGCAGATCTTCGCCCCGGTTGCGGCACTCGTCGCCGCCTCGGCGCTGCCGCTGTGGCCGATGTGGATCAGGGCGCGGGCGCGCGGCGAGCGGGGGCCGAGCGTGGTCAAGGTAGCCGCGGTCTTCTGCGGCGCCGCCGCAGTGGTCTGCGCGGTGCTCGTGCTCATCGCCGATCCGCTCGGGCACGTGATCGGCGGTGACCCGATCCACCTCGGCGTCGCGCTGCCGGCCGCCGCCGGGCTCGCGATCACGATGCAGGCCGTCGCGTTGCCGGTCGGCATGGCGTTGCGCGACCCGCGCGGCTTGCGCTTCGTCGCCGTCTGCACGGCGATCGCGTTGCCGATAAACATCGGGTTGGCCGTCGGCCTCACCCAACTGTGGGGTGGCCCCGGGCCGCTGGTCGCGACGTTCCTGGTGACCCTGTTCGTGCAGACCCTGCCCGCGGCCTGGTTCCTCCGCAGGCGCAACCAGGCAGCGTCAGCTGGTGAGCCCGCCGTCCACGACCAGAACGTGGCCGGTGAGGTAGTCGTTGGCGGGGTCGGTGAGGAACAGCACGGCACGAGCGACGTCGGCGGGCTCGCCGAGCCGACCGGCCGGGGTGCGGCGCACGATCTGGCGTAGCTGCTCCTCGTCCAGGCCGTGGCTCATCTCGGTGCGCAGGTAGCCGGGCGCGACCCCGTTCACCACGATGCCGCGCGAGCCGAGTTCGCGGGCCATCGCCCGGGTGAGGCCGTCGAGCGCCGCCTTGGTCGCGCTGTAGACGGCCAGCCCGCGATACCCGGAGCGGCCGACGATCGAGGAGATGTTGACGATGTGCCCGCGTCGGTGCGCGAGCATCCGCCTGCTGACGTTGCGGGTGAGGTACAGCGTGCCCTTGAGGTTCAGGTCGACGACGGTGTCGATGTCCTCGTCCGGGGTGAGGCCGAGGATGCCGTCGCGGGCCACGCCGGCGTTGTTCACCAGCACGTCGATCGTTTCCCAGCGGTCGATGACGGCGGTGACGAACGCGTCGACGTCGGCGCGGTTGGACAGGTCGGCCGGCACGAAGAGGAACCGTTCGGCGGTGGCCGGGTCGCTCGCCCACTGCTCGACCTCGGGCGTCGCCGTCCGCGCGCACGTCGCGACCCGGTAGCCGGCTTCCAGATAGGCGTGCACGATCCCGGCGCCGAGGCCGCGGCTGCCGCCGCTGACAATCGCCACCCGCGGCTGCGTCATCACGTCTCCTGCCGTTCGGGCCGAGCCAGCTTGTCCCCGGTCGTCTCGATGACGTCGACGAACCGGATGCTCCGCGGCCGGGCGGCGTCCGGCAGGTGCGGCGCACGCGGCCCGGATGCGGTCGGCGAGGCCGTCCCGGTCGGCGTCGTTCGTCCGCCACGACCTCGGCCGCGACGATCGAGCCGGTCGAGCGCGTTGCGCCGGCCGTAGACGCGGACGACTCGGACGCCCGGAACGGCGCTGATCCGCTCCTCGATCGGCAGCGGGTGCACCTTCGTCCCGCCGACGTTGATGATCTCCGATCGGCGGCCGCGGAAGTGCACCCGGCCGTCGACGACCTCGACCAGATCGCCGGTCGGCCGCCACTCGTCCGGGTCGACCGGGTCGTCCCCGTAGTAGCCGAGCATGCCGATCCGGGAGCGGACCCACAGCTCGTCGTCGACGATCTTGAGCGCGACGTCGGCGTCCGGCCCGTCGTCGAGGGCCGACAGCGGCAGGCCGTTGCGCTCATCGCGCACCGAGCGGACGCTGCCCGATTCGTTCGCCGCGTAGATCTGCGAGATACGTGCTGCCGGAAAGACCCGGCGCAGCTCGGCGAGCAGGCTGCCCGGCACCGCTTCGCCGCCGAGCGTGACCTGCTCGAGCACCGGTGCCGGCTCGTTGCTCGCGGCGAGCTCGGCCAGCAGGAACCGCCAGTACGTCGGCGTGGCACTCGCGTGCGTGACGGCGTGCGCGCGCAGCGCTGCGAGCCCGCTCTTGGGCCGGCGCGGAACCGGGGCGACCAGGGTCGCGCCGGCCGCGAGCGTCTGGAGGACGAGCTGCAGGCCGCCGAACTGGTGCAAGCCGTAGGCCAGCAGCCAGCGTTGCCGCGTCGCGGGCTCGACGTGACCGGAACGGCCTGAGCAGCCGGGACCAGTCGTGCCGAACGCCCTTCGGCGCCCCGGTCGTTCCGGTGGTGAGGATGAGCAGCGGGCGCTCGGCCGGAACGTCCGCTACGTCCGCCGCGTCGGCACCGTGCAAGAGCTCGTCCGGCGAGATAATCGTCCGCCCTGCTGGCAGATCGGTTCGGGCGCTGACGACGGTGTCGTGGTCGAACCGTTCCAGGAGCTCGGCCGCGGCGCCGGGGTCGTCGGTCGGCGGGTAGACGCAGGCCTCCGCGCCGGCTGCGGAGGCGCCGGCGAGCAGCGCCAGGACGGTGATCGCGTCAAAGTCGACCACGGCGAAACGCCGCACGTCGCGGGCGGGCAGCGCCGCAGCGACCGACCTCGCCTCGCGCAGCAGTTGCGGATAGGTGACCTCGCGGTCGTTGGTGATGATTGCAGGTCGCTTGTCGTCGAGGCGTGCCGCGCGCTCGATCAGTTCCATCAAGCGCCGTCACCTTCCTGCTCGGGGTGGCTGGACCCTATCTCACCGGGTGACCGGCCACGGTAGCGTCAGCGAGCGATCGGATGGTGCTCCGGTTACCCTTCCTGGGATCCAGGAATACCGACAGGAGTGGGCATGACGGAGCAGGCGGACATCGTGGGCGTCATCAAGGAGTGCATGCGCCGCGCGAGTCTTCCCGGCCGGCCCATCGACCGCGAGACGGGTCTGTACGCCGACGGCATCGGGTTCGACTCGCTTGCCACCGCCGAGCTCTCCGCCATGCTCGAGGACGAGTTCGGGACGGACCCGTTCCTGGAGGCGGACCTGCCACAGACCGTCGGCGACATTCTCGACTTCTACGGGCGCGCTCCGGTCGCCTGACGCCGTGGCACGAAGAACAGCCTGACATGGCGAGCCGGGGGGGCCGTCCGCTCGAGGTAGCCGGACGCTATTTTGCTGTGCTCGATCAGCTCTGGCCGGCCAACGTGGTCTGCGTCGCCGAGCTCGACACGGTCTTTTCACCCGAGCGAGGTCGAGGCAGCCTGGCAGCAGTTGTGCTCGGTCAGCCCGATCGCCCGGGCCCGGGTCGCCGACAGCGACGGGCAGCCATTCCTCGTGGACGAGCCGGCGGTCGTCTGTGACTTCCTAATCCGAGACGGATCGCTCGAGTCGGTACTTGCCGAGGAGCAGCGCGATCCGCTTCGACCTCGCGGCCGGCCCGCTCGTCCGGTGCCGCTACGTGGCCGCCGACAGTACGTCCGCGCTGCTGGTGACCGGGCACCACGCCGTGCTCGACGGGCGCGGCGGCTACGTGTTGCTGCAGCGCCTGGCGGGCGTGCTCGCCGGGACCGCGCCACCGCAACCACCCCGGCTGCCGCCGGGACTGCAGGACCGGATCCGGCCCGGCCTGCGTTGGCCGCAGGACCGCTCGGTCGCGCTCGGACTCCTGCGCGAGATGGCCGAGCAGCGCCGCGCTGCCGGGATGGTGGACGAGGTGCTCGGGCCGGTCGGCGAGGCGGCGGAGCGCAGGCTGCAGGTGAGTCTGCATCGGCTGGACGAGGCGGAGACGTCGGCGCTGTTTGCCCGCAGCAAGGCTGTCGGCGCTACCGGGTACGGGATGATCGCCGCGGCCTGGCTGCACGCGACTCACGATCTGTTCGCCGACGGCCGGCCCGCGCACCACTTGTCGCTCACCACCCCGGTGGACCTGCGGGCCCGCCTCGATCCGCCGGTTCCGGCGGACATGCCGGGCATGTTCTCCAGCCTGATCAGCACGTCGCATGTGGTCGGCGAGGCCGGTCTCGACGCGGTGGCGAACGAGGTCAGCACGACTGTGCAGGCGGCGGTGGAGCGCGGAGAGGGCGAGGTGTTCTTCGCACTCGCCCGTCCGGGGCCGCTCGACGGGCGCGGCGCCGCGCGGCTGCGCAGCGCGCTCGCGGCGACGCCGCAGAGCGTGGCCGTCAGCAATACCGGCAGATTGGCGGAGGGAGCCGACCCGGCGTGGGTCCGGAGCGTGTGGTTCAGCTTCGCGCCGACGCCTAATCAGGTCGTGTTCGTGTCTGCGACGACGTACCGCGGGCGGCTGACGATGGCTGCGTGTGTCGACCATGCGCGGGTGCCGACCGAACTCGCCGATCGGCTCACCGCAGGTGCGCTTCGTCGGCTGCGCGGATGAGCGACGCTTGCGGAGGAACTGAAAGCGAAGAAATGCCAGGAGCGACGCTTGCGGAGCGAACCAGGGGTATCGGGCAGATCGAGCGAAGCGAGAAATGCCATGAGAGCCGAGTCCGGGTCCGACCCGTGCCAAGTCGTAGGTTGGCGCGGATCTTGCTACCTTTCTCTCCCCGAGAACTGACGGGCCGGGTGATGGTGGTGGCATGCCGCGAATTCTCGCGCCCTTGGTGGCGACGAGCCTGCTGATGCTGCTTCCCGCTGCCGTTTCGGGCGCGACGGCGGCGCCGGTCCGAGCCGGTACGCAGGTCACGGCCGGGGACTGCCCGAAGCCGAACCCGTATCCGCAGGCGCGGCACGCGACCGTCGAGGTCAACACGACCGTCCCCACCGTGGGTGACGCCGCTCGAGATCTCCGGCATCGGCTACTGCCCGGACGAGGACGTCGACCTGACCATCGACGGCCAGCACGTCGGCACCGCGACACACCGATTCGGCGGGCAACCTTC
Source organism: uncultured Actinomycetota bacterium (assembly GCA_963794885.1). Taxonomy (GTDB): domain Bacteria; phylum Actinomycetota; class Actinomycetes; order Mycobacteriales; family Jatrophihabitantaceae; genus RYN-133. Next base: position 374,189 of record CAWCFH010000012.1, read on the forward strand.
GATCCGCAGGTCATCACTACTCCCGGCCCGCCCGGGCAGAAGCAGGTGTGCGGGCTCGTCGCGTCCGGGCCGGCCACCGACCGCGACTGCCTCCTCATCTATGTGCGGGCCGCGGGCGGCAGCAGCAGCGGCACCGCCCGGGCGAGGCGGCGACACCGCGGTCACCGGTGTGCAGATCGCGCTGGTCGGCCTGCTTGCTCTGGTGCTGGTCGTCGGCGGCGTGGTCGTGACGACCCTGAGCCGCAATCGCGGTCCCGAGAGCGCCTGACCCGCGGTCAGGACGCGTGTTCAGCATGTTCAATGAACCGTGTTTGTGACCGCGGATCGTCACGAGCCAGAAGGGAGCCCATCGCGTGCGTGAGTACGGGCCCGGGCATCCGCTCGTGTTCAGCCACATCCCGAAGACCGCCGGCACGTCGCTCCGGTACGTCCTGCGCCAGACGCTCGACCCCGAAGTATTCGTCGGCAGCGTCGACGGTGCGCTGTTCGGCGGTTACTTCAACCCGGACGACCTGCGCGGGACCGATCCGCGCGACGGTGTGCCTCGGGCTGAGTGAGTTGCCGGGCGACGCCACCCTTGTCGCCGCGCACCTCGCGCCAAGCATGACGATGGCCCGCTACCCCGGCGCCGACCACATCACTTTTCTGCGCGCGCCGCAGGTGCGGTTCATGTCGCAGTGGCTGCACACCCGCACGCTGTCGGACTACGAACTGCGGCACTGGGGCCGCTCGGCGGAGATGTTCCGGGCCACGCGCGCACCGCTGCGCGAATACCTACGCAACCCGATGGTGGCGCCGAACGTCGACAACACGATCACCCGGTATCTCGCTCTGGCCGCACCCGCTCGTGCCGCAGACGGACTTCATCGACACTGCTCACGACGACGAGGTGTTCGGCGCCGCGCTGGAGCGGCTTTCTTCTTTCGCGCATGTCGACGTCGTCGAGAACTCGGACTTTGTCGCCGGCCTCGGCACCTGGCTCGGGCGCGAGCTTCCCTCGGCCCGCTTGAACGAGCGCAGTTCGGCGTTGCTGCGCCGCCGCCCCGATCTGTCGTCCGAACTCGACGCCGACACGACCGAGTTGCTGCGGCACCGAATGCGTCTCGACGACCGGCTGTGGTCGCACGTCGTCCGAGCCGCTCTGCCCGATGCCGACCCGGCTGCGCTATTGGCGTCGACCGTCGACGGGGCGATCGAGCGGTATCGAACGATGCTGGCCGAACCGGCCCCGAAGCGCCCGGTCGCGCAAGTCGCGGTCGAGAGCCTCTACCGAATCGGTGCCGGCCTGAACCCGCGTCGCCGGGCCCGCGACACGTCTGGATCCCGTAACCGCCAGGACGCTTAGGCTATCGATCCATCCGAGGACGACTTCCGATCAATTGCAAGGATGCGCTGCGTGGACGGGTTCTGGTACGGGAAGCGGGTCCTCATCACCGGCGGCGACGGCTTCGTGGCGTCGAACCTCGCCGACGCCCTGATGCGTCAAGGCGCCGTCGTCGCGATCACCATCCGGCACAGCCGGCCGGAACCGACGGCGGATCTGCTCGGCTACGACGCGCGCCCCGATGTCGAGGTGTGCGAGATGCACGACCTCGCTCAGGTGCAGCGACTGTGCAACCGGCATCAAATCGACACGATCTTCCATCTCGCTGCGTCGGCGATCGTGAGCGAGGCTGCGAACGCGCCGATGAGCACGTTTCAGAACAACATCCAGCCGACGCTGAACCTGCTTGAGGCGGCGCGGATCAACGCAATCCCGCGGGTGCTGATCGCGTCGACGGACAAGTCTTACGGTGACCACGCGGACGCCGACGATCCGGAGGCGCTGCCGTACGGCGAGGCGCACGCGCTGCGTGGCATGGACGTCTACAGCGCGTCAAAGGCGTGCGCCGACCTGATCGCGCAGACCTACGCGTTCCAGTTCAAGCTGCCCGCGCTGATCTGCCGTAGCTGCAATATCTATGGCGCCGGCGACCTCAACTTCACCCGCCTCATCCCGCGCACGACGCTGCGCACGCTCGGCGGCAAGGCGCCGGTGATCAACGTCGGCAACGCCGACGTACTGCGCGAATACATCTATGTCGATGACATGGTGCGGGCCTACATGTTCCTCGGCGAGAACCTCGAGCGGCACTACGCGAGCGAGATGCCGCGCAGCGGGCGGGCGACGTATGGCTGGGCGGCGTACAACGTCGGCTCGTTCACCAGCGCGAGCGACAAGGCGTTCTCCGAGTACAGCAACATCAAGAGCGTCAAACAGGTGATCGAAACAATCCAGTCGGGGCTGCGGACCGAGACGGAGCCGGTGACCATCCCGAAGGCGCAGAATTTCATCGAGATCCCTGACCAGTTCCTCGACTCCCGGAAGCTGCACGATTTCGGGTTCAAGCCGCAGGTTGGCTTCGAGGAGGGCATCGAGCGGACCATCGAGTGGTACCGCAAGCACCAGGGTCTGCTCAGCAAGCTGGGCGCGCGCTACGTGCTGCGCGATTAGAGGTCGGCTCGGCCATCCAAGAGCGCTGCAGTGGTGCAAGTTGATCACTGCTATCCCGATAGCCTGCGTTGGTGCATCCCCGAGTGAAGGCTGCCGTCCGGCCGGCGGTCATGGCGGTGAACCGGCCGTTCGCGACGGCACGCGGGCGCCAGGCGATGGAGCGGGCGCGGCGGCCGTTCCGGCTCGAGATCGGCGGCCTGGAGAAGCGGGCCGGTTGGGTGGTCACCAACGTCAACGCCATAACGCCCCTCTACCTCGACGCCACGCAGACCTGGCCGATCGAGGACGGGGCGCTGAGTCGGGTGTACGCCGACAACGTGATCGAGCACGTGCCGCTGGCAGCGGGGCGGGCGATGCTGGCGGAGGCGTACCGGTGCCTGCAGCCCGGCGGGGTGATCCGGCTGGTGACGCCGGACATCGGTAAGCACGTCGAGCTGTACCTGACCGGGACGCCGCAGGTGCGGGAGGAGGTCGGCTCTTACTACCGCCGGCTGGGCCTGACCGTCGAGCACCCGGTCGACCTGGTGCGCATCCCGATCGCCTCGTTCGGACACCACGCCGGCTACGTGTACGACTTCGCGGCGCTGCGCGAGGAGCTGGCGGCCGCGGGCTTCGACGATGTGGTCAGCTGCGCGATCAACGAGAGCGCGCACGAGGATCTGGCCGGCATCGACCAGCGCTCCGAAGAGAGCCCGGTGCAGATGGCGGTCGAAGCCACCCGATAGCGGCATCCACAGCTCTGATGCCGCGGCGCAACATGCGGTGTGTCGCGCCGCAACGGGGCGAAGCCTCAGCCCAGGGCGTGAGCTCTTGATCGCGCTCATCCCGAACTCGAGGGCGTGTGTGGGTAACCCCACCGTGGCTTCGAATCCCGCCGCCACCGCCAACGGCCCTTCCGTGCGGCCGCCCGGTACCCGGGAGCGGTTACTGTGGCGTACATCATCGCGAAGACCGAAGGCTTCGCGCGGGTGCAGGTTTGCGCTGAGTTAGGGCTGAGGTCACTGCGCCGTTCCGCAGCGCAGGTGCGGTACTACGAGTCGATTAGCGTGGTGCCTGAACCCCGGGTGCGAGAGCTCGCCAGAGCTCCAGGAAGCCCCACGAACGGCGAGGAGGTCATTGAGTTGGTGAGCGTCGCCCGGCCGCAGCCTTCGTGGCTGCGCGTGCCGAAGACCTCGCTGCGCGTCAGTCGCATCCGATTCGGACGACACCTCTCCGACGGACTCCATGCCGCGCACCACCTGGACGCACGATGACATCCAGTGCACCTCCCGCTCCCGGGTTGCAGCGCGCCGGCGCGCGGCTGCCGATAGACGAGTACACCCGCCGGATGTGGGAGCGGCGCTGGTTCGTCGCTGCCTACTCGAAGGCCTCGAGTGCGATTGGCTACGAGGGCAACTTCCTCGGCCAGGCTTGGCAGCTGCTCACGCCGTTACTCAACATCCTCGTCTACTACCTGATCTTCGGATTGCTTCTGCACACAAATCGGGGCATCCCCAACTTCATCGCGTTCTTGTCGGTCGGCGTCTTCGTCTTCTCTTTTTGCACGCGCTCACTGATCACCGGCTCGCGGGCGATCACCGCCAACGGTGGGTTGGTGCGAGCGCTGCAGTTCCCGCGCGCGGTCCTGCCGGTGTCGGTCACCGTTGTGGCGTTGTTGCGGCTGCTGTATTCGCTGTTGATTCTCTTCCCGATCGTGCTGATCAGTGGCGAGCCGCTCACGTGGCGGTGGTTGGAGCTCGTGCCTGCCGTCACTCTCCAGGCGATGTTCTGCCTCGGCCTGGCGTTCGTCGTCGCCCGTCTCGGCGCGCAGGTCCCGGACATGACGGAGATACTGCCGTTTGCGTCCCGGATCTGGATGTACACCTCCGGTGTGATGTACAGCGTCGGGGTGTTCAACCACAAATTCCCCGCCTGGGCGGCCGGAGCTTTGGCTTTCAACCCCGGCCACATCTACCTGACGCTTGCCCGGCACGCGCTGCTCGTCGGCAACCCGGCTCGCCGCTGAACTGGTTGGTCGGTCTCGCTTGGGCGGTAGGGACGCTCGTCATGGGCTATCTCTACTTCTGGCGCGGCGAGGAGACGTACGGCAATGTCTGAGATCCTCAGCCACGAACCGGCCGAGCCGGCCGAACCGGCCGAGCCGACGCCGCCGGTCCGCCGGCGCCGGTGCCGACCGTGGTCGTCGACAACGTCCACCTGACCTATCGAATCGTCGGCGGGTCCCTGCGCGGAGGGGCGCCCGCAGCGCTCCGGCGGGTGCTGTTGCGTGAAAAGGCACCCGGCCAGCGAGCCGTGCACGCCGTTCGCGGTGTCAGTCTTACCGCCCATCGCGGCGAAGCGATCGGCATAATCGGACCCAACGGATCCGGCAAGTCCACGCTGCTGCGGGCCATTGCCGGGCTGATGGCACCATCGCGCGGCGTTGTGTGGACGCGCGGACAGGCATCGCTGCTCGGCGTATCCGCAGCGATGATGGGCAAAATGTCCGGCGAGCAGAACATCGTGCTGGGTTGTCTCGCCATGGGCATGACCCCGGCCGAGATTGCCGATGAGTACGAACAGATCTGCGACTTCGCCGGAATCGGCGAGTTCGTGCAGCTACCCATGAACGCATACTCGTCCGGCATGGGTGCCCGCCTGCGCTTCGCCATCGCAGCCGCCCGCGCCCCCGACATCCTCCTGATCGACGAAGCCCTCGCCACCGGTGACGCCCAGTTCCGTCGCCGCAGCGAGCAACGGATTCGTGAGTTGCGCGAGGAGGCCGGCACCGTGTTCCTCGTCAGCCACGGGCTCGGCATCATCCGAGAATCGTGCAGCCGAGCCATCTGGCTCGAGGACGGAAAGATCGTCCTCGATGGCGAGACAGACACTGTCGTCGCCGCTTATGAAGATCGACACGAACAAGACAGTGGTCGCTCAGCGACTCGCCGAGCCGCAGCATCCCGGAGTTGACGCACGTGTTTTCGCCAAGCCAAGCCTCCTCGAAACCAGCGACCTCGGGGGCCTTCGCGATGATGGTTTCTGCGGGGTCACACCTGAAGCGCGCAAAGCGCCGGGGCACCCTTCGGCGTTGGAGCATTCGCCTCCTGGTGGTCGCGGCGGCCCTGGTCGTTCTCTGGCTGCTGCTCGGTGTTGCAGTGCGAATCGTCACCACCCAGATGTGGTTCGACTCGGTCGGTCACGGCTCTGCGTACCGGACGATGGTCGAGGCACAGATCCTGCTGTTCTGTATCTTCGCGGTCGTCGCCTCGCTCCTGAGCGGCCTAACGATTCGAACCCTTCGGCGCATGCGATCGCCGCTGGCGTTCTCGCAGGACGACGACACGATCCGTTGGATATTCCGCAAGTACGAATCGCGATTCTCGCGACTCATCGTCGTACTGTGCGTGGTTGTCCCGGGGATACTGGCCGGGCGGAGCGCCGCGGCAGGGTGGCAGACGTTCCTGCTGTGGCGCCATGCGACGCCGTGGCACGCAACCGACCCGCTGTTTCACAAGGACATCTCGTTCTTCGTCGAGGTCAATCCGTTCCACGTCCTCGCGGTGGCTCTGCTCTCGCAAGCCCTGACGTACGCCCTTTGGATCGCGGTCGTTGGCGGCTACTGGTACGGCGCGTGGCGGCTGAGGAGGGGGCGCCAGAAGGTCACCAGGGAATTCACCAGGCTCATGTCGCTCCTGCTGGCCGGATACCTGGTGCTCAAGGCCGTCAACTACTGGCTGTCCCGCTACGCACTCACCGTGTCTCCTCGAGGCGGAATCACCGGCGCGTCGTACACCGACGTCCACGCGGCTCTGCCGGGCAAGTACGTCCTGATGGCGATCGCAATCCTGTGCGCCGCTGCATTGCTCGCCAATGCAGTCCTCGCCGACCGGGTCCGTCCGTTTGGCCGGGTTCGCGCGGTCGCGCTCGCCCTCGTCGTGATGGTCGCTGCGTCCGCGGTGGTCGGTTCCGCGTGGCCGGCGCTGGTATATCAGTTCCGCGAGGCGCCCAGCGCCGCGAAGCTGGATCAGAGCGAGATCGCGCATAACCAACAAGCAACGCGCACTGCGTTCGGTCTCGACCGGAATGTCACGACCGTGCCGTACAGCCCGTCGAAGACCGCGAGCACCGCAGCATTGGTGCGCCAAGCCACCAAGGCCGCTCAGATATCGCTGATAGACCCGAACAAGCTGTCCCCAACCTTCAACATCGAGCAGCAGCTGCAGGCGTACTACGGGTTCAAGTCGACTCTCGACATCGGCAACTACGACCTCAATGGACAGCGGCAAGACGTGGCTCTTGCCGTTCGCGAGCTGACTCCCAACGCCATTCCCCACCAAAGCTGGGTCAACAACCATTTGGTCTACACGCACGGGTACGGCATCGTCGCCGCGCCGACCACGGAGGTCGACCCGAAGACGCAGAATCCGGTGTTCCTGAACGGCGGAATGCCGCCGGGTCAACAGATCCCGGTAACCCGTCCGCAGGTCTACTTCGGGCCGGCGTTCGGGTCATCGTCGTATTCGATCGTGGGCCAGCCTGCCGGCAGCCATAACCAGGTCGAGTTCGATCACCCGGGCGGCGACGGCTCGACGACGCCGGCTCATTCGACCCACGAGGGTGGTGGTGGAATTCCGATCGGCTCGACGCTGCGTCGGCTCTTGTTCGCGTTCCAATTGCACGATCCGAACATCCTGTTCAGCTCCGAGCTGAACAGTGCCTCGCAGCTGCTCATGCTGCGCGACCCTCGAGCCAGGATCGCCAAGGTCGCTCCGTGGCTGACGCTCGACGGGGATATCTACCCTGCGGTCGTTGGCGGGCACATCGAGTGGATCGCCGACGCCTACACAACCTCGGCGAAGTATCCCGACTCGCAGTTGATCAATCTCCACTCAGCCAGCGCGACGACATTGACGGCCAACGGAGCATCTGTTGCCCAGCCCAACAGGCAGGTCAACTACCTCCAGAACTCGGTCAAGGTCGTCGTCGACGCGTACACCGGCAAGGTGACGCTCTACGAATGGAACCAGGCTCAGCAACCGGACCCGCTACTCAAGGCCTGGGAGGCCGTCTTCCCGGGGCTGGTCCAGCCCCAGTCAAACATCCCGGCTGACCTGCTCCCTCAGCTGCGCTATCCGACCGACCTGTTCAACGTGCAGCGCTACCTGCTCGCGAAGTACCACGTGACACAGCCGTCGGACTTCTACAGCGGTAACGACTTCTGGGCGGTGCCGGCCGATTCGACGGCAGGGACGGGCGGGTCGAGCCCGCCGTTCCCGGCGAAATACATGTCGATGTCCGTCGATGGTTCCGGGGCCCAGCAGTACTCGCTGTCCAGCCCGATGGTGACGCTCAATGGACGGCAGCTCACTGCATTTGTCTACGTCAACGCGCAACCCGGCCCGGACTACGGAAAGTTCACCGTGTTGAACTTCCCGTCAACAGCGGGAAGCGAGTCGCCCTCGCAGGTGCAGAACGACATCGAGTCGGACACGAACATCACAGATGTGTTGACGCTCCAACGCGGTGGCAACTCGAGCGTGGTGCTTGGTGCTCTCCAAGCGATTCCCCTCGCGGGGCACATCCTCTATGTCGAGCCTGTGTACACGCGTTCGAACGGCAGCGCGTCATTCCCGATCCTGCGTCACGTCATTGCGCTGTACGGCAACGGTGACCCGTCGTTCGAGAACAACCTCGCGTCGGCCCTCCGTGGCGCAATCGCGTCGGGAACAGCGACGGGCTAGCACTCGCCGGCGAGCCGCTTCGGTAGCCTGATGGGCTGTGCGCACGTTGCCCATCCGAGCCATGCTCGCAAAGGTGCCGCGGTGACCGAACCGACGAAGCGTTCCCGCGCTGTCGCCCGGAGGGTCGCGATGCGCGTCCCGCCCCTTCGCCGACTGATCGAGGAGCAGGCGCGGCTGCGGCTCGCAGAGTTGCAAGCCGATCGGCAGCTTGCCGGCGCGCGCCGCCAGATCGACGAACTCAAGGCGCACATCGCCGAGTTGAGTACCACCGCGCCGGTAGACGCGGACGTAGCCAACCCCCGCCCATCGCTGGGTTACTTGTTCATCGTCACCTACGGGCGCTCCGGCTCGACCTTGCTGCAGGGCATGCTCAACACGATCCCGGGCTACCTCATCCGCGGCGAGAATCGCGCAGTCACCTACCGGCTCTACCAGTTCCACTCGGCCGTCGAGGCGGCCCGGGACGAGTTCGGCCGTAGCAGGTCGCTGAACCCCCAGGACTCCTGGTTCGGCATCGACGAGTACGCGTCTGCCGCGGCCCTCGCCCGCTTGCGTGCGCTCATCCTCGACGCCCTGCTCCGGCCCACGGCCGACACCAAGGTCGTGGGGTTCAAGGAGATCCGCTGGTGGCAGAAGGATTGGGCGGCCTACCTCGACTTCCTCCGTGCGCTGTTCCCCGGAGCGCGGTTCGTCATCAACACCCGCGACCACGCTGCTGTTGCCCGCAGCCAGTGGTGGGGCAAGTGGCCGGAGGAAGACGTGCTCGCCGAGCTCGCCGGTTACGAAACGCAGCTCACATCGATGGCAGAGCGGCTCGGCCCGGCTGCCTATCGCGTGCATTACGACGACTATGTCAACGATCCCGCCGCGCTGACCGGCCTGTTCGACTGGCTGGGCGAGCCGCTCGATCGGGCCACAATCGACGGAGTGCTGCAGGTGCGGCACTCGTTCTGACTCGCCCATCCTGGTCTGGACGAACCAAGACCGATGCCGAGCGCGAGCAGCGCGCGCCGTACGATCGCCGCGTGACCTCCGCAATCATGGGCCGCTCCGGCGGCTTCACGAGCGGGGGTCACAGCACGCCGATCAATCCCGCGCGGCGGGCGTGCGGCGACTCGGACGAGATGTTCTGACCGTGCCCGTACGCAGTAATGCTCGCAGCCCACGCGCGAAGGTCCGCCGCGTTGCCGGCCGGCTGCTGCGCCGCCTCGGCGTACGCAGGCAGGCGGCGGCCACGCCGAACGTCGGCGCGCACAACGCCAGCCGACCCCTCCGCCGGGGAACGGCCGGGTAACCGATCGCCGCGTGCCCGTTCAGCAGCGGGCGCGACGGGCGAGACCTTCTTCGCCGTGATCGAGAGCGACGGCGACCTCGCCCTCGCAGCGACCTCGGCAGTGCGCCAGCACCTGCGGTCTAAGCAGCTGCGCAGGGCTCGCACATTCGCACAGGTGCTGCAGCAGGAGTCCGGACACGCCGGCGAGGTCGGCGACATCTGCATGGCCATGGTGATGGCCCGCAGCGAGTTGTACGAGCAGTCCTGGGAGCTGTTCCGCGGCGCTGCCCTGGCGGACGTGCTTCGGGTAGCTGCCGTTGAGTACTTCCGGTCCGGGTTCATCGTCGCTCCGCAGGCCGCCCGCGCCACTCTCGACGCGGTACTGCGCGGCGAGCTGACCGTTCAGGCGGATCCGCTCGGCTGGCTCGACCTGGCAGGCACGAGCTTCGCCGCGGGCACCGAGCAGCAGTCGCAGTACGCACTGACCCGCGCCCGCGCCGGGTTGGGCAAGCGGACCGGCCGACCCGCGCAGACGGCGAAATGGTTGGCGTCGTGGTACGGCCGTCCGCTGGCAGCCGCGGAACCGGTCGAGGCATCCGGCGCGGTGTCGTTCGGTGTCCTCGCGTACCGGCAGCCTGATCGCGATGCGACATCGCGCGACCTGGGGAACTACTTCGAGAGCTTGGCCGCGCTATCGCAGCTCGCGCGGCGCACCGATCTCACGCTGACCGGCGATGCCGAGCTCGTCGCGGTAGCCGAGCAGCTTCGCGCGCGCGTCCCGGCTTCGGCACCGGCCGCCGGTGGCGGTGCTGCGAGCCTGGCCGTGGTCGACCGCGACGCGTCCGACTGGGCAGCCGTCCCGGACGGGACCTGGTTGCTCTACGCCGGGCTTCTGCCGCAGCCACTGTTCGGGGTGCGCCGGAACCTGCCGCTCGATCCGCGGCTGCGACCGATCTTCGTGTCGGTGCATGTCGACTCGGCCGAGCAGCTGACCCCTGATGCGCTGGACTACCTTCGTCGCTACGCGCCGATCGGCTGCCGCGACTGGCCAACCACGCTGCTGCTGCTGGCCGCGAAAGTGCCGGCGTTCTTCGCGGGCGCACTGACGGTAACGCTCGACGGCATCGCAGCTGTGACACCGCCGCAGCGCGCCGGCCGACTGTTCGTCGACGCCGCGCCGAAGGGGCAGGGTCGCCGGGTATCGCAGGACCTCGACGAGGTGCGGGGCGCGTCGCCGGCACAGAACCTGCGGGCGGCGCTCGACCGGCTCGACGAGTACCGGGGCGCGCGGCAGGTCACCAGCACGCGACTGCAGTCCTACCTCGCCGCGCGCGCTGCGGGAACCGACGCACGGTTCGCGCCGCGCAACCCTGCCGAGCGGCGCTTCGACGGGCTCGACCCGCTGACCGGTACCGAGTTGGCCGCAATGCAGCGACGGTTCAACGACCGCATCGCCGACGTTCTCGACGTGATCACCGCGGCGAAGCCCGAGGCCGCTGTCTACGAACGCTGGCGTGAGCTGTGTGCCGCCGACGTCGCAGCGGCGGAGGCCGCGCGCGCCGCAATCCCACCGATGCCGCGCTCCGCGTTCGACATCGCCCGCGCGTGCGCGACGATCCACCGCGCGGCGGTGACGATCGAACGTGCCGAGCCAGGACGTGGTGGGGACGAGATCAACGTCGAACTGTCCCTCGACGGAAACTACAAGCATCAGCTCGAGGTCGTGCTCGACTCGATCGTGCAGCACGCAAGCCGCGACGTGCGCGCCTTCGTGCTCTGTCGCGATCACGGCCCGGCCGATCAGCAGCGGCTGGCCGCGCTCTTCCCCACGGTGTCGTTCGAGTGGCTGCCGACAGACGGGGTCGACTACGGACCGATCAGCGGACTGCTCGGCTACACGACGGTCGCGACGATGGACCGGTTGCTGCTGCCTGACCTGTTGCCGAGCGTCCATCGGATCGTGCACCACGACCTCGACGCGCTGTGCCTGAGCGACCTCGCAGCGCTCTTCGACATCGACCTCGCCGGCAAGCCGGTCGGCGGTGTCGGTTCGCCGCTGCCCAGCCTGAGCAGTGGCTTCGCCGCCTTCATGCGCCAGGGCGAGCGGTTCCGCCACCGGCCAGAACTCGGTCGCGAGTTGGTGCGCCGGACGCACGGCCGGCACGAATTCGACTTCGACATCCTCAACGCCGGGATCATGGTGCTCGACCTGGACGTCATGCGTGCGGACGACTTCGGCGCCAACTTCGTGCCGTTCGTCGAGAGGTTCGGGATGAACGACCAGGCCGTGCTGAATGTCTATGCCGGCGGCAACCGGGTCGAGATCGACCGCGGGTGGAACTGGCGGCCGTGGCTGGCGCCGGTCGACGAGCCGAAGATCGCTCACTGGGCTGGGAAATACAAGCCGTGGAGCCGTCCGTGGGTGTTCGGCAAGCCGCTGTGGCGAGAGGCCGAGGCCCGGCTGGCAGCACGTTACGAGCGAGCCGGCCTGTCCTGATCGGGATCTAGCGCTCGGTGGACTCGGAGGACTCGAAGGTCTTGCGCCACTCGTCCGGCGAGGTGAATTCGCCGACTGCCGAACGATAGGTCTCGCGCAGCCGCGGCCACTCGCGTACCAACCGCGTGTGCAGCTTCAGACTGCGCTCGAACAGCGTCCGGAACAGAGCCGGGTCACGCTGATACCAGGCTGTGTTGGTGCCGTCCGCAGCGGAAACCAAGGCACCGTCGACGTTCGACAGCCGCCACCACTCGGCGTCCTGCGAGGGGACGACGGCCTGCGGGTACTTGTGCGCGAACTCGCCCACCGGGCGCACCTGTCGCACTGAACCGAGCGCCGCCTTGATCAGCAGCCCTCTCTTGTTGGTCGGTGACGTGGGCTCCTTGCCGCGTCGCGGTGGCTTCAGCCGATGCACCGGCGGGAAGTTCTCGATATCGCTCTCGCTGCGCGAATCCGGGAAGTTGGCGCGGGTCTTGCGAAGCTCGCCCATCTTGTCGGGAAGATCGCGATGCAGATGTTCGGGACCGCTGAGGATGTCCTCGATCGCCATCAACCGCAGCGTCGCCGTCGAGTACTGCATCGAGAGCAGGTGGCGGATCTGGTATTTCAGGTTCTCGCTGACGACGCTGCCGCCGCGCGGGTAGGGCGAGTGGAGCAGCGCCGCGACGAGCCGGTTGCGCAGGTGGTAATACGCCTGCCAGTCGAGTGCGTCGTTCTTGTCCTGCCACGGCACGTGCCAGACGGCCACGCCCGGCAACGACACCGTCGGGTAGTTGGCGGCACGCGCCCGCAGCCCGTACTCGGCGTCGTCCCACTTGATGAAGACCGGCAGTGCCAGCCCGAGCTCGCGCACCGCAGCGGTCGGGATGAGGCACATCCACCAGCCGTTGTAGTCGACGTCGATGCGGCGGTGCAACCACGGGGTGTGCCGCAGGCTGCGCCGGCCGAAATCATGGCCCTCCTTGGTGCCGGGCACCGATCCCCACCAGAAGTTGTACGGCGCGATCCGCTCACCGAACGCGTGCAGCACCGACCGGTCGTAGAGGCTGAACATATGGCCGCCGACGATCGGCGGGCGGCGGGCGAGGTCGGCGAAGGTGACGGCCCGCAGCATGCTCTCAGGCTCGGTGATCACGTCGTCGTCGAGGAGCAGGACGTAGTCGCTGCTGCCCTCGCGCACCGTCTCGTCCATTGCGCGGGAGAAGCCGCCGGAGCCGCCGAGGTTGCCCTGACGGATCACCTGCAGCTTGTCGGCGATGCCCTTGGTTGCCTCGGCGAACTCGGGGTGCTCCTCGACGAGTTCGGTGCCCTGGTCGATGACGTAGATCTGGTCGAGGGCCTCGAGCACGTACGGTGCCTCGGCGAGCACGCGCAGCCCGTCGACGCAGAAGTCCGGCCGGTTGAAGGTGGTGATGCCGATCGAGAACCGGCCGTTGCGCACCCGATCGGTCTCGGCCGCCCAGTCGGCCTCGTGCAGCACCGCGTTCCGCGAGCCGGCGGCGATGTCGAACCAGTACCAGCCGCCGTCGATGAATTGCTTCAGCGGCAGGGGCAGCACGTAGTCCTGCGGGGAGGCGGCGTCGAAGTGGATCGACTCGACCGGGTGGCTGTGCCCGCGCGCGGTCGACCGGTACACGATGATCGTGCCCTCGCCGGAGATGCGGATGCGCAGCAGCACTTCGCTGAGCACGCTCCACCGGCGCCAGTAGCTCGCCGGGAAGGCGTTGAAGTACGCGCCGAGCGACACCCGACGGCCCGCCGACACGATCGCACTGCGCCGGCCCGCGATGTCGCCGGTGGAGGTTGCCTGGGCGGCGATGCCGAACTGGACGGCCGACTGCGACGCGCCGGGCACCGCGCTCGCGATGGCGCTCGCGCCGAGTGTGTCGTCGCTGGACTTGCCCTGCGTTTCATCCAGATCGAGCGCAGACAGGATCGGGCCCTGGTCGAGCTTGGTCTCGACGTAGAGCGACACGACGTCCAGGTTGCCCTGAGTCGGGAAGATGACGCGCTGCAGCACCCGCACGGCGGTGTCGCCATTGCTCACTGGTCCACGTCCCCGCTCATCAGCACCGCGCCGTCGCGAAAGTGCGGTCGTAACTGGTTGTCGACCATGGCCAGCGCCGAGCCGATCGCCATGTGCATGTCCAGGTACTTGTAGGTACCGAGCCGCCCACCGAAGAGCACCCCCGGCTCGCGCTTGGCGAGTTCGCGGTACTTCAGCAGCCGCTCGCGGTCCTCGGCGGTGTTGATCGGGTAGTAGGGCTCGTCGCCCGGGTCGGCGAACCGGGAGAACTCCCGCACGATCACGGTCTTGTCCGCCGGGTACTCGCGCTCGGGGTGGAAGTGCCGGAACTCGTGGATCCGGGTGTAGGGGACGTCCTCGTCGGCGTAGTTCATGACCGGCGTGCCCTGGAAGTCGCCGACCCCCAGCACTTCCATCTCGAAGTCGAGCGTGCGCCAGCCGAGCTCGCCGTTGGCATTGTCGAAGTAGGCGTCGAGCGGGCCGGTGTAGACGACCGGGACGTTGCCGACGACATCCGGGCGGATGTCGGCGAACTCGGTGTCCAGCCGCACCTCGATGTTGGGGTGGTTGGCCATCGCCTCGAGCCACTTCGTGTAGCCGTGCGTGGGCAGGCCTTCATAGGTGTCGCTGAAGTACCGGTTGTCGAAGGTGTAGCGCACCGGCAGGCGGGTGATGATTTCGGCCGGCAGCTCGCGCGGGTCGGTCTGCCATTGCTTGGCCGTGTACCCGCGGATGAACGCCTCGTAGAGCGGTCGGCCGATGAGCGAGATCGCCTTCTCCTCGAGGTTGCGCGCCTGGTCGCTGTCGACCTCGGCCGACTGCTCGGCGATGAGTGCTCGCGCCTCGTCCGGCGACAGGGCCGTGCCGAAGTATTCACAGATCGTGCCGAGGTTGATCGGCATCTGATAGATGCGGCCCTGGTACTTGGAGAAGACGTGATGCTGGTAACCGGTGAACGAGGTGAACCGGTTGGCGTACTCCCAGACCCGCCGGTTGGACGTGTGGAACAGGTGCGCACCGTAGCGGTGGATCTCGATGCCGGTACTCGGCTCGATCTCGCTGTAGGCGTTGCCGCCGATGTGGTTGCGCCGGTCGATCACGAGTACCCGCAGCCCGAGTTCGGCGGCGCAGCGCTCGGCAACGGTCAGCCCGAAGAAGCCGGAGCCGACTACGACAAGATCAACGTTCACAAACACCTCTGGCAGGAGCGGACGGCCCCGGATTTAGCGCGCCGCCGCGGCGCGAGCGCGCCCCTTGCGTCGGCCGTACGGTGCCACGACAAGTCGGTAGGCCGTTCGACGCACCCACCACGGGAGTAAACGATACCCGCCGCGAACCGCCACGTTGCGCACGTACTGGGCCGACGAGACGAAGCCCTCATCGCGAAATCTGCGCTGAAGAGCGAGCTCGGAGCGCAGCAAGTTTCGCCCGCCGCGACGTTGGTAGGCACCGTCGCCGACCCGGTAGTAGACCAGCGGTTCGGTGATGTTCGCGGGCTTCGCGCCGTTCGCGAGCATCCGCGCGAACAGCCAGTAGTCCTCCATCAGCGGCAGGTGGCCGTACCCGCCCGCGGCGACCACAGCGGCCCGCCGGTAGATCACGGTCGGATGGTTGAACGGGTCGTGGATGCGCGCGTAGCGGCGGATGTCGTCCGGGTCGCTCGGTGGCGTGCGCTGCCCCACGATGTCGTCGGTGTCCCGGCCGAACTCCAGCAACCCGGAGCCCACGATGTCGGCTCCTGCCGCGATCAGCGGCAGCTGTACCTCGAACCGACGCGGCATCGCGACGTCGTCGGAGTCCATCCGGGCGATCACGTCGTGCGGGCTCGCCGCCAGACCGGCGTCGAGTGCCGGACCTAGACCGAGGTTGTGCTCCAGCTGGACAAACGTCAGCGGCACCGGGCAGTCCGAGCGCAACTGATCGATGCATTCGGCGAGGGCTTCGGGGACCGGCCCGTCCTGCACGAGCACAACGTGGTCCGGGCGCAGTGTCTGGTCATGGACTGCGCTGCGGAAGGCCGCCCGCACGAAGTCGGGGTGATCGCTCGCGTGCACCGGCAGGAGGAGCGAGAACGGCTCATGCACGCCGTCGGTCCTCCTAGGTCTCAGCGGAAATTCAGAAGTAATGATCGTGATCGTTAGACGTCGAGCGCGCGGCGCACTGATGCTAGTCCGCGAGGTCACCCTGGCTTCACCTAGGGCTGCGCGGAAAAGCACTGGTGAATGCCCGTGATCGTTGACCCCGGGCGCAGCGCGCGAATGCGAGTCCGCGATACGACGAGGACATTTCCCGCGGAACGCCTATTTCCCCGTACGTGGCTAAGTCGAGTTCACAGGCCGCGCGCGTCGCGCGCCCCAGTTGAACCGGGCGGCTCCGGTACTCTGGTCTATATGTCTGTTGCCGTCGGAAGGACCGACTACTACCAATCGGTCGCCATCGAAGCCGGCCGCCAATTGGACGACGCGCCAGCGGAAAAAGTGATCGACTGGGCGGTCAACGAGTTCGGTGAGGGCTTCTGCATCGCCGCATCGATGGCGGACGCCGTGCTGATCGACGTCGCCAGCCGAGTCGCCCCGGACATCGCCGTGGTGTTCCTCGACACCGGTTACCACTTCGCCGAGACCCTCGAAACCCGAGACCGGGTCGCCAAGCGATACCCGATCCAGCTGCACACCATTTTGCCGAAGCAGACCGTCGCGGAGCAGGACGCGACGTTCGGGCCGAAGCTGCACGATCGTGACCCGGACGCGTGCTGCTCGCTGCGCAAGGTCGAGCCGCTGGCGCGCGCGCTCGCCCCGTACCACGCCTGGGCGTCCGGCATCCGGCGCGACGAGGCAGCGAGCCGGAAGAACATCGGCGTGATCGAGTGGGACCGCAAGCGCTCGATGGTGAAGGTCAACCCGCTCGCCAACTGGACGCAGGCGCAGGTCGACGAGTACGTCATCGCCAACGACGTGGAGGTCAACCCGCTGGTCTACGACGGCTACCCGTCGATCGGTTGCGCCCCGTGCACGCGCAGAGTCCTGCCGGGCGAGGACCTGCGCAGCGGACGCTGGGCCAACGTCGGCAAGACCGAGTGCGGCCTGCACCTCGATTGAGGCTCACAACACGAAGCGCTTGTACCAGTCCCAGGTGAGCGCGAGTCCGTCGTCCAGATCCACGGACGGCTCGAAGCCGAGCACCTCGCGTGCGTAGTCGAACCTTGCGAAGTTGCGGTCGACCTCGCCGGGGCGCGGCGGCAGGTACTCGATGGGGTGATCGGGCAGGCCGACCACCCGGCGGCACGCATCGGCGAGTTCCGACACCGACGTCTCGACCCCGGTCGCAAGGTGCGCGACCGTTCCGGGTGCGACGTCACGCGTCAGGCCGAGGGTGATGCCGCGGCAGATGTCATCGACGTACATGAAGTCGCGCGATGCCTTGCCGTCGCCGAAGATCTGCAGCGGACGGCCCTCGTGCAGCGCGCGGAAGAACGACCGTGATGGCGCCCTTCTTGTGCCCGCTGTACGGGCCGTACACGTTCGCGAACCGCAACGCGACGGTGGTCATCCCGTAGGCCTTCGCAAAAGCGTGGCAGTACGCCTCGGCGGCGAGCTTGCTGGCGCCGTAGGGGGAGATCGGTTTCGGAAGCGACTGCTCGTTGACCGGCGGCTCGGCGTTGCCGATCAGCGCGCCGCCCGTCGACGAGAACACCAGCCGGCCGACATCGGCCGCGCGTGCCGCATTGAGCACGCTGAACGTGCCTACGGCGTTCGCCTCGAAGTTGGCGGTCGGGTCGGCTACCGAATCGACGACCGAGCCCGCGGCAGCGAGATGGACGATCGCATCGACATCGCGGCACAGCTCGGTCACCTGCGCGGTGTCGCCGATCGCGCCCGCGCACTACCTCGACGTCGAGGTCCGCCACGTACTCCTCGCGGCCCGTTCGGAAGTCGTCGAGGATGCGCACGTCGCAGCCGCCGGACAGCAACAATCGGACGAGATTCGCGCCTACGAAACCGGCGCCTCCGCCGTGACGAGTACCCACGCGGCTCGGTCACACGTTCGGCCCGTCTGTCACCGGCTTGTTCTGGCGCCACAGCGAGCGGCACGGGATCTTGGCCGTGTCGCAGCGATCGGCGTACTTGTGCGCGATCTCGGTGACCTCTGCAGCAGGCCCTCGGCGAGCGTGATCGGGTCGAGGCCGAGCTCGAGGAACTGGTTGTTCTCGACGTAGCAGGTCGTTCTCGGCGGCCTCGTTGCGCGGGTTCGTCGACGTAGTCGATCTCGGCGCCGGTCAGCACCGACACGAGCTTGGCGAGGTCGTTGACCCGGTGCGTCTCGGTCATCTGGTTGAGGATGTGCACGCGATCGCCGCGCTCGGGCGGGTTCTCGATCGCGAGTTCGATGCAGCGGACGGTGTCCTGGATGTGGATGAACGCGCGCGTCTGGCCGCCGGTGCCGTGCACGGTCAGCGGGTAGTTGATCGCCGCCTGCATCAGGAACCGGTTGAGCACCGTGCCGTAGTCGCCGTCGTAGTCGAACCGGTTGATCAGCCGCTCGTCGCGCTTGGTCTCCGGGGTCTGGGTGCCCCAGACGATGCCCTGGTGCAGGTCGGTGATCCGCAGCTTGTCGTTCTTCGCGTAGTACGCGAACAACAGCTGGTCCTGCGTCTTGGTCATGTGGTAGATGCTGCCCGGGTTCGGCGGGTACAGGATCTCCTGCTCGACCTCGCCGGCGTCGGTGTCGACCTTCACCGTCAGGTAGCCCTCGGGGATCTTCATGCCGGCGGTGCCGTAGCCGTAGACGCCCATCGTGCCGAGGTGGGCGACGTGGATGTCCAGGCCGGACTCGACGATCGCTGCGAGCAGGTTGTTCGTCGCGTTCAGGTTGTTGGAGACCGTGTAGCGCTTGTGCCACGACGACTTCATCGAGTACGGCGCCGCTCGCTGCTCGGCGAAGTGCACGACCGCTTCCGGGCGCCAGGTCGTGGATGTAGCGTGAGCAGGCGGTGGTAGTTCTCCGCCACGTCGTAGTTGTGGAAGGTGATCTTGCTTGCCGCCGACCTCGTCCCACGCCGCCAACCGCATGCCCATCGGCTGGATCGGGGTCAGCGAGCTGACCTCCAGCTCGTTGTCGATGTTGCGGCGGGACAGGTTGTCGACAATCGCCACTTCGTGGCCGCGCTTCGACAGGTGCAGGGCTGTCGGCCAACCGCAGAAGCCGTCGCCACCAAGGATGAGAACGCGCACAAACACTCCTAAGACGGGCCGCACATCACTCGATGACCGGGGCGGCTAGCCGGCAGTCTACCAACGTACGAAGTCGCTCCCGGTCAACCGCGGCCGGGAGCGGGGTATCTCAGCTCCCCTTCGAAACGGCTTCCAGGACGTCACGGGTGCGTTCGGCCAAGCGCCTCTCCTGCGCCTGCCAGAGCTCGCGGCCGGTGACGTAGACGTCAGATCGCCACGGCTTGTATTGCCCGACCCAGTGCACCCCTTTGGACTCGCGCGCTGCCTCGAGCCGGATGAGCCGGTTCCACTCGTTGTTCAGCACCTTGCGATTGCCACCGACGTAGGTGTTCAACACGACTTGACCGTTCAGACCGAAGCGCTGCACGTTCGGCAGATACCGGCCACAGAAGTCGTCGGCGCGCATCTTGTCCAGGTCCAGAAGCATGATTCCGGCGTTGAAGACGTCGAAATCGAAGCGGTGCATCTTGTGCGTGCGCAGCAGGAGTTCGCGCGCCAGCTCCGGGTGCCCCTCTCTCCGCAGCCGTGTGGCATTGCGGCGAATGGTGTCGAATCCGGAGACGAACCGGGGCTGGGGGTGGTCGCTCCCGCGATCGCGTGGCCTTCCATCTCGACGGTGAACAACTCCGCGAGGTCGCCGAGGCACAGGGCGTCGAGGTCGAAGTGCACGATCCGCCCGACGTCCTCGAGCAGGGCAGGCAGGATCGTCCGGTCCATCGTCGCGGGCGTCACCCACGCATTCATGCCGCCGACGTGCCCGTAATCGACGTCGTCGGTAGGAAGCCAGACCAACGAGACGGTGGGGAACAGCTTTGCCGTGCGTTCGAAGTGCGCGGGGTCGAGGCCGCGGCACAGCAGGAAGGCGCGGACCGGACGGCTGCAATGCTGCACGACCGAGTCCAGCACGACGTCGAGTTGATGGGTGTAGTTGGCGTCGAGGGAGAACTCGACATTGACCTCGTCGCCGTCCGGCGCGGGGGCGGTTCGTTCGATCGTCACGGAGGCGGCCCGGATCACTCGGCACGCGTGGTCGAGGTCGAAGTTCAACTTCGGGTAGTCCGTGATGCTGTTCAGCTCTTTCTCGGCGCGTGCCACGTCGTCGGCGCAGACCTCTCGCCACACCTCGTAGACGTCGGCGTCCGAGCGCCCGGCGAGGACGGCGTCGAGCACCGTCGCGAGCTTTTCGGAGATGCCCTGCTGCATCGAACGCAGGCCATCGTCGGTCAGGCTGGTGTAGTCGGCAACGTCGTAGCTGCCTTCGCCGCGGCGGAACTCCGCCTGGCAGCCGACCGCGCGGGCGGCCAGGTAGAAGCGCAGCTTCGAGGTGACGATTCGCGCTCCGCTGTCCCGGTACGAGCGCAGATCCTCCGCCGCAGCGATGAGGTTCTCGCCGAGATCGCGCCGCTTGACCCGCGGCGTGGACCGGGTGCGCCGCTTGCTCGCTCCGGCGACTACCGCGTCGACGGCGATTGTCCGCGCCGCCGGCGGACCGGGCTGCCGCGGGACCACCGCGTCGATCGACGTGGCGATGGCGCCGGAGAAGAACGCGGGCACGCCCGCCGCGTGAAGCAGGAAGACGCCTTCCCAGTTTGCGCACCCGATGGGCGCGTGTTCGCGCAGGTAGTCGACAACCCCAGGAGCAGCGAGCGCGCTCGGGCTGATGTTGAACGAGATGAACAGTGGTCGCAGATTCGGGTTGAGCGGCATGTCCGCGCTTCCGTTGCTGAACCGCAGCACGAACCAATCCGAGACGATCGTCCAGGTACCGTCCGGGACTCGCGCGAACCGGCTGACATCGCGGTCGACCTCATACAGGCACACCGACTGCTTCTCACCTGCGCGTCGCAACTCGGTGGGGACGGCGTTGCGCAACTGTTCGGCGGCGGCGACCAGGCCCGGATCGCCGGTGAACTCGACGCCGTCGATGCGCAGCAGGTGTCCCAGCGCGGCGAGTGTCTCGAGTGGGTCGTCGAGATTCTGCGACATCTCGAGCCAGTCGGGATGCTTGAAGCCGACGACGGCGAACGGGATGGCGCCGGCCGGCGCGGCAATCGGCTCAGCCTTCGCCTCGGCGCGTTCGACCCACTCGGTCAGGTTCGTCAACCGGGCGTTGACGTCGCGCCGCCGCGGCGAATGCGGCAGCAGCTGGACCGCCGCGCTCGCCCGGTCCAGCACGTCACGCGCGAGATCGAGGTGCCCGGCCGACAGGCAGTCGTCGGCGATGTTCAACCAGTTCTCGGGTCCTGGAATCCCGTCGGCCGGTCCGGCGAAGAATTCGGCGGACGCCCTGCGCCGCTGCTTCGGGCTCGACGGCGAAACCGAGTCGCAGATACTCCTCGGGCACCAGCCGAAGGATCAGGTCGAGGTCGTTGCGCGTCAGCAGCTCCCATGCCGTTTCCGGCATCGGGTGGTCGAGCGCGCACAGCGCGAGGCAGATGTCCCCGATCGGGCTCAGCCCCGCGTAGCGCTGGAAGACCTGCGCGATGCTGGTCGCGATCCATCGGCGGGATCTGGCCACCAACTTGCGGGTCAGTGCCACCGAGGCGAGGCTGACGTCGCCCTCAGCCAGCACGGTTCTGAAGAACGCTTCGTACATCCGCGGTCGCATCGCAGCGCTCTGGACGGCAGCGATCTCAGCCTCGGTGGGCAGACCCTGCGCGGCCGGAACGTCGTCCTCGGCATAAGTGCTGCGGAGGGTCTCGTACAGGGCGAGGAGGTGCTCGAGCGCGACGCCTTGCTCGGTGGCACGGTCGAACGAGCGCATGTGGGCACTACCGCTTCGAAGGGCCCTCCGGAGGCTACTGCGCGTTCGTCCAGCTGCGGCGCGGATTCGGGACACAGCACTCCTTCTGTTGATTTCGGCCGCAAGGACTCGCGACGGCTCACGACATGGTAAGCGCGGCGGCGACGGCCAGAACGCTCTCTCTCAGCCGCCGACCATGCGGGCTGGGCCGGCCGGTCTGGGGGACTTCGTCGCGATCCGGCGCCGGCTGAGAGAGTGCAATGCAGCAGCAGTGGTTTCGTCGAGTTCTCGGCTACCCATAAGAGGTATCGGCGGACCAAACCGATGATCTCCTGTGCGGGCGCGCTCGGCGGCTGCACCGCCGCGCCGGAGCACCGTTGCGGCCGTCATCGGTGGCGTGTCGCGCGGGCGGCGCCCGATAGACTGCACGGCGGAACTCAGGAGGACGGTCATGACAACATCGGGGGTGCGGCCGCGCGACCCACAGGTGCGGCCCCCGGTCTACGTCCATATCGGTGAGGCGAAGACGGGCACCACCTTCCTGCAGAATCTCCTGTCCGCGAACCGCGACGCGATGCGCGCCGACGGCCTGCTGTACCCGCCCGAGCGCGGGAGCGGGCACGTCCTGGAAACCTTCGACCTGCGGCGCATCACGTTCAAGGGCACCCCGGACCCCAACATTCCCGGCTCGTGGTCGCGCATGGTGGCGATGATCCGCGAGTGGGGCGGCCCGGCCCTGATCAGCTCGGAATTGCTCGCTCCGGCGGCGCCAGGGCACATCAGACGTTTGCGGAAGTCGCTGGACTTCGCCGACGTCCACATCGTCCTCACCGTTCGCGACATGGCGCGGCAACTGCCCGCCGCCTGGCAGGAGCGCATCAAGAATCGCGGCCACGAGACGTTCGCCGAGTGGCTCGCCGCCATTCACGCGCCGCTGTCGCCGGAGAACAACGCCGGCCGACACTTCCGGAATCTGCACGACGTCCCAGGCATCCTCGCGAAATGGTCGGAGGGCCAGCCGCCGAACCGGATCCATGTCGTGACGGTCCCGCCGGCCGGTGGCGACCCCAATCTGTTGTGGGCCCGGTTCGCGCAGGTCATCGGCCTCGACCCGAGCCGTTATCAGCTGCCGGGCCGCAGCGTGAACAGCTCGCTGGGCGCCGCGGAGGTCAGCCTCGTGCGCCAGGTGAACGTCGCCCTCGGCGGGGACGACTTCCCGTGGCCGCCGTACGACCGGTTCATGAAGTGGTACCTGTCGCCCCAGCTCGCCACCCGACCCGGCGTCCCGATCGACCTCCCTGCGGAGGAGTACGAGTGGGCGAGCACGACATCGCAGCAGTACGCGAAGTCGATCGCCGAGGCCGGCTACGACGTCGTCGGTGAGCTCGGGGAGCTGACCCCGACCCGGCGGCCCAGCGGGATGAACCCCGACGACGTGCCGGGCGATCTGCTGGCCGATGCCGGTATCGCCGGCATCGCCTCGCTCGTCCGACTGCTGGCCAAGGGGGCCGGCGCCGATGAGGTGCCGACCTTGCGGGCCAGGGCCGAAGCCGCTGAGCTGCAGCTGCGCGAGCACGCCGATCTGCCGCCGGTCGAGCGGATCAAGCGCTGCGTCGTCGAGCTGTCCGGGCAGGTCGGCTGGCTCAGCGCGCTTCTGGGCTGGTACCGAAAGTTGCGTCGGCGACCAGCCGACACGACGTGAGGTCGGTGGAGGTGTCCGCGCGCGCGGTGTACCTGCACATTGGCGAGCCGAAGACCGGTACCACGCACCTGCAGCAGATCCTCTGGTCGAACCGGCAGCGACTGCGCGAGCACGGCGTCCTGGTGCCGGGCAAGCGGCCGGTGGCGCACTGGGCGGCGGCGCAGGACCTGCGCCAGGTTGCGCAGCCGCCCAATGACCCGTTCGGCTCCTACGCCGGCTGGTGGGATCGGCTGGCCGCCGAAGCACTGCGGGCGCCGCAGGCCGCGGTTATCTCCCACGAGCTGATCGTCGGCGTCGACGCCGACCAGGCCGCCCGCGCCGTCGAGTCGCTGCGTCCGGCCGAGGTGCACGTCGTGCTCACGGTGCGGGACATGGCAACCCTGCTGCCGGCCGAGTGGCAGGAGACGGTCAAGCATCGGAATACGCGTGCGTGGCGGGACTGGCTGGCCGCAGTGATCGATGAGGAGTCGCCGGCACCGGACCGCCGTCAGTGGTTGTTCTGGCGAGTGCACGACACCTTGGCAATCCTGCGGATCTGGTCGGACCTACTCCCACCCGAGCGGGTGCATGTCATCACCGTGCCGCCGGGCCGCACCGAGCCGGATCTGTTGTGGCGGCGCTTCGCGCAGGTCCTCGGCGTTCCGGCCGACGTGGCCGATCACGCGCCCGCACACGGCAACGCGGCACTGACCCTGGCCGAGACCGAGTTCCTGCGCCGGCTCAACGCCGCTCTGCCGGCGCAGGTGCCGGACTGGTTCTACGTCCGCGCGGTCAAGGACGGGCTCGCGCACGAGATATCGCTGGTCCGCACCGAAGCGCCGCACGAGCGGCTCTACCTGCCTGCCGAGCGCGACGAGTGGGCCCGCAAGTATGCCGAGGCGATGGTCGCGGACCTGCGGCAATCGGCCTACGACATCGTCGGCGACCTCGCCGAGCTGCTGCCGCCGCAGCTTCCCGACGAGCGCCCGGAGCCGGCCATGATCGGCGACGACAGCGTGGCGGCCGCCGGCGTCGCGGCCGCGGTCGAACTGGTGAGGCAGCTCGCCGTCGAGCACGGCGTGCGGATCGACGGTGCCGAATCGGCGCCGGTGCCGACACCGGGCGGCGGGCCGCTGAAGCGACGGCTCATCGCGCTGTCTACCCGCGTCCCCGCTTTACACCGGCTCCGCCGGAAATACTGGCAGCTCGCCAATGCACTCCGCCGGTTGCGAAAGGGCGACCAGTGGCGAGCCGTCGAGGACCGCAACATCCAGTGAACTGGCCAGGTGTGCGGTGATCATGCGGGAAGGTCTTCGACCGCGCGCGCGGTCGGTTGTGTTCCTGCACGTCGGGGAGCCGAAAAGCGCCACGACGTTCGTGCAGGACGTGTTGTGGCGCAACCGCGCGCAGCTCGCTGCGCAGGGCGTGTTCCTGCCCGGCATGCATCCACAGGCGCATTTCCGGGCGAGCCAGGATTTGCGCGACGTGGTGCAGCCGGACGACGACCCGTCCGGGCCGTGGGTCGGCGAATGGGAGACACTCGCCCGGCAGGCGGCGCGGACCGACGGCGTCTCGGTCATCTCGCACGAGTTGTTCGCCGCCGCGACGGCCGAGCAGGCGGCGCGGGCGATCAGTTCGTTGCAACCGGCCGAAGTGCACATCGTGCTGACCGTCCGCGACCTCGCCCGGCTGCTGCCGGCGGAGTGGCAAGAGACCGTCAAGCACCGCAACCGGCAGCCATGGGCCCGCTGGACGCGCCGAGTGATGACCGGTCCTGACGGCCCACCCCGCAACCGGGCTCGCTGGTTCTGGAAGGTGCACGACACCGCGGCGGTGCTGCGTCGGTGGTCGGGCAGTGTGCCACCGGAGCGGGTGCACGTGGTCACGGTGCCGCCTGCGGGTTCGCCGCCCGAGCTCATCTGGGAGCGGTTCGCCTCGGTGCTCGGGGTCGATCCGCACGGTGTCGATCTGTCGGCGGCCAGGACCAACGTCTCGCTCGGCCTCGCCGAGGTGGAGATGCTCCGCCGGCTCAACAACGAGCTGGGCCGCGACAGCGTCCCGGACTGGTTCTACGCGGTGCACGTCAAGGAGCGGCTTGCTCACGGCGTGCTCGCCGAACGGCCCACGAAGTTGCGGCCGGTCCTTACCGCGCGGCAGGCGCAGTGGGTACAGCAGCGGGCCGTCGAGCTTGTCGCCGAACTGACCTCGGCCGGCTACGACGTTGTCGGCGACCTCACCGATCTGTTGCCGGCCGACCGGGTGGACGCCCGCAACCACCGCCGGGCGCGTCGCCGCTCGACCGCGCCCCCCGCGGCGGTGCTGGATGCCGCCGTCGCGGCGCTCGCGGACGTGCTGCGCCGCGAGTACGCCGGATCGGGCAGCAGCGCGGGCAGCCTCGCGGCTGCCGGGTCGAGCTGGGGGGCGAGCTCGCCGCGAACGAAGCGCGTCGCCCGCCAGCTTGCCAGTCGGTACGCATGGGTGCGCTCGCTGCAGGTGCTCGCCTGGCGGATCGGCGCCAGGTCGGGTCGGCGCGGATGAGCGATAGCCGCCACAAGCCGCGAGTCACCGTCGTGCTCGTGACGTACAACCGGCGGGATCTGTTGCTCGAGTCGCTGGCCGCGCTCGGCGCACAGACCCGACGGCCGGACACGGTCGTGGTCGTCGACAATGCCTCCACCGACGAGACGGCAAGCACGGTTGCCGACCGCTTTCCCGACGTTCAACTCATCCGGCTCAGCCGCAATACCGGCGGCGCCGGCGGGTTCGCGGCCGGACTCGGCGTGGCCCTCGCCGGGGGTGCTGACCTCGTCTGGCTGATGGACGACGACACGATCCCCGAGCCCGGCGCGCTCGATCAACTGCTCGCCGCGCGCGCCAAGTACGCCGGGTGCGCCGCCGGCCGTCGTCGCCAGCCGGGTCGTGTGGACCGACGGGCGCGAGCATCCGATGAACACGCCGCGCCGCAAGCCGTTCGCCCGGCGCCGCGAGTTGCAGCTCGCGGCACAGATCGGCTGCGTGCCGATCCGTTCCGCGTCGTTCGTGTCGGTGCTGGTCGACGCCGCGCAGGCGCGAAGGCTCGGTGCCCCGATTGCCGACTATTTCCTCTGGAACGACGACTTCGAGTACACCACCCGGCTGCTTCGCCACGCTCCGGGCCTGCTCTGCCCGGCGAGCACCGTCGTGCACAAGACGATGACCTTCGGCGGAGCCGACGCCGACCCCGGCGAGCGGTTCTTCTATGAGGTGCGGAACAAGATCTGGACGCTGAGCCGCAGCCGCTGCCTCAACCCGGCCGAGCGGGTGCTCTACACCGGTGCAACGGTGCGCAGATGGCTGCGGACCTTCCGTGGATCGAGCGACCGGCGCACCCTGATCCGGGCGCTGCGCCTCGGATTGGCGGCCGGGCTGCGGCGCGGCCCGCGGCCCAACGACGCCGTCCTCGCCGAGGCGCGCCTGCCGATCCGATGATGTGCGGCCTTGGCCTCGGTGTCTCACAGGTATCGTGCACGGCGTGCGGGAGCGGCCGGCGGTGTATCTGCACATCGGGGCGCCGAAGACCGGCACGACCTACCTGCAGAGCATCCTGTTCCGCAACCGCGCGGAGTTGCGCCGCGACGGTCTGCTGTATCCCGGCAAGGCGGTCCGCAGCCACTTCTGGGCGAGTCAGGATCTGCGCCGGATGGCGTTCCACGGCCATGTCGAGCCGCAGGTCGACGGTGCATGGCGCCGGCTGGTCGATGAGATCCGCGACTTCTCCGGCACCTCGGTGATCGACCACGAGCTTCTCGCCGGCGCGTCGCCCGACCATGTCGATCAGGCGCTGCGCGACCTGGCCTTCGCCGATGTGCGGCTCGTCTTCACCGCCCGCGACATCGCCCGACAGCTGCCGGCGGCCTGGCAGGAGCGGCTGAAGAACCGGGACACGGTGCGCTACCACGCCTTTCTGGACCGGGTGCACGGAGGACTCACCGGCAGCGGGCCGCGCCGCTACTTCTGGCCGGTGCACGACGTGCCGACGGTCCTCGCCAAGTGGTCGCGCAACATCGCGCCCGAGCAGGTGTACGTGGTGACGCTGCCGCCGCCGGGCGGCAACCCGGCGCTGCTGTGGCAGCGGTTCGCCGGCGTGCTGGGCATCGACCCGGTCCGGTACGACACCGACTTCGCTCGGGAGAACACGTCGTTGAGCGCAGCGGAAGCCGCGGTGCTGCGCGTGCTCAACGAGGCGATCGCCGACGCTGACATTCCGTGGCCGGCCTACCGGTCGGCGGTCAAGCACGGACTCAGCGGCGCGCTGGGCGAGAGCCGGCAGGTGGCCGCGCCTATCGGACTGCCGGCCGACGCGTACGAGTGGGCCGTCCCCTGGTCGCGCGACGCGGTCGCCAAACTGCAGGCCGCCGGATACAACGTGGCCGGCGACCTGGCCGAACTGATTCCGGCCGGCCGGCCGCCCGGAGCCGACCCGGACGCGGTGCCGGTCGACGAGCGCGCCGACGCGGCGACCCGAATGCTTGGCGCAATGCTCAGGATGCTCGCCAACGAGGCGGTCGCCCAACCGCTCCGGAGCGGCAAGCTCGGCACGCTGCGCTCGGCGGTTCGGCGGCGGCGCGAGCGGGCTGCGCGGTGAGCCGATCCGACCGGCCGGTCGTGTACATCCACGTCGGCGCACCGAAGACCGGCACGACCTACTTGCAGCAGGTCATGCACCAGAACCGACCGGCCCTGCGCCGCGCGGGGCTGCTCTACCCGGGCACCCAGCACGCGCACTTCTGGGCAAGTCAGGACCTGCGTGAGCGCAGGTTCCGCGGGCACCACGACGCACACGTGCCCGGGGCCTGGAACCGGCTCGTGAAGGAGATCAGCGGATGGCCGGGCCGGTCGCTGATCTCCCACGAGAGCCTCAGCGCGGCGTCCCGAGCGGCGGTCGACCGTGCCCATGCCGACCTTGACTTCGCCGAGGTGCACATCGTGCTGACCGCGCGCGACCTCGCCCGGCAGCTGCCCGCGACCTGGCAAGAGCGGGTGAAGAACGGCAGCTCGGGAAGCTACGCGGACTTCCTCGCCGCCGTCGGCGCGGCGAAGGCGGACCGGAACTCCGAAGCACGCCATTTCTGGGCGATGCAGGACACCCCGACGATCCTCGCGAGGTGGTCGCGGGCCATTGCGCCAGAGCGGGTCCACGTGGTGACCGTCCCGCCTTCGGGCAGCGACCCGGGGCTGCTGTGGCGGCGCTTCGCCGGACTGCTCGGCGTCGACCCCGACGGCTACGACACATCCATTCCCACTGCGAACACCTCGCTCGGCGCGGCCGAGGCGGCGGTGCTGCGCCGGCTCAATGAGGCGATCGTCGACATGGACGTGCCATGGCCGGCATATGCAGGGGTGTTCAAGCAGCGGCTCGCGCCAGCGCTCGCCGAGCGCGGCAGCGACCCGATCGAGCTTCCCGAGGAGTACTTCGAAAGGACGGTCGAACGCTCGCGACGCATTGTCGACAGGTTGCGCGACGCCGGCTATTGCGTGGAGGGTGATCTCGCCGACCTCGTCCCGACCACTCGGCCAACCGGCCTGAACCCGGACGACGTCCCCGCCGACGCCCGCGCCGATGCGGCGCTGGCCGGAATGGTCAGCATGGTTGCCCTCATCGCGGACGGCCGAGTCGCGACGACCGCGATACGCCGTTCGCAACGCGGGGCGATCGCCCGCAAGGTCGAGGACGTCGTCGGCCGCACCCCTGCGCTGGCCTGGCTGCGCACCCTCTACCGCAGCCGGTCCCGCTGACTGCTGGCCGGGGCAACCACCTCGGCCAGGCTGTGGCCCGCCGGTATCGTGCTCACTGTGCCTATGCGTCCACTGAGCTCTGGCCATGCGCAGACAGTTTTTTTCCATATCGGCGTGCCCAAATCGGGCACCACCTATATCCAGCAGAGTCTGCGTCGCAACCGGGAGGCGCTGCGAACGGCGGGTGTCCTGTACCCAGGCAAGGGAGACTCGCACTTCCGGCCGTGCCAGGACCTACTTGGCTGGTCGATAGGTGGCCAGGAGAAGACACGGACCGCGGGCGCCTGGCAGCATCTCGTCGAGCAGGTCGAGCAGTGGCAAGGCCCCGCGGTCATCGATCACGAGTTGTTCTGCGGGGCGCGCCCTGAAATCGTCGACCGCGCTCTGTCCGACCTTGCCTTCGCCGAGGTCCACGTCGTCCTGACCGCGCGCGACTTCGCCCGCCAGCTGCCGGCCGTGTGGCAGACCCGGTTGCGAACCGGAGCCGGCGGCACGTACGCAAGCTTCCTTGACGCGGTGGTTTCGGGCCCGCCGGGCGGCGGCACGTCGCTGCCGTTCTGGCGCAACCAGGACGTCTCAGCCATCCTCCAGCGATGGGGACGGAGCCTTCCGATGGATCACGTTCACGTGGTGACCGTCCCGCCGGTCGGCAGCGACCCGGACCTGTTGTGGCAGCGGTTCACGGGCGTGCTCGGCATCGACCCCACCACATTTCCCAGCGCGCCGCGCGGCGCCAACACGTCGCTGGGCGCTGCGGAGGCCGCGGTCTTGGTAAAGGTCAACGAGGCGGCCGCCGAGCAGAACCTGCCCTGGCACCGTTACGTTCCGTTTTTCAAGCAGCGTCTTGCGCCCGTACTGGCCCGGCGCGACAGCCCGGCGATCGAACTCCCTGAGGACGTCTACCGATGGTCGGTGGACTGGTCCGAGGTGGTGGTCGCGAAGCTGCAGTCGGCGGGTTACGACATCGCCGGCGATCTCACCGACCTCGTCCCGCGTGATCGGCCGACCGGCGCCAACCCCGATACGGTGACAGCGGCGGACCAGCTCGACGCGCTCGTCGCGGGCATGTTGAGTATGGCCGCGAGCCGCCCCCGCAAGACGGCAGAGCCCGAGCCGCCGCCTCAACCGCGGGTGGTCCGGTTCGCCGACAAGCTGGCGCGCGTTGCCAGCCGCCTGCGGCGAAATTAGCCGAGGGCCACGCGGACAATCCAGGTCTGCGTCGCAGGTTTCGGCAGTCGACGTGCCCGCGTAGGACACCGTCAAGTTGTGCTGCCCGAGACTGAGTTTCGGTAGCGCGATCTTCGCGACGCCGCCGTTCACCTTGCCCGAGCCGAGCGTCCGCGAGCCTTGCTTGATCGTCACGCGGACACCGTCGGTGTGTGCGTGCGGCGCCGACACGTTGACGATCGCGATGCCGTGGCTCTTGGTCGTGAGCTGCTGCGGCGAACTCGACACTCGCAGCGCGGAGATCACCCTTGTGACGGACAGCGGGAGCGCGCTGGCCTGGGCGGCGTGCGTCGTTGCCGTTCCACCGAACCGGACGGTGAAGTTGTGCGTGCCTCCAGGCAGCCGGCCAAGGGTGACCGTTGCCTTCTTGCCGCTGACCTTTGCCGAGTAGGACTTCGTTCCCTCGCGCAACGCGATCCGTCCGCCACTAGCCGTACCTGGCGTCGACAGCGTGACGACTGCCTTCGCGATCTGACCGCTGGTGGGGTGCGCCGGAGTGAACTGCACACCGACGATGCGAGCGGTCGCCTTGCCGATGGTGATCGTCACCGTCGCAACCCGCGAGTTCAAGGTGCCGTCGTTCGCTCTGAACGTGAACGAGTCGGGGCCGGCGTATCCGTTGCTTGCCGTGTAGGTCCGGGTCGCGCCGTTTCCGGACGAGATAGTTCCGTGGTGCGGTGCGCTGATCACCTTGTACGTCAGCTGGTCTGCCGCATCAGGGTCGGTGGCCTGCAGCGTTATTGCCTTGGTTGCCTCGAACGGCACCGCAATTGAAGCGCCGGTTGCGTGCGGTGCCCGGTCGGGCGCGACGGTGACGGTGATCGTTGCCGTGTTGGAATCGTCGAGCCCGTCGTTGACCTTGAAGGTGAACGAGTCAGGCCCGGAATAGCCGGTCGCAGGTGTGTAGGTTGCGCTGTCGCCGTTGACGACGGCGGTGCCGTGAGCGGGTTGGCTGACGGTATAGGTGAGCGCGTTGGGTCCATTGTCGGCGTCGGTCGCATTCAGCGGGATGTCTGTTGCAACCTTCCAGGCAACGCTCTTCGGTCCTCCCGTGGCCGAGGGCACCTTGTTGAAGGTGACGGTGACGGTGGCGACGTTGGAGTCGTCGGTGCCGTCGTTGACCTTGTAGGTGAAGGTGTCGGTCCCGGTCGGGGTTCCCGGCCCGGTCGGGGTGTAGGTGGCGGTCGATCCGGTGAAGGTGACGTGGCCCTTGGTGGCGTCGGCGACCACGGAGTAGGTGAGCGGGTCGCTGTCGCCGTCGTGGGTCTTGGTTGCCAGGTTGATGTCGGTCGCGTGGGTGGCGGCGATGGTGGCGGAGGCGGCATTGGCCGAGGGCACCTTGTTGAAGGTGACGGTGACGGTGGCGACGTTGGAGTCGTCGGTGCCGTCGTTGACCTTGTAGGTGAAGGTGTCGGTCCCGGTCGGGGTTCCCGGCCCGGTCGGGGTGTAGGTGGCGGTCGAGCCGGTGAAGGTGACGTGGCCCTTGGTGGCGTCGGCGACCACGGAATAGATGAGCGGGTCGCTGTCGCCGTCGTGGGTCTTCGTTGCCAGATTGATGTCGGTCGCGTGGGTGGCGGCGATGGTGGCGGAGGCGGCATTGGCCGAGGGCACCTTGTTGAAGGTGACGGTGACGGTGGCGGGAGGTGAGTCGTCTGTGCCGTCGTTGACCTTGTAGGTGAAGGTGTCGGTTCCGGTGGGTGTGCCGGTGGGTGTGTAGGTGGCGGTCGCCCCGTTGAAGGTGACGTGGCCCTTAGCGGCGTCGGTGACCACGGAGTAGGTGAGCGGGTCGCTGTCGCCGTCGCTGGTATGCGCCGAGAGGTCAATGTTCGTGGCGTGGATCGGAGACACCTTGGCAGCGTCGGCGCTTGCCGCGGGTTTCGTGTTGAACGTGACGGTGACGGTAGCGATGTTGGAGAAGTCGATACCGTCGAAGACGCGATAGGTGAAGGTGTCCGTGTCGTCTGGCGTACCAGGGGCGTTGGGCGTGTAGGTGGCGATGGAGCCGGCGAAGGTGACGTGGCCCTTCGCGCCGTCGGTCACCACCGAATAGGTGAGCGGATCGCTGTCGCCGTCGGTGGCGTCGGACGAGAGGTCAATGGTGGTGGGTTGGGTCGTCGATACCTTCGCCGCGTCATCGCTAGCTGTCGGCACGGTGTTGAACGTGACGGTGACGGTGGCGACGTTGGAGTCGTCGGTGCCGTCGTTGACCTTGTAGGTGAAGGTGTCGGTCCCGGTCGGGGTTTCCGGCCCGGTCGGGGTGTAGGTCGCAGTCGCCCCGTTGAAGGTGACGTTTCCCTTGGTGCCGTCGGTGACCACTGAGTAGGTGAGTGGGTCGCTGTCGGCGTCGGTCGCTTTGTCGGTCAGATCGATCTCAGTGGCCTGGGTTGCCGCAACGATCACGGAGTCATCGGTCGCGACCGGAGGAGTGTTCGTCACGACGGCGACGTCGTTGGTCGCGGTCGCGATCGTGTTCAGAACCGAAGCGCCGCTTTGCGGAGCGACCTCATCCAGCGCCGTGGCGACCTGCAACGTTCCGTCCGGTGAGCCTGTCGTCGCGGCGAGGGAAAGGCTCGGTGCTGAGTCCAGTGCGTCCGGCGGGCTGAAGGATCCGAACGAACCGGTGATCGCGTCCCCCGCCGACGCAGTGCCCGTCAGCGTCACCGGGTTGCCTGCGTAGTCCAGCGTGAGGTCGCTGCCAGTGATGCCGGAGGTTCCGGTGATGCGGACGTCGTACTGCGCGGCGGGCACATCGATGCCGCCGGCGTCCGCCGCGCCGGTGAACGATGTTGCGGGCGCGCCGGTGTGCACCGAGCTGGGCGCATTGATGGAAAGGCTGGCAGTAGCCGACGTGATCGTGTTCGGGGCCGCCGTGGGCGTCACCGAAATCGTCCCGGCGCCAGTTTCTGCGATCGTCTGCATCCCCGTGCCGACCGTGCCGCTGTTGCCGCCCATGGTCACGTCGAGCACGTCGGCTTGATCGGGCACGGCGAGCGTGATCGCAGCGCCGGAGCTGCCGGTCAGCGCGAAGGTGTTGTCCGTCGAGCGTCAGGGCGTTCGCTCGGCCCGGCCGAGATCGCTGTCGCGGTACCGCCGAAGTCGAGGCCGTCGATCGTCACGCCGTCCGTGCCGTCGGCGACGGTGACCCCGCCGGTGATCGTGCCGACGTCGCCCGCGCCGATCGGCTCCAGCGTGATTGGCATCGATATCGTCACCGGGTCCGCGTAGGTGCCGTCTCCGACCTCGATGATGTCGCCCGGCGACGCCTTGGCGAGCGCTCCGGCAATGGTCGCGCAAGCCGAGAACTCGCTGACACAGGTGTTGCGAGTTGTCCCCACCCGAGTGGACGACCCAGGTGTTCGGACCGGCGAAGGCCGGGGGCGCGAGCGCGGCAGCGACTCCGGACGTGAGCACGGCAGCAACCAGCACCGACAGTGCGCGGCGCTGCACAGTGCTCCGAGTGCTCACTGTATTAACCTCGAGAACGTTCGGGGGGTATGCCCGGAAGCACGGATCGTCCGTTTTCTCCCGCGCGGGAACTGTAATCCGGCAAGCCCGGGATGTCGCCACCCGTTTCGATCAAGGTGGGATCAAGCAGCCCTGGCCGATTACAGTTCGCGAATGGACCGGGTCCGGGGGTGGGACGGTCGGCGCAGGTCGACCACTTCGGGGCTACCCCGAGGTCAGTTCGGTGAGCAGGGCATCGCGGCGCACGCCCCAAAGTGCCTCCATTTCATGGAGCTCAGGGCGCGCGGATCGAGGAATGGCCACCCCCGGCCCGGCCCATGACGATCGAAACCGTCACGCAACTGTGCCGGCTTCTCGACATCGACGCAGACGAGCTCGCATGGTTCGCCGATACCCAGGGACGTGACCGCCGAGCGTCGCCGGCCCTGCAGCACTATCGGTGGCGCGCGCTACCCAAACGCGGGGGAGTCCGCCTCGTAGCCGCGCCCAAGCCGCGGCTGAAGGAGATCCAGCGCCGGCTGCTGCGGCACGTGCTCAACGACATCGCGCTGCATGAATCGGCGCACGGGTGCGTACCGGGACGGTCGGTGCGGACGGCGGTATTGCCGCATGCCGGCGCGAGGGTGCTGATCCGGCTCGACCTGGAGAGCTTCTTCCCGACCATCTCGGCGGTGCGGGTCCGCGGCCTGCTCCGCGCTCGTGGCCTGCGCGAGGCCATGGCCGACCTGGTCACCGGGTTGTGCACGACCGCCATCCCGATCCGCGTCTGGTCGGCCCAAGCTCGTCCGTCCGATCGGGCCGAGATCGACGCTCACATCAGGCTCGGCGAGCTGCTGCGAGCGCCGCACATTCCGCAGGGCGCGCCGACCTCGCCTGCGCTGGCCAACGCGGTGGCCTTCGGGCTCGACCGCCGGCTGGCGGCACTGGCCGCCCGCTTCGGTGCGCACTACACCCGCTACGTCGACGACCTGACCTTCAGCGGCGCCGGCTTCTTGCAGACGCAGCGGCACCGGTTCCTCGACGCCGCGATGACGGTCGTCCTCGACGAAGGGTTCGCGATCGCCCATCGGAAGACGGTCGTGCAAACAGCCGGGGGACGGATGAGCGCGCTCGGCGCGGTGTTCAACGACCACCCGACGCTGCCGCGGCCCGAGCGGGACCGGCTGCGGGCCATCGTGCACAACTGCTTGGTCTTCGGCGGCCAGAGCCAGGCGCGCGACCGGCCACAGTTCCGCGCCGAACTGCTGGGGCGGATCGCCGCAGCCGGGGCGCTCGACGCACCGTTCGGTGCTCGGCTGCGAGCCGACTACGACCGGATCGCCTGGGCGTAGCTAGAGAACCTTGGATCCGTACATCTCGCCCAGCGGATCGGCGATGAGCTCGAGCCGCGCACCGTCAGGGTCGCGGAAGTACACCGACACCTCGCTGTGCACCTCGTGCGGCACGCCCGCGCCGCGCAGCCGCTCGACCAGTTCGTCCCAGCGCGATGGCTCGACGGAGATCGCGATGTGGTGCAGCCCGCCGAGCACCTCGGCGTACGGACCGACGTCGAGGCCGGGGAAGTCGAAGAACGCCAGCAGGTTGCCGTTGCCGATGTCGAAGAAGAAATGCGACGACCCGGGGTAGTCGCGGTTCTCGATCAGCTCGGTGAGCGGGAAGCCGAGCACGCCCTGGTAGAACCGGATCGTCGCCTCGACGTCGCTGCTGATCAGTGCGGTGTGGTGCAGCCCGCGAGCAGTCGATGCGGGACGGTCGGCATGCAGGTACTGCGCGCGCAGTGCTTCTCGGTCAGCCACGGCTGCCATTGTCGCTCCCCACCCTTGTTTTGGTATCGGGTTACCAAAATGATCATGAAAATCTGGTCACCCGATACCAAAACAGGTGCGAGTTGGACGCGGATCAGCGCCTGGTGATCAGGCCTGCTTCACAGCCGAGATCTCGAACTCGAGGGTGACCTTCTCGCTCACCAGCACGCCGCCGGCCTCGAGCGCGGCGTTCCAGTTCACGCCCCAGTCCTTGCGGTTGATGACGACCGAGCCGTCGAAGCCGATGCGGTCGTTGCCCCACGGGTCCTTGACGGTGCCCTGGAACTCGAGCGGGATCGTCACGGCCTTGGTGACGCCACGCACGGTGAGGTCGCCGGTGACCTGGAAGTCGTTGCCGCCGTCGTGCTCGATCGAGGTCGAGACGAAGGTGATCGTCGGGTAGTTCTCGATGTCGAGGAAGTCGTTGGTGCGAATGTGGTCGTCGCGCTGCTTGTTGCGGGTGTCGATGCTGTCGACCTGGATCGTGATGGCCACGCTCGAGCGGCTCGGGTCGTCGCCGTCGATCGTGGCGGTGCCCTCGAACTCGTTGAACGCGCCGCGCACCTTCGTCACCATCGCGTGCCGCGCCACGAAGCCGAGCCGCGAGTGCGAAACGTCCAATGCGTACGTACCGGTCAGGGTGCTGAAGTCAGTCATGGTGCTGGTCATGTGTGTTGCGCCTTCTCTCATTTAGTTGATCCTTCAACCAACACGATAGACCCAAGTTTGTGATATGTCAACAATCCTAGATCGACGTGTCGCAAGTCGCAGGACCGGTATGGTTTCGCAGAGCCGGGCGGTCCACCGCCGTTCGAAA
This sequence comes from uncultured Actinomycetota bacterium, assembly GCA_963794885.1. Classification (GTDB taxonomy): domain Bacteria; phylum Actinomycetota; class Actinomycetes; order Mycobacteriales; family Jatrophihabitantaceae; genus RYN-133. Next base: position 410,946 of record CAWCFH010000012.1, read on the forward strand.
AGGAGCGGGTGTGGTGAGGGCAGTACGGGGACTGAATGAGTGACGTGCTTTCCCGCGTCCTGCTCATCGAGGACGACGAGGGCGACGCCCTCCTGGTGCGCGAGTGCCTGCTCGACGCCGGTGTGCCCAGCGAAGATGTGATCTGGGAGCGGACGCTCTCCGACGGCATCGCCGCGCTGTCCAGCGCGCCGGGCTGCGTGCTGCTCGACCTCGGCCTCCCGGACGCGGAGGGCCTGGGCGCCCTGCACCGGCTCGTATCGCGAGCCACCGCGACCCCGATCATCGTGCTCACCGGCCGAAATGACCGCACCGGTGTCGACGCGGTCGCCGCCGGCGCGCAGGACTACCTGGTCAAGGACGACATCACGCCCGAGCTGCTGGACCGCTCCATCCGCTACGCCGTGGAGCGCACCCGCGCGCAGACCACCGAACTCCAGCTGCGGGCCGAGCAGATGACGCACGCCGAGAACGCCCGGCTCGAACGCGGCCTGCTGCCGCGACCGCTGTTGCGCTCGAGCCTTGTGTCATGCGCGACCTATTACCAGCCCGGCCGCAACCTCGCCGTGCTGGGCGGCGACTTCTTCGACGTCGTGGAAACCGCCGACGGTGCCGTTCGCGCGGTGATCGGCGACGTCATGGGCCACGGCCCGGACGAGGCGGCGCTCGGTGTGCACCTGCGGGTCGCCTGGCGAACGCTCGTGCTCGCCGGCGTTGCGGACGAGCAGATCCTGGCGACCCTGTCGTCGCTGCTGTCGGCAGAGAGCGGCGGCAACGGCGGCTTCGTCACCGCCCTGGACATCACGATCGACCGATCGCTGGAAGCGACGTTTCGAGTCGCCGGTCACCCGCCGCCACTGCTGTGCTCGGCGTCCGGCTCGTCCTACCTGCGACCGGAAGTCGGCCCGCCGCTCGGCGTCGAGGGCCTGACCGGGGCGGCCCGGCGCTGGCCGGATACCGGCGGCTGGCCGGTGTGGCGCACGCAGCTGGAGGCCGGGCGCGTCACTGATCCTCTACACCGACGGCTTGCTCGACGCGTACCGGATCCCGGCCAACCGGTCGAGCCTCGGCGTCGACGAGCTGCTCGACGCGACGAGCGCAGCGCTTTCCTCCGGTGAGTCGGTGTCGTCGTGGATACCGACGATCGTGGGCAGCGCGCCCATCCGCTCGGCCGACGACACCGCCGTCGTCGTGCTGACCGTCCACGGGCGCGGAGCCCGATGACCCAACCGGCCGGCCTGCGGGGATGGAGTTTGCGCAAGCGCGTTGCCCGCGGATCGATCGCCGCCCTGGTGTTGCTCTCGGCGATGTTCGCACTCGTCGTCGTCTCGTTGCTCGACTTCAAGGCCAAGGGTGACGACATCATCAACCGCTGGCAGCCGGCCTACACGGCTAGCCAGGACCTGTTCAGCGACCTCGTCAACCAAGAGACCGGGCTGCGCGGGTACACGCTGGGCCGCAACGAGTCGTTCCTTGCCCCGTACAACCAGTACGTGACGCAGCAGAACCGGCAGCAGGTCGAGCTCCGAAAGCTGATCACCGGCCATAGCGACCTGATCGCCGACCTCGACGCGTTCACCGCAACCGCTGAGCAGTGGCACACCAACATCGCGCAGCCCTACATCGCGCGAGTTCGGCGCGGGGATCCGACCGTCGCCACCGCACCGGCGTCCGACGCGGCCAAGGCGGCTTTCGACAAGATCCGCGCGGCCTCGGCGAAGCTGACCGGCGACTTGCAGGCGGTGCGCGACAGCGCCGTCCATGCTCGGATCGGCGCGGTGCGCCTGGTGTGGATCGCCGTCGGTGCGTCCGTCGCGCTGATCATGCTGGCTGGATACGGCATCTGGCGCGGGCTGCAGAAGTCGGTGCTCGAACCCGTCGAGAGCCTGGCGACCCAGACCAGGCATGTCGCCGGCGGCGCGATCGACGAACGCATCGTCTCGGGCGGGCCACCAGAGATCGCCGGGCTCGGCGAGGACGTGAACCGGATGCGCGCCCGCATCGCGAACGAGCTCAGCCGGGTCGAGTTGGCCCGGGTGCGGCTGATGGATCGCAGCGAAGAGCTGTCGCGCTCGAACGCGGATCTGGAGCAGTTCGCTTACGTCGCATCGCACGACCTGTCCGAGCCGCTGCGCAAGGTGGCCAACTTCTGTCAGTTGCTCGAGCGCCAGTACGGCGACCAGCTCGACGACAAGGCCAAGCAGTACATCGCGTTCGCCGTCGACGGTGCCAAGCGCATGCAGACCCTGATCAACGACCTGCTGTCCTTCTCGCGGGTCGGCCGCACCACCGCAGGTTTCGAACCGGTCGACACCGGCCAGGTGGTCACCCGCGCCCTGGCCACCCTCGACGAGCGGATCGTCGGTTCGGACGCGCAGATCGTTCGCGCGGAACTGCCGGTGCTCGACGGCGATGCGACCCTGCTCGTCGCGCTGTTCCAGAACCTGATCGGCAACGCGTTGAAGTACCGCAGCACCGAGCGTCCGTTGCGTGTCGAGATCACCGCCACGAAGCAGGGCAGCGACTGGATGTTCACCGTCGCCGACAACGGCATCGGCATCGAGCGGCAGTACGCAGAGCGGATTTTCACGATCTTCCAGCGGCTGCACCTGCGTGATAAGTACGGCGGGACGGGGATCGGGCTGGCGCTGTGCCGCAAGATCGTCGAGTTCCACAAGGGCACGATCTGGCTCGGGGAAAGCGACGGTCCGGGTGCTACCTTTCACTTCACGATTCCCGAGCACGGGAGTCCGGAAGAGGCGGCGGACCCCGATGAGTACTGAGCCGATGGTCGACCCGGCTCGACCGCTGAATGTGCTGTTGGTCGAGGACGATCCGGGCGACGTGCTCATCGCCCGCGAGGCCATGGCTGCCGGCCAGCTGTCGACCACGCTCGAGGTCGTCACCGACGGGCGCGAGGCGATGGCCTACCTGCGCCGCGAGAACGGCTTCGCCGATGCACCCCGTCCCGACCTGATCCTGCTCGACCTGAACCTGCCGCGGATGTCCGGGCACGAGGTGCTGGCCGAGGTGAAGAGCGACCCGGCGCTGCGCCGGATTCCGGTCGTCGTGCTGACGACTTCGCAAACGCACGAGGACATCGTCAAGAGCTACGACCTGCACGCATCGGTACATGTGTCGAAACCGGTCGATTTCGACGACTTTGCCGGCGTCGTCAAGCAGATCGACGAGTTCTTCGGCAGCGTCGCGCAGCTGCCCACCGACTGATCCACGCCACACGCGTCGCGCGCGCTGAAAACTTGTGCAAACAAGTCGGTTTGCTTCGTTAGAGCGCCCAGGGTCGTGGGAAAGGTCGAGCCATGACCGGACGCATCACGACGTTGTCAACTGAGGGCACCACGATCTCGCAGGCCGACCTCGACCGCATCGAGGCCGAGGAGCGCCTGCACGCGGAGCAGCAGCGCAAGGCCGCTCGTGTGATCGCAGCGGCGGCGCGCGACGTCGATGACGCGCGCACGTTGCTCGACATGCTCGGCCTCGGCCACGAGGTCGTCGTGGCCGCGCGCAAGGAGCGCGCCCCGCGCGCCACTACCGGACGCCGTCGTAGCCGCGCTGCTTGATCGCTTCATCTGGTCGCGATATGCGGCCTGTGACGCGTCTTTGTGCGCCGAAAGAGTTTCCCGTTACGCCATAAGGCGTTAAGGTGACCGGCGTGCCTGTCGCGCGTAAGTGCCCGAACGCGCCGATCAAGTTGGACTTCCAGCGGGTGTCACGATGACAGCCTCCACGATGCAGCATGATGCGCTGCCGTACTCCGGTCCCGGAGGCTTCGTCGAAACAGCAGCCGAAGTCGTACGCGCCGCTCTGGATCACGACGCATTGCCCGTCGTACTAGCTGATCCGGTGAAGATCGCCGAAGTGCGGTCGGTGGTCGGCGCACCAAACGATCAGGTGCTCGGATTCGACATGTCGGTTGCCGGGCGTAACCCGGCACGCATCCTGCCCGCGTTGCAGAGCTTCCTCGACGCGCACCCCGACAAGCAACTCGCGTGCGTCGGCGAGCCGGTTCGGATAGACGATCCGGACGCGGTCGTCCGCGAGGTCGAACTGCACGAACTGCTGCTGAGCCTGCCCGCCTTCCACTCCTGGAACTGCCGGCTCACCTGTACCTACGACGTCGACGCGCTGTCGGCAGATGTCGTTGCCATGATCGAGGCCGCCCACCGCGAGCGCCCGCCCGATCCGGCCGCGCAGGTCGAGCGGGCCCGAGCCGGCTCGCTACCGCCCCGCCCGATGAGCAGCGATGAACTCGGCGTCGACCGCACCACGCTCAGTGCGTTGCGCGGCTTCATCCAGGGCCGCGCCGAGCGCGCCGGGCTCGACGACGAGCGGGTCGATGACCTCGTCTACGCCGTCAATGAGGTGGTCACGAACAGCATCTGCCACGGCGAGGGCCGCGCGCGGGTGAGCTTCTGGACCGAGGACCGGTCGGTGATCTGCGAGGTGCGCGACCGCGGCTGGATCCGCGATCCGCTCGCCGGCCTGGTGGCGCCCCGATCGGACACGATCAGCGGGCGCGGCCTGTGGCTGGTCAACCAGCTGTGCGATCTGGTCCAGCTGAGAACCTCTCCGGCGGGGACGACGCTGCGGCTGCACATCGATACCTAGCAGGACACCCAAAAGCGGTAGCGGCGGGTGAGTACAGACCCGGTGATTTGGGGATAACACGCGACACGCCTGTCATTGCCGACAGAAGGGCCGCACGATGACCGCCGTCGCAGATACCTCGACCCGCTCCGTCCGCAGCCTCGTCCCAGCCCGGATGGACCGGCTGCCTTGGACGCACTTCCACTGGCTCGTCGTCGTCGGCCTCGGCGTCTCGTGGATCCTCGACGGACTCGAGATCCAGATCGTGTCCCTGATCGCGACCCCGCTCACCGATCCGCGAACGCTGGACCTGTCCACCGGGCAAGCCGGATTCCTCGGCTCCATGTACCTGATCGGCGAGGTCGTCGGCGCCCTGGTCTTCGGCCGGCTTACCGACAAGCTGGGCCGCAAGAAACTCTTCATCATCACGCTGGCCATCTATCTGATCGGCAGTGGCATGGGCGGCTTCGCCTGGGACTACTGGTCACTGCTGTTCTGCCGGTTCGTTGCCGGCTGCGGTATCGGCGGCGAGTACACCGCGATCAACTCCGCGATCGATGAGCTCATCCCGTCCAAGTACCGCGGCCGGGTGGACATCGCGGTGAACGGCACCTACTGGGGCGGCGCGGCGATCGGTGCCGCGATGGGTCTCTTCCTGTTCTCCAAGCACGTCCCGATCAACTGGGGCTGGCGCATCGGCTTCTTCATCGGCCCGGTGCTCGGCCTGATCATCATCTTCATCCGGCGCACGATCCCGGAGAGCCCGCGCTGGCTCATGACGCACGGCCGCAACGACGAGGCCGAGCGCACGGTTGACGCGATAGAGGAGCGGGTCAAGCACGAAGGCGTCGAACTCAAGCCGGTCGACGACAGCAAGGCGATCGAGGTCACCGAACACCCGCGGCTGGGCTTCTTCGAGCTGACCAAGATCTTCTTCGGCACGTATCCGAAGCGGTCGATCTACGGGTTCACGATGATGGTGACCCAGGCCTTCCTCTACAACGCGATCTTCTTCAGCTACGCGTTGGTGCTGAGCACCTTCTACCACGTGGGCTCGAGCAGCATCTCCTACTACTTCTTCCCGTTCGCGGTCGGCAACCTGCTCGGCCCGCTGGTGCTCGGACACCTGTTCGACGTCATCGGGCGGCGGAAGATGATCTTGGGTACCTACGCCCTGTCCGGCACGTTGTTGCTCATCGCCGCGTGGCTCTTCGACAAGGGATATCTCAGCGCAGTAAGCCAGACCGTCATCTGGTCGGTCATCTTCTTCTTCGCCTCTGCGGGTGCGTCGTCTGCGTACCTCACCGTGAGCGAGATCTTCCCGCTCGAACTGCGCGGTCAAGCGATCTCCTACTTCTTCGCGATCTCGCAGGGCGCTGGGGGCGTCGTCGCGCCCTGGCTGTTCGGTCATCTGATCGGCGGCCAGAACAACACTCACGCCGGCAAGGGCCCGCTGTCGTGGGGTTACGTGATCGGCGCGGGCATCATGATCGTCGGTGGCTTGGTCGCCTGGTTCATCGGCGTCGACTCCGAACAGAAGTCCCTCGAGGACATCGCCCAACCTCTATCCGTGCGACAACGCCCCGAGGGCGGCGTGACCGCCGCGGCCGAGGCTGCGACATGACGATCGTGGTCGGCGTGAGCCCGACCAGCGGATCCCCGTCCGCGCTGCGCTGGGCGGCCGATGAGGCGAAGCTGCGCAACGTGCCGTTGCGTGCGGTTCTTGCCTGGCGCCCGCCCAGCGCGCCGGGTGCGTCGGGCGGACGCCCGCCGTCCGGCACCGCGTTCGCCGCCAGCGGCGACTACGCCGGCGACGCCGAACGCCAGCTTCGCGAGTACGTCAGCGCCGCGCTCGGCTCCGATGATGCGGTCGATTGCGTGGCCGTACACGGTGGCCCGGTCAATGCGTTGCTCACGAATGCGACCGACGCCGAGTTGCTCGTCGTCGGCGAACCGCGCCGCGGCCGGCTCGCGTCGGAGCGGTCGGCCCGCCTGGTCGCGCCGCGAGTCGTGCTGAAGGCCCCGTGCCCGGTGGTGGTGATGGCAGGCGCCGCGGCCACCGAGTCCTGATCGAGCGCCGCGTACCGTCTGCGCCATGGTCGCCGTCTGTCGCGAGAGCGTCGTCGTCGATGGCAACCGCATCTCGCTATCTGGAGTGCGGCGACCCGGGCGCGCCGGTCGTGCTGCTCGTCCACGGCATGCTGTCCGACAGCGGCACGTGGGCCGACAATCTCGAGCCGCTCGGCTCCCGTGGGCTGCGCGCGATCGCAATCGACCTGCTCGGGCACGGTGCGTCGGACGCGCCGCGTGGGCTGTACCTGCTCGACGACTACGCCCTGCTGCTCGCCGGGTTCATGGACGCGCTCGAGTTGAAGTCGGCGACCATCTGCGGGCACTCGCTCGGCGGCGCGATAGCCGTCCATTTCGGCTACCACTACCCCGACCGGGTCGAGCGCCTCGTGCTGGTCTCGGCCGGCGGGCTCGGGCGGGAGGTGAGCCCGGCGCTGCGGATGCTCACGCTGCCCGGTGCCGAGGCGCTCACCGGCGCAGTGCTCGGCCGCAAGACGGTGCAGCGGTTGCTGCGCAGCCCGCGGCTGCATCGCGTTGCAGGGGTCACCCCAGATCGGTTGGTCAACTTGCGCCGGGTCGGCCGGTCGCTGTTCCGCGACGATCTGCGTGCAGCGTTCTTCCGCTCGCTGCGTGGCGTCATCGCGCCGTCCGGTCAGCGCGGGTCGTTCCTCGAGATGGAGTACCTCGCCGCGCACCTGCCGACCCTGCTCGTGTGGTCCGACCGCGACGTGATCATTCCGGTGGCGCATGCCCACCACACCCACCAGAACCTGCCGGGCAGCGAGCTGCTCGTCTTTCCCGGCGGCGGGCACGAGCCGCATCGGCGCAATCCGGAGAAGTTCGCCGACGCCCTTGCTAGCTTCATTCTCACATAGCAAGATTTCTTCCTGCTGTATGAGATGTTGCTCTACGGTTGCCAGATGGCGGGGCGACGGCGGTGGACGATCCTGGCGGTCGGCACGTTCGCGCAGGCGGCCACCTGCTCGTTCCTCTACGGGATGCCGATGCTCGTCCCGGCCTTGCGCGAGCGTGAAGGGCTAACCCTGTTCCAGGCGAGCCTGCTGGTGTCCGCACCGATCGTCGGCCTGCTGCTGACACTGATCGCCTGGGGTGCCCTGGCCGATCGGCACGGTGAGCGGCTGGTGATCGTGAGCGGGGTCGGTGCCGCCGCGCTGTTGCTCGCAGTCGTGCCGTTCATCTCCGGAATCGGTCCGCTCGCGATCGTGCTCGGTGCCGCGGGCGCAGCTGCCGCGTCGGTCAACGCGGCGAGTGGACGGGTGGTGATGGGCTGGTTCCCGGTGCACGAGCGGGGCCTGGCGATGGGCACCCGGCAGACCGCCCAACCGCTGGGCGTGGCGCTTGCCGCGCTGGTGCTGCCGACCCTGGCCCGGTCGCACGGCGCCCGGGACGCGCTGCTCTTCCCGGCCGCGCTGTGCGCGCTCGCCGCCCTGCTCGTCCTGCTGCTGGTGGCCGACCCGCCGCGGCCGCCGCGCGTTGCGGGCGCCGGCCGCCCGCGTCGCCATACCGGGGGTCATGGCAACTCGGCCGGGTACACGTGGCCAGCGCGATGCTGGTCGTGCCGCAATTCGCGGTCGCCACGTTCACGCTGGCCTACCTGGTCGGCCAGCGGCACTGGGATCCGGCGGTCGCCGGGCGGTGGATCTTCGGCTTCCAGGCGGCCGGTGCGTTGGACGGATCGGGGCCGGCGTGTGGTCGGACCGGGTGCGCAGCCGGCTGGCCCGATGCGCCAGCTCGCCGTGCTCAGCGCAGCCCTGATGCTGCTGATCGCGCTCGGCGCGCTCGTTCACCAGGGCTGGATCATCGTGGGCTTCGCCCTCGGCGCGATCGTCACCGTCGCCGACAACGGCCTCGCCTATACCTCGGTGGCTGAGCTGGCCGGCTCGGCATGGGCCGGACGCGCGCTCGGCATCCAGAACACCGTCCAGAACGTGGCCGCGGTGGCGACGGCTCCCGTCCTCGCCGCCGTGATCGGTGACTCGCGCTACGCGCTGGCGTTCCTCGTTGCTGCGATCTGTCCCGTGCTCGCGGTGCCGCTGACGCCGGTGCGTGCCGAGCGGATGCCGGTCTCAGCTCGCGGGTGAGGGTAACCGCGGCGGTCCGAGGATCTCGACTCCGGCAGCCTCGGCGGCGGCGCCCATCCCGGCCGCGGTGTATTCCCAGCGGGCCGGCTTGGGCGTCGCGAGGTCGTGCCCGGCGGAGCGGAAGAATGTCTCGAGGCCGGCCGGCGTGCACAATGTCAGCAGGTCCATATCGGTGAGGCAGTGGTAGCCGTGCGCGACGTTGCGCGGTAGGTAGATCACCGAACCCTCTTCGGCGAGCAGTTCATCGTCGCCGTACCAGAAGACGCCGCGGCCGGAGAGCAGCACGAACATCTCGTCCTCGCGCGTGTGCAGGTGGATCGGGGTAGCGTCGCCGGCCCGCAAGGATTGGCGGGCCAGCATCACGTTGCCTTCGGTGGCCTCGGAGTCGAGCAGGAGCTGGAGCACGCCTCCGCCGCGCCATTCGATTTGCTGGTGCTGGGCCGACAGGTAGGCGCGGCTCATGAGGTCCCTCCAGACATCGTTTACGCGGCGTCGAACCATCGTTGCACCAGGAATCCGGGCTGTGAGGTGCCCGGCAGCGCCGCATCCACCGTCGCCGGCGCTCGTTACGCACAGTGAGTCGTTGTTCTGGCGCCCCGACCGTTCACGTCCGATTCACCGCTTGGCGGTCGGAGCTGGGTACTGACATACCGAATCGGCGCGAACAGTCGCGCCCGTAGTGGAGGTTGCCTCGTGCCGTCCCCCTCTCGCCGTGACTTCCTGCGCTACGGCAGCCTCGCCGGCCTGCTCGCCGCTGGCGTGCCGCTGGCCAGCCTGCTCACCGAGGAGTCGGCGCTGGCCAGCTCGGTGCGCCGGCCGGGCAGCCGGCCGTACCCGCATCGCCCGGCCGGTGCGGTGAACGCGCACATGCCGTTCGACCACATCGTCGTCGTGATGATGGAGAACCACTCCTTCGACAACTACCTCGGCGCGCTGTCCCGGCACGGGCAGCCGAAGGCCGACGGGCTGCGCTTCTCGAAGGACGGCGTGGCGCTCAACCACAACCCCGGTCCGCACGGGCCCGTCCGCTCGCACAAGTTCGCGACGACCGCACAGCACTCGAACGTGACGCAGACGTGGAACGCGACCCATCAGCAGGTCAACGGCGGCAAGATGAACGGCTTCGTCACCGCCGACGGGAACAGCAAGCAGGCAATGGGCTACTGGGGGCCGGACACCCTGCCGTTCGCCTACTCGTTCGCGAAGACGTTCACGTCGGCCAACCGGTGGTTCTGCTCGGCGCCGTGCCAGACATACCCCAACCGCCGGTTCCTGATGGCCGCTACTGCCTACGGCGACATCACGACCGACAACTCGACGATCACGTTGACGCCGCCGCCGAACGGGACGATCTTCGATCGGCTGCACAAGTCACGGGATCTCGTGGAAGAACTACTTCACCGACCTTCCGCAGACGGCGATCATCCCGTCGATCGTCAAGACCTACCCGAACAACCTCGCGCCGATCTCGGAGTTCCTGTCCGACTGTGCCGCCGGAACGCTGCCGGCGGTCAGCTTCGTCGACCCGGAGTTCGGAGTGCTCAGTGAGATCGGTGCCCCGCTCGTCGGCGTGGTCGGTGTCGACAAGGTCGGCGTCGAGTTCTCACAGATGGGCGGGGACGAGGAAGCGCCGCAAGACCTCACGTACGGCGAGAACTGGGCGTACTTCATCGTCAACGCCGTACTGCAGTCACCGGCGTGGGAACGCACGCTGCTGATCTACACCTTCGACGAGCACGGCGGCTATTACGACCACGTCCCGCCGCCGAAGGCGATCGCGCCGGACAACATCAAGCCCGAACCTGACCAAGGACGACGTCAAGGGCGGGTACACGATGTACGGCCCGCGGGTTCCCGCGATCGTCGCCTCGCCGTACTCGAAGCCCAACGGGGTGACCAACGTCGTGTACGACCACACGTCGGTGCTGGCGACGATCGAGGCCAAGTGGAACCTGCCGGCGCTGACCTACCGCGACGCCAACGCCGAGACCGTCATGGACTTCCTCGACGTCAAGCGGAAGGCGTTCAAGAAACCTCCCACGATCGCCAAGCCGGCGCAGTTCATGCCCGAACTGCTGCACGATCTCGAGAGCGGCTCATGAGCCGCGTCGGTAGGCGTTGGTCCCGGCTGACTGCCTCGGTATTCACCCTCGGACTCGTCGCCGCCGCGACAGCCGCCACCGGATCGAGCGCGGAGGCGACGGGCACCGCCGCGGCCTTGCCGCCGATCAAGCACGTGTGGATCATCGTGCTCGAGAACCAGGACTACGCCGCGCACGTTCGGCACGCCGTCCGCCGATCCGTACCTGGCCAAGACGCTGCCGAGCAAGGGTGCGCTGCTGACGAACTACTACGCGACCGGGCACGAAAGCAACGACAACTACCTCGCCATGGTGTCGGGCCAGCCGCCGAACCCGGACACCCAGGGCGACTGCCAGATCTACAGCGGGTTCCCCGTCGGCTCGATCGATCACGGCATCGAGACCGGCATCGGATGCGTCTACCCGTCCGGCATTCGCAACATCGGTACGCAACTCACCAAGCACGGCCGCAGTTGGAAGGCCTACCAGCAGGACATGGGCAACGACCCGTCCCGAGAGTCGGCCGCATGCGGCCATCCGACGATCAACCGCCCGACCGCACTCAGAACGCGGAGAGCCGGCGACGGCTACGCCACCCGGCACGACCCGTTCGTCTACTTCGCGTCGGTCACCGACAAGCAGTCGTACTGCGAGCACCACGTCGTCGCGCTCGGCAACACCCGCGGCGTCATGCCCAAGTCGGCCAAGCCGGGCGAGACGGGTCTGGCCACCGATCTCAAGTCGGCCAAGACCACGCCGGCCTACTCGTTCATCACGCCCAACCTCTGCCGCGACGGCCACGACAACCCGTGCAAGAACCAGACGGGCGCGAAGTCGTCGCTGGCGAACATCGACATCTTCCTGAAGACCTGGGTGCCGAAGATCCAGGCGTCGCCCGCCTATCAGGACGGCGGTCTCATCGAGATCACCTTCGACGAGTCCGACGGCGCGCAGTCCGATGCGACTGCGTGCTGCGGCGAGACCGCCGGACCGTCCTCACCGATGCCGGGCATCACCGGGCCGGGCGGCGGACGGGTCGGGGCCGTGCTCCTGTCGCCGTTCATCAAGGCTGGCACGACGTCGACCGTGGACTACAACCACTACTCGACGCTGGCCACCGACGAAAAGCTGTTCGGACTGCCACTGCTCGGCGAGGCGAGGACCGTCACCTCCACCTTCGGCAGCGACGTCTTCACCGCATACCAGCACTGACAGCAAGCGCAGCACGGCAGAGGGTCCAAGATCCGCCGAAACCGAGTACGGTCCACGAATACTCGGATTGGAGGCGGTCAGATGAACCGCATTGCTCGCGCCCCGCGCACCGTGCTGGCGCGGTTGCTCAGCGTCGCCGTCGTTGCCGCTGTGGCGATCATCGCGATGCCGTCGGGGACGAATGCGGTAGCCGCCGCAAAGTACAAGCTGCCCGCGGTGAAGCACGTCTGGATCATCATGCTGGAGAACGCGAGCTACTCAGCAACGTTTGGCACACCGGCGCCTGATCCGTATCTGGCCCAGACCCTCCGCGGCAAGGGCGTGCTGCTGAAGAAGTACTACGGCATCGGGCATCACAGCCTCGACAACTACATCGCGCTGGCGTCCGGGCAGCCGCCCAACCCCGACACGCAAAGCGACTGCCACACGTTCGTCGGCTTCGCCGACGGCACGAACGATCAGGGGATTGAGACCGGATCTGGGTGCGTCTACCCCGCCGATATCCAGGACGTCGGCACGCAGCTCTCGGCTAAGAGCCTGAAGTGGAAGGAATACGCCGAGAGCATGGGCAACATCTCTACCCGCGAGGCGGCGGCGTGCGGCCACCCAGCCGTGGGTGCTGCGGACAACACCCAGGCCGCGGTCTACGGCGACGGCTACGCGACACGACACAACCCGTTCGTGTACTTCGCCGATGTGATCGACCACCACAAGTACTGCAACCAGCACGTCGTTGCCCTTGGCCGCGCGAACGGCACGATGCCCTCGAGCGCCCTGCCCGGTGAGACCGGTCTGGCCACCGACCTGAAGTCGGCCAGAACCACCCCGACCCTCTCGTTCATCACTCCCGACCTGTGCAGCGACGGCCACGACTACCCATGCAAGAACCGCACTGGAAAGGGCTCGTCCTACGCCGATACCGACGCTTTCCTGAAGACGTGGGTCCCGAAGATCCAGGCCTCGGCCGCATACAAGGACGGCGGGCTGATCGAGATCACCTTTGACGAATCCGACGGCACGACGGACTCGACCGCATGCTGCGGCGAGACGGCCGGACCGGCCGCGCCGAAGCCGGGGATCAAGGGGCCGGGCGGCGGGCGGGTCGGTGCGGTCCTGCTGTCGCCGTTCATCAAGGCAGGCACGACGTCGAACGTGGCCTACAACCACTACTCGACGCTGGCCACCGTCGAGAAGCTGTTCGGGCTTGCGCTGCTCGGCCAGGCGAAGACCGTCACCTCAACATTCGGGAGCGACGTCTTCAACAAGTAGTTTGTCCTTGTTTGGCAACGGTTCCGCCGACGCGTGTCGCTTTTGACCGCTGGGCTGATCGTGGCTGGATAGACATAATGAGCCCACCGAACCTGGGAGGGCTCCATCGTGCGTGCTGTCTTCAGATCAACCATGTCCGCTCGACGTTCGCGCTTCCGGGCGATGGGGGTTGCCCCAACCGTGGCCATCCTGATCTGTGGCGCGCTCGCAGCGGTGACAGTGAACGGCGCGCAGGCACGCGCGGCGACGTCGCCAAGCTATGAGTTCGTCGAACTGCACAAGGCCTTCTCTCCGTCGTATGAGAACCGGGCCGGCACGATAGTGGGCGGGCTCAACGCGCCACTTAGCGGCCGCGGGTTCCACCACGACGACGGGTACGGGTCGGGCGTTTGGGTGAACGGCAAGCTCTCCCAACTGCCCGGCGGCGCGATCGCATGGGGGATCGATGACGCCGGCGACATCGCCGGCACAGATCAGACTTCGCACATCGTCGTGTGGACCGGTCCGAAGCACACTCGGACGACCTTCCCTGTTGCCGGGGCGAGCCGGACCGGGTACTGACCGAGGACGAGGCAACCGGAAACCTGGCCTTGTTCGTCGAGGATTCGGACGGCCACCAGTCCGGGATGATCACCGACATCGACGGCAACCCGCTGCGGACCTTCGCCGTCGGTGACGCCCTCTACGGGGTGTCGAAGAAGACTTACGTTGCGCGGGTGTCGGGCAACCCGGTCCTCGGCGTGATCGCGACCGGGCACGAGACACCGCTGGACTTCACACCGCGGTCGATGGCGAGTGATGGCGCCGTGCTCGGATCGTCCGACTCGGACGGCAGCACTCAGCTGCTGCTGCCGAACGGAACCCAGACAACCGTTCCGATCGACAGCGGCAACCACATCAACGCACGACACGACATCATTTCCGGCACCCAGATCCTGCCGGCGGGCAGCACTACCGCCGTGGACGCCGCGCAGTATCTCCCGGCCGGCTGGCGCCTGACCTACCTGTCCGGTCTTGGCGACGACGGCACGGTGCTCGGATACGCGTTCGACAAGAACAACGTCGGGCATGGCTTCATGCTCAAGCGGGCCGGTGTGTCGGGCACGGTCTACGGCGTGGAGTGTGGCGCGACGACGTGTTCGGAGCATGGCCTGAAGGGCCAGCTCATGCTGTTGACCGGCAAGAAGTCCAACGGTGCGAAGTACACCGCGACCGCCAAGACCAATGCCAACGGCGAGTACTCGATCGAGGCTCCGCCGGGGAGCTACCAAGTCGGTGCGGCAGGTACGAGCGGGACGGACTTCGTCGGGCCGGCCTTCGATCCGGAGTGGTGGCCGGTGACGCTGAAGTCGAAGGCGGTAACCGGTAAGGACTTCCATGTGTGCTCGCCGGGCGGTGCAGGTGCATCGGGCGGCGCTTCCGCTGCCGCTGCGGCAGGGGCGGACGGGGTCACGTTCTGCCAGTCGGTGTACACGGTGACGATGCAGGCCACCCTGCCCGGTGAGCAGGTCGTCGACCCGTCGACAGACGCGCGGTACAACACGAACTTCAATCCGCGCGAGGCCGACTACCGGGATTCGACGGGCTTCATGAACAAGGTCCTGCACACCAAGGCCTTCCAGAACAAGGGCGTCGGGGTGCGTCGGCAGTTCCCGGCATGCATGGACGAGAGCCTGATCCACAAGCTGGACAAGAACGAGGTCGACGTCTCGTGGTACAGCTCCTATCTCGGTGGCGACAAGCTCGGGTCGGTGAAGGTGGTGCTGGCCTACAACCAGGAGAAGGGCGTGCGCACCGTGCGCACGGTAGGCACTCCATCGGTGAGCCCGGTGACCGTCTATCGCCTGTTCCGGTGGCAATACCGGATGGACGGAAAGACCGTCACCGGTAGTTGCACCGACCACAATGACGCCAGACCGGTCGTCGTCCCGATCTCAGGAGCTGAGCCCGGCGAATCGGGACTCGACAACGGCCAGTTCGCGATCATGGTCGCTTGGGCTTTCCCCTTCGCCGCGCCGGGCACCAACCTGAGCGAGGCCGGCGGGATCGCCGCCGTTCTGCACGAGTTCGGACACCTGGGCAACGTGCTGTACGAGAAGTACGAGCACCTCAGCGAGCCGGCGAAGTTCGCAATCGACTCGATCATCGGCTACGCAATCGGCACCTCGTACGTCAAGGCGGTCGGCAAGGCGACCGCGTTGCTGGCACGCCTGGCACCGAAGCTCAAGTACCTGCCGCACATCGGCGGGGTGACCGCGGAGGTGCTGCACTACATCCTGCTCGCCCGAGACGTCGCGAACTTCGTAGCCGGCTACGCCGGCGAGTACCCGATCATGGGCACGGTGCTGCGCGGCAACTTCGTCACCAAGCCGTGCCCGAACGATGCGAGTTACAGCTGCGGCACGATCCTCTCGCTCAACGCCGAGGCGACGAAGTTCCCCGACATCCAGCTCAAGATCGTCCGTAACGCGCAGACGGCGACCTACACCAGCGTTCCGGTGTACAGCGGCAAGCCGCTGCCGTGGCGCAGCAACCTCGGCGGCAGCAGCCCGGTGAGCTTCAACCCGTACGCGCACAACGCGCCTTACCTGATCACCGACACCGCGCGCAGCGGGCAGCACCTGAGCAGTGGCAAGGTCGCGATCGAGAACATCGACAAGGACACCGAGAACCTGACCGACCTCGAGCCACTCGTGAAAGGCGTCGAGGAGGGCGCTACTCCCGCGGCCGACTACAAGACCATTTTCGCGAAGGTGGCCGACCCGGATTGCAACGAGGACGCCGACGTCTCGCACGACAAGGGGACCACGCTCTGCTACATCTTCAAGGACGGTCGCGCCTGACACCGACCCGTGCTGGAGCCGATTGGCGGAGGATAGGGGATTTGAACCCCTGAGGGATTGCTCCCAACCCGCTTTCCAAGCGAGCGCCATAGGCCACTAGGCGAATCCTCCGCCGACGAGGATACGGGCAGTCCGTAGACTCGGACTCCGACCCCCCGCGTGGCGTTCACCCTGCGAACCTCCCCAGGGCCGGAAGGCAGCAAGGATAAGCAGGCTCTGGCGGGTGCGCGGGGGGTCCTTTCGTCCCAGCGTGGCATTCGGTTTGCACCCAGCGCGGCCGCTATATCGGCTCGCGCGGCGCATATAGCGACCGCGGCGGGTGCAAACCGGGGCCACGAGCATTGACCGCGCGTGGCGGGGTGTCGCTGCTGATGGTTACTGTCGGGGCGTGGCAAGTCCGGGCAACACCAGCAATCTCGCGCTGTACCGCAAGTACCGCTCGGCCACCTTCGCCGAGGTGATGGGCCAGGATCACGTCACCGAACCGCTGCGCGCAGCCCTGACGGCGGGACGGATCAACCACGCCTACCTGTTCAGCGGCCCGCGCGGGTGCGGCAAGACCTCCAGCGCGCGCATCCTCGCCCGCAGCCTGAACTGCATCCAGGGCCCGACTCCCGACCCGTGCGGCGTGTGCGACTCGTGTCGCGAGCTTGCGCCGAACGGGTCCGGCTCGATCGACGTCATCGAGATCGATGCGGCCAGCCACAACGGCGTCGACGACGCCCGCGACCTGCGCGAGCGCGCGTTCTTCGCCCCGGCGCGTGACCGCTACAAGGTCTACATCATCGACGAGGCGCACATGGTCACGACGGCAGCGTTCAACGCGCTGCTGAAGCTCGTCGAAGAGCCGCCCGACTTCCTGATCTTCGTATTCGCCACCACCGAGCCGGACAAGGTGCTCACCACCATCCGCTCGCGCACCCACCACTACCCGTTCCGGCTCATTCCGCCCGGCGTCATGCGCGCGCATCTCGAAGACATCTGCGGACGGGAAGGCATCACCTTCGAGCCGACCGTGCTGCCGCTCGTCGTCCGGGCAGGCGGCGGCTCGGCGCGTGACTCGCTGTCGATCCTCGACCAGCTGATCGCCGGTGCCGGACCCGACGGCGTCACCTACCAGCGCGCGGTGTCGCTGCTCGGCGTCACCGACGCGGCGCTCTTGGACGACATGGTCGACGCGCTCGCAGCCGGCGACTCAGCAGTCGTCTACGGGACGGTCGACCGGGTCGTGGAGGCCGGACACGACCCGCGCCGGTTCGCCGCGGATCTGCTCGACCGGTTCCGCGACCTGATCCTGCTCGATGCCGTTCCGGAGGCAGTCGCGCGCGGGCTGATCGACGCGCCGCAGGACCAGGCCGAGCGGATGGCCGACCAGGCGGCGCGACTCGGTGTGGCGACCATTACCCGCTTCGCCGAGATCGTCCACACCGCGCTGCTCGAGATGCGCGGCACCACCTCTGCCCGGCTGGTGCTCGAACTGCTCTGCGCCCGGATGCAGCTGCCCGACGCGTCGGCCGATGCCGCCGCGCTTGCTGCAGCGCATCGAGCGGCTCGAACGCCGCGCCACCGCGACCAGCGGGCACCCGATTGCGAACGTCCCCGCGCCCGCCGCCGAGCCCGCCACCGAGGCGAAGCCAGCGCCGAAGGCCGCGGTCACGCCGGCTGCCAAGCCGGCCGCTAAGGCGGAACCGAAACCCGAGCCGAAACCCGCGCCCGCACCAGCCGCGCCGATGCCCGCGCAGCCACCCAGTGACGGGCAGCTCGATGCCGGCGCGCTGCGCCGGCTGTGGCCCGACGTGCTCGAGGTGGTCAAGTCCACCAGCCGCCGCACCCGTGCCCTTCTCGACAACGCGCAGATAATCGGCGCTGACGGCGAGCTCGTGACCCTTGCCGCGCCCGCGGCGCTGGCGAAGATGATCGCCGAGGACAGCAACACCGCTGTGCTTCGCGACGCGCTCACCCAGGTTGTTGGCGGCACCTGGAAGATCGCGGTCGAGAGCGGCGCAGTGCCGACCCTTCCGGAGGCGGGGGCGGCGCCGGGAGCACCGTCTGTCCGGCCGGCTGCGGCATCGGTACCCGAGCCCGACCCCCGCGACGACACCGACGACTCTGAGGACACCGCGACCAAGCCTGCCGCGGTCGATCCGGATGCCGAGGCGATGAAGTTGCTCACCGACCAGCTCGGCGCCCGCCCCGTCGACTAGCGCAGGCTGCACGGCACGCACACCGGTCCCAGTTAGGCTGAACTTCCTACTCGGCAAAGGAGCACGGCGTGGCGCAGCACGGAGGCCAGTTCGGTGGCGGTCAGCAGCCGAACATGCAGCAGCTGATGAAGCAGGCGCAGAAGATGCAGGAGCAGCTCGAGGCCGCGCAGGCCGAGCTCGCCGACACCGAGGTGACCGGCAGCGCCGGCGGCGGCGTGGTCGAGGCGACCGTTCGCGGAGACGGCGAGCTGCTGTATCTCAAGATCGATCCGAAGGCGGTCGACCTCGAGGATCTCGAGACCCTGCAAGACCTCGTCGTGGCTGCTGTCCGTGACGCCAACCGGGCGGCCACCGAGCTCGCCAACGAGAAGATGGGCCCGCTCGCCGGAGGTCTCGGCGGCATGGGCCTGCCCGGCTTCTAGACGCATGTACGAAGGCGCGATCCAGGATCTGATCGACGAGCTCGGCAGGTTGCCGGGCATCGGTCCCAAGGGCGCGCAACGCATCGCCTTCCACCTGCTCGCGACCGAATCGACCGATGTCGAGCGGCTCGCGGCAACGCTGATCCGGGTCAAGAGCGAGGTCAAGTTCTGCTCGATCTGCGGCAACGTCGCGGAATCGGACGTGTGCCGGATCTGCAGTGACGAACGCCGTGATCGATCGATCATCTGCGTGGTCGAGGAGCCGAAGGACATCGTGGCCATCGAGCGCACCCGCGAGTTCCGCGGGCGTTACCACGTGCTCGGCGGCGCGATCAGCCCGATCGACGGCATCGGCCCGGACGACCTGCGCATCCGCGAGCTGCTCGCCCGGCTGCGCGACGGCGTGGTCACTGAACTCGTCCTCGCCACCGACCCGAACCTCGAAGGCGAGGCGACCGCGACCTATCTGGCCCGGCTGATCAACCCGATGGGCCTCACCGTCACCCGGCTGGCCAGCGGCCTGCCGGTCGGCGGCGATCTCGAATACGCCGACGAGGTGACCCTGGGCCGCGCGTTCTCCGGTCGCCGTCGCGTCGACTGAGGCACGACTGACTGACATGCGCCGCGCCGTGTACTGGATCACCGTGCTGATCGCTGTCGCGGCGCTGGTCGGTGGCGGGATGTACGCCTACCTCGGCTACCGCTCGACTGCCGGTCCGGACGGGACGGTCCGCGGCTACTTCGCCGCGCTCGCCCGTTCCGACGCACCCGCCGCGCTCGGGTTCGGACGACCTGCCGGCCGGCCCGCACGACCTGCTGACCAGCCAGGTGCTCGCCGAGCAGCAGCAGATCGCCCCGCTGCGCGATGTGCAGATCCTG
This sequence comes from uncultured Actinomycetota bacterium, assembly GCA_963794885.1. GTDB lineage: Bacteria > Actinomycetota > Actinomycetes > Mycobacteriales > Jatrophihabitantaceae > RYN-133. The sequence goes on from CAWCFH010000012.1 coordinate 430,633, forward strand.
TCCGTCGCCCGCTCGGGATCGCGGGCCACCGTGCGGTACTCCTACCAGCTGCGCTTCGACATCGGTGACCGCACGGTCACCGGCGCGGTGCGGGTGATCGACGGCGGGTCCGGCTGGCGGATGGCGCAGACGGCGGTGGCCACGACCGTCCACCTCAACCAGGCTGTCGACCGCAGCACCTTCGCCGAAGCCGCCGTCCCGGAAGGGCGCACGTTGCTGTTCCCCGGCGCGCTGCCCGATCAGGTTCGACACGAAGTACCTGACGCTCACCCCGCGCGGCGGCCCAGGTGCGCCTCGGCGGCCGCGCGCAGCGATCACCCTCGGCGTGCGGGCGACTGCGGCCGCGCAGGTCGCGGATGACCGCTGCGCTGCGCAAGCGGCTGACCGATTGCGTGTCCGGACCGCCGCCGAGCGTCGCCTGCCCGCTGCCGTCGAACCGGTACGTGCCCGGCAGCCTGCACGGGCGCCTCGTCGGCACGTTGGCGCACAGCCTGAGGTTCAGCGTCTCGTCCGACGCGGCCGGCTCGATCGAGGCGAAGGGCAGCGTGGCATTTCGCGGCCGGTACCGCCGGCTGACCTACGACAACGTCACGCAGACCCGGCGCGGCGAGGTTCGCTTGCCGGTCCGCGCGTCGGCCTACGCCGTCGCTCCGCTCACCGTGCATCTGGACGGCACGTCATGAAGCGCGCCCTGGCGGCCATCCTGCTCGCCGCGCATCGTCCTCGCCCCCTCGGCAGCCGCGACCCCGGGCGACCCGTACGCGCCTGAGTACTACTTCGACACCTGGCACGTGCACCCAACTCTGGCACGCGGGCGCGCGCGGTCAGGGCATCACCATCGCCGAGATCGACACCGGCGTCGATGCCGAGCTGGCCGTCTTCCGTGGCCGGGTGCTGCCCGGAATCGACTTCGGGCAGCTCGGCGGTGACGGGCGGGTCGATCGCGACAAGAACCCGTACGGGCACGGCACGTCGATGGCCTCGATCATGGTCGGACGGCCGGGCCAGTTCGGCATCGAGGGTCTGGCGCCGGGAGCGAAGGTGCTGCCGGTGGCCATCCCGCTGGCCGGGACGACCGACGCTGCCAGTGACGACCGGCTGGCGTTCGCGATCCGGTGGGCGGCCGACCACGGCGCGAAGATCATCAGCATGTCGCTCGGCGGGGTGCGCAGGCCGGCCCGCAACCCGACGGCCTGCCCCGACGACGAGCAGCAGGCGATCTATCACGCGCTGCGGAAGGGCGCCGTCGTGCTCGCTGCAGGCGGCAATCGCGGCGACCAGGACAACGCGGTCGAGGAGCCTGGGGTGTGCCTCGGCGTCGTGTCCGTCGGCGCGATCAACTCGACCGGTGCGGTCGCGCCGTTCTCGTCGCGCCAGAACTACCTGACGCTGACCGCCCCGGGCGTGGGGATCGCATCGATCGGTCACGACGGTTCGCCGTACTCCGGGGCGGGCACGAGCCAGGCCACGGCCATCGCGTCGGCGGCGGCCGCGCTGGTCTGGTCGAAATACCCGCAGCTGACCGGATCGCAGCTGGTCGGCCGGCTGCTCGCCACTGCCGACCAGCGCGGCGACGGGCACGACCCGGCCTACGGCTACGGCACGATCAACCCCTACCGCGCGATCACCACGTCGGTCCCAACCGATTCGCCCGACCCGGTCTATGCCGCAGCCCGGCCGTTCATGCTGAGCCGGACCGGCGCGCATCCGGCCCCCCAAGCCACCAGCGCCGATCGCACGGGCGGACAGCCCGCCAGGGTCGTTCTCGGTCGGCGCGGCGCCGCGCCTTTATGCGCCGCGCGTGCTCGTCGGCCTGGCCGTGGCCGCAGCCGCGCTCGTGCTGCTGGTCGTGCTGATTGTGGTCGGGCTGTTCGGACGTCGGCGTCGCCGGCTTGCTGCCGTTGCGCCGGCGCTCGAGCCGTGGCCCGCCGAGCCGCCGTGGCCGCCGCCGGCCCCGCCCCCAGCGCTGCCGGAGTACCGGGGCCTCGAATGGCGCGACCCGCCGCCGTGAGAATTCGGCCGCCAGAACGTCTATAGAGGTATGGAGCAGTCGGCTGTGCACATCGCGCCCGCCGTGGACGAACTGTTCGCGGCGCATTACGTGGCGCTCGTGCGGTTGGCGGTGCACCTCGTCGACGACCTCGACACCGCAGAGGACCTGGTGCAGGACGTGTTCGCGGCGCTGCCTGCGTCGGGCGCCATCGAGCATCCGAAGAGGTACCTGACGACCGCGGTCGTGAATCGCGCGCGGTCGGTGCTCGACGCCGGCGGGTGGTTCGCGCGTTCGTCCCGTCGAGGCGCGACGATTTCGCTGCTCCGGCCGACGAACGCGCGATGCGCGCTGTGGAGCGCGGCCGACTGCTGGCCGCCATCGGCCGGCTGCCGACGCCGGCAGCGCGAAGTTGTCGTGTTGCGCTACTACGAGGAGCTGTCGGTCGGCGAGATCGCCACCATGCTGGCTACCTCGGCCGGCGCGGTCTCGTCCGCCCTGAACCGCGCGCTCAGCACGCTGGCCACTACCCCGGAGGTGCGCGATGCCGACTGACCTGGAGACCTCGATCCGCGAGGCCCTGCACGCACGGGCAGCCGAAGTCGTGCCGAAGCAGACGACGCTGCGCCCGGCGACGCGACCGTCGCTGGCTGCCGCCCACCCTCGCCGCAGCTGCGGTCGTTGCGCTCGCGCTCACCATCTCGCTGGTGGTCGCGCGCGGCTCGAGCGACAACACCGGACCAGCGGCGGCATCGCCGGCCGCCGCGGTCGTCGGCTACAGCTGGCGCCTCGTGCGCGTCGTCGGTCCGAACGGCGCGTTGACCGTGCCGCCGGGGTTTCGCGCAACCCTCGACTTCCAGCCTGGCGGCCACTTGCAGGGCGACGACTCGGTCAATGCACTGGGTAGCACCTATCGGCTCGATCCGCACGGTTTCCACCTCGTCGGTGACTCGACGTCCACCCTGGTCGGCTCGTTGCCCGGTGACGTGGTGCGTGACACAGTGGTCGCCGCCATCGACGCGGTGTTCTACCAGCGCGGCTCGACCCATCCCGAGATCCCGGCCAGCGTCCAAGGCACCGTGCTCACCGTGGACGCTCGCGGCTACACGCTCACCCTGCAGCGCGGCCATGCGGTCACCGACGACGCACCGCCGTCACCGACCACAGCGCCCGTCACCGTCGGGGGCATTACCAGCGGCGCACCGCCGTCGTCGTCGACGCGATCTAGGTAAGCGTCTTGATCACCCGGTTCACGCCGCTGATCACCGCGCGCAGCGATGCCTGCGTGGTCGACTCGCTGATCCCGACGCCCCACAGCACCTGGTCGCCGATCTCGATCTCGAGGTAGGCGGCGGCTTCGGCGTCGCGTCCGGAGGTAAGCGCGTGCTCGTTGTAGTCGAGCACCCGCACCGAGATGCCGCCGAAGCCGAGGTCGACGCTGGACAGCGCGTCGCAGAACGCCGCGATCGGCCCGTTGCCCACCCCGCTGATCTCGTGCTCGACACCGTTGAGCCGGATCGTCGCGGTGATTCGCTCGATGCCCTCGTCACTGGTCGAGGCGAGCTTGACGAGCGACACCGCGCCGGGCGAGAGGTACTCGGCGGAGAAGATGTCCCACATCTGCGCGGCGCCGACCTCGCCACCCTCGCCGTCGGTGTGCTGCTGGATGACGTGGCTGAACTCGATCTGCAGCCGGCGCGGTAGGTCGAGCTTGTGGTCGACCTTCATGATGTACGCGACGCCGCCCTTGCCCGACTGCGAGTTCACCCGGATCACGGCCTCGTACGAGCGGCCCACGTCCTTCGGGTCGATCGGCAGGTAGGGGATGTTCCACGGCATCTCGCCGGTCGGCTTGCCCGCAGCGGCCGCGGACCGCTCGAGATCGTCGAAGCCCTTCTTGATCGCGTCCTGGTGCGATCCGGAGAAGGACGTGTAGACCAGGTCGCCTGCGTACGGGTGCCGCTCGTGCACGTCGATGCGGTTGCAGTACTCGGCGGTGCGGCGGATCTCGTCGATGTCGCTGAAGTCGATCATCGGGTCGATGCCCTGGCTGTACAGGTTCAGCCCGAGCGTGACGAGGTCGACGTTGCCGCTGCGCTCGCCGTTGCCGAACAGGCACCCCTCGATGCGCTGCGCACCGGCCAGCACCGCGAGCTCGGCATCGGCGGTGGCCGTGCCGCGGTCGTTGTGCGTGTGCACCGACAGGCAGATGTGCTCGCGGCGGGTCAGGTTGCGCGACATGTACTCGATCTGGTCGGCGTAGACATTCGGCGTCGAGCGCTCGACGGTGCACGGCAGGTTCAGCACGATCTCGCGGTCGGCGTCGGGCTGCCACGCGTCCATCACCGCTTCGCAGATCTCGAGTGAGAAGTCGAGTTCGGTGTCCATGAAGATCTCGGGGGAGTACTCGAAGCCGAACGTCGTGTCCGGCAGGTAGATCTCGGCGAACTTCATGACGGCGCTGGTGCCGTCGACAGCGACTGCGCGGCACTCGGCCCGTCCGTCGCCGGGGAAGCCGAACACCACGCGCCGGAAGGTCGGCGCGGCGGCGTTGTACATGTGCACGGTCGCGTCCTTCGCGCCGACCAGCGACTGGACGGTGCGCTCGATGAGCTCCTCGCGGGCTTGGGTCAGCACCGAGATGCGCACGTCGGCGGGGATGCGGTCGCCCTCGATGAGGCTGCGGACGAAGTCGAAGTCGGTCTGCGATGCGGCCGGGAACCCGACCTCGATCTCCTTGTAACCCATCCGCACGAGCAGGTCGAACATCGCGTTCTTGCGGGCGGCGTTCATCGGGTCGATCAGTGCTTGGTTGCCGTCACGCAGGTCGGTCGAGAGCCAGCGCGGGGCGGCGGTGATCGACTTGGTCGGCCAGGTGCGGTCGGGCAGCGGGACGGGCGGGAACGGCCGGTAGCGATGGCACGGCATGCCGGAGGGCTGCTGGGGATATGGCGTGGACGTCATGACGAGGCTCCAGGATGGAAGGGAGCGGTCGGCGCAGTGCAACGGCCCGCGACGAGGGGCCGACCGGTAGGAGTTACCGGACCTCGTCGCGGCTGCGAAGGAGCAGGCCGCGCAACATGATGGGTCCAGGCTATCCGGCGTTGTCTCGGTCGGCCAACCCGGTACGGAGGTTGGCCACCGTGCAGGGCGACACGCCGCGGTTCACCCTGCAGCGCGGCCAAGTCGGACCGGGACGGTCGCGACCCCTGCAGAATGGAACGAAATTCGTCGAAATGAGCGGCACCAAGCGCGGAATCCGTTGTTGATGGACGGTGTCGGGTGTCGGTAACGTGGGCCCACACCCCTCGAACCGAACTGCGGAGCAACAGCATGAGCGAGAAGCGGGAAGTCAAGAACTTCATCGACGGCAAGGCCGTGGACGCGGCCGACGGTCGTCGCCTCGACCTCGTCGACCCGAGCACGGGGGAGGTGTTCGGCTCGGCGCCGATCTCGAGCCCGGAGGACGTCGACTCGGCCTATCGCGCCGCTGCGACCGCGTTCGAGTCGTGGCGCGACACCACGCCGTCCGAGCGGCAGCGGATGCTGCTCAAGTTCGCCGACGCGATGGAGGAGCGCGCCGAGGAGGTCATCGCAGCCGAGTGCCAGAACACCGGCAAGCCGATCGAGCTGACCCGAAGCGAAGAGATCCCGCCCGCGGTCGACCAGATCCGGTTCTTCGCCGGCGCGGCCCGGCTGCTCGAAGGTCGCAGTGCGGGCGAGTACATGGCCGGCCACACGTCCTACATCCGCCGCGAGCCGGTCGGCGTCGTCGGCCAGGTGACGCCGTGGAACTACCCGATGATGATGGCGGTGTGGAAGATCGCTCCCGCGCTCGCGGCCGGAAACTGCGTCGTGCTCAAGCCGAGCGACACCACCCCCGTCTCGACCGTGCTGATGGCCGAGATCGCGGCGGAGTTCTTCCCGCCCGGCGTGTTCAACGTCGTCTGCGGCGACCGCGACACCGGACGGGCCGTCGTCTCGCACAAGACACCGGCGATGGTGTCGATCACCGGCTCGACTCGTGCGGGCTACGAGGTCGCCGAAGCCGCTGCGAAGGACCTCAAGCGCACCCACCTCGAGCTCGGCGGTAAGGCACCGGTGATCGTGTTCGACGACGCCGACATCGAGAACGCGGCTGAGAACATCGCGATCGCCGGTTACTTCAACGCCGGCCAGGACTGCACGGCCGCGACGCGGGTGCTGGCCGGGCCGGGCATCCACGACGACTTCGTCGCTGCGCTCGCCGAACAGGCCAAGAGCACGAAGACCGGACGTCCCGACGACGCCGACGTCCTCTACGGGCCGCTGAACAACGCCAACCAGCTCGAGCGCGTCGGCGGTTTCTTCGACCGGCTGCCCGACCACGCGGCCGTCCTCGCGGGCGGCGCCCGGCAGGGCGACAAGGGCTACTTCTGGCAGCCGACGGTCATCGACCACCTGCAGCAGGACGATGACGCGATCCAGAACGAGATCTTCGGCCCGGTCATCACCGTGCAGCAGTTCACCGACGAGGACGAAGCGGTGCGCTGGGCCAACGACATCGAGTACGGCCTCGCATCTTCGGTGTGGACCAAGGATCACGGCCGCGCGATGCGGGTGTCGCGCCGGCTCGACTTCGGCTGCGTGTGGGTCAACGCCCACATCCCGATCGTCGCCGAGATGCCGCACGGCGGGTTCAAGCACTCGGGCTACGGCAAGGACCTGTCGGTCTACGGCCTCGAGGATTACACCCGAATCAAGCACGTCATGCACAACATCGAGTTCTGAGCGGGCCCTACGCTCCGAGCATGGCTTACGTCATCGTCGCCGAGCTCGTGGCGAACGTTGGCGAGGTGCTCGTGGCGGTCGGTGACGAAGTCGGTCCGACCGACACCCTGGTGATTCTGGAGTCGATGAAGATGGAGATCCCGGTGCTTGCCGAGGTTTCCGGCGTGATCAGCCGAACTGGCCGTCGCTGCGGGCGAGTCGATCCGCGAGGGCGACACGATCGCCGTGATCGAGACCGCGCACTGATGTCGACACCCGCGGTGGAGAGGGCCGCCGAGCCGGACGAGATGGCGAACCCGGGCATCCGGCTGCGCGGCGTGCGCAAGGAATTCGGGCCGGTCGTCGCTGTCGATCATCTCGACCTGGACATCGCCGACGGCGAGTTCTTCGCGGTGCTCGGCCCGTCCGGCTCGGGCAAGACGACCGTGCTGCGGATGATCGCCGGCTTCGAGACTCCGACGACGGGCACGATCGAGCTGGGCGGCGTCGATGCCACCCGGCAGCCGCCGTTTCGGCGCAACGTCAACACGGTCTTCCAGGACTACGCGCTGTTCCCGCACATGACCGTCGAGCAGAACGTCGGGTACGGCCTGCGGGTGAAACGGGTCGCCAAGCCCGAGCGCGCTCGCCGGGTCGGCGAGGCGCTGGAGATGGTTCGCCTGGGCGACATCGGTGCGCGCAAGCCGAGCCAGTTGTCCGGCGGGCAGCGCCAACGCGTCGCACTGGCCCGTGCGCTGGTGAACCGGCCGCGGGTGCTGCTGCTCGACGAACCGCTCGGCGCGCTCGATCTCAAGCTGCGCGAGCAGATGCAGGTGGAGCTGAAGGCGATCCAGCGCGAGGTCGGCATCACCTTCGTGTTCGTCACCCACGACCAGGACGAAGCGCTCACTCTGTGCGATCGGCTGGCGGTCATGCGCGACGGACGGATCGAACAGGTCGGGCGGTCGGCGGAGGTCTACGAATCGCCGGCGACGCAGGTTCGTGGCCGAGTTCGTGGGCACATCGAACGTGATCAGCGGCGAGGCGGCGCAAGCGTTGCTGGGTACGCCCGCAACCGTGGCGATCCGTCCGGAGAAGATCCGCATCCTGGGCCCAGGCGACGCAGCGGGCGCGGACGAGATCTCAGTGACCGCGACCGTGCGCGAGGTCGTCTACGCCGGCTCGGAGACCCGGATCGTCGTGGACGCGGCCGGCGGCACCACGCTGACCGCGTTGCAGTTCAATGTCGGACTCGGCGGGTCTCGACTGCGACCGGGGACGATCGGTAACCCTCGGCCTGGCCGCGCAACGCAGCTCGCGCGATCGTCGACTGAAGCACCTGTTGGACATCGAAGGGGATTCGATGAACAGATCGTCACGCATCATCGGCCGATCGGCGATGTTCGCGGCCGTCCTGCTGGTCGCGGCGGCGTGCGCCAGTTCGGGCGGCACCGCAGCCACGTCGCAGCGGCAAGTGCCCAAGGTCCCGATGGCGAGTCGGTCGGCAAGGGCGAGGGCGAGCTGAACATCATCGCCTGGGCCGGGTACGCCGAGAGACGGCTCGAACGACCCGAAGGTCGACTGGGTGCACCCGTTCGAGAAGCAGACCGGCTGCAAGGTCAACGTCAAGATCGGCAACACCTCCGACGAGATGGTGCAGCTGATGAAGACCGGTCAGTACGACGGGGTGTCGGCCTCCGGTGATGCGACGCTGCGGCTGATCTACGGCGGCGACGTGGCGCCGGTGAACACCGCGCTCGTCCCGAACTACAAGACGATCTCGCAGTTCCTCAAGAACGGAAACTGGAACTCGGTCAACGGGCAGATGTACGGCATCCCGCACGGCTGGGGCGCCAACCTGCTGATGTGGAACCCGGCAAGGTGACCGGCAACGCTCGACTCGTGGTCGGCCGTGTTCGACAAGGCGAGCAAGTACAAGGGCAAGGTGACCGCGTACGACTCGCCGATCTACATCGCCGACGCGGCGCTGTACCTGATGGCGACCAAGCCCGAGCCTCGGCATCAAGGACCCGTACTCGCTGACGTCGGCGCAGCTCGATGCGGCGGTGACGCTGCTCAAGCAGCAGAAGGCGAACATCGGCGAGTACTGGGCGGACTACACGAAGGAGGTGCAGGCCTTCGAGATCCGGCACTCGGTCGTCGGCACGACCTGGCAGGTCATCGCCAACACGATCAACGCCGACGGCAAGACCAAGGTGAAGACGGTGCTGCCCAAGGAGGGCGCCACCGGCTGGTCGGACACCTGGATGATCTCGTCGCAAGGCGCAAGCACCCGAACTGCATGTACAAGTGGATGAACTGGATCACCTCGCCCAAGGTCAACGCGCAGGTCGCCGAGTACTTCGGTGAGGCGCCGGCGCAGACCCTGGCCTGCCAGCACACCTCGGACAAGTCGTTCTGCGACACCTACCACGCGCTCGACGCCGCCTACGCGGCGAAGATCCACTACTGGACGACTCCGCAGACGCAGTGCGTCGACGGCAGCGGCAACGACTGCACCGACTACGCCACGTGGGTCACGAAGTGGCAGGAGATCAAGGGGTGAGTGCTGCTGCTCCGGCAGCCGGTCGCGCGACCCGACCGGCGCGGGCACGCTCTCGCGTTCCTGGCGCGCCAAGCGCGCGCACCCGGCTGGCGCTGCTGCTCGGCGCCGCCGCTGCTCTGGCTCGTGGTCGCCTATCTCGGTGCGATCGGCGTGATGCTGGTGTCGGCGTTCTGGACGACGGACTCCTTCACCGGCAACGTCGTGCACACCTACAGCACCGGACAACCTGCGCGACGTCGTCACCGATCCGCTGTACCGCACGGTCGCGCTGCGCACGATCGGCGTCGCGCTGCTCGGTGACGGTGATCGATGCGGTGATCGCGTTCCCGATCGCGTTCTACATGAGCGTGGTCGCCCGCCGCGCGTCGCGGCGGCTCATGGTGGTCGCCGTGCTCACGCCGCTGTGGGCGAGCTATCTCGTCAAGGCCTACGCGTGGCGCACGTTGCTGGCCCCGAACGGGCCGTTGAGCTGGCTGACCGGCGGCCACACGCCGGGCTACGGGCTGACCGCCACGGTGATCACGCTGGCCTACCTTTGGCTGCCGTACATGGTGATTCCGGTGTACGCCGGCTTCGAACGGGTGCCGCGGTCGCTGTTCGAGGCGAGCGCCGACCTCGGCGCCGGCCCGGCGGACCATCCGTTCGGTGCTCGTGCCGCTGGTGTTCCCGGCGATCGCGGCCGGCTCGATCTTCACCTTCTCGCTGACCCTCGGCGACTACATCGCCGTCGGCATCGTCGGTGGCAAGACGCAACTGCTGGCGAACGTGATCTACGGCCAGCTGGTCACCGCCAACAACCAGCCGCTGGCGGCCGCGCTGTCGATCATCCCGCTGCATCGCGATCGTGCTGTACCTGCTCGCGATGCGGCGCACCGGTGCGTTGGAGAACGTCTGATGTACCTCACCGCCCGCGCCCGGTGGCGCTGTTCGCGTGCTGACCGTGGCTCGGCGCTCGCGTTCCTCTACGTGCCGCTCGTCCTGGTCGTGCTGAACGCGTTCAACCAGTCCCGGACCTTCGCCTTCCCGCCGACCGGGCTCACGCTGAAGTGGTGGACGGCGGCCGCACACAGCGACGGCGCGCTGACGGCGCTGTGGACGTCGGTGCGGGCCGGCCTCGGCGCGACCGCGATCGCGCTGGTGCTCGGGCACGATGGCGGCGTTCGCCGTGCAGCGTTACCGGTTCTTCGGCCGGTCGACGGTCAGCTTCCTGGTGGTCCTGCCGATCGCGCTGCCCGGCATCGTCACCGGCATCGCGCTGAACGCGGCGTTCAGCAACGTGCTCGGCCGCTGGGCATCGGGTTCGGGCTGACCACGGTGATCATCGGCCACGCGACGTTCTGCATCGTGCGTCGTCTTCAACAACGTCCAGGCGCGGCTGCGCCGGATGGGCGGCTCGCTCGGAGGAGGCGTCGGCCGACCTCGGCGCGACCGGCTGGCAGACGTTCCGGCTGGTCACGCTTCCCGGCCTGCGCGGCGCGCTGGTCGCCGGCGCGCTGCTCGCGTTCGGGCTGAGCTTCGACGAGATCGTGGTGACCACCTTCACCTCGAGCCCGGACGTGCAGACGCTGCCGCTGTGGATCTTCGGCAATCTGTTCCGTCCCAACCAGGCGCCGGTGGTCAACGTCGTCGCCGCCGTGCTGATCGTGCTCGCGGTCGTGCCGGTCTGGCTGGCGCAGCGGCTCAGCGACGACGCCGCCGGCAGCCGGTTCTAGATCGACCGCTCTAGTCCGAAGGAGTAGCGACATGGCCGTTCGAGCAGAAGCGCGTGGTGAAGACCGAGATCCCGGGCCCGCGCTCGGAGGAGCTGCACGCGCGCAAGTCAGCCGCGGTCGCCGCCGGTGTCGGCACGACGCTGCCGATCTACGTCGACCGCGGCCGGCGGCGGGATCGTGGTCGACGTCGACGGCAACCAGCTGATCGACTTCGGCGTCGGGCATCGCGGTGGTGTCGGTCGGCAACGCGGCGCCGCGGGTGGTCGATGCGGTGCAGCAGCAGGTCGGCGGCGTTCACGCACACCTGCTTCATGATCACGCCGTACGAGGGGTACGTCGCCGTCGCCGAGGAGCTGAACGAGCTGACGCCCGGCACGCACGAGAAGCGGTCGGCGCTGTTCAACTCCGGCGCCGAGGCGGTCGAGAACGCGGTCAAGATCGCGCGGCACTACACCGGCCGGCAGGCGGTCGTCGCGTTCGACCACGCCTACCACGGGCGCACGAACCTGACGATGGCGCTGACGGCGAAGAACATGCCGTACAAGCACCGCTTCGGACCGTTCGCCGGCGAGATCTACCGGGTGCCGATGGCCTACCCGTACCGCTGGCCGACCGGTCCGGAGAACTGCGCCGACGAGGCGTTCGACGAGTTCGTCTCGCTGGTGCACACCCAGGTCGGCGAGGACGAACTGCGCCGCGGTGCTCGTCGAGCCGATCCAGGGCGAGGGCGGCTTCGTCGTCCCGGCGCCGGGGTTCCTGGCGCGGGTGGCCGACTGGTGCGCCGAGCAACGGCATCCTGTTCATCGCCGACGAGATCCAGACCGGGTTCTGCCGCACCGGCGACTGGTTCGCCTGCGAGCACGAGGGCGTCGTGCCCGACCTGATCACCACCGCCAAGGGCATCGCCGGCGGCCTGCCGCTGGCTGCGGTGACCGGCCGGGCCGAGATCATGGACGCCGTGCACGTCGGCGGCCTCGGCGGCACGTACGGCGGCAACCCGGTCGCCTGCGCCGCCGGCGCTCGGCCGCGATCGAGACGATGCGGGCCGAGGATCTGGCCGGCGCGGCGCGGCGGATCGAGGCGACGATGCGTGCCCGGCTCGAAGCGCTGGCCGGCAAGTACGACGTGATCGGCGACGTGCGCGGGCGCGGCGCGATGCTGGCGGTCGAGCTGGTCGAGCCCGGCACGCAAGACGCCGAACCCGGCGCTGACCGGCGCGATCTCGGCCGCGTGCCACCGCGAGGGCCTGATCACGCTGACCGCCGGCACGTTCGGCAACGTGCTGCGCTTCCTGCCGCCGCTGGTGATCGGCGACGACCTGCTGCACGAGGGGCTCGACATCCTCGAGGCCGCGTTCGCCGCCACCGCCTGAGCCGCCCGAGGGCACTGATGCCGGCTGCCAACTGTCGATCGCTGCCAGGACACCGTCAGGCGTCGGTCATCTGGATCGACAGTCGCCGGTAGCCTGAGGCTGTGGCTCTCGTCGTGCAGAAGTACGGCGGCTCGTCGGTCGCCGACGCCGAGCGGATCAAGCGGGTCGCCGAGCGCATCGTCGCCACCAAGCGCGACGGCGACGACGTCGTGGTCGTCGTGTCCGCGATGGGCGACACCACCGACGAGCTGATCGACCTGGCCAAGCAGATCGTCCCCGGTCCCGGGCGGGCGCGAGTTCGACATGCTGCTCACCGCCGGCGAGCGCATCTCGATGGCGCTGCTGGCGATGGCGATCAACTCCCTGGGCTACAAGGCCGAGTCGTTCACCGGCTCGCAGGCCGGCGTGCTCACCACGTCCGTCCACGGCAAGGCGCGCATCGTCAGCATCACGCCGGGACGGGTCGAGAACTCCGTCGCCGACGGCAACATCGCGATCGTCGCCGGCTTCCAGGGCTTCTCGAAAGAGACGATGAACATCACCACGCTCGGCCGGGGCGGGTCGGACACCACCGCGGTCGCCCTGGCCGCGGCGCTGCAACGCCGACGTGTGCGAGATCTACACCGACGTCGACGGCGTCTACACCGCCGACCCGCGCATCGTCCCGAACGCGCGCCGGCTCGACACGGTGACCTACGAGGAGATGCTCGAACTCGCGGCCGGCGGGGCGAAGATCCTGCACCTGCGCTAGCGTCGAGTACGGGCGGCGCTACGCGTGCCGATCCACGTCCGCTCGTCGTTCTCGACCAAGCCCGGCACCACAGTCACCGGATCGATCGAGGAGCTATCCGTGGAACAGGCGATCATCAGCGGCGTCGCGCACGACCGCAGCGAGGTCAAGGTGACCGTCGTCGGCGTGCCCGACAAGCCCGGCGAGGCCGCCGCGATCTTCCGCGAGCTGGCCGCCGCCGAGATCAACATCGACATGATCGTGCAGAACATCTCGACCGGCGGCACCGGGCGCACCGACGTGTCGTTCACGCTGCCGGCCACCGACGGCGCGACCGCGCTCGCCGCGCTGCAGAAGGTGCAGCGCGCAGGTCGGCTTCGAGGATCTGCTCTACGACGACCACATCGGCAAGCTCTCGCTCATCGGCGCCGGCATGCGCTCGCACCCCGGCGTCTCGGCGACGTTCTTCACGGCGCTGGCCGACGCCGGCGTGAACGTCGAGATGATCTCGACCTCGGAGATCCGGATCTCGGTCGTCTGCCGCGACACCGACCTCGACGTCGGCCGTGCGCGCCGTGCACGACGCGTTCGAGCTCGGGACTCCGACGACGAAGCCGTCGTCTACGGAGGGACCGGGCCGATGAGAGGTCGGCTGTCGTCGGGGCGACCGGCCAGGTCGGCACCGTCATGCGGCGGCTGCTCGCCGAGCGCTCGTTCCCGATCGACGACATCCGGTTCTTCGCCTCGTCGCGTTCGGCCGGCACGACCCTGCAGTGGGACGGCGTCGACATCCGGGTCGAGGACGCCGCGACCGGCCGACCCGTCCGGGCTGGACATCGCGCTGTTCTCGGCGGGCGGCGGCGACCTCGCGCGAGCTGGCGCCGCGGTTCGCCGCAGCCGGGGTGACGGTGATCGACAACTCGTCGGCCTGGCGGATGGACCCGGACGTGCCGCTGGTCGTGGCCGAGGTGAACGGCGCAGCTCGCGCACGACGCACCGAAGGGCATCATCGCCAACCCGAACTGCACGACGATGGCCGCGATGCCGGTGCTCAAGCCGCTGCACGACTACGCCGGCCTGCAGCGGCTGGTCGTGTCGACCTACCAGGCGGTGTCCGGGCGCGGGCCTGGCCGGCGTGGACGAGCTGGACAAGCAGGTGCGCGAGGCGTCGACGGCGCGTCCGAGAACTGACGCACGACGGTTCGGCGGTCACCTTCCCCGAGCCGGTGAAGTTCGCCCGTCCGATCGCGTTCAACGTGCTGCCGCTGGCCGGCTCGATCGTCGACGACGGCGATGTTCGAGACCGACGAGGAGAAGAAGCTGCGCAACGAGTCGCGCAAGATCCTCGACATCCCCGACCTGCTGGTGTCCGGGACCTGCGTGCGCGTGCCGGTGTTCACCGGCCACTCGCTGTCGATCAACGCCGAGTTCGAGGCGCCGGTGACGGTCGCAGGCGCGCTGGAGCTGCTCGCCGTCGGCGCCCGGCGTCGAGGTCGACCGACGTGCCGACGCCGCTGCAGGCGGCCGGCGCCGACCCGTCCTACGTCGGCCGGGTGCGGCAGGACCCGGGCGTGCCGGACGGTCGCGGCCTGGCGCTGTTCGTCAGCAACGACAACCTGCGCAAGGGCGCGGCGCTCAACGCCGTCCAGATCGCCGAACTGCTCGTCTAGCCGCGTTACGGGCGGCGCGTTCCACTCGAACGGCTCCATCTCGCGCAGCACCCGGCGGCGGCGGTTGCGCGGCAGGTGGTCGATGTAGAGCATGCCGCGCAGGTGGTCGGTCTCGTGCTGCAGGCAGCGGGCGAGGTAGCCGGTGCCGCGACACCTCGACCGGCGCGCCGGTCTTGTCCACGCCGCGAACCGTGGCGTTCCAGTACCGCGCCAGGTCGTGATACGGCCCGGGGACGGACAGGCAGCCCTCTTCGGATTCGTCGAGCGCGCCGGACGTCGTGATCGTCGGGTTCACGACGTGGCCGATCTGCCGGGTGCCGGTCTCGTCGGGGCAGTCGTAGACGAACACGGCGAGGTCGACGCCGATCTGCGGAGCGGCCAGGCCGACGCCCTCGGCGACCGCCAGCGACGCGAACATGTCATCGATCAGCGTCGCCAGCGAGTCGTCGAACTCGGTGACCTGCCGGGTCGGCGCGTGCAGCACGGGGTCGCCGACGACGCGGATCTTGCGCGGGGTCCCTACCACGCCGACCAAGCCTAGTGCGCCGTCGGCCGGTATTAGAAAAGGCCCGGAAATGGCGTTCACGATTGGTGCAGAAACGTACGGGCGTGCAATTGTGGACGCTATTCTGGCCTTATCCGAGCGAAGCCAGCGACCAGGTGCGGAGGTGGGCGTGGCCGACGGCCGCGACATGCCCGGGGGTTGGGATCCAAGCGGATCCAACGAGCCGCCGGCGGCGCTGCTGCGCCGTGCCATCTCGCACGTCGAGTCGCTGCTGCATCGTCTCGATCCGAGCGAACTGCCTGACGACGAGCCGGTGACCAACGTGGTCGAGAGCCCGGTCACCCAGCTCCCGATCGAGCCGCTCGAGGAGCCGCTTGCCGGCGTCCAGCAGCGCGGCACAGGCCGACGCCTTGCGGATGAGCCTGCGGGTGCACGAGGAAGCACACCGGCTGCACGCCGAGGTGAGTGGCGCGCGCGCCGAGGCGGCCGCAGAGAGCGAGCGCATCCTGCACGAGGCGCGCGAGCTGAGCGAGCGGGTGCGCACCGAGGCCCGCGACAGCGTGGCCGACCTGCTCGGCATCGCGCGCCGAGAAGCCGCCGTCGTCATCGACGCCGCGCGCAACGAAGCCGAGCGCATCCGGCAGACGGCAATGGCCGACCACGACCAGCGACTGGCCGAGCTCGAGCAGGTCGCCGAGCGCGACCGGATCGCGGCGACGTCTCGATCCGCGAGCTGCTCGACGAAGCCGCCCGCGACGCGGACCGGATCCTCGAGCGCGCGCGCGACCGTGGCCGTGCCGAGGCGGCCAAGCTCATCGACACCGAGGTTGCCGCCGCCGTGGCCGCAGCTCGCAAGTCGGTCGAAGAGAGCCACGACCGCGCGCGAGACCTGCTCACCGGCGCGTACGCCAGCGTCGAGGACGCCCGCACCACGATGCGCCAGCTGATCGATGCGTTGAGCAATTCGCTGGCGGCGCTGGATTCCTCGGCCGAGTCGATCGCGGCCCTGCTCGGGCGGGCGGCGAGCGAGCTCCCCGCCGACTCGGGCGAACCGGCAGCTGACGAATCGGCGGCCGCCGAGCCCGTCACCGACCTGTCGACCTGGACCGAGCACGAGCGCCGCCCGCTCGGCCTGCTCTTCGGCGCGTCCGGGGCCTAACCGCCGCTCAGCATCGCCCGTCGGGCGTCGGGTAGCCAGTCAGCGACCCGACGACCGTTCCAGCCGGCACCCGGTCGTCGAGTTGCAGCCGGATCGGCTGCGCTACGTCCGGCTTCAGGCAGACTCCCGGCCCGGAGACGACCGCAACCAGCGCTCCGTGCGTATCGCGAAGGACGGCCTGGCCGCTCACCGCCGTTGCCGCCGGCCCGCGCAGGGTGACACGCGCGCCGACGATGGTCGCGCCCCGGCCGGTCTGCAGTGAGACATCGGCGATGTCGAGCGTGAGCGGACCGGGCGGGGCCGTCGACGCGATCCGGGCCCAGCGGACCGCGATGCGGGCGACGCGTTGCGCCGGAGCGCCCAGGTCCGCGTACACGCCGGACTGCGCGCCGGGGACGAGGCCGGACACCGTGCAGCACTGTGCGCCGCTCATCGTGGCTACCGTGTTGCCGCGCGAATCCCGAGCGGTGAGCACCGCCCGCGCGCCGCTCACGACCTGAGCCCCGTCATTGCGCACCAGCACCGAGAGCCGGCCGCCGGTCACCGCCCAGGCAGCGACCCGTAACGTCGGGTCGGTCGCTGCGACCGGATGGACATCAGCGTTCGTACCGGACGAGCGGCCACAACCGGCGCTCGACGCCGCCGCACACAGCAATATCGCCGCCACAACCGGCAGGGATTTGCAGGACATAGGACGGGCAGCCTCGGGGGTAGTCGGCGCGCCGGTCGCGAACCGGGCCAATCCTAGCCAGCGGGCCGTCGCGCTCGCCCGGTCTCGGCAAAAACCTGGCTGCTCGATTTGTCCTGACCGCTCCCACAACGGACAATTACTCGTTAAAGATTCAATGTCTTGCCGGATGGATATCTCCCTGGAAGCGAGGTCGTAGTGCACGCGCGGTCGCTGGCGGTGGCCCTGTGGCGCCGTCGGTGGACGGCACTGCTGGTGCTCGTCCTCGTCGCGGCCGCTGCGGCCGGGTGGCTCGCCCTCGCCCCGCGCCGCTACACCGCCGTTGCGACGATCACGGCCGTTCCGGCGCCGGGCGTCGTGCAGTCCGACGTGGACGGCCTCGAGAACACCCTCGCCGCCCTGGCGAACTCCCGTCCCGTCCTGCAGGACGTCGCCGCGAAGGTCGGCCCGCGCCGGTCGATCGCGACGCTGCAGCGCGAGGTTCGCGGTGAGCGGGTGGGCGCAACGATGCTCATCCGGGTGCGCGTGCAGGACGGCAGCCCGGAGGTCGCCCGACTGATCGCCAACTCGGTCGTCGACGCGTTGCCGCTGCACGACCCGACCGGCGGCAAGGTCGTGTTCACTGACGCCGGACGAGCCGTCACGCCCGGAGCGCCTTCGGTGCCGAACTGGACCGTCGTGATCCTGATCGCGACCGGTGCCGGGATCGTGCTCGCGATCGCCGCCGCACTGATCCGCGATGCCGCCGCTGCTCGGGTCAAGCGCCCTGACCAGCTCGCCGAACTCACCGATGCCCAGGTGCTCGGCGCGGTCAGCGCGCCCTCGGACACGTCGCTGGTCTCGGTGGCCGAGCCGGGGCGGGTCGCCGACCAGTTCCGGCGGGTGCGCGTCGCGCTCGAGTTCGCCGGCAGCCAGACGCCGACCCGGGCGGTGGTGGTCAGCCCGGTCACCGCAGACCGGGCCGCTGGATGGTTCGTCGCGAATCTGGCGGCGACGCTCGCGCAGGTGCGCCACCGGGTGCTCCTGGTCGATGCCGACCCGAGCGACCGCCCGCGCCATCCGGTGCTTGCGCACAAGGGCGACGGACTCGCCGAGGTGCTCGCCCAGACCGTCGCGCTGGAGGACGCCGTCGTGTCCAGCGACGTGCCCGGGGTGTGCGTGCTGCCGCTCGGCGACCGCACGCTCCTACGTGCCGAGCCCAGACTCGAGTTGCAATTCCACCGCATGCTGGCCCGGCTCAGCCCCGACGCGTACGACATCGTCCTGGTTTCCGCGCCGCCGCTCGACGAGTCCGATGACGCGCGCGTCATGGCTGCGGGCAACAGCCTGATCATCGCGGTCGGCTCCTCGAGCGCGCGGCCGAAGATCGTCCGCCGTGAAGTCGGCGAGGTACGCCGGATGCGGCTGCGGCTGATCGGCTCCGTCCTGGTGCGCAGCGGACGAAAAGCGTAGCCAGCCCCTCAGATTCTGACCGAGTCGTGGCAATTTCGACCATTGTGTAATGCCACTGTTAGCCAACCGTGAAGATCTGCTTTAGTATCCGAAGTTGACCACGCAACTCGGGGGACCCAAAGAGCGCGGGGGCAGTTCGAGGAAGCGGTGATCAGATTGACTGAGAGCGGATCGGCAGAGCTGGCTGTTTTGCTGTCGCAGCTCCGGGCGCACGGCCATGCCCGGACGAGCCTGCCGCCATCACCAACCGAGGCAATGGCGATGTACTTCGTCGCTGCTCGGCTGGTCGAACTGCAACTCGAACTTGTCGACCGTGGCGAATGCGATCACGGGGAGCTCGCCGTCACCCGCGAGGTGCTCCAGGGCACCCACCGCATGCTCAACGATGCGCTGGACCGGACCGAGGACTCCGTTCCGGCTCGTCCGCGGTTGAAGGTGGTCTCCGGCGATCGGCCGGCCCGCCGCCGGCCTCGCGGTCGGTACCCGCAGAGCTGACCTGCCGCGCTGTCGCCGCGGCGACGATGACGAACGCGATTCCGAACAGCACGTACCACGCCGACAGCGCGCTCTGCCATAAGGCGAAATGCAATTCGGCGGGCGCGACGTGCGGCACGGCCCAGACGGCGAACGTCCAGAACACGATCGTGATCGGCAGCCAGGCGCGGCGCTGGCTCCACAGCACCGCGGCGATCGGCACGCACCAGACCCAGTGATGCGTCCATGCGATGGGCGCGGCGAGCATGCCGGTCACCGCGCAGACCGGCACGGCCCAGGCGTCGCCGAGGTGCCGATAGACGTAGACCGCGCAGGCGATCCCGGCGGCCAGCGCGGCGACGATCAGCAATTCCCAGCCGACGCCTGCGTGCCCGCCGTGCAGCAGCCGGGCGAGCACGCCGCGGATCGACTGGTTGGCGGCGTCCTCGAGGCGGCCCACCCGCCTGCTGTCCCAGAGCAGGTTCGTCCAGAACCGCCACGTGCTCGAGGGGACGATCGCTGCCGACAGCGCAACGGTGAGGACGAAGGTGACTGTTGCGGTGAAGGCCATCTGGAACCGGCGGGTCAGGAGCAGGTAGACGATGAAGATCCCAGGCGTGACTTTGATGCCGGCGGCCAGACCGACACCGAGGCCGCGCGTGCGCGCCGAGCTCGACCGCAGGAAATCCCACTGGATCAGGGCGAGCAGCGCCAGGTTGATCTGGCCGTAGCGCAACGTGGTGAACACCGGCTCGGCCCACAGCGCGACTGCGGCGAGCACGAGGCAGCCGGTCAACCGGTTGGCGGCGCTGACGCGGGCCAGGCGACAAGCCTGATCGCTCACGACCAGGAGCAGCGCCAGATTGGCCACGACGCCGATCACCTGCGCGGCTGCCCAGGCGAGATAGCTGATCGGGACGAACAGGATCGCGGCGAACGGCGGGTAGGTCGCCTGCAGCCCGCGCGGCGTCGGCAGGTTGCCGTAGAGGTTGACCCCGTCGCGGATGGCAGTGCCTTCCACGCGGTATACCGCGAGATCGATGCTCGTCGGTGCGGCCAGCCAGCGAACGACGAGATAGGCCGCGAGCGATACGCCGAAGGCGATGGCCGCCCACAGGGTCGGTCGCTCGCGGAAGGTTCTCATCCCCGGTCAGCCTAATCCGGACGGCCGGCGTCAATGCGCCAATCGGCGGGCCCGGCGCAGCGTGCTGGTCAGGCGCCGCCGGCCGAGACGATGGCGTCGGTGAGGAAGCCGGCGAGGA
Source organism: uncultured Actinomycetota bacterium (assembly GCA_963794885.1). Lineage (GTDB taxonomy): Bacteria > Actinomycetota > Actinomycetes > Mycobacteriales > Jatrophihabitantaceae > RYN-133. Next base: position 450,962 of record CAWCFH010000012.1, read on the forward strand.
TGCCGACGAGCAGACCGTAGGCGACCAGATCGGTGCGCTTGGCCCGGGCCGCGACGCCGAGCAGCTGGGCGATGACGTACACGATCGAGCCGGCCGCGAGGGTGAGAAAGGCGACGCTGACCGGCTCGGAGGTGAAGCTGTGCCCGACCGCGGTGCCGAGGAACGTCGGACCACCGCCGATGGCAGCCATGGACAGCAGGAAACCCCAGCTGGGACGGGTGGCGACGCCGTCGATGTCCTTGTCGGCGGCCAGCGGCGCGACGATGCCGAACCCTTCGGTCGCGTTGTGCAGGCCGAAGCCGATGACCAGCACGGTCGCCAAGGCGATCTGGTTACTCGCCGCCGATTGCCCGATGGCCAGCCCTTCGGCGAAGTTGTGCAGCCCGATCCCGACCGCGATGAGCAACGCCAGCCGCCGCGCCGGCGACCAAGTCGCGACGCCGCGCAGTGCTGCCGGCTTCTCGTTGATCGACATTGCGCCGGGCCCACCGCGTCCGCGGTTGCTTTCCGGCGCGGGCCAGGTAGCGGTCGTAGCCGACCAGGCCCAGCAGGCCGACCGCCAGCCCGGCGGCGAACAGGGCGCCGTAGCCGAACGCGGGCGCGAACCCGCCCGTGCCGGCGTGGATCGCAACGAGCGCGGAGTCGATCGGTTCCCAAGCCGCAGCGAGCACATCCCAGAACAGGAACATCAGCACGCCGACCGCAGTCGCGTTCAGGAAGACCCGCAAGCCCGGTGCCGGGCTGCGCATCCGGCCTACCGGCAGCCCGAGCACGATGGTGGCGCCGGCGATGAAACCGAGCAGCAGCGTCGTCGACATGCCCATGGCAAGTCAGCATTGCACACCTTACTTAGGAATGCCTAACCTCATCCGTGGACGCACTGGTGACACCCGTGGCGTGGCCGACGAGGTATCGCGCAACAGCCCGGTGGACCGGAGCAATGCCGACCCAGACCGCGCGTCCAAGGCGTGCGTCGAACCGGATCAGTGTGGCGAAAACAACGCTACCGGCGTCGACGCAGACGACGATTCGAGGTGTCCCGAGAACGCCGCCGTCGGCGCCCAGGACGAATTCGTCGGGCCCGCTGTGCCGGACGGTCCAACCGAGGATCTGGTCGGGCGCCCGCGCCGGTTCGAGTCGAAGGCCGAGGGCGCGGTGCACGCCGCGGATGAACCGACGCAGGATCGGCGGTGCGCTGCCCACCGCCAGCCGCGCCCATTGCTCCGCATTGCGCTGCACTGGAGCGGCGGTGGCGAACGCGTCTGCGTAGTCGACGCGGTCCAACCCGGCGAGCGCGGCGAGGCCCGGCGGCACCGCCACTTTCCGAACCTGCGACACGTCGGCTCCCTATCTGTCGGCCTGGCTAGCGCGATTGTGCCCCGTTCGCCGGAGCCGCGAACCGGTCCCTGCGGTCACGCCTCGTCGAGGCATGAGTGAACCGATCCGCCCTCGGCTTGCGTAGTTGGTAGTGAGTGCTCTTCCAGTGATGGCACAGCAATGACGAGGTCTGCGGACCGAGGGATGGTGGTACCGATGGCAGCTCGAAGCACGGTTGGGATCCGGACGGCTTTGATCATCGTTGTCGTGGTTGGTATGGCGATCGACGCGTTCGTGCACATCGACCTGGCGTCGGCGTTCAAGAACGTCAAGACGAGCACGCTGAGCCAGGCCGATCTGTTCTACGTGGAGGCCGTCCTGGCAATCGTGGCCGGGCTGGCGCTGCTGGTGCGTCCGCGCCGGTACACGGCCGGGTTCGCGTTCCTGGTCGCCGCCGGTGGTTTCGTGGCGGTCGTGCTCTACCGGTACGTCGACGTGGGCTCGTTCGGCCCGATCCCGGACATGTACGACCCGTTCTGGGGCCCGACGGGCAAGTGGCTCAGCGCCATTGCCGAAGCGGTCGCCGCCGTGGCGGCGCTGGCTGTGCTCGTGATGCTGCACGCCGAGAAGAGGCACGGCGCAGGCGTCGCCGGCCGCACCGATGCACGAGTGAACCGCGGGCAGCTACACGCCGGCTAGGTCTGCCGGCCGGCCGTGTCTCGGTGTCGCGCCCTCAGTGCGTCGTGACCGGCACGGCGCCTCCTGGCAGCGGTCGCGGCCGGGTCAGAAGGCTCGACCTTGCGGCGCGGCAGCAGCAACGCCGGCACGAGGGTGATTGCGATAAGCACCAGCGCCACCGTGAAGGTGGTGGCGAAGCCGTGCGCAGTGTCCGCGAAGCCCTGGGTGAGCTGCGCCGGGGTGAGCTTGTCGGCGATCGCCTTGTTGCTGCGCGACGCGATCGCCAGCAACGCGAACGGGGAGTTCTTCTCCTGGTTGGTCAGCACGACCGACATCACCGCTGCTCCGATCGAGCTCGCGATCTGCTGCATGATGTTCATCAGCGTCGAGCCGCGCGCGATCGTCGGGCCCTTCAGGGTCTGCAGCGAGGCGGTGAACAGCGGCATCATGGTGGCGCCCATGCCCAGCCCCATCACGAACAGCACGCCGAGGATCAGCGCATAGGACGTGTGCGCGTCGACCTGGGTGAGCACGGCCATCCCGGCGGTGATCAGTGCGAGGCCGGGCACCACGATCTTGGTGATCGCGATCTTGTCGGCCAGCAGCCCGGCGATCGGCATCGTCAGCATGGCGCCGAGACCCTGCGGCGCTACCAACAGGCCGGCGTGCAGCGTGTCCTCACCGCGCACCTGCAAGAAGTAGCTGGGAATGAGCAGCCCTGCGCCGAAGAACGCGACGGCGAACAGGAACATCGCGATCGTCGAGATCGTGAGCTGCCGATTCTTGAACAACCGCAGGTCGATCAGCGGATGCTCGGGCCGGAACGCATGCAGCACGAAACCGATCACCAGCACGCAGCCCGATCGCGCCGGGGAGGAGTACCCGGGTCGCCGCGACGGTGCCTTCGGCCGGGATCGAAGACACACCGAACAGGAACAGTGCAAGGCCGGGCGAGAGCAGCAGCATGCCGAGGAAGTCGAACGACTCGGACGGGCTTGGGGTGTCCTTCGGCAACACCAGGGACGCGTAGAGCAATGCCGCGGCGCCGATCGGCACGTTGATCAGGAAGATCCAATGCCAGCTGGCGGCATCGATCAGCCAGCCGCCCAGGATCGGACCGGCGATCGGCCCGAGCAGCATCGGCACGCCGAGCACGGCCATCACCCGGCCGATCCGCTCCGGCCCGGCGGCGCGGGTCATGATCGTCATGCCGACCGGCATCAACATGCCACCGCCGAGCCCTTGCAGGACCCGGAACGTGATCAGCGAGCCGATGTTCCATGCGGTGCTGCACAGCGCGGATCCGAGGACGAACAGGATCAGCGCGGTTATGTACAGCCGCTTGGTGCCGAACCGGTCGGCGGCCCAGCCGGACAACGGGATGACGGTGGCCAGCGCGAGCGTGTAGCCGGTCATCGTCCACGCCACGTTCGCGTAGCTCGTGTGGAAGACGCTCTGGAACGTCGGTAGCGCGACGCTGACCACGGTGATGTCGAGGATTGACATGATCGCGCCGAGGACGACCACCCCGGCGATCTTCAGCACGCCGGCGTCCAGCTTCATGTCCGAGGTGGTCGGCGACCCGGCAGGGGATTGGACGCTCATGAAATCACGGTAGCGGAGCGGTCTGACCGATTTGCGCGGAGAAGCAGGGGACCGCAGTGCTGGGCGTGCCATCATCGCTTCATGACTGCCGGGCAGGCCGGAGCCGGCGCCGCTGCCGCCGCGGTGCTCTGGTCGGCCGAGCCCGCCGAGCACGACTATCCGGCCGCGGGCGCGTACCTCGCTTTGCTGGGCGATGCCGACCAGGTGAAACGGCTCGTCAAGGCGCTGCGGAAGGCTGGTCAGACCCACCAGAAGGCCAAGGACATCTTGCGGGCGGCGGGACTGCCGTTGCTGCCGGCCGACAATGCGCACGTCGCCTCTGATCTGGCGAAGATCGCAGCCGGTACCCCGCTGTCTCCGATCCTGCTGGTCCGTGGCGAGCTGCATTCCGGGCGCCGGCTGCAGATTGCCGATGGCTATCACCGAGTGTGCGCGAGCTACTTGACCGACGAGAACACTGACATCCCTTGCCGGATCGCGGCGCTTGACCCTGATCGATGACGTTCTGGACGCTCGCGATCATCGGCCTGGCCGGTTGCGCGGGCCCGCTGCTCGCGCTCCCCTCGCGATGGCACCTTCCGGTCGTCCTCGGTGAATTGGCAATCGGGCTGCTGCTCGGACCGACCGCGTTCGGCACGTTGCACGCGTCCGAGCCGACGTTCGCCTTCCTCGCCCAGCTCGGCTTCGCGCTGATCATGTTCGTCGCCGGGTCCCACGTCCCGGTCCGCGAGGCGAGCCTGCGCGCGGACCTCGTGACCGGAGTGCTGCGCGCTCTTGCGGTCGGGCTGCTGGCCGTCGCTCTCGGGATCGCGATCGCGCGGCTGTTCGGGATCGGTCACGGCGCGATGTACGCGGTGCTCATCGCCTCGTCGTCGGCCGCGCTCGTGCTGCCGATCAGGGATTCGCTCAAGCTCGGCGGGCCGGACGTTCTCAAGCTCCTGGCCCAAGTGGCGGTGGCCGACACGACGTGCATCGTCGCCCTGCCGCTCGCGGTCGATCCGGCGCACGCGGGGCGCGCGGCCCTCGGGGCGCTCGCCGTGCTGGCCAGCGCGGGCGTCGTGTTCGTGGTGCTTCGCGAGCTCGAGCGGCGCGGCCTGCGCAAACGGCTGCACAAGGTCTCCGAACAGCGCAAATTCGCGTTGGAGCTCCGGATCAACCTCGTGATCCTGTTCGCGCTCGCCGCGCTGGCGGTGAACACCCATGTGTCGATCATGCTGGCGGGCTTCTCGTTCGGGCTCGCCATCGCCGGGATCGGTGAGCCACGTCGTCTGGCGCGGCAGTTGTTCGCCGTCACCGAAGGGTTTTTCGGTCCGCTGTTCTTCATCTGGCTCGGCTCGTCGATCAATCTGCGCGACCTCGGCGACCATCCATCCCTGATCGGCCTCGGGGTGCTGCTCGGTGTGGCCGCAGTGCTCGCGCACGCCGCGCTGCGCTTGATCGGCGAGCCGCTGCCGATGGCCGCGCTTGCCAGCGCGCAGCTCGGCGTGCCCATCGCCGCAGCCACGATCGGTACCCAGCTGCACATCCTGCGCCCAGGCGAGTCAGCGGCGCTCGTCCTCGGTGCACTCGTCACCATCGCCGTTGCGACGGCCGGTGCCGCAGTCGCCGCGCGCAGCTCTGCGCGCGCGGTCGTCGAACCGACCGGAAGCTAGCCCGCTGACGGCGCTGCCGGACGCGCCAGAATTTCGGCGATGGCGGCGTCTTGCGCGATCAGGTGCAGTTGGATCTGCTTCGCTTCCTCGAGCACCGCTGACGCGTCGTCGTAGGTGGCTTGAGACCGCGCGTCGGCAGCAGCAGCCTGGACGTTCTGGCCGACGATGATGATCGGCAGCAGCACGAGTTGCAGGAAGGTCTGCGCGATCCACGCCACGATGATGATCTTGCTGCCGGAGCTGAATGCCGATGGCGCGCTGACCAGGGCGAGCAGGGTGAAGAGGTAGGCCGACCACATCGTGCCGACCACCAGCGTGATCTTCAGACCCACCTTCGCGTTCAGTCGACCGATCGGCCCTGGACCGTGCACTGCGGCGACCGCGGAAGCCACCTTGGGCGGCCCCGCGGCCTTGCGCTCGTGGATGTGCGGATGCGGTATGTACTCGTACCGGTCAGCCATGCACAACGGTCCCACAACCATCGGGTGCGGCCGGGAACTTGACCTGGTGCGCGCTCCAGGTGCAAACGTAGAGGCATGGATACCCGACGACTAGGACGATCAGAACTTCACGTCAGCGCGCTCGGCCTGGGCTGTTGGCCGATCGGCGGCGCGATGGCCAGAGACGGCCAGCAACTCGGCTACACCGGCGCGGACGACCAGGAGTCGCTTCGCGCAATCGCTGCCGCGGTCGAGGAGGGCGTGACCCTGTTCGACACCGCCGACGCGTACGGCGCGGGGCACAGCGAGCGATTGCTGGGCCAGGCCCTGGCAGCTCACCCGGAGGTTCGGATAGCGACCAAGTTCGGCAACACCATCGACGAGGACACGCGAGCGCTGACCGGCCACGACACCTCACCGGCGTACGTGCGACGTGCGGTGCAGGATTCACTGCGGCGGCTTCGTCGCGACCGGATCGATCTGTACCAGCTGCACACGCCCGATGTGGACGCTCGTCGCGCGGGCGAACTCGTCGACGTGCTGGAGGAGCTGGTCGAGCACGGGTTGATCGGTTGGTACGGCGTGAGCACCGACGACCCGGCGCAGGTCCGTCCGTTCCTCGACGGCCCGCACTTCGCGGCGATCCAGTTGCAGCTCAACGTTCTCGACGGACCGGCGGCAACGCTCGAGCTCGCCGAGCAGCACGACCTCGGCGTGCTGTGCCGATCGCCGCTGGCGATGGGCCTGCTCGGCGGCCGCTACGCGGCCGGAACCCGCGTCCCCGACGGCGATGTGCGGTCGACCCAGCCGGACTGGCTGCGTTGGTTCGACGACGGCGTGCCGACGGCGGAGTTCCTGTCCCGGTTGGACGCGGTGCGGGACGTGCTCACCGCACGCGACCGCAGCCTCGCGCAGGGCGCGCTGGCCTGGATCTGGGCGCGCTCGGATCGCGCCGTTCCGTTGCCGGGCTTCCGCACCGTCGCGCACGTGCGGGACAGCGTCGGCGTGCTGCAGTACGGTCCGCTCATGCCGGATGAGTTCGACGCGGTCGAGCGCGCACTCGGCCGCGAACCGGTGCATGCATGAGCGGACGGTCGTACGCACCGGCTGACGCCGTGCAGCGGACCGGTTTGACGCTGGACACGCTGCGCTACTACGAGCGGGAAGGGCTGATCGGCCCGGTCCGCCGCGACCCCGCCGGCCGGCGGCAGTACGACGAGGGCGACCTGGAGTGGATCGGTCTCGTGACCTGTTTGCGCGATGCCGGCCTCGGCATCGCCGACCTGCGCCGGTTCACCGAACTGCTTCGCGGCGCTGGCGAGTCAGTCGATCGGGTCACGTTCCTCGAGCAGCGCCGGGCCGAATTGGTGGAGCGGCTGCAGCAGACCCAGCGCGCGCTCGATGTGCTCGACGGCAAGATCGCGCACTACCGCACAAACTAGCGTTCGTACACGGCGCTCAATGCTGCGCGCGCCAGGGTGTGGCCGCCCACGTTGAAGACGAGGAACGCCGGGGACGCGGACGGATCGATGTCGAGGGAATCGACGTCGAGCGCGTGCACGACGAAGTGGTAGTGATGCACGCCGTGCCCCGGCGGCGGGGCCGCGCCCAGATACTGGGTCAGGCCGGCGTCGTTGCGCAGCGTGGTGGATCCGTCCGGCATGGCATCGGTGCTGGCGCCGGCGGGCAGCTCGGTCACCGAGCCGGGGATGTTGGCGACGGCCCAGTGCCAGAATCCGCTCAGCGTCGGCGCCTCCGGGTCGTACACGGTCAGGGCGAAGCTCTTCGTCTCTGGCGGGAACCCGGTCCAGCTCAACTGAGGGGAGCGGTCTTCGCCGCCGGCGCCGAAGATCCCACTCAGCTGCGCCGTCGGCAGCGTGTCACCCTCGCCGAAGTCGGTGCTCGTCAGTGTGAACGTCGGCGCCTCGGCAAGTCCCCAGAACGGGTCAGAAGCTGCTTCGCTCATCGTCGCTGTTCGCCTTCCTTTCGGGTCTCGGCCCTGGCATTCGGACCTCTCGATCGCAAGCTACTCGCCCGGCGTGGGCCACCTGTCGCCGATGTCGAACCAGTCGTCGAGTCCGACCAGCCCGAAGAAGTCCTCCATCGTGACGGTCGACAACCCGGCGTCCGCTCCGCCGAGCCCTTCGAGCGCCTTCATCGCCGCGCCGGCGGCTGCGAGCAGCGCAGTCGTCGGGTAGATCGCGATCGCGAAGCCGAGCTCGGCGAGCGTGGCATGGTCGATTTCGGGAGTGAGCCCACCGGCGACGATGTTGATCAGCTTCGGTGCGGCAACCTCGCGTCCGATCCGGACGATCTCCTCGACGCTGCGCGGCGCCTCGACGAAGATCACGTCGGCTCCTGCCGCGGCGTAGCTGTTGGCGCGATCGATCGCCTCGTCCAGCCCGCTGACCGCCCGTGCGTCGGTGCGCGCGATGATCAACGCGTCGCGACGCGCATCCAGTGCCGCGCCGAGCTGGGCGAGAAACGCTTCGGCAGTGACGACTCGCTTCCCGGCGAGGTGGCCGCAACGCTTCGGAAAGGCCTGATCCTCGAGCTGGATTGCGGCTGCGCCGGCCCGCTCGTATGCGCGCACCGTGCGGGCCACGGACGCCGGCGGGCCGTATCCGGTATCGGCGTCGGCGATGAGCGGGATCTCGCCGAGCACCGCGGTCGCCATCGCGACGCGGTCGACCATCTCGGCCATGCCCACCAGCCCGATGTCCGGAAGACCGAATCCGGATGCTGCGACGCCGGCGCCGGTGAGGTAGCCGGCGCGAAAACCCATCCGGCGCACCAGGTGCGCACTGAGTCCGTCATAGATCCCCGGCGCGACGATCAGCTCGCCGGCGCCGAGCAGGGCACGGAGCCGGGCGCCCGGAGACGCAGCTTTGTCGGACTCGCTCACCGCGCGTTCACCACCCGTCGAACGTGATCAGTACGGCGCCGCGCCGTTGAAGTCGCTGGTCAGCGTATTGCCCAGTCCGGATGTGATCGTGTCGTCGTGCGTGATGAAGCCGAGTTCGCGGTTCTTGTTCAGTGAATAGTCAGAGAAGTTGATCGAGCCGACGTAGGACGTGTGGGTGGAGGATGCGGCGTCGGCGATGATGACTTTCGCGTGGATGTAGAGCGATTTGTTGTCGTTGGGGTAGAGGTGGACGTGCGCGCCGGCGGCCTTGAGCTGATTGAACGCGGTGTCATAGCTGGAGTTGGCGGTCATCGTTATCGACACGTTCACACCCGCCTTCGCCTTGGCGACCAGGGCGTTGGTGATTGCAGTGTCGGCCATCTCTTCATTCTCGACCTGAAGCGTGCGGGTCGCGCTGTTGATGACCGACAAGAGCGTGGTCTGTGAGTCGGTCGGGCTCCAGGTCAGATTGTCGCCATCGCCGGGCGTGATCGACGCGCCGGTGTAGTCGGCGTTGAAGACTTTCTCGATCGCATGGACGTCGACGAGGTTGGTGTCGAGCACTGCGAAGTCGCGGCTGGTCGAGTAGTACTGGCTGGTCAGGTTGCCACTCATGATGGCGGACTCGACGTCATCGATCGTGATCGTCTTTTGGTGCGTCGCGGCGTACTTTGTGGGTGCCCACACCGTTGGCACGCCGTTGGCGTTGAGGTAGTTGAACGCGGTGGTGTTGTGCGTCTTCTCGCGGTTGACGTCGAGGATGACTCGTACGCTGACACCACGTGCTGCGGCGTTGACGAGGTCCTGCTCAGCGGTGGTGTCGGTCAGTTCGTACATCGTCATGTCCAGCGTCGATTTCGCCGCGTTGATCAGTGCGTAGATCTGCTGGTAGTTGTCGGTGGGCTCGGTGACGAGGTGGTACTTCGTCGACGAGCTGAATGGTGTCAACGACGCAGTAGCTGGAGCGGCTGCGGCGATCACGGCGCTAGCCGCGACGACGAGGGACAGCGCGATACGGCGATACGGCGACATTGCCGGACTCCTTCGGAGCGGGGAAGCGGGCGTCTATGTTTACCAGGCAAATCAGGCAATAGGGACTAAACCGAGGTTGAATTCTGCGGGTCGGCAAGGGTCGGCGGCTTCACGCCGGCTGGTTCTAATCGGGTTGAGTCATCAGATGACGCCGTGATACCACCGGGTCTGGGTCTATTCGTGTTCCGCCCGACGCGGGCCGCGGCGACGAAGAGCTTTGCGAGGTGCGGATGAGCAACGACGAGGCGTGGCTGGCGAAGGTCGAGGCGGGCGATCCGCACGGCGAGTTCGGACACCGTCGAGCATTTACGCCTGGCGTGGTTGGTGCTGGCGCGAGAGGCCGATCTGGCTGCGGCCACGGGCCGTGTCTCCCAGACGATCTATCGACTCGCGGTGCGACACGGCCGCCCGCAGCGGTACAACCAGACTGTCACCGATGCCTGGGTTCGCATCGTCGCGCATTGTCGTGATCAGCAGCCATCTGCGGACTTCGACGACATGTTGCGCGACCGGCGCTGGCTGTTCGACAAGCGGCTGCTGCTGCGGCACTACAGCTCGCGGGTTCTCGCCAGCGACATCGCGCGCAGGCAATGGGTCGAGCCTGACCTGCAGGCCATCCCGGTCTGAACCTCTCCGTAGCTCGCTACTTACGCTTCGCCGACCAAACGGCGCGTGCAACGGGGGCGGTGGAGGACTACCGTCCGCCCGATCACCACCCGTACACCGGCTGGGTGGCCGGTGCGGGCTGGTGCCACGCACCTGACTGGGAGGCCTGCCATGCCAGCAAGATTCTGTCGTCCCTCACCCGCGCTGGTCGTAGCGACCCTCGCTCTGGTCGTCGCGCTGGGCGGCACCGCGTTTGCGGCGCCGATCCGACGCCTCGCAGCCTCCATCGACGGCTCGACGATCAAGGACCACTCCATCGCAGGCGTCAAACTCAAGAACGACACGCTCACCGGTACGCAGATCAAGGAATCCAGGCTCGGCACGGTGCCGCACGCGGCGAACGCCGACGCAGTCGGCGGCGTCACCGTGCGCAAGATCTTCTACGCGCCGAAGCGGAAATCCGCCAAGCCGACGACGATCCTGAGTCTGGGCGGTCTCGTGCTGAGTGCCACCTGCCCCAACGGCGACCTCGAGGTCATCATGACGAGCAAGGTCGACCATGCCCACCTCGCGTCGGAGATGTGGAACTCCGCAGGCAACGGCTCGCCCGACGGTTTGCACCATTCGGACTTCGGTCCGAACAGCGCAAGCCACCTCGAGTCTCTCGGCGACGGGAACGCATATGGCGAGACGTCGTTCACGTACACCCGATCGAACGGGACGATCGTGAACGGCCAGGTGTCCTTCGACAGCAGCGACCTGAACCCGATCCATCCCGGTGACGGCGACATCTTCGACCACACCGCCAAGTGCCTCGTCAGCGGATTCGCAATGTCCACCGCATCCAGCTAGGCCACGGCCCAAGCTCCCGTCCGGGACAGCCGGTCTGTTCAGCAGGTGGCCGCGCCGGTGGTGAACGACGGCATGGTCAACATGTCCGCCGAAACCGTCGTCGCGGTCAACGTGATCTGGTTCAGGACGATCTCGCCGGGGAACCCCGTCGTCGGAGGGTCGGCGACGGTGAAGGTGAGCGGGGTACCGGCAACCGTCACGCCGAGGCTGACCGCGTCGAATGTGGTGTTGCCGAGCGACACGGAGTCGGATGTTGTGACGGTGGTGACGCCGCCTGCGCAGGCCTGGGTGAGGCTCATTCCGGCGAGCGACCCTGTCGAGAGCGTGAACCGCAGCACTTGGACGTTGCCGGACGCTGTAGCGACGTTGAACGTGCCGACGTAGGTCAGCCCGAGTGCGTCGAGACTGCTTGCGGTGAGGCTGACGAGGTAAGGCGACGCCGCGGCGGCGGGTGCCTTCGGTCGCGTGCTGTGCTGCACGTGCGTCTTCACCCCTGCCGGCGTCCTGGTGCTGTGCGCTGGTGACGGCGTTGCTGACGCACGCGGGCTCGGTGCCGGTTTGGTTGTGGTCGGAGTCGATACCGGCTCCGTCGACGGCGACGCGACGGCGGAGGACGTCGTGACCGTTGCCGACGGGCTCGGATCAGGAGAAGTGGACGACGCGGTCACCGACGGCGACGCGGTTGCGCCGGAAGACCCTGCTGCTGAAAGTGCCGCGGTGGGCCTCGGGCCGCTCGCGTAACTCGCGCCGGCGGTCGAGACTATGCAGAACAAGACGACTGTCAGCGCCAGCGCGGCCAGCACTCCGACTCGTAGCCACGGTCCCGCGCGCTCGCTGGCGTGCCGGCCGCGGATCATCGAGCGGTCATGTCGACTGGTGACCGGCGAGGTCCACGGTCGCCGGAAGCTCTTCCGGACTGCTGTCGTCGTCGCCCGGCTGGACGGCGGGGAGCTTTCGGGCCCGGCGACGTTCCCGCCAGGTCGTCTTGGTCGGCACCCAGGCAACCGCCAGCGATCCGCCGACGAGTCCCATGAGCATCCCGATCAGCAGCCCGCCGAAGTCCGAGGTGAAGAACGACACCAGCGAGAGCATGAGGATGAGGACGCCGAGCAGCATGCGCAGCGGTCGGGCGAACCAGAGCATCAGGCCGAAGAAGCCGACAATCGCGCCGACGAGGATGCCGAGGACGAGCGACCCGTCTGCGATGAGGACGAGCTTGAACGCAGTGGCGGGGACGGCGGCGATGAGCGCACCGCCGAGCATCGCCCAAATGCCCGCCCAGAACGGGCGGCTGCGCCGCCAGTCCCGGAAGCCCAGTCGCGCAGCGCGCAGCAGGTGACGTCGCTGGACATCCGGTTGTGCAGTTACGACATCGGTTGCAGTGGTCATGCTGCTCGCCTCACGTGAGATGTGGTCCCGGCCGGCGGTTCGCCGGCCGGGAAGGGCATCGATGGTTGGTTGTGATCAGTAAGGGCAGGTTGCGGACAAATGCGCTGCCAGGCCCAGGTTGGTCAGCTTGAAAGTGCCGGCCTGGGTGTACACCGCGTGCTGATCGATGGAGTCGATCGTGACCCCGTCCGCCGTCTGCGCGAACGTCCCAACAGCCGCGGCGTCCGGAATCCCGTTGGGGGCGGGCACGCCGATCTGGATGTTGTGGAACGTCGCCGAGTCGCCGTGCAGGCTCGTCGCGTCGACGATCAGCCCACCGGTTGCATCGGCCGAGTCCGCCGTCAGCGAGACGACCAGGTACTTCCAGTCAGCATTGACCGCACCGAGGCCGGTCAGGCCGCACACGGTCTGGTCGAGGTTGGTGAGCACACCACCGGCCGGCAGATCGGTCACGGCCACGCCGGAGGGTCCACCGCTGCTCTTGTCAACGAACCCGTACTGGATGAAGGACGGCCCGCTGGTCGCCGAGTGCCCCACCAGACTGTCCGCCTTCACCTGGAAGACGGTGCCGGAGAGCGTGATCGGCGCGGCGAGCACGCCCGTTGCCATGAGCACCATCACGGTGGCGATCGCCCCGAAGGAGCCTCCGAACGCCAGGGCGAACCTTCGCCACCGGGTCCCCCCTCGCGCGTCCGCGATTGCTTCGGTTGACATGTCGCGCCTCTCTTTCTTCGCTACAACGGCGCGATCGTCGGATCGGGCAGGGTGTTCGTCACTGTCCGAAACAGACGGTCCTGCCGATCTTGCGAGACAGGTTGTCTCGCGACCCCCGCGCATCGACCTCCGGAAGGGGTCGACTACCTGGACCGTATGGCGCCCGCAAACACCGGACCTGGGCCCAGCGACACGAGGTCATAGGTCTTAGGTCATGCCTCGGGCTACCGTTCGTGTCCTATGACGGGTCCGTCCATGTTCGTGCACTGGCTCGTCAGTCGTCTGCAACATTGCGCGGCGACCGGCGTCCTGAGGATGTGGAAGAAGTCGTAGCCGTCCGGAGGGCGGCCCCCGCCATGACTTTCGAGGATCTGTACGCGCGCGAGTGGTGGCCGATGGTGCGCCTGGCGACCGGGCTGGTAGACACCACCGCGGTGGCCGAGGACGTCGTCCAAGACGCATTTACCGCGGTGTACCGGCGCTGGGACCGCATCGTCGATCATGGCGCTGCGGTCGGGTACCTGCGGCGCAGCGTGGTCAACGCGTCGCGGTCGGCGCTGCGCCGTCGGATCCGTGCGCGCAAGTACACGCTGGTCGACGTGCACGGCGCTGCCGCGGACGCCACGACGATGCTTGCCGCCGACCACGACCTGGTCCGGCAGGCGATGCGGTCCCTGCCCGAGCGGCAGCGTGAGGTGCTGACCCTGCGCTACGTCATCGAACTGTCCGACACCGAGATCGCCGCCGCGACCGGCTTGACGCCGGGCGGCGTGCGCTCGGCCTCCAGCCGCGGCCTGGCCGCGCTGCGCACCGTCCTGGGAGAGCAGTTATGACTGACCTCGAGACCTACTTGAAGAGCAAGCTCAACGAGAGCATCGACGTCGACCTGGGTCCCGGTCGGCCAGCCCCGCGATTCGTGCCGACGACGCCGACGCCGAAGCGGACGTGGGTGCGTCCGGTGCTGGCCGCCGCATCCGTTCTCCTGGTGGTGGGCGCCGCGGTCGCGATCAGCCGCGTCGCCGCGAGCGACCACACCCAGTCGCCGGGCACGCACTCCACCCCGCCGCCGACAACGCAGCATGAGCAGCCGCTACGCGAAGTGCTTTTCCACGGTGCCAAGATCGCAATCCCGCTCGGCTGGACCGCGCACCGTGAGCACGGGGCGGGTGCGCCGACGACGCTGTGCCTGTCCCCGTCCGAGGCGGGGTCGGCCTGCGCGATCCAGGTGCGCTATGCCGCTCCGGACGGCCAGGCGATGCTCGACGTCGACGAGCCGGGAGGTTTCTACGGGGACGCCGCGCAGGTGTGCGCGCCGCAGCCGACGCCCGCGCGGAAGCTCACCGCAACGATGACCCGCGACTTCGGCGGGCGGCAGGCGCAGTGGCGGGTGTGGGACACCGACTGCCCCGACAAGACGATTGTGGACGAGCAGTACGTCGTGCCGAGCTCGCCGGGATTCGTGCTGTACGCGCACAACCCGACTTCGGATGTGCGTGCCGGCATCGACATCGTCGCCGAGCACTCGCAACTGCCCGCACAGGATGCGCCTTTGTGGCTGACCGACCGCGGCCAGATCAGGTCGGTGACCTCGACCGTGCGGGGCGCGAAGACGGTCGTGCACCTCGTGTTGGCCCGATTCCGCGCCGACGGCTCGGTCGGCAAACCGCCGACGCTGGTCGGCTACGACCTACCGCAGGCGGTGTACCAACGCGGCCAGTCACCGCAAGCCGGCGCGACGGTCTACCTGGCCACCAACGGGCACGTCGTCCAAGTGATCGAGAAGCGCTGAGCGTGCTTCACCTCGCTGAGTCGGGGTATTCGTAGCCGGGGGCTACCGTTCGACCGAGGGCAAAGGCTGCCGGTCTGGCGCTGCGCCCGCGGCGACGAGGAAGATCGAGTGCACGCTCCGCCAGTCTCAGTCGTCGGACGCGAACACGAGCTGGGCGCCGCGCGACAGTTTCTGCACGAGATCGCCGACGGACCAGGCTCTCTTGTCCTTGACGGCGTGGCCGGCATCGGCAAGACGGCGATCTGGAACCAGATCGTCGGCGATGCTCGCGCCGGCGATATCGCGGTCCGCACCTGTCGTTGCAGCGAATCCGACGCCGCATGGGCGTTCGCAGGAGTTGGTGACCTTTTCGATGGATTGGACCAGGAGGTTCTGAGTCAGCTGCCAGATGTGCAGCGTCACGCACTGTCCGCGGCGCTTCTGTTGGCTGATGGGCCTGCGGCCCCGGCGGGCGACCACGTTGTCGGCGTGGCGGTGCTCGGCGCCCTGCGGGCACTATCCCGATCGCGGCCGTTGCTGCTGGCGTTGGACGACATTCAATGGCTGGACCGAAGCTCGCGTCTGGTCCTGTCGTTTGCGCTCAGGCGCCTGGTGGATGAGCCGATTCGGCTGGTCGCATCGTGCCGGTCCGCAGCCCCGTCCGAACACGAGGCCGCTGACCTCGGCGTTCCAGGCATGCGAGTGCACGTCGGGCCGGTAAGCATCGGCGTTCTGCAGCGCATCATCCAGTCGCAGCTGGATCAGAGCTTCTCCCGTCCGACATTGGTCCGGCTCCACAAGGCGACCGGTGGCAATCCGATGTTGTGCCTGGAGATGGCTCGCGCTCTGCACCTGCGCGGCGGTGAGCCAGAAGTTGGTGAGCCACTTCCGGTCCCGGCGGATCTTCGGACTCTGGTCACCGATCGGCTAAAGGGGGTCAGCGAGCAAGCACGCTCGGTGTTGCTCGTCGCCGCCGCCCTTGCTTACCCGACAGTTCACGCGGTCACGAAGGCGTTCGGCGATCCTGTCGCGGCGACCGGTGCCCTGACCGAGGCGGTCGAGGCGGGCCTGCTGGACTTCGACGGTGACCGAATCCATTTCCGTCACCCGTTGATCGCGTCGATCCCGTATGCCGATCTGGCGCCCACCGATCGTCGGCGTTTGCACGAACGACTGGCCGCCGCAGTAACCGACCCGGAGGAACACGCGCGACACGCGGCGTTGGGTTCGGTTCAGGAGTCGGCTCAGGTCGCCGACGCTCTCGATATCGCGGCCCGGCGCGCGCGCGTCCGCGGCAGCATTGATGGCGCGGCCGAGCTCGCCGAGTTGGCGGTCCGCCGCACGCCGGTCGATGATCCGGACGCGCTGCTCAGGCGCACTGTGGATGCTGCCGAGTACCGGTTCCGGCTCGGCGACACGGTGCGGGCGCGGACGGTTCTGTCCGCCGGCCTCGACGCGGCCACGCCGGGTCCGTCGCGTGTGCCTGGGCTGCTGTTGGCGGCGACAATCGCGTCCTGGGAGTTCGGCGATGCGACCGTTGCCGACTTGTGCGCACAGGCCATGACTGAGGCGGGCGACGACGTGCTGCTACGCGCGCGTTGCCATGCCGCGCTCGCGGACAACAGCCCGTCCGGCGCAACCGAAGATCTGTTCCATGCCCAGCGCGCCGTGGAACTTCTGGAGACCATGGCTGCGGCTCCCGGCGACTTGCTCGCGACCGCACTGACCAACGTCGCGCTGCACGGATGTCGCCTCGGACGCGGTCTCGCCTTGCCGACGCTGGAACGTGCTGAAGCGCTCCAAGCCGCCGGACCGCCCGTTCCAGTCAGCGACCGGGCGGCGGTTGTTCTTGGGATGTATCTGAAGGTCGTCGATCGCTTCGACGAATCGAGAACCTGGCTGCAGAAGGTTCTCGCAGCCGCCGACGATGAGGGCGATGACAGCGTGGCGCCCACGATCATCGGGCACCTGGCGACCCTCGAATGCTGGGCCGGCCGTTACGAACTCGCGCTGTCCTACGCAACGGAAGGACGACGACGCGCCGTGACCAGCGGCCTGCGCACGCCGATGGCTGCTGCATCCCACGTCCTGGTCCTGGCTCACCTCGGACGACTCGACGAAGCGCGCGCGCTCGGCGAGGCAGACCTCGCCGCAGACGAATCGCTCGGGTTCGTTTCCGCTACCGCGCTCCATCTCCGTGGCCTCGGCCTTACTGAACTCATGGCTGGCAACACTGCAACGGCAGCCGAGCACTTGTGCCGCGCAGTGCACATCTCAGTCACCGATGTCGGCGTGCGGGAGCCGGCGATATTGCGAATCCACGCCGACGCCGTCGCTGCCCTGGTGACTTTGGGCCACCTCGAGGAAGCGCGACGCCTGACCGATGAACTCGACGCGAGCACGACTGCAAACCACCTGCCGTGGTCGACGGCGCTGGCCGGTCGATGTCATGCACTCCTGGCGGCGGCGACCGCCGACCTGCCCGCCGCGCTGGCGTTTGTCGAGATGGCCTTGGTTGATCATCAACGGCTGCCGATGCCGTTCGAGCAGGCAGTAACGCAGCTGCTTTTCGGGAACCTCTTGCGACGATCGGGTCACCGCAGGGACGCGCGACGCCACCTTGCGGCTGCGGCTACCGCATTCCTCGATCTGGGAGCGCCGATCCAGGCCGAACAGGCCAGGCGCGAACTCGCGACCCTCGGCGGGCGTACCGCGTCAGCCGACCTGACGCCGACGGAGACACGCATCGCGGCACTGGTCGGCGAAGGACGGACCAACAGCGAGGTCGCCTCCGCACTGTTCTTGAGTGTGCGGACGGTCGAAAGCCATCTGAGCCGCATCTATCGCAAGCTCGGCGTGCGTTCCCGCACCGAACTCTCACGCCACGTCACGCCGCAGTCCGCGACCTGAATGGCTCGTTGCTGCCGCTGAGCAAAGTTGCGTAATTCCACCGACGCGTGGCGCGGGCGTCGGCGCCTAGCTTCCATTGGTGACCTCGCCAGACCATGCCGACGACGCTGGCCCACGGCGCGCCTTTCTGGTCGAACGCTACCTCTCGCCTGCTGCGGCCGAAGGGCTGAGCGCTGCGAGCACCCGCGTGACGAGGCAATGCGCCGACGTGCCTTCGATCGGCAACGAGGTGCGGTACCTGTACTCGGCATATCTGCCCAGCGAGGACACGTGCTTCTGCTTGTTCCGCGCGGTTTCTGCTGAGGCTGTCCGCGCAGTGAACGACCTGGCCGACTTTCCGCTCGATCGGATCACCGAAGCGATATTGCTCGTCGGCGGCGCGAAGCACCCTACCGACCCGACCACGTTGTGGAGTCCCGAATGCCGAAACTGACTCGTCTGGCCGCAGGTGTCTGCCTGTTGACGGCAGCCTTGCTGCTCGCAGCTTGCGCTGGTAGCACGACATCGGCCGGGTCGACGAAGCGATCCGCGTCGCCCGGCGAATCCACGTCGACCGCGCCCGCACTCGCCGGCACGAGCAGAACCACAGCCGCGGCCGATGGTGCGGTCGACCCTTGCGCCTTGCTGACCCAGTCCGAAGTTGACGCCGCTACGAGCCAGCCGCTCGGTGTCGGTGCTCGGGCCGGTGCGCTCGAGGATTGTCAGTGGTCAAGTGCTGATTTCGCCGCCAGCGTCGAACTCGACGTCGGCGACTGGTCAGCGATCAAGGCCAAGGAGGCGGAGACCGGTCAAACGCTGACCGCAGTCACCGGCGTCGGTGACGAAGCCGCGACGCTCAATCGCGCGGGAAACGCGGCCGAACTCTACGTCCGACACGGCAAGACCGGGTTCTTGCTTCTGCTCGGAGGCGGGCAGTACATCGACACGCTGCCCGACCTCGGCTTGGCGCAGGAGAAGGTCCTCGCCGCTGCCGTGCTCGGTCGGCTCTGAACCCGCTGCACTCACGACGCCTTTAGAAGATTGCATGACACACAACGTCGAGTCGGGACTGAACGCGCGGCCACATCGTCACATCGCCCTTGCCGTGTTCGGCGCGGCGAGGGCGATGTCGCTTCCGAACGTCGCGATCGTGCCCATCCAGCCAACCCGCGACCAGGTGGGCCGACCAAAGTTGCGTAATTGCACGGACGCGGTGCAACCGCAGCGTCCCTAGTGTCACTCGCGTGATCCTCGCTTCGTAGTGCAGCGAGGCACAGACGACGCGGTCCGCCGGGTCGCGCCTCTTAAGGGGAACCCATGTCTTTGCTCTTCCGCCCCACGCTGCGCCGCGGTCTTGCCGCAGGTGTCACCGTGGCGGCCCTTTCGACATTGCTCTCGATGCAGACCGCGCATGCCGCGCCGGATCCGCAGTGGTCCCGGCTCTCGTCGGGCAACGTGGGTACCCAGCAGCAACCGTCGGTGCATCGCTTCGGTCGCGACCTGCAAGTTGTTTGGACCCAACCGGACGGCCAGCGGTCGGCGATGTGGACCCGGATTCTTGGCGCTGATGGGAAACCAACGGGTCCGGCCGAGCGAATCCTGCGCTGGCAGACGCTTATCCAGGACCCCGTAATTTTCGCAATCGGCTCCACGCGGTACATCGTGTTCGCCGGCATGCGCACGTCCAACGTGACCGATCCGTACAGCACCGGCGCGGAGTACTACATGACCAGCACCGATGGTCATTCCTGGACCTTGGGTCCAGGGTCTTTGTCAGCCAGTGAGCGAGCGTCCGGTTCCTACGGCACTGCGGCGATCAACTACCTTGGCTCGCCCCTCGTCGCATTCACCGAAGCGTCCGCGTCGAGGATCACCTTCCATCACGGCGTCGACCCCAACAGCCCCGCAACGCAACCGGACGGCCAGACCGCCAAGACCGGCAACTTCGCCTACAACACCGCGCTTGGCGAGGATGCCTCGACGTCTGCGGTCTGGGCACTCTGGTACTCCAACAGCGGCAAGCGCGCGACCAATGGCGTCGTCGCGCAGCGACTGTTCCCCACGACGGGTTCATTGATCAACGCACCGTCGTCCAGCATGGCCTCGCACGGCGGACAGACTTCAACCGCGCCCGATCAGGACCTGCCCGCAGTCTCGCGGTCCGCGCGTTCCGGTGGCGGCGTCTACACCGCGTACGCAACCCCGAAGGCGAATGCGATCGCCGTCTGGCGGGTCGGCGCGCGACGGCCGGCATTCACGATCAAGGCCACGTTTGAGGTCGGGCAGGTCTCGCTGGCGGCAGGACCGGACGGTCGGTTGTGGATCTTCTGGCGCAATGGAACGGGCGCGCTGGAGGCCACTCGGTCGAACAAGGCGGCCACCCGGGCCGGTGCCATCCGCGACGTCAGGCCGCCCCGCGGAACCACCGTGTATCGGACCGCAGGCGACGGCTCGACCGGCCCGCTCGACGTGGTCGCACTGACGGCCGGCGCCAAGGGCGCAATGGAGTCGATCCAGGTCCGTCCCGGGCTCACCGGATCGGCCCAACGCATCTGGAGGCGCGGCCATTCTTATAGCGTCAAGGTGACCGACGCAGGGGCACCGGTCAGCGGGGCGCTGGTCCGTTTCGCCGGACACCAGGCAAAGAGCAACCGTCGCGGGATGGCTCGCTTCACCGTGTCTGCGCATCAGGCGATCGGGCGCTCGACCGTGACGGTCAGCCACGGCGGCTACGCCGGCGTTGCTCTGAGCGTGTCGGTCAAGGCCTGATCGTGTCGGGCCGCGAAGCAGGCGTGGCCGGAGGCTATAGGGGAAACAGCCCCGGCCGATCGTTCAGCAGATGAACTTCAACGAGCTGTACTGGTCGTTGTACTTCAGGTGCGTCGGGTACTCGCCGGCCGGCACGTATTCGGAGTGGCCGCCATAGTTCTTGTCGGTGTACAGGTACATCTTGCAGTTGTTGGACACCGAGGAAATGTCGTCGTTCAAGCCTCGCGAGGTGCAGCCGGTGGTGTTGTAGTGCATGCCCTTGAAGTTCGGGATGTTGACCGAGCCGTTGTTCCAGTAGAACGCGCAGCCTCCGTAGTTCGAGTCTTGGAACAGGCCGAAGCCTGCGACTGCTGCGTTTGCGTTTGCAGCCGGAACGGTGGCCGCCGTGATGGTGGCGGCTGCCAGGGCCAGCGTCCGCAAAGCAATCCTGCTGCCTCGGGTACTCATCAGCTCAACGTCCCTCCGTCGTTTGGTCGCATCTGTCCGTTGAGTACCGTAATGCGATCAACTCCCGCCGACAACCCATGATCGGTACTTCCGCGCTTCTCCGTTGGGATCGGCACACGCCGCGGACGGTTGGGACACCGACGTCGGTCTCGCTCGTAACGCAACGGTGCTCGTTGTCGCTGCATGCATGTGAGGGTTTGATCTGCACCTAGCCGGCCCCCCGTCCGGCAGCGGTCATATCTCGCACGGAGGCACGAAATGTTTGAAGCGAAGTTGTACCGGCCGACCGAATCCCATGCCCGAGCCGAATTGGCGCGTGAGTTCCCCCGGGTCCCGATTCGCGTCATCGCGTCGGTGCTCGCCGCCTACCGCCGGGTGACTCCGACCGTGGCCCAAGCAGAACGTGCGTCCCGTGACCGACTCCGCGATGCCTGTTCGACCTGAGTTATGGCCATCGGCCGCATCACCGATCTCGACCTCGCGGCGATGACGGTGGCACCGGCAGTCGCCGGGCCACCGTCACCGCGAATCAGCGGCCGGCGAAGCTGACGTCCCCGACGCCCGTGACCTGGCCGTTGAAACCGTCGACCGGGGCCACCTTGTTGCCGAGCTTGCAGCGCCCCTTCCTGGGTCCGGAGGAGTAGCGGGGGAAGATCGCAGCGAAGGCAGTGGTGATCTTGACCTGTCCGCTGATCCCGGCGTACTGGCCCGTGCCGCCGAAGAGCGTCACCGGCGCCGACTGCGTTTCCCACGCCGAGCACGTCGTCTTGTTGACGTGGGGCTGGGAGCTGGCGAACTTCTTGTTCAGCGCCACTGCATTGACGTGGAACGTCCCGTGCTGCAAGACGATGTGAACGTACTTGCCGTTCGGATTCTTCTGGCCGGATTTCGTGGTCGAGATCGCCTTGCCGTAGTCGCCGATCGCGCCGGTGACCAGGATCTTCTGCACCGCACTGTTTCCTTTGCTCGCCGCCACCCAGACCTCGATCCGTCCCTTGTGTGACGACGACGAGATTGCGGCGACAGCCGCGGCGCTGCCGAGCAGCAGCGACCCGGCCGCCGCGGCTGCCGCCAGTTTCGGGATGATTCGAACTTTCATGACGATTCTCCTTGCTGCTGGGCCGATGCGGCCGATGTGGAGGGGTCGGGAACGACCCGTGCCAGGAGCATGGGGCGGCACCGTCACACCAGCGTCACAGCGCATGCGCGCCGGAGCGCCGATACACTCCGCGGGTTCCGCCATCGACGTATGGCAGGTGAGATGCCACAGCTTCCGCCCCATCACGTCGCTCGACCCCGCCTGATTTCGACCGCCGCCGACGTGCCTGTCCTGGTCGTAGAGGCGGGCGCCGGATACGGCAAGACCACCCTGGCGGCGGAGCTCGTCGAGGTCTGGCGGGCCATCGCGGTCGAGGTGACGCTGCATGAGGGAGTGTCGGCGGCCTCATTCGCCGCCCGGCTCGAGGCAGCGCTGCGGCGGGCGGGGCTTTCCGATGCGGCGGCCGCGATGGCCGACGCAGGCTATGACCCGCCCGGCGCTGTCGACGCCGCGATCGATGCGCTAGCCGGCGAATCATGCGTGATCGTCGTTGATGATGTGCAGCACGCCGAACGCGGCGCGGGGGTCCTGATCGAGCGGATGGCGCGACGGATCATCCTGCCGCTTCGGATGATCGTCCTCGGACGCCGGCTTCCTGCAGGTTGCGAGCGGCTGCGCCGAGCCGAATTCGTCGCGTTGCAACCCGCCGACCTGGCGTTGCGGCCCGAGGAGACATTGGAGCTGTGCCGGTCCGGGTTCGGGCTCGACGTCGATGATCCGTCAGCGGCGGCGCTGCATTCGGTCACCGGCGGCTGGACCGCGGCGACCGTGCTCGCGGCGTCGCGGGTCCGGCGCACCGGCGAACCGCTGGCCGCAGTCGTCGCCGCGGCGGCTGCCGGCGACGGCAGCAGCGCCGTCGTGGCCATCCTTGACGAGGCCATCAGCTCGTTGGATCCCGCCGACATCCGGACGCTGTCGCAGGTGGCACGCGTCTTCGATCTCGATCGTCAGGCGATCGATCTGCTGGCCGACGAGGTCGGCTTCCTCGATCGAGTGATGGCGGCGGGTATTCCGTTCATGGCTATCGGCGCCGAGCGGTTCAGCTTGCCCGGCCCCGTCCGCGACTTCTTCACCGGACAGGCCGGTCCCGACCCGGCGGCACTGCGGCGCCTGGCGGATCGGTTCGTCGAGCGATCCGATCTGAGTGCGGCTGTGCGGCTGCTCATCGTGAGCGACGACCCCGAGGGTGCGGCGGCATTGCTGGGCGAGTCATCACCCGCGCTGCTCGACGCGATCGATCTGCTCGAGTACGAGTCGGTGGTCGACCGGCTCGGAGCACAGCTGTTGCAGCGTCATCCGCGGATCTTGCTGCACTTAGCGCGTCTGCAGGACAGCGCCGCGCTGTTCGACAAGCGCGCCGAAACCCTTGATCGGCTTGAACGCACGCTGGACGCGCAGCGCGACCTTCCGCAGCTCAGCGCGGCGCTGTCTGTCGAGCGGACCGTAGACCGCATCCGCGACGGAGCATTCGCCGATGTCGAGTCGAGCGCGGCGGCCTTCATCACCGACGACACAACCGATGCCGTGACGCGTGCCCGCGCGCTGTCGGCCCTTGCCCGGGCGGTGTGCTGGCGTACCACCTCTTCAGGGGCGCGGGACGCAGAAGCGATGCGCCGCTCCGATGCGTACTTCGCACAGGCCGAGACCCTCTATCGCTCCGTCGGCATGCACACAGCGGCCGCGGCGATGGTGCCGTTTCGTGCGATGTGGGTGGACTACGCCCTCGGCAATGCGAAGGCCGCGCTGGAACGCATCGATCGCGGTCTCGCCGAAGTCGTCGGACGGCCGCGGAAGTGGGCCTTCCTGCTGTCCTTCCGCTGCGAGGTGCTCGTCGAGCTAGGCCGTTATCAGGAGGCTGCGGCGGCCAACGAGCAGTCGATCGAGGTCGGCGACCGTTATCGCGACGACCAGATCCGCGCGTTCGGCTACTGGAATCGCGCCATCATCGCCAGCCATCTCGGTGACACGGAGCGAGTCCTCGAACAGGTGCGCCTGGTCGAGCGGCATCCGGGCGAGTGGTTCCCGCCGATCTCCGGCGACTTTCTCGGTGGCGGTGGCCGATGACCTCGACCGGGTCGGTCAGACCTCGCTGGCGTGGGAATACCTGGAGCGGGCCCAGGCCGATCCCCGAGACGGCGAGGCCGTCATCGCGATGTCCGAGGCGGCGATGCTGGCTCGCCACGGCGACCCGGTAAGGGCAGAAGCCTGCTTGGCAGCGGTGTTCACCCACCGCGTCGACCCGCGTGAGGCCTGGCGAGTGACCCTGCTGCGGGCCTACGCCGCGTATCGCCGGGGCGATGCCGGCGCAGGAGCCCTGGCGAGTCGCGCCTTCGAGCAGGCCTCGCGCCTCGGCCTCGACCAACTGCCGCTCACGAAGGAACGGGAGATCACCACCGAGCTGCTCGGTCTGGCAGTCGAGACCGGACAGCCGGCAGCACTGGCTCTGCAGCAGGGATCGCTCCCGACGATCCTCAGCGTCCTCGGCAGATTCGCGTTGACCCGAGGCGGTCGGGCGGTCGCCGTCGCTCCCGGTCAGACTGCCCAGCTGCTCAAATTGCTCGCCGTTTCCGGGCGCCAACTGCCTACCGAACGCGTGATAGACGTGCTTTGGCCCGACGCCGATGAGAGCACCGGGCGCAACCGGCTGCGGACCGTGCTCAACCGGCTCCGCACAGATGCCGGCGACGTGGTCGAGCGCGACGGCGACCGGCTGTTGCTGCGACCCGATCTGCGCGTCGACCTGGACGTTTTCGAGACCGAGGCGCGCCGCGCCCTTGCGCTCGGCCGGCACGAATCCACGCTGGCGGTCGCCGTCGCCCGCGCGGCCCTCGCCCACTACGGCGGCGATGTGCTGCCCGATGACCAATACGCGCCCTGGACGGACCAGCCCCGTGATCACGCCCGTCGGATGGCTCTGGATCTGCTCGATCTGTGCGCCGACATCGCCGCCGATCGTGGCGACCTGGACGAAGTCAGGCGGCTGGTCGAACGAACGATTGATCTAGCTCCCTACGACGACGCGCGATATCTGCGGGCCGCCTCCACGATGCTCGAGCAAGGCCGGCGCGGTGCCGCGCTGGCGGTGCTTGCCCGAGCCCGAGCGGTGTTGGACGAACTCGGCGCACCGCCGTCACTCGACCTCATCCGGATCGAGCGCATGGCCGTCGCCTAAGCAGCGTCGGGGTTTTCGGGGCTTCGCCCCTCAACCCCTTCCTCGCTCGGCACAAGAACGAGCAAGCTCGTTCTTGGCCTCGGCTGCAGTCGGGGTGGCGGGATTCGAACCCACGGCCTCTTCGTCCCGAACGAAGCGCGCTACCAAGCTGCGCCACACCCCGAAAGTGCAACCGGCCCAGCATACCGGCCCGCATCAGCGCTATTGACCGCGTGCCGTCAGCGTGAGCAACGACGCTTCCGGGCGGCAGGCGAACCGGATCGGCATGTACGGGTTGGTGCCGAGACCGGCGCAGACGTGGAAGTACATCCGCTCGTCCCACTTGTGCAGCCAGCGCGCCCGCCACACGTCGATGCCGCAGTTGGTGACGATCGCCGGGCCGCCGAACGGCACCCGGATCTGCCCGCCGTGCGTGTGCCCGGCGAGCACGAGGTCGTACCCGTCGTCGGCAAACGACTGCAACATCGTCGGCTCCGGCGAGTGCATCACGCCGATCCGCACGACGGCCTGCGCGTCGGCCGGCCCAGCGATCAACTCGTACCGCGCTCGGCGCAGATGTGGATCGTCGGTTCCGGCAAGGGCCACCGGCAGCGAGCGGACGGTCAGCGTCTCACGACGATGGGTCAGGTCGAGCCAGCCGGCCCCTGCCATGGACCGCGCCATTTCCGGCCAGGGCAGCATCGGCCCGGTCGGTTGCGGATCCGCCGCCCGGAAGTACTTGAGCGGATTCTTCGGCGTGGGGACGTAGTAGTCGTTGTTGCCGGGGACGAACGCGCCGGGGAACTCGAACAGCGGGTCGAGCGCGCGCATCACCGCCGGGATGCCGTCTTCGGCCGACAGCGTGTCGCCGGTGTTGATCACGACATCGGGACGGAGCGTGGCCAGGCCCCGGATCCACTCGTGCTTGCGGCGCTGCGGCGGGGTGATGTGCAGGTCGGACACGTGCAGCAGCCGGATCGGCGGGGTGCCGGGCGCGAGCACCGGGACGTCGAAGCGGCGCAGGGTGAAAGCGTTGCGCTCGATCAGCGATCCGTAGGCCAGCCCGGCGACCGCGCCGGCGGCGAGAGTGCTGACGACGCGTGCCATGCGGTAAAGCCTACGGACGGCGTCGGTACCGTTGCGGCATGCCCGAGCTGAAAGCGCGATTGCACGCCGACCTCAACACCGCGATGAAGGCGCGCGACGAGCTGACCACCGCCACGCTGCGCATGGCGCTGACCGCGATCACCACCGAAGAGGTGGCCGGCAAGACCGCGCGTGAGCTCAGCGACGACGAGGTGCTCAAGGTGCTCGCCCGCGAGGCGAAGAAGCGCAGGGAAGCGGCCGAAGCGTTCGACGGGGCCGGACGCGCCGAACTGGCCGACCGCGAGCGAGCCGAGGGCGGCGTGCTCGACGGCTACCTGCCGGCTCAGCTCGGCGACGCCGAGCTGAGCGAACTGGTCCGCGCAGCCATCGCCGAGTCCGGAGCCGCCTCGCCGAACCAGATGGGCACGGTGATGAAGGTCGTGCAGCCGCGCGTGGCCGGCCGCGCCGACGGCAAGCGAGTCAGCGACGAGGTACGCCGCCAGCTTGCCTAGCCGGGCCCGTGCCCACCGTGGCCGTGGCTCGGCGGCGGTGTCGTCGGTGGCGGCACGACCGGCGTCGAGCTGGTCCCGCCGCCGGGCGGGGTGCTGCTGCCACCCGGGGGTGGGCTGCTGCCCGTTCCACTGGTGCTGCCCGAACCGCTCGGCGAGCCCGAGCCCGAGCTGCTCGACGGCGGCGGCGGCGGTGGCGGCGGCGTCCAGATCTCCTGCCTGGTTCCGCTGGACGGGCACACCGTGATCGTCGCCCCGCGAGGTGCGATCGTCGGGGCGTAGAACGCGACCTCGTCGATCGGCACGAGACTCGCGCAACTCAACAGGTCGGCGGAGTCGAGCTCGCGCATCTTGAAGTGCTTCTCGCTGCAGCGTGGCGCGCGCGTCGTCCAGGCTCATCCCCCTGACGTCGGGAACCGGCTGGCCCGCGACGGTCTCGGGGCTCGGCCAGGTCCACGTCTTGTGCCGCAGCGTCGGCAGCAGCGCCTTGAGCCACACCCCTGCCGCGTACGCGCCGTAGGCGTTGTTCGCCTCGTTCGAGATTCCGGGCAGGTCCGATGCCGGCCAGCTCGGATGATCAAGGTTGATCAAGGCGGTCGTCGCGACCAGGTTCGGAGTCATCCCGACGAACCACAGCGCACCGTTCTTGTTGTCCTTGCCGGTCTTGCGGTCGATGCCGGGGGCGGTTCCGGTCTTGCCCGCAATCAGGCTCGAGTGCGCCTGGTACCACGGGGCGAACTCAACCTTGGACGTTCCGGGCGGCTGGGTGTCGCCGGTCAGGATGCCGACCGCTTCGCGCGCGACCTGCGGGCTGATGACGTGGACGCTGGGTGTGTGCGGCACCGAGATGGGGTGGCCCGAGCTGTCGGTGATGGACTGGATCGGCGTCGGCGCGTTGTAGACGCCGTCGTTCGCGACGGTCGCATACGCGCTGGTCAGCTCGAGCGGGCTGGTGGCGATGTCGCCCAGGACGAGACGCTTCGCGCCGGCGTACTTGTTGATCGCATCGAGCACGCTGAGCTTGCTGTCCGCCCCGCTGCCGCCGTTCGGCTGCAGCAGCGACTTCATCCCGAGCTGGTTGGCCATGTCGGTGATCGGGGTGAGGACGCAACCGAACAGCTGGTCGGCCAGCCCGGTGAAGAACGTGTTCGACGACTTGGCCGTCGCGTCGGCCATGGTCTCGTTGTTGCTGAAGACCTCGTTGGCGTCGCCGTTCTGCACGTTGCCGTTGCTGTCTTGCGGGCAGTGCTCCACGGGTAGGGCAGGAACGGGTTCGGGGTCTTCAGCCGCCAGGTCGACGGCACGCCGGTCGACAGCGCCGCGAGCAGCGGGAACAGCTTGTACGTCGAGGCGGCCTGCGCCGTGTACGAGGTGAAGATCGGCAGCGTGGTGGTGCCGCGCCGGCCGTTGCCGTACTTCTTGCTCGTCGCCATCGCCAGGATGTCGCCGGTGTGCGGGTCGACCACCGGCATGATCGCGGACATGTCCGCGTTGGTGGACAGCGTCGCGTCCAACTTGGTTTGCATGGTGTTCTGCAAGTGTGGATCGAGCGTGGTGACGATCTGCAGGCCGCCCGTTTTGAGCTGCGAGATCGGTGACGACCTTGTGCGTGAGCAACCAGTTCACGGCGTAGTCGCAGAAGAAGCCGACGTTGGTGATCGCTGTCAGCGCGTTGGCGCAGCCTTCCTTGACCAGCGGAGGGGCGGTGGTCGCGAGCGACACCGGGGTGGCCTTCGTACTTGTCGGCTCGCGCCTGGGAGATGTCGCCGACGGAGACGAGGTTCTGCAGCACCTCGTCGCGCCGTGCTGCGCGCGGCCCAGGGTTGATGAACGGGTCGTACTCGGTCGGGGCGCGAAGCAGGCCGACGAGCATCGCCGACTCGGGCAGCGTCAGCTGGCTCGCGGTCTTGCCGAAGTAGGTCTCGGCCGCCGTCTCGATGCCGTAGGAGTTCTCGCCGAAGAACGCGATGTTGAGGTAGTTGTCGAGGATCGTGCGACTTCGACTCGTGCTCGATGTTCTCGATGTGCAGGGCGCACTTGGCGTCCTCGATCTTGCGGTCGAGGTTCTGCGCGATCGCGGCCGCTTGCTTCTTCTTGTTGTCGCCGGCCTGGTAGTAGCGGATCTGCTTGACGTACTGCATCGTCAGCGTCGATCCGCCCTGGGTGTCGCCGCTGGAGGTGTTGATCGCCGACCGGAGCAGGCCGCGCATGTCGACGCCGTGGTGGGAGTAGAACCGCCGGTCCTCGGTCGCGACGAGGGCCTTCTGCAGCGAGGACGGCACCTGCGACAGCGGGATCGGCTGGCGGTCCTGCTTGAAGATGGTGGCGATCAGCGTCTTGCCGTCGTTGGCGTAGACCTCGGTCTTCTGCGGCGGCGGCGTCTCGTGCAGGGTGCACTTCGTGTTCAGGAACCGGTCGGCGAGCGACTTGCTCGCCAGACCGATGCCGCCGACATAGGGCAGCAGCAGGCCCGCTCCGAGCACACCGGCGACGACCAATGCCCCGATGAGCTTGACCAGGACAAGCGCCGGATTGGGGTGCGTTCGCGAGCGTGCCACGGGGATCAAGGGTACGGGCAGTACCGCAAATGGCCGATTCGCTGCTCAGGACGAGCCCAGCAGCTCGCCGATGCGCCGCAGTCCGTCCAGGTCGTGCACGTCGGCCGGCAGGGCGGGCACGCACACCATCGGGACGCGTGGGTGGGCGGCGGCGAACCGGCGCGCCATCCGGGCGTCGTGCTCGGCCGCCGCCGCCAGCTCGGCGTGCACCCGCAGCGCAGCCTCGGCCAGGTTGGTCGCCGGATCGTCCGGTTTCGCCGCCAGCGCGTCGGCGGCGGCCTCGGCGCGCGCGGCCGGCAGGTTCGCGCCGGGCGGCAGCGAGGTCTCGCGCATCCGGTTCACGACCAGGCCGGCCAGCGGCATCCGCTCGGCCGAGAGCCGCTCGACGAAGTAGGACGCCTCGCGCAGCGCGTCCGGCTCGGGTGCGGCGACGACGACGAACGCCGTCCCGGGCGTCTTGAGCAGCTCGTAGGTGTGCTGCGCGCGCTCGCGGAAGCCGCCGAACATCGATTCGAGCGCGGAGACGAACGAGGACAGGTCGCTGAGCAGGTCGCCGCCGAGCACCTTGGTGAAGACCTTGGCCAGCACTCCGACGGAAACGGTGACGACCTTGAGGTAGGCCTTGCCGCCGGCGCGCGCGGGCGCGGTGAGCACGCGGATCATCCGGCCGTCCAGGAACCGCCCGAGCCGGTTCGGAGCGTCGAGGAAGTCGAGAGCCGAGCGCGACGGCGGCGTGTCGACGACGATCAGGTCCCACTCGTTGGCAGCGACGAGCTGGCCGAGCTTCTCCATCGCCATGTACTCCTGCGTCCCGGCGAACGACGACGACAGCGACTGGTAGAAGGGGTTGGCGAAGATCTGCTCGGCCCGTTCCGGGGTCGAGTGTTCGAGCACCACGTCGTCGAACGTGCGCTTCATGTCGAGCATCATCGCGAAGAGGTTGTCGACGTCCTTGACCTCGCGCGGGGTGTTGTCGAGCTCGGTCAGGCCCATCGACTGGGCCAGCCGGCGGGCCGGGTCGATGGTCAGCACCACTGTGCGGCGGCCGGCTGCTGCGCCGAGCAGGGCCATCGCGGCCGCGGTCGTCGTCTTGCCCGACGCCGCCGCTGCCGCAGGTGACCACGACGCGAGTCTTCGGGTCGCGGACGAGCGCATCGAGATCGAGCCGCTCACTCATCGAGTCTCACCGGTCCGTGTCGCGGTGGTCACTGGAGGAACCTCGCCGCGAGCTCGTTGCAGCTCGCCGCGCTCCACCGGCGGGTTGAGGTCGGGCAGCTCGATCCGGGGCAGGTCGAGCGCGTCGAGGCGGGCGGCGTTCTCGGCCTGGATCTCGAGCCGTCCGGCGTAGCGGGCCACCTCGTCGGCGAGCGGCGCGGCGAGCGCGACAGGCAGGCTCGCCTTGCGCAGCCCGGCCGCGAGCAGTTTCGGATCGACCGTCGCGCTGCGTCGATGAGCACGGGACGCGCCCGGTTGACGACCACCGAGCCGAGCTGGAACCCCGCCGCGCGCAGTTCCTCGGCCGCGTCGAGCGTCTCTTGCACCGGCATCTCCTCGAGCAGCGTCACGAGGTGCACCGCGGTCTGCTTGCCGTGCAGCAGCTTGATGACGCCCTCGCTCTGCCGGTTGATCGGGCCGAACTTCGTCAGGTTGGCGACCTCTTTGGTCGCGTCGAGGAACTTGGCGATCCGCCCGGTCGGCGGCGCGTCGAGCACGACCGCGTCGTAGGCGAGGTGCCCGTCGGCGTCGGTGCGGGTCACCGCCTCCTTGACCTTGCCGGTGAGCAGCACGTCGCGCAGCCCGGGAGCGAGCGTGGTCACGAAGTCGACGGCGCCCATCTTCTTCAGCCCGCGCGCGGACCGCTTGAGCCCGTAGAACATGTCGAGGTACTCGATCATGGCCTGCTCGGCGTCGATCGCGAGTCCCCACACCGAGCCCGTGCCGGTCAGGCTGACCAGCCGGCGCTCCTCGTAGGGCAGCGCGTCGACGTCGAAGAGCTGCGCCAGCGACTGCCGTCCCTCGACCTCGACGACGAGAACCTTGCGTCCGGTCTCGGCCAACGCGAGGGCGAGCGCGACTGCGACGGTGGTCTTCCCGGTGCCGCCCTTGCCGGTGACGACGTGCAGGCGCGCCTTCGCCGGGATCGCTGACGAGGGGGAGGCCATCAGTCGAGCGTAGGAGATGCCCGCCGGCGCTGCCGGTGGGGCTGGGCCACGTCACAGCCGGCGCATGTCCGGCTACCGTGCAAACCATGCCGACGCCATCACAACGCCTGGCCGAACTCGGCATCACCCTGCCCTCGGTGGTGCCGCCCGTCGCCGCGTACGTTCCCGCCGTTCGAACCGGATCGCTCGTCTACACCTCGGGGCAGCTGCCGATGGTCGACGGGTCGATGCCCGGCACCGGCAAGGTCGGGGCTGACGTGACGGCCGAGGACGCCCACACCTACGCGCGCTACTGCGCGCTCAACGCGCTGGCCGCGATCGACGCGCTGGTCGGCATCGACTCGATCGTGCGGGTGGTCAAGGTGGTCGGCTTCGTCGCGTCCGACCCGTCGTTCACCGGCCAGCCCCAGGTGGTCAACGGTGCCAGCGAGGTGCTCGGCGAGATCTTCGGCGACGGCGGCAAGCACGCCCGATCGGCCGTCGGCGTCGCCGCGCTGCCGCTCGACGCCCCCGTCGAGGTGGAGCTGATCGTCGAGATCCGCTCGTGACGGACGTTCCGGTACGGGATGCCGCGACGGTGGTCCTGCTTCGGGACGGCGACGGCCGGCCTCGAGGTGTGGCTGCTGACCCGGGTCAGGCAGATGGTCTTCGCCGGCGGCATGGCGGTGTTCCCCGGCGGACGCGTCGATGACGCCGACGCCGACCTGCCCTTCGTCGCGGGTGCCGAAGCCACGGCGGTCGCCCGGCTCGGCTGCGAACCGCACGAGGCCCGCGCACTGCTGGGCGCGGCCGTGCGCGAGACCTTCGAAGAGACGGGCGTGCTGCTCACCGTCCCGGTCGCGGATCTGTCCGGTGCGCGCAGCGACGTCGAAGCGGGGCGGGTGTCGTTCGGCGACCTGCTTGCGCGCCAACAACCTGAGCGTCGACGCCGACGCGGCTGCACCTCTGGGCGCGCTGGATCACCCCGCCCGGCGAGGTGCGCCGCTACGACACCCGGTTCTTCGTCGCCGCGATGCCCTCCGGCGCCGACGCGCAGGACGTCACGAGCGAGTCGTCGGCCGCCGGCTGGTTCGGGGTCGGCGACGCGCTCGAGCGGCCCAGCGCGGCGAGATCGGCTTGATGCCGCCGACGATCGTCACCCTCGCCTCGCTGGCGAAGTACAGCACCGTGGCCGAGGCGATCGCCGCCGCCGAGGAGCGCCTCCTCGATCCCGTCGAGCCGAGGATCAGCCGCGACGCCGACGGCGGGTACCGGGCCGAACTTCCGGACGGGACGTCGTTCGCGCTGCCGAAATCGCTGTTCGGATGAGCCGGGCATGAGCGACTACGAGCGGGTCCGGCAAGTGACCCCGCAAGCGGCTGTGCTGCTGCAGAACAACCCCGGGCCGATGACGCTCGACGGCACGAACACGTGGCTGCTGCGCGCTGCGTCGGCTCGCGGAGACGATCGTCGTCGATCCGGGCCAGACCGACCAAGCGCATGTGGACGCGGTGCTCGCCGCAGCCGGCGAGGTGGCGCTGATCGTGCTCACCCACCGGCATTTCGACCACGGCGAGGCCGCGCCGGCGCTGGCCGAGGCGACCGGAGCGCCGGTCGTCGCGATGGATCCGGCGCTGTGCATCGACGCTGATCCGCTCACCGACGGCGCCGAGCTGGCCGCGGCCGGCGTCGAGTTGCGGGTGCTCGCCACGCCCGGGCACACGTCGGACTCCGCGTGCCTGGTGCTCGGCTCCGGGCCGGTGCTGACCGGCGACTCGATCCTCGGCCGCGGAACGACGGTGGTGGCGCATCCCGACGGCAACCTCGGCGACTACCTCGCCTCGCTCGAGCGGATCCGTGCGCTCGGGCGACGTGCTGGTGCTGCCCGGTCACGGTCCAGAACTGCCGTCCGCCGTGGCAGTCGCCAGCGAGTACCTGGCCCATCGCGCCGAACGCCTCGATCAGATCCGGGCAGCGCTCGAGGTGCTCGGTGCAGACGCGACCGCCCGCCAGATCGTCGAGCACGTCTATGCGGACGTGGACGAGAACGTGTGGTGGGCGGCCGAGCTGAGCGTCAAAGCCCAGCTGGACTACCTGCACGGGTGATCGGGGAGACTTCTGTAGCGCTGCGCCACGCAAGTCTCCCCGAGTCGGAGTCATCGCGCTCGGCGGGCGAGCCTCTCGCGATCGAGGATGACGACGCTCTTGCCTTCGAGGCGCAGCCAGCCGCGCGAGGCGAAGTCGGCGAGCGCCTTGTTGACCGTTTCGCGGGAGGCTCCGACGAGCTGGGCCAGCTCCTCCTGAGTGAGGTCGTGGGTGACCCGCAGCTGGCCCCCGTCGACCGAGCCGAACCGCTGGGCCAACTGCAGCAGCTGCTTGGCAACGCGGCCCGGAACGTCGACGAAGATCAGGTCGGCGAGCATCGTGTTCGTCCGGCGCAGCCTGCGTGCGACGACTCGAAGCAACTGCATCGCGATCTGCGGACGGTCCTGCACCCATTTCTGCAGCGCGGCCTTGGGCAGCCGCGCGACGCGCGCGTCGGTCACGACCGTGGCAGTCGCGGTGCGCGGGCCCGGGTCGAACAGGGACAGTTCGCCGAACTGGTCGGACGGACCCATGATCGCAACGAGGTTCTCGCGGCCGTCGGACGAGCGCCGCCCGAGCTTCACCTTCCCGGACAGCACGATGAACAGGCTCTCGCCCGGTTCACCCTCGTTGAACAGCGTGGTGCCCCGCGGCGCCTCGATGATCTCGAACTCGCTCGCGAGCGCCTCGACCGAATCCGGATCGACGCCCTGGAACAGGCCGGCCCTGCGCAGGATCTCGTCCACGTTGGCTCCATTCACGCCCCGCCGCGTCAATGCGACCGGCATCACTCTCTGGCGCGAGTCTAGGGCAAGCCGGGATTGCCGTACCTCAGCGCTCAGCTGCGTTCGACCGAACGATTCCGCCGCCACAACCGCACACCGAGCCTCTGCCGGAACCGCTTCAGTGCCGATTCGGTGCCTTCGCGGACGAACGTGTTCAGTTCCTCGCGGTTGGCCGTGTCGAGGAACTCCTCCATCTCGCGCTCGACCGCGACCTGGCTCAACGGCTCTTCGACACGCTCCATGAAGAGCACGAAGCCGAGCAGGACGAACGGGAACAGCACCACCAGGAATCCGATCATGTCGGATCCCATTGTGCCGCAACCCAGGTCGGCAACGGCTCGTAGTGTGTCGGGCGTGCCGTCACAAAGCCGCAAATTCGCCGCCGAAACGCCTACCGCCCTGACCAGACGGGCGCGGCGCATCAACCGCGAGCTCGGTGAGCTCTACCCCGACGCGCACACAGAGCTCGACTTCACCACCCCGCTCGAGCTGGCCGTGGCAACGATCCTGTCGGCGCAAAGCACCGACAAGGGCGTGAATCTGGTGACGCCCGCGCTGTTCGGCAAGTACCCGACCGCGGCCGCCTACGCCGAGGCCGACCGCGCCGAGCTGGAAGCGATGATCCACAGCACCGGCTTCTTCCGGAACAAGGCGAACTCGCTCATCAAGCTCGGCCAGCAACTCGTCGAGCGCTTCGACGGCGAGGTGCCGAACACCCTTGCCGAGCTTGTCACGCTGCCCGGCTTCGGCCGCAAGACCGCCAATGTCGTGCTCGGCAACGCCTTCGGCGTTCCGGGTATCACCGTCGACACCCACTTCGGCCGGCTCGTACGCCGTTGGCAGTGGACCGACGAGACCGACCCGGTCAAGGTCGAGCTCGCGATCAACGCGCTGTTCCCGAAGAAGGACTGGACGATGCTGTCGCACCGGGTCATCTGGCACGGCCGGCGCCGCTGCCACGCCCGAAAGCCCGCGTGCGGCGCGTGCCCGATCGCCCGGCTCTGCCCGGCCTACGGCGAGGGCCCGACCGATCCGGTGGCGGCCGCGAAGCTGGTGAAGAGCGTCGAGCAGATGGTCAGTTCCACATGAGCGACGCTTGCGGAGCGAATCAAGGGCGTCGGGCAGATCGAGCGAAGCGAGAAATGCCATGAGCGCGGAGCTGCCCGACTGGTTGCGCCCGCTCGCCGACACGCTGCGCCACGTGCGCGCAGAGGACATGTCCCGGTTCCTGCCCCCCGATGACGGCAGCGGACGCGAATCGGCGGTGCTCATCGCGTTCGGCGCCGTCGACGACGAGCCGAGCGTCCTGCTCATCGAGCGGGCAGCTGACATGCGCAGCCATCCGGGGCAGGTCGCTTTCCCCGGCGGTGCAATCGATCCCGCCGATGCTGACGAGGCCGCGGCCGCGCTACGCGAGGCGAACGAGGAGGTCGGGCCTCGACCCGGCCAGCGTGCAACTGCTCGGCACCCTGCCAGCGATCTTCATCCCGGTGACCGGTTTCGTCGTCACCCCGGTGCTGGCGTGGTGGCGTGAGCCGCATCCGGTGAGCGCGATCGACCCGCTCGAGGTGGCGCGGGCCGCGGTCGTGCCGATCGCCGAGCTGGTCGATCCGTCCAACCGGTTTCGGGTGAAGTCGCCACGCGGCGACTGGCTGGGGCCTGCGTTCGAGGTGCACGGGCTGTTCGTCTGGGGATTCACCGCCGGGCTGCTCGACACGCTGCTGGAACTGGCGGGCTGGTCGGCCGATTGGAACGCCGACGACATCCGTCCGCTGCCGGAACGGCTGATCGGAGCACCCGTCCCGCCCGTGGAGTAGCGCAACAGGTTGCGCCGGTACCGTCGTGGCCATGCCTGCCGCCCGCCGTTGCGCGTACCTGGTCGCGGCCGCGACGGTGGCGCTGACGTCCTGCACGAACACCGAACCGGCGGTGAACCGCGAGCCGCAATCGGGCTCGGCGACGGCGTCGAGCGTCGGCGGAATCCAGCAGATCACCATCAGCGCGGGCGATGACTACCGGTTCCACCCGTCCACGATCACCGTGCACCCCGGCAAGCTCAAGGTCGTCCTCACCCACCCCGGCACGGGCGCCCCGCACAACTGGCAGTTACCGGGCCGGCCGGCCGATGACGTCCCGCTCACGCCCGCTGGGCAAACCAACAGCGTGACGTTCCAGACGCCTGCCCCCGGCAGGTACCGGTTCATCTGCAGCATCCACGTCGCGCAAGGCCAGGTCGGGACGCTGATCGTGACCAAGCAATGAACCTGCTCGACGGACTGATCATCCTGGCCGCGCTCGGCTATGGATTCACCGGTTTCCGAAACGGGGCCGTCGTCGGCGTCCTCGCACTTGTCGGCTTCTTCAGCGGCGCCATCATCGGTGCCCAGCTGGCCGGACCGCTCGGCTCGCATCTGGCCCACGGTCGGGCGCAGGTGCCGATCGCGATCATCTGCGTGCTGTTCCTGGCCATGCTCGGGCAGCTGCTCGGCACGTGGGCCGGCGGGCGACTGAAGGCCCGGTTCGTGCGCAACGCCGGGCGGCAGGTCGACGCCGGCGTCGGCTCGGTGCTCGGCGTGTTGTCCGTCCTGCTCGTCGCGTGGATGGTCGCCGTCCCGCTCGCGTCCTCGCCCTACCCGGATCTCGCCGCGGAGGCGTCCGGGTCGTCCATCGTGCGCGGCGTCAACGACGTCATGCCCGACGGCATGCGGTCGCTCTACTCGCGGCTGCGCGGATACCTCGACCAGAGCGGGTTCCCGCCGGTGTTCGGCGATCTGCCGTCGACCACGATCGTCAACGTCGCACCGCCGGCGTCGCTGACCCCCAAGCAGCGCAGGCGGGTGCGGGTGGCCGCCCAGTCGACGTTCAAGATCTACGGCCAGGCGCCGTCGTGCGGCCGCGGCATCGAGGGTTCGGGCTTCGTCGTCTCGCCGC
The DNA here is from genome assembly GCA_963794885.1 of uncultured Actinomycetota bacterium. GTDB lineage: Bacteria > Actinomycetota > Actinomycetes > Mycobacteriales > Jatrophihabitantaceae > RYN-133. The sequence goes on from CAWCFH010000012.1 coordinate 488,370, forward strand.
ACCACATCATGACCAACGCGCACGTCGTCGCTGGGACGAACCAGGTCGGCGTCGTCGTTTCCGCCGGACAGCAGCAGCTGCCCGCCACCGTCGTGCTCTACGACCCGAACCGCGATGTCGCGATCCTCGACGTGCCCGACCTGCACGCGCCGCCGCTGCGGTTCACCCCATCGCCGGCGAAGACGGGCGATCGGCGCGGTCGTGCTCGGCTACCCGGAGGACGGCCCGCTCGACATCCGCCCGGCTCGGGTTCGGGCGCGCGCGACGGTGTCCGGGTCCGACATCTACGGCAACGGCACGGTGCGCCGCGAGGTGTACTCGATCCGGGCGCTGGTGCGTAGCGGCAACTCGGGCGGCCCGCTGCTCGCCGACGACGGGTCGGTGCTCGGCGTCGTGTTCGCGACCGACCTGCGCTCGTCGGACACCGGCTACGTGCTCACCGCCGGTGAGGTTGCCGGCGACTTCGCGGCGGGACGGCGTGCCTCGACGCCGGTCGGCACCGGGCACTGCACGCCCGGCTAGTCGCTAGGACAGCTTCGCCCACCGGATCAGCTCGCCGCTGATCAACTCCGGCACCTCGTTGTGCGGGAAGTGGCCCACGCCGTCGAGCACCCGCCACTCGTAGCGGCCGGTGACGAACTGGCCCGACCCCTGGGCCGTCGCGGGCAGCACGCAGGTGTCGAAGTCGCCGTGCAGCTGCAGCACCGGGGCGGTTACCGGCTGGCGCAGCGAATCGGCGAAGCGGCGGCCGTCCTTGCGGGGCACCGACCGGACCAGCCAGCGGAAGTACTCGGCAGCGCAGAAGTAGACGGGGTGGATGCGCAACGCCTCCGCGTAGCGCGCGACGTCGGCGACGTACCCGGGCGTGCCCCGCCAGCGAGGGCCGGTCCACGTGTCGAACAGCTCGCGCACCCACTGCCCGTCGGTGCCGAGCAGGTGCTCGGGACGGCGCGGGATCTGGAAGGTGCGCAGCGCATAGCGCGAGGCGTGGCGCTGCTGGACGTCGCGGCGCAGTGCGGATCGCAGGCGCAGCGGATGCGCCGCGCCGACCACCACCAGGCTGCGCACGACGTGCGGATGGGTCGCGGCCATCGTCCACGCCAGCAGGCCGCCGATGTCGGTGCCGACGACGACGGCGTCGGATTCGCCCAGCGCAGGGACGAGCGCCGCGATGTCGGCCGCCAGGTTCGGCGCGTCGTAGCCGCGCGGTGGCTTGTCGCTCGCGCCGTACCCGCGCAGGTCGACGGCAACGGCGCGATAGCCGGCATCGGCAAGATCGATCAGCTGCTGGTGCCAGGCCCACCAGAACTGCGGAAAGCCGTGCAAGAGCAGCACGAGCGGTCCCGTCCCGGCCTCGGCGATGTGCAGCGCGATGCCGTTGGCCTGCACAGAGCGGTGCGTCCACGGCCCGTCGACCAGGACCGACGAGCTGTCCGGGGCGCCCGGGAGCGGACCGAATCCCATGACGTGGTTACGGGACTGACTTGGGATGAGACTTGAGATAACCGACCGTCTCGCGGCTGGTCTCGATCGTCTTCGTCGGCGCCTTCACGCGCTTGACGAGCTTGATCCCGATGATCACCAGCAAGATGATGATCACCAGCAGCAAGGCGAATACGACGAGGTAGCCCAACCATCGCGACAGGCCGAGCGCGATCAGCCCTTCGGCGAGCGCGATCAGCCCGAACGTGAGCGAGAACGCGAGCAGCACACCGGCCGCGCCGAACATCGCCACGCCGATCCCGCCGAACTTGACCGAGGACCGCAGCTCGAGCTTGGCCAGTTCCAGCTCGCCGCGGATGATCGTCGACAGCGACTCGGAGGCTTCCGAGACGAGCTTGCCGAGCGAGGGGTCCGCGGCATGTTTGGGAGCGGTGCCGTTCGCTTCCGAGGTAACCGTCACGGGATCTGCTCCTCAACATCGCGAGTAGGTGCTCGCGCATCCTTCCAGTAGCGGGGTTGCGCCCGCATCAGGCCTGCGTCACCCGCTGCAACAGGGCGGTGCCGTCGGGAGTGCCGAGCCCGGTGCACGCGTCCCAGCCCGACCCGGCGGCGAAGCTGCCGTTGTCGCCGCTGGTGATGTCGTGGAAGCCGGACGGACTGCTGCCGGCCGAGGCGCCGGCGTAGAGCAGGTCGGCGAACCCGTGCAGCAGGCCGCCGGTGGCCTGCGCCAGCCGTGCGACGAGCGCTGCCCACAGCGGCGCGACCGCGCTCGTGCCGCCGATGATCTCCGACGAGCCGTCCACCAGCACTTGGTAGCCGGTCTGCGGGTCGGCGTTGCCGGCGACGTCGGGCACGCCTCGTCCGGTGCGGGGAATACCGGCGCTGGATTGGCGCGGCGGGCGGGCGAAGGCGTCGCTGATCCCGCCGCCGGTGGCGCCGTTGCCGGTGCCGTTGTTCCAGACCGTTTCGCTGCTCTTGGACAGCGAGGTGCCGCCGCAGCCGAGCACGTTCGGGCTCGATGCGGGGAAGTCGCAGTGGTCGCGGCCGTCGCTGGCTCCGTCGGTGCTGCCGTTGTCACCGGCTGCCGCGGTCACGACGATGCCGAGTTGCACCGCGTCGGCGAACACGCTGTCCATCGCGGTGCGGGCCTGGGCGGTCCAGTCGTCCTCGCTCTGCCCCCAACTGATGCTGATCGCCGCCGGTGTCGGGTCGGCATGGACGGCGTCGCTGACCGCGTCGAGGAAGCCGGCATCGGTGTTGGGTGCGAAGTACACGTTGATCGCGGCGCCCGGGGCGAGCGCGCCGATCACCTCGATGTCGAGCAGCACCTCGCCGTCGGCGCCTTGCGGGTCGCTGCCGGCCTGGTTGGTGGCGCCGTCGACACTGACTGCGGTGACCACCGGCGAGGCGATCCCCAGCCCGCTGAAGTAGGTATCCAGGTCGGTCTGGGCGAAGCCGCCGCCGAGCTCGATGATCGCCACCGCCTGGCCGGTGCCGTCGGTGCCCGGCGGGAAGTTGTACGCCGCACCGACCTGCACCGGGGTGTAGCTCGTGGACACCTGAGCGGTGCTGGCGATGCGGAACTGGCTGCGGGCCTGCGGCCGGTCGTCGATGCCCAGCACCGCGAGCACGCGGTCGCTCAGCTGCGCCGGCACGGTGAGCGCTCCGGTGCGCTGGCGGTGCGTGACGGTGCGGCCGTCCGGCGCCCGGCTGGTGACGGATTCGAGCGCGGCACCGAACACCGTCGACACCAGCGTCGCCTGGCCGCTGACCCGGATGCGGCGCGACGGCGCGTCGGCGCGGACGATCTGCAGGCCGGCGCCTTCCAGTGCGGCGGTGACGATGCGCAGATCGTCCGGGTCGGCGCCGAGCTCGCCGTCAGCACGGCGGCGCAGGACGACGGTCAGCTCGACCGGGGTGGACGGGTCGACCGGACCATGGCTGGTGGCCTCCGGCGCAGCGACGCGCTCGCTGCCGGGCAGGTAGTTTTCGGGCATAACCGACTAATACCCATGCCGTCCGACAATTTCCATCTCGCCGGAAGCTCGGTTTGCACCCGCCGTGGTCGCTATATGGCCCCGTACGGCCGATATAGCGACCGCGCTGGGTGCAAACCGACGACCGGGGACGGCTAGCGTCGTTGCTCGTGTCCGATCCGCTCGCCCCGCTGCTCGAACTGCCCGGCGTCACCGACTCGGTCGCCGACGCCCGCGCGGCCGTCGACGCGTTGCTGGGCAACCGCGCGCTGCGCCGCCGCTCGGCCGATGTGTCGGCCGAGTCGTCGCTGCGCGGCGCCTGGGCCTCAGCCGTGCTGGCCGGCGCGCAGGTGAGCCTGGACGAGGTCCGCTCCGGCACGGCTGCCGGCGACCCGGTCGTGCAGGGGGCGCTGCGCGCGCAGGCCGGCATCCCGGCGCTCGCCGACACCTGGACCCGCGCGCCCCGGCAGGCGCTGGCCCGGTTGCACGCGCTCGCTGCGGCCGATCTGGTCGATGCCGGGGTGCTCGGCCGTCCGACCGCCGGCGCCGAGCGATTGGACACCCTCGCGGCCGTCCTCGCGGCAACCTCCGTGCCCGCCGTGGTGGTGGCCGGGATCGTGCACGGCGAGCTGCTGTCCCTCGACGCATTCGCGCCGGCGTCCGGGGTGGTTGCACGCACGGCCGTCCGGTTGACCCTGATCGAACGCGGCCTGGACCCGAAATCGCTCGTCGTCGTCGAAGCGGGCCACCGCGACCTGGCCGCCGACTACGCCGACGCGCTCGAGGCCTACCGATCGGGCACCCCCGAGGGGATCGCGGTATGGCTGCGGCACTGCGCGGCGGCCGTGGTTGCTGGCGCCCGCGAGTCGACAGCGATCTGCGAGGCGATCCTGCGCGGCTGATGGCGCCGGGACAGTTCGACGGCGCCGGGGTGAACGAAGCTCACTCCGACGCCGTCGGCACGCCGACCGGGCTACTCAAGCGTGCCCTTTACGGAAACGTCGCGCAGGGGCCGAGGTCTATCCCGGTCCCGGCCGACTCACCTTGGCGGTGTGAACGCCCGCGTGGGTACCCGTGTCGCCATGCGGGACAAATCTCGCTGGGGGCTGGACCGCCATCGACGAGGTTCGTCCTTACGTCGAATATGACCCCGGTCACAGTCGGTCCACAAGGGCTCGGCGGCGTGTCGGCACCCTATGCGCGTTTCGCCCGCCGCCGTGTCGCGATCCAGACGATGCTGCCGGCCGCGATCCCGGCGCCGACGGCCGTCGCGGTCAGGGTGGGGTGCTCGGGCCGCAATCCGGAGATCCGCTCGCGCAGCGGCACCGCGTTGGAGAACGTCAGCGTCGGCCAGTCGCGCTCGGCGGCGATCTTGCGCAACGCCCGGTCGGCGTTGACCGCGAACGGGTGGCCGACGGCCTCGAGCATCGGGACGTCGGTGGCTGAGTCGGAGTAGGCGTAGCTGTTGGTCAGGTCGTACCCGCGGTCGGCGGCGAGTTGGCGGACGGCCACCGCCTTCTCCATGCCGTACGCGTAGAGCTCGATCTCGCCGGTGTACTTGCCGTCGACGACGACCATCTTCGTCGCCACCACGTGGTCGGCGCCGAGCATCGCCCCGATCGGAGCGACCACCTCCTCACCGGACGAGCTGACGATCACCACGTCCCGTCCGGCCGCCTTGTGCATGCCGATGAGTTCGACCGCCTCGTCGTAGACGATCGGGTCGATGATGTCGTGCAGCGTTTCGGAGACGATGTCGCGGACTTGGGCGACGTCCCAGCCCTGGCACATGGCGGTCAGGTAGGCGCGCATGCGCTCGATCTGATCCTCGTCGGCGCCGGCGAGCGCGAAGACGAACTGCGCGTACGCGCTGCGCAGGACGGCCCGCCGGTTGATCAATCCGCCCTGGTAGAAGGGTTTGCCGAACGCCAGCACGCTCGACTTGGCGATGATCGTCTTGTCGAGATCGAAGAACGCTGCGGTGTGGGAGCCCACGGGTCTGATGGTACGGATGAGCACTGTCAAGCGGCCTGTCCACAGGGGTTCGTGTCGTCCACAGGGCGGCTTTTGTCCCGGTCAGGACGGCTCGGGATGCCCGATGCTTCGGTCATGTCGGAGGCAGCCACGGGCTCGATCGTCGGCGTCGTCGGGGGCAGCGGCGGGGCGGGCGCGTCGACATTCGCCGCGACGCTGGCAACGGCCGCGGCGCCGTGCGTGCTGGTCGATCTCGATGCGGTAGGTGGCGGCATCGACGTGCTGCTCGGCATCGAGAGCGTGCCCGGCGCGCGGTGGTCGGGATTGCGGCTCGACGGCGGCTATCTCGATCCCGCGCTGCTCGCCCGGGGATTGCCGCACCGCGAGTCGGTGGCAGTGCTGGCCGCCGATGTCGGCCCGCCGTCGGTCGACGCCGCGCTGCAGGTGATCGACGCGGCGGCGCACCTCGGCGTCGTCGTGCTCGATGTGCCCCGGTCGCCCGGGCCGGTGCGCGATGCCGCGTTGTCGCGGTGCGCGCTGCGGGTGGTCGTCGCGGTGGCCCAGGTGCGTGAGCTCGCGGCCGCGCGGTCGGTGCTCGCGACCCTGCCTGGTGGTCCGGTCGGGGTGGTGCTGCGGCGTGGCGGGCTGCCCATCGACGATGCGGCCGCCCGGCTGGGCGCGCCATTGCTCGGAGTGCTGCCGCCGCTCGATCGCGCGATCACGCCGAGATCGGCGGCGCGGGTCGCCGCCGGCGTCCTCGACGGACTCGCCGCGTGAGCGCGCCGTGACCGAGCTGGTCGATCGGGTACGGCACCGACTCGTCTCCGCGCCGGGCGCGCTCGACGAGGCGGTGCGTGCCGAGGCAGACGGCATCGTCGACGACGCGGTGTTCGCCGCACTGCGCAGCGAGGTCGATGCCGAGCTCACCGGTGCCGGGCCGCTCGAGGCGCTGCTGGCGCTCCCTGACGTCAGCGACGTCCTGGTCAACGCCCCCGACTCGGTGTGGATCGACCGCGGCCGTGGCCTGGAGCGGTGCGGTGTCCGGTTCCCCGACGACGCCGCCGTGCGCCGGCTGGCCCAGCGCCTCGCCGCGACTGCCGGCCGGCGGCTCGACGACGCGATGCCGTTCGTCGACGCGGCGCTGCCCGATGGCACCCGGCTGCATGCCGTGCTGCCGCCGGTGTGTGCGCACACCACCTTGTCGCTGCGCGTGCTGGGCCGCCGGCGCCTCGATCTCGAGGCACTGGTCGCCCGCGGCGCACTGTCGCGCCCGGTGGCCGACGTGCTGGCCGCGGTCGTGTCGGCGCGGCTCGCGTTCGTCATCAGCGGTGGTACGGGCGCGGGCAAGACGACGCTGCTCGGCGCGCTGCTCGGGCTCGTCGCGCCCGACGAGCGCGTGCTGGTGATTGAGGACGCTCCGGAAATCGCGCTGCCGAGCCACTCGGTCCGGCTCGTCACCCGCACGGCCAACGTCGAGGGCGCAGGCGTCGTCGGATTGCGCGAGCTAGTGCGGCAGTCGCTGCGGATGCGGCCCGACCGGCTGGTCGTGGGCGAGTTCCGCGGCGCCGAGATGGTCGAGTTGCTGGTCGCGCTGAACACCGGTCACGACGGCGGCGCGGCAACGTTGCACGCGAACTCGGCGGCCGACGTGCCGGCCCGCCTGCTCGCACTCGGTGGGCTGGCCGGCCTGCCGGCCGCCGCGGTCACCTCGCTGGTCGCCAGCGCGCTGTCGGTGGTGATCCAGCTGCGGCGCCTTCGCGACGGTGCGCGGGTCGTCGACGAGATCGGCCTGCTCGATCGAGCCGGCGACGCGCTGGCGGTCTACCCCGCGTGGACGCGCACCCGCGGGCTCGACGGGGCTGCGCGGCGCCTGGCCGACGTCCTCGCCGCCCGCGAGGCCCCCGTCCCCGAGCTGCTGTTGTGACTGCATTGACGTGGCTGCTGCTCGGTCTCGGGGTGGTGCTGCTTCCGGCCACCGATCCCGCCGCGACGCGTGCGCGCCTGCTCACTGCGCGCGGCCGGCTGGCGGCGGTGCCGACCCGGGCGATGCGCGCGCCGCCCCCGCGGCCCGAACACATCGCGATCCTGGGCTGCATGGCGGCCGGTTTCGCGGTGCTCGCCTGGGCCGGCCCGATCCTTGCCGCGGCTACCGGCATCGGCTCGGCGACGGTCGCGCGCCTCGTGCTGGTCGCCCTGCGCACGCGTGCCGCCCGCCGCCGTGCTGCCGAGCTCACCAGCGCCGTGCGATTGATCGCCGCCGAGCTCGAGTCCGGGAGCCGCCCCTCGGCCGCATTCACCGCTGCAGCGCAGGCGTCCGGGATCTGGTGCGCGGAATTCACGTCAGCCGCCGCCGCGTGTCACGCCGGGCACGATCCGCCGCTCGACGCGGCCGAGCTGCGTGGCCTCGGCCAGGCGTGGCGGGTGGCCGCTCGCGCGGGCGCACCGCTCGCGGCTGTGGTGCGCCGCGTCGCGGACGATCTCGGCGCCCGCGTCGAGCAGCGCCAGGCGGTCACCGCGGCCGTTGCCGGAGCCCGCTCGTCGGCCGCGTTGCTCGCCGGCCTGCCGCTGTTGGGCCTGCTGCTCGGCGCGGCGATGCAGGCGCACCCGCTCGACGTGCTGGTGGCTACGCGCGCCGGTCAGCTGGTGTGCCTGCTCGGCGTATCGCTCGATGCTGCCGGCGTGCTGTGGACGCAGCGGTTGGCCGCGGCGGCGGAGCGGGCATGACGCTCACCTGGTTGCTGCTCGCGCTCGGACTAGGGCTCGCCGGCGGCGATCCGCTGCGCGATCGCCGCACCGGCCGTACCGGTCGCACCGGCAGCATTGCTCCGCGTCCGTCGCGTGCGCCGATGGCGCTGCCGGCATTGCAGCGGTTGGTCGGTGTCGCTGCCACCATCACCTGCGTCGCCGCGTTCGGCGTGGAGCGCGGATTGCTCGCTGCGGTGATCACGGTGCCGCTGGCGGCGCTGGTGACGGCAAGGCTGCACGCGCGGCCGCAGCGTGCGCAGGCGAGCCCGGCGCTGGCGCTGACCCTCGACCTGGTTGCGGTTGCGCTGCGCGCCGGGCAGCCGCTGTCGGAGGCATTGGCGATCGCGGCACCCGCCGTTGACGGCGATCGCGCGGAGCGCCTGATTCGAGTCGGAGGTTTGCTGCGGCTCGGTGCCGAGCCCGCCGAAGCCTGGCGGGTCGTCGACAGCGATCCGGTGCTGGCACCGGTTGCCGCTGCCGCGGTGCGCAGCGCCTCGAGTGGTGTGCGCCTTGCCGCCGAGTTCGAGCAGCTTGCGCGCGAGGTGCGCGCCGAGCTGCGCACCGCCGCCCAGGCGCGGGCCGCGCGTTCCGGCGTGCTCGTCGCGGCGCCGTTGGGGTTGTGCTTCCTGCCGTCGTTCGTGTGCCTGGGCATCGTCCCCACCGTCGTCGGCATCGCCGGCGCGGTGCTATCCGGAGCGGGCTGAGTCGTTCGAGGATCGGCTCGGGTCTGCCGTGCCCGGCGGCGCTGAAGACAAGACGTCGCCGAGCCGACGATCGAATTCGGCTACCGCGTCGTCGCGGCTGACGTCGAGCGCCGCGACAGCCAGGGCGTATGCCCGCGCTGCCGCGCTAAGCCGAGAACTCGCCTCGCGGCGTGATGGCTTGGGCTGCTTCGCGATCGTCGTGCCGTGCCGGACACGGCTGGTCACCACACCGGCGGCCTCGAGCTCGCGATACGCGCGGGCCACGGTCCCTGGTGCCAGGCCGAGATCCCCGGCCAGCTGCCGGATCGTCGGCAGCCGAGCGCCAGTGGGGAGCGCGCCGGAGGCGGCGAGCTGCGATACCTGCGCGCGGATCTGCTCGTATGGCGGAACCGGCCCGGTGGCGTCGATCTCGAGAATCATGCGCAGACCGGGGCCGGCACCTCGACCGGCCGGCCGCGTGGGCTGAGGGCGACAAGCGCCCCGGCGATCGGCAACACCAGCACGCCGAGCAGCTGCAAGCCTTGGCTGAGCCGGTCGCTCGACCCCGGCCCGTTCACCCCGAAGCTGGCTACGATCGCGGCGCCGACGTATCCGACGAGGGCCAGCGCCGATCCGACCAGCACGTAGAGCGAATGCCTGCGTATGGCGTCGTCGGCAGCGAGCACGTCGGAAGCAGCCAGCGGCTGCGGGCGCCGCAGCACCCGGTTGGCGACGAAGATGAGCGCAGCGCCGATCAGGGCGAGGAACGCGAGTTCGGTCCAGAGGGTGCCAGGGATGTGGCGATAGCTCCGCAGCGGTCGGTCATGCAGCACGGTGACGGCGGCCGCGAGCAGCCCTGCTGCGGCGACCACGATCCACACACCCAGCACGAGCGCGAAAGCGGGCCGTCGCACGTAATCGGCCAGGCGGCGCCGGTGCAGCGACGCCACTCGTCGCTCGCCGACCGGGATCGTCGCGATCCGCCATTCTGCAACCACCGCACCGACGAACCAGCCGGCGAACACGGCTGCCCCGGTGATGTGCGGAACGTTCTCCCGCGACAGGGTCGCCGAGTACGCGACGTCCAGCAGTAGCGCGATCAAGAGACCCGAGCATCGCCAGCGACGGGTAGTGGCCAGATACCCGATGAGGACCATGCCGTTGTCGACCGTGATCGGCAGCGCCTGGCGGCGGGCGAACCGGTCCAATCGGCGGCGGCTCACATTGCGAAACGGCAGCCACGCCGTCACCGGCGCGAGCAGCGCCGCTGCCCACAGCACCGCGGGCCAGCCAATATCCATGCCTTCCAATGTATCAATGTCCTGCTACATTGAACAGCATGTCGACGACTCGCCTGCCCGATGATGTCTGGGCACACCTCGAGCCGAATGCGGCCCGGCTGTCCAAGCCGGCCCGCCGGGGGCTCGCCGTCGCACTGATCAGCGCAGCGGCGGCCACGATCCTCATCGCACTAGGGGTGGTGTCCGGCCAGTTGGGCGGCAGTCTCTACACCCCGACGTGGGACCTCTCGATCTACCGATCCGCGCACACGTTCGCCGAGTCGATCTCGATCCGGAACGAGGGCTGGTTCGACGAGACGATCACCGGAGTCAGTTTCTCTAGCCGCGACCTGCGAGTCACCGAAGTCGATCCGGCCCGGTTGACGATCCCGCACGGGCAGGCGCGAACCCTGCACGTCGTCGTCGAGGTGAACGATTGCGCGAGCGCCCCCCGCGGAGACAGCTACCCAGTCGTGCACCTTGACCGGTTCTGGGGAACGCAGAGCGTCACCCTGCAAGTGCTCAGCTGGACCCACGGCCTGCAAACGGGCAGCTACCCACTTTGGAACGGTCCGGCCTGGGCGGCGTGTGGCAAGGGCGGCTAGCACAGCGCACCGACGCCGCAGCGTACGTTCTCCACAACCGGTCGCGACATCCACAGATCACGGTTGGCGGCTGTGCGGCGGCTGGCGAATCGCGAGGCTTTCCGCATGGACCTCTTCAAGCGAATCGCCCAGCGGGCTAGGGACATCCGGGCCGCGCTCGACCACGGCATGAGCACCGCCGAGTACGCCGTGGGGACGGTGGCCGCGGTCGCGTTCGCCGTGGTGCTCTACAAGATCGTGCGCAGCGACGCCGTTTCTTCGACGTTGAGCAACATCATCACTACCGCCTTGCATGCGATCTAGGCGGTCCGACTGCGGCATGGTCACCGCCGAGCTGGCGGCGTGCCTCCCGGTGCTTGTCCTGTTGCTGGCCGTCGCGCTGAGCGCGGTGTCGGTCGCATCGGTGCGCGTGCGAGCGCAGGACGCGGCGCGTGAAGCCGCTCGCGCCGCGGCACGCGGCGACGGCCGTGACGCCGCCGGATTGGCCCGCGCGGCGGCGCCCGGCGCGCAGATCCGGCTCCAGGTCACCGGCGACGACGTCGTAGCGATCGCGTCGGTGCGAGCGCACCTGCTCGTGCCGTTCCTGCCGGCGGTGACGGTCACCGAACAGGCGGTCGCGGCTCGGGAGCCACCGTGATGCGCGATCGTGGCGCGGCTGCGATCTGGGTGCTCGGTTGCGGCGCGGTGCTGTTCGCGGTCTCGCTGATCATCGTGTTGCGCTCGCTCGCGGTGCTTGCTCGGCACCGCGCCGAGGCGGCAGCCGACTTCGCCGCGCTGGCCGCCGCCACCCGGATCGGACTGAGCGGTGCGCCGTGCGACTCGGCTCGCGCTCTCGCCGCAGCCAACAGCGCCAGGATCGCGCGTTGCCAGGTCGCGCTCGACCCCGGCGGTCGCAGCGGGACGGTCGTCGTGCAGGTGACCGCCACTGTCCGGCTGCCCCTGGTCGGCGCGCGCGAGGTGACGGCGCACGCCCGAGCGGCCCGGCTGGCTGCGTCAGGATCGGCGAAGGTGCGCCAGCACGAGATCGAGCAGCCGCACCGCGCCGAGCTTGTCCAACGGCTCGTTGCCGTTGCCGCACTTCGGCGACTGCACGCACGACGGGCAGCCGGAGACGCACTCGCACGCGCCGATCGCCTCGCGGGTGGCCTGCAGCCACGGCCGCAGCGCGGCGTGCCCGCGTTCGGCGAACCCCGCCCCGCCTGCCGCGCCGTCGTAGACGAAGACGGTCGGGCGTGCCGGTGTCCGGGTGCAGCGCGGTCGAGACCCCGCCGATGTCCCAGCGGTCGCAGGTCGCGAACAGCGGCAACAGCCCGATCGCGGCGTGCTCGGCCGCGTGCGCGGCGCCGGGAACGTCCGGTGCGAACAGCTCGATCTCATCGAGCGCCTCTTGCGGAATGCAGTACCAGACGGCCCGGGTGCGCAGCTCGCGCGGCGGCAGGTCGAGCGGGGTCTCGTCGAGAATCTCGTTGGTGCTGATCCGCCGCCGCAGGTAGCTGACCGTCTGGTTGGTGACGTCCACGGTCCCGAACGCGACGCTGACCGGGCCGTGCTGGGCCACGGTCGTGGTCGCCACGATCGCGATGTCGGTGATATCGCGCGCCGACGTCGACCAGTCCGGCTCGTCGGCGTGCACGAGCGCGACGGCGTCGTCGACATCGAACGCGTCGACGACGTAGGAGCGGCCCTGGTGCAGGTAGACCGCGCCGTCGTGCACGGTGCCGTGCGCGGCGCCGGCGTCGACCGTCCCGATCAGCGAGCCGTCGGCCTTCTCGACCACGGCGACCGGCGGGCCGCCGCTGCCGCGGATGTCGGCGGCCGGGCGATCGCGCGCGGTCCAGTACCAGCCGGACGGTCGCCGCCGCAGCAGGCCGCGCTCGACGAGCTGGTCGAGCACGGCTGGCGCGCTGGCTCCGAACGAGCCGAGTTCGTCGGCGCGCAGCGGCAGCTCGGCGGCCGCGCAGCACAGCTGCGGGCCGAGCACGTACGGGTTCTCCGGGTCGAACACCGACGCTTCGATCGGGCGCCCGAACACCGCCTCGGGATGGTGCACGAGATAGGTGTCCAGCGGGTCGTCGCGCGCGACGAACAGCACCAGCGCCGCGGCTCCGGACCGCCCCGCCCGCCCGGCCTGCTGCCACAGCGACGCGAGCGTGCCGGGGAAGCCGGCAAGCACGACGGCGTCGAGCCCGCTGACGTCGAGGCCGAGTTCGAGGGCGTTCGTCGAGGCGACGCCGAGCAGCCGCCCGGACGACAGCGCCGCTTCCAGCGCACGGCGCTCCTCGGGCAGATAGCCGGCGCGGTAGGCGGCAATCCGGGCGACGAGGGCGCCCGCGCCGGCCTCGGCCAGGTGGCGCTGCGCGGTCAGGGTCGTCAGCTCCGCGCCGCGCCGCGACCGGACGAAGGCCAGCGTGCGGGCGCCCTCGACGACGAGGTCGGCGAGCAGCCGGGCCGCCTCGGCGCCGGCCGCGCGCCGCACCGGCGCGTCGTGCTCGCCGCGCAGCGCGGTCAGCGGTGGCTCCCACAGCCCGAACGTGACCGCCCCGCGCGGCGATGCGTCGTCAGCCACCGCCGTCACCGGCATCCCGATGAGCCGATGCGCAGCCGCCGCCGGATCGGCCACCGTCGCCGACGCGAGCACGAACGTCGGGCGAGGCACCGTAGGAGCGCGCACACCCGCCGCAGCCGCCGCAGGATCAGCGCGACGTGCGCGCCGAACAGCCCGCGGTAGGCGTGGCACTCGTCGACGACCACGTACCGCAGCCGGCGGAAGAACGACGCCCAGCGGGCGTGGCCGGGCAGGATGCCGCGGTGCAGCATGTCCGGATTGGTCAGCACCCAGTTGGCGTGTGCGCGCACCCAGTCGCGCTCCTCGATCGGGGTGTCGCCGTCGAAGGTCGCCGCGCGCACGCCGGGCAGGTCGTAATCGGCGCAGCGAGCGCAGCTGGTCGCCGGCCAGCGCCTTGGTCGGCGCCAGGTAGAGCACCCGCGCCCGGTCGTCGGCGAGCAGCGGCGGTCAGCGCCGGGCAGCTGGTAGGCCAGCGACTTGCCCGATCCGGTGCCGGTCGCGACGCACCACCGACGTGCCGGCGTGGGCGAGCGTCGGCGGCCTGCGCCTGGTGCTCCCACGGCGCGGCCGATCCCGCGGGCGGCCAGCCGCAGCCGCGCAGCAGCTCCGGCGTCCACGGCCGGCCAGTCGGCCGGCCGCGCCGGCGCGAGCGGGCAGCAGCTCGACGTGGGTGAGCGGCGAGGCGTCCGGGCGGCACGCCGAGCAGCAGCCTGATCGAGTAGCGCGTTCACCGTCCCCCGATTCCCGCCTCTGTGGCATGCTGTCGCAGATCTGGGATGGCTCGAGATCGCACAAGGCGACTCGGTGCAATTCTGGGCGTAGCGGCCGACAACATTGGGGTGACAGGCGCGTGGAGCTTTCGGTTTCCAAGCACGGCGAGGACGCAGTCCCCGTCGTCGGCGTCAGCGGCGAGGTCGACGTCTACTCCGCGCCGGAGCTGCGCGAGCGGCTCACCGAGATGCTCGAGCACGGCCAATCCGTTGTGGTCGATCTCACCGAGGTCGGATTCCTCGACTCCACCGGCCTCGGCGCCCTGGTCGCCGCCCGGACCTCCGCCGCCGAGCCGGCGCCGCGCTGCCGCTCGTGTGCACCCACCAGCGCATCCTCAAGCTGTTCACGATCACCGGCCTGGACGGCGTGTTCACGATCCACGCCACCGTCGACGCGGCAGTCGCCGGCCTGGCGAGCGGCGCCGGAGCGTAAGCGTTACCAGCGCTACTCGCCAGTACCCGCGCCGGGCTGAATCCTCAGCGTGCGGTTAGACTCCGCCAGCAAGCCTGCCCCGTGCGTGGAACCCTCGCGCCGCGGGCTCACCGCACTGATCAGCTGCCGTGCTCGCACCGGCGGCGATTCGACGAATGACATAGGGGTAGTTGCATGGCCGCGCACCTGATCGCCGCTGCCAGGAATCTCCACCGGCCAGAAGGGCGCAGTCGCGGTCATCGGCTTGGTCGCGATCGCCGCCCTCGTCTTCGCCTACACGCTGGTCCGGGAGGTGCTCAAGGCCGACCAGGGCACGCCGAAGATGCAGGAGATCGCCAAGGCCGTGCAGGAAGGCGCCGCGCGCCTACCTGAACCGGCAGTTCCGCACCCTCGCCGTCTTCTCCGTCATCGTGTTCGTGCTGCTGCTCGTGCTGCCGGTCAACCACGGCGGCTTCTCGGTCCAGCTCGGCCGGGCACTGTTCTTCCTCGTCGGCGCCGTCTTCTCCGCGTCGGTCGGCTACATCGGCATGACGCTGGCCACCCGGGCCAACGTCCGCGTCGCCGCTGCCGCCCGCGGCGGCGGCGCGCGAGCGCGGCTTCCACATCGCGTTCCGCACCGGCGGCATCGTCGGCATGCTCACCGTCGGTCTGGGCCTGCTCGGCGCTCGCGTCGTGCTGCTTCGTCTACAACGACAACGCCCCGACCGTGCTCGAGGGCTTCGGCTTCGGCGGCGCCCTGCTCGCCATGTTCATGCGTGTCGGCGGCGGCATCTTCACCAAGGCCGCCGACGTCGGCGCCGACCTGGTCGGCAAGGTCGAGGCGGGCATCCCCGAGGACGACCCGCGCAACGCCGCCACGATCGCCGACAACGTCGGTGACAACGTCGGCGACTGCGCCGGCATGGCCGCTGACCTGTTCGAGTCCTACGCCGTCACCCTGGTCGCCGCGCTGATCCTCGGCCAGACCGCCTTCGGCGCGAAGGGCCTGCTGCTGCCGCTGATCATCGGCGCCATCGGCATCATCAGCTCGGTCGTCGGCATCCTCACCACCAAGCTGCGCGCGAGCGACCGCAACGGCCTGGTGCCGATCAACCGCGGCTTCTTCATCTCCGCCGCCGTGTCGCTCGTGCTCGTCGCGATCGCGGCGTTCACCTTCCTGCCCAGCAAGTTCAGCAAGCTCGCCGATCACGACAGCGGGCGCGACCGGCAACCCGGCGGTCATCGCCTTCGTCGCCGTGCTGATCGGCATCGTGCTGGCGGTGCTCATCCAGCAGCTCACCGGCTACTTCACCGACACCGTCCGCCGCCCGGTCAAGGACGTCGCCGAGACCTCGCTCACCGGCCCGGCCACGGTCATCCTGGCCGGCATCTCGCTCGGCCTGGAGTCGGCGGTCTACTCCGCCGATGCTGATCGCGCTGGCCGTGTTCGGCGCGTTCCTGCTCGGCGGCGGCAGCGTGTTCGTGGCGCTGTTCGCGGTCGCGCTGGCCGGCTGCGGCCTGCTCACCACCGCCGGCGTCATCGTCTCGATGGACACCTTCGGCCCGGTCAGCGACAACGCCCAGGGCGTCGCCGAGATGAGCGGCGACATCGACGAGGCGGGCGCGCGCGTGCTCACCGACCTCGACGCCGTCGGCAACACCACCAAGGCGATCACCAAGGGCATCGCGATCGCGACTGCCGTGCTCGCCGCGACCGCGCTGTTCGGCTCGTTCACCAAGGCGGTCGGCGACGCGCTGGCCGAAGTAACCAACCCCGGCCACATCGGCCGGCTGACCCAGCTGTCGTTCAGCCTCGACCTGTCCAGCCGAACATCCTGGTCGGCGTGATCATCGGTGCGGCGGTGGTGTTCCTGTTCAGCGGCCTGGCGATCAGCGCGGTCGGCCGCGCCGCCGGCCGGGTCGTCTTCGAGGTGCGCGACGCAGTTCCGCGACCACCCCGGGATCATGGACTTCACCGAGAAGCCCGACTACGCCCGCGTCGTCGACATCTGCACCAAGGACTCGCTGCGCGAGCTGGCCACGCCCGGCCTGCTGGCGATCTTCGCCCCGATCTCGATCGGCTTCGCGTTCGGCGCCGGCCCGCTGGCCGGCTACCTCGCCGGCGCGATCGGCGCCGGCGTGCTGATGGCGGTGTTCCTGGCCAACTCCGGTGGCGCGTGGGACAACGCGAAGAAGATGGTCGAGGACGGCGTCTACGGCGGCAAGGGCAGCGAGGCGCACGCGGCGACCGTCATCGGCGACACCGTCGGTGACCCGTTCAAGGACACCGCCGGCCCGTCGATCAACCCGCTGATCAAGGTGATGAACCTGGTGGCGGTGCTGGTCGCGCCGGCCGTGGTCAAGTTCAGCGTCGGCGAGACACGCGTCAACGCGGCGCTGCGCGGTCATCGCCGGCATCATCGCGTTCGCGATCATCGCCGCGGCGGTCATCGTGTCGAAGCGGCGCGCAGGTGTCGATGGGCGACGCGCCGGTCGACCGACGCGGCGACGCCGGCGACCACGGTCGTCTGACCCGCGCAGAGCGGACTCGCGGGCACGGTGACCGCCGGGCCGATGCGCGCTCGCGCGACGAGCGCCTCGACCGCGCCGCGAGGCGGACGTGACGTCAGTTCTCGCTGTTCGGCGCGGCGGCCGCCGAGCCGTCGCTCGCCGACCTCGACGGCGTGCTGCTCGCCGGCGGTCACTGGGTGCGCTCGGCCGGGACGGCCCGGCTGTCGGTCGTGGTCGCCGACCGGTGGCGCGCCGACGCGCTGGCCGAGGCGTTCGCCGCGCGCGGCGTCGACGGGCCGCGACGCCGATCGTGCCGGCCGAGGCGGCTGCGGCGTGCGCACCGCCTTCACGCCCGACGCTCGCCGGCGCGGCCGCGCGCTGGACGCCGCGGCGCGAACGAGGGCCCGCCGGCCGGCTTCGCGCTGACGCCGGCGGGCTGCGGCTGTGGGCGATCGCGGCCGGACGCCGCGACGAGGCCGGCTACCTGCTCGGCCACCGCCGACGCCGACGACCCGGTGCACCTGCGCCGCCGGCGCCCAGCTGTCCCGGCTCGGGCTGGCCGCGGTCGTCGATCGGCGCTGCGCGGCGGCCCGGGCTGGCGGGTCACCTCGGCCAAGCGGCTGCGCCGGCTTGGCCGAGCTGCTCGGGCGCCGCCCCGCGACGGCGGCGGCGGACGACTGGCCGAGCTGAGCTGTGACGGCTCGCTGACGACGGTCGCAGCGTTCGCATCGGCTGCGTCCTGTACCGTCCGCGACTGGTGCGGCTGACCGGCGCGCGCCCGAGACGACGGGACGAGCAGGAGCGCGACGTGGCGAGCAAGGGCGGCGAAGACGGGCACCAAGCTGGTGATCGTCGAGTCGCCGGCCAAGGCCAAGACGATCGGCGGCTACCTCGGGCCCGGCTACGTCGTCGAGGCCTCGATCGGCCACATCCGCGACCTGCCGCGCAACGCCGCCGACGTGCCGGCCGAAGTACAAGGGCGAGCCGTGGGCGCGCCTCGGCGTCGACATCGACCACGACTTCGAGCCGCTCTACGTCGTCAGCCCCGACCGCAAGCAGCAGGTCAGCAAGCTCAAGGCGCTGGTCAAGGACGCCGACGAGCTCTACCTCGCCACGGACGAGGACCGCGAGGGCGAGGCGATCGCCTGGCACCTGGTCGAGACGCTGAAGCCGAAGGTGCCGGTGCGCCGGATGGTGTTCCACGAGATCACGCCCGAGCGCCATCGCCGCGGCCGTCGCCAACCCGCGCGAGATCGACGAGCAGCTGGTCGACGCGCAGCGAGACCCGGCAGCATCCTCGACCGGCTCTACGGCTACGAGGTCAGCCCGGTGCTGTGGAAGAAGGTGCTGCCGCGGCTGTCGGCCGGCCGGGTGCAGTCGGTCGCGACCCGGATCGTCGTCGAGCGCGAGCGCGCCCGGATGGCCTTCCACACCGCCGAGTACTGGGACGTCGCAGGGCACGTTCGCGCCGTCGGCCGCCGAAGCCGGGCGACCCGGAGACGTTCACCGCGACGCTGGTCGCGTCGACGACATCCGGCTGGCCACCGGCCGCGACTTCGACCCGGCCACCGGCCGCGCGCCGGCGAACGTGCTGCACCTGGACGAGGCCGGCGCGCGCGGGCTGGCCGCGCGGCTGGACGGCCGCGACGTTCGCCGTGCAGGGCGTCGAGGAGAAGCCGTACCGCCGCCGCCCGTACCCGCCGTTCATGACCTCGACGCTGCAGCAGGAGGCCGGCCGCAAGTTCCGCTGGTCGGCGCAGCAGGTGATGCGCGTCGCGCAGCGGCTGTACGAGAACGGCTTCATCACCTATATGCGTACCGACTCGACGAACCTGTCCGAGACGGCGCTGACCGCGGCGCGCGCGCAGGCCCGCGAGCTGTACGGCGACGCGTACGTGCCGGCCGAGCCGCGCATCTACACCCGCAAGGTGAAGAACGCGCAGGAGGCGCACGAGGCGATCCGCCCGGCCGGCGACTCGTTCCGCACGCCCGGCGAGGTCGCCAACCAGCTGTCGTCGCGACGAGTTCCGGCTCTACGAGCTGATCTGGCAGCGCACGCTCGCCTCGCAGATGTCCGACGCGGTCGGCACCACGGTGTCGGTGCGGCATCGGCGGCACGTCGGCGGCCGACGAGCGGTGGTGTTCACGACCAGCGGCCGCACGATCACCTTCCCCGGCTTCCTGCGCGCCTACGTCGAGGACACCGACGAGGCCGGCCGAGAAGGACGACGCCGAGAAGCGGCTGCCGCAGCTGACCCGCGGCGACGGGCTCGACCCGCGCGAGTTCGAGGCCGACGGCCACTCGACCTCGCCGCCGGCGCGCTACACCGAGCCGTCGCTGGTCAAGGCGATGGAGGAGCTCGGCGTCGGCCGGCCGTCCACCTACGCCTCGATCATGCAGACGATCCAGGACCGCGGCTACGTGTGGAAGAAGGGCCCGGCGCTCGTCCCGACCTGGACGGCGTTCGCGGTGGTCGGGCTGCTCGAGTCCTACTTCGGCCGGCTGGTCGACTACGGCTTCACCGCCTCGGTCGAGAACGACCTGGACGACATCGCCACCGGCGAGCGCTCGCGCGTCGACTGGCTGCACGCGCTTCTACTTCGGCGCCGACGACGCGCACGCGACTCGCAGCGCATCTCGGCGCAGGGCGGGCTGAAGCGGCTGATCGACGCGCGGCTGGAGGAGATCGACGCGCGCGGGGTGAACTCGATCCCGCTCGGCGACACCGGCGTGGTGGTGCGGGTCGGCCGGTACGGGCCGTACCTGCAGCGCGGCGAGGACGGACGCAGCGCGCGTCGATCCCCGAGGACCTCGCGCCGGACGAGCTGACGCCGGAGAAGGTCGAGGAGCTGCTGTCGGCGCCGTCCGGCGACCGCGAGCTCGGCGACGACCGCCGACGGCCGCGAGATCACCGCGAAGTCCGGCCGCTACGGCCCGTACGTCACCGACGGCGAGAAGTCGGCGTCGCTGTTCAAGACGATGTCGCTGGACACGGTCACGCTCGCCGACGCCGAGCAGCTGCTGACCCTGCCGCGCACGCTCGGCGAGCTCGACGGCGAAGAGGTCACCGCGCAGAACGGCCGCTACGGCCCGTACATCAAGAAGGGCACCGACTCGCGCTCGCTCGAGACCGAGGACCAGCTGTTCACGGTCACCCTGGACGAGGCGGCGGCGACTGTTCGCCCAGCCGAAGCAGCGCGGCCGCCGGGCCGCGGCCGCGCCGCCGCTGCGCGAGCTCGGCAACGACCCGGTGTCGGGCAAGCCGATGGTGGTCAAGGACGGCCGGTTCGGCCCGTACGTCACCGACGGCGAGACCAACGCGTCGCTGCGGCGCGGCGACTCGGTCGAGGAGATCACCGACGAGCGCGCCGCCGAGCTGCTCGCCGACCGCCGGGCGCGCGGGCCGGCGAAGAAGACCGCCCGGAAGGCCGCGAAGAAGCCGGCCAAGAAGGCCGCGAAGAAGACCGCGAAGAAGGCCGCGGCGAAGAAGGCGTAGTTACCGACCTGGCTCCTCGACGTACAGGGCCCGGCGCGGGCAGGCGGTGACCGCGGAACGGGCCGCGCGCAGCTCGCCGCCGCGCAGCGGCTCGCTCGCCACGATCGGGAATCCCCACGTGTCGACCGAGATCAACTCGGCGGCGATATGCGCGCAGATGCCGACCCCCTCGCACGCGACCGGGTCGACCCTCAGCCGGGCAGCGCCGCTCATCGAATCTCCTCCGCTAGGCAGTGGTTGCGCCGGTGTGCCTGCACGTCGGCGGCGAAGGTCACCAGGGCAGTCCGGACCAGCCGTACCGCGCCGTCGGGGTGGTGGCACGCGCCCCTGCCGGCCACTTCGGTGAGGAATCGGTCCAGCCGCCGGGAGTCCGCGCGGCCGAACCGCGCGTCGGCGAGCAGCCGCATGCTCTGTGCGATCGCAGGCAACCCGAACTGGCACGGCCCGCATTGGCGTGCCGTCTGGTCGGCCAGATACTCCGCGATCTCTGCGGTGTGCGTCAGCCCGCATTCGCCGGCCGCAACCGGCATGACCACCCCGGCACCCAGTGACAGTCCCAGCTCCCGCACCTCGCGCTCGCTCGCCGAGAGTTGCACCGCTTGCGACCACGGCACCCAGGATCCGCCGTAGCCACCGAGGAGCAGGGCTTGTGGCGGCGGGCCGCCGACGGTGTCGGCGACGACCGCGGCCAGGCTGGCTCGCTCGGAGCACTCGACCACGACGAGGTGATCCCGCGCCGCGACGGTGAGCAGGACGGTGTCCGGGTCCGCATCACGCGCAAGCAGCCCGACCCGCGCGAGCGTCTCGACGTTCTGGACGAGCGTCGGCAAACCGTCGACGCCGCGCTGCGCCGCCGGCACGCGCGCGAACCCCGGACGGCTGGGGCCGCCGGACACGCCCTGGACGACCGCGCTGGACTCGCCGGACAGATACGTGTGCTCGGACACCAGTACCTCGGGTACCGGCAGATCCGGGGCGTGGGCCGCCCGCTCGGCAAGGGCGCGGGTCACCGCGCCTCGCGCGGCATGCGCGTCGCCGTCGAGCCACAGCACCGACCGGCTCGCCCCGAGCGTTTCGGCGGCGCAGGCCAGCCCGTCGAGCACGAGGTGTGGCCGAAGTTCGAGCAGCGCGCTGTCCTTGCGGCTGAGCGGTTCGCCCTCCGCACCGTTCGCGATCACGACCGGGCCGGGATCGCGAAGGCCGCCACGGTGCCAGGATGCCGATTGCACCCGTTGCCACTTGGTCGCGACCCGGAAGTGGCCGCCGCCGCGGCCGGTGAGCTCGGCCGCAGTCAGCCGATCGAGCAAGTCACGGCCCGCCGCGCCCCGGCAGGACGGCCGCACGCCGAACCGGGCGTGATGATCGGCCAGGTTGTCCGGGCCAAGTTCGGAGATCGCATCGGAGCCCGAACGCACGTAGTGCACCGCCGCCCCGAGGACCGGCGCAGCGATCGCCTCGACGGCTTGCAGCCGCCGGATCGGGCGAGTCATCGCGACCGGTCCGGCAACGCCTCGGCAGGGCTGCTCGACATGTAACGCGAGGCAGCCACCGTCACGACGACGACAGCGCTGACGAGATATGTCCAGCGCAGGGCGGGCGTATCGCCGCCGGCGAACACACCGTGCAGCCAGATCAGCACGAGTGAACTCGCCGCCACCTTGTGCACCGGCCACCACAGCCGCCGCGGCAGCCGACCGGCGGCTGCCGCGCTGAGCCCGATCAGCAGGCCGACCCACAGCCCGACGATGCCGAGGGTCACCGCCGCCGGACGATAGCCGCTACCCATCGGCACGACCGCGCCCCACCAGCCCACGTTCGCGTACCGGTCGGTGGCGAGCACGACGACATGCACGGCGGTGAAGCCGAGCGTGAACACCGCCAGCCCGATGTGGGCGCGGATCCGAGCGGCGCTGCTCGGTCGGCGAACAACGCTTCGCAGCGGATGGGACAGCGCAAGCCCGAGCAGTACGAGGGCGACCAGGAGCAGGTACGCGCATACCCCGGCGGCCCGCCCGATGATCCACGGCGCCATCTGATTGCCCGACACCCGATCAAGGGTCTTGCCGAGCAAGGCGCCGGTAGCGATCGCACTGACGATCGCCACGACGACTCGCCCGGCGGTACGCAGTCCCCGCGCGGCCCGAGTGCGCGTGGCATCGACAGTCACGCCGCCTCCTGCCAGATGACCAGCGGGCGCATGGCTTCGTTCATCCCGGTGGACCCGTCGTCATGGACCCACAGCACGGCGAGATCGTCACGGTCAGCGACAGCAGCCGCGATCCCGGCCCGTCCGTGCAGGAAGAACACCTTGCTCCACACCTCGGCCGATGCCGGGTCGCTGCCCACGACGGTCACGGCGCGCAGCCCGTGGCCACCGGGCGCTCCGGTTCGCGGATCGATCAGGTGATGCACGAGCCGCCCGCCGGTGCGCCAATGCCGGAGCCGGATCGACGACGTCACGCAGGAAGCGTCGGTGATGGCAAGGACCGCGATGGGACGGTCGCCACCGAACGGGCTCTCGACGCCAAGCTGCCAGGCGGCGCCCTCCGGGCTCGGCCCGCGGGCGTAGCAGTCGCCGCCGGCGTCAACCAGAAATGACGGGCTAACCACATCGAGAAGCTCGGCGGCCCAACGTACCGCGAGGCCCTTGCCGATGCCGCCGAGATCGATCGGCGTCGGCCCAACCTTGACCCGCTGTCCGGCTGCGTCGAAGCCCGGCAGCCAGGGCGGGATCGGCGTGCGCTCCGCCACGGTCGGATCGCCGTCGAGGTCGAGTTCGGCGCCGGTGAACTGCCGGGAACTGCCGTAGCCGAGCCGGCGCAGATCGTTCAGGACGCGCGGGTCGAAGACGCCTGCCGTTCGCGCGTACGCCCAGGCGGCCTCCTCGATCGCGGCGTAACAATGCCGGCCCACCGGGCACCATTGCTCGCCGCCCGCGTTGGCGCGCATCAGGTCACTGGCCGGGTCGAAGCGGGTGCACTCGCTCTCGATGTCGGCGAACAGGTCCTCGACCTGCCCGAACGAATCGTCCGGATCCTGCGAACCCGGCCCGAGCAATACCCGCACGGTGGATGCCATCGCGCGCAGGCTCGCCTCCCAGCTCTTCCCCCGGCCGACGACGTCGACCCGGGCAAAGCGGGCCGGCAGCACCGGGATGGACGTCGGGGTACTCAATGTGGGACCCCCGAAGCACCCGTCGTGCCCTGCACCGGCGGCGGAGGCGGGGGCGGCGCTGCTTGCACCGGTGGCGGCGGCGGTGGTGCGGCCGCGACCGGGGCCAGCTGGTTCGAGGGCAACGGCGGCAACGCGGCCGGAGCCGGGGCGAGTGCGGCCTGCCGGTTCGCAGCGGCGAGCGCGTTGAGCGCATCGAGCTGCCGGTGCTCGGCCGCCCGCATCCGAATCAGGTGTTTGCGCACCGCCGTGAGCTGGTCGGCCAGCTCGTGCTTGCGCCGGCGCTCGATGCGGACGATGTTGTGCAACTCACGGCTGTGTGCAGGGCTCGCGGCCGGCGTCCCAGGCGAGGTGGTCGTCGTGCTGGGCGGCGGTGGCGCTGCCGTGGTCGGCCGGGTGGTTGCAGCCCAGCTCATGGTGGCGGCGAACACCGCGGCCGTGCCGGGAGCCAGGACAAGCGCGCTGGTCCAGCGCGCCCGCCGGCCGGGAAGGTCAGTCATCGCCACGCTCGCTGTGGTCGCCCCGGTCATCGCCCGATCCGCCCGATCCGCCCGACCCGCTCGCGCCGGTCGTCGTGTGCACCGGTGGCGGCGTGCTGGCCACGGTTGCCGGGTAGCGCACCGGAGCCGGCGCCGGCTGGGCGTATACCGGGGCAGCGGCGGCCGGTGCGGCCGGTGCGGCCTGAGCGACTTGCGCGCCTTGTGCGCCTTGCGCGGACCGCGCAGCAGTGAGCTGCTTGGCACGGGCCGCCGCACGCCGCTTCTCAGTGGCGACCTGGGCGCGGCCCTGTTTGATCGAGGCCCGCAACATCTCGATCTGGCGTTGCAGGGCGAGCTTCTCTGCACGCGTGCGCAACGCAGCCGCATCGACGGTGGTGGGGACGGATTGAGCGGCGACGTTGCTGGTCGGCGCCTTCGCCGCGCTCGCCGCGGGGGGCGTGTGCGAGGCCGTTGCAACTGCGGCGGCGGCGCCGGCGGCGAGCACACCGCTCGCGGCGGCGCTGGCCGCGACACGTTTCCCAATTCTCATGCGTTATCTCCTTGTACGAGGTGACGGTCATGTCATCGCACTGTTTGGTGAAGTGGTTACGCGAAGGTCACAATCAACGTCTGATCGAACCCGTGACGCCAGAAGGGCGGTTGCGATCGTGGGGGGTCCGGTCCTCACCGACGAGCTGGTGGCTGCCGCGCGCGACGGCGACGCGGACGCACTGCGCGCGATGTACCTAGCGCTGTCTCCGCAGGTGCTGGGTTACCTGCGAGCCAAGGGCGTGGACGATCCCGAGGCGGTGACCAGCGAGGTGTTCTGCTCACTGCTGCCGCGCATCCCGCAGCTGCGCGGCGGTGCCGCCGGCCTGAAGACACTGACCTTCTCGATCGCACACGCCCGCATGGTCGATGAGCACCGTGCGCGGGCTCGCCGGCCGGCCGGCACGCCGTACGAGGCCGACGCCGACACCCGCGTAGTGGACTCGGCCGAGGACCTCGCGCAGAACGCGATCGCAACCGATCGGGTGATGGAAATCCTCGCGGTGCTACCACCGGACCAGCGCGAGGTTGTCGTGCTCCGCGTCGTCGCCGACCTGTCTGTCGAACAGGTTGCGACGATCATCGGGCGCTCTGCCGGTGCGGTGAAACAGCTCCAGCGCCGCGGTCTGGTCGCGATCCGGCAGGCCATCACCGAACGGCGGGTAACCCTGTGAACCCTCCAGACGATGACTTTGCCGACATGGGGATGATCGGGGATCAATTCGGCAGCGGCGGCACCGGCGCGGTGTGGGGCGCTGACACCGCTGCTGTGACGCGCTTGCTCACCGAGCTGCGCACGATGGGCGAGGGGCCGGCCCCGGAACCGTCCCCGGAGCTGGCGGCCATGCTCGCCGGGGCGACCCCGTTGGCCGGCCCGGGCCGGTCCGGACCGCGGCATTGGCGCAAGGCTGCCGTCGCCGCCGCGGCAGCAACGCTGGTGGGCGGGAGCGCGGCCGCAGCTACCGGACGGTTGCCGCAGCCCGCGCAGCGCATCGTGTCCAACGTGGTGGACACGCTCACGCCGTTCTCCATCCCGTCCGATCGCGTCACGCAGCCGCCCACCCCGACCCCGCCGGCACCGGTGCCGCCGGTGGGCGTGCCGAAGCACCCGTCGCGAACCAGCGGCGACGACGGCGGCAGTAGCCGTGACGACAGCGGCAGCGGGAGCAACGGCGATTCGGGTGGCGAGGGTCGCGACGACGGTGCACCGGTGCCGGCGCCGAGCCCGAGCCGGTCCAGCAGCGAGCCCGGCGACGACGGCGGTGCGGGTGGCGCCGGGGCGGGCAGTTGGTCCGGCGGCGGCAGCGATGACGGTTCGGCACAGGGTGTCGTCGGCGGGTCCGACGATGCGCCTAGCTCGTCGGCACCCGCATCGCACTCACCGACGCCGTCGTCCTCGCCGTCGCGCACGGCGGAGCGCGAACACGAGGTTGGCGACAAGGCCGAACACAAGCAAAAGGGGACGGGCGACTGAGCGGTGCCGGGCTCAGCCGTACACGTAGCGGTCGAGGAAGTCGTTGCCGAACTTGTGCTGCGGGTCGTAGCGATCGACGAGCTTTCCGAACGCCGCCAGCTGCGGGTAATGCGGTCGCGGGTCGGTACGGAACACCTTGCCCCAGTGCGGCCGCGCGTCGAACTGCGCAAGGGCGGCCTCGACCCGGGTGACCGCGTCGGCAACCTGCGCGTCGTCGTCGATCCAGGTGAAGTGCAACGCGATGGTGTCGCGGCCGCGGCACGGGCTCAGCCAGAGGTCGTCGGCGGCGACTGTGCGCACCTCGCAGATCTGCAGCACGCCGTGCAGATCGACTTCGCGCAGCGCCATCAGCGCCGCCGGGCCGTGCTCGCGGGGCAGCAGATACTCCGTCTGCTGCTCGTCGCCGTTGCTCGGGGTGAACTCGAGCCGGAAATGCGGCAGCCGCGCGTTCCACGCCCCGGGCTCGCCGAGTTGCTGCGTTGCTGTCGACGCGTCCTGCCCCGGTACCGGGTGCTGGGCGGTGTCGGCGGGCCGTGCGCCCCAGTCCCGTCCGTCCGCGATCGGGCGGTCGGTGCGCGACTTGATCCAGAGCTGCTCGAAGACGTCAGGGCGCGACCACGTCGTGAAGGCGCTGACGCTGTAACCGGCCGCCATGATCGCGTCGAGGTCGTCGACGAACCGAGCCAGCGGGAGGTCGAGCCAGACGTCCTGGCGCACCTCATAGCTGTGCTCGACCGCGAGGGTGAGCCGGGTGACGATGCCGAGTGCGCCGAGGGCGATGACCGCGCCGCTGAAGGCGTCGTCGGTGCGGTCGAGCCGGACCAGCTCACCGTCGCCGCGGACGAACTCGAGCGCGATTGCGGCGGCGGCCAGACACTTGTTGCCGCTTCCCGAGCCGTGCGTTCCGGTCGAGCACGCGCCGGCGACCGAGATGTGCGGCAGCGAACCGAGATTGTGCAACGCCCAGCCGTGCGCCTGCAGCTCGGTCGTCAGCTCGCCGTAGCGGGTGCCGCCGCCGACCTCGACGCTGCGAGTGCCCTCGTCGATCACGGTCGGGACGGCCAGATCACGCACGCTCACCAGCTCGCCAGTGGTGTCGGCGATCCGGTTGAAACTGTGGCCGGTGCCGAGCGCACGCAGTTGCGGCGTGGATGAGACGAGCTGCTGCAACTCTTCGACGGTGCGGGGGCGATGCAACCGTTCGGTCGAGAACACCACGTTGCCCGCCCAGTTCTGCACCATATTTCGAGGCTAGTCGGCAGCGCGGTTCGCTCAGCGCGGGCGGTGTGCCACGGCGAAGACGCGCCGGAACGGGAACAGCGTGCCGTGCTCGCCGGGCGGGTACGCGCTGCGCAGCCGCACCGCCAACGCCGCGGAGAACTCAGCGGCGTCGTCGGTCGGCAGTGCGGCGAGCACCGGACGCAAGCCCGTCCCGCGCAACCACTCCAGCACCGGATCGGCGCCACGCAGGACGTGCACGTAGGTCGATTCCCACGCATCGACCTGCAGTCCGGCGTCGAGCAGCAAGTTGGCATAGGACGCCGGCGAGTCGACCGCGTCGTCATGGCGCAGCACATCGCGCAACGGGCCGGCCCACCGCGGCGAACTGGCCAGCGAGCGCAACAGTGCATGCGCCGGCTCGGCGAAGTTGCCCGGCAGCTGGATCGCCAGCCAGCCACCGGCCGGCAGCGACGACGCCCACGACGCGAGCAGCGCGCGATGGGTCGGCACCCATTGCAGCACCGCATTGCTGACGATCACGTCGACGCCATCGGTCGGCGTCCAGGTAGTCACGTCCCCGATCGAGAACGACACCGACGTATCCAGCATCTCGGCAGCGGCGATCATCTCCGGCGACGAGTCGATGCCCTCGATCGTGGCAGCCGGCCAGCGGTCGGCGAGCAGCGCAGTCAGGGTGCCGGGGCCACAGCCGAGGTCGACCACGCGGCGAGGGGCGTCGGCGCCGATCCGCGCCACCAGATCGAGGAAGGGCCGGCCACGCTCGGCAGCGAATCGACCGTATTGCGAAGGGTCCCAGCGCATGCCTGCCAAGATATCTCGACGTCAAGAGATAGCATTCACGGCGTGGACGACGAGGTGGACGAGATCGTCGCTGCCTGGCGCCGCGAGCGGCCCGACCTCGACGTCGAACCACTGCAGGTGCTCAGCCGGATCAGCAGGCTCGCGGCCGTCCTCGACGAGCGCCGCGCCGACGCGTTCGGCGGGCACGCGTTGCAGGGCTACGAGTTCGACGTCCTGTCCGTGTTGCGGCGCAGCGGCGAACCGTTCGAACGCACCGCGGGCGAGCTGGCCACGCTCACCCACGTCACTTCGGGGACGATGACCAGCCGGCTGGATCGCCTCGTGGCCCGCGACCTCGTCACCCGGCACCCCGACCCCGCAGACGGCAGACTCGTGCGAGTGCGCCTCACCAAAGCAGGGCGTGAACGGGTGGATGCTGCGTTCGCGCAACTCGTGGGCTCCGAACGCGCGCTGCTCGGCACGCTCGACGAGCGCCGGTTGGACGATCTTGCCGACGCCTTGCGCGCACTGCTGCGTGCGGCCAAAAGCAACGAGTGATCAGCCAGGAAACCAGTCAGGAAACCGCAGTACCGTGAGGCCAGTCCGCACGACCGCGAGGGGGTAGCGATCAGCCAGCCGGCCATGCCGCCGCCGCCGGCGTCCGTGTCCACGGTCGCCGCGATTCGCGGCGTGCTGCGCGTGACCCCGTTTCGCCGGCTCTGGTATTCGACTGCGCTGTCCAGCCTCGGTGACTGGTTAGGGCTGCTCGCCACGACCGCGCTCGCCACGAGCCTCACGCACGGGTACAAGGCCCAGAACTACGCGCTCGGCGGCGTGCTGGTCGTGAAGCTGCTGCCGGCGATCCTGCTCGGCCCGCTGGCCGGGGTGTTCGCCGATCGGTTCGACCGGCGCAAGACGATGGTGATCTCCGACTTCGTCCGCTTCGTGTTCTTCGTGTCGATCCCACTCGCGCACCTGTGGGTCGGGCAGCGCGGCACGCTGGTCTGGCTGCTGGTGATGAGCTTCCTGATCGAGTGCGTGAGCCTGTTCTGGATGCCGGCCAAGGACGCGTCGGTGCCCAACCTGGTGCGTCGTGATCAGATCGAGTCGGCCAACCAGCTCAGCCTGATCACGACCTACGGCGTGACACCGGTGCTCGGTGCCGGCCTGTTCTCCGTGCTCGCCCTGATCACCAATGTGCTGGCCCGTCATCTGCACTTCTTCGAGGCCCAGCCGGTCAACCTGGCGCTGTACTTCAACGCCGCGACGTTCCTGGTCGGCGCAATCGTCGTCTATTTCATCCCCGAGATCGGCGGGCACCGGTCAGGAGTGCCGAAGGACGAACAGCCGAGCCTGCTGTTCCTGGCCCGCGAGGGCGCCGACTTCATCCGGCACTCGCGGTTGCTCGGCGGCTTGATCATCGGGTTGGTCGGCGCGTTCGTGGCGGCCGGCGCCGTCATCGGCGCGGGCAAGATCTTCGTGGCCAGCCTCGGTGGTGGCAACGCTGCCTACGGTGTGCTGTTCGGCTCGGTCTTCGTCGGCCTCGGCTGCGGGATGGCCTTCGGCCCGAAGGTTGCTCGCGATCTGTCCCGCCGCCGGCTGTTCGGGCTTGCGCTCGTCTTCGCCGCGATCTGCCTGATCCTCACCGCGGTCATGCCGCAGGTCGTGCTCGCGGTGGTGTTCGTGCTCGGCGTCGGGTTCGGCGCCGGCGTCGCCTATCTCGCGGGCACGACGATGATGGGTACCGACATCGACAACGAGATGCGCGGCCGCGTTTTCGCGCTGCTGCAGTCGCTGATCAGGGTCGTGCTCGTGCTCGCCCTCGCCGCCGTGCCGTTCGCCGTTGCGCAGGTCGGCAAACGAACGATCACCGTCGGTCACGTGCACTACACCGTCGACGGCACCCGCATCGTGCTCATCGTCGGCGGAATCTTCGCGCTGGTATCCGGCTTGTTCGCCTATCGCAAGATGGACGACCGCGAGAAGGTCGGCGTCTGGGCCGACCTGAAGACGTCGCTGCGTCGTGATTCGTCCGCGCGCCGCCGGATGCGCGAAGGCGGGGTCTTCGTCGCGTTCGAGGGTGGCGAGGGATCCGGGAAGTCCACTCAGATCAACATTCTTGCCGACTCGTTGCGCGCAGCCGGCCACGAGGTGCTCGTGACCCACGAGCCGGGCGCCACTGAGGCTGGTCGCGGCATCCGCGACCTCGTCCTGCACCACCGCCAGCCGCTGTCACCGCGTGCCGAGGCGCTGCTGTTCGCAGCCGACCGCGCCCATCATGTCGACACGGTCATCCGGCCGGCGTTGGAGGCGGGTCAGATCGTGCTCACCGATCGGTACATCGATTCGTCGCTCGCCTACCAAGGCGTGGGCCGAGGACTGACCATCGACGACATCCGCAGGATCTCTCGATTCGCGACCAAGGACCTGTCCGCCGACCTCACCGTGCTGCTCGACGTACCAGCCACCGTCGGGCTGGCGCGCGCGCGTGGCGACGGCACCGGCGACAAGCTCGAGTCGGAGTCGTTGGACTTTCACGAGCGGGTCCGCGAGGCGTTCTTGCGATTGGCCGAGGCAGAACCGCGCAACTACAAGGTGGTCGACGCGACCCGCCCCGCCGACGAGGTCGCTGCGGCGGTGACCGCCGCGGTCGCGCACCTGCTGCCGCCCGGCCGTGTTCCGTCCCCCGTGGATGTCACCTCATGACCACTGTCTGGGACGACCTGATCGGACAGGACGACGCGGTCGCGGAGTTGCAGAGCGCTGCGGCCGCGGCCGCTGAGATCGCCGCCGGGCGCGAAGCGACGTCGGGGGTGATGACGCACGCCTGGCTGTTCACCGGGCCGGCCGGTTCGGGGCGATCAGTAGCCGCGCGCGCACTGGCCGCCGCTCTGCAGTGCGAGCGAACTCCGGCCGGGTGCGGCGAGTGCACGGCCTGTCACACAGTGCGCACCCGCAGCCACCCCGACGTGCACTCCGTCGTCCCCGAAGGCCTGTCGATCTCGGTTGCCGAGATGCGTTCGGTGGTTGGGCGTTCGGCGCGCCGTCCGGTGCTCGGCCGGTGGCAGGTGGTCGTCATCGAGGACGCCGACCGGCTCACCGAGCAGGCGTCCAATGCGCTGCTGAAGGCCCTCGAGGAGCCGCCACCGCGCACGGTCTTCCTGCTCTGCGTGCCCTCGCTGCATCCCGATGATGTCTCGCTGACGATCCGCTCACGGTGCCGGCTGGTCACCCTGCGCGTGCCGCCGCCGGAAGCGATCGCGGCAGTGTTGCGGGCCGACGGGATCTCGGCCGACGACGCCGCCTGGGCCGCAGCGGCCTCGCAGGGTCATGTCGGGCGGGCCCGCCGGCTGGCCCGCGATCCCGCAGCTCGCGAGCATCGCGCGACGGTGCTCGCCATCCCGTCCTCACTCACCTCGATGGCCGCCTGCCTGGCTGCCGCTGATCATCTTGTGGGTGCCGCGGAGGCCGAGGCGGCCTCGCTGTCGGCAGAACTCGACGGCACCGAGACCGAGGCGCTGCAGATCGCGCTGGGCGGCGGCGGCACCGGCAAGGGGACGGCCGGCACCATGCGGGGGACGGCCGGCGCGATGCGCGACCTGGAGAAGCGGCAGAAGTCGCGGGCCACGCGCACCCAGCGCGACGCGCTCGACCGCGCGCTGGTCGACCTCGCCGCGTTCTACCGAGATGTGCTGCTGGTGCAGACCCGGTCGCCGGTCCCGGCCGCGCATCCGGACTTCGACGACGACGTCCGCACCGTTGCCTTGCGCCTCGAACCGCCGCAGGTGCTGCAGCGGCTCGACGCGGTACTGACCTGCCGGCAGCAGGTCGAGTTGAACGTCAAGCCGCGGATCGCCGTCGAGGCGCTCACCGCGGCACTGCGCCTGCCTTCCTGAGCGGCCGGGTTACCCTCGTCGGCATGGGCATGGTGTGCGCTGTGGTGTTCCAGCGCCAGGGCCGGCTCTACTACGCCGACCCGGGCGAGCTGTCGCCCGCCGTCGGCGAGCACGTGCTCTACCCGACCGAGCGCGGGCCTGAGGTGGCCGAGGTGATGTGGGCACCGCAGTGGGTCAGCGAGGACATCGGCGGCCTGCCCGTGCTGCTCGGTCTGGCCGAGGCCGAGCACCTGGAGAGCGCCAACCTGAGCCGCAAGCGCCGCGCGGCTGCGCGGGTGGCGGCCAAGCGGCTGATCCGCGAGCACGAGCTGCCGATGAAACTGTCCGGCGTCGACTACGACACCGCGACGCGCGCAGACGACCATCTACTTCAGCGCGCCGCACCGCGTCGACTTCCGCGCGCTGGTGCGTGATCTGGCGGCGACGATGAACGGCAAGGTCGAGCTGCGCCAGCTCTCGGCGCGCGACGAAGCACGGCTGACCGGCGGTATCGGCAGCTGCGGGCGCGAGCTGTGCTGCGCGACGTTCCTCGTCGACTTCGAGCCGGTCAGTGTGCGCATGGCCAAGGACCAGGATCTGCCGCTGAACCCGATGCGCATCGCCGGTGCGTGCGGACGGTTGATGTGCTGCCTGAAGTACGAGCACCCGCTGTACCAGGACTTCGCCGAGCGGGCACCGGCGGTGGGCGAGCAGGTCGAGACCGAAGAGGGCGACGGCACGGTCGTCGGCCACAACGTCCCGGGCGAGAAGGTCGTCGTGCGAATGGCAGCCGATGGTCGGCGCTCGGTCGTGCGCGCTCGCGTCGGTCTGCTCGAGCCGTAAGGCATACGACTCTCGTTCTGACGTCGGTCTCTGATCCGTCCCCGAGGCGCAGTGTTACCGCTGTCCGCCCGGCGGTGCGAATCGGTCGACCTACGAGCATCAGTGATGCTCTCGAGCGCCCCAGACCGCCCGAGCGCATCTGTGATGCCGGCGCAGTGTTCACGTGAACGCTGTCCCACGTTGTCGGCGGCCGGTGCTGCGCAGAATGCGGTTGCCGGTGCTCCGAGACTTGATGCGTACCTACTGATCGGGGAGGCAGTCATGCACGCCGAGGAACATCACTCGTTTCGAGCGCACTAGTAAGCGCCGCAGGGGGTACCCCCAGCGAGACCAAGGTCAAGCGCGGCGATCGCAGCGTCGGTGTTGGCAAGGAGCTCGTTGAGAAGCTCGGCGGCAACGACCTGTGCCCCTGCGGCTCCGGGCGTCGCTTTCAAGCGCTGCTGCCGTTCCAGCGGCCGGTATGACGATGCACTCGGCGACCACTACGTCCGTGAGCGCTAGGTGTTGACGCCGCCGGCCCGGGCGCGTCGTCCGCAGTGTTCACGTGAACGCTCTGGCGCGTTGTCGGCAGGCGGTTCTACGGTGGCGCGCATGACGACTCGCGACACACCTTGGCCGGACGGAACGCCGTGCTGGATCGACCTGCTCACCACTGACGCCGAAGCGGCGCGAACGTTCTACGGTGACCTGTTCGGCTGGCAATTCGACGTCGGACCCGAAGAGACCGGGTACTACGCGACTGCCCTGCTCAACGATCGTCGGGTGGCGGGTGTGTTCAGCATGGATGCCGATCACCCGCCGGTGTGGACGACGTACCTGGCCACCGGCGACGGCGAGGCGAGCGCCGACGCCGCAGTGCGAGCCGGCGGCACGCTCGTGCAGCCAACGATGGACGTGATGGACCTGGGCCGGATGACGGTGCTGCAGGATCCGACGGGCGGCACCTTCGGCACCTGGCAGGCAGGCTCGCATTCGGGCATCCAGCTGGCCAACGAGTCCGGCACGCTCGTCTGGAACGAGCTGGTTACCCGCGACTACGACGCGGCCAAGCAGTTCTACGCGGCGGTGTTCAGCTACACCTACACCGAGATCGGCGACGGCGGCTTCCAGTACTCGACGATCGAGGTCGGCGGTAACACCGTCGGCGGGCTGGGCACGTTGCCTGCCGAGGTCCCGGCGCAAGTACCGCCGCATTGGCGCGTGTACTTCGCGGTCGACGACGCCGACGAGACGGTGGCCAAGGCGGTGTCGATCGGTGCTCGAGGTGCGCCGCCCGGCTGAGGACATGCCCTACGGACGGCACGCCGACCTGGCCGATCCGCAGGGTGCGATGTTCTCGATCATCAAGCCGACTCCGGCGCAATAGCACGCTGAGCGCACCGGCTAGACTCATTCGTCGCGCCACCATCGGTTCCGGTGGAGCGCGCCGCCTTAGCTCAGTCGGTAGAGCACCTCACTCGTAATGAGGTTGTCCGGGGTTCGATTCCCCGAGGCGGCTCCAGTTGCCCAGGTGCTGTCCGTCGCCAGCTCGACGGAGTTGTCAGCGAGATGTGAGTGCGCGCACGCTGCACCCCTCACCGTTGCACCAGAAGGTGCACGACACTTTGAGGGGTTGCCGTGTCTCGTCTTCGTCCGCTCGTCGCCGGCACGCTCGTCGCTGCCGCTGGTCTCATCGGCATCAACGCAATCGCCTACGCCGCGACCGGCGGCAACCTGATTCTCGGCCACAGCAACGCTGCCAACCGCGTCACCAAGCTCGTGCGGACCAC
The DNA here is from genome assembly GCA_963794885.1 of uncultured Actinomycetota bacterium. Lineage (GTDB taxonomy): Bacteria > Actinomycetota > Actinomycetes > Mycobacteriales > Jatrophihabitantaceae > RYN-133. The sequence continues at coordinate 523,014 of CAWCFH010000012.1, forward strand.
GCGCGGACCGGCGCTCGCACTGAAGGTGAAATCGCACCAGGCGCCGTTCACGGTCAACTCGACCAAGCAGGTGGCCAAACTCAACGCCAGCTACGTCGGCGGGTTGAGTGCCAGGTCGCTTCAGACGCGTGGCATCGAGTACACCCTGCCGGCTTCGACGACGCCCATCGCCACGGCCACGTACCTCTTGGGCGGCCTCCCGGCAGGCACGTATTTCGCAAGCTTCAATGTCCTCGGCCAGATGTCAGCCTCCGGAGATCAGCTCGACTGCGTGCTCGAGCGGACGGACTTCGCCGAGCGACTGCTCGGGTATGGCTCGAACTTCTTGTCTTTCTCAGTCACGAGCGCGAGCGGCGTGGTGATCATTACCAGCGGCCACCCGCTCCAGCTGCGTTGCTTCACCGACACCGGGTCGTATCGCCTCACGACCAACAGATCGATCGTGGACTTCGTCAAGCTGGCCGGCGTCACTACCCGAACCAGTGCCACAGCTGTGGTCCCGCACTCTCAGGGCACCGCTGCGCGAAGCGCAACCGGCCGCTAGCACGCCGCGGCGGCAGCCGCGATATCCGTCGTTAGAGTGCGCAGCGTGTGCACGGTGGTCTGCCGCTGGCGGCCTGACGATCCGATCCCCGTCCGGATCCTCGCGTTGCGTGATGAGTTGGCCAGCCGCACGTTCGACCAGCCCGGTGAGTGGTGGCCGGAGCAGCCGGGTGTCATCGGCGGAAGGGACCGCGCGGCCGGCGGATCGTGGTGCGTGAGCGAGGTCGCAACCGGGACGACCGCAGTCGTCCTCAACCGTCCCGAGCGGCGCGAGGCGCTACCCGGCGCATCCAGCCGGGGCGTGCTCCCGTTGCTCGCGATCCGGGCCGGCGAGAAGTGGGTCGACGAGCTCGACGTGCGGCCGATGGCAGGGTTCAACCTCGCGATCGCCGCGCCGGATCGCTTGCAGTGGTGGTCGTTCGACGGCACGTCGCTGCAGCATGAGGTGCTCGATCCCGGTGTGTGGATGTGGACGCCGCGCGGCCGGCGCGCCGGACCGCTCGACCCGCGATTGACTTCGGAGGACCTCCCGGCCAGCTGGATCGATCTTGTGCGCGAGACGAAACCCAGTGACGACCCGTCCGGCGGCCTTGTCGTGCAGAAGCGGATCGGCGACGACAGCTACGAGACGGTATTCGGCCAGGTGCTGGCGGTGGCCGCAGGATCGCTACGCATCGACTACCTCAACCGCGTCGCCCGAAACCCCGGCGCCACCTGGCTGAGCGAGAGTTGGCCCAATTCGTGACGGGGCACCGATCGGCCCGGCTCTTCCGTGGAGTCTGCATGTACGTGTAGAACGAGCCTTACTGATCTTCAGGCCGCGAAGGGACTGTGGCGATGCCGCAAAGAACTGTCAATCGGATCCGCCGGCTCGGCATTGTGCCGACCGTGGGTGCGCTAACCGCCGGGATGCTCACCCCGTTGTTGATCACGTCGGTTGCCGCTGCGGCATCGCCGCATGCTCGGCATCCCATCACTCGGTTGATCAAGGCGGGCGCGCCGCTCAAGTACCACGCGACGCACACCGGTGGGAAGGCGTACGCGCCCGGCAAGGAGATCCGCGACACCGGTGGTGGCGCCGACCCCGACACGAGCAGGCACAGCGGTGCGGCAGTCGGGGTGCCCCGTAGCCCCCGCAAGTTCACCGGCGCGCCGGCCGCGCCGGCCGCTCCGACGAGCGACGGCATCACCCGCACCGCCCCCAAACTGCTGCGCAGCTTCCAGGGCCTCGATCACTACGACTCGCGCTTCGCGAACAACGGCAACCAGTTCTCCGGCGAGCCGCCAGACCAGGGTCTGTGCGTCGGGAAGGGTGCCGTCGTCGAGACCGTCAACAACGTCATCCGGGTCTACAACAGAAGGGCCACCCGACCTCGGGGGGCGGAGGATCTCAACACCTTCCTCGGTTACAAGCCCGCCATCGACCGGACCACCGGCAAGTTCGGTCCGAACGTCTTCGACGTGAGCTGCCTGTTCGATCCGGCCAGCAAGCAGTTCTTCTTCGTCGCCGACACGTTGATGGTCGACCGAACTCCGGCAACCTCACCGGCCAGGCCCTGCTCGACATCGCGGTGTCGGGCGACCCCACCGGTAAGTGGAAGCACTACCGGCTCGACGTCACCGACGACGGATCCAACGGGACGCCGATCCGGTCGGGCTGCCCCTGCTTCGGCGACTACCCGCACATCGGGGTCGACTCGAACGGTTTCTACCTGACGACCAACGAGTTCCCGCTGTTCAAGAACGGGTTCGACGGGTCCCAGATCTACGCCTTCTCGAAGTCGGCGCTGGCCAAGCACCGGCGCAACGTCTTCGTGACTCAGTACGACACGACCGGGCCGAGCTGCCGGCAACGCCGGGTTCACGGTTTGGCCGGCCCAGTCGCCGGTGGCGAGCCAGTTCGCGACACAAACCACGGCATCGAGTACTTCATGTCCTCGACCAATGCGTTCCACAACAACGGGGCGTCCACGCACGTCGGCGGTCTGGGCACTGACCCACACCGACACGATCGGCACCGCCAATCCGACCGCAGTACTGCACGACGCCGAGATCAAGGTGTCTGCGTTACTCCGTGCCGCCGCCGTCGAACCAGAAGTCGGGCTCGCTGCCGCTGCGCGACTGTCTCAACGACACCACGTGCGCGACGACGCTCAACGGCGAGCCTGATCCGTACACGCCCGAGAAGCAGCAGGCCCTCGACAGCAACGACGGCCGGATGCAGCAGGTCACCTATGCGCGCGGTCTGCTGTACGGCGCGCTGGATACCGCGGTCGCGGTCGGCGGGGCGACGAAGGCCGGCATCGCCTACTTCGTCATCGCGCCGAAGATTGTGCACACCCGGCTGCGCGCCGTGGTGCACAGGGAAGGAACCGTGGAACTTGCCGACAACAACCTGATCTATCCGTCCATCGGCATCACGTCGTCGGGGCGGGGGATCATCTCGTTCACCATGGTCGGGTCTGACTATTACCCGAGCGCGGCGTTCGTCGGGTTGAACGCATACCGTGGTGCGGGCCAGATCCAGATGGCGTCGGCCGGCGTCGGGCCCCAGGACGGGTTCTCCGGCTACCGGTATTACGACGGCGGTGGCGCACCGGGCGTCGCGCGGCCGCGCTGGGGTGACTACGGCGCGACAGCAGTCGACGGAGCCAACATCTGGGCGGCAGCGGAGTACATCGCGCAGTCGTGCACGCTGGCGCAGTATCAGGCGGCGCCGTTCGGGACGTGCGGAGGCACCCGGTCGGCACTGGCCAACTGGTCGACCCGGGTCAGCCTGATCAAGCCCTGATCGATCTCATGTCCACCCGGCCGGCCGCGAATGCGGCCGGCCGGTGGCATGGAACGGCGCGGCGAGTCCGGGTCGTCATGTCTAGGTGACGTTCCCTCGCGCAGCCGCTGGTGTCGCGCTGGCCGCGGCATTGTGCGTGTCGTGCGCCACGAGCACCGTGCCCGGCACGGGTCCGCCGCCGTCCCCAGCGACCAGCACCGTGCACGGACGGGTGCTCGAGGCGCCGATGTGCCCTGTGCAGCGGGCAGGCACCAAGTGCCCGCCGCGACCGGTCGCCGGCGCACCGGTTGTTGCGTTCGCGCGCGGCCGGGCAGTGGCGAACACGCGCACCGATCACGCCGGTCGCTTCCATCTCGCGCTCGCGCCGGGTCGCTACACGCTGCGCGCGACGCTGCCTGGCGCTCTTCGATCGACTCGGACAGCGACCGTGCAGGTCGGCGCGCACCCCGCAGCGGTGACGATCACGCTCGACAGCGGGATCCGCTGACCCGGTAGCTCGGCACCGCTCGCGTCACTGCTGGCCGGGAAGCAGCCGGAGGAACAGCCCCTCGCAGTCGGCAACGACCTCGCCCGCCGGGTTGTACAGGCGCGCCGACACGAATCGCTTGCGGCCGTTCACGCCGTCCATCCGCACGTCAAAGGTGAGCTCGACATCGATCGGAGTGGTCCGCCGGTAGTTGATCGTCAGGTAGGCCGTGCGCGCGATACCGCCGGCCTGGCCGGCGATGTTGCCCATCACGTCGTCGAAGAGCAACGTGTGCGCACCGCCGTGCGCTGCGCCGTTGCCGCCGAGATAGAACCGGGTGAACGTGACCCGTCCGTGCAGGTGGCCCTCGCCGCGCTCGTCGATGACGTAGGGCGGCAGCAGCGGCATCGCCCGGCCGGGAACGTCGGGTCGCCAGCCGTCCCAGCGCTCCGGTTCGGGAGCCTGGTGCTGGGCGAGCAGGGTCGTCAGCTCGGTCAGCGCAGCTGTCACCTCGGGGAGGAGCTCGGCCGGGAAGACCGCACCCGCAAGGCGATCCTGCAACAGCCGCTGGGCGGCGATCAGTTCGACGTACGCCGCCCCGCCGCGCTCTTGCGCAGCAGCTGCCTTCCACGCCCTTCTCCCGATCCTGCTCATCCGGGAACGGCGTCGTCGAGTGCGTTGTCACCTTCGGACTGTATGCGGCGGCCCCGCCCCCGTCGTGTTGGATGGGACGTATGACGCAATCGGGAAAGCCAGTCATCGAACACCCGGGCGGCGCCGCCCCCACTGACCTGAAGATCGACGACATCGTCGTCGGCGAAGGTGCCGAGGCCAACCCGGGTGACACCGTCGAGGTGCACTACGTGGGCGTGGAGTTCGACAGCGGCGAAGAGTTCGACGCATCGTGGAACCGCGGCCAGTCGATCGAGTTCCCGCTGCGCGGACTGATCCAGGGCTGGCAGGAAGGCATCCCCGGCATGAAGGTGGGCGGCCGGCGCCAGCTCACGATTCCGCCGGAGAAGGCCTACGGTCCCGCCGGCGGTGGACACCGCCTGTCAGGCAAGACGCTGGTCTTCATCATCGATCTGCTCGGAGTGCGCTAGCCACGATGTCGCAACCCCCGCCGGGATCGTGGCCGCCGCCTGCCGGTCACGACCCGCCCGCGCCAGCACGAGGCGGCAGCCGGAACCTGATCATCGCGATCGGTGCGGTAGTCGTCGTGGCCGCCGCCGCGATCGTGGCGATCGTCGCGCTCAGCGGCGGGGACGACAAGAAGCCGGTCAGCGCAGCCCAGCGCGACTCTGACCGGATCGCCGGTGCGCCCGTCGTCGTCCGCGCGGGCAGTTCGACGACCGCGTCGTCTCGCGGTGCCGTCACCTGCGCCGACATCGCCGGCTCCTCGCTGCTCAACGGCAAGCTCACCCTGAACCCCGGCGGTACGAAGCCGACCGGGGTGCAGTTGCCTGCCGGCACCCCGAGCCTGATCTGCAGCGGCGATACGCCACGTCCAGCAGACGGCGCACGTGACCGCGTTGGCCTGGCAGGGGTTGTCGCAGTCGAGCTACCTCGGCCAGCTCACCCGGGCCGGCTGGACCGACAACACGGCCACCCCGCCGTTCCACGTCCTGGGCAAGCAGGGGTGCGAAGTACCAGATCGTCACCCTCGAGATCAAGGGGAGCCTGGTCGCGATCTTCGGTCCCTCGTGACCGGCATCGGGACCGACGGATCCGCGAGCCGGTCGCCGTCGACGAGCGCGCCGGCCTGCTTGAGCCGCCGCAGCACCGGCGAGATCTCCATGTTCTGCACGCCGTCGATCGCGCCGACCTTCGCCGTCACGTACTGGTACAGCTCGTCCAGATCGCGGCAGGTCACCGACGCGACCACGTTGGACGGGCCGCTGAGCGCAGCGACGAACGGCGCCTCGTCGTGCTTGGCGAGCGCCGTGCAGGTCGCCTCGAGATGCGCGGGCGCGACGGTCAACCACAGGTAGGCCGACGTCGGGAAGCCGAGCGCTGCGCCGGCCAGATCAACATCGAGGTAGATCACGCCGGTGTCGAACAGCGTCGCGAGCCGCCGGGTGACGCGCCCTTCGGTCGTCCCCGCGGCACGGGCCAGCGTGCTGAACGAGGCCCGCCCGTCGCGGCTGAGCACCTCGAGCAGGGCATAGTCGGCGGCGTCGAGCGCTGCGGCCGCCGTCCGCGGATTGCGCGCCGCCGGGTCGGCGCCCATCCGGCGCTGCTGCGCGGGCGTGAGCACGTCGCGCACGCCGACCCAGTCCGAGGCGCTGCCGCCGGCGAAGCGGCGCAGCACCACCGATGCGGACAGGTTCAGCACGCTGGCCGTGCGCGGCAGGCGATCGATCAGCAGCCGCTCGCGTTCCTGCTGGGTGTGCGAGCGCACCGCGCAGACCAGCTCCGAGCCGCCGGCGCTGACGCTCACCCAGGCGACGTCGTGGCGCTGGCTCAGCGCCCGGCCGAGATCGAGCGTTGCGTCCGGCCGGCTCTGGATGCGCAGCAGCCAGTCGCTCTGGCCCAGCGCGCGCGGGTCGACCGCGGCGATCACCCGCAGCACGCCGGCGCGCTGCAGGCGGCGGTACCGCCGGGCCACGGTCTGCTCGGACACGTCGAGCACCTCGGCGATCTGGCTGAACGCTGCACGGGGGCGAAGCTGCAGGCAGCGCAGGATCTGCTTGTCCAGGTCGCCCAAGGTGACGGTATCGGCCATGGCCGGATGCAGACATAGGAGGAAATCTACGTCTCGCCGTCGATCTCGAGCGACCGTCGTCCGTCGTGGAAGGGACACTAGCCTCGGCAGACACTTGAGGAAGGACGAATCGCGATGCGTAAGTGGCTGCCGCTGATCACGGTCTGCCTGGGCACCTTCATGCTGCTCATCGACGTCACGATCGTGAACGTCGCGCTGCCGGACATGGCCGGCGACCTGCAAGACCTCGTTCGGCTCGCTGCAGTGGGTCGTCGACGCGTACGCGCTGACCCTGGCCGCCCTCGTGCTGGGCACCGGCTCGATCGCCGACCTCGTCGGGCACCGCCGCGCCTACGTCGCCGGGCTCGCGCTGTTCGCGGTGTCCTCGCTGGTCTGCGGGCTGTCGCCGAACTCCGGCGTGCTGATCGCGGCCCGCGCGGTGCAGGGCGTCGGCGCCGCCGCGATGTTCGCGACGACCTTCGCGCTGCTGAACAGCAACTACACCGGACGCGACCGCGGCACCGCCTACGGCATGTGGGGCGCGGTCGCCGGCGCCGTCGGCCGCGGTCGGCCCGATCATCGGCGGCCTGCTCACCGAGGGCGATCTCCTGGCGGTGGATCTTCTTCGTCAACCTGCCGGTCAGCGTGCTCGCGATCGTGCTGTGCGTGCGCCGTGCTGCAAGGACGCGCACGACGCCGGTGCAGCAGCCGCGTCGACATCGCCGGCATGGTCACGTTCACCGCCGCGGCCGCGCGCCGCGACCTACGGGCTGATCCGGGCCAACGAGCACGGCTGGGCTCGCGCCGGCACGCTGGGGCACTGCTGGTCGCCGCGGCCGTGCTGCTCGCGGTCTTCGTCGCGGTCGAGCAGCGCACCGACGCACCCGATGCTCGACCTCGCGCCTGCTGCGCAACCGCTCGTTCGTCGGCGTGCTGCTCGCCGGCGCTGCTGCTGACCTTCGCCGCGTTCGCGTGCGTTCACCTACACCTCGATCTGGCTGCAGTCGGTGCTCGGCCTGTCGCCCGATCCAGGCCGGCCTGACCGGGCTGCCGCTGTCGGTCGCGTCGTTCGCGGTCTCGGCGGCGATCGGCCGGTTCCTGCACGGCACCGCGGCCCGGCCCGATCATCGGCGGCGGCCTGCTGCTTCATCGGCGTCGGCGGCCTGATCGGCGCTGCGCTCGTGCACGGCGTCGGCCAGCTGGCCGGCGCTGATCCCCGGCTTCCTGCGTCGTCGGTATCGGCGTCGGGCTGGCCACGCCGACGCTCGAGCTCGGCGGCGATGTCGGCGGTCGCCGCTGCAGCGCGGCGGCATGGCCGCCGGCGCGGTCAACACCGCCCGCCAGCTCGGCTTCGCCTTCGGCATCGCGCCGCTGGGCAGCGTGTTCGCCGCCCGGGCGCAGGCGCGTGCTCGCCGACCGGCACGTGCCCGAGCCCGGCCGGTGTCGCGCAGGCGCTGGCCGGCGGGCAGGCCCCGGCCGTGCTGCGCGCCGCGCCGGCAGCGGCGCGGCCGCGCTCGACGCCGCGCTGCACGCCGCCGCGGTCGGCGGCGTGCAGTGGGCGTTCCTCGTCGTCCGGCGTCGTCGGCGTGCTGGCCGGGCTCGCCGTGCTCGCGCCTCGTCCGCCCGACCAAGGCGCCCGAGCTCGGATGCACGGCCCGGGATGCTGCCGACGGAGCCCGGGGCACCCGCTGCGCGCGTGCATCGCGGCCGCCGCAGCGCCTACACTCGGTCCGAACAGCTCGTGAAGCCGTTCACAAACTCCGAGCCGATGGACGGCGAGCGCGGATGCCTGTGGTCGACAGTGCCGCCGACCCGCGGTCCGCCCCGACTCGGTCGACGCCCGAGGACAAGCGCTACGACGCCGACGTCATCGTCGTCGGCGCCGGCCCGTCCGGCAGCAGCGCCGCCTACTGGCTGGCCACCGCCGGCCTCGACGTGCTGCTGCTGGAGAAGACGACGTTCCCGCGCGAGAAGGTGTGCGGCGACGGGCTGACCCCGCGCGGCACCCGCGCCCTGGTCGACATGGGCATCGACGTCAGCGAGGAGGCCGGCTGGCTGCACAACCGCGGGCCTGCGCGTCATCGGCGGCGGCCAGCGGCTGCACCTGGACTGGCCCGAGCTCACCAGCTTCCCGCCCTACGGCCTGGTCCGCCCGCGCGCCGACCTCGACGCGCTGCTGGCCCAGCAGGCGGTCAAGGCCGGCGCGCGGCTGCACGAGCAGACCACCGTCACCGAGCCGATCCTCGATCGCGCCGGCCGGGTCGTCGGCGTCAGCGGCCGCACCGCCGACAAGCAGCCGCGTCGAGTACCGCGCCCCGCTCGTGCTCACCTGCGAGGGCGTGTCGCGGCAAGCTGGCCCAGCGCCTCGGCGTGCACCGCAACGACAAGCGCCCGCTCGGCGTCGCCGTCCGCCGCTACTACACCAGCCCCGAAGACGCACGACGACTACCTCGAGTCGTGGCTCGAGCTGTGGGACGGCGAGCCCGAACGAGTCCGAACCTGCTGCCCGGCTACGGCTGGATCTTCGGCATGGGCGACGGCACGGTCAACGCCGGCCTGGGCGTGCTGAACTCCAGCGCCGGGTTCCAGAAGACCGACTACCGCGCGCATGCTCACCCGCTGGCTCGACAACACCCCGGAGGAGTGGGGGCTGCGCGAGGAGAACGCCACCTGCCCGACCCGCGGCGCCGGCGCTGCCGATGGGCTTCAACCGCACCCCGCACTACCTGCGCGGGCTGCTGCTCGTCGGCGACTCCGGCGGCTCGGTGAACCCGTTCAACGGCGAGGGCATCCCGTACGCGATGGAGTCGGGCAAGTTCGCCGCCGAGGCCGTCGATCCAGGCGCTGGCCCGGCCCGACGGGCCCGGCCGCGAGCGGGCGCTGCAGGCCTACCCCGAGCGGATGCGGCAGCGAGTGGGGCGCCTACTACCGCCTCGGCGGCGTCTTCGTGAAGCTCATCGGCAGCCCGAGGTGATGCGGGCCTGCACCCGGCACGGCCTGCCGCACCCGGCGCTGATGCGCTTCGTGCTCAAGCTGCTGGCCAACCTCACCGACCCGCACGACGGCGACGTCTCCGACCGCGTGATCAACGTCCTGACCAGGCTGACCCCGGCGGTCGTTAGGCATACCTCGGCCGTCGGAACCGGGCAGTCCAGCTCGGACTAGCCTGACGTATGCGCCGAGAACCGCCGCGACACTACGACGAGAAGGAGGACAGCGCTCGATGCTCGCGCCGTACCTGCCGATCGTGCTGCTGTTCGCGCTGGCTCTCGGCTTCGCGCTCTTCTCGGTGTCGATCGCGCCGTTCACCGGCCCGAAGCGCTACAACAAGGCCAAGCTCGACTTCTACGAGTGCGGCATCGAGCCGACGCCGCAGCCGCTCGGGCCCGAACCGGTTCCCGATCAAGTACTTCCTGACGGCGATGCTGTTCATCGTCTTCGACATCGAGATCATCTTCCTGTACCCGTACGCCGTCGCGAACAAGGCGCTCGGCCTGTTCGGGCTGGTCGAGATCATCCTGTTCATCGTCACCGTGTTCGTCGCCTACGCCTACGTCTGGCGCCGCGGCGGACTGGACTGGGACTAGATCGCCATGGGACTAGAAGAGAAGCTGCCCGACGGCGTGCTGCTGGCCAGCGTCGAGAAGCTGGTCAACTGGACGCGCAAGTCGTCGCTGTGGCCGGCCACGTTCGGCCTGGCCTGCTGCGCCATCGAGATGATGACGTTCGGCGCGCCGCGCTTCGACTCGGCCCGCTTCGGCATGGAGGTCTTCCGCGCCTCGCCGCGCCAGGCCGACCTGATGATCGTCGCCGGCCGGGTCAGCCAGAAGATGGCGCCGGTGCTGCGCCAGATCTACGACCAGATGCCCGAGCCGCAGGTGGGTGCTGGCGATGGGCGTCTGCGCGCAGCTCGGGCGGCATGTTCAACAACTACGCGATCGTGCAGGGCGTCGACCACGTCGTGCCGGTCGACATGTACCTGCCCGGCTGCCCGCCGCGTCCGGAGATGCTGATCGACGCGATCCTCAAGCTGCACCACAAGATCATGAACGAGCCGCTCGGCCCGAAGCGCGCGAAGCGCCTGGCCGAGCCAGCAGGTCGAGCTCGTCCCGTCCAGCATCAAGTACGCGCGATGACGCTCGATGGCGCGGACCAGTCGAGCGGCCGGTGCCGGACGGACTCGCGCGCCGGAGCAGCGCGCCGCCGACGATCGCAGCAGGTCGACCGGTCGCCGCGCAGCGGTCGCCGAGACGACTCGCCGTACGGCGTCGAGCGCCGACGGCATGTTCGGCGTCGCCGGCTCCGGCGACACCTCCGGCTTCGGCGGCCTGGTGCGCGAGCCGTGGGTCGCCGCCGGCGGCCGAGCGTCCGTACGGCGGCTACTTCGACGAGGTCGTCGACGCGCTCGGCGCGGCCTACCCGGCGTTCGACGCAGGCGCGTCACCAAGGTCGTCGTCGACCGCGGCGAGCTGACCCTGCACGTCGCGCGCGAGCACCTGCTCGGCGATCGCCACGGCGCTGCGCGACGACCCGGCGCTGCGCTTCGAGCTGTGCTCGAGCGTGTCCGGCGTCGACTACCTCGGCTCGACGCAACCGGCTGCACTCGGTCTACCACCTGACCTCGATGACCTACCGGCGCCGGATCCGCCTCGAGGTCGCGGTCAGCGTCGAGGACCCGCACGTGCCGTCGGTCACCGCGCTCTACCCGACCGCCGACTGGCAGGAGCGCGAGACCTACGACATGTTCGGCATCATCTACGACGGCCACCCGGCGCTGACCCGGATCCTGATGCCCGACGACTGGGACGGCCACCCGCAGCGCAAGGACTACCCGCTGGGCGGCATCCCGGTGCAGTACAAGGGCGCCACCATCCCGCCGCCGGACGAGCGGAGGGCCTACCAGAGTGACGCGACACCGACATGACGCGTACGCGCCGTCGCGGCCGACCACCGAGGGCCGCGTCTACAACCTCACCGGCGGCGACTGGGACGCAGGTCATCGGCGGCGCCGACCCGCTCACCGACGAGCGGCTCGTCCTCAACATGGGCCCGCAGCACCCGTCCACGCACGGCGTGCTGCGGCTCGTGCTCGAGCTCGAGGGCGAGACCGTCACCGACGCGCGCGTCGTCGTCGGCTACCTGCACACCGGCATCGAGAAGAACACCGAGTTCCGCACCTGGACGCAGGGCGTCACGTTCCTGACCCGCGCCGACTACCTGTCGCCGTTCTTCAACGAGACGGTCGTACTGCCTGGGCGTCGAGCGGCTGCTCGGCATCGAGGCGCCGCCGCGCGCGCAGCTGATCCGCGTGCTGATGATGGAGATCAACCGGCTGTCCTCGCACTGGGTGTGGCTGGCCACCGGCGGCATGGAACTCGGCGCGCTGACCGCGATGACCAACGGCTTCCGCGCCCGCGAGCGCTGCCTCGACATCTTCGAGATGATCACCGGCCTGCGGATGAACCACGCCTACGTCCGTCCCGGCGGCGTCGCCCAGGACCTGCCCGACGGCTACGACGAGACGATCCGCGACTGGATCAAGGAGATGCGCGAGGAGCTCGCCGGCGTCGACAAGCTGCTGCGCGGCCAGCCGATCTGGGTCAACCGGCTCAAGGACGTCGGCTGGATCGGCGTCGAGGGCTGCCTCGCGCTCGGCATCACCGGCCCGCTGCTGCGCGCCGCCGGGCTGCCGTGGGACCTGCGCAAGACCGAGCCGTACCTCGGCTACGAGACGTTCGACTTCGAGGTGCCCACCGACGACCGCGGCGACTGCTGGTCGCGCTTCGTGGTGCGGGTCGCCGAGATGTGGGAGTCGCTCAAGATCGTCGAGCAGGTGCTCGACCGGCTCGAGCCCGGCCCGACCATGGTCGACGACCCGAAGATCGCCTGGCCGGCCAAGCTGTCGCTCGGCCCGGACGGCATGGGCAACTCGCTCGAGCACGTGCAGAAGATCATGGGCACGCTCGATGGAGTCGCTGATCCACCACTTCAAGCTCGTCACCGAGGGCTTCCGCGTGCCGCCCGGCCAGGTGTACACGGCCGTCGAGTCGCCGCGCGGCGAGCTCGGCGCGCACGTCGTCAGCGACGGCGGCACCCGTCCGTACCGGGTGCACTTCCGCGAGCCGTCGTTCATCAACCTGCAGGCACGGCGGCGCTGTCGATCGGCGGCATGGTCGCCGACGTGATCGCCTCGGTCGCCTCGATCGACCCGGTGATGGGCGGGTGCGACCGATGACGAGCCCCAGCACGAACAGCGGCCCGGACTACGGCAGCCGTTCAGCGACGACCGACGCGCGATGAGCTGTCGACCGCGGCCGATGCGGACGGTCGAACTTCCGCACGTCGGTGATCCAGCTCGACCGGCCGGGCGACCCGCGCGTGTTCGACGAGCAGACGCGCGCCGAGGCCGCCGAGCTCATCGCGCGCTACCCGGCGGGCAGGCGCCGCTCGGCGCTGCTGCCGATGCTGCACCTCGTGCAGTCGGTGCAGGGCTACGTCACGCCCGACGGCATCGCGTTCTGCGCCGAGCAGCTCGGCCTGACCAAGGCGCAGGTGGCCGCGGTCGCGACGTTCTACACGATGTACAAGCGCACGCCGACCGGCGAGTACCTCGTCAGCGTCTGCACCAACACGCTGTGCGGCATGCTCGGCGGCGACGAGATCTTCGCCGCGCTGCGCGACGAGCTCGGCGTCGGCAACAACGAGACCACGGCCGACGGCACGATCACCCTCGAGCACGCCGAGTGCCTGGCCGCCTGCGACTACGCGCCGGTCGTCACCGTCAACTACGAGTTCTTCGACAACCAGACCGTCGGACTCGCGCGCAACAGCTGGTCAGCCAGCTGCGCGCCGGCGAGCGGCCGCGAGCCGACCCGCGGCGCGCCGCTGTGCACGTTCAAGCAGATCGAGCGCCAGATCGCCGGCTTCTTCGACGACGAGGCTGCGCTCGCGCCCGACGCGAACGGCAGCGGCGTGCCGACCGAGGTCGGCGTCAAGCTCGCGATCGAGCGCGGCGACCCGCGCCGTCCTACGCAACAGCTCGACGGGCGCGACGGCAAGACCGCGAACGACCGGGCCAGCGCAAGCAGCCGACCAGCGCGCACGACGCTCCGCTTGAAGACGTCCGAATCGCGACAAGGAGGGCGTGACGATGCCGCTGACCCCCGTGCTCACCAAGCGGTTCGGCACCGACCAGCCGTGGAAGATCGACAACTACGAGCGCCTCGACGGCTACGCCGGGCTGCGCAAGGCGCTCGACATGGCGCCGGACGAGCTCGATCGCGATGGTCAAGGACTCGAACCTGCGCGGCCGCGGCGGCGCCGGCTTCCCGACCGGCATGAAGTGGCAGTTCATCCCGCAGGACGACGGCAAGCCGCACTACGTCGTCGTCAACGCCGACGAGGGCGAGCCGGGCACCTGCCGCGACCTGCCGCTGATGATGAACGACCCGCACTCGATGATCGAGGGCATCATCATCGCCTGCTACGCGGTGCGCGCCCACCACGCCTTCATCTACATCCGCGGCGAGGCCGTGCACGCGATCCGCCGGGTCACCGCGGCGGTCGAGGAGGCCCGCGCCAAGGGCTACCTCGGCGACAACGTGCTGGGCATCGGGCTTCGCCTGCGACATCACCGTGCACGCCGGCGCCGGTGCCTACATCTGCGGCGAAGAGACCGCGCTGCTCGACTCGCTCGAGGGCCGGCGCGGCCAGCCCCGGCTCAAGCCGCCGTTCCCGGCGACCAACGGCCTCTACGACGCGCCGACCGTCGTCAACAACGTCGGCACGCTGGCCGCGTGCCGTACATCGTGCTGGGCGGCGCCGACTGGTTCAAGCAGATGGGCCCGGAGGGCTCGCCCGGCCCGTACATGTACTCGCTGTCGGGGCGGGTCGCGAACCCCGGCCAGTACGAGGCGCCGATGGGCACCACGCTGCGCGAGCTGCTCGAGCTGGCCGGCGGCATGAGCCGCGGCAAGGACCTGAAGTTCTGGACGCCGGGCGGCTCGTCCACGCCGCTGTTCACCCGCGAGCACCTCGACATCCCGCTCGACTTCGACGCCGCGGTCAAGGCCGGTTCGATGAACGGCACGTCCGCGGTGATGATCTTCGACGAGGACGACTGCGTCGTGCGGGCCATGCAGAAGTGGATCGGAGTTCTACAAGCACGAGTCGTGCGGCAAGTGCACGCCGTGCCGCGAGGGCACGTACTGGTACGTCGGCATCTACGACCGGCTCGAGCGCGGCGACGGCACGCAGGAGGATCTCGACACGTTGCTCGACCTCTCCGACAACATCCTCGGCCGCTCGTTCTGCGCGCTCGGCGACGGCGCCACCCGCCCGTCTCGTCCTCGATCAAGTACTTCCGCGACGAGTACCTGGCGCACGTGGACGGTCGGGGCTGCCCGTTCCCCGGCGCTCGCACCCTGGCAGGAGCGCACTGATGCCCCGTCCGCTTGGCCCTGGCAGGGCGCACGCTGACAAACTCCCGCAGCGAGGCCAGCTGACGGCAGTCGACAGCAAGGAGGATCTCGTCACCGTCACCATCGACGGCGATCGAGATCTCCGTGCCTAAGGGCACGCTGCTCATCCGCGCCGCCGAGCAGCTCGGCATCCAGATCCCGCGCTTCTGCGACCACCCGCTGCTCGACCCGGCCGGCGCGTGCCGCCAGTGCCTGGTCGAGGTCACCGACATGGGCAACGGCCGCGGCATGCCCAAGCCGGCGGCGTCCTGCACCACCACCGTCATGCCCGGCATGGTGATCAAGACCCAGCTCACCTCCGCCGTCGCCGACAAGGCGCAGCAGGGCGTCATGGAGCTGCTGCTCATCAACCACCCGCTCGACTGCCCGGTCTGCGACAAGGGCGGCGAGTGCCCGCTGCAGAACCAGGCGATGAGCAACGGCCGCGCCGACTCGCGCTTCCTCGAGAAGAAGCGCACGTTCCCGAAGCCGATCGCGATCTCGTCCAACGTGCTGCTCGACCGCGAGCGGTGCGTGCTGTGCCAGCGCTGCACGCGGTTCTCCGAGCAGATCGCCGGCGACCCGTTCATCGACCTGCTCGAGCGCGGCGCCGAGCAGCAGATCGGCACCAGCGAGGAGCAGCCGTTCCAGTCGTACTTCTCCGGCAACACCGTGCAGATCTGCCCGGTCGGTGCGCTCACCGGTGCGTCGTACCGGTTCCGCGCCCGGCCGTTCGACCTGCGCTCGACCGACTCGGTGTGCGAGCACTGCTCGTCCGGCTGCGCGCTGCGCGTCGACTGGCGCCGCTCGAAGGTCACCCGCCGGCTCGCCGGCGACGAGCCCGAGGTCAACGAGGAGTGGAACTGCGACAAGGGCCGCTGGGCGTTCCACTACGCCGAGCAGTCCGACCGGCTGCTCGTGCCGATGGTGCGCGACAAGTCCGGACGGCTCGTCGAGACGTCGTGGCCGGACGCGCTCGAGGCTGCCGCCGACGGGCTGCGGGCCGCTGACCGGGCGCGTCGGCGTGCTGCCCGGCGGACGGCTGACCGAGGAGGACGCCTACGCCTACTCGAAGTTCGCCCGCCTCGCGCTCGGCACGAACGACATCGACTGCCGGGTCCGTCCGCTCTCGGCGGAGGAGACGGCGTTCCTCGCCACGCTCGTGGCCGGCGTGACACCGCAGCACGTGTCGTACAAGTCGCTGGAGAGCGCGCCGGCAGTGCTGCTCGTCGGCTTCGAGCCCGAGGAAGAATCGCCGATCGTCTTCCTGCGGCTGCGCAAGGCCGTGCACACGCACGCGGCCAAGATCGTGGCGGTCGCACCTTTCATGTCCGACGGCGTCCGCAAGCTCGACGGCCTGCTCGTGCAGGCACTGCCCGGCGACGAGGCGACCGCTCTGTCGTCGCTCGACACCGTGGTGACCACTGCGCTCTCGCAGGAAGGCGCGGTCATCCTCGTCGGCGAGCGGCTGGCCACGCTCGCCGGGCGCGCTGTCGGCGGCGGCCGAACTCGCCGCGACCACCGGTGCCGCACTGGCCTGGATCCCGCGCCGCGCCGGCGAGGTCGGCGCCATCGCCGCCGGTGCCCTGCCGCTGCCCGTCCCCGGATGGGGAGTCGACCAGCCCGGTCGCAACTCCGACGAGATCCTCGCGGCCCTCATCCCGCCGGTGAGCGAGGACGCCGATGCCGACGAGGACACCGCGGCCGCCCTGGGCGCCGTGATCGTCGGTGGCGTCGACCCGGCCGACTTCGCTGACCCCGGCCTCGCCTACGCGGCGATCGCCGCTGCCGGCTTCGTGGTGAGCCTCGAGATCCGGCGCAGCACGATCACCGAGCACGCTGATGTCGTGCTGCCCGTCGCCCCGGTCGCCGAGAAGGCCGGCCGGTTCGTCACCTGGGAGGGCCGCCGCCGCCCGTTCGACTCGACGATCACAGGCACCGGCGCGCTGACCGATGCCCAGGTGCTCGACGCGCTCGCTGACGAGCTCGACGTCGAGCTCGGGCTGCGCACGGTGGCGTCCGCCCGCGACGAGCTGGCCAATTTCACCGGCTTCGCCGGTCAGCCGCGGGCCGCAGCGCCGAAGCGCCGCAGAGCCGGCAGAGCCCGGCGACGGCGAGGCACTGCTCGCGACCTGGCACGAGCTGCTCGACGCCGGCCGCGGTCAAGACGGCGACCCCCATCTGGCCGGCACCGCCAAGCCCGCCCGCGCGATGCATGTCCGCGGCTACCGCGGCGCGGCACGGCTTGACCGACGCGGTGACCATCGCGACCGACGCCGGATCGGTGACGCTGCCCATCGAGCTCGGCGACCTGCCCGACAACGTGGTGTGGGTACCGACGAATGCGCGTGGTTGCGCGGTGCGCTCGACGTTGCGCGCAGTGAACGGCACGACGGTGCAGCTGAGCGGAGGTGGATCGTGAGCCCACTGGCCATGCCGACGCAGGTGCAGAACCTGCCCGGCTTCGGCGACCTGCCGATCTGGCTCGTCCTGATCAAGGTGCTCGCCATCTTCGTGTTCCTCGTCGTGATGACGCTGTTCGCGATCGTGTTCGAGCGCAAGGTCGTCGGCCGGATGCAGAACCGCATCGGACCGAACCGGGTCGGCCCGTGGGGCATCCTGCAGTCGCTCGCCGACGGCGTGAAGCTGGCCTTCAAGGAAGAGATCATCCCCGTCCTCGCCGACAAGCCGGTCTACTTCCTCGCGCCGATCCTGTCGGCCGTGCCTGCGTTCCTCGCGTTCTCTGTCATCCCGTTCGGCCCGCAGGTCTCGATCTTCGGTCACCACACGTTCCTGCAGCTGACCGACCTGCCGGTCGGCGTCCTCGTCGTGTTCGCATGCTCGTCGCTGGGCGTCTACGGCATCGTGCTGTCCGGCTGGGCATCCGGATCGACCTACCCGCTGCTCGGCGGTCTGCGCAGCGCGGCCCAGATGATCTCCTACGAGGTCGCGATGGGCCTGTCGATGGTCGCCGTGTTCCTCTTCTCGAACACGATGTCGACCTCGGGCATCGTGGCGCAGCAGTACCACACGTGGAACATCATCCCGCTGTTCGTGTCCTTCGCGATCTACGCGGTCTCGGTGGTCGGCGAGACCAACCGCGCGCCGTTCGACCTCGCTGAGGCCGAGTCCGAACTCGTCGGCGGGTTCCACACCGAGTACTCGTCGTTCAAGTTCGCGATGTTCTTCCTGGCCGAGTACATCAACATGGTCACGGTCTCCGCACTCGCCACGACGCTGTTCCTCGGCGGCTGGCGCGCCCCGTGGGGCGTCCACGCGATCTGGAGCGGCTGCAACTCCGGCTGGTGGCCGGTGATCTGGTTCGTCCTGAAGGTCGTCATCGGCATCTTCATCTTCGTCTGGTTGCGGGGCACGCTGCCGCGACTGCGCTACGACCAGTTCATGGCGCTGGGGTGGAAGGTGCTCATCCCGATCAACCTCGTCTGGATCCTCGCCGTCACTGCGATCCACGTGCTGCGTGACCGTGGCTGGGAATCGTGGAAGGCCACTGCACTACCACTCGCGATCGTCCTGCTCGTCGTGGTCGTCCCCGCGCTGATGATGCTCGAGGGGGCGTCGGCAAGACGGCTCGCGCGCCGAGCAGAAGATGACGAGGACGCCGCGCAGGAAGAGCCGACGTTCCCGATCCCGCCGATGGACCTCGTCGTCCCGACCGGACTGAAGGCAAAGCCGATGGCCACTGTGAGCGCACCCGCCTCGCTGGAGAAGGGAGACGGCGCGGATGACTAACCCGCAAGAGCCGAGCGGCACTGCCGTCGGCTTCGCGAAGGGCTTCGGTCTCACGTTCGGGACGATGTTCAAGAAGACCTTCACCTACCAGTACCCGTTCGAGGTACGCCCGACCGCACCGCGCTATCACGGCCGGCACGTGCTCAACCGTCACCCGGACGGGCTGGAGAAGTGCGTCGGCTGCGAACTGTGCGCCTGGGCCTGCCCGGCGGACGCGATCTACGTCGAGGGCGGCGACAACACCGACACCGAGCGGTACTCACCCGGTGAGCGGTACGGGAAGGTCTATCAGATCAACTACCTGCGCTGCATCTTCTGCGGGCTGTGCATCGAGGCCTGCCCGACCCGGTCGCTGACGATGAGCAACGAGTACGAGCTCGCCCTCGACAACCGGCAGGAGCTGATCTACACCAAGGAGCAGCTCATGGCTCCGCTGCTGCCCGGCATGGAAGCTCCGCCGCACCCGATGCGACTGGGCGAGGACGAGAAGGACTACTACACGATCGAGTCGCAGGAGCCGCTGCAGCACGGCGAGCCGCAGTCGACCGCGAACGTGGCCGGCCGCCCCATCACCGGACGAGCCATAGAGGTGGGGCGCCACCATGGGTAGCGCGGTACTGGCAGCCGGCCTGCACAACGGGCAGGTGCCGTTGGGCGAGGCGGTCGCGTTCTGGATCCTCGGGCCGATCTCGCTCGCGGGCGCGATCGGCACCGTGCTGCTGCGCAACGCAATCCACTCCGCGCTGTCGCTGGTCGCGACGATGTTCTCGCTCGGCACGTTCTACCTGATCGAGCAGGGTCCGTTCCTCGGTTTGGTGCAGATCATCGTCTACACCGGCGCGATCATGATCCTGTTCCTGTTCGTGCTGATGCTGATCGGGCGCGACTCGTCGGACTCGATCGTCGAGACGCTGCGCGGGCAGCGCTGGGCAGCGGCGCTGTTCGGGATCGGGTTCGCGGTGCTGGTTGCAGTCAGTGTCGGACGGGCGTTCACCGGCATCACGCCGGTCGATCTCGACAAGCCCAATGCGCGTGGCGGCAACGTCAACTCCATCGCCGAGCTGTTGTTCACGCGCTACCTGTTCGCTTTCGAACTCACCTCCGCGCTGTTGATCGTGGCCGCTGTCGGCGCGATGGTGCTCGCCCACATCGAGCGCGACGAAGCCAAGCCGACCCAGAAGTCGCTGGCCCGCGAGCGGATTCGGTCGGGACGTCCCCAGCCGTTGCCCGGCCCGGGCGTGCTCTCCAGCGGGAACTCGATCGGCACGCCGGCGCTGCTGCCCGACGGGTCGATCAGCCGCGAGTCGGTGATGGCCGGCGTCCAAGCCGACGGACCGGCGCGCTACGAACGCGAAAGAGAGCGCGACGAGCTGCTCGAACTCGAGGCAGGAGACGAGGCATGACACCGACCTACTACCTCGTGCTTTCGGCCGCGCTGTTCACGATCGGCGCCGTCGGCGTGCTGATCCGCCGCAACGCGATCGTCGTGTTCATGTGCATCGAGCTCATGCTCAACGCCGTCAACCTCACCCTGGTCACCTTCAGCCGGATCAACGGCACGCTGGACGGCCAGATCATGGCGTTCTTCGTCATGACCGTCGCCGCAGCCGAGGTCGTCGTCGGACTGGCGATCATCATGTCCATCTTCCGAACTCGCAGGTCCGCATCGGTCGACGATGCCAACCTGCTGAAGTACTAGCAGGGGAGCCTCGTGACGTCCGCTCACGGCATCCAGTCGGCGGTGTGGCTGCTGGTCGCGATACCCGCGATCAGCGCTGCCATCCTGCTGCTGGCCGGTAAGGCAGCCGACAAGTGGGGGCACCTGCTCGGCGCCCTCGTCCCGGTCGCGCTGTTCGTCTACGGCGTCATGCTGTTCTTCTCCGTCAAGGGCGAAGGCTCCGGCAAGCGCGAGATCGACCGGCAGCTGTTCGACTGGGTCGTTGCCGGCAACTTCAAGGTCTCGGCCGGGATGCTGCTCGACCCGCTGGCGATGGTGTTCGTGCTGCTCATCACCGGGGTCGGCGGGCTGATCCACATCTATGCGGTCGGCTACCTGTCGCACGATCCGGGCCGGCGCCGGTTCTTCGGGTACTTCAACCTGTTCATCGCCGCGATGTTGCTGCTCGTGCTCTCCGACAGCTACCTGCTGCTCTACGTGGGCTGGGAAGGCGTCGGTCTCACCTCCTACCTGCTGATCAGCTACTACTTCAACCGCAACTCGGCGGCGACGGCCGGCAACAAGGCGTTCTTCGCCAACCGGGTCGGCGACGTCGGGCTGAGCCTGGCGATCATGCTGATGTTCGGCTACGTCGGCAGCACGTCGTTCAGCGTGGTCCTGCACACTCAGTACTCGACCGGAGTCGCCACCGCGATCGCGCTGATGCTCCTGCTGGGCGCCTGCGGCAAGTCGGGCCAGTTCCCGCTGCAGACCTGGCTGCCCGACGCGATGGAGGGCCCGACGCCGGTGTCGGCGCTCATCCACGCGGCGACGATGGTCACCGCCGGCGTCTATCTCATCGCGCGCAGCGCGCCGGTGTTCGATCAGTCCCAGGCCGCACGCACGGTCGTCGTCATCATCGGCGCGATCACCCTGCTGTACGGCTGTATCTGCGCCTTCGGGCAGGACGACCTGAAGCGGGTTCTGGCCTATTCGACGGTGAGCCAGATCGGGTACATGTTCCTCGCGGTCGGCCTCGGTCCGGGCGTCTACGCGATCGGGATCATTCACCTGCTCGGTCACGGCTTCTTCAAGGCCGCGCTGTTCCTCTCGGCCGGGTCGGTCATGCATGCCATGAACGACCGCATCGACATGCGCAGATTCGGCGGCCTGGCGAGAGTCATGCCGATCACCTTCGCGGTGTTCGGGTGCGGCTATCTGGCGATCATCGGCATCCCGCCATTCACCGGGTTCTTCACCAAGGACAAGATCATCGAAGCGGCCTTCGACAAGGGCGGCACGTCGGGCTGGATTCTCGGCTTCGCCGCATTGCTCGGTGCCGGGCTCACCGCGTTCTACATGACCCGTGCGCTGGTGATGACGTTCTTCGGCAAGCGGCGCTGGGAGGACGACGTGCATCCGCACGAGGCGCCCACTGCGATGACCGTGCCGATGGTGGTGCTCGGCTTCATGTCGTTGATCGGCGGCTTCCTGCTGATCTTCGGTGGCGGCGTGCAGGACTGGCTCGAACCCTCGGTCGGCCCGAGTGTCGAACGAGGTGCGCACACCATCTCGCCGGTCGTGCTGACGCTCATCACCGTCCTGGTAGCGGTGCTCGGGGTGGCAGGCGCGTTCGTCGCGTTCCGCACGGTGCCTGCGGTGCAGCCGGTCGGCTCACCGGTGACGGTGGCGGTCCGGCGCAACCTGTTCGCCGATGCGTTCAACGAAAAGGTGCTGATGCGACCAGGGCAGTGGCTCTCGCGCGCCCTGGTCTACCTCGACAACCGCGGCGTCGACGGTGCGGTAAACGGCCTCGGCGCGACGGTAGGCGGCGGGTCGTCACGAATGCGAAGGTTGCAGACCGGATTCGTGCGTAGCTATGCGCTGTCGATGCTGGGCGGCACCGTCGCCGTCGTCGCCGTGCTCCTGGCGGTGCGTTTCCAGTGACCAATATTGCGCTGGTCATCCTGACCCTGATCCCGCTGGTCGGGATCGGGAATCGTGTTCTCGCTGCGGTCCGAGCAGAACAAGCTGGCCAAGCAGATCAGCCTGCTCGTCTCGCTGATCGTCGTCGTCTACGCGCTCGTGCTGGCGTTCAAGTTCGACACGAGTCCTGGTGCGGACCGGTTCCAGTTCCAGGGCAGCTGGACGTGGATCAAGGCGTTCGGTGTGCACCTCGCGTTCGGCGTCGACGGCATCGCGCTCGTGCTCGTGCTGATGGCAGTCGTGCTCGTTCCTGCCGTCATGCTCGCGTCGTGGAACAGCTTCGACAGCAAGTCCGGCGCCGAGGAGGACGTGCCCAGTTCACGACGCCGCAGCGTGAAGAACTTCTTCGCGCTGATCCTGCTGCTCGAGTTCTTCATGATCGGCGTGTTCACCGCGACCGACGTCTTCCTCTTCTACGTCTTCTTCGAAGCGATGCTCGTCCCGATGTACTTCATCATCGGCAGCTTCGGCGGCCCGCGCCGGCAATACGCGGCGATGAAGTTCTTCCTGTACTCGCTCGTCGGCGGACTGCTGATGCTGGCCAGCGTCATCGGTCTTTACGTGACGACGGGCTCGCGCACGTTCGCGATCGCCGACCTGATCGGGAAGGTGCCCGACAACGCCACCCAGAAGTGGCTGTTCCTGGGCTTCTTCATCGCCTTCGCCATCAAGGCACCGCTGGTTCCGTTCCACACATGGCTGCCCGACGCCGGCGCCGAGGCGCCGGTCGGCGGCGCGGCGCTGCTCGTCGGGGTGCTCGACAAGGTCGGCACCTTCGGCTTCCTGCGCTACTGCCTGCCGTTGTTCCCGAACGCGTCCACGTACTTCGCTCCGACCGTCCTCATTCTCTCCGTGATCGGCATCCTGTACGCAGCGTTCCTTGCCATCGGGCAACGCGACATGAAACGCCTGGTCGCGTACACATCGGTCGCGCACTTCGGGTTCATTGGCTTGGGCATCTTCGCGTTCACGACGCAGGGCGGCTCGGGCGCGGTGCTGTACATGGTCAACCACGGCCTGTCGACGGGCGCACTGTTCATCGTGGTCGGCTTGCTGATCGCGCGCGGCAAGAGTCGCAACGTCGACGATTACGGCGGCGCGGCCAAGGTGACGCCGATCCTGGCCGGGCTGTTCCTTCTCGCGGGTCTCTCGGCCCTCGCGCTGCCCGGCATGAGCACGTTCGTCAGCGAGTTCCTCGTGCTGGTGGGCACGTTCACCCGGCACAAGGGGCTGGCGGTGCTCGCGACCACCGGCATCGTGCTGGCTGCGATCTATGTGCTGTACCTCTACCAACGCACCTTCCAGGGCGTGGTCAGCGAGAAGGTGAAGAAGTTCCGTGATGTCAACGTGCGCGAGATCGCTGCCGTGGCACCGCTCATCGCGCTGATCGTGTTCCTCGGCGTCTATCCGAAGCCGCTGCTCGACATCATCAACCCGGCCGTGCGGTTCACCCTGCATGACGTACATCAGAAGGATCCGACGCCGCAGTTCGGTCCGGTTGCGGGAGCGCAAAAATGACCGCGGAGACGATGACCACCGCAATTGGTGCGATCAGCACGCCGTCGATCGCGTACTCGGCGCTCGCGCCCATCTTCATCGTGCTGGGTGCTGCCCTGCTGGGCGTGATCGTCGAAGCGGTCGTCCCGCGCAACGAGCGCTTCAACATCCAGCTGTTCGTGACCCTCGCCGGCCTGGTTGCCAGCCTCGTCACCGTCGGCCTGCTGCACAACCACCGTGTTGCTACTCCGTCGCCGGTCGGCAACGACCCGGCCTTTGCCGGGTCACTGGG
Organism: uncultured Actinomycetota bacterium; assembly: GCA_963794885.1. Lineage (GTDB taxonomy): Bacteria > Actinomycetota > Actinomycetes > Mycobacteriales > Jatrophihabitantaceae > RYN-133. Next base: position 547,159 of record CAWCFH010000012.1, read on the forward strand.
GATCGACGGTGTCGGGCTGTTCCTGCAGGGCACGATTCTTGTGCTGTCGGTGATGGCCACGTTGCTCATCGCGGAGCGCACGGTCGATGTGGGCAGCCCGATCGTCGCCTCGGCCGCAGTCGTCGTCGGATCACCGACCGACCGCACGCTGAGCCGCAGCAGTCGCGTGCAGACCGAGGTCTTCCCGCTGCTGCTGTTCGCCGTGAGCGGCATGCTGATCTTCACAGTCTCGAACAACCTGCTTGTCATGTTCGTGGCACTCGAAGTGCTCTCGCTGCCGCTGTATCTCATGGCGGGCATGGCGCGCCGGCGGCGGTTGCTCTCGCAGGAAGCCTCGTTGAAGTACTTCCTGCTCGGTGCGTTCGCGTCCGCATTCTTCCTCTACGGCCTCGCACTGCTCTACGGCTACGCGAATACCGTTGACCTGGCCGGAATCTTCACCGCGCAGAAGACGTCGACGAAGTCCGACGTACTTCTCTATGTCGGGCTGGCGTTGCTGCTCGTGGGGCTGCTGTTCAAGGCGAGCGTGGCGCCCTTCCAGTTCTGGACGCCCGACGTCTACAGCGGCTCGGCGACACCGGTCGCGGCGTTCATGGCGTCGTGCACCAAGGTCGCCGCGTTCGGCGCGCTCCTACGCGTGCTCTACATCGGTTTCTCCGGCGCGCGCTGGGACTGGCGGCCGATCATCTGGGCCGTCGCCATCGCGTCGATGGTCGTTGGCGCGGTCTTCGGTGTCACCCAGACCGACATCAAACGCATACTCGCGTATTCGTCGATCGCACACGCCGGGTTCATCCTGGTCGCACTCGTCGCGGTCACCAAGACCAGCATTGCCGCGGTGATGTTCTACGTGCTGACCTACGGCTTCACTACGCTGGCCGCGTTCGGTCTGCTGATGCTGGTGCGCGACGCGGACGGCGAGGCGACCCATCTTTCGCAATGGTCGGGGCTCGCGCGCAAGAGCCCGATGGTGGCGGTTGTCATGACGATCTTGTTGATGTCCATGGCAGGAATCCCGCTCACGTCCGGCTTCATCGGCAAGTTCTACGTTTTCAAAGCCGCGTGGCACACCGCTGGGCCGCTGGTCGTGATCGCGCTGCTGTCCTCTGCGATCGCCGCGTTCTACTACCTGCGCATAGTTGTTCTCATGTTCTTTGCCGAGCCGCCCGAGAACGCGCCCACCGTGGCCATTCCGGGCTGGACGGCGAGCGTCGCGCTCACGTTCGGCGTGGTGGTCACGATCGTCCTCGGTGTATTCCCGCAGCCGATCGTCGATCTCGCGACGAAGGCGTCGTCGCTGGTAGCTGGATGAGCGTGGTCGGGTGACGCCACGGTCGCTGGGCGTCCGCTTCGACGACGTCGCGCTCGAGGCATCGGTGCGCAAGTCACTCGATGCCGTCGAATCGACTCTCGCCTTGGCGGTGCAGTCGAGCGACGAACTGGTCGCCGAGGCCGCCGGATATCTTGTCGACGCCGGCGGCAAGCGGTTCCGGCCGCTGGTGTGCGTGCTCGCCGCGCACTTCGGTGACCCGGACCGGCCCGAGATCGTGCCGGCCGCAGTCGTCGTCGAGATCACCCACCTTGCCACGCTGTACCACGACGACGTCATGGACGAAGCGCCAGTGCGTCGCGGTGCTGCTTCGGCGAATGCGCGGTGGGACAACACCGTTGCGATTCTGACCGGTGATTTCCTGTTCTCCCGGGCGTCCAATTTGCTCGCCGACCTCGGGACGTTCGCAGTTCGACTGCAAGCGAGAACGTTCGAGCGGCTGGTGATCGGGCAGATCAACGAGACGGTCGGTCCGAAAGCGGGTGCCGATCCGATCGAGCACTACCTAGCGGTGCTGGCTGACAAGACCGGCTCGCTGATTGCGACGTCAGCAGAATTCGGCGCGCATTTCGCCGGCGTCCCGGCACCGATGACCGATTCACTGCGACGGTTCGCTGCGGCCATCGGGATCGCCTTCCAGCTCAGCGACGACATCCTCGACGTCGCTTCCGACTCCGACAAGTCGGGCAAGACACCGGGAACCGATCTTCGCGAGGGCGTCGCCACCCTGCCCGTGCTCTACGCGCTGCGCGGTGACGATCCAGCTGACAGCCGGCTGCGTGATCTCGTGTCGAAACCGCTGGTTGACGATGCCGAGCACGCCGAGGCGCTGGAGCTGCTGCGGGCCTCGGCCGCGATGCGTGAGGCGCGCACGACCCTCGGCTCCTACGCCGACGCGGCGCGAGCGATGCTCATCGAACTGCCCGACGTCCCTGCGCGAGCCGCCCTGGCCGCGCTGTGCGACCTGGTGATCGAACGAACCGGCTAGCCGATCTGCATCGCACGGTCACAGCCAGCCGCGGTCAACGCTGAGCACCAGCGCGGCAACCAGGACGAGCAGGCAGCCGAAGCCCAGCAAGCTGAACGCGAGTTGATCGTTGGGCGTGCGATTGGTCCATCGGCGCAGTCGGCGCCATGGTCGGGTAAGCGCGCTTCGAGAGCGTGGCATCTTGCCAATCACCATTCATTGGAATCTCGTCGACATTGACGACGGGAAGTCGGCACGTTTTCTCGGCCGCGATCAAGACTAGTCAGATGCCCATTGCACTGACGATTCTCACGGAAAGTCGATGATTGCCTGCGCAAGTCACGACAAATCGTAGGCAGCGTTAATTGTGTATGAAATTCAAGCCCAATATGAGTGCGGCGAGCGCCAGCAAGGCACCCAACGTCATCACGGCAACGATGAGCGCGTCGGCGCTGAACCGCAGCCGCGCAGCCTTTTGCGAGACCGACTGTACGTCGGGGGTGTGATCCACAGCTGTGCGTCCTCCCAAGATCGAAAGGAAAGAAGATCACACTTTCGCCGAGCCATCAATATGAAATTGATCAAGAAAAGGGTTCGTGACGAGAATTCCGATTTGTGATTGTCAATGCTGCCACGGATGCTCGATGAGCACGTAGATCAGTGCAATAAGGATGGCGGCTGCCAACGCGACCAAGCCCCACATCCGCACTTGCCGCGGATCACGCTGCTCATCGGCCATGCTGATGAGCATGGCACGCTTCGCCGACCGGGCTGCCGCCGGAGCAGAGCTCGGCCGCCTGGTCCGTCGGCTCGGAGCCGACGACGGTGCGCTCGTGCTCGCGCTGCCGCGCGGTGGCGTCCCGGTGGCCGTGCCGATCGCTGCCGAGCTCAATGCCCCGCTCGACGTTCTCGTGGTCCGAAAACTCCGCACACCCGGCCACGCCGAGCTTGCTTTCGGTGCGGTGGCCAGCGGCGGAGTGCGCTGGCTGCTGCCGGAACGGGTGCCTGTCGATGACGCCACGCTCGAGAGGATCACCGCCGCAGAGCGGGCGGAGGTCGAGGATCGGGAGCGCCGCTACCGCTCTGGCAGGCCGCCGCTCGATGTCACCGGACGCATGGTGGTGCTCGTTGACGACGGGATAGCCACCGGGTCGACGGTGCGCGCAGCAGTCGAGTCGGCGCGACTGCTCGGAGCGCGCCGGGTTGTCGTGGCCGCCCCGATAGCCTCGCCCGACGCAGTCGCCGGACTCGAGCGAGTAGCCGATCGAGTCGATGTCGTCGAGGTCCGTCGTGGCTTCGGCGCGGTGAGCGTTCTGTACGACGACTTCGCGCAGGTGCCCGACGAGACGGTGACCGAGCTACTTCAGCGGCGTCGCGACAGGTAGACCACGAGCACTGCGCCGATCACGACCCCGATCAGGATGTAGAAGATGTGCCGAAAGATCGCGTACAGCACAAAGCCGGCGAGTACGCCGAGCACGAGCGAGCTGGTCTGGATACCGCGACCTGATGCCACGCTGTGCAGGGTACGCAACGCCGGCCGGCTGCCGCACCGTCTGTTAGGGCATGAGGTGGTTGTGGGTCGTCGTGGCATCGCTCACCGTTCTCGCCGGGTGCGCCAGCTCCCGGCCGGCCGCCAACTCGGCAGCGTCGACACTGCAGGTGCACATCGGCATCTTCGGCGGGCCGGCCCGTCCAGGCGGTGGGATGGCTGTGTCCAACGCTCCGCGGGCCGGCGCAACCGTCACCGTCACCGACCGCACCGGCCACCAATGGCACGCCCGGACGGGTAGCGACGGGATCGCCACGTTCTCCCTCCAGCCGGGCCGCTACTCCGTCGATGCGCCATGCGATTTCACCGCCCACGCTGTCAACGTGCGCGCAGGTCGGCTCGCGCGCCTTCAAGTGCACTGCGACGTGCCGTAGCCGTCAGACGGGGATGACCGCCGCCTCTCGCGCAGCGCGAGTGCCGGACCGCTGGTGACGCACTGCATCGATGCTCAGCACGATCAGCGCCACCCAGACAAGGCAGAAGCCGATGAACTCCGCGAACGGCACGTGCTCGTGGCGAATACCGACGCCGACGAGAAACTGAAGCACCGGTGTCAGGTACTGCAGCAGCCCGATTATCGACAGCGGCAGCCGCTGCGTCGCCGCGGCGAACAGCAGCAACGGGACGGCGGTCACCACCCCGCTGGACGCGATCAGCAGCGCGTTGCCCACCCCGTGCGTTCCGAACACGAGGTTGCCCTGGGCCGCGATGACGACCAGCGCGACTATCGCGGGGACGAACAGCGTGCCCGTTTCGACGGCGAGGGAATCCAGCGCCCCTACTGCTGCTCGCTTCTTCACGAAGCCGTACATGCCGAACGAGGCAGCCAGCGTCAGCGCGATCCAGGGCGGCCGGCCGTAGTCGACGGCGATGACGACGACCGCTGCGGCGCCGATCGCGACTGCCAGCCATTGCGCGGCGCGGAGCCGTTCGCCCAGGACAACCACGCCGAGCAGGATCGTGAACAGCGGGTTGATGAAGTAGCCGAGACTGCATTCGACGACGTGGCCGGAGTTCACGCCCCAGATGTAGACGGCCCAGTTGACTGAGATCAGCACGGCCGCCGCGGCCAGCAAGCCGAAGCGTCGCCGATCGCGGAGCACGGCCCGAACCCCGGCGAAGCCGCCCGAAAGGGCGAGCAGGACGGCGACCACGACCAACGACCACGCCATCCGCGAGGCGAGGATCTCGACTGTCCCTGCCGGTTCCAGGAGCGGGAAGTAGAGCGGGAACAAACCCCACAGCAAGTAGGACCCGACCCCGTAGCTCAGGCCGCGGGTCTCGGTGCTGTGCTGCACACCGTCCAGCGTACGGACGGACAGATCGCCGATACCCGGCCATTGATCGAGCTCTGGTCGGGACGTTCGGGCAAAGCTGGCGAACACAGGTGGCGCGACGTGCCGAGATGGATCAGCATTCATGAGGCGTGCCCGGAACGTCCGGAGCCCGCGGGTATGAGCGGAAGGACCGACCTCACGTGCTTGGCCGCGGCGAGGAGATGGTCGAGATCGAGGCATTTCTCGGCGCAGCCAATGCGGGCTCGCGCGCCCTGCTTGTCGCCGGCGAGATCGGGATCGGCAAGACGACACTGTGGGAGTCGGGACGGGCCGCCGCTGACGGCTTCCGCGTGCTGACGGCTCGTGCGGTCGAATCCGAGACCCCGCTCGACTTCGCCGGGTTGGCCGATCTGCTCGACCAAGTTGACGAGAAGCTGGTCGAAGCGCTGCCCGGCCCGCAGCGGCGTGCGTTGCAGGTTGCGCTGCTGCGTGAAGAAGCCGGCGAGCCGCCACCAGACCAGCGGTCGGTGGCGACCGCGACGCTCGGGGTGCTGCGCGCGCTGGCCGCGCGCGAGCCGGTGCTGGTGGCCATCGACGACCTGCAATGGCTCGATCCGGCGACCGGGCGGGTGTTGGCCTTCGCGCTGCGCCGGCTCGACACGCAAGCCGTGCTCGCGCTCGTCGCAGCCCGCACCGACGAGCGTGGCGAGCTGCCCCCGCTGGCGACCGATGCACTCCCAGCAGATCGGGTGATGCGGCTGACTCCCGGCGGTCTCAGCCTCGGCGCGATGCGCGAGCTGCTGCACCAACGACTCGCATTCACGCCGAGCCACCAGCTGCTCGTGCGGGTGCACGAGGTCTCGCGCGGGAATCCGTTCTTCGCCATCGAGCTCGCCCGCGCGCTCGAGGAGCACACCGGCGAGCTCGGCGAGCAGCTGCCCGTGCCGTCGACGCTGCGCCGCCTCGTGCACGGCCGCGTCGCGCGGCTGCCGCGCCGGGTGCGCGAAGTGCTGCTTGCGGCTGCCCTCGTTCCCAGCGGATCGCTCGCCATGCTGGACGCCAGCTTGCCTGAGCCGGCAGCCGCTTACTTGGAGACCGCCGAGGAGGCCGGGGTCGTCGAGCTGGCTTCGGGACGGGTGGTCTTCACCCATCCGTTGCTGCGATCGGTCGTCGTCGGCGATGCCCCGGCGCGCGAGCGCCGCGAAGCGCACCGCCGGCTCGCCAATGCAGCCGCCGCACCGAGCGAGCGAGCCAGGCATCTCGCCCGAGCAGCGGAGGGGCCCGATGGCGCGGTCGCGGCGGCCCTCGACGATGCCGCGCGCGATGCGCGCTTGCAGGGCGCGGTCGAATCGGCTGCCGAGTTGGGCGAGCTCGCGATCGCGCTGACCCCGCCTGCGGACCGTTCGGAGCTCGGCCGACGGAAGCTGGCCGCGGCCGAATACCAGTTCGAGTGCGGCAATCCGGCACGCGCACGTGACCTGGTCGCTGCAATCGCGGTTTCCGGAGTGGCGCTGGCCCGACTCGCCAAATATCAGCGCTACTGCGGTGACCCGATGGCGATCTGGACCGAGACGCTGCAGCGCGCGCTCGAAGTGGCTGACGACGACCGCGTGCGGATTGCCCTGCACCTCGACCTGGGCATGGCCGCGATGAACGCCGGTGACTTCGCCGGCGTTGCGCAGCACATGGGCGCGTTGTCCGGCCTTGCCGAACGCGCGAACGACCGGTTCACGCTGGCCCGGCTTGCGTCGGCACGGGTGTATGTCGACTTCACCAACGGGCTGGGGATCTCCGAGGAGCTGGTCGCGCAGTCGCTGGCCGAGCCCACCGAACGGCTGGCTATCGAGGTTCGGCCGACTTACAACCTGGCGGTGGCGTTCACGCTCGCCGGCCTGCTCGACCGCGCTCGCGAACTGCTGGACCGGGAGTTCGCCGAGGTGCTTGCGCACGGCGATGAGCCGAGCCTGCCGATCGTCCTGTCGGTACTGAGCCGGGTCGAGGCGTGGGCCGGAAACGTGCAGCGGTCCGTCGATCTCGCCGACCAGGGCATGGCCGCCGCGCGGTACTCCGACATGCCGGTCGGGATCGGGTTCATGGCGGCGGCCCGCGCGACCGTGCACAGCTACCTCGGCGATATCGAGCAGGTCCACGACGACTGCGCGACGGCGATCGCGATCGGCACCGAGCTCAGCCTCGCACCGTTGGTGCTGCCGGCCGTCGAAGCGGCCGCACAGCTCGAGCTCTCCCGTGGCGATCCCTCGGCGGCACTCGACCACCTCGCCCCGTACCTCGACGCCGTACCGACCGTTGAGCCAGGCCTGGCGCGAATCGTGCCGGAGGCCGCGGAATCGCTCGTCCGCTTGGGTCGGTTGGACGAAGCGGAACGGCGCCTGGCTCCGTTCGAGTCGTGCGCCGCCGCGCTCGACCGGGGCTGGGCGATCGCCGCAGCGGCCCGCGTGCGGGGGCTGCTGCACGCCGCGCACGGCCAGTTCGACGCGGCCGAGGCCGTGCTCGACCGCGCCGAAGAGCACGCGGAGGCGTGTGGGATGCCCCTCGAACGCGCCCGCACACACCTGGTCGCCGGCGAGGTACAGCGGCGCGCCCGGCACAAGCGCCAAGCCAACGATCAGCTCGTGATCGCGAAGGCCGAGTTCGACGCGCTCGGCGCCCGGCTGTGGTCGGCGCGGTGCGACGACGAGCTTGCCCGGGCTCGGCTGGGTGCGCCGGCCGTGGCTGATCCGCAGTCGCTCACCGAGACTGAGCAGCGGGTGGCCGAGCTCGCGGCGCAGGGCCGTACCTCGCGCGAGATCGCCGCCGCGCTGTTTACGGGCGTCCGCACGGTCGAGGCACACCTGCAGCGGGTCTATCGCAAGCTCGGAGTGCACTCGCGAGTTGAACTCAGCCGCCGCTTCCGTCCCTGATTTCCCGCCATATTCGCTGAATCGTGCGGACTCTACGTATTTCGCGGCAACTGTCGCACCTCTTAGGTTGACCTGCACTCGGCACCCATCGGGGGAGGGAGTGACGAGCGTTGGCGTTCTTCGTGGCAGAGCGGTATGTGCCGTCCTCTCCGCCGACCGATGTCGGCGGCGTGGTCCGACTCGACCGCCGCGCCGCCGCTGGATCGGTGACGCCGATCCGGCACGTCCGCACGTGGCTGCTGGCGGCCGACGAGACGTGCTTCTCGCTGTTCGAGGCGCCCTCGGCCGAACTCGTGCGGGCGGCGGGGAGCGCAGTCGGCGTGCACTACAGCCGGATCACCGAGGCGGTCGAGGGAGGACCGGAGAGTACCGATGACTGACGGGACGACTCGACGAACATTCCTGACCTGGACCGGCGCGACGGCAAGTGCCGCCGCCTACGCCCAGTTGCTCGGTCCGCTGGCAGAACGCTCGCAGGGTGAACCACCCGATGTCCCGACCCGCGACCTTGCCAGCTACACGCTGCACCTGCGCCGCCCCGACGACCAGTGCGTGCTCACCTTGAGCTTCTGGAACATCGGTCCGGACTTCGAGCAGACGACGCCGGTGCTGACCCGCATCGACAGCAACAAGCCCAACTACCTCGTCGTCACCTTCGGCAGCAGCTCCGCTCACGCTCCTCAGCATGTCGCGGAGGCCGCCTACCCGCTGCAGGGCGGCTTCGACGGCAGCGCGCAGAAACACGCCCCGACCAAGGTGCCGAAGACGAGTTCATTCGGCGACGTCCCGTTCGAAGCACGGCTGGCCGGCGGCTCGCGCCTCGCCTTCGCGATCCCGAACGACGCCATCGCTCCGGCCGCCAAACATCCGCTGACGCTCGACACGAGCACGCTGCTGAACTGGCTGGGCTTCGTGCTGTCGGTCACGCCGAACGCGGTGGGTTCGTTCAAGCTGGACGCGCTTGGCCGCGGGCCGGCCGGGCTCACTGCGCCCAAGGATCCCGGGCCGACGCAGACATCACTCGAGATGCCGTACGGGCTGGTCATCTCGCCCCCGGCGTACCTCGGCGTCGGCATCCCGGGGCCGTTCAGCCCCACCAGCGTGTTCGTGAACGCGACCGAGCCGGTGACGCACAACGGCTGGACCGAGCTCTGGCACACCCGCCTCGCCGGCCGTCATCTCGTCGTCGTCGGCAAGTTCGGCGCGATGCTCGTGGACGAGAACGACCGCGACCTGCGCATGATCCGCGCCTTGTGGTGCACCGACTCGGAGTTCCAGAGCGACGTCGCGAAGAACGTCGTCGAGCCGTCGGCGCAGAACCCGGCGTTCACCGCTCCGGCGACGACGGCGCTGCAATACGCAGACCGCTATGACATCGTCCGGCTGTCGTCGGACTTCACCCTGGCCAAGGATGGCGGCCCCTACAAGCGGGCCGGGACGAGCCAGAGCGGTGCGCCGCTGGCCGCGCCGTTCGTCCCGTCGCCGGCCACGGTCGACCGGCTGATGCTCACGTCGCTCGGCGGCTGGCTCGACTGCGACGCGCACTGGGACCTGCCGCATCACAGCCGTGCGTTCAAGTACGTCAAGAAGCACGGCAAGAGGCACAAGGTCTACACCGAGCCGCCGCAGTACAACAGCTCTCTGATCGCGTGGCGCCACCGGCTCGTGCAGGCTCGCGACTGCTACGTGCGGGTGGTGCGGAAGGGATACCTGTTCCCCTGGGGACACCGCGCCGCGCTGGTCACGGTCACCGAGCGCGAACCGACCATCAACGGAACGGCGGTCGGGGCGTACCTGCGCCAGAAGACGTTCATCGTGGTCGGGCAGCCGAGCAAGACCTACGGCGGCCCGAACGACTTCGCACCACACAGCGGCCGGCGCATCCCGTTCCAGACCGTCGAGGCGCTCACTCTCGTCACGCCGGATCTGCTCAAGCCCAGCCACTACCTCGAGCTCAAGCATCAGAACAACAGGGACGAGACCGTCTTCCAACCGATGGTCACGAAGAACACTCCGTTCCAGTTCCACTTCCGCGGCACGGACTGGGCCGGCGATCCGATCGACTTCCGTTCGCCGGTGGTGTGGATCGACGACACGGTCGCCTATGCAGACGACGCCAAGACGAAGCGGCTGATGCAGCGGGTGATGTTCGACTGGAAGCACAACGGCTTGCCGCAGATCGATCTGCACAATCAGCGGGTCAGTGTCGCGACTCCGCGCACGCACGGCGACACCCAAGTGGTGATCACGAGCTTCGAGCTCGGCTTCGACGATCCCGTGGATGCCGCTCAGGGCGCCCTCGCGACGGCCAGCCAGCCGGCGTTCTACCCAGCTCTGGAAACGGCGTTGATCAGCATGCCCGAGGCGAAGACAGCGTCCGGCAATGCGGTTGCCCGACCCAGTTTCGAGTACGAGCCGCGGCGGTATCTGAAATACGGCTTCCAGGTGAAGGACAAGCACGGCAAGGCGCTGAACAAGGGCGGCGTCATCCTGCGCCGGGTGGATACGACGGCCCGTCACAAGATCACGTTTCGTGGCGACAAGTCCGGCGGGGCAGTCACGCCGAACCTCGGCATCGACGGTTTCTCCCGCGAGATCGGCCCGCTCTCGGCATCGCCGAGCGCGCTCGCCGACGACATCGAGACGCTGGCGACGGGCGTGTTCGACCCGCAGACGGTTTTCGACGGCGTCGACGCCAAGCTGCTCGGTGGCCTGGAGCTGAGCGCCATTCTCAAGCAGGTGAAATTCGGCGACGACGACAACGACGCCGCCCTCCAGCTCACGTCGCTCGAGAAGTTCAACCCGCATCGCATCGTGACGACACTCGACTGGCACCCGACGATCCAGGACGGCGGTCCGGAGCTTCCGCCGAACAGCGGGAACATCTTCACGATCTTCAAGACCGCCTGAGCCCGGATCCGGCCACCGACTCGATGGATCTGCACGCGGTCATCGTCACCTCGCTCGATCCGAAGGTTCCGTCGAGCACGACGGTGGTCGGGCCAGATCCGCGACTTCGAACTCGACCTGTTCGGGGATCGGGGCGACGTACTTCATTCGCATCCCGTTCGACAGCCTGACCTTCCACGCGAAGAGCGGGAAGAAGACCGACGTCGACGTCCAGATCGGCGGCGATGGCGATCGAGTTCAAGGGCGCGCTCGAGTTCGTCCAAGAGCTCGCGACCTACCTGAACTTCGATGGCAGCGGACTGGTCGATCAACACCGCCGGCGAGGCGATCACGGCGGTGCTCACGCTGGCGATTCCGTCTATCGGAGTCGGCGTGTTCGCGCTGGAGAACCTCGCCTTCAGCTGCCGGCGTCGCCATTCCGTACAACGGCGACCCGGTGCGGTTCGACTTCTCCTTCTGCTCGCGCGAGAACCCCTTCCAGCTCGAGATCATGATCTTCACCGGAGGCGGGTTCGTCGGTCTCGGCATCGGGGCGGACGGCGTCGAGATGCTCGAGTTCAGCTTCGACTTCGGCTTGGGCATCTCGATCGACATCGGCATCGCCAGCGGCCAGGTGTCGCTCGTCGGCGGCGTCTACTTCGAATGGGCGAAGAAGGCCAACGGCTCGCAGGATGTCAGCCTCACCGCCTACGTGAAGGCCAGCGGCGGTATTTCGGCGCTCGGCATCGTGTCGGTGTCGGTCGAGCTGTACCTGGGGCTCGGCTACGAGGACGACGGGGCGGTCATCGCTCAGCGGTGACGCCGAGATGTCGATCTCGGTCGCACATCCTGTTCTTCGGCGGCACGGTCGGCTTCTCCGTCCACGAGCAGTTCGCCGGATCGAGCGCGACCGGCGGCCCGCCGGCACCCGCTGTTCCCAGTGCAGCAAGGAGATCGCGGGTGTCGACGCCCGAGCACCGCCGCCACCGACCGAATCACTTCGGCGACGTCGATGACCCAGGGCGACTGGACCGAATACTGCGCCTCGTTCGCCCTCATCGGGGTCGGTGACTGACAATGGCATTCAAGCAGAGCGTGATCTTCACCGTCCTGCCCTTCGGCGTGGTCGAGACAACCGACGGCACCTACCTGAACTTCTCAGTTCTCGTCGTCGCCGCGGCTCGAGAACACGTCGTCCACCGCGCCGCCAACCACGCTGGGCAACTATCCCGACTGGGCGACGGTCGGCGGCGGCGAACCTGGCCGGCAGACGATCGACGCGCTGAAGACGCAGCTTCAGCCTGCGGCTGAAGGCAACCGGCACTCGACGCTGCGTATCCGGCGACGATCATCGGCAAGCACCAGCCGGACTCGGCCCGCTTCGAAAGATCTTCCCGGCCGACAGCCGAAGTCATCCCGTACAAGTACCAGGGTTTCGAACATCGCAAGATCCGCTCGGCGCCGGTCGCCGCGCGCCGTCGATGTGACTCCAGACCCTGTATGGACGGTTCGGCCTCACCTCGCCGAGTGCGTTCCCGACCTACGGCGAACTCGTGCCGGTCGGCTTCGTTCGGAGCGCTCGGGTTCGAGCAGGAGGCCGACCGCGAGCATCGTCCGGTGGCGGCAACACGATGTCCGGCCTGGAACGCAAGGCCAAGCTGCTCGCGGCGTTGGAGGGCGAGTTCAAGAACGGGCGCCGTGCGATCCCTCCCCGGACCAACTGAAGACGCTGGCCAAGTCACTGGGTATCTCCGGCGCGCTGTGTCGATGGTGTTCCTGCAGCATCAGCGCTTCCTGCAGCGCGACCTGCCGAAACAGCACGTGACCCAGCGCCGCCGACGCCCGATGGGACTTCCATCAGATGGTTGCCGGGCTCGGCTCGCATGCCCACGCTGCTGCGGGTGCTCGGGCTCGTGCTCGACATGCAGGTCGGACCGGTCGCCTCGTCGGATTTGACGCCACGGCCACGTGACGGTGGCGCTGGAGTTCGACGAATCCCCCGTTCACGTTGAGCACGCAAGCCGGTGCTACCCGACGACGTACTCGGTGCTCACGAAGGGCGAGTTCGTTCCCGCGGCAAAGCCGGGCACCACGTCGGACCACACCGGGCGGATGCTCAAGCTCGGCGACGCCAAGCTGTTCGCGTCGATCCGCGTCGACCACGACAGCGCCGTGGTCAAGGCGATGCAGTTCGCGAACACCGTGACCCGCAGTCGTAAGGCGGGCAAGCAAGCTGCTGACCTCGATCACGCCGTCGCGCTATGCCCTGCCGGCGCTGCAAGACCGGTGGGTTCGCGATCGCGCGATCGGGGCGGGCGGTGCAGATGGCGGCCGTGCTCGCGCGGCAGACCGACGACGCTGCAGGAGGGCTATTCGGCGGCACGGCAACCCGCCGCCGCTTTACCACGACGACCTGATCCGCGGCTACCGCTTCGACGTGCTCGACGTTGCTGACGGCGTCTGGCGCTCGCTGATGTGGCGGCAGGGCACGGTCACCATCAACGGCACCGGCCGAGCTCAAGGATGTGCTCGAGGAGGACACGGTCGTCCCCGGCTCCGACCGACCGCCTCGCGCAGCCGACCAACGCCGGGACCTGTACCTGCAAGAGACGCTCACCCGCTGGGACGGGTGGAGCCTGGCCGTGCCGCGCGTCGGCGAACCGTTCCAGGGCGCCGGCCCGACGAACGCCGAACGGGACTCGTCCGGCTTCAACGTCACGACCGACTGGCATGTCCCGGGCAGCTGCCGGCGGCGCGGCCGAGACCGCGACCGGCAACACCACCGCTGCCGCGGCTGCGCTTCGGTCGCAGCTACCAGACTGCGGGCCCGCGCCGCCGATCTCGCCGGCAACGCGCTGCCCGTCGACTCGGCCCGGCAGACCGGCGACGGTCGTCAGCCCGCCGCATGCGGCACCTGCGCTTCGAGCCGGTCCCGGCTCCGCGGGTGCTGCTCGTCGACGAGCCGCTGCCCGGGCGGCTCGGAGGAGGTCGTCGTCGTCCGCAGCGAGAGCGCCACCGTCGACGGCGCCGGCGATCTCGACAACCCGATGACCGTCCGGCTGCTCGTCCCCGCGCCCACCTCGGTGTTCATGGCCGAGCAGCACGGGGTTCTGGAACTCGCGGCCACCTCAGGCCGGCCGATGAACCAGGCCGCGGCTGCCTAGGCCGAGCTGGTCACTCGAGACGGGACGCGGCGACATCGAGGACGACCGGACCCGCCCGGGCGACCCGCGATGTCGACGGCGCGACAACCCGTTGCTGTATCCGAAGTTCCTGCCGATCAAGTACCTGCCCGAGGTGCTCGGCCGGACCGCGCTGGTGCGCGGCCTGCCGATCAACTCGGACAAGAAGACCGTCGCGACGTTGCCGTTCGACACCGCGGTGAACGGCTGGCCGAACCTGCGGGCTGCCCGGGTGCGCTGTCTCGCGGGTCCGGTCAACTGGTCGACCAAGTCGGTCACCGATCCGAGTGACGGCGGCCAACGTGACGACCGAGCTGGACCTGACACTGGCCAAGGGCGACATGTTCACCGCACTGGTGAACTGCCAGCATCGACGCAGTCCGCGGTGTCGATCATGGCCGATGTGGGAGTGGATCCAGCAGTACGCGCATCGCGCGTCGGGAAGGATCCTGCCGCGGTGCTCAAGCAGATCGTCAACGGCGAGCACTGGATGTTCACGCCGTGGCGGCTGGTCACGTTCATCCACGCCGTACGCACTCCGCTGACGAACCCGGAGCTGTTCCTCAAGCCGGCCAAGACCGAGATCGGCCAAACGTTCGCCGCGTTCGGCGGGACGTCCAATCTCGACGCCGGCACCGTGCTGATGAGCCGTAAGAGCACGGCCCGCGTCGACGTCGACGCGACCTGGTCGATGCCGATCGACACCGGCAGCAACGCCGATCCGGTCACGCCGCAGAACTTCCAGGGCCACGCGTTCGCGCTGGAGCTGACCCGCAACGGACGGGGCTTCCTGCCCGGGCCGCGACCGTCGGTGGTGTCACTCGCCGGACGCGGAGAACTTCGACCTCGTCCACACGAGTTCGGCGACACCAAGTTCCGTGCGGTCACCTACCCGGCGACAGCGACCAGCTACTACGTCGAGTACTTCCGTGAGCAGCTGACGCTCAGTTCCGGCGCGCATGCCGTGAGCGATCTCCAGGCGAACCCGGCCACCCCCGGCGTGGCATTCGAGGAGTCGACCGTGCGGCATGCAGCTGACGTGGACCGACGCCGGGCGCAGACGGCGCCGACCAGGCCCACGCGCGCACCGCTCGTCCGCGCACCGGACGGCACCGATCCCAAGCACCGGTGACCCGAACCTCGGCGACTATGTGGTCGTCGCCCGATCCCGACGAATGGGCCCGACGGCACGGTGCAGATCCTGACCAAGGCCGTGATCGACGTTTCCGGTCTGGATCAGCCCGGCGATCGTGTTCTCCTACGTCGGCCCGACGATCCATACGTTCTCCGACCCGGCGGCCGACCACACGCACCGCATTGCACGTGCTCAACTCGAAGCGGCCGGATGCACCCGATGTCCTCTACGTCATCCCGATCTACTGCGCGGGTCGCGACCGGTACCCCGGTGACGCGCAAGGGCGGCGCGCTGCGGCGTGTACCTCGAAGCGGCCGTGGTGGTCGTCGGGTGCCGGCGAGCGGCTCGGCGTGGTGTGCTGGCGGAAGAGCGCGCACTCGTCGGCCGACCTGCCGCCGAACGACGTGGCGCCCTACGTGACGCTGTGGGGCTACGACCCGATGTTCAAGACGCACCGGTCGCTGCCTGGCCAACCCACGCCGGCGTGCTTCCCGCTGCACACCGCTACCGGCTCGGCGACTGCCCATCGACGAGACGTCGGAGCGCGTCGACGTCGCCGGGCACAACGTCGGCTTCGACTCGACGCGCGGGCTCTGGTACTGCGACATCCGGGTGGCGGCGACCAGCGGCAAGGAGCTGACCGCTTACATGCCGTTCATCCGATTCGCCTTCGCGCGCTTCCAGACCGCACTCGATCACCGGCGCGCATCTGTCCAAGGTGGTGGTCGCCGACTACGCGCAGCTCGCGCCGAACCGGTCGGTCACCATGACCGGGACCGGATCGACCCGAACGGTGACCGTGGCCGGGCGCGCGCCGGTGCGCACCGATGCCGCCGACGAGCCGTCGAAGATGCTCGTGACGATCGAGCAGCGCGACACCCGCATCGCTGACGATGACCTGGCCTGGACACCGACGTCGGCGAACGCGGTCGAATTGCGCGCGTCGGTCTCGGATTCCGACTTCGTGACGTGGACCGGATCGATCAAGATCCCGAGCAGCACCAAACCGTTGCGGCTGGCCTTCGAGGAGTTCGAGCGCATCGCCGGCAACAACGGCAAGGGGCGGCTGATCTTCACCGAGACGATGCCGCTCACGACCGTCGTCGGCGGTTGATGGCGGCACGGTTTGGTTGCCCGCAAGGGCAAGACAAAGCGCCATGCAGTTGCCTTCCTACCCAAGCGGGCCCTAGGTTGCCGGTAGCTCGGGAAGCTCGGCACCCGTGGAGGGAACAGCGGGGAGTTGGCGTCCGGCGTGGCGAATCGCGTTGGCACTGCTCTTCCTGCTCGTCTGCGCGACGCGCTTTTCGCTGTTCGCAGAGGGAGAGCCGCGATGACAGAACCGCCCGAGGAGACTGCGCCGACAGGTGTCAGCCGCCGCACGTTCGGCATCCTGACCGGGACGGCGACTGCCGCAGCGGTCGTCGCCGAGGTGCTTCCGGCGACGCCGGCTTCCGCGGCCGTGCCGGACGCCACGATCCCGCTCAAGCCCGATTACGTGGCGAACGTACGGCGTGCCAAGGACCAGCTCATGCTGACCTTGAAGTTCTACAACATGAAGCCGGACTTCTCCGTCTCGCCCGCAGTCTTCACGAAAGTCAACAGCGACAAGTCCAACTACCTGGTGGTGTGCTTCGGCCCGGGCGACGGCACAGCGCCGCAGCACGTCGCCGAGGTCGCCTACCCGCTCAAGAACGGCAACCTGATCGGCGTCTCGCAAGGCCCGGTGCCGCCGACACAGAACGTCGGCGCGCCGCCCATTCCCGCGCGGATCGCCGGGCAGAGCCGGCTGGCGTACATCATTCCGGATTCCTTGCTCGGCAAGACGGCGGCGCATCCGCTCACCCTCGACACCACGACGCTGCTCAACTGGGTCAGCCTCGTGCTCAGCGTGTCGGTGAACGCGGTGCCGCCGTTCGTCGCGGCGATCGACCGCCGCATCCCGACCGGCATGACCGGCCCGCAGAAGCCGTCGGTGCTGCAGACCGCGCTCGAGATACCGACCGGCCTGATCATCTCGCCGCCGGCGGTCACCAGCTATCCGACGCCGCTGCTCGGCGGCCGCACGGTGTTCGTCAACGCGATCGATCCGGTGACCCACAACGGCTGGACCGAGTTGTGGCATACGAGGCTCGCCGGCACAGCACTCAAGACCGTCGGGAAGTTCGAGGTCGTCGAAGTCGACGAGAACGATCGCGACCTGCGGACCATCCGCGCGCTCTGGGCGCCGGATCCGGGTTTCGGCGAAGACGTGTTCAAGAACGTCTCTGAGCCCGGCGACGATGGCTACCTACCGCATCCGACCTCGCTGGCCTACGCCGACCGCTACGACATCGTCCGGCTCTCGTCCGACTTCAGCGTGTCGCGCACGGAGGGCGGGCCTTACCGGCGCACCGGCTCGACGACGAACAGCTTCGGGTTCGTGCCGTCCCCGGCAACGGTGGATCTGCTGATGCTGACCGCGCTCGGTGGCTGGATCGACTGCGACGCGCATTGGGACCTGCCACACGCGAACGAGCAGGGGCCACCGCCCACGGATCCGAACAAGACGAAGTACTTCAACTCGTCACTGCTCTCCTGGCGGCACCGCGCGACCCAGGCCCGCGACGCGTACGTCCGGGTCGTCCGCAAGGGTTATCTCTTCCCGTACGGCCACAAGGCCTCGCTGGTCACCGTGACCGAGCGCGAACCCACCAGTACCAGAACACGACCGGCGCCTACCTGCGCCAAAAGGTCTTCATCGTCGTCGGCC